>NZ_JAUUTZ010000015.1 GCF_030678915.1 Paracoccus wurundjeri | reverse complement strand
CCCCCCCCCCCGGGTGGGCGGGGGCCGCGCCGGGGGGGGGGGGGCCCCCTCTCCCCGGGCGCGACCCCCCGGGGGGGGGGCGCCCCCCCCCCACCCCCGAGGTATTTGGACAAAGAAGAAGCAATAGCGATGCGCCGACAAGATGTCGCTGTCGGCGCAAAGCTGAGAAGGGTCTTGCGCCGCTAAACGAATTGTTCGCGGATCAGCCGTTCTTCCAGCCCATGCCCCAGATCGAACAACAGACGGTGCGAGATATCGGCAGCGCTGTGAACATGCACCCGCGTTACATGCCGGACTGCGTCCGAATCAGCATCGGCCATGACCGGGCGACGGTCCGGGTTCAGCACCTCGATTTCGACCTGCGCCGCCTTTGGCAGCAACGCACCACGCCAGCGACGGGGGCGGAACGGGGCGATTGCCGTAAGGGCAAGCACCTCTGAATCAATGGGCAGGATCGGGCCATGGGCCGAATAATTATATGCGGTGGATCCCGCCGGGGTCGATACCAGAGCTCCGTCGCAGACCAGTTCTTCCATGCGCAGTTTGCCGTCCACATGGATGCGCAGCTTCGCGGCCTGTGGTCCTTCGCGCAGAAGGCTGACTTCGTTGATGGCAAGCGCTTCGTGCAGAGAACCGTCCCGGCAGGTCGCGCTCATCCTCAAGGGATTGATGACGGTCTCTTCGGCCTCGGCCAGCCTGACGGGCAGGTCATCCTCGGAATAGGCGTTCATCAGGAAGCCGACCGTGCCGCGGTTCATCCCGTAAACCGGCAGATCGCGTCCCTGCATCGCATGCAGGGTCTGCAGCATGAACCCGTCTCCGCCAAGCGCCACGACCAGTTCCGCGCTATCGGCCGGCGCACAGCCATAACGGGCCGACAAGGCGATCAGCGCCGATTGCGCGACATCGGTCTGACTGGCGGTGAAGTGAATCCTGGGCGTCATTTTTCTGCAAGCCTGTCTTTCTTGCCGCGCAGCATCGGTGCTGATCGAGTCGAACGCAAGCCCTCCTTCACGCCGCACTCGGGACCAAAGCTGTCGTTTTGCTGCTTTCAAGCTGCACGGGCTTACGCTAAGACATCGCCATTCCGCCGCAGCTTTGCCAGAAAGGACGCGCGACCGATGAATGCATCTCTTCGCGACAATGGATTTTTCACCGAAACGCTGACCAGCCGCGACCCCGAGATCGCCAGCGCGATCGACAAGGAACTGGGCCGTCAGCGTGACGAGATCGAACTGATCGCGTCGGAAAACATCGTCTCCAAGGCGGTGCTGGAGGCACAGGGAACCGTCCTGACCAACAAATATGCGGAAGGTTATCCGGGCAAACGCTATTACGGTGGTTGCCAATATGTCGATATCGTCGAAACCCGCGCCATCGAGCGGGCCAAAGAGCTGTTCGATTGCGAATTCGCCAATGTTCAGCCCAATAGCGGCAGCCAAATGAATCAGGCGGTATTTCTGGCGCTTTTGCAGCCGGGCGATACTTTCATGGGGCTTGATCTGAATTCGGGTGGCCACCTGACGCACGGTTCGCCGGTCAATATGTCGGGCAAGTGGTTCAATGTCGTGAGTTACGGCGTGCGCGAGCAGGATCAGCTGCTGGATATGGACGCGATCGCCGAATCCGCGCGCCAGAACAAGCCCAAGCTGATCCTTGCCGGTGGCACGGCCTATAGCCGCGTCTGGGACTGGGCCGCCTTCCGCAAGATCGCGGATGAGGTCGGCGCTTATCTGATGGTGGACATGGCGCATATCGCCGGTCTGGTCGCGGGTGGCCAGCATCCCTCGCCCCTGCCGCATGCCCATGTCGTCACCACGACCACCCATAAATCCCTGCGCGGTCCGCGTGGCGGGATGATCCTGACCAATGACGAGGGTATCGCGAAAAAAATCAACTCGGCCGTCTTCCCCGGTCTGCAGGGCGGCCCGCTGATGCATGTGATCGCGGCAAAGGCCGTCGCATTGCGCGAGGCGCTGCAACCCGGATTCAAGGATTACGCCGCACAGGTCGTCGCCAATGCCCGCGCCATGGCGGATGAATTGATGAAGGGCGGCATCGACATCGTCTCGGGTGGCACCGACAATCATCTTTGCCTCGCCGATCTGCGGCCAAAGGGCGTGACCGGCAAGGCGACCGAGGCCGCGCTTGGCCGTGCGCATATCACCTGCAACAAGAACGGCGTGCCTTTCGACCCCGAGAAACCCTTTGTCACCTCGGGCATTCGTCTTGGCGCACCGGCGGGTACGACCCGCGGCTTTGGCGAAGAGGAATTCCGCCAGATCGCCCGCTGGATCGTGGAAGTCGTTGACGGGCTTGCCGCGAATGGCGAAGAAAACAACGCCGCCATCGAAGACAAGGTTCGGGCCGAGGTGGCCGAGCTTTGCGCGCGTTTCCCGCTTTATCCCGATCTGTGAGATCAACCCGGCGGCTTGAACGCGCATTAGGGGACCGGGCGCGGCGGTATCTGCCCCAATGGATGGCAGAGTTCGTCATGTTCGTGCTCAAACAGGGATGGGCCTGCCTGTTCGGCGGGCTCATGCTGCTGGCGATTTTCGTCACCCGCGCGATCTGGTCACCGGAATGGGCGATACAACGCTATGACGCATTATTCGTCTTTGCCCTGCTGACACAGGCGGCATTCCTGATCTTCCGGCTGGAAACCCCGGCCGAAGCGCGGGTGATCCTGTTGTTCCACCTGACCGGCACGGCGATGGAACTGTTTAAGGTCAATACCGGGTCATGGGCCTATCCCGAGCCCGGCTTCTTCAAGCTTTACGGGGTGCCGCTGTTTTCGGGCTTCATGTATGCCTCGGTCGGCTCCTATATGGCGCGGGTAATCCGCATCTTCGATATGCGTTTCGCGCCATATCCGCCCTTTGTCGTGACCGTGATCCTTGCCGTCGCCATCTATGTCAATTTCTTCGCGCATCATTTTCTGCCCGACATCCGGCTGGTCCTGTTCGCGGCAACGATCCTGATCTTCGGCCGCACCCGGATCTGGTTTCGTCCGGGCCGCTGGTACTGGATGCCGCTGCCGCTGGCGGCATTCCTGACCAGTCTGTTCCTGTGGCTTGCAGAAAATATCGGAACCCTGACCGGCACATGGATTTATGCCGGTCAATCGGTTCTGGATCATGTTTCATTCGCCAAGATCGGCTCGTGGTATCTGCTGCTGTATGTCAGCTTTGTCACCGTAACCATTGCCGCCCGCGATGCGATCCGCGGCGACGCGCCTGCCCGGCCGGAAGATGGTCCGCAAATGGCCGATCTGCCCGCACCGCCGGACGGGATCAGTTCTGCCAGCCCGGTTTACGTTTCTCGAAAAAGGCACTGATCCCCTCGGGGGCCTCATCGGTTTCCCAGACGGCAACCAGCCGGTCGATGCTGTCCTCGATCTCGGCCTGGGTGATTTTCGGGCCAAGAAAACGGCATTGCGCCTTGGCCACAGCAATCGCCCCCGGCGCGCCCAGCAGAAACGGCGCGATCTCGGCCTCGACCGCCGCATCCAGATCGTCAGGCGCGACATGCCGGGCGATTAGGTTCAGGCTCATGGCCTCTTCCGCATCAAAGATGCGTCCCGAAAAAAACACCCGCCGCGCCCGATCCTCGCCCATCCGGGCCAGAACATAGGGACCGATGGTCGCTGGAATCATGCCAAGTTTGACCTCGGTCAATCCGAATTTCGCGGTATCGGAGGCGATGGCGATGTCGCAGACCGACATCATCCCGATCCCCCCGCCAAATGCGTTGCCATGCACCCGCGCGATCAGGGGTTTGGGCAAAAGATTCAGGGCCGACAACATCGCGGCAAGCCCCCTTGCCCCTGCCCGTCTGCTGGCGGCATCTGCGGCGATCTGCTGCCGCATCCACCCCAGATCGCCGCCGGCGCAGAAGCTTGCGCCCTCGCCGGCCAGCACCACCACCCTGACGGCGGGATCAGAGGCAAGCTGCGCTGCTGCCTTCGTCAGTTCCTCCTGCATCTGCTGCGATAAGGCATTATGCTTGTCGGCACGCGCCAGCCACAACGTCGCCACGCCGCGTGCATCGGTGTCGATCCGTATCGTCTCAAACATCTTTTTCTCCTCGCATCGATCGGGCCATCGCAGCCGCCTTGCCGATCACATCCATGTCCAACCCGGTGGCATAGCCCTGTCCCGCAAGATGCAGCGCCACTTTTTCCGTCGCCACATTGCCCTTGGCGCCCGGCGCATAGGGGCAGCCGCCCAGCCCCCCGACCGCCGCATCGAAAACGCGCAGCCCGCGCGCCAGCGAAGCGTCGATATTCTGAAGCGCCCGCCCTGCCGTATCGTGATAATGGCCAGCAAGCTGTTCCGGGGGAATTTCGTCCAGCACTGCAGCCAGCATCGAGTCCACGGTTTCGGGACGGCCCTGCCCGATCGTATCGCCAAGGCTGATCTCGTAGCATCCCATATCCCTCAACACCGCCGCGACACGGGCAACCGAGGCCGGAGGCGTCGGACCGTCAAAAGGGCAATCGGTCACGACGCTGATATAACCGCGAACCGGAATCCCGTCGCGCCGCGCCGCTTCGGTAACGGGGACGAAACGCTCAAGCGACTCGGCAACCGTGGCGTTCAGATTCGCCTTGCTGAAACCTTCCGAAGCACTGGCGAAAACCGCCACTTCACTGGCACGCGCAGCCCTTGCGCCGTCATAGCCCTTCATATTCGGTGTCAGCACCCCATAGCTGACCCCCGGCACGCGGGTGATTCCCGCCATGACCTCGGCGGCATCGGCCAGTTGCGGCACCCATTTCGGGCTGACGAAGCTGGTCACCTCGATCCGCCGGAAACCTGCGCCGGACAGCAGATCGACCAGCGCGATCTTTTCCGATGCCGGGATCTGGCGCTTTTCGTTCTGCAACCCGTCCCGCGGGCCCATCTCGAAGATTTCAACTGTCTCAGGCATCGGGAACCTCATAGAATTTGCGGGCGTAAATCACCTGATCTCCCGGCGCGGGCAAAGTCGCGGCAAAAGCGGGTCGGGCAGCGCAACGCCCGAGATAGGCATTCAGGGCAGGACGGTCGTCGAAGCGCACGAAGCGGGATGCGATATAGACCGCATATCCCACAGCGCAATCGACGCCCGAGAAACCTGCGGCCATCAGCCATTCCCGGTCAGCCACCACCTTTTCAACACTGCCCAGCGCACGGGAAAGCCGCGCCGCCTCAAGCTTCATGACCGTCGGCGAACGCATATGCGCCTCGCGCAGGACGATATGATGCTGGGTCAGATTGGCAAGATGCTGGCCCAGCGTTTCCGCGAAATGCAGCCAGTTCAGCCAATCGGCACGCCCATCCGCGCCAGGCGCATATCCCAGTTCCGGCCCGCGCGTCTCGCAGAGATATTCGATGCAGGCGCCGGATTCGCGCAGGATCGTGCCGTCAATTTCAAGCGCTGGAACGCGCCCCAACGGGTGAACATCGCTATAGGGTGGCTGCCGCATGGATTTATCGAAAAAGGAAATCTCGCGCAGTTCGTAGCGACAGCCGATCTCTTCCAGCAGCCAGCGCACGCGCATCGATCGTGACAAAGGAACATGCCACAATACGATCCGGTCACTCATGCCTCCTCCTCCAGCCGTATCAGCGGTGCGCCGGCCTCTACCTGATCACCGGCCTGCGTCATGACTTCCGCAATCACACCGTCCCGCCAGGCGGTCAGGCTATGCTCCATTTTCATCGCCTCTAGCACGGCCAGACGGTCGCCCGCCTTCACCGTCTGCCCGGCTTGGACATGAACCGATTTCACCAGCCCCGGCATCGGAGCAAGCGTCACCTCGACACCCGCCGCGGCCGAATCCCGCGCCAGAGGATCAAGCGGCGTCAGATGAACCGTGCGCCCGCCGAATACGCTGATGCCGGCGTCATGAGTCACAATCCGGTTTCGGCGCAGGCTGCCATCCACCCACCAGCGATCCCCTTGCCAGCGCACTTCATGGGCCGTTTCATCAACCGTCACCCGGGCGGCACCGGGGCCATGCACCTCGATCACCGCCTCGCCGCCATCCCAGGTCACGGTCCGGCGCAGGGGCTGCCAAAGCGTCATTCCTCCCTTGACCGCAGGATCGGCCAGACCTGAAAGCCCGACCACGCCAAGGGCACGGGTCCGGGGATCCGGTTCGGCAGCAGTCACCAAAGCGTCCAGATCACGCTCGATCAGGCCGGTATCCACCTCACCCGACGCAAAACCGTCATGCCGCGTCAATGCAATAAGAAAATCCAGATTGGTGACGGAACCCGCAACCTCGGTATCGACCAGCCCCGCTTCCAGAGCCCGCAAGGCTACCGCACGGGTCGGCCCATGAGTGACGATCTTGGCGATCATCGGATCGTACCACGGGCTGATACTATCACCCTGCCGCACCCCGGTCTCGATCCGGACACCTTCGGGAAAACGCAGATGCGCAAGCCGCCCGGTCGCGGGAAGGAAACCCGCCGGCACGTCCTCGGCATAAAGCCGCGCCTCGAAAGCATGGCCGGTGATCGACAATTCTTCCTGCTTCGCGGGCAAGGGCTCGCCGCTGGCGACGCGCAACTGCCATTCGACAAGATCGACTCCGGTGATCGCCTCGGTCACGGGATGCTCGACCTGAAGGCGCGTGTTCATCTCCATGAACCAGAATCCGTCAGGGCGCAGCCCGTCCGAACCGTCCACAATGAATTCAATCGTTCCCGCACCCTTGTAGCCGATCGCCTCGGCCGCGCGAACCGCCGAGGCTCCCATGACCTTCCGCATTTCGGGCGTCATGCCGGGGGCCGGAGCCTCTTCGATCACCTTCTGATGGCGGCGTTGCAACGAGCAGTCACGCTCGAACAGATGCACGGCGCGATGCCCGTCCCCGAAGATCTGCAACTCGATATGGCGCGGCCGGAGGATATATTTCTCGATCAGCACGTCAGGATTCCCGAAGGCATTGCGTGCCTCGGACTGCGCCGAAGCAAGCGCATCAGCGAAATCCTTCGGGTCATCGACCCGGCGCATCCCCTTGCCGCCACCGCCGGCCACGGCCTTGATCAGGACGGGATAACCGATCTGCCCGGCCATCTGCGCAAGATGCAAGGGATCCTGTTCCGCGCCGTGATACCCCGGCACGACCGGCACTCCGGCTGTTTCCATCAATGCCTTGGCCGCATCCTTCAGCCCCATGGCCCGGATCGCCCGCGCCGACGGACCGATAAATACCAGTCCCGCATCCTCGACCGCATCGACGAAATCGGGATTCTCTGACAGGAAGCCATATCCGGGATGGATCGCCTGCGCGCCAGTCGCCTTGGCCGCCTTGATGATCGCATCGCCGTGCAGATAACTGTCGGCGGGGGACGGACCGCCCAGATGCACTGCCTCATCGGCCATGGCAACATGGCGCGCGGCCCGGTCGGCATCGGAATAGACCGCCACGGTCGCCACCCCCATCCGACGGCATGAATCGATGACCCGGCATGCGATTTCACCGCGATTGGCAATCAGGATCTTATGGAACATGGCTGGTCCTCCAAAGCGGCACCAGAGCCGGGGGACTTTGCGTCCCCCGGACCCCCTGCAAGGTATTTGGACAAAGAAGAAATCATACGCGGCCTCCGGAGGCAGCCAGGACCGTCGGAGCCGCTTGCGTCTTTTGCCCTATGCGCATGAGAAGTGCAGAACATCCACGAACCTTCGGATTGTCTCCGAGCCTGGAACTGGCCGGCTTCTTCTTTGTATAAATACCTGAATCCATCATCGCAGCATTCACATCCGGAAGACGCCAAAGCGCGTCGGCTCAATCGGCGCATGAAGTGCGGCACGCAGCGACAGCGACAGAACATCGCGGCTCTTGCGGGGATCGATGATCCCATCGTCCCAAAGTCGGGCCGAAGCATAAAGCGGATGCGACTGCCGTTCGAACATTTCGATGGTGGGACGCTTGAATTCGGATTCTTCCTCGGCACTCCAGACCCCGCCCTGCCGTTCGATCCCATCACGACGAACCGTGGCCAGCACTCCGGCGGCCTGTTCGCCGCCCATGACGGAAATCCGGCTGTTGGGCCATGTCCACAGGAACCTGGGGGAATAGGCGCGGCCGGCCATGCCGTAATTGCCCGCCCCGAAAGAACCGCCGACAAGCATGGTGATCTTGGGCACCGAAGTCGTCGCCACCGCAGTCACCATCTTGGCGCCGTGGCGGGCGATGCCTTCATTCTCGTATTTCCGTCCCACCATGAATCCGGTGATGTTCTGCAGAAACACCAACGGAATGCCGCGCTGCGAGCACAGTTCGATGAAATGCGCGCCCTTTTGCGCGGCTTCCGAGAACAGCACGCCGTTATTCGCGACGATGCCGACCGGGCAACCCTCGACATGAGCGAAGCCTGTGACCAGCGTCTCGCCAAAACGGGCCTTGAATTCATCGAAGCGCGAGCCATCCACGATACGGGCGATGACTTCGCGGATATCATACGGAGTCCGCAGATCGGCCGGAACAGCGCCAAGAATTTCATCGGGATCATAGGCCGGAGATTCGGGCGCCTGCCAGACCACGCTATCGGGCATCCGGCGGTTCAGATTGCCGATCGCGCGGCGGGCCTGTGCAAGCGCATGGGCATCGTCTTCGGCCAGATAATCGGCCACGCCTGACAGTCGGGTATGAACGTCGCCTCCCCCCAGTTCTTCGGCAGTGACGACTTCGCCCGTTGCCGCCTTGACCAGCGGCGGACCGGCCAGAAAGATCGTGCCCTGATCGCGAACGATGATCGTAACGTCGGACATGGCGGGGACATAGGCGCCACCTGCCGTGCATGATCCCATGACGACCGCAATCTGCGGGATGCCAAGGGCCGACATCCGCGCCTGATTGTAGAAAATCCGTCCGAAATGATCCCGGTCGGGAAAGACCTCATCCTGATTGGGCAGATTCGCACCGCCCGAATCGACCAGATAGACGCAGGGCAGATGACATTCTCCGGCGATTTCCTGAGCGCGAAGATGTTTCTTGACCGTCATCGGATAATAGGTGCCGCCTTTGACGGTCGCGTCATTGGCAACGACCATCACGTCCTGCCCATGCACGCGTCCTACCCCGGCAATCACCCCCGCACCGGGGGCCGCATCGTCATACATGCCATGCGCTGCCGTCGCCCCGATTTCCAGAAAGGGCGATCCGGGGTCCAGCAGATTGGCGACCCGTTCGCGCGGAAGCATCTTGCCGCGACCGACATGGCGGCTGCGCGCCTTTTCTCCCCCTCCGGCGGCGGCAAGTTCGGCAGCCTCGCGGGCGGCCGCAAGCACGGCAAGATGGGCTTCGCGATTGGCTTTGAAAGCATCGGATGCCGGCAGGACCGCGGATTTCAGTTTCATTGCCTGGTTCTTTCGTCAGAGGACATATCGTGGCGCGCCTCGCTGATCGCCAAAGCCCGCAATTCACGTCGCATGACCTTGCCCGTCACCGTCATCGGCAGAGAATCGAGAAAGGTGATTTCACGCGGATAGGAATGCGCGGCAGAGAAGCGTTTCGCATGGGCCTGCAACTCGGCGGAAAGCTTGTCCGAAACTTCAAATCCAGCTCGCAGGACAATGTAAGCCTTGACGATTTCTGTTCTGACGGAATCCGGTTTTCCGATGACTCCGACCTGCGCAACCGCCGGATGTTTCAGCAGGCAATCCTCGATTTCCGAAGGGCCGATACGATAGCCCGCCGAGGTGATCACATCGTCATCGCGGCCCACGAAGCGGATATACCCGCCCTCGATCGCGCCGCGATCGCCCGTGACCAGCCAGTCGCCACGGAACTTCTCGGCAGTCGCATCGGGCCGGTTCCAATATTCCAGCATCATCGATCCTGCCCCGCGCCGCACGGCGATATCACCCTCGCCTTCTACCGGAAGGCCGTCTTCGCCGATCACCTGAACGTCGAATCCGGGGACCGGCTTGCCGATCGCGCCGGGTTGGGCCGGAAACATGCTTGATGCGGAAGAGGCCACCATATTGCATTCGGTCTGGCCGTAGAACTCATTGATTTCCAGACCGAATGCCTGCCGCCCCCAATCCAGCATCTCTCCCCCGAGAGTTTCTCCGCCCGAAGCGACCGAGCGCAATCCGTCGATCCGGATATCGGCGGCCTTCAGCATCTTGAGCGCCGTTGGCGGGAAGAAGATATTCCGCACGCCGCAATCGGCGATCAATTTCGTCGCCGCGCCCGGCTCAAATTTCGGCATCCGCGCGGCGACAACCGGAACGCCAAGCGCCAGCCCCGGCATCAGCACATCGAACAGCCCGCCGATCCACGCCCAATCGGCCGGGGTCCACAGGCAATCGCCGGGCTGCCCCAGCAGATCATGACTCATCTCGACGCCCGGCAGATGGCCAGTCAGCACCCGGTGGCCATGCAGCGCGCCCTTGGGCGAGCCGGTGGTTCCCGAGGTATAGATGATCACTGCTGGATCCTCGGGGCCAGTCGCGCGGGTCGCAAACGGAACGGCATCAGACAGACCATCCTCGGGTACGATGATCTCCAGATCGGCAAAGGGACGCAGCATTTCACGCCCTTCCACATCGGCGATCACCTTGCGCACCCCTGCATCACGAAGGCGCAGTTCCAATGCGTCGGATCCGAACAGCTTGAACAACGGGATCGAGATCGCTGCCGATTTCCAGACAGCCAGATGCGCCGCTGCTGTCCATGCCGATTGCGTTCGCAACACCGCCACGCACTCACCCCGCGCGGCTTGAAGCGCGTGAGCAAGATCCGCTGTCATCCGCGAGAGTTCCGCATAGGTGACGGGATGCGGCGCGCCGTCATAATATTCGATGATGGCAACGCCCCCCGGCTTATGCGAAAGGCATTGATCGGCCATGTTCAGATGTTCAGGAAAATCCCAGGCGAAATCGCGCCGCAACCTCTGATAATCATGCCCGGACAATGTGGTCATTCGCCCGTCTCTTCCACCAGCCGGGCATTCAGCAGCGTCCAATGCCGTGCCGCCTCGTCTCGCTGGCATTCCAGCAGAGCCACTTCTCCGTTGACGTCCCGCGTTTGAGCGGAAGCTTTGGCATAGTCGCACAGACTGTCCCGAAATGCGATCCAGGCATGTTCGGTCTTGCGCAGCATCTCTTGCGAATCGTCCCCTGCCTCGCCTTCCTGTGCGATCAGGGCTTGATAGGTTTCTTCAAGCCGCGCCTCCCAGGCCTGATGCGCCGCATCTAGGCAATTCTTCTCGACGAAATCGGGATCGTCGCCGGTATATTTCTTGCTGGCATAGTCGCGGCAGGCCTGCATTCCGGCATCGGTGCAATCGCCTTCTCCGGACGTAACGCATTGATCTATCGTCGCAGGATCGAAGCCCGACGCATCGCCCGCATCGGCAGGCAGAACGCCATAACTCATGGCAAAACCGACTATCGCAATCATTCCTAATTTCATCATGCTGCCCTCCTGATGATGATGATTAGCCAACCCTGCCAAATGCATTGTGTTCCTGCCAAACCGATAAAGCAGGTTCATCCCGCGTCACCCCTGTCCCGGTGACGCTCCAGCCGGATGGTCTGTTGCGCGGTCATCGAAAGCAGGCAGTTTGCCGTCGCGGTTGCCGCGCCTGTACCGCTGCCCCAGATTGAGCGCTCAAATGCGCAGCTGCTGTCACGGAATGCGATCCAGTCCCGTTGCATCTCTTTCAGCAGCGGCACCTGTTTCGGCGCCGCAGGATCAGCATCGCCATTTATCCGATCCGCCTCTTCGGCCGCTTGCATAACTGCGCGATAAGCGTCGTTCAGATAGCGATCCCACAAATCCCGTTCCTGCATGGTGCAGTGAGACATCCCCGCGGTGGAATACCCACCTTCCTCTTCCATGCACCGAGCGGCAGCGACGCCGATACAGCTTTCGACATCCGCGTCATCGCCCTGTTCGGCAGGCCGGGATGCGCTTTCCCTGCATGTCTCCAGGACAAGCGGATCGATTTCCGGCATGCCGGGCTCCTGTGCCGAAGCGGTTCCGGCCATCACGCAAATGACAAATACAAGACCGCGCATCACATCAGCCCCAACAATTCCCGCCCGATCAGCATCCGGCGAATCTCACTGGTACCCGCGCCGATCTCCATCAGCTTGGCGTCGCGGAACAGGCGGCTGACCACGCTGTCATTCAGGAAGCCCGCGCCGCCAAGCGCCTGAACCGCCTGATGCGCCTGAACCATCGCCTGCTCGCTGGCATAAAGCACCGCGCCGGCCGCGTCCTGCCGCGTAACTTTGCCCGCATCGCAAGCCCGGGCGACCTCGTAGACATAGGCGCGCGCGGTGTTCAGGGAGACATACATATCGGCAATCTTGCCCTGCATAAGCTGGAACGAGCCGATCGGCTGGCCGAATTGCCTGCGCTCGGAAACATAGGGCATCACCTCATCCAGACAGGCCGCCATGATCCCGGTTCCGATCCCCGACAGCACCAGCCGTTCATAATCAAGGCCCGACATCAGGACGCGTACCCCGCGCCCCTCTTCGCCCAGAACATTCTCGAACGGCACTTCGCAATTCTCGAAGATCAACTCACCGGTATTCGAGCCGCGCATCCCCAGTTTGTCGAAATGCGGGCCGGTCGAGAACCCTTTCATCCCGCGCTCGACGATGAAGGCCGTAATGCCCTTGCTGCCGGCATCCGGGTCGGTCTTGGCATAGACCACCAGAGTCTGCGCATCGGGCGCGTTGGTGATCCAGTATTTGTTGCCGTTCAGAACGTAACGGTCGTTCTTCTTCTCGGCGCGCAGCTTCATACCGACAACATCGCTGCCCGCACCTTCTTCCGACATCGCCAAAGCGCCGACATGCTCGCCACTGCACAGTTTCGGCAGGTATTTCCCCCGCTGCTCATCCGTGCCGTTCAGCTTGATCTGATTGACGCACAGGTTGGAATGCGCCCCGTAAGAGAGGCTGACCGAGGCCGAGGCCCGCGCGATCTCTTCGGTCGCGACGACATGGGCCAGATAACCCATTTCCGCACCGCCCCATTGCTCGGACACGGTGATGCCAAGCAGGCCCAGATCCCCCATTTCGGTCCATAACTCGTTCGGGAAGGCATTGTCGCGATCCACCTCTGCCGCGAGGGGCTTCACCCGCTCCTGCGCCCAGCGATGCACCATATCGCGCAGCGCGTTCACATCCTCGCCCAGATCGAACTGCATAGCCTGGGTGAACATAACGCCCCTCTCCAATTATTGAACATTCGTTCATTTAATACGACAAGGAATCCCCTTACGTCAAGCAAAGCCTGCGCTCGATCCTGTCACAGGTCAACAATGCAGCTTTCGGACTTCTGCGAAACGCGGTAATCCCGCCCCACATGCTGTAACCGGGATCGAACGCCATGCGGCTAAAACTCCTTCGCCACGCCACGCCGATAAACAACGGATGTCTGGCCGGGCGGGGCGACGTGGATGCCGATTGCAGCGATTCCAGGGCCTTCGCACAGATGCGCGGCATGATTGGCGATGCTGGCCATGTCATATGCAGCCCTGCACAGCGGTGCCGGCAGACGGCGAAAGCATTGAACCTGTTCCCCGCCCGGTTCGAGCCTGCCTTATGGGAGCAGGATTACGGAAACTGGGAAGGGAAACGTTTCGAGGACTTGCCGGATCTGGGCAGGATGGAGCCGGATGAGCTTGCCGCATATCGCCCCGAAGGCGGAGAAAGTTTCAAGGATATGGTCGCCCGTGTCCTGCCGGTTCTGGACAGGCTCGGGGATGACACTCTGATCGTCGCCCATGCCGGAACCGTCCGCGCCGCATTATCCCTGACCGTCGGCCCGGCGGCCCTGTCCTTCTCGGTGTCCCCGCTGTCGCTGACGATCATGCGAAGGACATCCCAGGGCTGGGCCGTCGAGGCCGTGAACCTGACCGCGGGTGATGCATGAGTCCCGGAATCGCCCTGATCGCCTTGCTGGCGGACGCGGTATTCGGATGGCCCGACGCGATCTTTCGCCGCATAGGTCATCCGGTGGTCTGGATAGGCATGGCGATCGAGCGTCTGGAGCGGCGGCTGAACCACGGCGAGGGCCGGTTTGCCAAAGGGATCGCGGCAAGCCTGCTTGTTATCCTTGCCGCAATTCTGCCCGCGCTGGCCCTGCAATCCTTGCTGGGACCTGTCGCCGCCGGTCTTCTGGCATGGCCGCTGGTGGCGGCGAAGTCGCTGCACAGCCATGTCCGCGCGGTCGAGGATAGCCTGCTGGAGCAGGATCTGGCGCGGGCACGCCTGGCGACCGCGCATATCGTCGGCCGCGATGTCAGCCAGTCGAATGAGGCCGCATTGTCCCGCGCCAGCATCGAAAGCCTGGCCGAGAACAGCTCGGACGGTGTCATCGCCCCGCTTTTCTGGGCAGCAATCGCCGGATTGCCGGGAATTGCCGCCTATAAGGCCATCAATACGCTCGATTCGATGATCGGCCACAGGAATACACGCTATGCCGAATTCGGTCGTTTTGCGGCGCGGCTGGACGATGCAGCCAATTGGCTTCCCGCGCGACTGACCGCGATTCTGATGGTTCTCGCCTCGGGCTCGTGGCGGACATGGCGGATCACACGGCGCGATGCATATCGGCACCGCTCACCCAATGCCGGATGGCCTGAAGCGGCGATGGCGGCGGCCCTGCAGGTGCGGCTATCCGGCCCACGCAGCTATGGCGAGCACTTCGTCGACGAGCCCTGGCTGAACGGCACGGAACGGGATCCGTCGGGTCGCGACATCCGGCACGCGCTTGCCCTATTCCGACGAACCCTGATTGCCGCGGGCCTGTTTCTGCTGCTGCTATACTTGGCGCAATGACCCGTTCCCGGCAGCGCCGAGGCCGAACTGCCCCAACGGCACGAAATCGTTCGCCCGAATATCCGTTGCCACGCGAGGACTGGAACGTAAGATCAGGACCTATCTAGAATGGAGAGAGTCATGTCCGAGAATGAAATCGTCATCCTGTCCGGCGCCCGCACCGCAATCGGCACATTCGGCGGCAGCCTTGCCGCGATTCCGCCGATTGATCTGGCCACGGCCGTGACCACGGCGGCGCTGCAACGTGGCGGCGTCTCTCCTGATCAGATCGGTCATGTCGTGTTCGGCCATGTGCTGAACACCGAGCCGCGCGACATGTATCTTAGCCGCGTCGCCATGCTGAACGCGGGCATTCCGCATACGACCCCCGCGATGAACGTGAACCGGCTTTGCGGATCGGGGGCGCAGGCGATCGTTTCGGCCGCGCAATCGCTGATGCTGGGCGATGCCGATTTCGCAGTCGCGGGCGGCGCGGAAAGCATGAGCCGGGCGCCCTATGCGGTGACGTCGGCTCGTTTTGGCGCGAAGATGGGCGATCAGAAGATGCTGGACATGATGACCGGCGCACTGACCTGCCCGATGGGAACCGGCCATATGGGCGTCACCGCCGAGAATGTCGCGGCCGAACATGACATCAGCCGCGAGGCACAGGATGAATTCGCCCTGGAATCGCAGCGCCGGGCCACAGCCGCGATCACCGCCGGACATTTCAGGGACCAGATCGTCCCTGTCGAGGTCAAATCGCGCAAAGGCACCGTCTCCTTCGACACGGACGAACATCCCAAGGAAACCAGCCTTGAAAAGCTCGCGGGATTGAAAGCGGTTTTCCAGAAGGACGGCTCGGTCACGGCGGGCAATGCCAGCGGCATCAACGATGGCGCAGCCGCACTGGTTCTGGCACGCGCCGAAGCCGCAGAAAAAGCGGGCCTCACGCCACGGGC
The DNA here is from genome assembly GCF_030678915.1 of Paracoccus wurundjeri. Lineage (GTDB taxonomy): Bacteria > Pseudomonadota > Alphaproteobacteria > Rhodobacterales > Rhodobacteraceae > Paracoccus > Paracoccus onubensis_A. The sequence goes on along the minus strand of NZ_JAUUTZ010000015.1, from coordinate 104,155 downwards.
GCGGATACTGGGCTATGCGATTGCCGGGGTGCGCCCCGAAGTCATGGGCATCGGGCCTGTTCCGGCGGTTGAAGCTTTGCTGAAGCGCACTGGACTGAGGGCGGCGGATTTCGATGTGATCGAATCAAACGAGGCATTCGCCGCACAGGCTCTGGCCGTCAACAAGGCGCTTGGTCTTGATCCGGCAAAGGTCAATCCGAATGGCGGGGCCATTGCATTGGGGCACCCGGTCGGCGCGACCGGCGCGATCCTGACGGTAAAGGCACTTCACGAACTTGAACGGGGCAGCGGCAAACATGCCTTGATCACCATGTGCATTGGCGGCGGCCAAGGCATCGCCATCGCCATCGAGAGGCTTTGATCTCGGGATCATCAGCAGGCCGCGCCGTTTTTTATCACGGCGGCGCGGTCCCTGATCAGCCACCACACAGGATCAGCAAACGCGCCGATTTCGGCATTGCACAATGCGACCGTGATCGTTATGCAGCCTTGCAAGGCACCCGTAGCTCAGCTGGATAGAGCGCTGCCCTCCGAAGGCAGAGGCCAGAGGTTCGAATCCTCTCGGGTGCGCCATATTTATTCTTTTAAATCAGCAACCTGGCGATCCACTTGCGATAGCAATGGCTGTTCCGGGTCGCGGCATATTCGCAAAGCGCCAGATTTTCCTTCGAAGCCGCGGGCAAAAATCGCCGAGGGAAGCGGTCACTCGCCTCGGCAAAATTTTCGAATATGCAGCTACCGCACCGGTTAACCCCCTGTCTTCCCCTGACGCAGAGATCGCCGATGTCAGCAAGAACCTCCCACGCTGCGACACATGAAAACAAGACCCAAGAGGCAGACGACGGAATTGACCGGAACAAACCGATACAAGCCGGTGGCAATGCAACTTTGATACTCGAATATCCTGCAAATCATAGCTTATGGATTTTTTCGAATTCAGGGCTCAAATCGCACATGGCTTATTTTCAGTGATCAATATTCAAAACAATTCCACAAAAAACCTATCGCCTTATATTTCAAATGTACATTTCGTTAAGATATTTCACGAATATTTGACCGAACGTGATGATATTATTACAATCATTAAATTATTGAGCATATCCACCAAAAGAACAATGGGAAGGAAAACAGCTTTCTTGAAATCAGTACAAGATAACAGAAATAATATATAAAAATCATAATATTATGATATTTATCCTTGGATATCATTCATAATTATCCCTCCAGTCGTTCGGATTTTTCAAAATTATTCACTACGCGTCATTAAATCGTTTGACATGATGCGCCTTTATCCTCCATCCTCATACCTATAATATAAACAGGGAGAGCATGTGATATGATTCAGAAACTCCAGGAATATCAACCGACCAAAGGAACTCTGGTATGGACTGCGGTTGGCACTGCGGTTCTGACAATGGTTATCGGGTTCACCGCGGGCGGCTGGGTGACCGGGGGATCCGCTCGGGAAATGACGGAACAGGCGTCAAATGACAGTCGTAAACAACTGGTCGCTTCCATCTGCGTTGACCGATTCGTATCGGATGCCAACGCCGCGGACAATTTCACAAAGCTGAAGGAAGCAAGATCTTATGAGCGGGACAACCTCATCGAAGATGGCGGCTGGAGCACGATAGACGCACTGGAAGATCAGGTTTCCGGGGCGGCCGATCTCTGCGCCAAGCAAATCGCCGCACTGGACGCGCTTCCCGAAGTCAAGATGGATACCGTCGCTGATGTCGGCAGCGCCGAGGCAGTTCCTGCGTCAGAGGCGAACATGACCGATGCCGTGCCGGGCGAAGGTGAGAATGCAGGCTAGAACCCGGTATTCCCAAAGCGCGGAAACCCTTATCTGATGAACATCCGGGCGCCCATGATCTGACCGGGCTCCCGGACAATTTGTATTTCTGATCCGACCCGGCGCGCAGGTCCAATCAGGCAATATGGCCAGAACTATGCGGATCCCGGACGGAATCCATAAACCGGCCATAAAATGACGTATAATCAATATATTGAAAAGGACATGGTAGGCCCGGAGGGACTCGAACCCCCAACCAAGGCGTTATGAGCGCCCTGCTCTAACCAATTGAGCTACAGGCCCGTGTAGCGGCATCTGCGTAGTCGCAGTGGCGGCATTGGTCAAGCATTCTCGTTGCTCCTTCGCTCGGGTTGGGCTATCGGAGGCGCAGAATGCCGCGGGGATTGGAATGACAAAGAACGGGATCAGCTATCGTGATGCAGGCGTCGATATCGACGCCGGGAATGCTCTGGTCGAGCGGATCAAACCTGCAGCGGCTTCAACCACGCGATCCGGGGTCATGGATGCGCTTGGCGGCTTTGGTGCGTTGTTCGATCCAAAAGCGGCAGGCTATGACGATCCGGTTCTTGTCGCCGCAACCGATGGCGTGGGAACCAAGCTGCGGATTGCCATCGATACCGGGCATCTGGACGGAATCGGTCAGGATCTGGTTGCAATGTGCGTCAACGATCTGGTCTGTCAGGGCGCAGAACCTTTGTTTTTTCTTGATTATTTCGCGACCGGAAAATTGTCGGTCGATGAAGGCGCGCGGGTGGTCGAGAGTATTGCGAAAGGCTGCAAGCTGGCCGGTTGCGCACTGATTGGCGGTGAAACAGCCGAGATGCCGGGCATGTATCACGACGGCGATTTCGATCTGGCCGGCTTTGCCGTCGGTGCAATGCAACGCGGAACCGCCTTGCCCGCGAATGTCCGCGAAGGAGATGTGCTGCTTGCCCTTGGCTCGGACGGGGTGCATTCCAATGGTTACTCGCTGGTCCGCAAGGTCGCGGAACATGCAGGATTGGGCTGGGACGCCCCTGCCCCCTTTGCCGACGTGACTTTGGGTGAGGCTTTGCTCGTGCCGACCCGAATCTATGTGGGATCCGCGTTGAAAGCGATCCGGGCGGGCGGCGTGCATGCCGTCGCCCATATCACCGGGGGTGGAATCACCGAGAACCTGCCTCGCGTCCTGCCGAAAAATCTGGGTGCGCATGTGCAGCTTGACGCATGGGCATTGCCGCCGGTGTTCAAATGGCTGGCCAGCGCGGGCGGGATCGGCCAGGCCGATATGCTCAAGACCTTCAACTGCGGTATCGGGATGATTCTCGCGGTCACCGAGGATCAGGCAGATGAACTGACCGAGATTCTTGCCGTTGCGGATGAACGTGTCTATCGCATCGGTCATGTCACCTCTGATCAGGGTATCAGCCTTGGTGGGACGCTTGCGTGAAACGGGTCGCCATTCTGATCTCTGGCAGCGGCTCGAACATGGTGCGGCTGGTCGAAAGCATGACCGGGGACCATCCGGCGCGGCCAGTACTGGTCGCATCCAATGATCCCTCGGCAGTCGGCCTGCAAAAGGCAGCCGGATTGGGCATTGCGACGGCGGCGGTCGATCACAGCCGCTTTCCGCAAGACCGGGCCGGGTTCGAGGCCGAATTGCTGGGACCGCTGCTGGACGCCAGCCCCGATATCTTATGTCTCGCGGGTTTCATGCGGGTACTGACACCGAAATTCGTGGCGAAGTTCACCGGGCGAATGCTGAATATCCATCCTTCGCTATTGCCCCTGTATCCCGGGCTGGACACTCATGCCCGCGCCATTTCCGCCGGTGATTCCGAAGCGGGTGCAACCGTGCATGAGGTCACGCCAGAGTTGGATTCCGGGCCGATCCTTGGACAGGTGCGGGTTCCGATCCTGCCCGGCGATACTGAACAGTCGCTTGCCGCCAGAGTGCTTGAGCAGGAGCACCGTCTTTACCCGGCCGTGCTGCGCCGCTTTGCCGAGGGCGACCGTAGCCCGCTGATGCTCTGATCCTGCGACACCAACGATTGGCTTACAGCCGGTTAATGTCATCGCAATTAATAAACTGCGCGTATATTTTCTACGAAATCTATAGACTGCCTTGTCCTGGAGCCGTCTCGACTGTCTTCGTCGATCGGTTATCAAGGAAACAGGAATAATCAGGGGAGGCGCAGATGTCGGGATACCTGACAACACATGTGCTTGACACTGCCCGAGGCCGGCCGGCCGAGGGCATGGAGGTGGTGCTATACCGCCTGCAAGACGGACAGCGCAGCGAATTGGCGCGATTGATAACCAATGCGGACGGACGCACTGACCGGCAAATTCTGCCGGAAACCGACTTCGCGACCGGGACATATGAGCTTGAATTTCACGCGGGCGCATGGATGGATGAGACGGGAATTGATCCCGAGCATCCCCGCTTCCTTGATGTGATTCCGATCCGCTTCGGCATGTCGCAGCAGGATCACTATCACGTGCCGCTGCTGATTTCGCCTTTCGGCTATTCGACCTATCGGGGGAGCTGAGCAATGATTCCCGATCATATCGTCATCTGGGAATGGCTGTCCTTTGCAATCCGCTGGACTCATGTGATCACCGCGATCGCCTGGATCGGCTCGTCCTTTTATTTCATCGCGCTGGATCTAGGGCTGCAAAAGGCTCCGGGCCTGCCCAAGGGCGCGCATGGCGAGGAATGGCAGGTTCATGGCGGTGGTTTCTATCATATCCAGAAATATCTGGTCGCGCCCGAACGGATGCCCGAGCATCTGACATGGTTCAAATGGGAAAGCTATTCGACATGGCTTTCGGGCGCCGCGTTGCTGATGGTCACCTATTGGGCCGGAGCGAACCTGTATTTGATCGACCCGGCAAAGATGGAACTGGCGCAGTGGCAGGCAATCCTGATTTCGGGCGGTTCGCTGGCGATTGGCTGGTTGATCTATGACACGCTGTGCAAATCGTCTCTGGGCGAACGTCCGACAGTCTTGATGCTGCTGCTGTTCGTAGCGCTGGTCGTCATGGGCTGGGGTTACGATCAGATCTTCACGGGCCGGGCCGCCCTGCTGCATCTGGGGGCCTTTACCGCAACGATCATGACGGCAAATGTCTTTCTGATCATCATGCCCAATCAGCGGATCGTTGTAGCTGATCTGAAGGCGGGGCGCGAAGCCGATCCCAAATACGGCAAGATTGCGAAGCTGCGCTCGACGCATAACAACTACCTGACCCTGCCGGTCATCTTTCTGATGCTGTCGAATCACTACCCTCTGGCTTTCGCAAGCGATTACAACTGGTTGATCGCCGCCCTGATTTTCCTGATGGGTGTCACCATCCGGCATTTCTTCAATACCATGCATGCCCGCAAGGGTGATCTGTGGTGGACTTGGGCGGTCACGGCGGTTCTGTTCATCATGATCATGTGGCTGAGTTCCGCAGGTCTCAATCAGGACACGCTTGAGCATTCCGAGGCCCGCGCGCTTACACCAGTCGAAACCCGCTATGCCGAAGCGCCGGGTTTCGACGACATCGCCAAGATTGTCGCGGGTCGCTGCTCGATGTGTCACGCGCGCGAGCCGGTCTATGAAGGTATTTATCACGCGCCGAAAGGGGTTTTTCTGGAAACTCCCGCCGATATCGCCCGCACTGCCCGCGAAATCTATGTGCAGGCAGGCCTGACCGACGCAATGCCGCCCGCCAATGTCAGCTTCATGGAAGAAGAAGAGCGCGCCAAGGTGATCCGCTGGTTCCGTGCCGCGGGCGGAGCCGATCTGGCCGGGTTGTAGAACCGCCTGCCGGCAGTTGTTTCTATGACTTGTAAACCTCGATCCGCGGCAGATCGGTCAGCGATACCCCGATCAATTGCAATGCAGGCAATGATACCTGACTTCCGCCGTTTTCAGGACCATCAAGCGGGATCAGGTCGACCTTAGCCGATTTGCCATTCGCCGGGTTCACGATCCGCCCGATCCCGCGCGATTTGACCAGCGGAGTCTTGATCCAGAACCCGCCCTCGGTCGGATCTCCAAGCGATGCAACCGTGCTGCCCAGCTTGGTTTCCGAGGTCTCGGGCGCCTTGGCCGCCGCCGCCCGCTGCTCGGCAGTTGTCGTATCAAGCTGGTCGGCCGTGGCACGCGCCGTGGGCCGCGGTGACGGAGCGCGGGTGATCGCGGTTGCCGCCGCCAGTTGTTCCTGCGAAAGCTGCGTATCGACGGGGCCGGACGCATCCGCTTGCTTCGGGCGATCGGTCGAACCCGCGCCCTGCCCAGCGATATTGCACCCTGCAAGAACCGCCACTGAAAGCGTGGCCGCCAGACCAATCTTCAACTCGCTCATGCAATTACTCCTGTCGCTCGCATTTACGCGCAGGTTAGTACGTAATGATTAAGAACGTCCACACGCAGCCGCGTGATCGGCAAAAGCTTGTGCATTGACTGCGGCACCACTAGATTGACTGTTATGGATCACGCAGCGTCAGCCCCTCTTATCGACCCCTTCGCGCGGCCGATTACCTATCTTCGCGTATCGGTCACTGATCGGTGCGATTTCCGTTGTGTCTACTGCATGGCCGAGCATATGCAGTTTCTTCCCAAGGCGGAACTCCTGACGCTCGAGGAACTCGACCGGCTCTGTTCGGCCTTTGTGGGTCTGGGCGTGCGCAAGCTGCGCATCACCGGCGGGGAACCGCTGGTCCGGCGTGGAATCATGGGCTTCTTCCGGCAAATGTCGCGGCATCTGGGAAGCGGTCTGGAAGAACTGACCTTGACCACCAATGGCAGTCAGCTTGGTCGCTTTGCCGAGGAACTGGTCGATTGCGGCGTTCAGCGTGTAAATGTGTCGCTGGATACGCTTCAGGCGGATAAATTCGCGTCGATCACTCGCTGGGGCCGTCTTCCGCAAGTGCTTGACGGCGTCGCGGCAGCCAAGGCCGCCGGGCTTCGGATCAAGATCAATGTCGTGGCCCTGAAAGGCGTAAACGATGACGAGTTGTTCGATCTGGTCCGCTGGTGCGGTGACGAGGGGTTCGATCTGACCTTCATCGAAGTCATGCCGATGGGCGATCTGGGAAATGAGGACCGGCTGGACCAGTATTGGCCGCTGAACGACCTGCGCAAACAGCTTGCCGAACGCTTTACCCTGATCGATCTGGCAGAAAGGACAGGCGGCCCTGCGCGCTATGTCCGTCTTCAGGAAACCGGCCAGAAGATCGGCTTCATCACCCCGCTGACCCATAATTTCTGCGAAAGCTGCAACCGCGTCCGCCTGACCTGCACCGGCGAATTGTATATGTGCCTGGGACAGGAGGATCGCGCCGACCTGCGCGCGCCCCTTCGGGCATCCGAGGATGATCAGCCGTTGCGCCACGCGATCCGCGCAGCCATCGCCCACAAACCCAAAGGTCATGATTTCGATTATTCGCGGCAAACCGTTTCCGGGCAAATGCCCCGGCATATGAGTCATACCGGCGGTTGACCCGCCAACCTTACGCCGCAATAGCGATCACTTCCCGGCAGAGGCTTTCTCGGCCACGTATTTCTGAAAATTCTCGCCGGATTCATAGCCGTGATCGCGGACCCATTCCAGAAGCGCCATCGTTGTGCCCCGGGCGAAGGCTCCGGGCATGGTGGCAACCGCTGCCTGCGATGCGGTCATGTCTTCTGACACCTCTTCCGGAAGAAAGATCATCGTGGGCGTGAACATCGCGCCCCACCGATTCACCATCTCTTTCTCGGGCAATTCCTTGCCGTCGAAATCGGTTACGGGAATATCACCGAACATGTTGATCTGGATGACGAAATAATTTTCGTCGATCAGGCTCCCTATATCGGGTTCGGTAAAGACCTCTTCATGCATCTGCGTGCAATAGATGCAGCCGCGCTGTTCGATCAAAAGCAGAAGCCGTTTGCCTTCGGCATTCGCTTCGGCCAGATCCTCGCGAAGATCTTTGAAGGTTTCGCGGATCCACGGCTCATCATAAAGCCCGTCATCGCCAAGGGTAACCGCATGGGCGGGCAGCGCGAATGCAGCGGCCAAAAGAGCGGCGCGGAGAAAATCCATATCTTCATCCTCCTTCAGATCAGGGTGGCGGACCAGTCGAATGTCTCGATCATCCAGGCAGCAATCAGATTGACTGTATTAGTCGCGATCAGAACCGCAAAGAGGATCAGCATCGCGCCCATCAGTTTTTCCACATACCCCAGATATTTACGGTTGCGGTTAGCCCAGCCAAGGAAAGGACGGGCAAAGAATGCGACCAATACGAATGGCAGTGTCATCGAGAGGCCGTAAACCAGCAGCAACGTCCCTCCATGCCACAGATCTCCGCTGCCCGACGCCACAAGCAGGATTGCCGTGAGAGCCGGTCCGACACAGGGCGTCCAGCCAAAACCGAAGGCAAGCCCCATGACATAGGCCCCGGCAAGGCTCGCCGGCCGGGCCGGGCCTTCAAGCCGTGCCTCGCGGTAAAGAAACGGGATGCGCATCACGCCCATGAAATGCAGCCCGAAAATAAGCAGAACCGCCGCCGCCACATAGCTTAACGTGCCTCGCCATTGCGCAAATAACTGGCCAAGCGCGGTCGCGCCAAGGCCCAGAAGCACGAAGATCGTGGTCACGCCCAAGGCAAATGCCACGGCCGAGATAATCAGGCGGTGCTGCGCTCCGGAAGCGATTTCACCGTCTCCACGCAACTCGGTCATCGAGATGCCCGCCATATATGTCAGATAGAAGGGCACCATCGGCAGGATGCAGGGCGACAGGAAGGAAAGAAGTCCGGCAATCACCGCGCCGAAATAGCCGATATCCAGCATTACCCATCCTTTTCAACCGGCAAATTCCGGATTCGTAACGGTGCCCGAGATATCTCGCGAGTGGCACCCCATTCTACCTTCCATTAGATTATCAGATCAATACATTGATAAATAATATCTTTATAATCCTCAAATCAGCACCCGACCGCCTCGCGCCAATGCCGACGGCACAGCGAGACATAAGTCTCGTTGCCACCGACCTGCACCTGTGCGCCCTCGGTAATCGCCCGGCCTTTGGCGTCGCGACGGATCACCATGGTTGCCTTTTTGCCGCAATGGCAAATGGTGCGGACTTCGCGCATGTCGTCCGCCAATGCCAGCAAGGCGGCCGATCCGGGGAATAATTCGCCCCGAAAATCGACCCGCAGCCCGTAGCACATGACAGGGATATTCAGATCATCCGCCACCCGGGCCAGTTGCCACACCTGCTGATGGGTCAGGAACTGCGCCTCATCTATGAAAACGCACGCCGCGACCGTATGCTGTCGATCGATCAATGCGAATAAATCGGTGGCCGTGTCGAAAATCCGCGCCTGTTCCGCGATCCCGATCCGGCTGGCGATCCGCGCTTCGCCCGCGCGGTCATCGACAGCGGCAGTCAACAGCAGCGTGTGCATTCCCCGTTCGCGGTAATTATAGGAAGCCTGCAACAAAAGCGTGCTTTTGCCGGCATTCATCGTGGAATAGTGGAAATACAGCTTCGCCATGGCGCAAGCAAATAGCCATCCCGCAAGCGGCGATCAACCGCAATATGATATGGCCTCGCAAGGTGCAATTCAGGCCCATCACGGGCAGGAATATGAACGGCTTGCGGCGTTGAAGCAATTATGGCAGTGTCCGCGGCGCGGCGGCGGTAATTCATGGCGTGATTCTACGCGCTGCTAACCCATATCTACATTACAGGTAATTCTGATGCGTGACCCATTGTTCCGCATGGCCCTTGTTCTGGGTCTGTTATCCGCGGTCGGTCCTTTTGCGATCGATATGTATCTGCCTGCCCTGCCCCAGGTCGCCACAGATCTGGGCACAAGTGAGGCAAAGGCGGCGCAAACGCTGACCTCTTATTTCATTGCGTTTGGAATCGCGCAGATGATCTACGGTCCGATGGCCGACGCGATCGGGCGAAAGAAACCCATGGTAATTGGCGTCGCCATCTTTCTGGCCGCGACAATCTGGGCATCGCTTGCGCCCGGTATCGGCGAGTTGATCCTGGCCCGCGCCTTGCAGGGCCTGGGGGCTGCAACGCTGATGGTCGTGCCGCGCGCGGTAATCCGCGACGTGGCGACCGGCCCGGCCGGGGCGAAAATGATGGCGGCGGTGATGATCGTCATCGCCATCTCGCCCATGCTTGCTCCGCTGACCGGCTCGCTTGTCATGGCATGGGGAGGCTGGCGCGAAATCTTTGCCGTTCTTGGCGTCGCAGCACTGCTGAGTCTGTGCCTGATCCTGTTCGTGCTGCCCGAAACCTCTGATCCCGCCAGCCGCCGGCCGGTGCGAATCGATCAGATGATGGCAGGGATCCGCAGATTGGTGACGGATCGCCGCTTCATGGGGCTGACGATGATCGGCGGTTTCGGCATGTCCAGCTTCTTCGTGTTCCTGTCCACGGCCAGCTTCGTCTACAAGCATCAATACGGGCTTAGCCCCACAGGCTTTTCCATCGCCTTCGCCATAAATGCCATCGGCTTCTTCTCTGCCTCGCAATTCGCGGGCTATCTGGCGGCGCGTTTTGGCATGGAACGAGTCATCTCGCTGGCGATCACCGGCTTTGCCGGCGCCGCGCTTGTGCTGACGATGCTTGTCTGGTCGGGCGCGGATGCGCTTCATCTGGTCGTCTTGGGCCTGTTGCTGGCGAATGCCTGTCTGGGATTGGTCATTCCGACAACCATGGTCATGGCGCTTGATCCCCATCCCGACATCTCGGGACTGGCATCCTCTTTGGGTGGCACAATCCAGATGCTGACCGGCGGAGCGATGATCCTGATCACAGGGCCGCTCATGGATAACAGCGCGGCCATGATGGTATCGGGCATTGCGCTTTGCGCGGTGCTTGCCTGGGCGGCGGCGGCGGCTTCGCTTCCCCGGCTGAGATTCGGCAGCGCGGCTTAACTGCCGCTGACCGAGGGCGACAGCTTTGCGGGGATCAGTCCCCGCAAGGCATTGCCGCAGAACAGCTCTGCTTCGGTTAAATCCTCAACCGACAGCACGGCTTCTTGCGCGTCGCCACAATCCAGCAGCGACTGCCGCAACACGCCGGGCAACAATCCGCAGGATACAGGAGGCGTCAGCAGCCGCCCCTTCCGGCGCAAGAAAACATTGGTGATCGTACCTTCGCAGATCTCGCCCCGTTCGTTCATCAGGATCGCCTCGTCATAGCCTTTGGGCATGGCAGCGCGTGCCGCGTTATGGGTAACCCGATATGTCGATTTGATCCGCAACCAGGGATCACCGCTATCAATTGAAACCGGTGACAGCATGACCGTCCAATGCGCCGGGTTTGGCAGCAATGGCTGATGGGCCACCTCCACCTGCCCACGGGCATCGACGGTCAACCGCACCCGCAAAACCAGCCCATGCGGCAAATCCGCCAAGATCCGCTGTATCTGATCTTCATCAAGGGTAAAATCGACCGCAGCACAATCCCTGCGCAAACGGTCCAGATGCAGAAACCAATGCGCAATCCGGCCGTCCGGCTCGGCGCGCATGGTTTCGATCACCTTCAACCCCGAGGGGACAGGTTCAGAAATGCGGATTTGCACAGAGCTTCCTCCCATTCCGATTGTGTGCGGCTGTCATGGGTGATGCCGCCGCCGACATTCAATCGCAACCGGCCCTCGGCATGCAAGACGGGCGTACGGATCGCCACGCTGAACCGCATCGGCCCGCCCGGATCCATCCAACCGATCGCCCCGCAGTAAACGCCCCGGGGCTCCTGCTCCAGTTCCGCGATGATCTCCATTGCGCGGATCTTCGGCGCGCCGGTGATCGAACCGCAGGGGAACAGGGCGGCGATAACGTCGATCAGGCCCGTGCCGGGGGCCAGTTGTCCGGTCACGGTCGAGGTCATCTGATGCAGCGTGGTATAGGTTTCGATCTCGAACAGGCGCGGCACATGAACGGTTCCGGCGCGACATACGCGGCTGATATCGTTACGCAGAAGATCGACGATCATCAGGTTTTCCGCCCGATCCTTCTCGGACGCCAACAGAGCTTCCTTCGCCGCATGATCCTGCGCCGCATTATCGCCGCGTCCGATCGTGCCTTTCATCGGGCGGGTTTCAATTCGGCCCGTCTCGTCCACGGCGAAAAACAGCTCTGGACTGCGGGACAGGATTATCGGGCCGCCAAGATCGACAAACGCGCCCTCACCCACCGGCTGCCGCGCGGCAAGCGCAGAATAGAGCGAAAGCGGATCGCCCGAGGCATGGGTTTCCATCGGAAAGGTCAGGTTGATCTGATAGGTATCGCCCGCCTCGATATAATCATGCACCTGTCGCAAGGCCTGATCATAACGTTCGCGTGTCCAGAGCGGTTGCGGAGCCGTGATCTTGCCCGCAGGCGGCGGCAGGGATGGCGCGGCGCGGGGGCGATCAAAGACCCCCATCATGATCAGCGGCACGTCCCGTCTTTCGGGCATCAGCGGTTCAAGGCGCGGATTGAGCGCATAGCCCAATTCGTAGGAGCAATATCCGGCCAGCCAGTAGCCCCGCGCCCGGGCGGCTTCCATCGCCGCGAAGGCGGGAACGATGCCCGCCATCGTATCAGCACGGATCACGCTTTGGGGCGCAGAGAACAATGTTCCCCCCGCCAACGGTCCATGATCAAAGCGGACCTGCCGGGTCACGTCGCCGCCTTGGCCTTGGCGGCAAGGTCACGGGTGATACCGAAAGCGCCCTTGATCCGCTCGGCATCCGATTTCCAGTCGCGGCGAATGACGATCTTGTTGCCATCCACTTTGGCCAACCCGCGTTGATCGGTCAGGAACTCGACCAGCCCCGCCGGATTGGGGAACTTGTCATCATGGAACTGTATCGTCGCGCCCTTGGGCCCGGCATCCAGCTTGGCGATATTGGCGCGCTTGGCCATGGCCTTGATGCGGATCACGCGCAAAAGCGTGTTCACCTCACGCGGCAACTCCCCGAAGCGGTCGATCAGCTCGGCCGCGAAACCCTCCAGCTCGACCTTGGAGGTCAGCTCGGCCAGACGCCGGTAAAGGCCCAGCCGCACATCCAGATCGGGGATGAAGCTTTCGGGAATCGTGACCGGCACCCCAAGGTTCAGTTGTGGCGCCCATTCATCCTCGGGCGTGCCTTCGATTTCGCCGGATTTCAGCTTGGCGATGGTTTCTTCCAGCATCTGCTGATAAAGTTCGAAGCCGACCTCCTTGATATGTCCCGACTGCTCCTCGCCAAGAAGGTTCCCTGCCCCGCGCAGATCCAGATCCTGCGAGGCAAGGTTGAAGCCCGCGCCAAGCGAGTCGATCGCGCCAAGGAATTTCAACCGCCGCATCGCCTGAGGTGTCAAAGGCGCGCGCGGCTTGGTTGTCAGATAGCAATAGGCCCGCGTCTTCGAACGCCCGACCCGCCCACGGATCTGATAAAGCTGCGCCAGTCCCAGCATATCGGCGCGCCAGACGATCATGGTATTGGCCGTGGGAATATCCAGCCCGCTTTCCACGATGGTCGTCGCCACCAGAACATCATGGCTGCCGTCGTAGAATGCATTCATCCTCTGATCCAGATCGCCCGCCGCAAGCTGGCCATGCGCGATGATGTAACTGATCTCGGGGCAATGTTCCTGAAGGAAATGCTCGACATCGGGCAGATCACTGATCCGGGGAACGACGAAGAAGCTTTGTCCGCCGCGATATTTTTCGCGCAGAAGTGCTTCGCGTGTCGTCACACTATCGAATTCGCTGACATAGGTGCGGATCGTCAGGCGATCCACCGGCGGTGTCCCGATGATCGACAGATCGCGCACACCGGTCAGGGAAAGCTGCAAGGTGCGCGGGATCGGCGTGGCGGTCAGGGTCAGCACATGAATGTCGCTGCGCAATTCCTTGAGCCGTTCTTTATGGGCGACCCCGAAATGCTGCTCTTCATCGATGACCAGCAGGCCCAGATTCTTGAAACGCACCCCCTTGGCCAATACTGCATGAGTGCCTATCACGATATCGACCGAGCCGTCAGCCATCCCTTCGCGGGTTTTAGCGGCATCTTTCGCACCAACGAAGCGCGACAGGGGGCGAACGGTGATCGCGGTTGCCCGGAAACGCTCGGCAAAGGTCTTGTAATGCTGACGGGCCAGCAGGGTCGTAGGCGCGATCACCGCAACCTGCATCCCCTGACTTGCCGCGACGAAGGCCGCGCGCATCGCCACCTCGGTCTTGCCGAAACCGACATCGCCGACGATCAGCCTATCCATCGGGCGGCCGGCCGACAGATCCCCTAACACGTCCTCGATAGCTGCCGCCTGATCGTCCGTCTCGCTATAGGGAAAACGCGCCGAGAATGCCTGCCAGTCGTGATCCTCGGGTTCCAGCACGGGCGCCGGGCGCAAGAGACGCTCGGCCGCGACGCGCATCAGCTTGTCGGCAATCAGCCTGATGCGTTCCTTCAGCCGCGCCTTCCGGGCTTGCCATGCGCCGCCGCCAAGACGGTCCAGCAACCCTTCCTCATGGCCATAGCGGCTGAGCAGTTCGATATTCTCGACCGGAAGGTAAAGCCGGTCCCCGCCCGCATATTCAAGCGCCACGCAGTCATGCGGCACACCGGCTGCGGTAATCGTCTCCAACCCGGTATATCGCCCGATCCCATGTTCGACATGCACGATCAGATCGCCGGGAGACAGGCTTTGCGTGTCCTGCAGGAAATTCTCGGCCCGTCGGCGCTTCTTCGCACCCCGGATCAGGCGGTCTCCCAGAACATCCTGCTCGGAGATCACCGTCAGGCGGCCAAGCGCCCGGCCATCTGCCGTGAAACCCTCTTCCAACGGCCAGACGGCCAGCCCGATCGCGCCGGGTATGTCGGGCAGATCACGAATATCAGCGATGACCTTTGCGCCAGTGATACCTTCATCTTTCATCAGGCCGGACAGCCGGTCCCTCGCACCGTCCGAAAAGCTGGCGATGATCACGCGCCCATCCTTGCGCAACCCATCAATATATGACGCCAATGCCTTGAACAGACTTATATTATCTGATTGCCTTTCAGGTGCGAAATTCCGCCCCGGACGACCGCCGGCATCCAGAACTCCGGGGCCCGGAGGCTGTTGCAGCACCGAAAGCCGAAGCACCCGATGCAAGGACAGCCACCCCTCCCATTCCTCCGGCCCCGGAAACATCAGGTCAGGCGGCACAGGCTTATAGACAGTATCGCTACGCCCCTGCGCCGCCAGAGCATCGCGGCGGGATTGAAACTGCTCTCGGATCATCTCGCGCCGCGCATCTGCGACCTGACCGACATGGTCATCCAGTACGACCGACGCGCCAGGCAGATAATCGAACAGGCTTTCCAACCGGTCGTGAAACCACGGCAACCAATGTTCCATCCCGGCCATCTTGCGGCCCGCACTGACGCCCTCATACAGCGGATCGTTACTGCCGCCGCCATATTCCACCCGGTAATTCTGCCGAAACCGGGTAATGGCGGCTTCGTCGAGGATCACCTCGGACATCGGTGCAATCTCGACGCGCTCCAGCTTTTCGGTGGTGCGCTGCGTGACCGGGTCAAAGCGCCGCGCGCCATCCAGCACGTCACCGAACAGATCCAACCGCACCGGCCCCGCTTCGCCGGGGGCATAGATATCGATGATCCCTCCGCGAATGGCGTAATCGCCGGGTTCGGTCACGGTAGGGGATTGCACGAATCCCATCCGGATCAGGAAATCGCGCAGAGCGGCTTCATCTATACGACTGCCGACACGAGCCGCAAAGCTTGCATGTCCGACCAGATCGCGTGCGGGCAGGCGTTGAAGCGCAGCGTTCAGCGTAGTCAGCAGAACGAAGGGCTCCTTGATCGCCCCCTGTGCCAGAGCCGCCAGAGTCGCCATCCGCGCCGCCTGCACCGCCGGAGCGGGCGAAACGCGGTCATAGGGGGTCGTATCCCATGCCGGGAAATCCAGTATCGGCAGATCGGGCGCCAGAAATTCCAGCGCCGCCCGCATCGCCGCCATCCTGCGATCATCGCGTGCGATATGGATGACCGGTGCGCCGTTATTTTCGGGCCGCACCGCCTCACGAGCGATCAGGGCGGCGTCATAGCCTTCGGGCGCGCCGGAAAGGGTCAGATGTTCGGACATGAGCCGTCAGGTAAAGCGCAGCACAGCGATGTCAAGGTCACATCCCGTTTGGGTGCATCAGGGCCCACAACATTCCCCATGCGCCCGCCAGCAGCGCAGCAATGATCGCGATCAGCGACACGATCCGTCTGTGCCACACCATCTTGCGGGCAGCCTCACCGCCCACATCAATGGCGGGCCGTGCCGCGGATTGCGCGTCCTGTATGAGCCGCAGCAGTTTTCGGGCAAGCCGCAGCCGCAGCCACAACACCACGGCAAGCGGCAGCAGCAACAGGATCAATGCCTGTGCCATCTGCAGATCATACAGGAATCCCAGAAATCCCAAGGATGTCAAAACGAAACAGCAGATGCCTAGAAAAATTGCTCCCAGACCGGAACCGATCTGCCATCTGGAAACGGTCAGCGAAAGCCAGTCTAGCAGAATAAGAATTTCCTGCCTGTCCTCGGATTTTGTGGTAAATGCCCGATGTGCCTTTGCCACCACGTCAAACGGAACGCCAATCACGTGAAGTCCGGTACGCCACCAGAACCACGCAAAGACCAGCCAGTACCAGATCGTTCCGAAAGACCGGCTGTCCAGCAAGCCGATGAAGCCGTCGAATTGAAGCACGCAGGGGTTCCTTGTTCTTGATCGCCGCTGACCTTAAAACGGCTTGGGATGAAGGGAAAGCATATCCGCCATCCCTTTGCCCGGACCCCGAAAGGAACGCATCATGGCCAATCCGATCATCGCCCCCTTCCCCGCGGCCCGCCTGCGCCGCATGCGTCGGACGCCCAGTCTGCGCGCCATGATCGTCGAAACCGAATTCAGTCCCGCCAACCTGATCTGGCCGGTATTCGTGACCGAGGTCGCAGGTGCCGAAGGCGAGATCCCCTCGATGCCCGGCGTCGAACGGCTGACGCTGGATGGCGTGAAGCGGGCGGCAGAGCGGGCGGCTGGGCTGAACATCCCGGCGATATGCATCTTTCCACATTCAGATCAGGATCTTAAAACGGAAGCCTGTGAACGCGCATGGGATCCCGAGAATATCGGAAACCGCGCGATCCGTGCGATCAAGGAAACCGTCCCGGAACTGGCCGTGATGACGGATATCGCGCTGGACCCCTATAATATCAACGGCCATGACGGTTTTGTCGTGAATGGCGAGATCGTGAATGACGAAACGGTCGAGGCGCTGGTCAAGATGGCGCTCGCGCAGGCTGAGGCCGGAGCGGATATCCTTGGCCCCTCGGATATGATGGATGGCAGAATTGGCGCGTTGCGGGCAGCGCTTGAACTCGAAGGTTACAAGCATGTCGCGATCCTGTCCTATGCCGCGAAATTCGCGAGCGCCTTTTACGGACCATTCCGGGATGCGGTAGGCGCTTCAGGGCGGCTTGTGGGTGACAAGAAAACCTATCAGGTTGATCCCGGAAACCGTGCCGAGGCGCTGCGTTGCGTCGCCCGCGATCTGGCGGAAGGCGCCGATATGGTCATGGTCAAGCCCGGCATGCCCTATCTGGATATCTGTCGCGAGGCAAAGGATCGTTTTGCTGTGCCGACATTCGCCTATCAGGTCAGCGGCGAATATGCGATGCTGGAAGGCGCGATCCGCAATGGCTGGCTGTCGCGCGATGTGATGATGGAAAGCCTGCTGGCATTCCGCCGCGCCGGCTGTGACGGCGTTCTCAGCTATTTTGCCCCTGCTGTTGCCGAAATGCTGGCTTGATCGGTCTGACTCGCGTATCCTGCCGCCAAAGGATCGCGAACAGGTCCGGAAAACAATGCGAGGCGATGGAAAAATGAGCAGTTTCGGAATGATGAACCGGCGCAATGTCTTGGTCGCAGGGGGCGCGGCATTGGCAATGGCAGGATGCACGAACGCGGTTGGAACCAATGGCTCTGCCCGGCTGGACGCACGCGTCGATCAGACCCACCAATACCTGATGCAGAACTATCCCAGTGCCGCAACTCTGGTAGAGAACGCCAAGGGCGTGCTGTATATGCCCCTGATGACCGAAGCGGCGGTCGGGGTCGGCGGGGCCTATGGTCAGGGCGCGCTGCGGATCGGCGGGGCGACGGTGGATTACTATTCCGCTACGCGAGCCAGTGTCGGCTTTCAGCTTGGCGCACAGCAATTCGCGCATGTCCTGATCTTCCAGTCGGATGCCGCACTCGCAGCGTTCCGTGCCGCTCCGGGCTGGGTGGCCGGGGCAAATGCATATTATGCTCTTCCTTCGGGCGGCATGGCGGTGGGCGCAGATACGGTCACGGCCCAGTATCCCGTCGTTGCCGTCATCTTCGGACAGTCCGGACTTATCGCAGGCGCAGCGATCGATGGCACCAAATATACCCGCGTGATCCCGTCATCGCTCAGCGATCTACGCTTTGGCGGCCTTGGCCTGCCCAGGCAGTAACACGACTGCCGGCGGATCGCGGCGCGACTTACAGGATCTGGGCAGGAACCGGATCGGCCAGACAACGCCCGCCATCGACGGTGACGATCTGGCCGGTCACGAACCGCGATCCTTCACTTGCCAGATAAAGCACGGTATCGGCGACCTCTTCCGCGCCGGCAATACGACCAAGCGGCGTACCGGCGATAATCTGACCACGAAGGTCCCCGTCTTCCTTCAATGCGCATTGAAGCTCATGCGACATGACGCTGCTGAAGCTGACTCCATTGACACGAATCTTATGCGGAGCAAGCACCAGCGCCAGCCCACGCGTCGCCTGCTCTTGCGCCGCACAGGCGATGGAATAACCCAGCATCGCCGGAACAGGCCGGGTCGCGGCAAGGGTCGAGATATTCACGATGGCGCCCGCCTGGGTCACGCTGTCCTGCCCCTCGGCCTGTTTGATCATCCGCTTTCCGACCATTTGCGACAGGCGCAGCACGGCAATCATGTTCTGACGAAGCATGTCCTCGAGTACGCCCGCATCCGTATCCAGCGGATCCGAGCTTTTGACCAGACGATGGGCATTCACTAAAATATCTACCCGATCGAATGCATCCAGTGTCGCAGATAACAGATTGGCCAACGCCAGCCGCTCGGAAAGCGCGCCTGCGAAATAGCGGACCGGGCCGGTTTCGGTGTCATAATCCTGGGTCTGAGATTGCAGCACATCCTCGTCCGCATCGGCAAACATGACATTGGCGCCGCGCTCGACGAAATGCTTGGCGACCGCCAGTCCGATGCCACGGCCAGCGCCCGTCACGATAGCGGTCTTTCCCTGAATCGAAATCATTGCCGTCCCCTTTGGCGATGACCGCCGCGACCAGCCCCGCTGGCCTCGAAAACCTTGTATCGATTGTCTCCGCCGATCTCTGTCACCTTGGCGAAATGCCCACGTAACACCGTTTCATAAGGCAAATGCCGGTTGGCGACCATCCATAGCCGACCTGCGCCGGTCAGCAGTTGCGCCGCAGCCGCGATAAATTCTGTGCCCAGGACGGGACTGGCGGCGCGGCCCTCATGGAAAGGCGGGTTCATGACAATGCCGTTGACCGGCTCGGGCAGACGGAAATCCCTTGCGTCCGCCCAGTGGAACCTTGCACGGCTATCGCTGATATTTTCCCGTGCGGACTCAAGCGCCGGGTAACTGGCCTCGACCAGATGAACCACCTCGACTCCCGGATGTTTCAGTGTCTGCGCGGCAAGCCACCCCCATGCCGCTCCCAGATCGATCAGACGGGTCGGCAGACGCTCGGGCAAGCAGCGGGCCAGCAGCGCCGAGCCGGGATCGATCCCATCCGCCGAAAACACCCCCGGTCGGGTCACGAAACCGGGCGCGATCATGGTCGAGCGGGATTCCCATTCCGCAGGCAGCCAGTTTCCACCCGGAGGCGTGACACGAAAAATCTTGCCATGCGCCTTGCTGTGAACCTCGTCGATGGCATGGATTCCACGCATCTCTTTCAGAATCGCATCGATGCCATCGGTTTTCTGCCCATTGACCCACAACACCCCGCCCGGCTGCAGCCGGGCGGCCGCAGAGACGATATCCGCGCGCGCGGCAGGTTTCGAGCGAGGCAGAAATACGATCGCCGTGCCGAACTGCCCCTCGATCTCGGGCGCGGCCTTGTAACCGCGGTCGACAAGCGCCGAGTAATCGGGAAACATTCCCTGCCGGATGACGGTCCGTCCGGGGTCAAGCGGCGAAAGATCATCGGCACTGCCAGCTCCGAAAACCAGAACCTCGCCCCCGGGATGGCCATCCGGGAAAGCCAGTTGCAATCGTGATGCGGTCAATCCGTTTACTCTTTTTCCATGGTGCATTGCAGTGGGTGCTGCTGGCGCCGCGCAAGTTCCATCACCTGCGCGACCTTGGTTTCGGCAACCTCATGCGAAAAGACGCCGACAACCGCGACGCCCTTGCGGTGAACCGTCAGCATGATTTCGATTGCCTGAGCATGACTCATGCCGAAAAGCCGCTCCAGCACGTGAACGACGAATTCCATCGGCGTAAAGTCGTCATTCAGCATCAGCACCTTGTACATCGGCGGTCGCTGCGATTTCGCGCGCGGCTTCACCACCAGATCGGACTGGTCATCCGGGCCATTCGGTTCGGTCATCCAATGCGTCATGGCTGTAGGTTTCTGGCCTCTCGCGGTTATACGGGCCGTCCGGGCAGACCCCCGAGCCGTCCCTGCCCGGCTAAGATATAGTCAAATCCCACCCGGATGAAAGCCCCCCGGGATGCAGTACGGGGAAAACTTCCGCGAGTTTCGGAATCGATGCCCCCAGCCCGGGTAACCGTAATAAAATAAGTCAAATCCTCTGTTTCCTGAATAATCCGGTCGTGCTATAAAGGGATAATTAACGAATGGCGCGCAATAAACGATGCGTCGAAATGAGGCAGATGAGACAGTGACCCGAAATCTCCTGACAGCCCGGCTGTGGGCAATAATCCTGTTGGCCTTCATGGTTCCCGTGACGGCGTCGGCAGCGCCTTTTGCGGCCTATGTAATGGATGCGCGCACAGGCAAGCCCATCTACACACAGAACGCGGATACAAAACTTCATCCCGCATCACTGACGAAGATGATGACCCTGTATCTGGCTTTCCTGGCCGTTGAACGGGGACAGGTTCGGTTGGACAGCAAGTTCACCGTCTCGTCAAATGCCGCGGCCGAGCCCCCTTCAAAGCTGGGTCTTCGGGCGGGGCAGCAGATCGAACTGCGCTACCTGATCCGTGCGGCGGCGATCAAATCCGCCAATGACGCTGCGACGGCCATCGGCGAAGGGCTGGCAGGCTCGGAAGACGCCTTTGCCCAGCAAATGACGCAGATGGCACGCGCCTTGGGTATGAACAACACGCAGTTTCGCAACGCCAACGGGCTGACGCAGGACGGGCATTATTCGACCGCACATGACATGTCGGTTCTGGGCCGCCGGCTGTTCTACGATTTCCCGCAATATTATAACCTGTTCTCGCGCCGTTCCGCAGATGCGGGGATTGCGACGGTTTCCCAGACGAACAAGCGTTTCCTTGACGATTACGCCGGGGCCGACGGCATCAAGACCGGCTATACCAGAGCAGCGGGTTTCAACCTGACCGCCTCGGCCAAGCATGGCAACAAGCGGCTGATCGCAACAGTCTTCGGGGGCACCTCGACCGCGCAGCGCAATCAGGTCATGGCCCAACTCCTGGATTCAAGCTTTACACGCGTTCCCACCCGCGTCCGCGAGGTGCGGCCGGGGCCGCCGCCGACATTGACCACCCGGATCGTCCGGCGTGCCCAGGTCGAGCCGTCTCCCGCAGCGACCAGCCCGCAGACCCAGCGGCTGACACTGAACAGTTCCGCCCCGCCGCAACCTTCGGAACGTGTGGCAGCCGCTGCCCCGCCGGCTTCTCAGCCGCAGGCAGCCGCAGTGCCGTCGAATGGCCAACTCGCCCTTAATGCGAGTACCAGACCTCGCATTCGCCCCGCAGCTGAAGCAAACGCAATCGACGACGCGGTACGAATGGCTGCGGCCTCGACCAAGTCCGATGCGGCTGCCGAATCCGATCTTGCCGAACCGGTTCTGGCGGTATCGTCCCGACCCGTTCCTTCCCCCCGCTCTCGGGCGGTTGCAGCGGCACCTGCGGCCAGTGACGCGGGCAATCCCAGCACGGCAGCCGTCACGGCAGAAGCGGAACCAGCAGATCTTGGCAATTCGGGTTCCATGTCGCTTGTGGCGTCGACCCCGCCCGAGCCGCGTTCGGAAACCGTGATTGTGGCGGCAATGGGTGAAGGCGACATTTCCTCGCCCGAGGCGGTCGAAATCGTCAGCCGCAAGGAAAATAGCGGTCGTAATTACGGCGTCGTTCTGGGCATGTATCGTTCCAAAGCCGAAGCAGATCGGCTTGTGATGGAGATCGCCCTGAGACAAGGTGACGTGCTTTCCGGGGCTGCGCGCCATGTCGCGGATACCAATCGCGGTTTCCAGCCCAGCTTCGCAAATCTGACCCAGGCCGATGCGCAACTGACCTGCGAACAGCTTCAGGCCAAGCAGCAAGAATGCCGTGTCGTCGGACCCTGATGATCGTTGTTGGCCCAATTTGAGGCCATAACCGCAATTGAAACGGGCGGAGCAGCAAGCTGCTTCGCCCGTTTCAATTGGCAGCCCCTGTAACCCGGCCGTCAGTTATCCATCTTCAACGCCTGGATAAAGGCCGTTTGAGGAATCTCAACCTTGCCGAATTGCCGCATCTTCTTCTTGCCGGCCTTTTGCTTTTCCAGAAGCTTCTTTTTTCGCGTCGCATCGCCGCCATAGCATTTTGCAGTAACGTCCTTGCGCATGGCGGACAATGTCTCGCGTGCGATCACACGCCCCCCGATGGCGGCCTGAATCGGAATCTTGAACATATGGCGCGGAATCAGCTCTTTCAGCTTTTCGACCATCACGCGGCCCCGGCTTTCGGCCCGGTCGCGATGCACCATGATGGCCAGTGCATCCACCGGCTCGTCATTGACCAGGATCGTCATCTTGACCAGATTATCCTCGCGGTACTCGCTGATCTGGTAATCAAAGCTGGCATAGCCCTTGGTCACGGATTTCAGGCGATCGTAAAAATCGAACACCACCTCGGCCAGTGGCAGGTCATAGACCGCCATCGCGCGGCTGCCGGCATAGGTCAGATCAAGCTGAATCCCCCGTCGGTCCTGGCACAGTTTCAGCACGTCGCCCAGATATTCGTCCGGCACCATGATCGTCGCCTTGATGCGTGGCTCTTCGATGTGATCGACCAGCGTCAAATCCGGCATGTCGGCTGGGTTGTGCAGCTCCCGCACTTCTCCGTCGCGCATATGCAGGCGGAAAACCACGCTGGGCGCAGTCGTGATCAGATCAAGGTCATATTCCCGTTCCAGCCGATCACGGATCACTTCCAGATGCAGCAGACCAAGGAAACCGCAGCGGAAACCGAAACCAAGCGCGGCTGAGGTTTCCATTTCGGAACTGAAGCTGGCGTCATTCAGGGCCAGCTTTTCGATCGCATCGCGCAATGCCTCGAAATCATTGGCATCCACCGGGAAGAGACCGCAGAATACCACCGGCTGCGCCGGTTTGAAGCCCGGCAATGGCTTGTCGGTCGGTTTTTTCTCATGCGTGATCGTATCGCCCACACGCGTATCGCGCACCTGCTTGATCGAGGCCGTGAACACGCCGATCTCACCCGGCCCCAATTCCGCAATATCGCGCATGGCGGGCGTCAGCACCGCCAGTTTGTCCAGCCGGTAACTTGCGCCGGTCTGCATCATCTTGACCTGATCGCCCTTGCGGATAACGCCGTCCATGACCCGGATCATCACCACGACGCCCAGATAGGCGTCATACCAGCTATCGACCAGCATCGCTTTCAGGGGCGCATTCCGGTCGCCCGTGGGCGCGGGCAAGCGCTGTACGATAGCCTCAAGCACATCCGGGATTCCCAGACCGGTCTTGGCGGAAATCGGCACGGCCTCGGAAGCGTCGATGCCGATCACATCCTCGATCTGCTCCTTGACGCGCTCGGGCTCGGCGGCAGGCAGGTCGATCTTGTTCAGGACCGGCACGATCTCGTGATCCGCGTCGATGGCCTGATAGACATTGGCCAGCGTCTGCGCCTCGACCCCCTGCGTGGCGTCCACCACCAGTAGAGAACCTTCGACCGCGCGCATGCTGCGGCTGACCTCATAGGCGAAATCCACGTGCCCCGGCGTGTCGATCAGATTCAGGATATAGGTGTTCCCATCCTGCGCGGGATAAGAGATCCGCACGGTATTCGCCTTGATCGTGATACCGCGTTCCCGCTCGATATCCATGGCGTCCAGAAGCTGAGCTTTCATGTCGCGTTCGGCGACGGTGCCGGTCAGCTGGATCAGCCGGTCCGCCAAAGTGGATTTACCGTGGTCGATATGCGCCACGATCGAGAAATTGCGGATATGGGACAACTCGGTCATGGCGAGGCTATACAAGGCTGCGCGCGCCTCGAAAAGAGGCATTATGCATTCAGGGCTCGCCTCGCCTGACCATCCCGTCGGGAGGCTGCGGCGAGGCTTCCCGCAACCGCGCCTCCCGCCACATCGCATAGCATCCAGAGGCCGCGATCAGAGCCGCTCCGATCAGGGTCGGTGCATCCGGACGCTCGGAAAAGAACACGACCGCGACGATCAGGGCAAAGGCAAGACGCGAATATCGGAACGGCGCGACGGCCGCGGCCTCTCCGATCCGCGTGGATGTCACCAACGCGGAATAGCCAAAGACGCCGAACAGCACCATTCCGGCCAGATAAGCCCAATCTGCGACGCTTGGGTTGACCGGCGCCTGTCCCGCGGTGACCGCCAGCAGAAAGCCCGCAGGAACGATCGAGGCATAAGCCGCCGCCGATAGAAGATCCGATGGAATCTCGGTCGCGATCCGGCGCGTGGCAAGATCGCGCATGGTCAGGGCGGCGACGCTCAGCAATGCCCAAAGCGCAGCAGGCTGGAACGCCTCAGTTCCTGGGCGCAGGATCAGAAGCATCCCCGCAAAGCCTATCGCCACCGAAATCCACCTGCGCCAACCAACCTTCTCGCCAAGAAACAGCGCCGCCCCCATCATGATGGTCAATGGCAATAGCTGTAATATCGCCGCGGCCGTCGCCATTTCTCCCAGGGCAAGCGCTGCAACGAAACCAACCGCGCCAATGGCCTCTCCCAGATTGCGGATGACAAGCGCCGGCCGCAAGAGCGCACGCGACCACAGGCGCTGCCCGCGCCGGACCATCCGCAAACTGAATAGCAGAGCGCCCAGGAACCCGCTTGTCATCAGAATCTGCGAAATCGGCAAATGCAGGGTCAGCAATTTGATGAATGCATCTTCAAGCGCGAAAAGCGCCATGGACAGGATCATCAGCAATGCGGCCCGGAAGTTATCGCTCATCTCGCACCTGTTCACGGTCAGATGACCGAGATCACGTCGTCTCTCGGTTGTCAAACCGGCCCCATGCGAATCGTCTTTCACGCAATGCGTTGAAGGAACGATTTTCCTACAAGATATTGATGGGATGAAGTGCTTTCCCGCTATCCACTGATACGCGTAACAGATTGTCCTGAACTCACGTTTTTGCTATATTTTGTGTATATAAGGGCAAACAAACCGGTCCACCGGCGCCCGAGGCAGAGGAAACCGAGGAGACAGTTCATGTTCAACCGCATCATCATTGCGGCAGCTGCGCTTATGCTGACCGCTCCGCTGGCGATGGCCGGCCCGATCGACAATGCCTGCATCCGGTCCGACCGCGCGCAGGGAAATGCTCCACTATGCGGCTGCATCCAGCAGGTCGCCGATCAGACCTTGTCGCGTTCGGATCAGCGGCGCGCAGCCAAATTTTTCCACGACCCGCATCAGGCGCAGGAAGCGCAGACATCGAACAGCAATTCGGATAGCGCCTTCTGGTCTCGTTATACGAATTTTGCCGATACCGCCGCCGCATATTGCAGCTAAGCCGTTCCACACAGCATGCGTATTGTCATTCTGACCGGCGCGGGCATCTCGGCCGAAAGCGGGCTGGCGACCTTTCGGGCCTCTGACGGGCTGTGGGAAAACCATCGGATCGAAGATATCGCCACACCCGACGCCCTTTCCCGCAATCCTGCCCTGGTGCATGAGTTCTACAATATGCGCCGCCAGAAGGCAGCCAAAGCACGGCCCAATCCTGCACATCTTGCGCTGGCGGAGCTTGCCCGGGCACAGGATCTTACGCTGATCACCCAGAATGTGGATGACCTGCACGAACGCGGCGGCAGTCCCTCGGTCATCCATATGCATGGCGCATTGAACAGCGCGCTCTGCGCGGCCTGCGAATATCGCTGGCCAGCGCCGGATATCATGCGGCCCGAAGATTTCTGCCCCGGTTGCGGCGCAACGGCCACCCGCCCCGATATCGTCTGGTTCGGGGAAATTCCCTATCACATGCCGCAGATCTGGCAGGCACTGGAAGAGGCTGAACTGTTCGCCGCGATCGGCACCTCTGGCAATGTCTATCCGGCGGCGGGATTCGCACAGCATGCCGCGCGAAACGGGGCAGAATGCATCGAACTGAACCTTGAGAATAGCGCGAATAGCCGGGACTTTTCACGTCGCATCATCGGCCCGGCCAGCCGGACCGTGCCGGAATGGGTTGGAACGTTGATTTCCTGACCATGCCCTTCGCTAATCGGCGCTGTCCATTACCGCCAGAATCTCGTCGGTAAGCGCCGTCATCTCGTTTCGGGCCGGACCGTTTCGATTACGCTCGGCCACGCCCAGCCCCAATCCCAGGGTTTCGGCATAGGCAACCCGATTGGAGATTTGCGTATCCGCCACGGCCGCACCCATATCGGCGGCCTTCCCGGCCACCTCGGCCGAAAGCCGCGTATTCGGCCGGACCCGGTTCAGCACCACCAGCACCGGAGATTTCTCGCGCCGGGCCAGATCAAGCACACCTTCGGTTGCCCACAGATCGACATGGCTGGTCGCAACCGGCACGATGACCAGATCGGCAACCCGCAGCGCCGGACGCAGATCGCTGTCGATCTTGGGCGGTGTATCGACAATAACGTAATCAAAGCGTTTTTTCAGCTTTTCCGATTCATAGCTGGCCCCCCAGGCCGATGAGGTTGAGAAATCCAATGCCTCGTCCTCGCCCTGCGCCTGCATCCGCTCGATGAACCAGCGGCCCATGCTGCCCTGCGGATCGGTATCGATCAGGGCGACCGAATATCCCAGCTTGTGCAGGCATATCGCCAGATTGACCGCCAAGGTGGTCTTGCCCGAGCCGCCCTTTTGCTGGGCCACGGTGATGATCCTGCCTGACATCGAAGCTCCTTCGCCCTGTGTCGATGGCAGGTTAGCCGCCGCTCCAATGGATTGCACGGAGTTTTTGCAGGTGCAGCATCAGGCGTGAAACACCGATTGCAGCTCGTACATCACCGGCTCGAAGCTTTTGCACATGGTATGAATATCCCGGTTGCGGCGGCGCATCTCATCCGTCCGCAGCATTGCCTGATAATCTTTGCGATCCCGCCATTGCGAATAAGTGGCGATCCGGGTCTGGGCGTCGTTCAGATGAATCGCCCCTGATACGAATCCCGGTTGACGACTGATGATCTGATCCCAGGCCTCGGTCAGCATTTCAAGAACGTCATGGGCAGTTCCGGGTGTGACCTCGAATGTGCAGATCACGGTCTGTCCGTCGAAATCGGGGCGGATATCTGGCATGGCTGACTTCCTTCTGGCTATGCGCTTGCTTTCAGCCTAGGCGGAATTTTGTCCCGCGCAAGACTTCCGTCCCGGCCATTGCCGAGCAATGCCGGAATGTGCATGGTTCTGGCGACAACATGATAAAGGAGCAGGCGATGATCCCGGTTTTCGACGGCCATAACGATTTCATCCAGCGCGTCGTCGCGGCGGGAGCGAATGGCTCCCAAGTTTGGCTGGAGGGCGATGGCACCGGTCATCTGGACTTGCCGCGCATGAAAGCAGGCGGAGTGATCGGCGGCTTTTTCGCAATGTGGATACCCTCGCCGAGCGGGCCGAATGACGAAGAGGCAATAAGGCTGATGCAACAGCCACCCTTCGCCATGCCGCTGCCCGAAGAGATCCCACATGATCACGCCCTGCCACATGCCTTCCAGCAAGCCGCCGCTCTGCGCGCATTGGAACGGACGGGCACGCTGGACGTCGTGACCTCGGCCGCCGGGCTGCGCCAAAGCGTGGCGGAGGGGCGTATCGCCGCGATCATGCATATGGAAGGGGCCGAAGCAATCCGCGACATGGACGCGCTGCATCTGTGGCATGCGGCGGGGCTGCGCTCTCTCGGACCGGTATGGTCACGGCCCACGGCCTATGGCCACGGAGTGCCTTTCGCCTTTCCATCCTCGCCCGATACGGGTCCGGGGCTGACGGATGCGGGACGGGCGTTGGTGCGTGAATGCAACCAGTTGCGGATCATGCTGGACCTGTCACACCTGAACGAAGCTGGGTTCAACGATATCGCCGCGCTATCCGATGCTCCGCTTGTTGCCAGTCATAGCTGCGTCCACGCCATTTGCGAAAGCGCCCGCAACCTGACTGACCAGCAGTTGGAGATGATCGCCGATAGCAAGGGGCTGGTCGGGCTGAATTACGCGTCAAGCTTCCTGCGCCCCGATGGCAAGCGTTTTCCGCTGGAGGATCTTGATGTGATGCTTCGGCATCTGGATCATCTTCTGGAAATTCTGGGAGAAGACGGCGTTGCCCTTGGCTCGGATTTCGACGGAGCATTGATGCCGCGTGACCTGGCCGATGCGGCCGCGCTGCCGAATCTTCTGCGAGCGATGGAACAGCACGGCTATGGAAATGATCTGATCACGAAAATCGCCAGCGAGAACTGGATCTCGCTGCTGGAACGCAGTTGGGGCGCGTAATTCCAACGCGCCCCCTGATATAAAAACCGTGGGGAAGGATCAGGTGACCGGGAAAACCTTACTCGGTCACCGCAGAGCCTTGTGGGTCATTGCCGGTATCGGCCTGCGCGACGGCCATCATTTCGGCAAGCTCGGGATCGGCTTTCAGATCGGCAACCGAATATCTCGATGTCAGATTTGCGGGTGACAATTCGATGTTTTTGACCACCTGCGGCCCCGGTGCCGCTGGCCCATAGGTCCGGCCACTCACCGCGAAATAAACCGCGCCGGAATTACCCGTCCGCAGAGTCGGAGGCTCTTCAAGTTTTGGCAGGGTGAACCGCTCGCCCGCGTCCAAGATTTTTTCCAGCAATACCGTTCCATCGGCCGAGGTCACACGAACCCATGCCGGGCGTGAGGCCAGCAATTGCAACTCGGGCGCATCCGGTGCGACGGTCCGGACCGCGTTCTGTTCATCCGGCATTTGTGGGCCATATTGCATGGCCTGCGCCAGCACCGTGTTTGCGCCAGAAGTTTGCACCGGATCAACCTGCGCCTCGGAAACGGCGGATGAAGAAATGGAAGCCGCTTCAACGATGTCGGACAGGTTGGGATCGATCGAGGCAATCGGGCCATCCCGGGAATTCAGAACAGGCGCTTCCAGAATTTGCGGGCGATAGACGCGATCAAGCGCCTCTGGCTTGGGCAGATTGCTGACCAGAGTTCCCGCTTCCTCTGCCGTCATCTTCGAACCGGGAAGGCTTGCGCTCTGCGTCGGGTCCAATTCTACCGAAATCTCCGGGGCGTCATCCCCCGGCGCAAGCGTCACCCTTTGAATTTCCTGCAGCGCGGTCCAACCGCCATAGGCGAGCCCACAGACAAGCACGGCCAGAACCAGAATCGAGCCGATGGCCTTTGGCTCGACCTCGGACCAGAAGCTTTGCCGCTGAGGGATGAAAAGCGCATGCGGATTCGCCAGCGCCTCTGCCGGATCGGATGGCCTGCGCGCGGGCTTGGGACCTGATGCAGCCGGAGCCATGCCATGAGTCGGCTGAAAGCCCGATTCGAGGCAGAACCGGCGGAAGGTCCAGTCGGTATCCATATGCAGGTAGCGCGCATAGGACCTCACATAACCCGCGATAAAGCTGGGCGCATCGAAGGCACTGATATCACAGTTTTCTATCGCCGCGATATAAGAGGCGCGAATGCGAAGCTCCCGCTGCACATCCAATAGCGATTTACCCAGCGTGGCGCGTTCGCCACGCATGATATCGCCCAAGCGCGTATCGTCATCGAAGAAAAGGCTGGTTTCCTCGATATGCGAAACTTCGTCTGCCGGACTATCTGCCCGCAGTCTGCTCATGCTTTCTGCCTCTTCCCGTTTACTATGTCGCGCGAATCACCGCGACACTCACTTGTAAGTACGGGGATTTTATCACGGCTGCGAGAGCAGTTCACCAGTTGATATCATCAAGCACTCAATTCAGCGCGATTTAATGCACATTGTGACCAGAGTGCGTCCATGGCGCGCACCAGATGATCGATCTGCTTTGGATCATGCACTGGCGAGGGGGTAAAACGCAGGCGCTCGGTCCCGCGCGGAACGGTCGGGAAATTGATCGGCTGCACATAGATGCTGTAATCGCGCAGCAGCATGTCCGACAGTGACTTGCAATGCACGGGGTGGCCGACATGAACAGGCACGATATGGCTGCCGTGGTCGATGATCGGCATTCCCAATGATTTCAAGCGCATCTTCAGGATTCTTGCATGCAATTGCTGAGCATCGCGCAGCTCTTGTCCGCCCTGCCCCTTGAGGAAACGGATCGATGCCGCCGCACCGGCAGCCACGGCGGGCGGCAATGAGGTCGTGAAGATGAAACCCGGCGCATAAGAGCGGATCGCATCGCACATCCGGTTCGACGCCGCGATATAGCCGCCGAACACGCCGAATGCCTTGCCCAGCGTTCCGTTGATGATATCGATTCTATGCGACAGGCGGTCACGTTCGGCCACACCGCCACCGCGCGGGCCATACATGCCCACGGCATGAACTTCATCCAGATAGGTTAATGCGCCGAATTCTTCGGCCAGATCGCAGATTTCGGCAATCAGCCCGAAATCGCCATCCATGGAATAGATCGATTCGAAAGCGATCAGCTTGGGCGCGCCGGGATCGTCAGCCTCAAGCAGCTCGCGCAGATGCGCCAGATCGTTATGGCGGAAAATCCGCTTGGCGCCGCCGTTCCGCTTGATCCCCTCGATCATCGAGGCATGGTTCAGGGCGTCGGAATAGATGATCAGGCCGGGGAACAGCTTGGGCAGCGTCGAAAGCGTCGCGTCATTGGCGATATAGGCGCTGGAAAACACCAATGCGGATTCTTTACTGTGAAGGTCTGCCAGTTCGGCCTCAAGCCGCTTGTGATGGACCGTGGTGCCCGAGATGTTCCGCGTGCCACCCGAGCCGGCGCCGACAGCATCGATCGCCTCGTGCATGGCCGAAAGCACGACCGGGTGCTGACCCATGCCCAGATAATCATTGCCGCACCAGACGGTAATCTCCTGCTGCTGTCCATCCGGGCGTGTCCAGACCGCCTGCGGGAACCGACCCTTCGCACGCTCGATATCGATAAAGGTGCGATAGCGTCCTTCCTCGTGTAGCTGTTCAATTGCCCGGTCCAGAGCAGCGTCGTAATTCATATCTGGCGTTTCCCTTGCCTTGCCTGCTGGGTGCGATCATTCTTCCGATCAAGCGCGCTTGCCGTTGATACCTGCCGATTCCCGAAAATGACAGGTAAAAATTGTCGCAGCACAACTAAAGGCCAATACGAAAAACCAAGTGTTTCAGTCGGAAAGGATATGGAAATGACGGACAAGGCACGACTCGACGAAGTGCTTGCACAACTTGACGCCGGACAGGACGATGCCTTGACACGTCTGCTGGACTTTCTGCGCATTCCATCGATCTCGACCGATCCGGCCTATCGCAGCGATGTCCGCAAGGCTGCGGAATGGCTGCAAGGCGAATTGCAGCAATTGGGTTTCGAGGCCAGGGTTCACGATACGGCCGGGCATCCGATGGTCACTGCCCATTCGCCCCGGGGCAATGCGCGTTCGCTGCTGTTCTATGGTCACTATGATGTGCAGCCGGTCGATCCGCTTGAACTCTGGGACCGTCCGCCCTTCGAACCCGAGCTCCAGACAGGCGATAACGGCAAGGTAATCCGTGGACGGGGCGCGTCCGACGATAAAGGTCAGCTGATGACCTTTGTCGAAGCGTTCCGGGCATGGAAAACGGTGCATGGCAGCCTGCCCACCGACCTTATCCTGCTGTTCGAGGGCGAAGAGGAATCGGGTTCACCTTCGCTGCGCCCCTTCCTTCGGGAACATGCCGACGAGCTGCGCGCGTCGCTGGCGATGATCTGCGACACCGGCCTGTATTCGGATGGCCGCCCCGCCATCACCACGCAGCTTCGCGGACTTGTCGGCGAAGAGGTCGTCATCCGCGCCGCCGACCGCGATCTGCATTCGGGCATGTTCGGAGGTCTGGCCGCCAATCCGATCATGATCCTGGCGCAGGCGCTTGGCGCGTTGAAAGACAGCGATGGGCGGGTCACCCTGCCCGGCTTTTATGATGGGGTGAACGATCTTGACGACTCTCTGGCGCGGGACTGGGCGGCGCTTGGTTTCGATGCGACGGATTTTCTGAGCAAGGTCGGACTAAGCCAGCCTATCGGCGAAAAGGGCCGGACATCGCTGGAAATGGTCTGGAACCGCCCCACGGCCGAGATTAACGGTATCGCGGGGGGCTATGCCGGCGACGGGTTCAAAACGGTTCTTCCCGCAGAGGCCCGCGCCAAGGTCAGCTTCCGCCTGACTGGCAAGCAGGATTCTGAAAAGATCCGCGCCGCCTTCCGTGACCATATCCGCGCCCATGTCCCGGAGGATTGCAGCGTTGAATTCCACGAACATGGCGGCGGGCCGGCCAGTGTCATGGATATTTCCGATACGGCATTCGCCCTGGCCAAACAGGCACTGACCGATGAATGGGAACGCGAGGCGGCCTATATCGGTTCGGGTGGCTCGATCCCCATCGCGGGAGATTTCAAACAGATCCTCGATATGGATTCGATGCTGATCGGCTTTGGGCGCGACGACGACCGGATCCATTCCCCGAACGAGAAATACGATGTCGAAAGTTTCCACAAGGGCGCGCGAAGCTGGGCGCGGATTCTGGCGGAATTGCGATGACGTCCACCCTGCCGCACGGCCCGGGACCGGCGGATAATGATGCGCCGGTCCCGGTTCATCCCGGCTCCACACCCCGAATTCGCTTGACTTATCGCCCGGCACCCTCCATCTGAGCCAGGTCGCCGCCCGCTGCCGCGTGAGCAGCCGCGTCTTTAACGCTACAAGCCGCGACATATCATCCAGTTTCCCATTCACGCGGGGAGGCATGCGGGCATCCTCGTATCGCGCCCGCACCACTCGTGTTTGCCGCAGCTTTGCGCCGCGGCATCTGCCCACGCGTCCGATACGGGGGATGCGGGGATGAAAGTATTTTATGGAACAGAACACACCACGCCGCCATTTCCGCGGCAACAAAAACACCCCCCGCCCCGCCCAGAAGCACGCCGCTCCGAACGAAGGCCGCCGGGCGCCGTCGCGCGATCCGCTTCCGACCGGACCCTTCGCGGATATGGGGATCGATCCGCGCATCAATGCGAATATCGTGGCAATGGGGCTGAATCAGCCTACGCCTATCCAGGATCAGGCCATTCCGGCAGTCGTGGAAGGCCGCGATGTGCTGGGGCTGGCCCAAACCGGCACGGGCAAGACCGCCGCTTTCGGTCTGCCGATGCTGACACGGCTGATAAAGCATGGCAGGAAACCCGATCCGAAGACCTGCCGCGCATTGATCCTTGCGCCGACCCGCGAACTGGCAACCCAGATCGCACAGAATATCGATGCTTATGCCGAAGGCACCCCGATCCGCAGCTTTCGTGTTGTCGGCGGCGCCTCGATCAATGTCCAGACCGAGCGGCTTTCACGCGGGGTCGATGTCCTGATCGCCACGCCGGGCCGTCTGATCGACCTGATCGAGCGCCGTGCGATTTCGCTTGAGGCCACCACGTATCTGGTGCTGGACGAGGCCGACCAGATGCTGGATATCGGCTTTATTCACACCTTGCGCCGCATCGCGAAGATGCTGCCCCCACAGCGTCAGACATTGCTGTTCTCGGCCACCATGCCCAAGCTGATGTCCGAACTGGCCGCCACCTATCTGAAGGATCCGGTCCGCGTGGCGGTGAACCCTCCGGGCAAGGCCGCCGAAAAGATCGAACAGGGCGTGCATTTCACCACACAGGGCGACAAGGCGGCATTGCTGGCCGAATATCTGTCCAAACACCCGGGCGAATTGGCGATGGTCTTCGGTCGCACCAAGCACGGCTCGGACAAACTGGCGAAACTGCTGGACAAATGGGGCTTCAAGGTCGCCGCGATCCACGGAAACAAGTCTCAGGGTCAGCGGGAACGCGCGCTGCAGGCGTTCCGCAAGGGCGATACCCAGATACTGGTGGCAACCGATGTGGCGGCCCGGGGCCTGGATATTCCCGAGGTCGCGCATGTCTATAATTACGATCTGCCGAATGTCCCCGAGAATTATGTCCACCGGATCGGCCGCACTGCCCGCGCCGGGCGCGATGGCCGGGCCGTGGCATTTTGCGCTCCGGCGGAAGTCGGAGAGCTTCGCGCAATCGAAAAAGCGATGAAAT
This sequence comes from Paracoccus wurundjeri, assembly GCF_030678915.1. Lineage (GTDB taxonomy): Bacteria > Pseudomonadota > Alphaproteobacteria > Rhodobacterales > Rhodobacteraceae > Paracoccus > Paracoccus onubensis_A. The sequence goes on along the minus strand of NZ_JAUUTZ010000015.1, from coordinate 69,597 downwards.
CCGCAATCCCGGTGATCGGAGGCGAGGTGCCGGTGGGTATCCCCCGGGCCGAGCGCAATCCGTCACGGAACCGGGGCAGACCGGGCAATAATGGCGGGCAGCAACGCCCTGCCCGCCGGCCTTCCCGTCAGCCCAAATCACAGAAGGCCAAGGGCTGATCAGCCCTTGCCGCCTGCCAGTCGCGCCGCCTCTGGCAGGCGGCGCAGACGCAGCATCGCCCATATCCCGACCAGCGGGCCAGGCAGCAATACGACGAACGCCCATTGCCATCCGCCCAGAAACGCCGCGACATGCGGCATCATCCAAATGGTAAATACGGTCAGTGCGAACCCGACGCTGACCTGAATCGTCAGTGCCGTGCCGACAAAGCGCGGATCCGAAAGTTCAGTCACCGCCGCCGAATATTGGGCGCTGTCCCCGATGATCGAGATCCCCCAGATAATCGCGATCAGAGCCAGCAGCCAAGCGGGACCGTCAAAGGCAAAACCGATCAGCAAGGCGCAGGTCCCCGATATCGCCATCATTCCCGCAGTTGTCAGGCAACGCCCGATCCGGTCCGACAGCATGCCGCCAAGCACGCATCCGATTGCACCCGAGGCAACGACCAGAAAGGCAAAGAACGAGGGGGATCCCAGCGAGGCAGTCCCCTCCTGCCTGGCCGCGGTGGCAAAGGCCAGGAACCACGCCCACATGGCATAAAGTTCCCACATATGGCCGAAATAGCCCAGATTGGCCAAAAGCAGGCTCCGCTCGCGGAAGGTAGCAAAAGCGCGTCGCGGATCGAACACGGCGCGGCCGAACGCATAGGGACCTTCCTTCACCAGCATACCGAATATGATCACCGACAGGGCCGCGCCGGCACTGGACAGGATCATGACCACACGCCAATCCAGCCCGTCGCTGACGGCCCTGAACAGATGCGGCATGGATGAACCCAGCGTCACCGCACCGATCAGTACACCCATTGCCAATCCCCGGCCGTGCACAAACCAGGTTGCCATCAGCTTCATTGCGGGCGGATAGACTCCGGCCAATGCCATGCCGGTCACGAAGCGCGCTATAACGGCCGCCGTCCAGCCCGGCTGTGCCAGCAAGATCACATTGGCGGCCCCGGCAAGAAGTGCGGAAATAGCGATAAGCCGGGTCAGGCGCATGATATCGGGAAGATTGACCAGTGATGCCGCAATCGCGCCGAACACGAAGCCCAGTTGAACAGAATTCGTCAGCCAACCGGCCTGTGCCGGCGTCAGCGACCATTCAAGAATCAGCTGAGGCATAATCGCCGTTGCCGAAAACCAACAGGTCATGGCCCCGACGACACCGCTGCTTAACAGCACAAGCGCCCACCAGCGCCCTTGGGCTGGCGTTGCCATCACCGCGCTCAGTCTTCTTCTTCGTCAAGCGGCCGTTCGGGACGCGGAGGGCGGCCGATAATATCCCGCAATGCGTCAAGCTCGATGAAATTATCCGCCTGGCGGCGTAATTCATCTGCGATCATAGGCGGTTGGGACCGGATGGTGGAAACCACGGAAACCCGGACACCCCGGCGTTGCAGCGCCTCGACCAGCGGGCGGAAATCCCCGTCGCCCGAAAACAGCACCGCATGATCAAGACGCGAGGCCAGTTCCATGGCATGGACGGCAAGTTCGATATCCATATTGCCCTTGACCTTCCGGCGGCCCATGACATCGGTGTATTCCTTGGCCGGCTTGGTCACAACGCAATAGCCGTTATAGTGAAGCCAATCGACGAGCGGACGAATAGGAGAATATTCTTCTCCTTCGATAAGCGCGGTATAATAATAAGCTCGCAACAATTTCCCGCGACGATCGAACTCTTGACGCAACAATTTGTAATCAATGTCGAAGCCCAGGGATTTCGCAGCTGCATAAAGGTTGGCACCATCTATGAAAATCGCCAACCTGTCGTCCTTGTAAAACATTTTTGTTGCCTTCAATCGAAAGGTGTTGGGTGAATAGACGTCCTTCGGCTGCCACATTATGCTGCAAGCAGACAGACAAGCGCCATCCTACGACATGAGGTTTAAGCAGGTTCAGATGATCAAACATAAACTTGCACTTATTGCCCTTGGCGCCAACCTGCCTTCTGCCATCGCCAGCGCGAGTGAAACGCTGCGTATGGCGGCATGTATTCTGCACGAAAAACGAGATACTACAATAAGCGCATGCAGCCGATTCTGGAAAACTCCGGCGGTTCCTGCAGAATCCGGTCCGGATTTCATAAATGGTGCAATTATTTTACGTACAATCCTGAACCCCCATGAGTTACTTACCCGGCTTCATGAAATCGAATCGCAATTCGGTCGTGATCGCAGCACCGGGCGCTGGTCGTCGCGAGTGTTGGATCTGGACCTTATCGGATATGAAAACCTGCTACTGCCGGATCCGGAAACTCATCTACAATGGGTCCAGCTGTCGCCCAAGCGCCAGCTGATCGATACGCCAGACACCCTGATCCTGCCGCATCCGCGCCTGCAGGATCGCGGTTTTGTCCTGGCGCCTCTGGCGGAAATCGCGCCGGATTGGATCCATCCCGCCACAGGGCGCAGCATCGCGGAAATGCTGGCCGCGCTGCCGCGCTCGGCTTTGGCAGGAATGAGGCCGTTCGAGATACAGGAAACGCCGGTATTGCCTTGACATTTCGCACCATGATCGCCAGATATCCTGTTTCGTTCTAGAACTCCGATTCGTAACTCTACAGGTGAAGAATGGCCCGCGTAACAGTCGAAGACTGCGTCGACAAGGTTCCCAACCGCTTTGATCTGGTGATGCTGGCCTCGCATCGCGCGCGCGAGATCGCGTCAGGCAGTGCCCCCACAGTTGATCGCGACAATGACAAGAACCCGGTCGTCGCGCTGCGCGAGATCGCCGACGAAACCCAGCCGGTCGATGATCTGCGCGAACGGATGATCGAAGCCAGCCAGACCCAGATCGAGGTGGATGAACCCGAAGAGGATGCTATGGCGCTGCTGCTGGGTGCAGAGGTGGATCGTCCCAAGCCCGCCGATGAAGAATCCGAAGAGCGGATGCTGCGCATGATGCTGGAAGCCAGTCAGCGCAGTTAAGCGGATCGCGGGGGTCTTCGTCATAGCATGATCGACGTCGAAGACCTTATCGCGCTGATTCGCAACTACAATCCGCGCAGCAACCTGCAGCTCATCCGGGATGCCTTTGAATATGGCATGCGGATGCATGAAGGGCAGTTCCGCCAATCGGGCGAACCCTATTTCACCCATCCCATCGCCGTCGCCGCCATTCTTACCGAAATGCGTCTGGATGACGCAACGATCGCCACCGCGCTTCTGCATGACACGGTCGAGGATACCCGCTCGACCATGCCCGAAGTAGAGGCGATGTTCGGGCACGAGATCGCAAAGCTTGTCGATGGCGTCACCAAGCTGACCAATCTGCAGCTCAGCTCTGCCCAGTCCAAGCAAGCCGAGAATTTTCGCAAACTTTTCATGGCGATGTCGCGCGATCTTCGTGTGATACTGGTCAAGCTTGCCGACCGGCTGCACAATATGCGCACGATCCGTTCGATGAAGCCGGAGAAACAGCTTCAGAAGGCGCGCGAGACGATGGATATCTATGCCCCGCTGGCCGGACGGATGGGGATGCAGTGGATGCGCGAAGAGCTTGAGGATCTGGCCTTCAAGGTCATCAATCCCGAAGCGCGGAACTCGATCATCCGTCGCTTCGTCAGCCTTCAGAAGGATTCCGGCGACGTGATCAGCCAGATCACCGCCGATATCCGCACCGAACTCGAGCGTGAGGGGCTGGATGCGGATGTTTTCGGGCGCGCGAAAAAACCCTTTTCGGTCTGGCGCAAGATGCAGGACAAACAGCTTGCGTTTTCCCGTCTTTCGGACATTTACGGCTTTCGGATCATCACTCATAGCGAAGGCGATTGTTATCGCGCCCTTGGGCTGATCCATCATCGCTGGCGAGCTGTGCCCGGGCGCTTCAAGGATTATATCAGCCAGCCGAAATCGAACGGATATCGTTCCATCCACACCACCGTTTCGGGACGTGACGGCAAGCGGGTCGAGGTACAGATCCGCACCCGGCAGATGCATGAGGTCGCCGAGGCCGGGGTTGCCGCGCATTGGGCGTATCGCGACGGGGTGCGGACCAAGAACCCCTTTGCCGCCGATCCCGCCGACTGGCTGGAGAAACTGACCGCTCAGTTCGATGGCGAGGATCACGATGAATTTCTCGAGAATGTCAAACTCGAGATGTATCAGGATCAGGTTTTCTGCTTCTCACCCAAGGGCGATGTCATCCAGTTGCCGCGCGGCGCCACGCCGATCGATTTTGCCTATGCCATCCACACAAGGTTGGGTCACGCTTGCGTAGGCGCGAAAGTCGACGGTATCCGCGTGCCGCTGTGGACCAGGCTCAAAAATGGTCAATCGGTCGAAATCATCGCGGCCTCGGGCCAGCGTCCGCAGGCCACATGGCTGGACGTAGTGGTCACGGGCCGGGCGAAAGCGGCAATCCGGCGATCCCTTCGGCAAGAGGATCGTGATCGTTTCATACGGCTGGGACGCGAACTTCTGCGTGTCAGCTTCGAGCATGTCGGCCGCAAAGTGACCGACAAGGCGCTGCGCACCGCCGCGAAACAGATGGGACTCGAGGATGCGGACGAGCTTCTGGCCCGGATCGGCAGCGCCGAGAATTCCGCGAAAGAGGTTCTGGACGTCCTTTACCCTGATCTGGCCGACAGTTCCGACGAGTTGGATGGCAGCCGCCCTATTGCAGGGCTGGATGCCGATCAGCATTTCACCCGCGCGCCCTGTTGCAGCCCCCTGCCCGGCGAACGGATCGTGGGCATCACCTATCGCGGTCGCGGAGTGGTGATCCATGCGATCGACTGCCCCGTATTGGCGGAATTCGAGGACAACCTGGATCGCTGGATCGATCTTCGCTGGCAGGAAGGACGCCATCCTCCGGCCTATTCAACCACGCTGCGCCTGACGATCCGTCATGACGCGGGTGTGCTTGGCCGGATATGCACGCTGGTCGGACAGCATGGCGCGAATATATCGAATCTTGAATTCCTGGACCGCAAACCAGATTTCTACCATATCTCGCTTGAAGTGGAATTGCGGCATCATGAACATCTCCACGCGCTTCTGACCGCGCTCGAGGCGGAAAGCGACGTGGCGCAAGTTGCCCGGTTCCGCGATCCGTCGCTGAAACCGTAAACAGGTTGTGACGGAATATTCGCAGGCCGGGATAAACAGGCAAGAGGATCGGAGCTCAAGGTGTTCAAACGCCGTAAACCGCGCAGCTATAGTCAAATGGCCAGCGATATGTTCTATCCTCGCGGCGGCTGGCGGCGGGCCGGAACCTATGTGGTTTACCGTTTGCGTCGGCTACCCGATCAACCCCATCGCATCAGCCGCGGAGTCGCCGCCGGCATATTCGTTTCGTTCACGCCGACATTCGGACTTCATTTCGCGCTTGCCGCAACATGCGCATGGCTGATCCGGGGCAATATCCTTGCCGCATTGCTGGCGACATTCGTCGGAAACCCCATCACCTTCCCTTTTATCGCCGTCCTGGCCGTCAGTCTGGGACGCGAGCTTCTGGGGCTTGGGGGTCAGTTGTCGCCGCAATTGATTTTCAGCGAGTTCACGCGCGCCAGTGCCGAATTATGGTATAATCTCCGCTCGGTCTTCGGACCCGAGCAGGCTCAGTGGGAAAATCTTGGCCATTTTATCAGGGATGTCTACTGGCCCTATTTCGTCGGCGGGACGATCATCGGCCTGCTGGTCAGCACCGCCGCGCATTACATGACCGTGCCTGTGATCCGCGCCTATCACAAACGCCGAGAGAAAAAGATGGCTGCCCGTATCGCGCGGGTCAGGCTTCATCAACAGGCCGCAGACACGCATATATCTGAAGGCGCCGCAAAACCGGAAACACCTGGCGATAAAGCGGGCCACATCCGACCTGAATCATCGGACAAGGACCCCATTCAATAACCTTTCATGCGGTCGACAAGGTGCAGGATCTGCTCGCCCCGCATCGCCCGGCGCAAATTTTCGGCCACGACCAAAGCGGCGGTTCCGGGACGTGTTTCCGCAGCAATGTGCGGAGTTACGGTAATTTTCGGATGTGCCCAGAACGGATGGTCGGACGGCAACGGCTCGGTTCTGAAAACATCCAGAACCGCATGACCAAGATGGCCTGAATCCAGCGACTCGATCAGCCCTTCATCATCCAGCACCGTCCCTCGCCCCGGATTGACAAGCCACGCACCGCGCGGAAGGCGGTGAAGGCTGTCAGCATTCAGCAGGTTCCCGGTTGCAGAGGTGTCGGGCAGAAGCGAAATCAGGATATCAGCCCGGGCAAGAGCCTGATCAAGCTGATCCCCGGCAAGAACATCCATCCCCTCGACCGGGCGGCCGGAAGCGCTCCAGCCGGTAACCCGAAATCCGATTCCGCGCAGCATCCTGCCGGCGGCGGCGCCCAATTCTCCTGTGCCCAATATGGTGACATGGCGTTCTGTCGCCAGCGGAGGAATCTGACCATGACGCCAGATGCCGTCCTGCAGATAGCCGTCCATGCCCAGATGGGCGCGCATCGCCCAGCCGGTACAGAACTCGGCCATGCCCTGCGCCAACCCCGGATCGACCATGCGCGCCAATGGTTGCGTCAGAGTGGGATTGCTGATGATCCGCTCGACCCCGGCCCAAAGGCTTTGGACAAGCCGGGCGTTACGATAGGGCGTCAGATCCTCGATCTCCCCCCCGGGGGCATAAATGATCGCGTCGATAGCTGCCGGATCGCCGTCCCGGACAAGAGACATTTCCGGACATGCCGCCATCAATGGCGGGGACCACCCGTCCCACATGGAAGCCGGAGCTGCGAAAAGAACCTGCATCTGATCACCTTGGTCTGTGGACATGGGCGGCCTGCATCATACCGAACCCCATCAGCAATATCATCATGGCCGTCCCGCCATAGCTGACAAGCGGCAACGGAGAGCCGACGACCGGCAGTATCCCGGTTACCATGCCCATATTGATTGCGAAATAGACGAAAAACGTGCCTGCGACCCCGATCGTCAGCAACGAGCCGAAACGGTCACGGTTGGTGATGGCCGAAAACAGGCAGAACCCGATGATCAGTGAATAAAGCACCAAAAGCGAGATAGCACCGACAAACCCGAATTCCTCGGCCAGAACGGTAAAGATGAAATCGGTATGTTTCTCGGGCAGGAAATTCAGCCGCGATTGCGTGCCTTGCATGAAGCCCCGCCCCGACCATCCCCCCGATCCCAGGGCTATCTGCGCCTGCGTGATGTTGTAACCATCGCCCAGCGGATCGACAGATGGATCAAGAAACGTGTCGATGCGGCGATATTGATAATCCTTGAGCAATTGCCACTCGGTATCTCGGCTTTCCATCACGGCCGTCACGAGGGCTGCGATCAGTAATATCACCCCGGCAAAATACCACAGGGATACGCCTGCGGCGAACATCACGATCGCCCCTCCCGTGATCAGCATCAGCGAGGTTCCCAGATCGGGTTGCATCATGACAAACCCGGTCGGAGTCAGGATCAGAAGAACCGGAACCAGCACCCAGAACGGATGCGAGACCTTACGGGCATCCAGCCAGTCGTAATAGGCCGCAAGCAGCAGAACCAGCGCGATCTTCATCAGCTCGGACGGCTGGAATTGAATGGGGCCGATATCTATCCAGCGCTGTGCACCCATTCCGATATCGCCGATCAATTCAACCGCGGCAAGAAGCACAAGGCACAGTACATAAGCGAAAACCGATACGCCGCGCCAGAACCACATCGGCACGAAGGCAAGCCCGATCATCAGGATCATTCCGACGATGAAGCGATAAATCTGCGGTTCGGCCCAGGTTTCGAAATCCCCCCCCGCCACCGAATACAGCATGACAAAGCCGTAACAGGCGACGGCAAAAATCAGGAAAACCAGCGGCCAGTTCAGATACAGGATCTTGCGCCAACCAGTCGGGATCTGCGCAACCTGATAATCGAGATACGCCATGCTTATCCCTCAGGCCTGCGACCGCCCCTGCTTGGGCGGCTGAGGGCTATAAAGTTTCATGGCGTTGTGCCGGGCTTCCATTTCGCCACGCTGCGCTTCGGGCACCGCAGTCAGTGGCGGCAAACCGCCCGCCAATGTGAACAGAAGAATATCACGGGCAATCGGCGCGGCGACCGCCGATCCTCCACCGCCATGCTCTACCACGACGGAAACGGCATAGCGCGGCGCCTCATAGGGTGCGAAACAGACAAACAACGCATGATCGCGCCGTTCCCAGGGCAGTTGTTCGTTCGAGACCACGCCCCGGGCACGTTCGGCCGCAGTGATGTTCCGTACCTGACTGGTGCCGGTTTTTCCGGCCATACGCCATTCTTCCGCAACGATGCGGGCACTGCGGGCCGTGCCGCGGGCGGAATTCATGACCGCATCCATCCCGGCCTGTACCAGCTTCAGATTTCGGGGATCGACACCAAGGTCAGGAAGCTCCTCGTGCAATTGCGGCACCCCGTCGATCGCGCGGATCAATCGCGGCTCGATCAATTTACCGGTCGCCACCCGCGCGGTCATCACCGCAAGCTGCAAAGGCGAGGCCAGCACGAAACCCTGCCCGATCGAGGCATTCAAACTATCGCCGATCTGCCATTCCTGATCGTATTTTTCGCGCTTCCACGCACGATCGGGCGCGATGCCCTGCGCGATTGCCGACAAGGGCAGTTCGTGCCTTACGCCGACCCCAAGCTTGCGCGCCATTTCGGCAATACGGTCGATGCCGACACGTTGCGCGAGTTCGTAGTAATAAACGTCGCAGCTGTGTTCGAGGCTTTGGATGGCGTCCATTTGCCCATGCCCGCCGCGCCGCCAGCAGTGAAACCGCCGCCCTCCGACTTCAAGATATCCCGGGCAGAAAAAGCGCGAACCGCCATTGATGACCCCCGCTTCAAGCCCGGCAAGCAGAGTCGCCAGCTTGAAGGTCGAGCCCGGAGGATAGACGCCCTGCACGGTCTTGTCGGCCAGCGGCCTGTGATTATGTTCCAATAGCGATGTGTAGTCCTTCGAGGAGATCCCGCGCACGAATTTGTTGGGATCGAAACTCGGCGAGGAACACAGGCACAGCAGTTCGCCGGTCTGCACATCGATGACCACCGCAGCGGCGCTTTCAGTGCCAAGGCGCTGCTCCGCATAATTCTGCAGCCCCGCATCGATGGTCAGTTGCAGCGTGCCACCCTGCTGCCCCTCTTTCCGGCTGAGTTCGCGCATCTCGCGCCCCGAGTTATTGACCTCGACCCGCCGCTGACCCGCAGTGCCGCGCAAGACGTCCTCCATCTTGGCCTCGACTCCAAGCTTGCCGATCTGGAACTCGGGCAACATCAGGACCGGCTCGGGGTTCTCGATCCTGGACAGGTCGTAATCCGACACGCGGCTGACATAGCCCAGAACATGCGCCAGATCATACGAACGCGGATAATAACGCGATAATCCCGATTCCGGCGTCACACCGGGTAGTGCGGGCGCATTCACGGCGATCGAACTGAACTCTTCCCATGTCAATCTGTCAGCCAGCACGATCGGCGTGATGGCCCTTTCCTTGGAGAATTCCTTCAGCAATTCCTCCATGCGCGCTTCGCTCATCGGTATCAGCTTCGATAGCCGTCGCAGAACAGACTCGACATCACCGCCGGCCTCTTCGCGGGTCAGGGTCACGCGATAATTCTGTTCGTTTCCGGCAATCAGAACGCCCTTGCGATCATGAATCAGACCACGGGCGGGTGGCAGCAGCCGGATCTTGATCGAGTTTCCGTCCGACAGCATCCGGTATTCATCGGCATGCTTGATCTGCATCCCATGCAGCCGGAGTCCCAATGTCATCACCACGCCAAGCTGAATGCCGCCCAGCAAAAGCCCTCTGCGGACCATACGGCGACTGTTCTTCATGGCATCGCGCGGCGATTTCGTCATCGGTTATGTCTCATCATCTCGGCATCGACTGCGGTGATACGGCGCAATCCAAGCAGCCAGCGTGATCCCAGGACCACCAGCGGATAGAATCCGACAGTCTGAATATATTGCAATGCGATTTTGGTCAGCGAAGGGACGGGAAGAACGAAAACCAACTGCAACACACGATATCCCAGCATCATCACCCCGATCATGATCGAGACCCGCAGCCATTCAATCATAAACGGCTGATCCCGCCAACGCGCCTCACGCGAGCGTGTATACTCGCTTGCCAAAAGAACAATTGCGGCCCAAAGGCCCAAAGGACGAAGCAGCAGGATATCTTCAAGCAGGAAAACCCCGGCGATGGCCACCGCCGCAAGCTGATCCGGGCGGCGCAAGAGCCAGGCGAATAACAGACAGATGGCCAGATCGGGGCCCGGCTGACCGATGTCCCCCGCCCGAAGCGGCATCAGCCGGGCGAACAGGATCACAAGCTGGCAAAGGATGAACAGACCCGAACCTATCAGGATCTGTTTGCGCATATTCTCGATCACTGCCCGGATCCGTCCGGCTGCAATTCCGCGTTCAAATCGTCAATGGGTGCAGGCCCGGGCCAGTTCGGTCCCATGGGCGCCGGCTCGTTTCCGGGCAGGACCAGCGCACCGGCATCATTCATCTGCTCTTCCGGATGTGAGCGAATGACCCGCAAAAACTCCAGTCGCCCGTAATCCGCAGCCAGCCGCAGCCGTGTTCGGCCATCGGCGCCCTGAGCGACCTGACCGACCAGCAATCCCGAAGGGAAAACGCCGCCATCGCCAGAGGTCACGGCCCTGTCGCCGGCACGGACGTTATCGGGCTGTTCGATGAATTCCAGCAAAGGGTAAGAACTGTTATCCCCCACAAGCAGGGCATGCACCCCGGAGGGCTGGATCGTCACGGGCAGCCGCGATGAAGGATCGGTCAGCAACATAACCCGGCTGGTTCGCTGCCCGATACCCGAAATCCGTCCCACCAGCCCCAGGCCGTCCATTGTTGCCCAACCGTCGATGATCCCGTCGCGCGTGCCGACATTCAGCAGCACCGATTGCCGGAAGGCCGATCCCGAATCCACCATGACGACCCCGGTCACACTGGTCAGGGCCGGATCGATCCGCACCTCGTTAAGCGCCAGAAGCTTGGAGTTTTCCTCTTGCAGGGTGACTGCCGCTTCCTTCCATTCTGCGGCTTTTCTCAGCTCCCGGCGCAATTCCTGGTTCTGTTCATAAAGCCGCGCATAGGACTGGAACCCCGCTACCATCTCGCTGACACGCGTGACCGGCACCATTGCCCATTCGAAACCGGGCACGATCCGATCCACCAGAGTGGTTCGCATCCTCTCGGCGCGCGGGCTGTCGATCCGCCAGAACAGAAAAAGACCGATCAGCGCAATCGCCATCAGCGCGATCAGAACGCGGCGAATGGGTGTGACGAAATCCGGTCCCTTCTGCGCCATTCAGCGCCTCCGCGCCAATGTTTCAGCTTTCGTAGTCTATCACATGACGCAGTTGTTTTTCATATTCCAATGCCTTGCCCGTGCCCAGCGCCACGCAGCTCATCGGCTGATCGGCAAGGCTTATTGACAGGCCGGTCTGCTCGCGCAGCGCCAGATCCAACTCACCCAACATCGCGCCGCCGCCCGTCAGGATCACGCCGCGATCAACAATATCCGCCGCCAGATCCGGAGGTGTGGATTCAAGCGCAACCATCACCGCTTCGCAGATCGACTGCATCGGCTCGGTCAGGGCTTCGGCGATCATCGCCTGGCTGATCTCGATTTCCTTCGGGATTCCGTTCAGCAAATCGCGGCCACGCACCATCAGCGTTGCCCCCCTGCCGTCATCCGGCATCCGCGCCGTCCCGATCGAAGTCTTGATGCGCTCGGCCGTCGAGTCGCCGATCAGAAGGTTCTGGTTGCGGCGCAGGTAATTGATGATCGACTCGTCCATCCGGTCGCCACCGATCCGAACCGAGCGCGCATAGACCACATCGCCCAGCGACAGAACCGCAACTTCGGTCGTGCCGCCACCAATATCGACGACCATGCTGCCGGTCGGTTCAGTGATCGGCATGCCCGCACCGATGGCAGCGGCGATGGGTTCCGCGATCAGGCCGGCCTTTCGCGCCCCCGCGGACAGAACCGACTGCCGGATCGCCCGCTTTTCCACCGGGGTCGCGCCATGAGGCACGCAAACGATGATCTTGGGCTTCGAGAAGGTCGTGCGCTTGAACACTTTCTTGATGAAATGCTTGATCATCTGCTCGGCGCTGTCGAAATCGGCAATCACACCTTCACGCATGGGCCGGATCGCTTCGATGCTGCCCGGCGTCCGGCCCAGCATCAGTTTGGCGTCCTCGCCCACGGCCAGAACCTGCCGCTTTCCATCTTTGACGTGATATGAAACGACCGAGGGCTCGTTCAGAATGATCCCTTTGCCCTTGACGTAAATCAGCGTATTCGCTGTTCCAAGGTCGATTGCGATATCGGTCGAAAACAATCCCCCGAATGCCATGCCTGTCTTCCTTTCGCGCCGGTTTTTCCGGCCCTGCCCCATTTTTACCGCCACTACCGCCCTGCCCGTGGAATCGCACGGGATAAAGAAGCGTCGCCCCATATAGAGGCCTATTGCAGGTGACGAAAGCCCCGTTGCAGCAGTCTGACGTAACTTGTCAAAGAAGTCAGCCTGATTCGCGCATCCGCATATGGCACGGCATTAACCGGATTCAGGGTTAATAATTTGCAAACAAATTGCGGACCGAGGTTCCGGCCCCCGGCCCGCACGTGATTAATGCGAATACATGCTGATCTGTTTCGCGTCGCTGTCCCTGCCGGTCTGCGCGCGCCTTACAATCAACCGGTTCAGGGCCCCGACATAGGCCTTGACCGAGGCAAGGATCGTGTCGGTATCCGCAGATTGCCCGGTCACGATCCGGCCCTCTTCCTCCATCCGCACACTGACGGTCGCCTGCGCGTCGGTGCCTTCGGTCACGGCATGAACCTGATACAGCTGCAGTACCGCCTGATGCGGGAAAATATCCTTCACCGCGTTAAAGCAGGCATCCACCGGCCCGTCGCCAGTCGCGTGAACCGTCTTTTCCTTGCCATCCACGATCATCGTCAGATCGGCCGACTGGCCATCGCTGCCGCAGACCACCCGCAGATGCTTGACCTGCAGATAGTCGTCGCCGGTATTCGCGGCGGCATCCTGCACCAGGGCGACGATATCATCGTCATAGACCTCTTTCTTGCGATCGGCCAAAGCCTTGAAGCGCACGAAGATATCCTTGAGCTGGTTATCACCCACCTCGTAGCCCAGTTCATTCAGCTTCGAACGCAGGGCGGCTCGGCCCGAATGCTTGCCCATGGCGATATTGGCCGCGTTCAGACCGATATCCGCGGGTTTCATGATCTCGAATGTCTCGACATTCTTCAGCACGCCATCCTGATGGATGCCGGATTCGTGCAGGAAGGCGTTCTTGCCGACGATGGCCTTGTTGAACTGCACCGGAAAGCCCGAAACCTGGGAAACCCGGCGCGACAGGCCCATGATTTTCGTCGTGTCGATATCCGTGTTGTACGGCATGATGTCGTTGCGTACCCGCAGCGCCATCACCACCTCTTCCAGCGCGGTATTCCCCGCACGTTCGCCCAGCCCGTTGATCGTGCATTCGATCTGCCGCGCGCCCGCCTCGACGGCCGCCAGCGAGTTCGCCGTCGCCATGCCCAGATCGTTATGGCAATGGGTGGCGAAAATCACCTCATCCGCACCGGGTACCCGTTCCCGCAGCATCCGGATCAGATCGGCGCTTTCGCGCGGGGCGGTATAACCTACCGTATCGGGAATATTGATCGTGGTCGCACCACATCTGATGGCGATTTCGACCACCCGGCACAGGTAATCATGTTCGGTCCTTGTCGCATCCATGGGTGACCATTGCACATTATCGCACAGGTTGCGGGCATGGGTCACGGTTTGCTCGATCCGTTCGGCCATCTGGTCCTGGTTCAGATTGGGAATGGCGCGATGCAGCGGTGAAGTACCGATAAAGGTATGGATTCGCGGCTGTTTCGCATGCTTTATCGCCTCCCAGCAGCGATCGATATCGGGGATCTGCGCCCGCGCCAGCCCGCATATGACGCTGTATTGCGCCTGTTTTGCGATATCACTGACGGCGGCAAAATCGCCCTCGGACGCTATGGGGAAGCCCGCCTCGATGATATCCACCTTCATCTCGTCCAGCATCTGGGCGATTTCCAGCTTTTCGGCATGGCTCATCGTCGCGCCCGGCGATTGTTCACCGTCGCGCAGGGTGGTGTCGAAAATATAAACACGATTCTGATCGGTCATGGTCGTCTCTTACGCTTGAGTTTCAGGAACCCGGGCCGATGACCAGACTGAGCGGAGGCCCGGAGACCCGCTCAGCGCAGCGTAAGAAGAAGCAGACCGCGGAAATTCACGGCCGGAAACCCGCCCGACAGGGCGGCAGAGGCGGTGATGATGTGTCGTTTCCGAGTCATGCGGCAGAATATGCCGCCAAGATTCCGGTTTGAAAAGAGGAAAAAAGCATCTCATCCGGCGGGTCATCCAGCATTGAGCCATATCCCTTGCGGCATCCAACTGCTTACCGATCGCCCGGACCGGCACGTTTTCACTTAACCGTTACATTTTTGCTGGCCCCAATGCCTTTCCCCGGCCTATCCTCAATTCATCAACAATAATGATAAATATTATCAGGAGGTAAAATGTCACGCAAAATCATCGTTGGTTTTGACGGAAGTCCGGCATCCCAGCGTGCCCTGGATTTCGCCATCACCCGCGCCAAGGCGCAGGGCGACGGCATCGTCATCGCGCATATACTGGAATGGTCTCCCTACAGTTTCCTGACTCCGGAAGAATTGGCAGAGCGACACAAACGCCGCAAGAACGAGTTGGAGCGCGCCGAGAAGGCAATCCTTGCTCCGATGGTGGCGCGGGTCGAAGAACAGGGCGTCCCGGTCACGACGGCCCTGAAATACGGCCATATTGCCGAAACGCTCGTGCAAATCGCAAAAACCGAGGATGCCGCCATGATCATGATCGGCAGAATGGGGCATTCGGGACTGTCGTCACGCATCTTCGGCTCGGTCGCCGGTACGCTGGCACAGGTCGCCCCGGTTCCAGTCACGATTGTGCCCTGAACGGCAAGGAGTTTCCATCATGACATTACGTGCAGCACAACTGCTTTTCGCCGCGATTGCGTTGACCATTGCTGGAACCGCGCCCTCGCTGGCACAAGGTTTCGAAGAACAGTTCGACACATATTTCGGCCACGCAACGGGATGGTTCGTCAATATCATCTTCTATTCCTTCGATATCGGAGGGATCTCCATCCCGTGGATCGTCGGATGGCTGGTTATCGGCGCGACCATCTTCACGATCTATTTCGGATTTATCCAGTTCAGGATGGTGTCTCATGCCATTGCGCTGGTCAAAGGCGATTATTCCGATCCGAACGATGCGGGCGAGGTCAGTCATTTCCAGGCGCTCGCGACCGCGCTTTCCGGCACTGTCGGGCTTGGCAATATCGCCGGTGTGGCGGTCGCCGTCGGGATCGGCGGACCCGGAGCGACATTCTGGATGATCGTGGCGGGTCTGCTGGGCATGGCCTCGAAATTCACGGAATGTACGTTGGGCGTGAAATACCGCAATGAATACGAAGACGGCACCGTCTCGGGCGGCCCGATGTATTACATGACCAAGGGTTTTGCCGAGCGTGGCCTGCCCGGGGGTAAATTCCTGGGCATCATGTTCGCGATCTTCTGTATCCTCGGCTCATGGGGCGGGGGCAACATGTTCCAGTCCAATCAGGCCCATGCCCAACTCGCCAATGTGATGGGGTCATTCGGAATCGAAAGCTTTCCCGGCTGGATTACCGGGCTGCTCTTTGCGGTCATCGTGTTTCTTGTCATCATCGGCGGGTTGAAATCGATCGCACAGGTAACCGAAAAGGTCGTGCCCTTCATGGGTATCCTGTATGTCGGGACCGCGGTCATCATCATCCTGATGAACTACAATATGATCGGAACCGCTTTCTCGCAGATCTTCGCCGGTGCCTTCACCGAAACCGGTATCGTCGGCGGCGCGATCGGCGCACTCATCCAGGGTTTCCGTCGCGCCGCGTTCTCGAACGAGGCGGGCGTCGGCTCCGCCGCCATCGCGCATTCGGCGGTACGCACCAAGGAGCCGGTCACCGAGGGTTTCGTGTCGCTGCTTGAACCCTTTATCGATACGGTGGTTATCTGCACCATGACCGCCCTGGTCATCATCATCACCGGCCAGCTTGTCTCCGACCCGGAAACCGGGCTGTTCGTTCTGAACGAAGCGGGCGACGCGATCAAAACAGTAGATGGCAGCAGCGGTGTTGAACTGACATCCGCCGCCTTCAGCAGTAGCTTCAGCTGGTTCCGCTACCTGCTGGTCATAGCAGTGGTGCTGTTCGCCTTCTCGACCATGATTTCCTGGAGCTATTACGGCCTGAAAGCATGGACCTATCTGTTCGGTGAAGGTCAAACCAAGGAAATCATCTACAAGCTGCTGTTCTGCTTCTTCGCCTTTCTGGGAGCGACGATTCAGCTGGGTTCGGTGCTTGATTTCTCGGATGCGGCGATTTTCGCAATGGCCATACCCAATATCATCGCGCTGTATTGCCTGCTGCCGATCGTCAGGAAGGATATGAACAGCTATATCGGGCGCCTGGGTTCTGTTGAAATCAAGATATTCGTCTCCCCGCATCGGCAGCCGATGCGCCGGGGGGGGGCGCTGTACCGCCCCCCCCCTTTTCAGATCCGGGGCCCGTCGGAAACGATCAGGCTCTGGTTGCCCCGGCTTACGCTAGCGCCCGAGAGAGCAGATTGCCCCTTTTTCGACGATATATTCCCGCGCCCCGTCACCCAGTTCCCGCGTCGCAAGCAAGCGATGCCCGCCTTCCGCGCAGAAATGCGGCACATCGATTATTGCAGCCGGATCGGTCGCGATCAGCCTCAGCCTTGCCCCTTGCGGCAAGGGAAGCAACCGCTTGCGCAGCCGCAACACCGGCAGCGGGCAAAGCAGGCCACGGGCATCCACAAGATCGTTTTTACACATGAAAAGTCACCCAGGTCTCGGGCGGATATGGCATTATACGCCACTTTCCAGCGCAAATTTCATCAGCCCGTTGATCCCGTCGACATCCAGTTTCTTCTTGAGAGAAGAAGACGTATTGGCCGCCGTCTTGTAGCTGACGCCCAGTTCATCCGCGATGGCTTGCAGACTAAGGCCGCGCCCTATCAATGTCAGTACCTGCCGTTCGCGATCGGATAATGCGCCCAGCGGATCGGCCGATGCCCCGGCACGCAAAGTCGCAAGCGCAACGGCCTGCTTGGCCGACAGATAGAACTCCCCGGCTTCGAGCCTGTGTACGGCATCGCGAAACTCGGCAGGTGGGGCGTTTTTCGACAGGAAGCCATGCGCGCCGGATTGCAGGGCCCGCGCAGCGAAACCGGTCTGATCGTTCATCGAGAAGATCAGGATGCGCGCGTCCGGAGCTGCCTCTTTCAAAGGAGCGATAAGATCCAGCCCATCCTTTCCGGGCAGGCTGATATCCAGCACGATCAATGCAGGGGCAGAGCCATCGGCCAGCTGTGCCAGCGCTTGCTCGCCAGACATTGCCTGTCCGACCGGATCATATCCCAGGTCGCGCAGCAGCCGGCTGGCACCGAGATGGGTGATCGGATGATCGTCAATGACTAATGCGCTTTTCATATCATGACCTCACACGGTCCCAGGCCCGAGGCAGACTTGCCTTGATCGTGGTTCCAGTATCTCCGGACGACAGCTCCAGTATCCCGCCCAGCAAGGTGATCCGCTCGCGCATACCGGTCAACCCGGTGCCTTCGCGGCTGTCTTCGGCGAAGCCTTTGCCATCGTCGCTCAGGATCATGCGCCAATGCGCCGGATCGGTCCAGAGGCGGATCGTCACATTCTGCGCCTCGGCATGGCGCAAAGCGTTGGTTGTGCCCTCCTGCAATATGCGGAACAGCGTCAATGCGGTCGCCTCGTCAGGCTCGGGCAAGCCGGAAACGATATTGAGATGAATATGGATATCGGGAAAACGCCGTTCCAGATCATCCACATAGTCGGACATAACCGTGGACAGAGGCAACTGACCAACCGCGCCCGGACGCAGATCGTCCAGCAACGCGCGATTCACCCGAGCGATTTCCTCGGCGATCGAGGTGATTGCGCTGGCATGTTCGGCAATAGCGGGATCCGAGGCAGCTTCGGCCAGGGCATCCGCCTCGACCCGCAACCCAAAAAGACAGGGGCCCATTTCGTCATGCAGATCCCGGGCAATGGCCTTCCGCTCTTCGTCGCCGCGGCTGACCACCCGGCGCTGCAAACGCCTGCGATCCTCCTGCGCCTGTTCAAGGGCTGCGGCAAGCCTGTCCACCCCCTCGGCCACGGGAACAAGATCGGGTTGGGACAAGAGTCCGATCCGGGTATCAAGTTCGCCATTGGCCAAATCTTCAAGCCGGGCGGCGATGATACCAACGGGGCGCAGCGCATGTCTGGTGGCCAGAATTATCAGCAAAGCCTGCGCCACCGCCGCCAGCGCGGCAAGCCCAAGCGTCGTCCGGATACTGTGCCAAGCATCCGCAATCCCTATCGCGGGGTCAGTGGCGATATGTACGAAACCACGCAGCCGCCCTCCGGCGGTGACGGGTACACGGGTTTCCTGCAACTCCGGCGCGACCAGGGTGGCGAACCAAGCAGGCGCCGAAACAGGTGAATCGTCTTCCGCCCGCGGTTCACGAATGACACCTTCGCGCGGGTCAAGAATGAGGATACTGGTATGACGGGGCGGAACCAGTCGTTCAGGCAGCGCCGTCATCAATTCTTCGGGCGGCACCGCGGCTTGTAATGTCCCGATGGTCGCAAGCACCAGCGAACGCGCCGTCTGTGCGCCCTTGCGCGTCTCGAGCGCGATTTCCGCTCGCAGGCTGCCCAGATTGGCGGCGGCCAATGCTGCGAACAACATGACCTGCATGGCGAGGATCACCAGAAAGATGCGTGTGATAAGGGGCAAACGGCTCATGGCCGCAGCTTGACGCAAGCAAATGGCGGCGTCCATGCCGATATTCAACGCACCGGATCCGAGACCGCTTTTCACAGGCGCCACCGGGTTTCAGCCGTTGCCCGCGCAGTCAGACAACGTGTCTGTAATTTCCTGTCCGGATCATGCAAAGTGATGTGATCCGGACCCGGAATGCCGGTAGATCGTCAAGCCGTCATTCGGTGACGTCACCGTCCGATACGATACGGGATGCAGCGTAACATGCTGCTTGCACGCAACCAATCAAGGGAATCGCCATGACTGTCAAAACCCCGCAAGATGTTCACGACTTCTGGTTCTCAGACGGGATGAGACCTTACTGGTTTCAGAAATCCGACGAAATCGACCGCCAGATCATCCAGCTTTTCACCCCCACTTACGAGGCCGCTCATGCCGGGCGTCTGGATCACTGGGGGGCGAATGCGCAGGATGCGCTGGCGCTTGTCATCACGCTCGATCAGTTTCCGCGCAATATGTTCCGCGGCAATGCCCGGTCATTCGAAAGCAACGATCTGGCGCTTGGCCATGCCCGTCACGCATTGGAGCAGGGTTTCGATCAGGAATGCGACGAGACCGCGCGCGCATTCTTCTATCTTCCGTTCATGCATAGCGAGGAACTGGCGGATCAAGAGAAATCGGTCAAACTGTACGAAGCGCTGGGCAATGCCAATTCCCTGCATTTCGCCCGCGATCACCACGATATTATTCAGCGTTTCGGCCGCTTTCCGCATCGCAACGCAATACTGAGCCGCGAGAATACGGATGACGAAACCGAATTTCTGAAAACCCATAGCGGTTTCTGACTGACGCGCGCGAGATGCCAGGACCGGGATCGGGCATTCCGGTCTCTTCTGATCCAGGCTGGAAACAGATGAACGGAAAGGAATGCCGATGACCACCCTGCCCTGCTTCTATGCCTCTGAAACGGCGGCACATGATCCGCGCTTCTGGATGCTGCGCGGTGCGCCTTCCCCCAACAAGGAACTGCCCGAGCGGGCCGACCGTCTTCTGGCCGGGCTGGCGCGGCTGGGGTTGAAGCCCCAGGCGCCCCCTGAATCCGACCGTGCCGCAATGCGCGCGATACATACACCGAACTATCTGCATTTTCTGGAGAATTGTTGGGAAGAATGGCAGAGTTTTCCCGGTGCGGGGGCTGAAGTGGTCGCCAATCTGCATCCCCAGAAATCCACGCAAACCTATCCCGAAGGCATTGTCGGCCGCGCCGGATGGCATATGTCCGATACGGCTTGCCCGATCGGGCGCGACACATGGGCGGCGGCGATACGCGGCGTCGACACGGCGCTTGCAGCGGCGGGCGCGGTGATGGACGGCGCGGATTCCGCCTATGCGCTTTGCCGGCCGCCGGGTCATCACGCCGATGCGGATACTGCGGCTGGGCATTGTTTCCTCAACAATTCGGCCATCGCCGCGCAGACCCTGCTTGAGCAGCACGATCGGGTGGCTATCCTTGATATCGACGTGCATCACGGCAATGGCACGCAGGAGATTTTCTACGACCGGGCGGATGTCCTGACAGTATCCATTCACGCCTCGCCCGAAGATTTCTATCCCTTCTATCTTGGCTATGCACATGAGACCGGACGCGCAGCAGGAGAAGGCTGCAATCTCAATCTGCCACTGCCAAAGGGACAGGGAGACGAGGACTGGCTTGCCGCAATCTCGTCAGGATTGAACCGGATCGGGGAATTCAATCCCGGCGCGATGGTTCTTGCGCTTGGGCTGGACGCGCATGAAAATGATCCCCTGCGCGGCCTGTCGGTCACGACCGGAGGATTCGGGCGCGCCGCCAAACTGATCGCGGAGGCTGGATTGCCGACCGTGATGGTTCAGGAGGGCGGATATCTGTCCGACGACCTGACGGAAAACATCCACGCCTTTCTCGCCGGCTGGATCGGGGCAAGACAGACCCGCTGACCTGTCAGCGTTTCTGCCATCTTTGGACAGCCCAAAAAGCTGCCTCGCTCAGATGAGGCAGCACCACCATTCCCAGCGTCATCCGCCGCCCTGAACCGGGCTATCCGTCGACTGGCCTCTTTGCCGCTCGATCTCGCGCCAGCGGGCGACATTGGCCTCGTGCTCTTCCAGAGTGCGTCCGAATGCATGTCCGCCCGAACCGTCTGCCACGAAGAAAAGATAATCCGTCTCGGCCGGATTCAGTGCCGCCCTGATCGAGGCGCGGCCCGGATTGGCGAT
Organism: Paracoccus wurundjeri; assembly: GCF_030678915.1. Lineage (GTDB taxonomy): Bacteria > Pseudomonadota > Alphaproteobacteria > Rhodobacterales > Rhodobacteraceae > Paracoccus > Paracoccus onubensis_A. The sequence goes on along the minus strand of NZ_JAUUTZ010000015.1, from coordinate 48,221 downwards.
TGGCGTAGGTGGCAATCCGTCGACGCGATAGGTATTATACGGTGTCGTCTGGTTCAGTTCCGAACGCCGCAATCCCCGATCCAGCACGCCCTCGCCTCCGGTAATGCCATAGATTACCGTCGGATCGGTTTCGAGACGCATTCCCTGTTCCAACCGGTTGACAAAGACGCTTGCAACCTGTGGCCTTTCGTCCGGGACCCCGGTTTCCTTCTCGACGATAGAGGCCATGATCAGCGCGTCTTGCGGGGTTTCGTATGGCAGGCCGAAAGGACGCGCCTCCCATTCCTCGGCAAGGATCGTGGCCTGACGCTGGGCCATTCTGGTCAGAAGCGCCTCACGATCTTCGTTCTTCTCGATCTCGTAAGTATCCGGGGCAAGACTGCCCTCATCGGGTATTTCGTCAATCTCACCCGACAGGAATCCGGCGCCTTTCAGCCCCTGGACAACCTGCCAACTCGTGGCCCCTTCGGCCAGGGTCATGCGTATCCGGGAATCTTCCTTTTCCTGCGCGGCAATAATCGCTTCCGGCGCATCGCCCTTACCCGGATCATACCGGTCCCGCTCTTCATAGGCGCCGGTTTCGGGATTGATATCGCGCAGAAGTATCGTGTTCTCGCGCACACCGATGCGCAGAATCACCTCGGTGCCGCAGGTCGAGGGACCACCGCGGGTAATCGTTTCCACGATATCTTCCATGCTGGCGCGCGGGGGCATCAGATAACTGCCAAAGCGCAAGTCACGCGACTTCTCCATGTAATCGGCGCCTGCACGGAAGATATAGGCGCTTGAAATCGCGCCCTGTTCGGCCAACTGCTTGCTGACCGCATTCAGGCTCGCGCCGGGCGCGATCTGGACGCATTGCGCGATCTCGCTGGGCCCGGTACCGCTGAATTCACGCTTGGCCCATGCCACCGCGCCCGCAAGCACGACCAGAAGCACGACCAGCAGCGTGAAAAAGTTCGAGGCGATATTGCGCCAGATCATCCATCAACACTCCTCAGCACCAGCGACGCATTGGTGCCACCAAAGCCGAAGGAGTTCGACAGCGCGATGTTCACTTTCCGGCGAACAGCCGCGTTGGCAGCAAGATCCAGCTTGGGCTCTACCGCCGGGTTGTCCAGATTGATCGTCGGCGGGCAAATCTGGTCGCGGATCGCCAGCACGCAGAAAATCGCCTCGACCGCTCCGGCAGCACCAAGAAGATGCCCGATGCTCGACTTGGTCGAAGACATGACCGCGCCCTTGGCCGCATCGCCCATCAACCGTTCGACCGCGCCCAGTTCGATAGTATCGGCCATGGTACTGGTGCCATGCGCATTGATATAATCGATCTGATCCGCGCCGATTCCGGCCGAACGCAGCGCGTTCTGCATCGCCCTGTAGCCGCCATCGCCATCCTCGGCAGGGGCGGTAATATGATAGGCATCGCCCGACAGACCGTAGCCGATCACCTCGGCATAGATCTTTGCGCCGCGTGCCCTGGCATGTTCATATTCCTCCAGCACGACGACGCCTGCACCCTCGCCCATCACGAATCCGTCACGGTCCTGATCATAGGGACGGCTGGCGGCCTGCGGATCATCGGTGCGCTTGGTCGACAGAGCCTTGCAGGCATTGAAGCCGGCGATCCCGATCTCGCTGATCGGCGCTTCGGCTCCGCCTGCAATCATGACATCCGCATCTCCCAGCATGATCAGCCGGGACGCATCGCCAATGGCATGCGCACCCGTCGAACAAGCCGTCACCACCGCGTGGTTCGGCCCCTTGAAACCGTAACGGATCGAGACCTGCCCCGAAATCAGGTTGATCAATGCCCCGGGAATGAAGAAGGGCGACACGCGCTTGGGTCCGCGCTCTTTGATCAGTACAGCCGTCTCGGCGATCGAGGTCAGCCCACCAATACCCGAACCGATCATGACTCCGGTGCGCAACCTTTCCTCTTCACCTTCAGGCTCCCAGCCGGCGTCTTTAACCGCTTGCTCTGCGGCAGCCATGCCGTAAAGAATGAAATCATCCACCTTGCGCCGATCTTTGGGCGACATCCAGTCATCGGGATTGAACGTGCCGTCGCTGCCATCGCCGAACGGAATTTCACAGGCGTATTTCGTCACCACCTCAGAAGGATCAAAACGCGTGATCGGCCCGGCGCCGGATTGACCCGCCAGAAGCCGTTCCCATGTCGCGTCGACGCCCGAGGCCAGTGGCGTGACCATTCCAAGACCGGTGACAACAACCCTGCGCATGCGGATATCCTTCAAGCAAATTCACATTCCCGACCTGATACACGCGGGCAGTGAAACGCGCAACGCCAGTTCATCAGGTGGGTTCAACAGGTCTGCCGGCATCACCTCCGGCGGGAAGGTCGAAATATGCCATTGCAACATCAGGCAAACTGCAAAGGCGCGCCGGGGGGGTCCCTCCTATTCTGGACGCCTGCCCAGTATCGGAGGATCAACCCTCTCGGCTGGTGAAAGCGGAGCGGGGGGCACATGTCGGAACAGCCGTATCCCCAACCAGATCAGCAAGGCGCAAATCGCGATAATGGCCCAGTAGGGCCACCCTTCGGCAGATGTAACAGCTCTGAAAAACAACCGATCGGCGGGCGTCTTGCAACCTGCGGTAGCCATCCCGCAAGCATATGCCAGCAGCATGTAATATCCCGCCGTGACCACAAGCGCTCCGGCCGCGCCCAGCAGCGCCAAAATAGCTCCGAAAACCCTGCGCAATCCTGAACCCTTTATCGCCATCCCGATCACCGCCTGAGACGGTCATGTCGATATAGATGTCAGCTATCTGTTTGTTAAGAAAAAATGCCGCGAGCTTCGAGAGGAGCAGGTTGCTTCTATCAGCCCTGTCGATGACCGCCCGATTTCGACTATCTATCCGCCAGAACGGGCTGTTTGTTGCGCGCATGGCGCATACCAAGTTTGCGCCCCGCTCTGCCATTGCTCAGCGGACGCACGGTGGCCGGGGCTGCGCCGGTAACCTGTATATCGCCCAATTCAGGAAACAGGCTGAATATTTCCTCTCTTGCAGCCTTGCCCAGTGTTTGCAGCGCTTCAGGGCCGGTGTAAAGGCTCTCTGTCTCGGCACCATTAGCCAGGATGACCTCATGACGGTCGAACAGCATGTGAAAATATTCGACATCCCCGATGTCCCCGGCAACCTCGATCCCGTCAATTTCCAGCAGATGCTTGGCGGCGACCAGAACCTCCAGCGCGCCGAACATGCGCTGCGCGATCTTTGAGCGGACAAGCATGCGATGCTGCGGGCTGACCAGAAGATCGCATGACGGGCGGTTTTGACCCAAAGCATCCCGGCGAATACGGATCGGCTGCATCCGGGGCATTCTCTGCAACTCGTCAGCGGACAATTTGCGCGAGCCGATCCACCGGACCGGCTGCAACCCGTGATCGCAGGTAAAAACCAGATCACCCACGCGCAGTTTTTCAATCGCCACCGCACCACGATCCGTCTCGATCAGCGTTCCCCGAACAAAGCAGGGAAAAGGCGCTCCGCCATCCGAATCCATGACGGTCGACGCTAGCAGTGCGCCTCTGCCGCCATTCAGCGGAAACTCTCCGTCATAGGAGGTATATCCGGCATCGATATTGACCGGCTGACCGTGTTCAGCCATCGACGCGCCAAGATTATCCATGAAATCCTGCGAATACTGGATCAACAATTCCTCGGGACCACCCGATGCAGGGCGCACAATCGCAAACTGCCAGGTTCCGGGAATATAAACCCGTTCGCCATCGTCGAAGGTCACGAACATGTAATTCGTTCCACCCCCTGCGGTATAATAGGGGGCCTGATTGCCCGTATCCTCATATTTGATATTATGGGCGAGATATTGTTCGCCTTCGACATAGACCGGCACGTTATTGTATTCGTGCGGATCCTGTTCACCGGTATTATTATAAGGATTTGCCGGATCATTGGTATAAGGCAGACGCGTCTCGGTACCGGCTGCATCTGCAGTCACCTCGACGGTTTCGCTTTCCCAATCGGCCCTGAACTTGAAGGTGCTATATTCTGTTGGATAAGATGGGTTGGGCTCCACCTGCCGTTCGAATGCGGTCATGGTGAGCAGGAAATGATTGCCTGACATGGCGACTCCTCCACTGGTTAACGCGATTACTCGGAAACCGCCCGCTACTCGGATCACATGACGATTCCCGTCGCACAAAATGCTGACACAGCAGCACGCGAAAATCACAATCGTGGTTAACAGTCAAGCAAACACAACCTGGCACAGAATCGTCTTTGTGATCACAACTCAAGACTGTGAAAAATACCTCTTGCGCAGCACCTCATTCAGAAATGCAGTGGTTCGTCATTCAGGCTGACAACATTGTATAAAGTGCAGAAATTCGGCTTTCTGTGCCGGTCAAGCCAGTCCCGCCGCGCGGAAATCAGCCATCACGTCCCGCTCGGGCCTTGGCCCGACATGACCGATCACTTCGGCCGCGGCGATGCAGCCCATACGTCCCGCAACCTCTAGCGACGCGCCCGTGGCCAACCCATAGATCAGGCCGGCGGCAAACTGGTCGCCCGCGCCGGTCGCATCGACCGGGACCACCTTCTGCACCGGCGCGATGGCACGCTGACCGTCACGAATAAGAATCGCATCCTCGCCCGAACGCGTGCAGATCACCGTTCCGCAATCGGCCACAGCCTGTTTCAACGCCGCCTCGAGATCCTCGATCTGGTAAAGCGAGGTCCATTCCTGGGCATTCCCGATCACGTAATCCATCGGTCCGGCCACCAGCCGCCTGAAATCTTCACGGTGCCGATCCACGCAGAACGGGTCGGACAAGGCGATCCCGGCGCGCCCGCCGGCCTCATGGCAACATTTCGCGGCTTTCAGAAACGCCTCTTTTCCCTTGGCCTTGTCGAACAAGTAGCCTTCCAGAAACAACCAGCCCGCCCCGTCGAACACTTCGGGTGCCACATGCTCCGGCCCCAGCTCGGTCGAGATCCCCAGATAGGTATTCATCGACCGCTCACCGTCCGGAGTGACAAGGATGATGCTGCGCGATGTGGGCAGCACATCCCCAGTCACCGGCGGATTGACAAAGCGCGTCCCCGCCTCTTCGGTCTTGCCGGCATAGATGCGGCCCAGCGTGTCATCCGCAACCCGTCCAATAAAGGCAGTGCGCAGACCGAATGCGCCGATCCCGGCCAGAGTATTGGCCACCGATCCCCCCGGCACCAGCCGCGCGTCTTCCCGTCCCGGACCGTGATCATCGGCCTGCGCGGCCATCAGAAACTCGGACCGCTCACGCTCAATCAGTTGCATGATGCCCTTCTGCACGCCCAAATCCTGCAGCCGGGCATCGCTGGTGGGCGATATCACATCCATCACCGCATTTCCGATGCCGATCACATAGGGCGTTGTCATATCGTCTTCTCCTCATAGGGGCACAGGTCGGCAATGATACAGACCGCGCAGCGTGGGCGGCGGGCCTGGCAGATATAACGGCCATGCAGGATCAGCCAGTGATGGGCGTGCTGCTGGAATCTGACCGGCACATTATCCTCGATCGCGCGCTCGACCTCGTTCACGTCGCGGCCCGGAGCAAGGCGAGTCCGGTTCCCGACCCGGAAGATATGCGTGTCCACAGCCTGCGCTGGATGGCCAAAAGCGCAATTCAGAACGACATTCGCGGTCTTGCGTCCCACACCGGGCAAAGCGGTCAATGCGGCCCGGCTGTCCGGCACTTCACCACCGTACTCCTCCACGAGGATCCGCGACAAGGCGATGACATTCTTCGCCTTTTGTCGGAAAAGCCCGATGGTCTTGATATATGCGGTCACGCCCTCAAGCCCCAGTTCAAGCATCTTTTCGGGCGTATCCGCCACCGCGAACAGACCCTTCGTCGCCTTGTTCACCCCGACATCGGTCGCCTGCGCCGACAATGCGACGGCCACGACCAGCGTATAGGGATTGGTGAATTCAAGCTCGGTCTCGGGATGCGGATTCGCCTTTTCGAGACGCGAGAATATCGCGACCTGATCGGCAAAGGGCAATGCGGGGGGCAAACGTCGTGACTGAACCATGGCAACGCGGTTTTGACCCCGCTGGCTCCGTAATGCAAGCTGCCGATGTATCAAATGCTGGATGAATTTGCCCTTTTCTTCTTTGGGACAGCCTCGCCACTCCGGATCCGGACGACGCGTCTGCATGATCCGGCGATGCAGGAAAACCTGCAACTGCGGGAAGTTTCTCAGGCACGACCCTCTGTGGCGCGGAACGGCAGGATCATTTCGATCTCCGGCATACCACGCATATTCACGAGATTTTCGCGCCCGGTTTCCACAAATCCCAGCCGACGATAAAGCGATATCGCGCGGGTGTTGTCGGCATGAACATGCAACCCGGCCGAACTCATACCCGCCAAGGCCGCATCTTCCAGCGCCGCCCGGATCGCCGCTTCGGCATAACCGCGACCCCGCGCTTTTGGACGGGCATAAACCGATAGCAGCCAGCCACGCTGGGGATCTCGTGCATCCAGTTGTGCCTGCCACGATGCGACGGCCAAAGGCGATCCTATCTCGGCCCCCGACGCGAAGGTTGGAACCGTATCCAGCCTTGCCGCGAAATCCGCAAGAGGACGGTCCTGCCAGTCGGTCAAGTCCGTGTCGAACGCTTCCGGAGCAACTCTCAGACTTTCGAGGCGGATTTCACGCCATTCCTCGGCGCGACGGGAAGAAAGCCGCCAGTATCTGATCACTTCTTCTTTGCTCAAAATACCCGCTCAGTCCGGATGCTCCGGCGCCTTGCCTGACGGAGCAAGATATGGCTGTGTCACATCCCGCAGGTCCAGATTGATGCATTCGACATCGGCAAGCAGAGTTCCGTCACCGGCAAATTGTAGTGACAGCCGTCCGGTACCATCCTCCCCCGGCTCCCATGTCAGTGCCAGAAGCTCCAGCACCGTCCCGTCGCTGCGATCGATGCCGTCGCTTTTCAGTGACATCACATCCCCGATGACCAGAACCGACCGAACCCGTTCATATCCCCTTCCTTCTGCGCGCGCCTGATCGGCATCCTCCCAGCGGAACCGGTTCAGCAAGAGGGCCAGCCGCCGCGCCTGCGGGTCATGGCTGATTTCCGAACCCGGCAGGATCGCGTCCTGAACAAGTGCCGAGATGATCCGCAGATCAGTCTCATCTTCAGCTTTCAACGCCATCGGACGCGGATCGGCATCAGCGAAACGGGCATCTTCGACCATCGTCTATTCCTCCTTTACGCGCTCGATAAGAGCTCCAACCCCGCGCAATTTCCGCACGACATGTTCATAGCCCCGGTCAAGATGATAAACGCGGCTTACCGTGGTTTGCCCCTCGGCAGCCATCCCGGCAAGGATCAGGCTGACCGAGGCGCGCAAATCCGTCGCCATGACCGGAGCGCCGCGAAGCTGCTGAACGCCGGTGACCTTGGCCTGACCGCCATGAACCTCGATCTGCGCCCCCATGCGGGTCAGTTCAGGAGCATGCATGAAGCGGTTCTCGAAGATCGTTTCTTCCAGCACGCTGCTTCCTTCGGCCAAGCACATCAGTGCCATGAACTGCGCCTGCAAATCCGTTGGAAACCCCGGATAGGGCGCGGTTGCCACATCGACCGCACGCACGCGGCCGTTCTTACGGGCAACTTTCAGCCCGCGCGGCGTCTCACTGATGCTGATCCCCGCCTCATCCAGCTTTTCACAGAATGCCGCCAGCAGATCGATCCGCCCCCCCAGAAGCTCGATCTCGCCGCCGCACATGGCCGGGGCCAGCATGTAGGTTCCCAGTTCGATCCTGTCGGTCACCACGGGATGCGTCGCCCCATGCAGGCTGTCGACGCCCTGGATGGTGATGGTACCCGTGCCTTCACCCTCGATCTGCGCCCCCATCCGCCGGAGACATTGGACCAGATCGACGATCTCGGGCTCTCGCGCGGCATTCTTCAGGACAGTGGTACCGCGTGCCAATGTGGCCGCCATCAGCGCATTCTCGGTCGCGCCCACGGAAACCAGCGGAAATTCGAATTCGGCCCCTTTCAGCCCCGCGGAAGGCGCCTTGGCATAGACATAACCGTCACGCAGATCCAACTCGGCGCCCATCGCCTCGAGCGCGGACAGATGCAGATCGACCGGCCTCGCGCCGATTGCGCAGCCGCCGGGAAGCGAGACCTCGGCCCGGCCTTCCCGCGCCAGCATCGGCCCCAGAACAAGGATCGAGGCCCGCATCTTGCGGACGATGTCATATTCGGCCCTGTGGCTGGTCAGCGCATGGCTGGACATGGCCAGCACCTGCCCGTCCTGCAGGCCGGTCACCTCGACCCCCATGCTTTGCAACAATGCCGTCATGGTGCGGATATCCGACAACCGCGGCGCATTGGTCAGCGTCAGCGGCTGATCCGTCAGAAGCGTCGCCGGCATCAGGGTAAGGCAGGCGTTTTTCGCCCCCGCGATCGGGATTTCGCCCTGCAGGGGGCCGTTTCCCCGAACGATGATCTGGTCCATCTAGCTTTCGTCTCCGCCTGTATCGTTACTGCCGCCGGTCTCTTGCGCGCTTTTCTCGGAACGGGCCCGCGCCTGCGCCTTGCGCCGCGCCAGATTGGCGCGCAATGCCGTGCGCAGCCTGTCCTCGCGGGAGTCGTCCCCGCTTTTTCCCTTTCCGGGTCGGCGTCTTTCCTTTGACCGGTCTTCCATCCGTTCCTGTTACCGCCCTCATGCGTCACAGTCCAGCGATGCCGTTGACGCTTTCGCCCGGTTTTTCCCCCATTCCCCCCTTGCGTGCCGCCCGGACATTGTCTAAACGCCCTGCACGGCGCTGCTGTAGCTCAGTGGTAGAGCACTCCCTTGGTAAGGGAGAGGTCGACAGTTCAATCCTGTCCAGCAGCACCATAAATTTCAATAACTTAGCGGTCATTTAGAGGATTGCTTTCTGGTTCATTGAACCTTTCGGGGTTTCAGAAATTCCAGAGCGCCAGCGGCTTTGCGCAGGTGATCCGGGGAGAATCGTGCGTAAGTTGAGCGGGTTACATTGGGGTTCGTGTGGCCGAGATATTGGGCGACCTCATCAATCGAAACTCCTGCCTCAACCATGAACCTGCCAGCGGTTCGGCGCAGGTCGTGCGGGGTGCAATGTGCAATCCCGGCCCGCTTCACGGCCGCGTTGAAGCCGGTCTTTATGGACTTCACCTGTCCCCCGCCCCACTCAATCACATGCTGCGATAGTGCTGTTTCCTGCGCGGATTTAAGGGCAGCCAAGAGTGTATCGTTCATTGGCACCGTGGCACGACCCTTCTTCGGGCCAATATCGTTCGTCGCCAGCTTTATCAGGCGACGGTCGAAATCTACGCGATCCCATGTCAATTCGAGAAGCGCGCCGATCCTCCCAGCGGTAGTCAGCATCAGCAGCATTGCAAGTTTGATGTGCGCCTCGCCTGCCGCATCAAGAAGCGCGGACACTTCGGCATGCGAAAGATACCGTTCTCGCGGTTGCGGCGACTGCGGCAACTCGACACGCGGCACAATGGAAATCATGTGATTCATCCCGGCCCATTTCAGTGCCGTGCGTAGGCACCCTAATTCACTCCTGATCGTGGCATCCTTTCGCCCGACGGCTCGGCGATCCGCGATATATTTCCGGCTGTCCTCGACAGATAGATGATCCGGGGACAAATGGCCTAAGGCGGGCAGCAGACTGCGGCCAGCATATTCCATCTTCGATTCCTGCCGCCGGCCTTTCATTTCCGCCTTATATGCATCCCAGATCTGCTGCACCGTTATGCCCTGCCTTGGGGCGGTGTGCCTGATGATGGCGTCTCGCGCCTCGCGCTCGGCCTCTTTGGCCGTGTGTGCCGTAAGGCGATAACGTCGCCGGGTTCCGTCATCGTCGTTCCACATGACGACGAAGCGACCCTTGAGTCGCCCGATTCGATAGTCCCGCATGACTCGTATTCCTCCACAGTCTGTTGAGTGATCCTCATCATGCGTCCAACGCGGAACGCAGGCAACTTTCCTGTGCGGATCAGGGCGCGAACGGTTTCACCACTGCACCCCCATCGGTCGGCAAGCTGGTCGGGGGTATAAGGGCGGGCGGGTTCTGCCATGTACCTAACCTCACTCACTGTCGCGCAGAACGGTTTGGCCGTTCAGCTTGCGCTTGAATTTCGAGTCTCGACTGCCCGGAATGACCACTCGGCGCGCGTTCTTCGCACCGAAATGCTTGGCTCTGACCCGATTCGCCTTAGCGATCTGTGCAGCGTCGGTGCCGGTTTTGGTCCGGTGGCAGGACTTGTGCGCCGGAGCAACATTAGACTCATCGTCAGCACCACCCATTGCGAGCGGAATGATGTGTTCACGCTCCCATGCTTCCCCGGCATAGATCTTCATCCCGCAAATATGACATATTCCGCCATGGGTTTCGAATAATGCTAGGCTGCGTTTCGCTGTCCAAGTCTTACGCCGAGCCATCGTCACATCCCCAACGCTTCGCGGTAGAGGTCCAAGACGGCCTGTTCCTCGGCAAGATCATCCTTGTCGCGGCGGCGCTCGGCGATCAGCTTGCGAATGGCCTTTGTGTCGTAGCCCCTGCTCTTCGCCTCGGCGAAAACCTCTTTGGTCTGATCGGCAATATCGGCCTTCTCCTGATTGAGCCGCTCCACGCGCTCGATAAAGGACCGCAATTCGTCGGCGGTCACCGCATAGGCACGGCTATTGTGGCCCTGCCAATCAGGATCGTCTTTCATCTTGGGCTTGTCGGTCACGGTTGCGCCTCCTGATCGGAGACGCGCCAGCGCACTGCACTGCGGCCCGAGGCATTGGTGCCGCGCTTACCGGAATCGACCAGCTTACCGGCCTTTGCTAGTTCAGAGATCCGGGGTCGGACGGTCAGAACGGACAGATTCATGACCTTGGCGATCTCGTCAGCAGTGAGCGGGCTGCCTATCGCAATCATCAGGTTGAGGATCTTGTGGCGAAGGATCGGGGCCTTAGGCGCTATTCGTTCCGCGGCGGACTCGCTTGTAGGTTGATCTTTCCAGCCCGTTCCATCGACGGTTTGAGGCATAGTCCCAATCCTTATGAAAAATTGCTTGAGATGCGGTCCAAGGCCGATTGTCATTTTGAAGTTTCCTTTCAGTCAGGCAGCGGGCCAGAGGCGCGCAGGGCTTCTGCAATGGATACATCGCCCTCCTGCTCTGCCTTCTTGATCGCGGCGGCACGGTGATAGGGGTTCATGTCAGCCATCTTGACGGTGGAGCCGTCAGACCTGCGCCATGTGCCGCTTTGCGGCTTTTGGGCATGGTCTTTTGCACCGGCGTCATAGGGCCAGTCGAGACGAGGTGATTTCATCACTCACCCCCTTCCCCGTCCCGCTCCGCGACGAACGCCTTGAACTCATCGATCATGCCTTCATATTCGTCAGGCTCGGCGCTGCGGATATCGGCCAACTGGACCTCATACATTTCCAGCGTCTCATCGAGCGGAGCGCCATCCGTCAGGTCATTCTTGATCAGATCAGCAATCTTCTGGATCATTTCGGAAACAGAGAAGCCCCCAAACATGGAACTTTGACCTTCATCATCCTTTTGCGCCTTGGACTGGCGGGTTGGACGATCATGATGCGGGGTCTTGTCGGTATGATCCGGGGCCCTCGCAGTGCTGCGCTTTGGCTTCTCGGCCTCTTTCTTCGGCGCAGGCTCGGGCTCCTTTGCTTCGGCCTCGGGTTCGGACTGTCCCTCGTCCTCTATCTGCTCGACCGTTTTAGAAATATCGCTATCGCCGGGGCCGTATTCACCGTCGATATAGTCGCCAACCGATGAGCCCCGTCCGAAGCCGGTCCAGACGCTGGGCGACGTCACCGCCGCGACCGAGAACGAGGTTACCGACGGACAGTTCGCTGCCCTCGATCGCGCCAATGGCCTCGATGCCGAACGGGAGTTCAGCCGCATGACGCCCGAGCAGCAGGAAGCCTACCTGCGCGACGTGTCGTAATCACAGAGAGGGCGTCACATGCTGATCCGCAACGTCAAAGTGGAAAAGCCGATCAAGGTCAGCGTCGGCGATGTGGTTCTTTACGTGTTCCGCATCGGCGAACGCGCGGCTAAAATCGGCGTGGACGCCCCCGACGGCATCAAGATCGAGATTGAACAGGACACGGGCGAGAGGAAGCCGCGCCCGTGAGTTCCTTTAATAGAGCTTCAGCTTCGTCCGCCAGACCAAGTATTTCGCCCTCGGACTTGATGCCGTGGATGGGCGGTTCCGACAGGTCGATGTTTAATCGCTTCTGAACCCAATCTACTTCACGATAATCAATCGTCATGACGCTTTCGTCTATCTTTAGTGGCAGGGAGCTTCCCAACCTAGATATTTTCTTTATTAGATGAGCGCGCTCCTGAAACAAAGCTGGACTGGAAACTGGGTTTGGAGAGGTTTTGTTCATCTTATAGAGCAATGCTGTAGCATGTGCGGACATAGATTGATTATTTTCCCTTATCTCTCGCACTGAGTCTTTGATTCCGGCGAACGAACAGAAATCATCAACTATATCCACATCTCCATACTTCCTGAAGTTTAGATGCCAGCGAGTTGAGAAAAACTTTGTGATCTTACTTGTGTAAGACGGTAACTCCAATGAAAACCGGCCAAGCCCGGTTTTCACCCTTTGCTGAAACGCGCTATTGATGTATGACTTCGGAGAGCGAACATAACCAACAACCTCAATGTCTGAAAACAGATTATCGAAATAATCTATGCACCTTCCAAAATTTTGTGGATTAAGATGGTAAAGAATTTCAGCGCTTAGTATATACTTATTCCTGCCGCGCCCAATGGATTTAAGAGCTCGATCATTCAACTGACGACGATACTTTTTGACTGAAGATGCATTCGGGTACCTCATAGGTACATTCTTCATACACTGCTCTATCGGCATGAACATGGATTGAATGAAGACGCTGTGGTTTATCGGTCCAGCATCAAGATACGCAATCCGGCCGTCGTCATATCCGTTCAGCGCTTCTTGGATAGCTCGCGATCCAGTTTTTGGCATACCGATATGCAAAATTAACTTCGGCTTCACTATCTCCTCCTGTTGACCGAAACTGCCAATTAGTACAAGTTTCATTCGCCTTCATGACATCATTACCTTCAGTCAATTAATCCGCAACCTAGCATATCACTAGTTGCGACAATATCAGAGGCTGTGGTAAATAGAGGTCATTCGATCTGCCATAGGAAGTGCGCAGTTCACAACCCCGCGTCTGTGAACAAAGGAGCACTTCCATGCAGACCAATATCTCTGTTGGCGATCCGCGTGCCGTAAAGCGCTGGGCAACCGCGCTCGCGACCGACACCGAGAAGCAGATGTACTTCAATCGCTTCATCGGAAAGGGCGAGAACCACATTATCGAACGCAAGGTCGAGCTGGAATCGGATGCGGGTGACCGCGTGCGCTTCGATCTGTCCATGCGTCTTCGCGGCGGCATGGTCTATGGCGACGACAACGTCGAGGGCAAGGAAGAAAACCTGACCTTCTACAGTGATGAAGTCCATATCGACCAAGCCCGGAAGGGTGCCGACGCCGGCGGCCGCATGTCGCGCAAGCGCACGCTGCACGATCTGCGCATGGTCGCCAAGGACCGGACCGCCGAGTATGTCGCGGAATGGTTCGATGAGCTTGTCTTCGTGTATCTGTCGGGTGACGCCACCCTGTCGGCCGTGAACGAGGACGCCAAGATCACGTCGGCCTTCGCGAACAACCCGATCCAGGCACCTGACGCCGCGCACATCGCCTATGGCGGTGCTGCGAACTCGAAGGCAACCCTGACGGCAGCCGACAAGATGAGCCGCGCCACCATCGAGCGGATCAGCACCATCCCTCGGATGATGAACGCCACCGATCCGGACACTGTGAAAATGACTGCCGTGAACGTCGAGGGCAACAAGCACTTCGTCTTGCTGATCTCGCCGTGGCAAGCCTATGACCTGCGCACCGAACAATCCACCTTGTCGTGGGCTGACGTGCAGAAGGCTGCAGCCAGCGCCGAAGGTCGGAACAACCCGATCTTCAAGGGTGGTCTGGGCATGCTGAATGATGTTGTCATTCACCAGCATGAGAACGTGCGCCGCTTTACCGACTATGGTGCCGGCGGTGACGTTGAAGCCCATCGTTCCCTGTTCATGGGACGACAGGCTGGCGTCGTCGCATATGGTCAGGCTGGCAACGGCACCCGCTTCCAGTGGGAAGAGGAACTGAAGGACGCGAAGAACCGTGTGGCGATCTACGCCGGTTGCATCTGCGGATTCAAGAAAACCCGCTTCAACAACCGGGACTTTGGCGTGATCGCGGTCGATACCGCATCCACCAACCCGAACGCCTGATTGGCAGGGGCGGAATGATCCGCCCCCGCATCTGACCCGATCAGCCATCACGCGAAAGGAACCCGGATATGGCTATCAAGAAATCCAACTACACCGGCGGCAATGGCCGTCTGGTCCTGCCCTCGCCCTATGTCGCAAACGTCGTCACCGAAGAGCTCGTCACCCACGTGTTCAAGGAACCCGTGGCGGCCGCCGACATTCTGGAACTGGCCTACCTGCCGCCTTATTGCCGCATCCTCGGCGCGACAATCTTTGCGGAAGGGACCGCCGGAACCACACTGAATGTTGGCTTCATGTCTGGTGACGTTGGCTCCGACGATCCGGCCCGCACCAGCGGTACGGAGTTGTTCAGCGCTGTGGATCCGGAAACCGAAACGGACATGACGATGGCCGCCATTGCCGCGGCTGGCAAATCCGATGCAGCCCGCAGTATCGGCGTTAGACCTTCGGCAACCATCGCCGCCGATCCGGACACCGTTCTGCATCTGCGAATCCGCTACGCCACCGGCGTCAGCAACCCGGTTTGATGACCCGATCGCCCCGGTTCACCACCGGGGCGCTTCACCCACATGGCTTTCGCCATCGAGAGGATGAACCCATGAAAATCGAATGCCTGCGCCGCCGCCCGAAAGGTACAGTCGTTACCATCGGCACTGAGACGTACCATTTCCGCCCCGAGAACAGTTCTGACGGCCCCCATGTCGCTGACGTGACGATCAAGGCGCACGTCACCCGGTTCCTTGAGATCAAGGAAGGCTATCGCCGCTTGGCTGGCGAAAAGCCTGCGAAGGGCGATTCCGACCACCAGACCGGTACGACCGACACCACCATTACCCCCGGCACCGACAATGCTGGCAACCAGCAGACCAACACCGGCAACGGTGAAGGTCAGAATGACTCCGGGAATGACAATGCCCCCTACCTGTTGGAGGGGACTTCCGATGATGATCTGCGCGCGATCTTCGAAAAGGAAGTCGGCCGTAAGCCGAGCCCGAAAGCGGGCCGCGACACCATGATCGCCCAGATCAAGGCCGCCCTCGAAGC
Organism: Paracoccus wurundjeri; assembly: GCF_030678915.1. GTDB lineage: Bacteria > Pseudomonadota > Alphaproteobacteria > Rhodobacterales > Rhodobacteraceae > Paracoccus > Paracoccus onubensis_A. The sequence continues at coordinate 32,793 of NZ_JAUUTZ010000015.1, read as the reverse complement.
CAACGCCGCGTGATCGGCGCACACAGGAGTTTCAGCGAATGTCGTTCACCGCAGCAGATGTTATGCGCAAGGCCAACACCATCCTGCAGGACGCGGGTGCTATTCGCTGGACTCCGGTCGAGTTGCGCGAGTGGCTAAACGAGGGCATGCGAGCCATCATTACCGTCAAGCCGAACGCCAAGTCCGGCACTGTCATTCTCGAGCTCGACAACGGTACACTGCAATCCTTACCGCCGGAATATACGATTCTGTCCCGCATCGTCTGTAATGTCGGCGCCGCCCCGGCTAGCGCTCGTGGCCGGGCGGTGCGATCGCTCTGGCGGCGCGAAATCCTCGACAGTCAGATCCCCGGCTGGCAGGATCCAACTGTGCTGCCCTATTCCGCCAACGTGGATATGGTGCTGCAAGACGCCATGTCGCCGCGCGAGTTCTATGTTGTGCCGGGCAATAATGGGAGCGGCCGGCTGGAAGCAGTTGTTGGCATGTATCCGGCCCCCATCCCGCTCCCGCCAAGTGGTTCACTGAACCTCGAATCCTACACTACTGCAGTTCCAATGGATGACGTCTATCAGGGCATCCTCGTTGATCTCGTCCTGTTCCGCGCCTTTTCGAAGGATAGTGCCGCGCAGGATGCTGCCGCCCGGGCACAGGCGCATCTGGCATTGGCTCAAGGAGCCTTGCAGTCATTCGGCACAGCCGAGGGCAGCATGTCGCTGGCCAATATCTACGGCATGCAGATGAACCCCGCAGGCTCGACGCAATAAGAGAGGCATGAATTATGGCAGTCGTCATGAAGCGCACAGCGGAATTTCTACCGCTGATCTTGCCGCACTGCCCCCAATGCCCTGATTTCCTTGCCGAGCAGATGGCGCGCTTTGCCGCGATCCAGTTCTGTGAGCGGTCGCGGGCATGGCGGCATATTACCACTGTTGACATGGTCGCTCCGGAAGGAACACCGGTTGCGCCCGACACCGCCGCCATTCATGAAATCGAGTTCGCGAAATGGAACGGCGTAAAGCTGACGGCAGTGCAGTTCAGTACGATTGAGAGCGGCGAGCAAGGGCGTCCGGAGTACATCACGCAGGTCGCGCCGAACGAAGTGACCATCTCGCCGTTCGAACCGGGAGAACTGGAAATCAGTCTGTTCCTCAAGCCGTTGACTGCCTCGGAATATGGTGTCAATGCCTCTGACCCCCTGTTCGATCGCTTCAATGTGGTGCCGGAGTTCTTCATCAAGATCCATGGCCACACCATTGCCGCCGGTGCATTGGCAGAAATCCTGTCCATCAAGGATGAACCCTGGACAGATCATCGTGAGGCTGCCCGCTATCGGGATCAGTTCGAGGGTCGGTGCGATACCGCATTCCGCTGGAATATGCGCGGTCAGCAGCGCGCACCGATCCGCACCAAGTTCAGGGATTTCTGATGGCGCGTGTCGTTCTGCAATCTTTCGATGGCGAGATTCCTCGGATGGAGGGTCACTACCTTCCCGAGAGAAACGCTGCTGAAGCGGCGAACTGCAAATTGTCCAATGGCGCGGTTCGTCCGATGCGCGATGGCGTGGTCGTGGAAAGTGGGCTGACTGACGTCGATGGCATCGTCTACCATGACAACCAATGGTTCACATGGGAACAGGTTGTTGACGCCGTTCCCGGTCCCGTTGCGGATGATCGGCTCTATCTCACACGGGCACCGGAATCACCACAGGTCTACATTGGCGGCACCTGGCATGAACTGAAATTTGCCAGCCCCGATGTCCGGCCAACGCGGTCGTGGACCGGCACGCCGAGCGATACCGCCGAGTCCGTCAACTATGCTTACACCTATGTTTCGTCGTTCGGGGAGGAAACCGGGCCGAGCCCATTGACCTTCGGTGCCCCCTTCTCTGAAGGCATGGAGATCACGATTGCGGGCATGCCCAATAGCGCCTCTCTCAACAACCGGACCATCACGCACAAGCGGATCTATCGCAGCCAGACCAGCGCCGCAGGCGTGACAGACCTCTATTTCATTGCCGAGATTCCACAGGCGGACACATCGTTTATCGATGTTTGGGGCGACAATCCCATTCAAGAGCCCTGCCCGACCAAGAACTATAATCCCGTCGATGATCACCTATGGGGCCTTACCTCCATGGCCAACGGCATCATGGCGGGCTTCTGGGGCAAGACCCTCCATTTCTGTGAGCCGTATCAGCCGCATATGTGGCCCAACGAATATCAGCTTGTGCTAGAATGGAATATCCGGGCGCTTGTGGCGTTGGGCACCTCGCTGGTCGTGCTGACCGATGGTGAACCCTACATCGTCCAGGGCCTGCATCCAGACTCGATGGCCATGCAGAAGGTGGACTCGGTCTATCCGTGCCTGTCCCGCAGGTCCGTGGTCGATATGGGATATTCCGCTGTCTATGCCTCGACTGATGGATTGGTGCAAATCACTGAAGGTGGCGCGCAGCTTATCAGCAAGCACCTCTGGTCCAAGGATGACTGGGCGGCCATGCGGCCGAACCAAATGAGGGCTGGCAGGTTCGGTGATGATTATATCTTCACCACAGTTCCCGTGGGGTCCGGCTGGGTAAGAACGGTTTTCACGCTTAGCCTGGACTCGGAAACGCCCGCACTGACGCGGACCAATATTCCGGTCGAGTTCTTCTACAACGAGCCCAAGACCAACACGCTCTTTTATGTCCCGGTCAGCAAAGACAGCATCAATGAGTACGATGCCGGTGATCTGATACCCTATGTCTGGAAGTCGAAGCTTTTCCGCTTCTCTGACCCGATCGGGTTCTCGGCTCTTCTGCTTGATCTGACGGGTAACGCAAAGCCAGTGCCGGACAACCTCATGCACATCGCATTTGAGGAACATTACATGGCTGTGCTGGATCAGGCCGCATGGACAACTCCGGAAACCCATGTCGCTGACCTGACCGTTGATGATCCCCCGGCAGAGATCGTTTCCGAAGACGATTATACTGCCACCATTGATTTTGATGCGCAGGCTGCAGAGGCATTCACATTCAAGATCTATGGCGATGGCAATATGATTTATCAGACCTCCAACGACTCGAACGAGGTGCAGAGGATCCCCGCCGGCGAATACCGCATGTGGCAGTTTTCGATAGAGGGAACCGCGGAGGTTCTGCGCGCGATCATCGGGCAAAGCCCAAATGAGGTGTGGGTATGATGCGAAGCTCGCGCACCGTGAATCCGCGCACCGGCTTGATCAAGGAAGCCAAGCTGGAAGAATTGCTGGGCGAGCGCGGGAAGAAAGACAGGTGGGCTGTCCGGCACGGCGAAGTTCAGGATGTGGTTACGAGCGCTATCTATATCGCGAACAAGAACGCCTATGCAGAGGCGAAGCGCGCCGCGGAGAATGCCAAGTCCATCTATGGTTCTGGGACAACGCCGATTGCTGATATTCTGGTCGAGGTCACGCACACCCAGTCGGCACCGCTGGTCCTGCTGACTGACTCCGTTGCCGGCTTCGAGACGGGCGGATTTGTCGCCACGTTGAGCGGCTATATCGACACCACTCACCAGACTACCGATGTGGATGTGTTCGCGAATGTCATCCTTGCGATCGATGGCGTGGATGTTGCCAAACAGCGGATCGGGATCAGAACTGCCGCGTCCGAAATCGTTACGGCCATGCTGCCCTTCTATGTCGTCGGGACATTTGACACGCCGGACGAGACTCCCGCGATCGAGGCGCGCGCATATTCCACTCTCTACGATGATGAAACCGCGGCTTCGGACAGCTTCTACATCAGGGAAGCCCGGCTCGTAATCTCTGGATCTTCATGACTGCCGAGACTGAAAGAGAGGACATGCTATGAACAAAACCACCTATGTGACCGTGAACCAGAAAGATCACCTCAAGGCCGCGCTGCGGCTGACCGGATCGAAAGGTTTCATGGAGGATGCACGTGCGGTCGCCGCATACGCGCCCGGTGCAGAAGGCGAAGCCGACAGTATGAAAGCCGTCGCAGTCTTCGAATGCTTCCGCGGTGGCCGGGCTGAGCTTCATTTGGGCTGCACGCCCGGCAACCAACTCACCCTGGAATTTATCCAGGCGCTGGTGCTGATGGCCTTCCATCCAAAGACCTTCAACCTTGATCGTGTCATGGCCCGGATTCCGTTCTGGAATGCCACCGCACAAATTGCTGCGCTCAAAGTCGGATTCCAGTTCGAATATCGTGATCGCTATTCCGTCATCGGGGGCGAAGATGGTATTGTGATGTCACTGGACCGATCCAGTATCATCGAACAACAGGCCACTGCCGGGCCGCATGCTGACGAAAACCCCGACCTTGTGTCGGACGAGTAAGGAGTAGAGCCATGGGCGGCGGCGGAAGCGCACCGGATCCGGACAAGAATATCGGCATCGCCGCCCTGAAAAGCGCGGAGGTGGGTGAAAACCTGCTTTCTTGGATGCAGGATCAGGCGGAGATCACAAACCGCTGGGCGGCCGAGGACCGTCACCGCCAAGAGAATGTCTTCATTCCTCTCCAAAACGAGTATATCCGCGAAGCCTATTCGTGGGACAGCCCAGAGCGTAAAGAGCGCGCGGCCAGCGAAGCCATTGCCGATGTTCGCCAGCAGCAACAGATCGCAGAGGGAACGCGGCTCCGCAGTGCGATGCGCATGGGCGTCAACCCTGCGTCCGGCGCATATAATGCCGGCGCGCGCGAAGCGGATCTGAATGCCACCCTCGCCGCATCCGGTGCAGGTAATATGGCGAGGCGTCGTGTCGAGTCCGAGGCAGACTCACGGCAAGCGAATGCCATCAATCTTGGTTCCGGATTGGCCGTGAACCCCGCGACGTCAATGGGTCTGTCCAACGGCGCCATTCAGTCGGGCGCGCAGGGGGCGATGCAGGGATATGGCCAGCAAGGCCAGCTTCTGACGAATGACTATAACGCCCGCATGTCTTCATGGCAGGCGGACCAGCAGGCCAATAGCGGTTTCTTCGGCGCGCTCGGCACCGTCGCCGGCATGATGAGCGGCAATCCTTTGTCGATGTTCAGCTCGAAGGAATACAAGACTGACAAGAAAAAGTTGGGCAAGGATAAGGCGCTTGGTGCGATCCGGGAAATGCCGGTCGAGGAATGGTCATACAAGCCGGGCATTGCTGATGAGGGCCGACATATCGGCCCCTACGCCGAGGATTTCCAGCAGGCGACTGGCGTAGGTGACGGCAAGACAATCGACATCCCCACGGCTATTGGGGTCACGATGGGCGCGATCCGCGATCTCGATGCGAAGGTGTCGCGTCTCGAAGGCGTGAAGGAGGCTGCATAATGGCTGGCAATGGCGTCGGGGGCGGTGCGGACTCGGGCAAAGGTGCCGGCGCGCTCGGTATCCCCGGCCTAAGTTTTTCCACGCTATCCCGCGTTCCATCAGCACCGAGGCCGAGTCCTGCACCGGTGCAAACTCCGAATCGGCCATCTGGTTTCTGGGGGAAGATCTTTGATGGTGCCCAGGCACTCAAGGATCGGGCTGGACAGGGGACGCAGGCGCCCGCTCGTCCTACCCCTCAACCGGCGCAGTATCGAACCGTGCCCGAGGCAACGACCGGCGCATTGGGCGTTCCCGGATTGAACTTCGCACCGTTGAGCGATACGCAATACCAAGCACAGTACGGCCATATCGGACGGACCCCATCCGCCCCGGCATCAACTCCGACTACGCCCACAGGCCCGATTTTTCGCCCGGCCAGTTCTCTGACACCGCAGGAAAGAGCAGACGTTGCCTCTAACTATCGTGCGCAACGTCGTCAGGAACGCATGTTCGGAGGGAATCGCTGATGGCATTCGGCACATCATTGGGTGCATTTGCAGACGGTTACTCCGCTTCTCGTGATGCTCGGAAGGATCGCGAAGAACGGGCAACAAATGCCGCTATGCAGGATCGCATGCTGGACGTCATGTCCCGTCAGAACGAGATCATGGCCAGCCGGCCAGTGTCTTACGGTGCCCTGCCCGACATGGGCGGTGCGACCGGCTTCTATCCCGGATCGGCGAATAGTTCTGTCGCCCCCGCCGGCGATGGAACACTCCTGTCACTGATCGATCGCACCGAAGGCGGCGCGGACTACGACACGTTGTTCGGCCACAGCCAGAAAGGCGGACCGTTCGCGGGCACCCGCGTGTCCCAGATGACGCTCGGCGATCTGGCGAGCTTTTCGGACCCCGGTGGAAAATACGGCCAATGGGTCAAGGGCAAGGTCGGTCGTGTCGCAACCCCGATGGGCCGTTACCAATTCGTCGGCACGACCATGCGCGACGTCGCACGCGATATGGGCCTGCCCAACGATACGGTATTCAATCGCGGCACGCAGGACGCCATGTTCCAGCACCTTGCCCGGAAGACGCTGGCCCGCGGAAAGACGCCATCAGCAAAGCGCTCGCTCCTGCGCGGCCAGTGGGAAGGATTCAAGAATGTCTCCGATTCTGATCTCGATTCCGCGATAGCCCGGTTCGAGAATGGGGGCAGACCTATGGGCGCACGCCGCCCAGTATGATGGAAGGATGAACCATGGCACTCGGTGCAGGAATCAGCGCATTCGTTAACGGTTTCGTCGCGGGCGAGGATATCGAACATCGCTGGCAGGATCGCAAGGATGACAAGGAACGCCAGAAAAAGCTGGATGAATATCGCGCCGATGCTGAAAAGCGGTTGGCCGAACGCCATGGTTGGGACCGTACCAATCAGGGTATCTATGTCGATCAACAGGGACGCATTGCAACCGAATGGGATCAGGCACAGGCTGATCGTACCGGCATGCGTGACGCGGCGGCAGAAGCAATTGCAGCCACCGATGCAGCTTGGAATACTACCCCGGTCACTCCTAGCGCGACCGTCTCGACCAAGACGCCGGCGCTTGGCGTTCAGCCTGGGCCATCTCTGGTGCCAGATGTTTCACCCGAGGCGGTGGGCGTTGCGCGGGAACTGGGCTTGAATTTCCAGCCGCGCCCTGCCGCTCAACCACAAGCCGCTCCATCACAAACTATGGCACCCCAAGCCACGGCACCGCAGGCTGCTGCGCCAATGGGTGCCATTTCCCCAGGTTCGCAACCGCTACAAATGCCGGACGATGTGATTGTTCCCCCGGCCTATGGAAATGGAGAGGTCGCACCACCGGACACACAGCAATCTGGCAAAAGACCGTACGAATACGGCCGCCCCGGTCAGGCAGGTCAGGATATTCGGCAGGCGGCCGAAGCTGCTGGCAATACACTTGCCGGTTGGGGCGAACAGGTCATTAATTCCGGCGTCGATACTATTCAACGAGTCAACGCGCCGTTTCAGGCTGCGTCTCGCTGGATTACTGGCGAAGACCACATTGGCGCGCCTGAGCGGGTGGATCTCAATAATGACGGCCAGCGCCCGACCGTCGAAGTTCCGGCTGGCGATGCATTGTTCGGCCGGCGTGAAGCCACGGCCCCAACGCCAAAGGGCGCTACGCCACAGGAAGCCGCTGTATCGCGATCTGCGCAGGATGCCATGGACCGGGTTGGCGAGGCCCCGTCACAGCAGGCGACGGCAAACGCCATGCCGGTTTCGATGGGTGCGACCAAGGGCAAACCAATGACCGAGCCGCAACGGAGGAAGGCTGCAAAGACCTATACCGATACCTGGATGCAGGTCGGTGCGCCGATCTATCAGCGCGAATTGCTCAAGCAGGGCCGGATCGATGACGCGAAAGCCATGGATGATTGGATGCGCAGCACCGAAACCCGAGCCGGCATGGAGGCATTCAGCGAAGCCACCTTTGCGGCCATGTCCGGAGATGCAGAGAAGGCAGCGGAAAAAATCATCGAGGCCTACAACACCACCGGCTATTTCGATGACGGATATGAAATAGTGAAGGAGCAATCCGAATTGATCCGAGACAGCAACGGTGAGGTTGTCGGTCTGAAACTCGCCATGCGCAATCAAGCAACAGGCGAGATCATGGAATCTGTCGATGAAATCGATGATCTGCTCAATAAGGCGCTCTACCTGATCAGCCCGGAAAAAGCGTTCGAGGCTGCGATCGAACTGCAGAAAGCCATGTCCGAGGCACTGGTGAAAGCGGAGGCGGAGCGCGCGGCGGCCGGTCGAGATCTGATTAAGACGGAATATGACAATGCCAACAAGGCCGCGCTCGAGCTCTTCAAAGCGGATCAGGCAAATGCCGCGCTTGAAGGCCGACCGCCTATCACATGGCAGGAGGCGCTTGCTGCCGTCAGCCAGCAGACGCCTTCAGGTGCTTCCGGCAATGTGCCGGTTCTTCGCCCACAATGACGCAGCATTTATCGTTTATATGGTTGCGGTTGCTGATTGCCCGATGCTCTATTTCAATCTGGGGTTTAAACAGGAGCACCAAGATGAGATGGAGTTTCATCATTGCGATGGCCAGCATCGCGGCCTTGCCAGCAAACGCAGAAGCAGTTTTATCAATACCTCTTCCGCTGACTGAGGAGAGCAGCGTGATTCCTACGGATTACGATTGCCCGGATTCCGGCAAGGTGTCGGTCAGTTATATTAACGCCGGAGAAAATAGTCTCGCAATCCTCTCAATCGACGAGATTGAGCGAGTGTTCGTAAACGTCATTTCGGCTTCCGGTGCGCGTTACGTGGCCGGGCAATATGAATGGTGGAGCAAAGGAGACATCGCCACATTCACGGATCTGACGAAGGAAGACAGTGCAGAGGAATGCACTTCCTAATCACGAATCTGCCGCGCCAGATGGGGCAGCGCCCATTAGCCATCAAAAGGAGGACGGAGCGGAGAGGATTCCTTCGAGAACATGAATTTCGTAATCATGAACAAAGATGCATGCTGCCAAGTCACCGGTGCCGCACGCTGATTGCATCTCAACCATATCAACTTCGGGATCGGTTTGACAGGCGGTCAGGGTCAGCACGAAAGGCACAACTCGTAATCTGGCAAACATTTCATCGCTCCTTGATTCAGCAGAATGTTAGCATGATGGATTGAACTGCAACGGGCCTTCTCTCCTTATGCGCGACCCTCTCCGTAGCTTTGCCTGCAATCATCCATTGAGAGCACGTCCTATCCTGTGGCATAAACGGGGAAATATATAGGGCTGCATAGGATGTGCCGCTGAAACCTCCTGCCAATGAGGTTTTCATGGCCAAGGACTATGCAGGCGCAACGCCTCTCGACACCGCATTGAACCGACTCGGCGTTGCGCCGGAAAAGCCAGTTTCCATCAAGGACAGCTTTGACGCCATTGCGCGCAAAACGCAGGTTCCGGCCAACGTGCTGATGGCACTCGATGATGGCAGCGGTGACACCGGCCGGGCTGAGGCCAATGCTCAATTTCTTTCCCGAGCCGTGGAAGGCGGGACCAAGATCGAGGACGCGATAAAGGCACTGGCCGGTGACGATGCGTCCGGTCAGGCGTTGTTGCAGCGCAGCTATGAAATAGCAGATCAGTTCTACCCCGCTGACACCCCTCCCGCGCAGGGCGAAAGCGGCGGCAGCATTCTGGGTGATCTCGGACGCCTGACAATCGGTGGTGCTGTGCGCGGAACCGGTTCTGCGATCAGTGGTGCCGGGGCGATGATCGACGACATTGCTCAAACCTATCGTGGCACACAGGATCAGCCGGGCGAAAGTCTGGTGCGGTCCGGTTCCCGCGCAGCAGGTGAAGCCGTCGGAGACGTTGGCGATGCCGTTGCGGATTCTGTCTCCGAGGAAATGAAGGCGGCACAGGCGGGCACGCAGCCCGGTGGTGAACTACTCGATCCGAGCACTTGGACTCTGGGTGACGATCCGAGTCTGCGTGGCATCGCAGGCATTGCGGCTGAAGGCATTGGCTCAATGGTTCCGGTTGTTGCATCCGCGCTTGTGGTCGGACCCGGTGCCGCCGCAGGTGTCGGTGGAGCCATGGGCGGCGGTGAAGGTGCCAGCAATGCCCGCCAATTCGTCATGGACGCAGCGACTACCATGGACGAAACAGGCCGTCCTGAAATCGAAAATCTGCCTGCCTATCAAGACCTGATTGCACAGGGCATGAATGCGACGGAGGCAACAAGCGTTCTGGCCCAACGTGCAGAGGCAGACAGTGCCTTTGCACAATCCATCCCCGCCGCCCTGGGCGGTATGGCGACGTCACGGATCATCAGTGCTGCGGACGGTTGGATCGGCAAGGGCGGTCGCCTTGCGCGGGCTGCGAAGAAAGGTGCGGCTGGCGCGCTCGAAGAAGGCACACAGGAAGCGATCGAAGGTGTTGCCGGTAAGGCCGGCCTCGCGGGCGCAACCGGCGCGGAGCTGAACCTTGCCGAAGATACTTTCAGCGATTTCATCGGCGGTGCATTGGCGGGCGGCGGCATCGGCGTTGCTGCGGGTTCTTTGGGTGCGGGCCAAAATCCGCAAGGCCAGCCGACGGATAATAATGCGCCTCCCGACCCGCTTGCACTTCCTGCGCCGCAGCCAGCCCAGGGCGGCCCGCTTGTACCGGCCCCGCGTCAAATCACCAGCGATCCGACCGCTCAGAACCCGGATTTCGCGTTCCCTGGCCTGCCCGCGCCGGAAGGTGCTCCTGCGGCCACGCCGGAAACTGGCGTTGTCCCTGCTCCACGCCAAATCGGTTTCGATCCGAATGTGCAAAATCCGAACTGGTCATTTCCGTCCGGTTCTCCGAATCCCGGCGCCGACGGCAGCGGCACCGGGTCAGTTGCCGCGCCGGATGGCAGCCTTCCCCTCTCGGGCGGTGATCCCGGCGCGGCAGCGACAATTCTTCCAATGGGCGCGCTGCCGGGGCCAACGCCGCCCGCCGGTCTCCTTCCCCCTCCCGCCGGTCCTATCGACGCGCTGGCACAGAACATGCCCGTCCCAGAGGTCGAGCCCGCGCCGCCGCCCCAGCGTTTCCCCGAGCACAAACCCGGATCCACGGTGCGCCTGTTCGATCCAAGGGCCGGCGTACCGGTCGATGGCGTTTTCATCGGCGAGTCTGAAAGCGGCGCGATGGTGCGCGTTGGCGGTCAAGAGATCGAGCTTGACCCTGCCCAGTTCGACAGCGCCCGCGATGCTGCCAAGGTCGCGGATGAGTTGGCAAAGGAAGAAGCCAAACAACAGAAGGCACAGCGAACCAAAGGGGGGCCAACCGATCCTCAAGCCCCTGCCGCCGGGCGCGATTTATCACAGCTTCGGTTGGATGATGGGCGCGGAGCTGGCAGCGAAGCAATTGCACCGCAGCAAGATTCTGTCCAGCAAGGAACTGACGATGTTTCTGGCTTGGCTGGAAAATCCGAATCCCAACCCACCGAAGGATCTGAACCGGGTGATCGCGGCGGTAGAGCTATGGCAGGTGATGCCGGGCAGCCTGTATCAGAACTGACAGATGGCACCGACACGGAATTACACCACCGGGCCGCGTTCATCGAGGCCGCTAATCGGCGCGAAGCCGCATATGACGCATGGGAGTCCACCGGCAGCCTCGCGTCTGGTCCGCAAAAAGATGAAGTTGATGCGGCAATTAAAAACCTACGCAGCGTGCGAGCAGCGTCGATCCGCGACCTAGGCAAGGAAAAGACCGAGCAATTGTTTGCGGCCGCCGACGCTGCAACCATTGCCGATACGGGACAGCAACCGGTCAATAATGCATTACAAGACCCGGTGGCCAAAGCCGCCACCGAAGCCGCACCCGATCCGAGCGACGGACAGAAAGAAGCCGGAAACTATCGCAAAGGTCATGCCCGCTGGAATGGTTTGGACTTATCTATTGAAAACCAGAAGGGCAGCCGACGCAGTGGCACCGATCCTGACGGTAACGCATGGTCGGTCACCATGCCCGCGCATTATGGTTATTTCAGGTCTACGGAAGGCGCGGATGGCGATCACGTCGATTTTTACATGGGCGATAACGAATCCGCACAATCTGCCTATGTCATCGATCAGGTTGATTCTGAAACCGGAGCTTATGACGAAGCCAAGGTAATGCTGGGCTTTGATAGTTCAGCCGACGCACGCGCCGCGCATGAAGCCGCATTCTCGGACAGCAAAGGCGCGGCACGCCTCGGCGGCATCAAGAAGATGACTGTCCCACAATTGAAAGAATGGCTGGCAAGCGACCAAACCAAAAAGCCGGTTTCCATGACACATCGCCGAACCGTGGAAAATCCGCGAACGCCAGCCCCGCAAAAGCGCCCTCTTATCAACTATGTCATCAGGCAGCTTGGCGGGATCGCGCCCACCGGCAGTGTGGCTGAGGAATTGAAGGCGCGCGGTGTCAGCAGCAAAACCGCTCCGGGCCTGTGGCGCAAGATCGGTCGGGCAGAACTAGATAATATCCCAGCCGCCGAGCATCCTGACCTTGAGGCACTGGTGGGACGGTCAGATGACGGCCTGTATCTAAATCCTGCGGCGATTGTTGATGCGATCCTCGAGGAGATTGCAGGCAAACCGCAGCCATTGGGTGAACAGGCCATTTTGCAGCAGGCCGCGCGAGATGCCGAGGCGGCAGAAACTGCCAACCGGACAGGCGCGATCGATGCCGATGAGAACGGCAACATGGATCGCCCTATCCCGAACCGCGATCAGGATATTCGCCCAGACGAGGATCGGAGGGCAGATATTGCAGGCGTCTTGGATGGTGCAATCGAGGATTTCGGGCTCTATTCAGCTTTGACCTACGCTGATCGCGAGGCTATTATCGAGATACTTGATCGTGACGGCGGCGATGTTGACGACGCTATCTACGATTTTCTTGCCCGAGGTGACGACAATGCCATTCGAGAAAGTTCCAGTGACGGACGAGAAGCGGCAGAAATTCCTGACGTCCCTTTCGGCGATGAACGAAACGATCAACGACCCGAACGCGACGATGGCGCAGAAGACCGAAGCGGCACGCAAAGCGAGGGTGTTCCAGGCTCTGGCGAACGCGAAGGAAACGACCCGGATACCGCCTCGGACGACGTTGACCAGCAAGTAGCGACCGAGGCCGGAGCCGAAGGGCTCCCGCAGCAGGTTATTCCCGGAACAGAACGCAGCGATGCGCAGTCGCTGCAGGCCGGTTCGGACCGCGCCCGCCTCGAAATGCAAGCGCGTCAGCAGCAATCCAAGATGCGCCGTCCCAACGGGAACAGCGGTGATGCCGGGCCATTGTTCGACTCGCAGCAGGATCTGCTATCTGGTGTCACATCTGACGCCACGAATGATAATGCACCTGAAAGCTCCGGCAAGATCGAGGATTTTGGCGAAAAGCTGGAAGGCGCACGTAAAGATGTCTGGTCCAGCTATGCTGATCGGATGCGCGATGCGGATGACATCGACATCTCGGCTGAACCGTTGTCGAAATCATGGCCCTCGCCGGATTATCAGAAACTGATTGATGCTGGCGTCGATCCCTGGACGGTCAGTTTCATCCGCGTTGTCCGTGACGCCATTCCTACTAAGCCCCAGAAAGCATGGCGGCTAAAAGGTTGGGTGCAGAATGTTGAGGCTTTGCGCGAGCTTGCCAATCGCCTGATGCGTGGAGAGATCACCCAATCCGACATTAAATCCAGCACTGCAGACATCGATACCGGGAAAACCAATGTCCTTCGCAGCATCGAACTCTACGAGGCAGTTGGCCACGACAAGAGTCTCAAAGGTCTGCGCCTCAATGCTGCCCAGTATTCCCTGCTCGATGGCCAGCGTCACGATCCTTCCCTTACCCGGTGGGAGGTAACTTCGGCCGCGAAATCCACCGCATTCTCGAACATGCCTCGCGTCATCGCACATGGCGACACGAAAGAAGCGGCGCTGGAAGCGTTCAAGAAAGCCCATGCCACGCTCGACCAGCAACAGGACAAGGCGAAAAAGGGCCCGAAATTCCTAATCTACTCGCGGCGTTCTGCAGAAGGCAGCCGCAGTTATCATGTCGGCGTCAAGATCGGCCGGGACCATATCGATCTGCGCGACGTCCCGGATGTGAAGGAAGCCCGACGGCTTATAGCAGAAGAAGCCGATGCGTTGCAGGCGCAGCTTGATCGAATGCGTGACATTCCAAATGAGCGCCGCGACAGAAATTCGCCGCGCGTAGGTGTTGATCACCGCTCCGGTTCCGATGTCAGCCCCGAGCAATTCTCCGACACCTTCGGTTTCCGAGGGGTCCAATTCGGTAATTGGGTTGAAGGTGGCCGGCGCCAACAGGATCTGAATGAGGCATATGATGCTTTGATGGACCTTGCGGGCATTCTCGATCTACCTCCAAAAGCCCTGTCGCTGAATGGTTCCCTCGGGCTGGCGTTCGGTGCCCGCGGCAGCGGTGGCCGAAATCCTGCCGCCGCCCACTATGAACCCAACCAGGTGGTGATCAACCTGACCAAGAAGCAGGGGCGCGGTTCCCTGGCGCATGAATGGTTCCACGCAGCAGACAATTACTTCTCGCGCAAGCGGGACCGGAAGGATGGCTTCATCACCGACAACTCATTACCGGGAAATCAGGTCGAGGGCTTGCGCCCCGAATTGGTCGATGCCTTCGGCGATGTCCGTCGTGCGATCGCCAAGACCGACCTCGAGAAACGCTCCGCCAATATCGATAAGATGCGGACTTCACCCTACTGGTCAACCGGAATCGAGATGCATGCCCGGGCTTTCGAATCCTATGTCATAGCAAAATTGCAGGATCAGAATGCATCCAATGACTATCTCGCCAATATCGTGAACGGCGCCGCCTGGGGTCTGCAAGCGGAGATGTCGGGCCTCGGCGACAGCTATCCTTATCTCAAACCCGACGAGATCGAAACTGTTCGCCCGGCCTTCGATGCATTGTTCGAAACGATCCAGACCCGCGATACCAACCTTGGCGTGGAGATGTTTTCGAGGTTTGCTGATCGTGAACCGGTCGCGGAATTGTCCGGCGATGAACTTGGTGAGTGGAATGATATCCGGCAACTCGGTCGGAAAGCCGAAGCATGGTATCGGAAAAATCTCGTGGGGACGACCGTTACAAACTGTCCGTGACGGAATGCAGTCCTATCGTTTCGTGACCGAGGGGGCGAATACCCTCAATGGCGATCCGCTGATCGAGGACATGAACCCGATTGAGGTATTGTCCAAGGTTGCGGGCTTCACCCCTGCCCGGCTTTCCGAGCGGTATCAGATCAACAACCGGCTCAAGAATGCCGAGCGCAGAGTCAGCGATCAGCGTCAAGCAATCCATCGCGAGATCGGAGATGCGATCCGCGCGGGTGAACCTGTCCCCGCAAAGGCGCTTCAGCGCATGCGCGAGTTCAATCGGGATTGGCCGGAATGGCCGATTACGGCTGATACAATCCAGCAATCAGTGCGCGGCCGCATGCGGGCAAGCCAGCGTAACGAGTTCGGGGTTTCGCTTAATCCGAAAATCAACGCGCGCCTTCGCGCGGAACAGCCCCCAGCGTTACATGATTGAGGTCAAAAAAGAGCACAATGCGGACGGTGCCTGTGCGCGCCTGATTGTATCCGTTATTCCTATCAAAATGCGGACGGAGGAGCCTGTGCCTGTAGCATAAGCCGGATCGGAGAGACCGGCGTCAGTGCGCGATCGCACCGGTTCTGATGTTCAGATACCATCGGTTTTGAAGCTGGATTCCGCCGCAGTAGGTGAAATAGTAGTCCTGCCCCTTGGCGGGCGAAGATGTCCATCCCCACTCACGGAAATCTGAGGATTTACAGGCGCCTTCATTGATCATCTTGAGAGCAGCCGTGCAGAATTGATTGGAATACCTCCGGTAGTTGTCAGAGCTTTCTAGTCCCAGATCGTCGCAGGCTTGGGCGGTTTTTGGCGCTTCTGGCTTCTCGTTTGCCAGATAATCCGAAGAAACCCAATGTGCGAGCCGCCCATCAACGATCCCATTCGCGGGCGTGCACGCAGCATTCCCAGAATCCACCATGCCGCTCTTGCCATTGATGCACATGGCGGAGTGAGGTTCGCCGATCCGCGACCAGCCACTCTTTTCTTCGTAAACCGTAACCTTGCTGCCATCCGTTATCCAGCCGGTCACCCCGCATTGGGTTGAAGGGCAGGTGCGGATGGTTAATCGCTCGGCCGTGCTCCACTTCTCCTTAACAGAAGCGAGGGCGGGCTGGAGATTTGGCTCAGATGATGCCACAGGTGCAGGCTCAGGCGAAGCGGCTGAAGGCTCGGCCTGCGCTTTCGCCGGTGCCTTCGAGGCGCTAATATTACCGAGAGGGCTGCTGCTTCGCCGCAGAGCATCTAGGTCTCGTTTGGTGTTCTGCTCGATCTGCTTACTTGCGTCCTGATAGGCTTTGTAGGCCGCCGCATCCAGGGCGCGGCCTTGCTCCTCTATCTCCCTCTTCTTTGCCAGTGCCTCAGGACCGTAATAACCATCTTCCGCCAGCACCGTGGTCCCACGGGTGATGCTGTGGATTTTCCCATCAGGAGAGATGTAGCAGTTAATAACATCGTCGAAGACGTGGCGCTCCTTGGCGAATATGCCCGCCTCGACAAAGCTGTATCTACTTGTCGGAAAACCTAGGTGTTCTACGGCAAGCGTGCAGTCCTCTTTTGGACTGGCGATGCCGACTTTTGCGCTGAGGAGTATCAAGGAAATTGCAACGATTGTTTGACGCACCATATGCAGCCGCCTCACGGAAAGGACTAAACGGGCGATGTTACCCATGGAAACTTCAGAATAGTGCTGACCACGCTTTTGAGTGTCAAGATTCCATTCATTCGATTCCGTAGTTGACGGCCTACCGCATGACCATGAAGTCCACTGGATTTGAGCGGCGGCTGACTTGCACCTGACCGTCTGCCCTGTACGCAAAGCAGACATCAGTTCGCCATTGGCCAGCAACACCACATAAGATATATTGGCTGTAAATCGGCTGCATAGGACGTGCCAGCGCTGCTTTTGCAAGGGACGGTCCTATGGCGCAAATCACGCTTCTGAAATCTTCGGCGCTTCAATATCTGATGAGTCAGATTACTTCGGCCTTCAATTCGGAAGCGAGCGCGCGGCAGATTGCAGATACAGGCATTCAGAATGACTTAAGAGACGGTCGCACATATTATCTCACCGCCAGCCTAACGCCGAGCGGAGCAGTATTACCGACCGGAGTAAAGGCAGTGATCGCGGGGCACAACGGCAGCGGTACGACAAGTGACTGGCGACCTTCAGGAGCACCCGACGATGGGATCGAAACCGACACGCGTGTCAAGGACGCCAATGGCAACTGGTGGCTGCGGATGACCAGCGCGGACGCAGTTGCCGCTAATGTTGAAATGCGGGACGGTCGCGAGTTTGTCCTGATGCCTGCAGAAAGCCCAAGCGGTGGAAATGTCCCCGCGACATATGCCGCTGACACGGTGACCACCGTCCATTTCGCAAGCGGTTTGCGCCGACGCTGGCGCAGGCTCGGCAGCCCTCCGGAAGATGGCCTGGAAACGGATGCTATCAAGCTGGATGCCAACGGAACCTGGTGGCAGATCACCAAGGAGGCAGGCGTTTCTGACGAGGCCGCACAAAGGGCCGCGGACGTGCAAAATTTGCAGGAGCAGGTTGATCTGAAGGCTGCACAGCAAGATCTCGATAGAATGCTGGCCGCCGACACATTGCTTGATCATTCAATTCCTCTGATCACCATTGGCGAGAAGTCAGGTGAGCAAGATGTCCTTAGGCTCGTTCCTGGCAAGAATGGTGGTATTCTCGGCAACTATGTGACCGATCTTCATGAGACGGACCCTGAAGATGCATACACTATCGAGTGGCTTAACGGTGCGCCACTTCGGAAAATGTATCCCGACGGTCTGGATTTTATCCCATCTGCCCGGTTTATTGCTCGCCTCGGAGACGTTGCAGGCGGCGGTGAAACTGCAGATGGTTGGGCAACTGTCGAAGGAAGGTTCACTGCCGAAGCCGGTCAACATGGCGTCCTGGCGGTGGACCGATTCATTGATCGTGCCGATGGCGTTCGCCTGCCGGTCGCTGTCGTCAATGGGGTGACGCGCAAAGCGATCATCATCAGCGTCTATGGCCAGTCCAATGCAGATGTCACCCGGATGGGCGATCCTCTGTTCTGGAATACGCCTCCATTCCCTCATCACGCCTTCATGCTCGATGACATGAACACCGGCGGCAATATGCGCGGCGGCATGATGGGTTGGCAGGGTGTTGCTGTGCAGCGCGGGACCCGGATGATCAACGCCAGCGAGGTTGCGCGTTTTACGCAATCCTATGGATCGGCCGCCCTGTCTCGCCTGTTGATGTGGGATGGAGGCTTGCGGCGCGTCGGCCTCGTGCGTGCATCCGCATGGGGTGGCAACAAGCTGATCGGGAATACCGAGACCACCGGCATCTGGAAAGGCAACACAGGATCTTACTCGCAGTCCTGGCTCAACTGGACCGGAGATATCCAGCAATCCTATGACCTGCTGACCGCCGCTGGGTACGAGGTCGAAGCTGTCTATATCTGCTTTACGCATCAGGAAGCAGACTGGCAGACCGATCCGGCGCAGTACCTTGCCGATTTCCTTGCCATGAAGGCTGATCGCGAGGCCATCATCACCAATGATCTTCCCGGAATCGGCGTTCACTGGTTCGTAGATCAGGCATCCGGCTCCGGGTTGGTTGGAGGTCAGACCTATAGGGGCGGTGCATGGCCCGTGCGCATGGCGATCGCTGATGCAGCAAAGGCTGCAAACAATATCACCATGGTCATGCCGCGCTATTGCATGGACTTCGGGCTTGAGATCGATGGCGTGACGCGAGAGTTCATCCATCACAGCTACCGGGCGCGGGTCTGGCAGGGGGAATTGTTCGCCGCAGCCATGCATGAGGTCGAGAAAGGGCGGGAATGGCGCTGTCCCGAGATGGCATCGGCCACCGTTAGCGGCAATGACGTGATCGTGGATTTCGACAGCATCCATCCGCTGGTGATCGATCCGTCATTCTGCAGGGTACGTCCCGATATGGGCTTCACCGTCGATGCTGGCACGACCGCCATCACCGATGTTCGCCAGACCGGCCAGCGGCAAATCACCGCCACCTGTGCATCCGTACCGACCACCTCCATTGCCTATGCCTATCGTGAGCAGGATGCGGAGGATGTATCGGACGAATGGCCGATCAGCACCGGCGCGATCCGCGATGCCTGGATCATGCCATCCTATTTCGATCCCGGCAAAACGCTGGTCAGAGCCGCGCTTGGCGGCATTATCAACCTGTGAGGTCAATCCATGCCGCTGAATATTCGTGTCCCTAATCCACAGGACTATGCCAGGGCAGTCCTGCCACATATCCCGACAATCGGGGAGATTATTGAAAATGTTCCAAACCTTCTCGGGCTATGGCATGCTTCTACCGCCTCGGCAGGGGTCATAGCCACCCTCGACGCAACCTTCGGCACAGCGGTTCTCAATTCCGCTGGTGGCTCCAATTCTGTAACCAGAGGCACCGTGGATGACACTCCAGTAGTCACCTTCGGGGGGCCGGGCGACCGCCTGGTTTCGACATGGGATGATGTTGCTGGGGAAGCGAGCGTTATGGTCCGGTTCTACATCCGGGAATCCTCAGCCGACTTCCAGAATATCTACGGCCCGTCAGGTGGACGCCTGCTGTTCAGGTCCAACCAGACGTTCCACTGGTCAGCCCAGCCGCTGGGTGGTGACATTACTGGCATGGCTCCCTCAGCTCCCGTTGTCGGCTGGCATTCCGCAGAAATCTATTATGCCACTGACGCCGTGCATCTCGTCATCGATGGGAACGAATACACCGCGCCGCGCACCGCCGACATGAATCCAAACATCATGTTTGGGAACAATGCCGCCGTCGGCGATAACACATCGGTCGCGATCGCCTCCATGTTCGCCTGCAACAGCAACATTTACGGTACTGAAGAGGCTACCGCGCTGAGGGCATATCTGTTCGGGTGAAGATGCTAAACCGCGGATCATTTCTCGACATCTTATGACCAGCTGCGGGCATGAGCCGAGGTCGATCAATGGATGATGATTCTCTCCGGCGCGGCAATGTAGCAAGTCTCTCCATTGTCGAATACTTCAATTGCAAAGCCCTCCCGGCTAAGGCACTCACACGCGGCACTGACTTCACCCGAGTTGGATTTGAACGGATGGTCTTCTAGCATAATCCATGCGAGCACCATCTGTTCATAAGGCGTCAACCTACCAATGCCAGGATGTGTTAGCGGAAGAATCAGGGATGCCGGATCAATTCGGCGGCCATCATCCCACCCGCAAGCGGAGCAACACATCTGCCCGAATGTGCCCCAGTCACGATCGGTATCAGGATAAATTCTTCCTCCGCATTTCGGGCATCGTGGTCGTGACATTCCGAGGTTTCCGACCATTTCATTGATACGGTGCAAGTCCGCGCAATGCAGCCTGACACGCAAGAGCAAGGCGATAATTCCCGCCGTGCTCTTTCAAGTCAATAATATCTCTGCATCCCAACGCGCGCGCGCAGTCCAGATCGGTTTCAGCAAGGCCGGACGATTTCATATCGGAAATCCAACGGCTGAAACTATCTGCGCTCATCTGGCCGTCAGGCAGTTCGTTCCAGTCGTTGTCGTTCAGATCGATGTCGAAGCTATGTTCGACTTCCTCCCATTCAGATTTCGGAATCTCAACTAACACGTACGAAGACTGCCTACTGTGATTCAGCCACACGAGATATCGATCAACATACTCACGACGACATGACAGAATAATTAATGGCTCCGCGGATTCTGCGGTTAAGCGATAAAACATGTAGCCCCCTCGTTCCATGTGTGCTAATCGGCGATAAACCGCTTGCTAGCACAACTTATAGGCAAACAACCGCCCGAACTGCAACACTTAGGAATCCTCAAAAACTTTCGGAGACAGTTGACAACCTAGACCAAGCAGCCCCCCGAACACGATTACGAGCTTTCGATTGATCTTTAGTGCATAGCCATGCTGCCCGAAGAAATCACCCGCTTCATGATCATGAGGTCTCATCTTGATCCGCATTCAGGCACGCATCGATGCCGCCCGGTTGCACGACCGAGCCGATCCAGGGCCGAACCGAAGTAGTTAAAAGGAGCGCAAATAAGAATGCTGTGGATACACATTGGAATGCCAAAAGCTGGCAGCTCATCATTACAAGCATACTTGAATGCGAACGGCGATCTATTATCTCGGCATAATATCATGTATATGAAAACGGGAAGGCACGAGGAAGAAGAACGAAAAGTACCTTTAGTATCCCACAATACACTCGCGAAACAAATGCGTGAGAACTGGAAGAATGTTGAGGAGAATCTATTTAATAGGTACTTGAATGAGTACAACGAAAATCGAAGCAAAGAATGCATTATATCTGCAGAAATGTTTTTTGGGCATCGACTTGCCCCACTCAAAGAAAAACTAACCGATCATATAGATGATCCAATCAATATCGTAATATACCTGAGGCGCTTCAGCGACTTCCTTGAATCAGATTACAAGCAACGAGCAAAAAAGGCCAGACAATTTACGAACGCCCATAGATATGCAAAGAATGCCCTAAAATTTGCGAAAACAGATGAAAGTTATCTAAATTTCTCAGCTATGTTTGAAGAAATAAAAAGTGACATTCCGAATGCGGTCATTCATCCGCGAATTTTTCTAAAGGAAGACATGACGGGCGGAGACATAATTTCAGACTTCTTAACAAACTTGGAAGTCCCCATAGATGAGATTGTGTTACCCGAATCCCCAATTAATCGTTCGCTTTCTCGTGTTTCTAGTGAGGCACTGGGACTCTTTGCTGCCAAAGGCAGTGGAATAAACAACCGACTACACCAGAGATTGGATAGCGCGCTGCAAAATGCTGAAGACGGAAAGTTTTTTGCAAAAGGAGATGTTCTTCTGCCTGATGAGGCAAATGAACTTAACGAGGTTCTTGAGGAAAAAAATAAAGCAGTTTTGCAAGAGTATTTTCCTGATCGAAAAAGGCTGTTTCCGTCAGTGGAACACAACAAAGGTTTTCCATTGCGAGGAGATACAACTG
Source organism: Paracoccus wurundjeri (assembly GCF_030678915.1). Classification (GTDB taxonomy): domain Bacteria; phylum Pseudomonadota; class Alphaproteobacteria; order Rhodobacterales; family Rhodobacteraceae; genus Paracoccus; species Paracoccus onubensis_A. The sequence goes on along the minus strand of NZ_JAUUTZ010000015.1, from coordinate 10,819 downwards.
AACTTGACAGGCTCAAGGAAACTGTCCGAGAGATTTTAAAAATTCAGCATCGATTCCGAAAAGGCTCATGATTAATTATAATGAACAACCTCGGCTCGTCACTTCATGGCGCATAGAAACTATCCACAGCCATCCAAACAGCCTCACCAAATTTGCGGCGCGGAGTTCGCTCAACTCCATCAGGACAGAGGTATCAGCATGAAAAGCACTGCATTTTTCCACGTCGGGTTTCACAAAACCGGAACTACTTATATTCAAGATTTGCTCCGTCAGAACGCAGAAAACCTCCCCAATCGCTACCATTTTTTCGTACAAGGTGACGCAGAATGTAATGCGCTTAGAAGGAGTTTTCGCCATAGAGGTGTGGGCGCCTTTGCAGAGTCTCGCAACTTGGAAGAAGTTGAAAAGACCCTGCTAGAACTGGATGAGATCGCGGGAGAGCGGGCGATTGTGCTTTCCGACGAAACCATTTTCGGATACCTGCCTGGAAAGTATGCTCCGTTCAACATCTATCACGATCTAGGTGAGCGCATCGAATTTATTCGAAAAGTACTGAGCAATCGTGATCCAGTGTTTTTCATTTATACGCGCGAACTAACCGATTGGCTTTTAAGCGTTTACAAGGAAGCTGTTAAAGGCCACCGAGAGAAGATGGAATTTGAAAGTTACGTTAAACGCATGAAAATTGGAGACGGTCTCGTTCCTTTATGTCAAAAACTTGTGGCAGAACATGGCGAAACCACGATCACCTTTCGCGATATGGACGTTGATAACGATGAGAAATTAGGCGTGGGAACCGCGCTTTTACGTTGGATAGGCATCACCGACGAAGAGCTAAATGCTATTCATTCAGTCAATCGACAAAACGAGTCTCTACCTGATGGAATTTTGAAAGCGATCCTAGCCATCAACCGTACTAGTTTGCCAAAACGCGCCGTAACAACAATGGTGAACAACATGTCGCTGGTAGTTACGAAGCAATCCAAGAAGAAATCCAAGTGAAGAAGTTGTTATTATCGCCTGTCAGCTAGATATCTTCTAGTTTCCCGCGATATTCAGGTGAGGGCGTCATCGAAAGTTGATTTCAAATGTCGCGGAGACACTATGCATTCTAACACCAACCATGTCGATCTCGAAAACCTTTTGGAGACCGAAGATTACTTGGTTCAATGCGATCGAACGAGTTTTAGCAGCGACGTTCACCGAGCGGTCGTTTCATTCACTGGGATTGGCCTCTCTACCGGCGGCATTCAGCGTGCCGAGTTCCTGAAATCATCAGGAGAAGGTAGTGCCTTATTCGTTGTTACTGACAAACACAGGACTTGGGGCAATTCCTTAGATGTTGCTCGTATTTCACAAACCATTATTGAGCGGGCGTCTGGACGTCCCATCCACACCTTAGGAAATAGCATGGGGGGATTTTTATCCATTCTGTTTAGCTCCCCGCTTCGCGCAGTTAGCTCAATTTCATTCGCGGGACAGTATTCTGTGCATCCCAACATTGTCCCAAGAGAGAACCGCTGGTCAGGTTATCGCTCTAAAATTAACCGCTGGTGGTACCCCTCGTTAGAGGGGCATTTCAATCGCGTCACGAATTATACCACCATTAATGGACAGCACGGTGACCGACGACAATGGAGCAAATACCCCAAGTTACCCAACGCCCGGCACTACGTGTACCCAGGCGTCGGCCACGACGTGGCAAAACGCCTTAAAGAAGACGGAACTCTTTATGAGATCATCGAATGGGCATTTTCTTCAGCGTGGCCCCAGCATGATGTTCCATCAAATTGCTTGCGCCAAAGAGATCGCTAACGTTTATCTTTGTTAGGTGAAACATACATTGAGCGTCTGGCATCCCCGCTTTGCACCGGATGGGCAGTGGAAAACAGTGTCTGCCAAGGCTAACCGTCTGGCACAGGAATCCAATGCAGGAAATCTGCGTTATAATATTTCACAGACAGGTGCGGGTCGCTGAAAGTCCAATATCCCCGCTCTCCGAACTCAAGGAACATGCTTTCGGAATACTCTTCCCAGTGAACGATATACCAGAGATCATAGACCTTCGCGAGGATGTTAGCCCCATCAAGGGGGGCTGACTCGATCGTTCTCAATTCATCGTCGCTTGGGGAGATTTTGTCGGTACCCCAAAGCATATACCTTTGCTGTTCTGTAACGTCCGTGGGCAGCTTGTCGATAACGTCGCGGCGGCTTACATCTGAGGGGGATGACTGGAGACGGCCATTAATTCCATCGCACGATGTAGAGGGCAGCCCCTCCGACTCTGCAACTCGCTTATCAAGTTTGCCAACATTCTCGTTAATCTCTGGTGTACTGGACATGAAGCTACCAATCGCTGCAGTAAGCAACTTTACGCCTAAAATTCAGGAAATCGCAAGCGATATTCCGCCGGTTACTGTCGGGCGAGCCAATCCTGCAACCTCAGAAGACCTCGCTCGATCGCGTCTAACGCGCTTGGGTCGCCAGCTCGCAATGATTTACTCGCTGTATGGATCCTTTCCCGCGATGGATGATCAGTTGAACAACCGGCCTGCCTCGCGTGACTTCTGATACGTATTTCTGCGTAGGTAATCTTACGGATATATCGAGCGGCCTATTCAACCTAAAGTGGCATTATTAACAATGAAATCCTTTAGGGTGAGTAAGTTATAATGTTTTCGGCCCGCGCCTTCAGCATTCGGCGCGGGCCGTTTTATAGGTAGATCTACGCAAGCAATCTTACTGACAGCTGCATATCGGCCGCACCGCTATTCTCGCCTTGTTAACGACACTTAACATTCGGCACTCACCCGACACGATGAAGCCCGCGCCATGGAACCAGCGCGGGCATTATCATGTCCGACAGGACCGCAGGGCGGCCTCTAAACCTGCTTAGAAGACGCGAGGGCTGCCATGGAAGTGCAAGGGCCCGGTATTGGCGGGCTTGCGTCCGCTTCTAACCGTGATTCCGGCGCGCAAAGCATTGAAAAGAGCCGCGAAGAAACCGTTGGTTTTTGCGGCGGAGGCGTGTTCTTCGAAGCTTGCATAGGTCATGGAAACTTTCTCCGTTTCTATTCGAATTACTGTGTTTCTTGGTTATGCAAATCATATAGGTATCACAGATGGCGTTAGGTATACCAATGTATGCATACCGTCCATGCTCCGAATGCATAGCGTTCGCAGGCTTCAGTTTACGGCGCTTTGATCAATAATCCCGTTGGACGAGCGCGCCCAACATCTGGTATGTTGAAGCCACCGGGCACATAGGAAGTGCGCCCTTGCATTCGAGCAAGAGGAACTTCCTATGGCGCTGTACACCATTTCCGAAGACACCGAGATCGTCGTGCCGGAAGGTGCTTATGTCCAGAATAGGGGCACAAGCACAGTCGAAATGTGCCCACAGGGCGAAGATCACGGGCTAATCATCCCGGCCTTCAATCAGGCAGTTTTTATCGAGACAGGTGGAACGTATACGTTCAAACCGAGGCAAAACCCGACTGCGATTATCGGGGTCTATGTCCTGTGAATGCCCCCTTCATATTCGGGCAATGGCCATTTGTTGCAAGGCCGCGGGGCAGCGGTTTGCCGATGCTCACCGTCACCAGTGCCACGATCACCCCGTTCAGCCGCGCGGGTGTGGACTATATAGAAGTGCTTTGGCGTGAGTCCGGAGGCATGTTGCTGACCGACAATATCGAATGCGGGTTTGCTATGGGGGCCGGCGGCGGTGCTGGCGGCCGCAGCAATTCTTACACGTGGATTAGCGGTGGTGCTGGGTCAGGCGGATGTTATGCAGAACCTGTTCTACCTCTATCCGCCGGCACATATACCATCGAGATCGGCGCGGGCGCTCCTGCATCCACGACAGCGGGCGGCTCCGCAAACGGCTCTAACACAACTTTCGACGGACCTGACGGGGTCCTGACCACTTTAGGCGGTGGTTCTGGAGCAACACATGGCGGGAACGCTTCCGCAGGAAATGGTGGATCAGGGGGCGGCGCTCGCGGCGGCCCGACAGGCACAACTAACGGCGGAGTTGGAACACCCGGCGCCGGATTCGGGGGTGGGTCAGGTATTATAGACGCTGCCGTGGAAAACCAAGCCGGCGGCGGCGGTGGGGGGAAAGGTGGCGTTGGCGGCAATGCTTCCAACGGCATTGCTGGAAACGGCGGCCCCGGCCTGCTGTTAGACTGGATTGCCGCACCTATCACCGTATGTTCAGGCGGTGATGGCTGCGTCTATGACGCGGGCGAACCCATTGTTAATTCGCCCAATCAGGATTGGGGTAGCGGCTCTGGCGGATCAATGATGGGTACCGCCGGTGCTGGCGGCGATGGCTTCTTGTTCATCGTGGTCCGAGCTGACGAGGTGAACGTACAATGACGATATACGCAGCAGAGGTGATTGACGGCGTCGTGACCCGCGTTGTCGTTCTCACCGAAGACAAGCGCGGCGAAGGATGGGTTAAAATCGGCCGCGAGAACACCGTCGGCATCGGCTGGACTTACGAAAACGGTGAGTTCATTCCGCCTTTGATCGAAAAAGAAAGCGAGTCCGATGCTTGATTCACTCAAGGAGTTATGGGGCATCATTATGTCGCTGATAATCTTTGGCGCATGGCTTGTTCGCATGGAGGCGCGCGTGAATACGAATGCCAAGGAGGTACTGCGATTGGAACGCCAGATCGAACGAGAGCGGGAAGATACGCGGGAAGCGCTAAGTGACCTCAAGGACATGTTGGCCGAGCAGAACCGGGACATAAAGATCCTTCTCGGGCGCGGGCATCAGGTTCACTGGAACGATAAGACGCATCCGCCAAGATGACGCCTTTGCCGACGCGTCATCATCTGATATCTTCTAACCATCGGACGCATAGGAAGTGCGCCCTTGCTTTAAGCGAGAGGGACTTCCTGTGTCATTCACCATCTATCATGCTGGACCGGTTCTCGATCTGATCGGGAAATATGAGTCCAAGGGCGGGGATTACGACGTCGTCTGGGGCGGCATTCCCAAAAGCATGTGTCCCGAAAAGCTGACCACCAACACCGTTGCTCAAGTCATGCAATGGCAAGCTTGGTGGCGCAGCAAGGGCCTCGCTTCAACTGCGGCCGGGAAATATCAGATCATCAGCACCACCCTGAAAGACATCGTTTCACAGATGCGCTTTGACACGTCGCGGAAATTCGACGCGGGTACGCAGGATCTGATGGCAATGCACCTTCTGACTGGCCGCGGTTTCCAACGGTATCTCGACGGCCAGATTGACGCCGACGACATGGCGATCAGTCTAGCAAAGGAATGGGCCAGCCTACCTGTGCCGCATGACATGCAGGGCGCGAACCGAACGGTCAAAGCCGGGCAGTCCTATTATGCGGGCGACGGGCTGAACAAGGCGCACCCCTCGGTTGCAGAAGTCGAACGGGCGTTGTCGATCGCACGGGAACGCTATCGGACAGGAAGTGACACGGTCCCTACCCCAACCGCCCCGGCCAAAGGCTCCGACGTATCTGTTTTCACCATCATTATCGCAATCGCCGTCGCCTTGGCGGCATATCTCGGACTGAAATCATGATCAGACTCATCAAGGAAATTTCTGCGACCGTCCGCATGGCAAATGATCTGGCCGAGCAATCCGGAAGCGCCGGCCCCCGTTGGTCTGTCTTCCTCACCAACCGCAGCTTCATCGCCCAGGTATTCGCCCTGATCTTTGCTGCCCTGGCACTGTTCGGCGTTCCCCTGCCCATCCCCGCGGACGTAGCCGCCGAGGCGGTCTATGGCCTGGTGTTCGCCATCTTGTCACTCTGGGCGCTCGTGGAACGGCTGATGGGGAAAACCCGAACCGTTTGGACGCGGCAGCAGGCATACCGGGCCGCCAACGAGGCCGACGCGCTGTCTCGTGCGCTCAGGGACGCCGGCGCGCTGTGAAGGCGCGCCGGGTTCTGCCGTACTGGTGGCGCCGGGTGAGGCGGTTAGCCATCACTCACAAATCTGGCCTGTAATATTGGATCTCGCACCGATCGTGCATGATCAGGTTGTTGTAGCGAACGAACTGCCGCCATTGCTCGATCGCTTTCGCACACCCCATTTCCGCCGCAAACTTCGTTAGCGCACTCGGCGAGTGATCCGTGCCGGCAATCTCATAGAATCGGTCCCGGCGATATCGTCCGTGCCGGTTGCAAGTCTCGCATTTCACCTCAATCCACTTCATGCCGCCTCACTCATTGTGCCCCCAACACCGCTCACGGACGCAATATTGACTCAAATGTTCACTTTATGTTCTCATCGGGTCTTGATTCGTCAAGAGGTGTGAACATGGTCACATATACGGTTTTCAACATCGCCTCCTACCCGGGCGAAGATGTTTTTGGCGGCCTGACCTTGCTCGGCGCGGTTGGCCGTCTGATGCAGCTCTCCGGCTGCAACTGGTGGTGTAGCCGAGATAACGTCGGCATCATGCACATGGAGATATTCCCCGAGGCAGCAGCAGTCGGCGATTCCTTGTCGTCAAAAAACCCAGATGACGATGCAGCCCGGGACGAAATATTCGGACGGATCGCGAATGGCCGAGTCGTCTTGCCGTCTACTTATGTCATCGTGCCGGACACGCAATTTCAGCGAGGGCCTTACCTTCGCCGGGCGGAGGCAGCGGCATGAGACGATCTACGCCACAGAAGAAAATCGACGATCGCGCGTTCCCCGTCCGCGTTATCGTGGCCCTTCCCGAAATCGGGAAGCACCGGCCACTCGATGAAATGTATCAATGGCTGGACCAGAACATCGGCAGAGGCGACTATGCTTGGCATTCCGCCGGCGGGCACACCATATTCAACGACCGCGAGGCCTTTTATTTCCGTGATCCTGCCCCGGCCGTCGATTTTCTTGCTGCGTTCCCCGAACTAAAACTGGCGGACGGCACCATATTTCCAAGCTATACTTCGCCACACCGAAGCTAATGCCCGCCGTCCCGTCCTCCAATAAATTCCGGAACCGCATGGTCTATCACTGTGTGGTCGATGGCTGCCTCATTAACTGCAGAAGACGGCCGATTACTCGATGAACCCCAATTTCACGTTGTGAAATTTCGTTCTCTTCGATTGCAAGAGAGATGAGTCCGGATGTGAGGTGTTGCCGACAATGGAGGTCGGAATGCCCAAATCCTTGAATTTTCTGTGCCACGCGAGAGCTCTCGTCTGTATTCTAACCTGCTTAGCCGGTATGTCGGGAGCATCATTTGCGGACGAACAAGTCAGTATCCTGAACCCGCAAGGTGCGATCAATCCGACAGGGACCTGGTCTGTTGCTTCCAAAGCTGGAGAATATGTTTTTGTCGCAGGCATGCGCGGAATCGACCCGCAGACCGGGGACTTAGTCGAGGACAACGAGGAGAGGATTCGCCAGGGTTTCGAAAATATGCTGCACATCGCCGCCTCGGAAGGTGGAGACGCCTGTGACACAGTCAGATTAGTCGTATATGTGACCGACATGTATAGATACCGCCCCCTCGTTAACCAGGTACAAGAGGAACTGTGGATTGATTGCCCATTTCCCCCGCGGACGATAGTCGAAGTGGACAGACTTAACGACGACGACATATTCGAGGTCGAGGGGACGTTCTACATTCCCTAAAAGGTGCTTTCACCCTTCGCCATTGCGGCTTGACTGATGCTTCTTGGCACGGATTGAATGAGTAACTCTACGTAGGTAATCTTACGGATAGGAGCGTGAGCGGTGGCCGGCTATTGTCGCCGCATTCACTACTCTCTTTGATGTAGGCATGGCAGTTCAAAGTAAGCCCGCGCTCACCCTCATGTGGCGCGGGCTATTTTTTGCTCAGTGCTACGCAGGTAATCTTACGGATTGGATCACGCAAGCTTGGCCCGTCTCAGGAGCAGCAGGAACAGATGGGACGGGCAAAGCTACAGGAACGACTGGACGCGATCACGGCGCGATATCAATTGGCCGAGTACGTTGGAGCGGACGGGTATATCGTTAAGGTTTGGGCGCATGAATTGTGTGCTCTGATATGATTAGCAAGGTCGTGCCTCTTATGGGGTGAAACGCTCTCGAAACATTCGTTGAGAATATTCAAAGCGCGGTCAGCCCAGCTTCCCTCTATGTGCTGCTGCGCTTCGTCATCAAGCCGAGGCTTGCTTATACTGTGAGGCTTGAAGACACCTAGTATTTCCTGGTTGTTCACCATTGCTGTTCTCCTCGTCTATCTTCGTGAATGCGTGCGTGATATTTGGCTAGCCGCTTCCCCCGGCGGGAACTGAATCTCGTATGTTATGCCTAATCGCTTCGCATGACGGATTGCGGCTGTCAGGGTCGGAAAGCCTAACTCTACCTGCTGGATGGTGTCGTCACCGCCGATCCAGCCCATTAGCGGATCCAACAAAACACCTCTGCGGCGAGGAAAGGCCATCTTCCAGCCCTTCTTGCAACCGCGCCCGGATGTCATAGTCGATTTAGACGGTTTCCAGATTCGAGCGGTCGCCTCCATTGGTAGAGATGACGCCCAATCCGGGCCAGAAATGTTTTGCGCCGGCCCAGAAGTAAAGCCATCCGCCGATAGAAATTCTCCCTTCATGATATTCATGGTCTGCCCTCCTAAATTTTTTTTTGGGGGGGGTAGTCCGGCCCCAACGACGGGACCGGAGCGCCGTTCGACTAGCGATTGATCTCGATGCGCTTCACCTGTGACTTTGCAGTCTCGGACTTGGGCAAAATAACGGATAAAACCCCGTTTGAGAATCGTGCATCGACCTTGTCCTGATCAATCTCGACAGGTAGCGGAATGATCCGCTGGAAGCGGCCATAATACCGTTCCGAAAATTGTCGTTCCTGATCTTCACATGACGACCTCTTCTCGCCACGCAACGTTAAAGCGCCGTTGTCAAGCAAAAGCTCGACGTCTTTTTCCTCCATACCTGGAAGATCGGCAGTGACGCGGATCTCGTTATCTGACTCGGAAACTTCGACATTCGGCCAAGCTTGGCCGGCGAGTTTTCCCTGCATCCCAACTGCCGGTAAATGGCTGTCAAATGACCTCCAAAGGTTATCGAAAAGCCGGTCAAATTCGCGGTGAAACGTCACGAATGGATCACTCGATTCATCCTGCCAAGAACTCAGAGCCTGGTTATTACGGCTCCGCCCCCACGGAATAAGATCACGTACGGACATGTTTTCCTCCTTTCCGTTCAGCATAAGCACGAGAATGTGCCAGAGTGTTCTGGCACATTCAGATAGCCTCCCAAGGTATCTCAGGCTGCTACTGTCTCCGTTTCACGGACCGTTTCGATTTTCTTGGTGTCGGCCCCCTGTCGCGAAGCGGAAGCCGCAATCTCGATCCGGCGCGGCTTGAGCTCCTCAGGGACTTCTCGCCTCAATTCAACCGTCAGAAGCCCATTAACGAGAGCCGCCCCGTCGACATGAACATGGTCTGCTAATTCGAATCTACGCTCGAATGGACGGCCCGCGATGCCCCGATAAAGATAGCTTACGCTTTCGCCGTCATCGGCATCCTTGCGACCAGAGACGATCAGCATATTCTTGTCTTGAGTGACGGTAAGATCGTCTGCGGTAAGCCCAGCCACCGCCATATCAATCCGATAGCTGTCATCACCGGTTTTCACGATATCGTAAGGTGGCCAGTTATCGATCGTCTCTCCGTGAGACGCCGATTCAAGCGTATTCAGCATGCGGTCGAAACCGATACTGGAACGAAATAGGGGTGTAAAATCAAGTCTTGTTGCCATAGCCACATCCTCCGTTGAGCAACATGGGTATAGAAACAGGGTGCTTCGCAAGGACGGCACCCTGCGTGATGTACCAATCCCCATCCGGGCGATCAGCGTATATCTATTTGGAACTCGAGACTAGGGTTTCAAGAGGGAAATCAAAATTTTTATAGATAATGTTCCGTGCAATTTCAGTTAGTTAATGGAAAATAAGATGACAGCATTTCATCTTGACGCGCCAGCTGAATCAGGAAGACTGCTCAAGCCTTCATGAGTAGCTTTACGCGGGTAATCTTACGCATATACGAGCGTGGGCTTTTCCACGGGCAAACGAATCGTTGGAACATTCATCGCGATCGACGGTTGCTGACATAGGGGCGCGACGTCCTTCCGGCCGCGCCTCAACTGCGCTCCTTATCTCTCAGGATGCTCATACGAAGTCTTACCTGTCGCCTGCGCCGAATTTCTCGGCGCAGGCACTATTAAGTCCGATCTCTTCCGCCAACTTTTCCAGCGCCTCGATCGTCGCGTCATATGTGCCCTTCGCCTTCGGGAACTTGTCCCGCTGACCGCGATAGAAGGCCAGCTGCTTAGGCAGATCTTCGATCGGAAATGTGCCTGTCCAGTACCGGCCGGTCAGGGTGAATGTCGTGTCGTCGTGAGTCGCTTTCATGCGGCGGTGATGAATCAGTTCACCGTGAGAGGCAATCCGCAATCTTTCGGATTATTCGTTTGCGGGAATCGGGAAGGCGTGCTGTCATCGACCGTCTATTGGTGGAGATATGCGATGCGTTATGAGTACACGGCCAAGAGAAGGACCGATGGGAAAATAATCCACACCGGAACCATCGACGACATCAACGACGAAGGCATGGGATATGCTGCAAACGCCATTCGGTCAAAGTTGATAGACAGTCATGACGAGGCTGTTGGCCGTCAGCACCCATGGCACAGATTTGAGGTTGTGATTGAAGGAGGATTTGGGTCTCGTCGGAGTGACGAAGGAACGCAGATGAGACCCAAATCCTCAAAATCGAAATCACCCTCCAAAGCCCCCGCCGAACAGGTGGTGAAAGATATCC
>NZ_JAUUTZ010000014.1 GCF_030678915.1 Paracoccus wurundjeri | reverse complement strand
CCCCCCCCCCCCCCCCCCCCCCCCCCCCCCCCCCCCCCCCCCCCCCCCCCCCCCCCCCCCCCCCCCCCCCCCCCCCCCCCCCCCCCCCCCCCCCCCCCCCCCCCCATCGCGTGGCGCGAGTAACCGGCGTTTCCGCTGTAACGCGACAGGCGCTAGAGACAACCTCCACCGCTAGTTCTTCAGCACGATACAACGGCCACCAAGCTGCTTGAATTTCAGGCAGAAGGTCGCCGCCTCGCTCTTGCTGTCATAACCGACCTGCGCGGTGTAGACGGTGCGCGGCATGCCGCTTAGTTTCTTGCGGACATAGCCGACGCGCTTGCCGCCGAGAATTGGATGAAGGCTGCGATTCAGGCGGGTGACCTGCTGCATCGCGCCCGACCGGCTTGGGTGGCTGGCGATGATCACGCCCCATGGAGAAACCGGGGGCTGCGTGATGAATTCGCGCAGCTTGCGATCGCCCGCCATTTTTTCGCAGGCCGCAATGAAGGGCATGCCCGGGGTCAGTTCCAGTTTCAGATCGCCATCGGCCGGAGGGTTGTCGCGCCAGCGAAGGGCGCTGTAGCCGGTGATCGCCTCGACATAATCCAGCGTTTCATAGGGAAGCGTCGAAATCTGCCCGCCGACGAAGCGCGCTGCCCGGTTTTCGCCGCCGTTATAGGCGATGGCGGCAAGGCCGATATTGCCGAAGTAATCGCGCAGATAGGCAAGATACCATGCCGCCTTGCCAATGGCCTTGGCGGGGTTGAACGGATCGTCGAGGTCGTAAAGATCGGCGGTGCCCGGCATGAACTGGGCGATACCCAGTGCGCCTGCCGGGCTGACTGCGCCGGGTTCGAACCGGCTTTCCTTCCACAGCAGCCGCGCCAGAAAATTCGGATCAAGCTTATGCTCGGCCGCGTTTCTCTCGATCAGCAGGCAGACATCGCTGGCGTAACGTTTCAGCCGGACACAGTCGCGTCCGTCATCCGAGCAGCGTTGATCTTCGCTGGCATGCGGCGGTGGAGGAAGACCGATGATCGCATCCACTGCCGGGCGCGCCGAGGCAGCGCCGGACAGGATAAGGAAAATTGCTAAAAGCCCGATGAAATGGCGCATATACGGAAAATGAGTTTGGCGGGATCGGTATCAGTTGTCCTTCTTCTTTTCCTTGGCCTTGGCTTTCTTGCGTGCGGCCTTGTTCGCTTCTTTCTTTGCTGCCCGTTCTGCGGCTTTCTTGGCCTTGAGGGCGGCTTTCTCAGCCTGTCTTGCGGCCTTCTCTGCCTCTCTCTGGGCTTTTTTCGCCGCTTTTCTGGCTTCTTTCTCAAGCTGTTTCGCTGCCTGCTTGGCGGCTTTTCTTGCGGCCCTGCGGGCTTCTTTGTCGGGATCCGTCTCTGGTCGGGCCGCGGCGGGCGGAGCCGACTTGACGACGGTTGCCGGTGCGGCTGGCGCTGCTGACGCAGTTGGTTTTGGTTTGGTCGCCGGTGCGGGTTTCGCCGTCGATGCGACCGTGACTGCAGAGGCGGGCTTTGCTGCGGACGCGGGCTTTGCCGCCGCCGCCGGTTTCGCGGGGCGCTTGGCGACGCGGCGCGATGCAGTCCGTTGATCCGACGAACGGGTCTTTGTGGCTGGCGCTGCTGACGCAGTTGGTTTTGGTTTGGTCGCCGGTGCGGGTTTCGCCGTCGATGCGACCGTGGCTGCAGAGGCGGGCTTTGCTGCGGGCGCGGGCTCTGCCGCCGCTGCCGGTTTCGTGGGGCGTTTGGTGACGCGGCGCGATGCGGTCCGCTGATCCGACGAACGGGCCTTTGCCGGTTTGCGTGCTGCAGGCTTGCGCGCCGGGCTTGCGGATTTCGAGGCGGGCGCAGTACGGGTTGTCGCTGTCTTAGCGGTTGGGCTGGCTTTGGTGGTGGCGCTGGCTTTGGTGGTGGTGCTGGCCTTTGTGGTGGGGCTGGTCGTGGCTGTAGCCTCGCTGTCGGCCTTTATGCCGCGGCGGCGGCGTTCGTTATGCGTGCGGCGAAGCGCGGCGCCCAGGATGTCGGCCCTTGTCACATCGTCACCCTGTCCGGGATTGCCCGCGGATTTCAGCACCTTGCCCAGATCGGCAATGAGTTTCAGCAATTTCTCGTCGGTCAGATCGGTGATGGCCGGTTTCCGGCTGGCTGCGGCCAGCGTCTTTTCTTTCGCAGGTAGAATGTCCTGTTCGAGTTTCTGAAAATTCGGCATTATGGTCCCCTGAGGATATCGGATTGAATTGTGGCGCGCAGATTGCGGCAGTCTGCGCCGATTTGCAATTGAATTGGCCCCGATCGGTAAATCGGGGCCCAAAAAACACTTATAATATCTACCGCTGTCAGCGGGCCGGCACCGCGCTTTCAACTGGTGATGGAAGACCGGCGGGCGCTTCCCCCGTTGCCAGTGCCTGTTCCCGTGCGGGAATAACATAACCCTCGGGAGTCTCGATCAGCGGTCCTTCGTAGCGGAGGCTGTCTGCCTGACTGCGGACCGTCACACGGGCGCCCGGCTTGACCTGATCGAACAGATCCATGATGTCCTGGTTGAACAGGCGTATACATCCGGCAGAGGTCGCCTTGCCGATCGAGGACGGATCCATGGTGCCGTGAATCCGGTAATAGGTGTCTTGCCCGCCGCGATACAGGTAAAGCGCGCGGGAACCCAGCGGGTTGTCCACACCGCCGGGCAGGCCGCCGGCGAACTGGGCGTAAAGATCGGGCTCGGTGTTGATCATGTTCTGGGTCGGGGTCCAGCTTGGCCATCTTTTCTTCAATGCGACTTCGGCATTGCCGGCAAAGCCCTTGCCGGCCCGGCCGACGGCTACGCCGTAGCGCATGGCCTCGCCATTCCCGAGAACGTGGTAAAGCACGCGCGCATAGGGATCTACGACGATGCTGCCTTCGCTTTCAGGGCCGTTGAAGGGAACACGCTGACGCTTGTTGCGATCATTCAGATAGGCGGCGCGAACAGCGGGGATGTCGATCGGCTCGCCATTCGGACCGGTATCGGTCCGGGCTTGATATTCGGCCGGAACATGCCCGGCATCTAGATTGATTGTCGCGCGTTGAGCGGGCGTACAGGCCGCAAGGCCCAGAGCCGCAACAGCAAACAGGTAAGCGAAGCGCATCTTTAATTATCCTTATTCGGCAGCAGATGCCCGCAGAGGGCATCCGAAACAATAGAGGGTTGCGAATCCGGCATGGCAGCAGAACCTTGCAAGATTCGAGATGCCTCCATCAGCCTGTCACGCGCTCGGGCAGTCAACCCCGTGACAGGGCTATGCTGATATTTGGTTAAGGATTGTGGCTAATCTAACCTAGTTGGATCTCCCTATGATTGTTTTTCTGAGATTTAAAACAACTTTATGATGTAAATAGCTCACACTCTCGTTATTTCCACAACTGCCCGGGCCATGCGGCGCCTGTTCCGATGCGCCCGATTGCCCTTCCGGCTGCGCATGCTAAGCTGATGCGAAATCGGTAATGAAATTTGACGTGACAGACAAAGCCAATTCCCAGCCTTCGGCATTTTCGCCATTCCGGCATCGTGATTTCCGTGTTCTTTGGGCGGCGACGCTCGCGTCGAATTTCGGCGGGCTGGTGCAGGCGGTGGGTGCGGCATGGCTGATGACGCAACTGACCGAAAGCGCAACGCTGATCGCATTGGTGCAGGCTTCGAACACCTTGCCCATCATGTTGCTGGCACTGATCTCGGGCGCGTTGGCGGATATGTTCGACCGCAAGCTGCTGCTTTTGGTCGCGCAGGGCCTGATGCTGCTATCCTCGCTCGTTCTGGCAATCGTGGCGTGGCAGGACGCGCTGACTCCCTGGGTGCTTCTTGGCTTTACCTTTCTGATCGGGTCGGGGCAGGCGCTGTATAATCCGCCCTGGCAGGCCAGCATGGGAGATCTGGTCCCGCGCGAGGATTTGCCGGCCGCGGTGACTCTGAATTCGGTCGGCTTCAACCTGATGCGCAGCATCGGGCCGGCGGCGGGCGGGCTTATCGTCGCGTCGCTTGGCGCGGCGGCGGCTTTTACCGTCAATGCCGTCAGCTATATTCCGCTGCTGGGCGCGTTGGCGCGGTGGAAACCGAACACGGCTCCCCGCACCATGAGCCGGGAGCCGTTCTTTTCGGCGGTGGGGGCGGGGCTGCGCTATGTCGCGCTGTCGCCCAACCTGTTGCGGGTCATTCTGAGGGCGGCGCTGTTCGGCTTTTCCGGTGTCGCCGTGCTGGCATTGTTGCCGCTGGTCGCCAAAAGCCATCCCGAAGGCGGTTCGCTGCTGTTCGGCGGGTTGCTGGGGTGTTTCGGGGTCGGCGCGATTGTCGGGGCAATAATGAATCCGCGGATCAGGGCCCGCTACAATAATGAGATCGTGACCCGCTGCGCCTTCCTTGGCTTTGCGCTGGCGCTGGCCATCCTGGGCCAGACCGGGTCCGTCTGGCTGCATGCGTTGGCGATGCTGCCTGCCGGGGCGTCCTGGGTGCTGGCGTTGTCGCTGTTCAACGTGACCGTCCAGCTTTCGACGCCCCGCTGGGTGGTGGCGCGCGCGCTGGCGCTGTATCAGACCGCGACTTTCGGCGGCATGGCCGCGGGATCATGGGTCTGGGGCGCAATTGCCGGCACCGAGGGGTTGGGCACGTCCCTGACTGCGGCGGGCATCATGATGTCGACGGGCGCTCTGATCGGCCTGTGGTTCCGTGCGCCCGAATTCGGCAAGGCGAATTTCGATCCCGTCAACCGCTTTCAGGAACCGGCGCTGCGGCTGGATCTGCGGGGGCGCTCGGGGCCGATCATGATCATGATCGATTACAAGATCGCGCAGGCGGATGTGCCGGAATTCCTGCGCCTGATGCAAGAGCGCCGCAATATGCGCCGGCGCGACGGGGCGCGGAACTGGGCCTTGCTTCGCGATCTGGAGCATCCCGAATTCTGGACGGAAAGCTATCATCTTGCCACATGGGACGAATATATCCGTCATAATCTGCGTCGCACCAAATCCGATGCCGAGAAGATGCCTGCGCTTCGCGCCCTGCATCGCGGCGAAGGCGAGCCGGTCGTGCATCGCATGATCGAGCGGCATTCGGTCAGTCTTGAGGATGACGCTCCGCTGATCGGCAAGCTCGAGGTGCCATGAGATGACCCGGAACCCGTTGGTTGTCGCCCCCAATCTCAAGCGGCGCCTGTCCGGGGTGACGGCCACGGTGGTTCGTCTGATCCCGGTGCAGGCGCGGATGATTGCCATTGCCGCAACCGGCCCCGGCTTGCCCGCAAGCCTGCCGCATATTCCGTTGCTGAAGGCCGTTTTCATGCCGCGCGACCGCTGGCGGGTCTGGCATGCAAGACGCAATACCGAGATGCTGCTGGGGTTGTTGCTGGTCCGGATTTTGCGGCGCAGATACCGGCTGCTGTTCACCTCGGCCTCGCAGCGCAGGCATAGCGGCTATACCAAATGGCTGATCGCGCAGATGGATGCCCTTATCGCGACCTCGGCCAAGGGGGCGGCCTATCTGGAGCATCCGGCGCAGGTGATCCATCACGGCATCGACACGGATGGTTTCGCCCCGCCTGCCGATCGGGCCGTGCTGCGCGCGCGGCTGGGATTGCCGGAAACGGATTTGCTGATCGGTTGCTATGGCCGTATCCGCGCGCAGAAGGGCACCGGTGATTTCGTGCAGGCGATGATCGCGCTTTTGCCGTCGCGTCCGAATGCGACAGCGCTTGTCATGGGCCGCGCGACCGAGAAGCATCAGACCTATCTGGCCGATCTGAAACGGCAGGTGGAAGCGGCCGGCCTGACCGGGCGCATCCGGTTCCTGCCCGAGGTGACGGTTGACCAGATGGCCGATTGGTACGGCGCACTTGATCTTTATGTCGCGCCGCAACGCTGGGAAGGGTTCGGGCTGACCCCACTAGAGGCGATGGCCTGCGGCGTGCCGGTCGTGGCGACGCGTGTCGGCGCCTTTGAAGAACTGATCGTGCCGCAGGCGGGAACGCTGATCCCCCCGCAAGACGGTACAGAGATGCAGCGGGCCGTCGCGCATTGGCTGGACGATCCTGCCGCCTTGGCCAATGCAGGGCAGGCCGCGCGCGCCCATGCGGTCCAGCATCACGGGATCGAAACCGAGGCGCGGGCGCTTGTTCAGGTCTATAACGAATTGCTGGCGCGGCCATGACGCCGCTGCGCTTCCATATCGCCCGGCTGCTGCGGGACGAGGCGGCTCTGCTGTCTCTTTCCGTCTCGCAAGGGGAGTTGCTAGGGTCGCTGGCAGGCAAATCGGTGGCATTGGTTGGCAACGCGCGGACCCTGAGCGAAGCGGAGCAGGGCGCGCAGATCGACAGCCGCGATCTGGTGGTGCGCATCAATCGCGCGCCCATGCCCTCTCTGCGCAGCCATGGCGGTCGGACCGACTGGCTGGGGCTTGCCACCCGGTTGTCCGCGAAGGATCGCGCCCGGATCGCGCCGGGGCGTATCCTGTGGATGTCGCATAAGCGGAAAAGACTGGATTGGCAAAGCGCCAGCAGCGACGGTTTCTACCTGCATCCCCTGTCGGATTACCGGGCCCTGAAAAACCGGCTGGCCGCGCCGCCCAGCACCGGAGCAATGTTGATCGACCTGCTGATGCGCTCGGAACTTGCGCGTCTTACCCTGTATGGGTTCGACTTCTTCGCCAGCCAAAGCCTGTCAGGCCGCCGGACCGCCGAACAGGTGCCGCATGATTTCGGGGCCGAAGCCGCCTGGGTTGCCACTCTGGCGCAAGGCGATGAGCGGTTGACGCTGACCACACCGGCAAAAGGCAGATAAGCCGGTGCTGTTTCCGATCCGCGACCATAATCCGTCAACCAGAAAGCCGGTCGTCACCTATGGGCTGATCGCGGCGAATGTGGCGATGTATCTGCTGACCCTTCCCGCTTTTGACGAAACTCGGGGCTTCTGGGTCTGGCTTGCGCTTTATCCGCTGGCCATCTCGCATGGTGAGCTTATGTGGGGATTGTTGACCCATATGTTCCTGCACGCAGGGTTCATGCATATTGCGGGGAACATGCTGTTCCTGTGGATCTTCGGCGACAATCTTGAAGATCAGATGGGCAGGCTGGGTTTCCTGTGCTTCTATCTTGCCTGCGGGCTGGGGGCCGCCTTCGCGCAGATCTCGGCCGATCCGTCATCCTCGGTGCCGATGGTCGGCGCCTCGGGAGCGATTGCGGGAGTGATGGGTGGTTACCTGCTGCTGTTTCCTAGGGCGCGGATCGATATCCTGCTGATCATCGTGGTATTCTTCAAGGTTTTCACCGTATCCGCATGGACCATGCTGATCCTGTGGTTTGCCATCCAGCTTTTCGGTGGTTTCAGCATGATCGGGGCAGAGGGCGGCGTCGCCTATTGGGCCCATGCCGGAGGATTCGTGGCCGGGCTGGTTCTGACGATCCCGGTTTTCCTGCGGCGCGGCGGAGCGGAGTTCTGGAACCGCAACCACGGCAAGCCGCCCCATGACGATGCGGTCTACGGGCCAAGCCGGATTCCGAAGGTGCGGCGCTAAAGCGTTTCGGGTTTTGATTGAGACGCCGATAGTCCGGCTATGCCCCCACGCGGAATCAAGGGCCGCAGACCCGCCGCGCAGCGCCCATCCGCGGCCGGGCACTACGCGGCTTTGGCGGGCTGCAAGGAAGATCTGGTTCATGTCAAACCCGAAACGTTTTGGCGCGTGGCCGTCACCGATCCTGCGGCGATTGGCCTTTCCACCTGAAACTCAGATCATGAGGCCACGGCTCATATGCCGTTTGCGACCGAAACCGGGGCGGCGCTCTACCCTGAAGCCGGCGGCCTCAAGCGCGCGCCGCACATGTCCGGCGGCGGT
Organism: Paracoccus wurundjeri; assembly: GCF_030678915.1. Lineage (GTDB taxonomy): Bacteria > Pseudomonadota > Alphaproteobacteria > Rhodobacterales > Rhodobacteraceae > Paracoccus > Paracoccus onubensis_A. The sequence goes on along the minus strand of NZ_JAUUTZ010000014.1, from coordinate 112,345 downwards.
ATAGGTGGCAAAACTGCCGTCCTTTGCCGTGTGCCCTCCGACCTCTGTCAGCACGGCTTCGGACCACATCTCGGGATTTCTGGCGGGCGAGAAACCGTCCAGAAACCATGCATCCGCGCGCCCCTGCCAAAGGGGCAGGGTATCGCGGACATCGCCAAGGATCAGCCGCAATTCCACCTGCCCCACAAAGATCGTATCGGCGCCCCATCCCGCCCGAAGTTCAGCCGCCATCCCGGCCAGTTCAGGAAAAGCGGCATGGGCCTGTTCAAGCTGGGACAGGCTAAGGGGGAAAGCCTCGAAACTGGTCATGACGACCGGAACCTGGGTCATTGCCGCCAATGCAAGGCAGTTCAGCCCGGTGCCGAAGCCAAGCTCTGCCACATGAAAGCCGGGGCGCAGCCGGGCGGGAAGATCATTCCCCGCCAGAAAGACGTGCCGGGTTTCCGCCAATCCGTCGGCGATGCTGAAATAGGGGTCGTCGAAATCCGTGGCGACCGGCACGCCGCCTTCGCGCCATTCCAATGCGGGCCCCTCGGCTTTGCCGTTCCCGGCACCATCATTCACAACCATATGCGTTCCCTCCGGCCACGAGTTCAAACGGGCTGTTCATCTTAATACGGCTAACCTTGACATCAGGGGTCAATCGTGACCGCCCGGATACGGATTGTCTTGGCTTCGCGTCATAAAAGCGCCGGGGACGAGTCCGCAAGGATATTCCCGAACGGCCGACAGCTTGCGCGCAAAGCGCCGGGCGAATATCCGGGGGCGTATTCAGTTTACCAAAAGGCCATTCCTCTCTTGTCCGGCTCCTTCATATCATCCGAAGCCGTAACCGTCATTGGCGGCGGGATCCTTGGGCTGTGCTGTGCCTGGGAATGTCTTCGTCGCGGTGTGAAGGTCCGGCTGATCGAGGCCGCGGCTATCGGCGCGGGATCCTCGGGCGGGCATGTGGGCGCATTGGCGCCACATGCGCCTGAGAACTGGAACGACAAGAAGGCATTTCAACTGGACAGCCTGCTGATGGCCGGGGATTTCTGGGCCGGCATCGGGAAGGCATCGGGCCTGCCGACCGGTTATGCACGCAGCGGCAGGCTGCAACCGGTCGAGGATGAGCAGACCGCCGAAAGGCTGCGCGACCGTATCGCGGCGTCAAAGCAGCGCTGGCCGGAGGGGATGGGGATGTGTCTGACGGACCGGCCCGGTGCAGCGCTGTTTCCGGCGAGTCCTTCCGGGATCTGGTTGCGGGATGGGCTGAGTGCCCGGATCAATCCGCGCGCCGCGCTTGCCGCGCTTGCAGCCGCCATTCGGGCCGAAGGCGGCGAGATCCTCGAACATTCGCCCGCCCATCCGCAGGACCTGTCCGGCACCGTCTTATGGGCCACGGGAACCCCCGGGCTGGAGATGCTGTCACGCGATCTGGATCGCCCGGTCGGCAAGGGCATCAAGGGCCAGTCGGCACTGTTGCGATATGATGCGGCGGGCATGCCGCAGATATTCGCGCATGGCGTGCATATCGTGCCGCATGATGATGGCACGGTTGCGGTTGGCTCGACCTCGGAGAATGAGTATGCCCATTGCGAAACCGATGCGCGTCTTGATGAGATCATCGCCCGGGCCCGCGATATCTGCCCAGAGCTCGCATCCGCGCCGGTGCTGGATCGCTGGGCAGGGCTGCGCCCACGGGCCAGAAGCCGTGCGCCGTTACTGGGGCCGTGGCCGGGACGGGACGGGCATTTCGTTGCGAATGGCGGCTTCAAGATCGGCTTTGGCATGGCGCCCAAAATCGCCTTTGTCATGGCCGATCTTATACTGGAGAATCATGACCGGATCCCCGACGGGTTCCGTTTGATCTGAACCAACCGTGCCTGACGGGACTCGCAGCGCGGCAAGCGGTCATAAAATCGCCCCGGTGGCTTGCCGCCCGCATCCCGTACACATATGTGAGGCGACATGCATATTCCGTTTATCAGTCGATTTCTGACCCGAAACCCGCGCGTGCCCGTCATCCGGATGCAGGGCGCGATCGGCATGTCCGGCCGTGCCGGTGGATTGAACGACGCGACATTGGCGCCGCTGATCGAGCGCGCCTTTTCGCGGGGCAAGCCCGTGGCCGTGGCTTTGGCGATCAACTCCCCCGGAGGCTCGCCGGTGCAATCGTCGCTGATCGCGGCGCGTATCCGAAGGCTGGCGGATGAAAAAGGGGTGCCGGTTCACGCCTTTGTCGAGGATGTAGCGGCGTCCGGGGGCTATTGGCTGGCCTGTGCGGCGGATGATATCTGGGCGGACGAGGCATCTATTCTCGGTTCGATCGGGGTCATTTCGGCAGGCTTCGGCTTTCACGAACTGATCGGCCGCTGGGGAATCGAACGGCGGGTGCATACCGCCGGGCGGTCGAAATCCACCCTGGACCCGTTCCGCCCCGAAAACCCCGAGGATGTCGAGCGGTTGCGCAATGTGCTTGAACCTATTCATGCGGCCTTCAAGGCGCATGTCACCGCCCGGCGCGGCAAGCGGCTGCCAGAGGATCGCGATCTGTTCACCGGTGAATTCTGGGCCGGGCGCGAGGCGGTCGAACTGGGGCTTGCCGATGGGATCGGTCATCTGGCGCCAAAGATCAAAGAGCTTTACGGCGACAAGGTGAAATTCTCGGTCCTCAGTCCGCGCCGTCCCCTGTTCCGCCGTCTTGGCCTGTCTGCGGATGCATTCCTTGATGCAGCCGAGGAACGGGCGGCATTTGCCAGTTTCGGGGCGCGGGGATGAGTATTCGCGCAGTTGTTCTGTTCCTGCTGATCATAGTTGTTCTTGCCCTTGTCAGTGGCCCCGGATTCCGCAGGTTCCTGTTGAAAATGCTGGGGATCGACCGGCGTGATCGTTGATATTCTGGCCATATTGGGTGTCATTTCTGTCTTTGCGCCCTTGCCTGTGCCACAACAGATGTTGCAGCTTGATTTATGGGTCATGCTGGGCGCCGCGCTTCTGCCTGGGGCTTTTCTGCTGCGCGGCATATCGATAACGCGCATAGTCGGGCTGGCAGGCTATGCGGTCTATGTCTGGGTGCTGCTATGAGCGCTGCATTGGTGACGGGCGCGGCAAGGCGGCTTGGTCGTGCCATGACATTGTATCTGGCCGGGCGCGGCTATGACGTTGCGGTGCATTACGACCGCTCGGCCAGCGAGGCCGAAGAGGTTGCGGCGCAGGCAAGGACGCTGGGCGTGTCGGCCATCACGGTCCGGGCCGATCTGCTGGACGAGGCGGCGACGGCCGGATTGATCCCGCAAGTGACCGAAGAACTGGGCCGCCTGTCGGTTCTGGTGAACAATGCCTCTATCTTCGATTACGATAATATCCACAGCACGACGACAGAGAGCTGGAATCGTAACATCGGCTCGAACTTCAGGGCGCCACTTCAGTTGATTCAGGCGTTTGCCGCGCAATCAGCGGCTGTGGACACCGATGATGCGGGTGAGCCGGTCGCGACCGGGCTGGTGGTTAATATGGTCGATCAGCGGGTTCTGAAGCCAACCCCGGAATTCATGACCTATTCGCTGGCCAAGGCTGGATTATGGTCACTGACGCGCACTGCGGCACAGGCGCTGGCACCCGCGATCCGGGTGAATGCGATCGGTCCCGGACCGACCCTGATCGGTGCCCGGCAAAGCCCGGAGCATTATGCGGCGCAGCGCGCGGCGACGATTCTGCAACGTGGAGCTGATCCGAAGGATATAACTGATACGCTTGGATATTTCCTTGATGCCAAGGCCGTAACAGGTCAGTTGATCTGCGTCGATGGCGGTCAGCATCTGTGCTGGCAAACGCCGGATGTTCAGGGCCCGGCGGGATCAAACCGCAGCTGATATGACATTTTGTCCACCGTCGGAAAGAACGAACAAGACTGTAGCGGATTCTTACCGGTTTTTCAGCCTCTTATTGCTGTAAGGTAAAAAATCCTTTGTTATCAAGTGCATTAATATTTGCTTAATAATTGGGCAAGGTAACAAAATCGTAACAATTACAGCATAAATGTATACTCCCTCACAGCCCGTCCACAAAGTTATCCACAGATTCCGTGGAAAGCTTTTGACTTGCAATCGCTGAACGGCGCTTGCAGCCCCGGGCGGGAATCACCACTCTGGTACCATGACTGCAAAAACCGGACACGCACTGATACATGATTACCTTCGCTCCCTTGACCGCAGCCCGGGCGTCTACAGGATGCTGGATGCGCAGGGGGCCGTGCTTTACGTCGGCAAGGCGCGCGACCTGAGGGCGCGGGTGTCGAATTATGCGCGTCCCACCGGGCATTCCGCCCGGATTGCGCGGATGATCCGCGAGACCTGCTCGATGATGTTCCTGACCACGCGCACCGAGACCGAGGCGCTGTTGCTGGAGCAGAACCTGATCAAGCAGCTCAAGCCGCGCTATAACGTGCTGCTGCGCGACGACAAATCCTTTCCGAATATCCTTGTCGCCAAGGCGCATGATTTTCCGCAGATCAAGAAGCACCGCGGGGCGAAGTCGGAGAAGGGCGATTATTACGGACCTTTCGCCAGCGCGGGCGCGGTCAACCGGACGCTGAACCAGTTGCAGCGGGTGTTTCTGCTGCGCAATTGCACGGATGCGGTATTTGAATCGCGGACGCGGCCCTGTCTTCTGTACCAGATCAAGCGATGCAGCGCGCCCTGCGTGGACCGGATCAGCCGCGAGGATTACCAGCGCCTCGTTCGCGATGCCGAGCGTTTTCTTCAGGGCAAATCCACCGATATTCAGGCACGGCTTGCCGAAGAGATGGCGGCGGCTTCTGCGGATATGGAATATGAACGCGCGGCAGCCCTGCGCGACCGGATCAAGGCCCTGACGGCGGTGCAATCGGTGCAGGCGATCAATCCGCGCGGCGTGGCCGAGGCCGATATCGTCGCGCTGCATATCGAGGGCGGGCAGGCATGCGTGCAGGTTTTCTTCATCCGCGGCAATCAAAGCTGGGGCAACCGGGATTTCTATCCGCGTCTGGGCGGTGCGGAATCGCATGACGAGGTGATGCAGGCTTTCCTGATGCAATTCTACGACGACAAGCCGCCACCCCGGATGATCCTGCTGTCGCACCCGCCCGAAGATCCCGAATTGACGGCGGATGTTCTGGGCGAAAGGGCAGGGCGCAAGGTGGAACTGCTGGCTCCGCAGCGGGGCGAGAAATTCGAGCTTGTCACCAATGCCCTGCGCAATGCCCGCGAAAGCCTGGCGCGGCGGATGTCTGAAAGCGCCGCTCAGGCCCGCCTGCTGGAAGGACTGGCCGAGGCGTTCGCGCTGCCGGCCGCGCCGCGCCGGATCGAGGTTTATGACAACAGCCATATTCAGGGCAGCAGTCCGGTGGGCGGGATGATCGTGGCCGGCCCCGAAGGCTATGTCAAAAGCCAGTACCGCAAGTTCAACATCAAGGGCACCGAGATCACGCCGGGCGATGATTTCGGCATGATGAAAGAGGTGCTGACGCGGCGTTTTCAGCGTCTGCTGAAAGAGGATCCGAACCGCGAGGGTGAGACATGGCCCGATCTGCTGCTGATCGATGGCGGCGCGGGGCAGGTATCCGCGGTCGAGACGATCCTGACGGAACTGGGTGTCACCGATATCCCGATCGTCGGGGTGGCTAAGGGCGTGGACCGCGATCACGGCAAGGAAGAATTCCACCGCCCCGGAAAACGCCCCTTTGCCCTGCGCATGAACGACCCGGTTCTGTATTTCATCCAACGGCTGCGGGACGAGGCGCATCGCTGGGCCATCGGCACCCATCGGGCGCGACGCTCCAAGGCGGCGATGGCGAACCCGCTGGACGAGGTTGCGGGGATCGGAGCGGCCCGCAAACGCGCGCTTCTGGCGCATTTCGGCAGTGCAAAGGCGGTCGGCCGTGCGGGGCTGCCGGATTTGCAGGCGGTTGAAGGAATCTCGGCGGCAATGGCGCAGAAAATCTACGATCATTTCCACGCCAAGGCATGACCGCCAAAGGATGACCGGGCGGGTCGCCTATTCATCCCGGCGCGGGAACTTCTCGTATTCCGCCCTCCGCATCGCCTCGATTCCGCAATGGCGCATTTCTTCTTTATCCAAATATCCCGGGGGAGCCGTGCAGTGCGCGGCGGGGGCAGAGCCCCGGTTTGAAGGACTGTCGGTGGCAAGCTGCCACGTGCCGCGACTTTGGGATTTTGCATTGCAGCCATGACTTGACGTCGCGCCTGTGCGAGGGCATGGGCGAGATCATGACCAATCGTGACGATTCCCCTGTAAATGTTGAACAGCAGCCGCCCTATGCGGCCTCTGCCGCGACGGCATCCGCGCCGCCTCCGATGCCGCCGAAAACGGCCCCGGCCGTTGATCGCACCGGGCTGGCCATTCTGCTGATGTGCCTGACCTGTCTGATCTTTGCCGTGCAGGACGGGTTTTCGCGTGTGCTGGGGCAGGAATATCCGGCATTTCTGGTGGTGATGATCCGCTACTGGGTCTTTGCGGTTTTCGTCATCGCCATGGTCTCGCGTCAGCCCGGAGGGCTGAAACGCGCCATTCGCACCAAGCGCCCGGTGACGCAGATGATCCGAGGGGCGTTGCTGGGCATGGAAACCGTGCTGATGGTCGAGGCATTCGTGCGGCTGGGACTGATCGAAACCCACGCCGTTTTCGCGGCCTGTCCGCTATTGATCGCGGCGCTGTCGGGGCCGATCCTGGGCGAAAAGGTCGGCTGGCGCAGATGGGCGGCGATCGGGGCCGGATTTCTGGGCATCCTTGTCATTCTGCAACCCGGTGGCGGAGTGATTTCGCCGGAGTCACTGCTTCCCTTTGGCGCGGCATTGATGTTTGCGCTTTACGGATTGCTGACGCGAAAGGTCTCTCGCGATGATCCGTCGATGGTCAGTTTTTTCTGGTCAGGCGTGGCCGGGGCATTCTCGGTCACGTTATTCGGGATCTGGGAATGGCAGTGGCTCGCCCCGGGCGATTGGATCTGGATGGCGGCACTGTGCCTGTTCGGGATGACATCGCATTACCTGATGATCCGCGCCTACGAGCTTGCCGAAGCCTCGGCGCTGCAACCCTTTGCCTATACGCAGCTTGCCTGGGCCAGCATCATCGGGATCCTGGCTTTCGGCGATGTGCTAAGACCCAATGTTGTCGTGGGTGCGGCGATCGTGGTGGCGGCGGGGCTGTTTACTCTGTGGCGTCAGCGCGTTCGGTCGGCTTGATCCAGCCTTCCGGCAGGCGTGGTCCGATGAACGGTTTTTCCGGCGGATGCGGCGACAATGCCAGTGTCAGCCGTAGCGGGGGCGCAGGTATCAGCCCGCCGCCGGTCAGATCCCATGTCGGCACCAGCGGCGCGGGCTTGCCCATGATCCGGGCGCGATAGATCGGCATCGCCTCGGTCACGCGCATGACATAGTTGCGGGTTTCGTCGAAGGGGATCAGTTCCACCCATTCGACGGGATCGAAATTCTTTCGCAGATCCCCGAAAGCCGCCAGCCACTGTACAGGCCGGCCCGGTCCGGCGTTATAGCCCGACGCGGTGAGTGCGGTCGATGCCCCGAACCTGTCGCGCAACCCGCCCAGATAGGCCGCACCCAGCCGGGCATTATAGGCGGGATCCGCCGTCAGCCGGTCGCGGCGATAAGGTTCGCCAAGCTTGCGGGCCATTTCCTCGGCGGTTCCGGGCATGAGCTGCATCAGACCCTGAGCACCGACATGGCTGCTGGCGGTATGGTTGAACTCGGATTCCTGCCGGGCGATGGACAGGACAAGTTCGGGCGGCAGTTTCAGATCGGCGGATTCCAGCCCGGTCAGCGGGAAATGCGCGGCGGGATAGATCACGCCCAGATTCGCCGCGCGTTTCGCAAGCCGTAATCCGTGCCACGGTGTCCCCGCCTCGATCATCAGCCGCGACATGCGGGCGATATCCTCGGGCTGGGCTGTTTCAGACAGATGCAGGAAGAACCGCTGAGCCTGATCGGGCCGCCCGGTTGCCAGCAGCCAGAGCCCGGCGCGGAAAATCCCGTTCTCGCGCAATGCGCTGCCGCGCCAGTCGGGCAGGGTCTCGATCGCCTTGCCCGGAATGGCATATTCGGCGGGCATCTGCGCACCGGTCTTTTCCGCAGAAAGCTGGCCGTAATAGACGCCGGGGAATTCCGCGCCGCTGGCATAGGCGGCCCGGGCGGCTGTGTCATCGCCCAATGCCTCATGCGCCCGGCCCTGCCAATAGAAGGCCCGCGCCTTGCTGATCGCGCTGCCGACCACGGTTTCAAGATGCTGGAAATGCCGCAAAGCACGGTCCGGAGCCCCGGATTTCAATGCGGCGAAACCGGCCAGCCATTCCAGATCGGAATAATGCTCGTTCTCGGGTGGCAGGAAATGCGGCGACGCCAGCCGTTCGGCAAGCCGCCAGTCGCCATTGCGCATGGCCAGCCGTGAATAATCGACCCGCATCTGCGCCCAAAGCGCCGGATCGCGCAGGGCTACGGCGCTGGTTGATGCGGCCAGCATCAGTTCCTGCGCGCCCGCATGCTGCTTGGCCCCGACACGCCACAGGAAGCGATCCATGGTCAGGCCCGGATCGTCCCGCCGATCCTCTGGCAGGGCAAGGATCAGATCGTCGACGCCTGTACGCCGTGCCTGCAAGGCGATCCGGGCGGCAGGTAATGCACGCTGCGCCTCGGGCAATTCGGGCAGAAGCTGTTCGGCCTGCTGCCATTCCTGCTTGTCCAGCATGCGCGTGACGCGGGTGAGGTGAAGCGGCTTCAATTCATCGCCGTAAGCAGTCATGAACGCGGTCGCGTCGGCCTGATCCAATGGGGTTTCGGTCCAGAATCGCGCCCGTTCTTCCTTGGCCTCATCATCGTCAAGAGCGGTCAGATAGGCGGTTTCCGCAACCAGCGTATCGGGCCGGCGGTCCCCGAACCATTGCAGGATATCACTGGCGGGAAGCTCAGGCGTCAGCTTCTTGTCGCCATTCAGGCGAATCCGGTCGAGTCCGGGCCAATCCGGGTTCTGTTCGGTGAAAGCAAGGTAATCCGCGAATGCGCCATAGCCAGCCTGCAAGACCTGCCAGCCCACCAGAGCCTCTGCCATCGGACCCGAGATAGCGGCGGCATCGCGTGCCGTGACCCAGTCGCGAACCTCTGCGGCCGAGAGGGCAAGCGCCATCGCCCCGGCTTCCTCGGCTTTCGAGGCCGAGACAGGCAGGACGATCAGAACGGCTGCCGCCAGCATGTCGCGCATATGTCGCATCACCTCTCTGTGTCACAGTCTTGCGGCGAAAGCGCAATTCACATCCTTGGCAAGACGTTCCGATGGGATTAGGTTCGCGCGACTTCATGGAATATTAACAGGAGCGTGTCATGTTCAAAGGGTCGATGCCCGCCCTCGTCACGCCGTTCACAGCGGACGGCGAACTGGATCTGGACACGCTGAAGAAGCTGGTCGAATGGCATATAGACCAAGGCAGCAACGGGCTTGTGCCGGTCGGGACTACGGGCGAAAGCCCGACGCTGACACATGACGAACACCGTATCGTCGTGGAAGAGGTCGTGAAGACCGCCGCCGGCCGGATTCCGGTGATCGCCGGGGCGGGGTCGAATTCCACGCGCGAGGGGATCGGGCTTGTCCGCCATGCCGCTGAAGTGGGGGCGGATGCCGCGCTTGTCGTGACGCCCTATTACAACAAGCCCAATCAGGCCGGACTGATCGCCCATTTCACCGCCCTGACCGAGGCGGTCGATCTGCCCATCATCATATACAACATCCCACCACGTTCGGTCATCGACATGCTGCCTGAGACGATGGGAGAATTGGCCAAATTGCCCAATATCGTCGGCGTCAAGGACGCGACCGGCAAGCTGGAACGGGTCAGCCAGCAGCGAATTACCTGCGGCGCGGATTTCGTGCAGCTTTCGGGCGAGGACGCGACGGCATTGGGCTTCAACGCGCATGGCGGGGTGGGCTGTATCAGTGTCTCTGCGAATGTCGCACCCAAGCTGTGCGCCGAATTTCAGGCGGCGACTTTACGCGGCGATTACGCGGCGGCGCTTGAATATCAGGACCGGCTGATGCCGCTGCATATGGCGATCTTCATCGAGCCGGGGCTGGTCGGTGTGAAATACGCGATGTCACGCCTTGGCCTGTGCGATGAGCGGGTGCGCCTGCCGCTGGTGGCGCTTGAGGACTCCACGCGCCGCCGGATCGATGCCGCATTGGAGCATGCCGGGTTGCTGTAAGGGAAAGGGGGCGCTGCCCCCTTCGTCGCTGACGCTCCTTACCCCCGAGATATTTATGCAAAGAAGAAGGGGTCAGATGCGGGTAATCTTCATGGGAACTCCGGATTTCTCGGTGCCAGCGCTGCATGCGGTGGCGGCGGCGCATGAGATCGTGGCGGTCTATTCGCAACCACCGCGTCAGGCGGGCAGGGGGCAGAAGCTTCGGCTTTCGCCGGTTCATGCGGCCGCCGAGAGGCTGGGGCTTGAAGTGCGCGTGCCGCCCGCGCTGCGCGATGAGGGGGTGCAGGCGGATTTTGCCGATTTGCATGCCGATGTCGCGGTTGTGGTCGCCTATGGGCTGATCCTGCCGCAGGCGGTGCTGGACGCGCCGCGCTTTGGCTGTCTGAATATCCATGCCTCGTTGCTGCCTCGCTGGCGGGGCGCCGCGCCGATCCATCGCGCGGTGATCGCGGGCGATGCCGAGACGGGCGTGGCGATCATGCAGATGGAGGCCGGGCTGGATACCGGGCCGGTTCTGGCCGAAGCGCGGACAGGGATCGGGGCGGAAGAGACCACGGCGGATCTGCATGACCGGCTGTCGGAAATGGGGGCCGGGTTGATTGCCGAGGTTCTGGCCGGATTGCCGATGCCTGCGCGGCCGCAGCCGGAGGATGGCGTGACCTATGCCGCCAAGATCGACAAATCCGAGGCGCGGATCGACTGGACGCGCCCCGCGGCAGAGATCGACCGCCGGATCAGGGGGCTTTCGCCTTTCCCCGGCGCATGGTGCGACATCGACGGCGAGCGAGTGAAACTGTTGCGCAGCAGGCTGGTGGAGGGACAGGGCGCGCCCGGACAGCTGCTGTCAGGATTCCGGGTTGCTTGCGGTGCGGGCGCGGTCGAGATCCTTGAGGCGCAGCGGGCAGGGAAGAAGCCGATGAGTGCCACGGAATTGCTGCGCGGCTGGGCGCTGCCCGAGCGATTGGGATAGGGTCAGCCTGCTTCGCGGATCGCCTTGGCGATGAGCACGGGCACTTCGGGGGCAAGGCCGATCGGCGGCAGGCGCGGGCCGGTGAAACCTGCTTCGTCCAAAGCCATGGGCAGATCGTTCAGCACATGATCAGCCTGCAGCGCGAAAAGCGGCAGGCTGACGGCGCGGCCAAGATCGCGGGCGGCATCGGCGATGAAGGGCGGTTGTTCGACGAAAGCGGTGACGACGCGGGCGAAACGGGGCGCGATTCCAGCCGCGAGCCTGTTGGTGATATCAAAGCTGGCCTGCGAACGCCCCGAGCCATGCGCTGTCAGCAGAAGCGTGGTGTCCTGCGACTGCCAGCCTTCCGCGGCGGCCGCCTGACTTGCCTTGGCGAGGATCAGGCCGGGCAGGGCGGGATCGGTGCCGAAAGGGCGCATGATCCGGGCATGAGGGGCGCCGGCTTCGGTGAGACGGCGGGGAAGTTCGGTGCCGGTGAACCAGCCCTCGGCCATGAACATCGGGTAGATCAGGCTGTCATTGTCGCAAGTGCCGGAAAGCGAGCCGGGCATGGCAAGGGTTGCGCCCAGAACCGGGCAGCCGGGATCATTGCGCGACACCTGCGCCGCCAGTGCCTCGATAGCGTGTTGCTGCGGCACGGGGTCGCCGGGCTGACCATGCGAAACGATGACCGCGTGGCGCATCAATCGCGGAAATAAGGTGCGAAGGCTTGGGGGATATCGAATTCCTTCAAGGCTTTCGCGCGGGCATCGGCAGACATCTTGCGCGCAGTCCTCTCGATGATGCGGGGCATCTTCTCGTCGGGCTGCTCGGCGGCGAAATCGCCCAGATACCAGCGGATGAAGGTGAAGCAGATGACATCCTCTAGCGCCTGAACCTCGTCGTCGCGCTTGATCCCTTGCTTCATCAGCATCCGGCGGGTGCGGTCGATCTGATCTTGCGGATAACCCGCATCGGCCATGATCCCGGCCAGCCGTTCGGCATGACGGCGGCCCTGTTCCTGACGCCATTGCAGATAGCCCGCCCGATCCATCGGGAAATCACTGCGCGGCAACAGCCAGCGTTCGATATGCTGGCCCCGGCAGGCAATGCGCAGCGGTTCGGAGGCGGTTGGAAACAAAGTTTGCTGTTCCGCCGTCATTCTTTGGCCGTAAAGAAGGGCGGCGGGTTGATCGCCCTCCAGTGTCGGATCCTTGATATTGGCGGCGTCGATGGCCGAAAAGACCTGATCAAGCGGTGTTGTCATTGGCGTGCCTCGGTTAGCTGCCGCCAGTTTCGCCTGACAGGGCCGTCTGCTGCAAGCCTCTAATTCCCGGTGAACTCCCATGCGCCTTCCCCCAATGCCGGAGAGGCGTATTCCGTGACAATATCGCTGCGTGAAAAGCGGAGCGGGCTGCGCAGGCCGGGGATGCCCTCTGGCGCGATCTGCAATCCGCGCGCCTTGATCTGCGGATCGGAAAGCGCTTCCGAGATGTCATTGACCGGCCCGGCGGGAACGCCCGCTTCCTCCAGCAGGGAAATCAGTTCCTTGCGAGTGTGACGCCCGGTCGCCTGCGCAAGCAGCGGGACCAGCCTGTCACGATTGGCGACGCGGGCGGGATTGGTGGCGAAATCGGGATCATCGGGCAGATCGGGCAGATCCAGCGCCCGGCATAGCGCGGTGAATTGCCGGTCATTTCCGCAGGCGATGATCGCATGCCCGTCCGAGGCGGCGAAAAGCTGATACGGCACGATATTTGGGTGGGCATTGCCCAAACGGTGCGGCACGGTCCCGCCCAACAGATAATTCGTCGCCTGATTGGCAAGAACCGCCACGCCGCAATCCAGCAGCGACAGGTCGATATGCTGTCCACGCCCCGACCGCGCCCGCTCGGCCAAGGCCGCCTGCACGGCGATGACACCGTAAAGTCCGGTGAAAATGTCGATCCATGCGACACCGACCTTTTGCGGCTCGCCCTCCGGGTCGCCGGTCAGATCCATGATGCCGCTCATCCCCTGTATGAGGAAATCATAGCCGGGTTGCGCGGCGCGTGGTCCATCCTGCCCGAAACCGGTGATCGAGGCATAGACAAGGCCCGGATTGCTGGCGGAAAGGGTCTCAAAATCCAGCCCGTAGCGGCGTAACCCGCCCAGCTTGAAATTCTCGATCACGACATCGGCGCTGTCGATCAGGCGCTTCAGACGCGCAAGATCCCGGTCGTCGCAGAAATCGCAGGTGACCGAGCGTTTGCCCCGGTTGGCGGCATGGAAATAGACCGCGACCTTTTCGGTCGTGCCATCGGCGCGGGGGCGGTCGATGAAGGGCGGACCCCAGCGGCGGGTGTCGTCGCCCTCGGGCGATTCGACCTTGATGACCTCGGCCCCAAGATCGGCCAGCGTCTGGCCGATCCACGGCCCGGCAAGGATCCGGGCGAGTTCGACGACCTTCACCCCTTTCAGCGGCGCGTCCGTCATGATCAGCCGAATGCCTGCAAACCGGTTTGCGCACGGCCAAGGATCAGGGCATGGACGTCATGCGTGCCCTCATAGGTGTTCACCGTCTCAAGGTTCTGGGCGTGGCGCATCACGTGATATTCGATCTGGATGCCATTGCCGCCATGCATGTCGCGCGCCATCCGGGCGATATCCAGCGCCTTGCCGCAATTGTTGCGCTTGACGATAGAGATCATCTCGGGCGCGAATTTGCCCTCATCGAACAGCCGACCGACGCGCAGGCTGGATTGCAGGCCAAGCGCGATCTCGGTCTGCATATCGGCCAGTTTCTTCTGGAAAAGCTGCGTCGCGGCCAGCGGGCGGTTGAACTGGTGCCGATCCAGCCCGTATTGACGCGCCCGGAACCAGCAGTCTTCGGCCGCTCCCATCGCGCCCCAACTGATGCCGTAGCGCGCGCGGTTCAGACAGCCGAAGGGGCCGCCCATGCCCTGAACATTCGGCAGCAGGGCATCCTCGCCGACTTCGACATTATCCATGACGATCTCGCCGGTGATCGAGGCGCGCAAGCTGAGTTTGCCCTCGATCTTCGGTGCGGAAAGCCCTTTCATGCCCTTTTCAAGGATGAAGCCACACACCTTGCCGTCATGGGCATCGGATTTCGCCCAAACGACGAATACATCCGCAATCGGCGCGTTCGAGATCCACATCTTCGCGCCGGTCAGCCTGTAGCCGCCATCTGTCTTGACCGCCCGTGTCCGCATTCCGGCGGGGTCCGATCCCGCGTCGGGTTCGGTCAGGCCGAAACAGCCGATGAACTCACCGCTTGCCAGCTTCGGCAGGTATTTCCGCTTCTGTTCTTCGCTGCCATAGGCTTCGATGGGGAACATCACCAGCGACGACTGCACCGACGCCATGGAGCGATAACCGGAATCGATCCGCTCGATCTCGCGGGCGACAAGGCCATAGGCCACATAAGATGCACCGACCCCGCCATATTCTTCGGCCACGGTCACGCCCAGCATGCCGGCGGCGCCCATCTCGCGGAAGATCTCCGGGTCGGTATGTTCGTTCAGATAAGCGTCCTGCACCCGCGGGGCGAGGCTTTCTGCGGCGAAGGCGGCAGCGGAATCGCGGATCATCCGCTCTTCTTCGGTCAGTTGATCCTCAAGCAGAAACGGATCCGACCACGAGAAGGGCACGCCTTTATGCGATTTGGTGGACATGCGGTTAACTCCCTTTGGGCGGCCATTCGCCCGCAAGATATTCTTGCAGTCGCTCATATCGCTTTGCAACCCGTGGTAAAATCGGATAATCCGCATTAGTTCATGTATGGGGTGAATGAAGTTGCGGCAAAGACGTTTTCTTCCCAATCTCAGCCTGCTGATGGCTTTCGATGCGGTGATGAGGAATGGTTCGGTCACCGGGGCGGCGCAGGATCTGTCGCTGACACAAAGCACCGTCAGCCGCCTGATCCAATCGCTGGAACAGCAACTGGGCCAGCCGCTGTTCATCCGGCATCGCAAGCGGCTGGTCCCGACAGAGGCCGCGCATCGTTACGTCCGCGATATCTCGCAGGCGCTTGACCTGATCCAGCGGTCCAGCATGTCACTGATCGCAAACCCCGAGGGCGGCAGCCTGGATCTTGCCGTGCTGCCGACATTCGGCACCCGCTGGCTTGCCCCAAGGCTGCCCGATTTCCTGTCGGCAAATCCGGGGGTATCGGTCAATCTTGCGACGCGCTTTACCGCCTTTAGCTTCGATGCCGAAAGGTTCGACGCGGTGATCTATTTCGGGCGGGATGACTGGCCGGGCGCGGTTCATGTCAAGCTGTTCAACGAACGATACACCGCCTGCGCCGCGCCGGAATTCCTGCGGGCAAATCCGGTAGAGCGGGCCGAGGATCTGTATGATCTGGTGCTGCTGCAACTGGAAACCCGGTTGACCGCCTGGGCGGACTGGTTTCAGGGGCAGGAGGCAGTGGCGGTGCCGATCCGCAACGGGATGCTGATGGATCAGTTCTCGATGATGATTCAGGCGGCGATTTCGGGGCTGGGCGTGGCGCTTCTGCCCGATTACCTGGCGCAGATCGAGATTTCCGGCGGTCGTCTTCAGCCGATCCTGCGTCCCGCCGTGCCCGGAACCGGCGCCTATTGGCTGGCATCTCCCGCCGCCCGGCAGGGGCTGAAACCGTTTCAGGTCTTCAGCAACTGGATCACCGCACAGATCGCGCAGGAATTCAGTCCCGCCATTCCCGCCGCAGAAAGATGAAACTGGCCACGGCCAGCCCGGCTGCCAAAGCGAACCATGTGATCGCATAGCCCAGATGCGCATTGCGGAATGTGACCACGGTCAGCCCGCCGATGGGCAAAGCGTCGCCGTTTCTGCGCGCGGCATCGATGAAATAAGGCGCGGCCTCGTCAATCCCGCGAGAGGCGGAAAGGGCCACGACATCCCGCGAATACCAGCGATTGCCGGCGGGATCATTGCTGCGCAGAAAAGCGCCGCCCGGCTGGCTCATCCGCAGCAGGCCGCTGATTTGCTGTTCGCCGTCAGGCAGGGGCCGGTTGGCGGGGGTGCTGCGATCCTGCGGGACAAAGCCGCGATTGATCCAAAGAATCCAGCCATCGGATGTGCGCAGCGGAGACATCACCCAATAGCCGCCGCCATGTTCCGTGACGGCCATTACCAATGCGTCCGATCCGGGCAGATATTCGCCTGTGACCGTGACACGGGTATATTCATCGGCCTTTTGATCGAGCGCGGGCCAGACGGACGGACCCGGAGCGTCGCTGGCAGCACTGGCCAGCCGCGCCTCGACCCGTTCGATCAGATCGGTTTTCCAGCCCAGCCGCTGCACCTGCCAGATACCAAGGCCGGTCAGCACCACCACAAGCCCGGCCACCAGCAGCCCGATCAGCAGCTTTCCCCGCCGTTTTCGCGATTGCGGGATGGTCACCCCCGCAGCCTTTCGGGCAGCAGATCGTGATCCATCTGCGGCATCATATTGGTGTTCAGGTGGAACATGACCCAAAGCGACCCGGCGATCATGATCACCACGATAATCACCGTGAACAAGGTGGACAGCAGCGTCCAGCCCTCTTCTGCGCGGCTGTTCATATGCAGGAAACAGACCATATGGACCAGCACCTGAACCACCGCGCAACCGATCACGACGCCGACCGTCAGGAACCGGTTTTCGAACCCGCCCGCCATGACAAGGCCAAAGGGGATTGCGGTCAGGATCACGGACAGCACGAAACCGGTCAGATAGCCGCGATAGCTGCCATGTCCGTGATCGGAGTGTTGCGAATGTGCCGACATCAGATCACCCCCAGCAGATAGACAAGCGTGAAGACCCCGATCCAGATCACGTCGAGGAAATGCCAGAACAGGCTGAGGCATAACAACCGTCGCTGGTTTTCGGGGATGAGCCCCCGCTGCGCGACCTGCACCATCAGCACCACCAGCCACAGCGACCCGAAGGTGACATGCAGCCCATGCGTGCCCACCAATGTGAAAAAGGCTGACAGAAAGGCCGAACGCTGCGGCCCCGCCCCTTCATGGATCATGTGATTGAACTCGTAAAGCTCGATCCCCAGAAAGCACAGCCCGAAGATCAGCGTTATCCCAAGCCAGCGAAGCGTCGCGGATTTATTGCCCTGCGCCATGGCCAGCATCGCGAACCCATAGGTGATCGACGATAGCAGCAGCATCGCCGTATTCACGGCGACCAGCCTCAGATCGAACAGATCCTGCGGTCCCGGCCCGGCGGCGTAACTGCCATGAAGCACCCCGAATGTCGCGAAAAGCACCGCGAACATCAGGCAATCGCTCATCAGATAGACCCAGAAGCCGATATTGGTCGAGGCGCCGTCCTCGTGATGATGCGGTTCGGTTTCCCAATAGGTGGTACTCATTCCTCAGACCCCCTGTGCCAGCAGGCGCGCGCGCTCATCCTCGGTCCGGCGGATATTGTCGGCAGGAATGTGATAATCGCGATCGTAATTGAACGTATGGGCAATGGCCGCTACGACAAGCGCGGCAAAGGACAGTGCCGCCAGCCACCAGATATACCAGACAAGCGCCAGCCCGCAGATGGTGGACAGCGCCGCAAGGATCACCCCCGCGCCGGTTCCCTTCGGCATATGGATCGGCAGATAGGGGGCATCGGGGCGGGTGGCATTCTGCGCCTTCATCTCGGCCCAGGCATCCAGCCCGTGGATCACCGGCGTGAAGGCGAAATTATAGGGGGCGGGCGGTGAAGAGGTCGCCCATTCCAGGGATCGCGCGTCCCATGGATCGCCGGTCAGGTCGCGGTTCTGATCCCGGCGCATGATCGAGACGCCGAATTGCACGAACATCGCGGCAATCCCAAGCGCGATCAGAACGGCGCCAAAGCCTGCGATGGCGAACCAGATTTGCAGCCCGGGATCGTCGAATACCCGCATCCGGCGCGTCACGCCCATCAGGCCAAGGACGTAAAGCGGCATGAACGCGACCCAGAACCCGACCACCCAGAACCAGAAGGAAACCTTGCCCCAGAAGACATCCAGCGTGTAGCCGAACGCCTTGGGCCACCAGAAATTGATTGCCGCGAAAAGGCCGAACAGCACGCCACCGATGATCACATTATGGAAATGCGCGACCAGGAACAGTGAATTGTGCAGTACGAAATCCGCAGGCGGAACGGCCAGCAGCACCCCGGTCATCCCGCCGATCACAAAGGTCAGCATAAAGGCGATTGTCCACATCATCGG
Source organism: Paracoccus wurundjeri (assembly GCF_030678915.1). GTDB lineage: Bacteria > Pseudomonadota > Alphaproteobacteria > Rhodobacterales > Rhodobacteraceae > Paracoccus > Paracoccus onubensis_A. Next base: position 93,944 of record NZ_JAUUTZ010000014.1, on the reverse strand, counting down.
CAGTTCGAACCGCAGCCGGCCCTGATACATGGTGAACAGCCAGTTGAAAAGCTTGGCCCCGGTCGGGATCGAAATGATCATCGTGGTGATTCCGAAGAACGAGTTCACCGAGGCCCCCGACCCCATGGTAAAGAAATGGTGCAGCCAGACGAGATAGCTGAGAATGGTGATACAGATCGTCGCATAGACCATCGAGGTATAGCCAAACAGCTTCTTGCCCGAGAAGGTCGAGGTGACTTCCGAATACACGCCGAACAGCGGCAGGATCAGGATATAAACCTCGGGGTGGCCCCAAATCCAGATGAGGTTGATATACATCATCGGATTGCCGCCAAGATCGTTGGTGAAGAAATTCGTGCCCAGATAGCGGTCCAGCGTCAGCAGCACGAGCGTTGCGGTCAGGACCGGGAAAGAGGCGACGATCAGGATATTGGTGCAGAAGGATGTCCAGGTGAAGACCGGCATCCGCATCATGGTCATGCCCGGCGCGCGCATCTTGAGGATCGTCACCAGAAGGTTGATCCCCGACAGCGTCGTGCCCACGCCTGCGACCTGAAGCCCCCAGATATAGTAATCCACACCGACCCACGGACTATAGGACAACCCGGATAGCGGCGGAAAGGCCAGCCAGCCGGTTTGTGCGAATTCGCCCAGGAACAGCGATGCCATCACGATCACCGCGCCGCCCGTCGTCATCCAGAACGAGAAATTGTTCAGGAAAGGGAAGGAAACGTCGCGCGCGCCGATCTGCAGCGGTACGATATAGTTCATCAGCCCGGTGACGAAAGGCATCGCCACGAAGAAGATCATGATCACGCCATGCGCGGTGAAGATCTGGTCATAGTGATGCGCGTTCAGATAGCCTTCCGAGCCGTTGAACGCCATGACCTGCTGCAGCCGCATCATGATCGCATCGGCGAAACCGCGCACGAACATCACCAGGCCCAGCACCATATACATGATCCCGATCTTCTTGTGATCGACCGAGGTGAACCATTCGCGCCACAGCCATCCCCATAACCGGTAATGGGTCAGCAGGGCCAGCATCGCAAGCCCGCCAAGCAGGACGACTGCGAAGGTCGCCAATACGATGGGCTCCCGGGGGATGGCGTCCCAGTTCAGGCGGCCAAGCAGGAAAGTGGTCTCGACATTGTCGGGGATGGCCATTGCTGGGCTCCGTTCAAAGTTTGGGTTCCGGCAAGGCGGAACGGCTGGCGTCGCGAATCGCCGGAGAGCTCATCCGCCCGAATACTCCGGTAGGTACCGGCAGGGCATGTCCATGCATCCGTTCGGGATTGCTGCGCCGTTCCGGTTTCTCGTCGGTATCGGTCAGCATCAGGGCAATATCGCCGGGGGTGCAGATCGAGGACACCGCGAAGGGCGTCACGCCCAGAACCGGTTCCGCGTTGCCGCGCCGGGCATGTTTGTCATGCGTCAACGACTGGATATTGATGCTGCCTTCAAGACCCAGCCCACCCTTGTCGTCGATGGCCATCATCTCGGCCATGCACATCTTGCCCGGCTCGACGCAAAGATTGACCGCGCGGTTGAACAGCTCGGGGTCGACCGAGGCATAGGTGCGGGGCGATTCGTTCTGGCTGGGCACCTCCAGCTTCAGATATTCCTCGCGCGTCAGGTCGCCACCTTTCGCCCGGACCTCGGCCACCCAGTCCTGAAAGCCGGCCTCGACCACGGCATGCGCCTTGAACCGCATTCCGGAAAAACCCCAGCCGGAGTAATGCGAGGCAAGCCCCTGATAACTTCCGGGATTGTTGAAGACCCCGTGCAGTTTCGTCTCCATCCCCGGCATGGCGTAGATCATGCCTGCCATTGCCGGGATATAGAATGCATTCATCACCGATGAGGATGTCAGCCTGAACTCGACCTCCCTGTTCGCGGGAATGGCGAGTTCGTTGATCGCGGCGACACCTTGTTCGGGATAGATGAACAGCCATTTCCAGTCCAGCGCCACGACCTGAACCTCAAGCGGTTGGTGATCCGGGGGAATTTCTGCGGTTTTGCTGATCCGGTCCAGGGGGCGATAGGGGTCCAGCAGATGCGTTCCGACCCATGTCAACGCGCCCAGGCAGATGATGATCATCAGCGGCGCGGCCCAGATGACCAGTTCGATTTTCGTCGAATGGGCCCATTCGGGCTGATAGGTCGCCTTGCGGTCCGCGCGGTATTTCCATGCGAAGAATACGACCAGCGCCATGACCGGAATGATGATGATCAGCATCAGGCCGGTCGCGGCCAGAAGCAGATCCTTCTGGCGTTCCGCGATATCGCCCGCAGGGGACAGAACAACTGCCTCACATCCCGACAATGCCGCGATTACCGGCACCGGAATTGCATATCGGAAAACTTTCATCGAAATGGTCATGGCTGCCGAATCCCGTAACGACGCGTGCAGTATGCGTCACGAAGCTGTTCTAGATCCTACCGCATGAGACCGGCATCGGACAATTTGACACATACAATTTTAACAGTTTTCCGGCTTGAAATGAGGCCATGAGCGGGATCACCATAGGCTATGGGCGGCCCATGCGCATGGGTTTTGGCCGGAACGAAGGAGTCCGCAGGATATGAATGATGCATCTACGGCAAAGTCTGCGCGCCCCGGCCCGGACAACGGGCATGCAGTGTCCCCGTCCGATATCGCCGTGGGGGTGATCATCGGACGCACATCGGAATTCTTCGATTTCTTCGTCTTCGCGATCGCTTCGGTGATCGTTTTTCCGATGCGTTATTTCCCGTTCGAAGAACCCGTACGGGCGACATTGTGGTCCTTCACGATCTTTGCGCTTGCCTTTCTGGCGCGGCCGATCGGGACGGCGGTTTTCACCGCGATCGACCGTGGCTACGGCAAGGGGGTCAAGCTGACGATCGCGTTGCTTTTGCTGGGAACTTCTACCGTCTCCATGGGGCTGATACCGTCATATGAGAATATCGGCGCCGCTTCGATCGTGGTGCTTTGTATCCTGCGAATCGGGCAGGGAATGGCGCTTGGCGGCGCATGGGACGGGCTGCCCTCGCTGCTGGCGGTCACGGCGCCGGAAGGGAAACGGGGTTTCTATGCCATGGTGCCGCAGCTTGGCGCGCCGCTGGGGCTGATCGTGGCAAGCCTGCTTTTCGCCTATCTGGTTTCGCATCTGTCGCAGGAGGATTTTCTTGACTGGGGCTGGCGTTATCCGTTCTTTGTCGCATTCGCGATCAATGTCGTCGCGCTGTTCGCGCGGCTGCGAATCGTGGTGACTCCGGAATATGACCAGATGTTCCATGCCCGCGAGCTGGAACCTTCCCGGATGCGAGAGGCTATTGCCCGTGATGGCAAGACCATTCTTGTCGGCGCTTTCGTGCCATTGGCGACATTCGCACTGTTCCATATGGTCACGGTCTTTCCGCTGTCCTGGGTATATCTTTACACCGATGAAAGCCTGTCCCGCTTTCTGCTGATCGAATCATTCGCAGCAGTCTTCGGGATCGTCTCGATCGTCTTTTCGGGTTTTCTGGCCGATCGGATGGGGCACCGGAAATTCCTGTTTCAGGGTGCGGTCTATATCGCCGGTTACGCCATCCTCGCGCCATTGCTTCTGGCCGGGCAGGGATTGGGCGAGGCGATCTACATGATCATGGGCTTCATCATCCTGGGGCTGAATTTCGGGCAATCCTCGGGTGCGGTCGCCTCGCTGTTCGAACGCCATCACCGTTATACCGGCTCGGCCATCGTGTCGGATCTGGCATGGATGTTCGGCGCGGGCTTCGCGCCGCTTGCCGCTCTTGCCCTGTCGGCATGGGGTGGTCTGCCCGCCTCGGGCCTCTATCTGCTGTCGGGCGCGGTCTGCACCTTTCTGGCGCTGTGGCTGGCGACCCGGCTGGAGTTCGGAAAATCGTGACCTGATAACAGGGGGCGCCTGAATCCCCCCTTCATTTTCCTGACCAAACGGTTCAGAAAGAGCCTATGGATTGTCAGGGAGGGTTCGATGAATCCAAATACGCTCGAAAACTACTGGATGCCGTTCACCGCGAACCGCGACTTCAAGGCCGATCCGCGCATGGTCGTGTCTGCCGAGGGAATGTATTACACTTCCGAGGATGGGCGGCAGATCATGGACGGCGCAGCCGGTCTGTGGTGCGCCAATGCCGGACACAGCCACCCGCTGATTGTCGAGGCGATTGCCACCACCGCCAAAACGCTGGATTTCGCGCCGATGTTCAATTTCGGCCATCCCGAGCCCTTCCGGCTGGCAGGTCAGCTTGCCGCCCTGTTTCCGGAACCGCTGAATCGAATCTTCTTTGCCAATTCCGGTTCGGAGGCAGTGGATACGGCGCTCAAGATCGCGCTGGCCTATCACAAGGCGCGCGGCAAGGCGGGCAAAAACCGTTTCATCGGGCGTGAACGGGGCTATCACGGGGTCGGCTTCGGCGGTATCTCGGTCGGCGGCATCGTGGCGAATCGTAAACAATTCGCGACCCATCTGCCGGGCGTCGATCACATGCGTCATACCCATGATCCGGCCCGCAACAGCTTTACCCGCGGTGCGGTGCCGCATGGCGTCGAACTGGCCGATGATCTGGAACGGCTGGTGACCCTGCATGGCGCCGAGACGATCGCGGCCGTGATCGTCGAACCCGTCGCCGGCTCCACCGGTGTTCTGCCGCCGCCCGAAGGCTATCTGCAACGCCTGCGCGAGATCGCGACCCGGCATGACATCCTGCTGATCTTCGACGAGGTGATTACCGGTTTCGGGCGTCTGGGCCGTGCAACCGCTTCGGAATATTTCGGTGTGACGCCGGATCTGATGACCTTCGCCAAGGGCGTCACAAGCGGCACGATCCCGATGGGTGGGGTTGCTGCCGCACAGTTCATCTATGATGCGGTGGTCGAGAATTCCGAAACCCCGATCGAACTGTTTCACGGCTACACCTATTCCGCCCACCCGGTCGCCACCGCGGCGGCGCTTGCCGCCCTGCGCGCCTATAGCGAAGAGGGGATGTTCGAAAATGCCGCCCGTCTCGAGCAGGCATGGGGCGATGCCTTCCACGGGCTGAAGGATGCGGCGCATGTGACCGATATCCGCACCATCGGGCTGATCGCCGGGGTCGAGCTTGCCAGTCGCGACGGCGCTGCCGGCGCGCGCGCCGTCGAGGTGATGAAACGCGCATGGGCCAAAGGGCTGATGATCCGCGTGACCGGGGATATCATCGCATTGTCGCCGCCGCTGGTCCTGTCGGAATCCGATATCGGTTTCATGGCGGACACGCTGCGCGAGGTTCTGGCGGAAACCGCCTGACATGAAGGATAGCGGGCAGGATCCTCTCCCGCTATCCCATACGCTCGGACGCATAAGAGCCGGGCGAGGCCGGGAAAACCACCGTCTTGTTGCCGTTCTGGAACACGCGGTGGTGAATATGCGCATGGATCGCGCGCGCCAGGACCTGACTTTCCACGTCGCGGCCTAGGCTCACATAATCCTCGGGCGATTGAGCATGGGTCACGCGGATGATGTCCTGTTCGATGATCGGCCCTTCGTCCAGATCGGCGGTGACATAATGCGATGTCGCGCCGATCAGCTTCACCCCTCGCTCGTAAGCCTGCTTATAGGGATTCGCGCCCTTGAAGCTGGGCAGGAAGGAGTGGTGGATATTGATGATCCGCCCCGACATCTTCTGGCACAGCGAATCCGAGAGGATCTGCATATAGCGCGCCAGCACCACCAGTTCCGTGCCGGTATCCTCGACAATACCCATCATCTGGGCTTCGGCCTGTGACTTGTTCTCTTTCGTCACCCGGATGTGGTGAAAGGGGATATCGTGATTCACCACGAGTTTCTGATAAGTCAGGTGGTTCGAGATCACCCCAACGATATCGATCGGCAGCGCCCCGATCCGCCAGCGATACAGCAGATCATTCAGGCAATGCCCGAAATTCGACACCATCAGCAGCACCTTCATCCGATGCGCGGAATCATGCATCGCCCAGATCATCCCAAAGGGCTGTGCGACCGGATCGAACCCCTCGCGCAACTCTTCCAGCCCGGTACCGGTTTCGGGGCGGAACGTGACGCGGATGAAGAAACGTCCGGTCAGTTCATCGTCGAACTGCGCCGCATCGGTGATGTTGCACCCGTTCTCGGCCAGATAACCCGAGATCGCGGCAACGATGCCGCGACGGGATTCGCATTGCACGGTCAGGACGTAAGAATTCATTCAGGTGATCCTTCTGAAAACCGGAGGCCAAGCGGGGGGATACGGGCTGCCTGTCGCCCGCCGATTAGCATGGGCCTGCGCCCATGCCGGTCACGGCGGCGAACAGATATGGCAGGAAACCGTCATGCGGCGTAAAGATCACCCGCCGGTTTCGGTCTTTTCCCCCGCTGATTCGGCGGAATCACCTGTAATTCCTTCGGGGCGTCCGACAAGGATAAAGCGCAGATTGTCGGAATCCAGAAGCCGTTCCGCCACCTGTTTCACATCATCGGCGGTGACGGCTTCGACCAGATCGTTGCGGTAATTCGGGTAGTCTATGGGAAAGCCCGCAAGCTGCATGCCGGTCAGAAGCGAGGCGATCTTGCCATTGCCGTCGAACCGCAGGGGATATTCGCCGGTCAGATAGGTCTTGGCGTCACTCAGTTCCTGTTCGGTGACGCCATCCGTGGCCATGCGATCCCATTCCTGACGGATCAGATCGATCGCCTGCCCGACCGTGGCGTTCGATCCGGCCATGCCGCCCTGCCATGTCTCGCCGTAGAGCCCGTTGGCAAGGCCGGTGCCGATGCCATAGGTCAGCCCCCGCTTTTCCCGGATTTCGTCCATCAGACGCGAACTGAAGCCGCCGCCGCCAAGGATATGATTGGCCACATAGGCGGCAAAGTAATCCGGGTCGTCGATAGGCAATCCCGGCCCGGCGAAACTGACGATCGTCTGCGGGCTGTTCCAGTCGATCACCGAGACGCCGCCCGTCAATTGCAGCTCTGCCGGCTGTGGCAGGGGAGCGGTTCCCTTTTCCGGCAGACCGCCGACGATCTTGTCGATAAGCGCGCCAAGCTCTTCCGCGCTTATGTCGCCTGCCGCGCCGACAATCACCCGGTCACGGGCCAAAACGCGGTTCTTGGCCGCTACCAGATCGTTGCGGGTCAGGTTTTTCACCGATTCGGCCGTGCCGTTGATCGAACTCGCGTAAGGGTGATCCCCCCATGCCTGCTTTGCCATTTCCTTGGCGGCGATCGCCTGCGGATCGGTAGCCTCGGCCTTGATGACGGCCTGCACCTGGGCGCGAACCCGGTCGACAGCCTTATCCTCGAACCGCGGCTGAGTCAGGGCCTGCGCAAGAAGCGCGGCGGCGTCATCCCTGTTCTCGGTCAGGCTGCGCATCGAGACATTCAGCGAATCATCGGCGACGTCAAAGCTGAACTGTGCGCCCAATGCCTCGGCCGCCTGCGCGTATTCGGTCGCGTTCAGCTTGCCGGCACCCTCTTCCAGCGTTGCCGTCATCAGGTTGATGGCGCCGCGCTTGGCAGGATCGTCCAGGCTGGCGCCGCCCTTGAAACTGATGCTAAGGGCGGTGAAAGGGATCGAATGATCCTCGACCAGCCAGGCTTTGACACCACCAGGAGAGGTGACCTCCTGTATGTCGATGGCATGGGCAGGAATGGCCAGAACGGCGAAGAAAATGGCTATTGCGGCGCGGATCATTCTTGCACCTCGCTTTTGGCGGCTGCATCGGAGGCTGGTTGTTGTGCTTCGGGGGCCGCCGGTTGCGCGTTGCCCCCGGGTTCCTCTTCCGCGGGCAGCAGCCACCCGGTGACATTGGCATTGCTGTTCAGAACCTGCCTTGCGGCCTCTGTAACATCCTCGACTGTGACAGCAGAAAGAATATCCGGCCAGTCATTCACATCCTCGACCGTCAAACCGGTTGCCAGACCCTGCCCGTAATCATAGGCGCGCCCATGCGCCGAATCGCGAGAATAGATCTGCGAGGCGCGGATCTGGGTCTTGACCCGTTCGAGATCCTTGGCGTCGGGGCCGGTCTCGGCGAATTTCTCAAGAACCTCGTCAAGCATCGTCTCGGCCTCTTGCTGATCCATCCCCGATGCGGGAACCATCGAGATCGAGAATGCCCGCGGATCGACAGCCAGCCCGTCATAATCGGCACTGACCCACAGCGCCTTGCCCGGAATCGCAAGCTCGCGCCCCAGAACCGAGGTTTGCATCGATCCGCCCAGCAATTCGGCCAGAACCGTCAGGGCGGCGGCGCTTTCCTGTTCGCCGGAATTCCGCTCTGGCACCAGATAGCTGCGGGTCATGCGCGGCTGGGCCACCCGCGCGTCATGCATCTCCATCCGGCGCGGCGCGTTCTGGACCGGCTCTTGCGGGCGGGCGCGCGGCTCTGGCTTGCCTTTTGCGGTAATGGGGCCGTAATATTCCTCGGCCAATTCCCGCGCCTTTTCCGGGGTGACATCGCCGGCAAGGATCAACACCGCCTCATCGGGCGAATAATGCTCGTCATACCAGGCGATCGCATCCTCGCGGGTGAGAGCCATCATCTCCTGCCGCCAGCCGATGACGGGACGACGATAGGGATGGTTGTAGTACTGGACGGCATTATGCTCTTCCGCGAAAAGCGCCTGCGGGTCGCTGTCGATCCGCTGCGCCCGCTCTTCCAGAACCACCTGCCGCTCGGCCTGCCAGTCATCCTCGCCGATCTTTAGATTGGCCATCCGGTCCGCCTCCATCTCCATGATCAGGGGCAGGCGGTCGCTGGCGATACGCTGGAAATAGGTGGTGTAGTCGTAAGAGGTAAAGGCATTGTCCATGCCGCCGTTCCGGGTGACGGTTTTCGATAGTTCCCCGGGTTCCAGCTTATCCGTGCCCTTGAACATCAGATGTTCCAGATAATGGGCGATGCCGGATTTGCCGGGGGGCTCATCGGCCGCGCCGATCTTGTACCACAGCATCTGCACGACGACCGGGGCCCGGTGATCCTCGATCACCACGGTTTCCAGACCATTGGGCAGGGTGAAATGACTGATCCCCTCGGGTATCTCGGCAGGGGCGGCCGGCGCGGTCAGCAACAGAGCCAGCACGGCGGACAGGGCAGGACGACGCATATTCCAGACGATCTCCTCTTTTGCACCGAAACCTGACCGCCGGAAGGGGCGGGCGCAAGCATGACTTGCCACAGCTTTCGACAAAGTGAACCGAAGCGTGAACGGGACCGCCGGGACCCCGTTGCGCTACAGGACGTAACGCGACATGTCTGCGGAACGCGCCAGATCGCCCAGATGCTTTTCGACATAGGCGGCATCGACGCCGACCGTCTCGCCGCTCTTGTCGGGGGCGGCGAAGGACAATTCCTCGAAAACCCGCTCGATCACGGTATAAAGCCTGCGCGCGCCGATATTCTCGACCGAGGCATTCACCTCGGCGGCGATCCTCGCCAGCGCGGCGATACCGTCATCGGTAAAGCCCACCGTGACGCCTTCGGTCTTCATCAGGGCGGTATATTGCCGGGTCAACGCGTTATCCGTCTCGGTCAGGATGCGGATGAAATCCTCTTCGGTGAGGGCGCGCAATTCCACCCGGATCGGCAGGCGGCCCTGCAATTCCGGCAGCAGATCGGACGGCTTGGCAACATGGAACGCGCCCGAGGCGATGAACAGGATATGGTCGGTCTTCACGGCGCCGTATTTTGTGCTGACCGTAGTGCCCTCGATCAGCGGCAGCAGGTCGCGTTGCACGCCCTCGCGGCTGACATCGCCGCCGCGGGCATCGGTGCGGGCGCAGACCTTGTCGATCTCATCGATAAAGACGATGCCGTTTTCCTGAACCGATTCAAGCGCCGCCGTCTTGACCACCTCGTCATCCAGCAGCTTGTCCGCCTCTTCCGCGATCAGCAGATCATAGCTTTCCGAAACGGTTATCTTGCGGCGCACCCGCCGCCCGCCAAAGGCTTTCATCAGTCCCGACAGATCCATGATACCGCCCATCGCGGCTCCGGGTTGTCCGGGAATTTCCATCGCGCCAAGCGGATTGGAGTTGTCCTGCAATTCCAGTTCGATGACCGTATCGTCCAACTCGCCGCGCTTCAGCTTGTCGCGGAACATCTGCCGCGTGCCGTCGCGCGCGCCGTCCCCGGCAAGCGCCTCGATCACCCGATCCTCGGCAGCCTTATGCGCCCGCGCCTTGACCTCTTCGCGCATGCGGTCCCGCATGTCGATCATCGCCGAATCGGCCAGATCGCGGATGATCTGCTCGACATCCCGCCCGACATAACCGACCTCGGTGAACTTGGTTGCCTCGACCTTGATGAAGGGCGCATTGGCCAGTTTGGCAAGCCGCCGGCTGATCTCGGTCTTGCCGACGCCGGTCGGGCCGATCATCAGGATATTTTTCGGATAGACTTCATCGCGCAGATCGTCGCCAAGCTGCTTGCGCCGCCAGCGGTTGCGCAAAGCGACCGCAACTGCGCGCTTTGCATCCTTTTGCCCGATGATGAAGCGATCCAGTTCGGATACGATCTCGCGCGGTGTCAGGTCGGTCATGTCATTGCCTCAATTGGCTTCTTCTTTGTTAAAATACCTCGGGGAGTCGCGCGATCCGCGCGACGGGGCAGCGCCCCTTCACCCGCCGATTGTCTCGACCGTCAGGTTTCCGTTGGTGTAGATACAGATATCCGCCGCGATCGCCATCGCCTTCCGCGCAATCGTTTCGGCATCCTGATCGCTGTCCAGCAACCCCCGCGCCGCGGCCAGCGCGAAATTCCCGCCCGAGCCGATCGCGGCCACCTCATGTTCGGGTTCCAGCACATCGCCCGCGCCGGTCACCACGTAAATCTGACTGCCATCGGTCACGATCAGCATCGCCTCCAGATTGCGCAGATATTTGTCGGTCCGCCAGTCCTTGGCCAGCTCCACGCAGGCCCGCTGCAATTGCCCCGGAGCGGCCTCCAGCTTGGCCTCCAGCCGTTCAAGCAGCGTAAAGGCATCGGCGGTCGAGCCGGCGAAACCGGCAACCACCTCATGCCCGCCGGGTTTGAGCCGGCGCACCTTGCGGGCTGTGCCCTTCATCACCGTCTGGCCGACGCTGACCTGACCGTCGCCTGCCACCACGACCTTGCCGCCGCGCCGCACGGCAAGGATCGTCGTGCCATGCCAGCCGGGGAATTTGTCTTCCGTCATTCCTGACCTCCGTCATTTGGGATCAGATATGGCGGAGAAAGCGGCTCTGCAACCCGTTGATAACCGGGAGGGGGCGAATTAACCTGCCGGGATGGGAAAATGGCGGTCCATGAAAATAGTTTAATTTCATTATATTATCTGTGATAAGCCGGCTTTGGCCAGTGCTATGCAGCCGATACGATTCATAAGGAAAGACAGCAATGCCACCCATTCTCGGCCCGGGTTTCCACGATGTCCCGAACGATCATATCGCGACGGTTGTGACGTCGCTTGAAATGCGCGCGGCGCCGGCGCCTCGGCCCGAATATCCTGCATCCGATCTGCGGCTCGCGCTTTGGCGTGATCCCGATCCCGGGGCCTATCGCGCATTGTTTCGCCTTGTGGGCGAGGACTGGTTGTGGTGTTCACGGCTGCTGATGACGGACGAAAAGCTGACCTCCATCATCCATGATTCCCGGGTCGAGATTCGCAGGCTGGACACACCCGAAGGCAGTGGCCTGCTAGAGCTGGATTTCCGCACGGATGGCGAATGCGAACTGGCGTTTTTCGGCCTGTCCGCCGGGCTTGTCGGCAGCGGAACAGGGCGATGGATGATGAACCGCGCGTTGGAGATCGCGTGGTCGCGGCCATTGTCCCGGCTTTGGGTACATACCTGTACGATGGATCATCCCGGCGCGGTTGGGTTCTATCGCCGCTCGGGCTTCGTGCCGTTTCGTTGTCAGATCGAGATCATGCCGGATCCGCGCATCAGTGGGCTGCTGCCGGAGACCGCAGCGCCGCATATCCCCTGCCTGCCCGTTCTGCCTGGCTAAAGCACGTCGCCGGGTATCGGATTCGGATAAACGCATTTCTTCTTTGCAGAAATACCTTTGGGGGTCCGGGGGCAAAGCCCCCGGCCATCGCGGGACGCGATCCCCTGAAACCGGTTAACCGCAATCCTCTGAAAGCAATCAATCGTCGGACTGCGCCTCGGCCCGGCTTTTGCCCGCCACATCCATCGCAAGGGTCGCGGCCATGAAGGCGTCCAGATCACCGTCAAGCACACCCTGCGTATCGCTTGTTTCCTGCGAGGTGCGCAGATCCTTCACCATCTGGTAAGGGTGCAGCACATAGGAGCGGATCTGGTTGCCCCAGCCCGCATCGCCCTTGGCGTCATGCTGGGCCTGAATGCTTTCGGTCCGCTTGCGCAGCTCGATTTCATACAGGCGCGATTTCAGTGCGGCCATGGCATTGGCGCGGTTCTGGTGCTGCGATTTCTCGGAGCTGGTGACGACGATACCGCTGGGAATATGGGTGATCCGCACCGCCGAATCGGTCGTGTTGACGTGCTGTCCGCCCGCGCCGGATGACCGATAGGTGTCGATCCTGATCTCGTTATCGGGCACCGTGATCTCGATATTCTCATCGACGACCGGATACACCCAGACGGAACTGAACGAGGTATGCCGCCGGGCCGAACTGTCGAAGGGGCTGATCCGCACCAGCCGATGCACGCCGCTTTCCGATTTCAGCCAACCATAGGCGTTATGCCCGGAAATCTTATAGGCGACGCTGCGGATCCCGGCCTCTTCGCCGGGGCTTTCGCTCATCAGTTCGACCTCATAGCCCTTTTTCTCGGCCCATCGGACATACATCCGCGCCAGCATCGACGCCCAGTCGCAGCTTTCGGTGCCACCCGCGCCCGCATTGATTTCAAGGAAGGTGTCATTTGCGTCGGCCTCGCCGTTCAGCAGGGCTTCGAGTTCCTTCTGCGCGGCCAGTCCGGCCAGCGATTTCAGGTTGGATTCCGCCTCGGAGACCAGTTCCTCGTCGCCCTCTTCCTCGGCCAGTTCGACCATCTCGGCATTGGCGGCCAGATCGGTTTCGATCCGCTTGAATGTCTCGATGGCGTCGACCAGAGCCTGCCTTTCGCGCATCAGCTTTTGCGCGCGCGCGGGATCGGACCACAGATCGCCGGCCTCGATCATCGCGTTCATCTCTTCCAGGCGGTGCGGGGCCGTGTCCACGTCCATCCGCTGCCCCAGAAGGGTCAGGGTGCGTTGGATCGCTTCGATTGTGGACTGCGTCTCGGCGCGCATGGGCAGGCTCCAGTTCATCAGGATCAGGTCAAGGGTGTTACCGTGCGGCAAGGCTTACGGCAAGGGGATAGCCCCGGCGGTGGCAATTGGGGGCCAGCCCCCAAACCCCTAGGTATTTGGACAAAGAAGAAGGGAGGGGGCGGGCATTTTGATTGGAAGTGCCACGCCGAAAGGAGGCGTTGGCGCCGTCAGCTTCGCAGCACGCCGCCGGTCGCCCTCTGGACCTTTTCGATGATCTTCTGGCTGACAGTCTCGATCTCGGCGTCGGTCAGGGTCTTGTCGCGCGGTTGAAGGCGGGCGGTGATGGCGATGGATTTGCGGCCGTCATCCAGACCGGTGAACTGATCGAAGACCGTCACCTGTTCGATCAGGGCCTTGTCTGCGCCCTGCGCGGCGTTCACCAGGGTCAGGGCCTCGACCTGTGGATCGACCACAAAGGCAAAGTCGCGTTCGACCGCTTGCAGTTCCGAGTTCTCCAGCGCGGACCGGGTTGCGGTTTTCGTCTTGGGGAAGGGAATTTCGGCGATGCGGATGGTGAAACCGACCGCGGGGCCTTTGACATCCATGTCACGCAGGATGCGGGGATGGATTTCGCCGAATGTCGCCAGAACCTTGGGGCCAAGCGCGATATTGCCTGCCCGGCCCGGATGCCACCAGCCATCCAGTTTGCGGTTGATCTGAGCCTTTGCGGGGGCGCCGATGGCGGCCAGAACCGCTTCGGCATCGGCCTTGGCGTCGTAAAGATCGACCTTGCGGCGGCTGCCGAACGGATCGCGCGGGGCATTCGCGCCGACCAGAAGCCCGGAAAGCTGGATCGCCTGTTCGCCCGGCTCGCCGCCGAAGAAGACCGGCCCCATCTCGAACAGGGCCAGATCGGCGAAGCCGCGCGCCTGATTGCGGGCGGCGGCGGCAAGAAGGCCGGGCAGCAGATCGGGGCGCAGATGGGTCATCTCGCTGCTGATCGGATTCTCGACCCGGACCGCATCCTGTCCACCACCGAACAAGGCCGCCGATGCCTGATCGATGAAGCTGTAGGTGACGCATTCGTTATAGCCAAGCGCCGCCGCCTGACGCCGCGCGGCATTCTCGCGGATCTGCAATGGCGTCAGAATCGGTTTCGGTACCCCGGCATCGATACGCGGCAAGGGCTTGTTTTCCAAACCGGAAAGGCTGGCGATACGGGCGATTTCCTCGACCAGATCGGCTTCGCCGAGAACATCGGGCCGCCAGGGAGGCACATGTGCCATCTCGCCTTCCAGCCGGAAGCCAAGGGCTTCCAATGTTGCGCGCTGCGTCGTTTCGGGGATTTCCAACCCGACAAGGCTGGATGTCCGGGAAGGATCGAGGCGATAGGCGCGGGACGTATCGGGCACCGCGCCCGCCGTTACCACCGCGGAGGGTTCGCCGCCGCCAAGCTCGATCACCATCTGCGTGGCAAGGTCCAGCCCCTGCAAGGTGAATTCCGGATCGATGCCGCGTTCGAAACGGTAGCGGGCATCGGAATTGATCTTCAGGGCCCGCCCGGTCGCGGCGGTGCTGATCGGGTCGAACCAGGCCGCTTCGATAAAGACTTCGGTGGTGTCGCTATCCGAACCGGATGCCGCGCCGCCCATCACGCCCGCGATGCTTTCGGGGCCATTCTCGTCACAGATGACCACCGCGCCCGCAGGCAGGCGATAGGTCTTGTCGTCAAGCGCAAGGATCTCTTCGCCCTCTTGCGCGGCACGCAGGGTCAGATCGCCTTTCACCTTGGCGGCGTCGAAGACATGCAGGGGGCGGTTCAGGTCATAGGTGAAGAAATTGGTAATATCGACCAGCATGTTGATCGGCCTGAGCCCGATCGCGGTCAGGCGCTTTTGCAGCCATTCCGGGCTGGGACCGTTCTTGACCCCGCGCAGGACACGGCCGGCGAAGAACGGCGCCTTGTCCGCCACTTCGGGCTGGATCGTCACATTGATGGGGCAGGGGAAGGCCGGTTCGATCTTCGCTTCGCGCAGCGGTTTCATCCGGCCCAGACCACGCGCCGCCAGATCGCGGGCGATCCCGCGCACGCCAAGCGCGTCGGGGCGGTTCGGCGTGATCTTGATATAGATCATCGGGTCGATCTTTTCCGGCGCATTGGCAGCCAGCCAGTCGACGAATTTCTGCCCGACCTCGCCCGAGGGCAGCTCGATGATGCCGTCATGCTCGTCCGACAGTTCCAGCTCGCGTTCCGAGGCCATCATGCCGTGGCTTTCGACGCCCCGGATCTTGCCGACGCCAAGCGTCACGTCGATGCCGGGCACGTAATCGCCGGGCTTGGCCAGCACGACGGTGATTCCCTCGCGTGCGTTAGGCGCACCGCAGACGATCTGCTTTTCACCCTCATCCGTCAGCACGCGGCAAACCCGCAGCCGGTCGGCATCGGGATGCTGTTCCGCATGGGTGACGCGGGCCAGCGTAAACGCCGCCAGTTTCGAGGCGGGATCCGAGACCTCTTCAACCTCAAGACCGAGATCGGTTAGTGCTTCGGTGACCTCATCCAGCGTCGCCGTGGTGTCGAGATGTTCTTTGAGCCAGGAAAGCGTGAATTTCATATCGCAACCGTCATGTTTTGCCCTGGTCTCCTAGCGCAAGGTTGCGGGGATTGGTAGGGGGCAGGCTGATATCGCCGGAAGAGAGGCCGGTCCTGTCGCGATACGGCCGGATTTTTCAGGTATTTGGGCAAAGAAGAAATACCGGATACAGTCGGAGAAACGAGAATTTCCGGGGGGCGCTTCCGCTTAAATCATGCGGAAGCGGGTGCCCCAAGGGTCCTGCAGGATCTGCCCGGAGGCATCCGGGCTGTTCACCACGATTTCCGCCAATCCGGCCATATTCGGATCGCGCGGCCCCGCGCCCCGGCTGTTCCAGATATTCCCGGCCAGATGGTGATGATAACCGTTCCAGCCGTACCATGCCCCACCAGGCGCGTCGAAGCTGCGGGTCAGGCCCAGTTCGCCGCGAAAGAAATCATCGGCAGTATCGAGTTCGCCGACCTGCAGATGGACATGGCCGATCACCGTGCCTTCAGGCGCGGTTTTCCAGTTCGCGCCGGTCGCATTCGCCAACAGTTCCTGCAAGTCCAGTCGCCGGGTATACATCTCGACCCGGTCGCCATCGCGGTTCCACTCTGATTCCGGGCGGTCGAAATAGATCTCGATTCCGTTGCCCTCGGGATCGTCAAGATAGATCGCTTCGCTGACGCCGTGATCGGACGCGCCGGTCAGGCGAAGCCCGCTTTCTGCGGCGTGGCGCATCCAGTCGGCCAGATCGGAGCGCGAGGGTAACAGGAAAGCGGTATGGAACAGCCCCGCCTGATGAGGATCGCGTGGTGTCGCGGCGGGATCATGGCGCAGTTCCAGAAGAACACGCGATCCGGCACCCAGCCGGGTTATTCCGTTTTCTTCGCCCAGTGGCTCAAGGCCCAGCGCGGTGCGGTAAAAATCCGCCATGCGGGCATGATCACGTACCGTCAGGGCGATATGGTCGATGGTTTTCGTGCTCATGGCATCTTTCCCGGTCAATTGCGATCCGTCACAGGCTGGCGGCGAAGCCGGCGATGAAATCGGCCAGCCTTTGCCGGGTCTTGTCGTCGGTCAGGTTACCCTCGGCATCGCACATATCGCCCGCGCGGGACACCAGTAGCCGCCCCTCGTGCCATTGCTTCGCGCCAAGCGTGCGCAGCACCGGCAGCCAGTGGCTCTGCGCATGGGCGGTCCCGAAATTGCCGGGCGAGGCGCCGGTGACGGCGACGGGCTTGCCGCGGAAATTCTTGCCGCCTTCGCCGCGGGACATCCAGTCGATGGCATTCTTGAACACGCCGGGAATGCCGTTGTTATATTCGGGCGAGACCAGCAACAGACCATCGGCCCCGGCCAGTTGCCGGTTCAGTTCGGCCACCGCGGGGGGCGTGCCATCCGCCGCTTCCGCATCGCCGTCGTAAAGCGGCACATCCGCAATCGAGCCAATAGTGATGCTGACGCCTTCGGGGGCAAGCTCCTGCGCGGCGCGCAGCAGGCCCGCGTTGAACGAAGCGCGGCGCAGGCTGCCGCTGAGGCCGAGGATGGTGGTCATGTGGTGTTCTTCCTTTCATCGTGCCGGGGGCGCGTGGCCCCGGGCGGTTCGGTTAGTCGAGCGGTTTCAACCCCGCCTCGATCTGGGCGCGCTTCGGTTCGAGGAAGGGCGGCAGCGACAGCCCCTCGCCCATGGTTTCGCGCGGCTCGTCCACATCGAATCCCGGTTCGTCCGTGGCGATCTCGAACAGATTGCCACCGGGTTCGCGGAAGTAAAGCGACCTGAAGTAATATCGCTCGACCTCGCCCGAATTCGGAACGCGGAAATCCGCAACCCGGTTGGCCCATTCGGTCAGTGCGGGTTTGTCGGGCACGCGGAAGGCGACGTGATGCACCGCGCCCGCGCCCTGACGCGCGACCGGAAGACCGGGCTGCACGGCGACATGCAATTCGGCCGCCGCGCCGCCTTCGCCCATCTGGAAGACATGGACCTGACCTTCGCCGTCCGGGCTGGGATAATCGCGGACCTGCCGCATGTTCATCACATGGGTCAACAGTGCTTCGGTCGGCCCGAGTTCGGGAACCGAAATGGTGATCGGACCCAGTCCGCGAAGTTGATGTTCGGCGGGAACCGGGCTTTTCTCCCATGCGACAGAATTCCCTTCGGGTGCCGCCACAAGCCGCAGGCGCTGGCCCTCGGGATCCTCGGCGTCAAGGCTGGCGCGACCGTCAAGCGTGACGATCCGGCCGGTGCCGACTCCGGCATCGCGCAGACGCCCGGCCCAGTAATCAAGGCTGTTCTCGGCCACCCGCAACCCGGTGCGGCTGATCGAATGCGTACCGCGATATTCGCGGGCCACGGGCCAGTCGAAAAAGGTGATATCGGTGCCGGGGCTGCCCGCGCCGTCGGCGAAGAACAGGTGATAAGCTGACGTATCGTCCTGATTGACTGTCTTTTTCACCCGGCGCAGGCCAAGCGTGCCGGTATAGAAGCGGTTGTTGCCGGCCGCGTCGGCGGTGATCGCGGTCAGATGGTGGATTCCTGTAAGCTGCATGATGCGGCTCCTTTCCCTTGTCTGACCGCAATATGGCGCAGCGGGTTTGTTCGTGGCACCCGTCCGCCGGGCAACGCCGCGTTCGGATATTGCGAACGGCTGCGGCTGCGCTATTGTTCCCATCATGAACTGGTCCATCATCGATATCGAGACATTTTTGGCGGTACTGGATGCGGGAAGCATTTCGGGCGCGGCGGCGCGCGCCGATCTGTCGAAATCGGTTGTCAGCAAGCGGATCACCGATTTCGAAAAGGCTTTGGGCGTGCCCCTGTTTACGCGCCATGCCGGGCGGATCGCCCCGACCGATAACGCATTGGCCCTGTCCGAGCGGCTGCGCCCGGCATTGGCGGAACTGATCGCCGCCACCGAGAGCGTGACCGGTTCCGAGGCAGAACTTCGGGGACGTCTGGCGATTTCCGCGCCGATGAGCTTCGGGATCCGTCATCTTGGCCCGGTGATCGCAGGTTTCGCCCGTGCCCATCCGGAACTGGAGATCGTGCTGGATTACGACGACCAGATCACCGATATGGGCCGGTCGGGCTTCGATGTGGGGCTGCGGATCGGTCATCTGAAGGACAGCACGCTGATGTCGCGCCGGTTGTGTGAGGACCCGCGGGTATTGGTGGCCAGCCCTGATTATCTGGCCATGCACGGCCCCTTGACCGGTATCTCTGATCTGCCGCGGCACGAGATCATCGGCTATCTGAATGTCCGGCTGGGCGAGTTGTGGCCTTTGAATGCCGATTTTCCCCGACCCCGCCCCGGGAGGGTCATGGCAAATAACGGCGACGCCATGCGTGATCTGGCGATCGGTGGGCTGGGCCTTGCGCTGTTGCCGCTGTTCATCGTTCATGACGCGATCCGTGAAGGGCGGCTTGGGCGCGTTCTGCCGGACCTGCCGCTTGAGCCTTTGCCCGTATCGGCGGTCTGGCCGCCAATCAGGCCGATGCCGCGCAAGGTCAGACTATTCGTCGATCATCTGGTCAATGCATTCGCCGGGACGCCGCCATGGCATGCGAAAATGCATGGCACGTAAATCTGAACGGAAAAACGATCTTCCTGAACAATGGCTTGTTCGTCGCCCCCCGGGTTATGGGCCTGTCCTGCCAACGGAACTGTATCGGACAGTAACAAATGAGAATCTGTTCAGATTGATGAATCTTGGTTAATTTAGTGTCATGACAAGCCGGATCGCGCCACTGCATGGACAGAATGTCGCAGTGAAATCCGGGAAATAACGACTAATTGGCGGTATGGACAGGAATGCTGACCTAATATTGGCTGCAGCATGACAACCGCAATTATATGGTGAATGATGAGTATGATGATCGGCGCAGGAGCGCGAGATAATCCCAACAACAAGTCCTCGGCAGGAAAGAAAGCCTATGTGCTATATGCGCCTTTGGATCTCGAGCAGCGGGTTCTGAGCGATGCGGGCCGTCAGATCGAAGCCGTCGCTTTTGCGCTCGCGAAGCGGGTTCCCGCAAAGAAAATCGGCGAGTTGATGGAGATCGCAGCAAGAATCCAGAATTTCCGGGTCAAGAGTTGAATTTGGTAAAAAGGGAGGAGGGCAAACAACGTTCACAGCTGTAGGGCGATAAAGGCGCGGTACTGGGCTGGCGGTTCCGTCCTTAGATTGTCCGGTAATGCAAGTAACTGTAAGATATCGGAAATATCTGCGCGATCATTGTCCCCCAACGCAAGTTCGCGTTCTTCCGATGCGACCCGCTAAAGCGAGTTATCGCTGCTTTAGCGGGTTTGCTATGCTTTGCACTATGACATTCTGGCCAGTTATGACATGGTAGTGTTGTCTTAACTTGTGTTATGTAGCCATGTCTGTTCTCGAGGTCTTTGGTCAAAATCTGCGCAACCTGACAGCCCTGCGGGGGTCGCAGGCTCAGGTGTCGGAGGATCTGGATATCAACCGCATCCAGTTCGGACGGTATCTTCGCTCCGAATCCTTTCCCAAGCCGAATGTTCTCAAACGCATCTGCGATTATTTCGACGTCGATGCCCGGATCGTGACCGAGCGTCTGACCCCCGGCCAACTTGAAATGATCGGCGCGGGCGCAGGCAAACTTGCGGCTATTGTCCCCAATCCGTCGGCCATGAACGAGGCGATCACCTATTGCGCATCGGATCAGGCCTATTTCGATGACAATACCGGATTGCCCGACGGTATCTACCAGTTCTGGCGCCGGGCATTCGCGCGGCCGGACTGTGCCGTGAAGATGCTGATCAAGATCGCTTCGCTGAATCATGCGCGGGTGATCCGGGGCTATGATCCTGTATTAACCTATTTCGACAAGAAGAATTATCGGGGTCAGGCGCGGGAATTCCGGGGAATGCTGCTCAGGCAGCGGGTCGGCTATGCAAGCATCAGTTTTCATCACGAGCCATCAAGGGTGGTCTCGGTCAGTTATTTCGAACCGGTCGATACCGTGACCGGCAGCTTTGCCGCCGGTTTCAGCATGATCGCACGCGCAGAGCGGCCCGATTGCCACCGCGTCAGCCGTAGCATCATTTCCCGGATCGAGGGCGGCTGGACGGATGTGATGCGGGTTGCCCGCCTGCCGTCCTTCATCGCATGGGAGGATGTGCCGACCCGGATCCGGCCCTATATCTTCCCCGCAGGCGAAACATTCTGATCGTGCCTATCCGAACTGAACCGCAAAACTGCGCTTCAGGGCCAGATCGAGATCCTCCATGGTGACCGGCAGGCCAAGATCGACAAGGCTGGTCACGCCATGCCCGCTGATTCCGCATGGCACGATGCCGTCGTAATGGGTCAGATCGGGTTCGACATTGATCGAAACCCCGTGAAAACTGATCCATCGGCGCAGCTTGACGCCGATTGCGGCGATCTTGTCTTCGCGAGGCGTGCCATCCGGCAGCGGCGGCCTTTCGGGGCGCGGCACCCAGACCCCGACCCGGCCTTGCCGGATTTCTCCGGTAACGCCGAATTCTGCCAGCGCCCCGATGATCCAGGCTTCAAGATTCGCGACAAAGCGCCTGATGTCACGACCCCGGCGATTGAGGTCAAGCATCACATAGGCGACGCGCTGCCCCGGGCCGTGATAGGTATATTGCCCGCCGCGCCCCGTCTGAAACACCGGAAAGCGCGCCTTCAGCAGATCCTCGGTCCGGGCACTGGTTCCGGCGGTATAAAGCGCAGGATGCTCGACCAGCCAGACGGCTTCATCCGCCGTGCCTGCGGCTATGGCGGCGACCCTGCTTTCCATGAAGCTTTCGGCTTCCGGGTAGCCGGTCAGGCCGCTGCTGTGTATCCATTCAACCATATCCGCGATCTGACCCGAAGCAGCTCCGCAGTCAAGCCATTGTGGCACCGGCGCACGCCGCGGCAGTTTCGCGGTCATAGCTGCAAAATTCCCCTTTTCATCCCGCAATGGCTCGGTTATGACCCTCGGCACTGCCCGGATGCGGTCGTGGCGGAATTGGTAGACGCGCAGCGTTGAGGTCGCTGTTCCTTAACCGGAGTGGAAGTTCGAGTCTTCTCGACCGCACCAAATACACCCCTAAGTAGCGGAAAAATAATCCTTTTCCTTTTCAGGGGGGTGCTAGCCCCACATGTGAATTCGTTTTTTAGTTGCGGTATTTCTGCCACTTTCCGCTGACTTGCTGATCCTTCCCGTCCGGGCGAGGCTGAAGCCATCTGGTCATCGGAGGAGAGGACCATGGCAAATACCGAAGGGGTGTTGATTCATCCCGCCGTCGACAACGGCATAAAACAAGGCAGCCCGGATTTTTCCGGAGGCGTCCTGAGTTGTCATTGCACTGATAATCCAGTGAAAATCCGCGTTGGGGCGCAAACCGCGCATAACCATGTATGCGGCTGCACCAAGTGCTGGAAACCTGAAGGCGCGATCTTCAGTCAGGTTGCGGTCGTGTCCCGGGATGCGGTCGAGGTGCTGGAGAACGGCGACAAACTGGAGATCGTGGATACCCAGGCGCCGATTCAGCGATACCGTTGCCGCGATTGCGGGGTGCATATGTATGGGCGGATCGAGAATCAGGGCCATCCGTTCTACGGTCTTGATTTCGTGCATACGGAATTGTCCAAGGAGCAGGGCTGGTCCGCGCCGGAATTCGCGGCTTTCGTCAGTTCGGTCATCGAATCGGGTGTCGATCCGTCGCGGATGGATGGCATCCGGGGGCGTCTGCGCGAATTGGGGCTTCATCCCTATGACACGCTGTCGCCGCCATTGATGGATGCGATTGCAACTCATGTCGCAAAGCAGTCGGCATCCGCGCCTGCCGCGGCAAGTCAGAATGCATCCTCTGCGCCTCAACAGGAGTCGGCGACCCCGCCGCCGCCGCCGCCCGCCGGGCAGGGCGAATCGCTGTTTGGCAGGCTGCTGAGCAGGCTTTTCGGCGGTGGTCAGAGATAGGGCGTAATGCCCTTCTGTCCTGATCTGCAACGCTCGGTTCCTGCGGTTGGCAAGAACCGGGCGATGCCTGTTTGTCGGGCAGGCGCTTCCGCGTGGAAATGACCTTGCCCGAATGGTTCCCGGTCAGTTCCGGCTTCGCAGCAGACCCATGATCTCTTTCGTGCGATCAAGGATAGGCGTCGCGACTGCTTCGGCCCGTTCGGCGCCCTGTCCCAGAATGCGGTCGATCTCGCCGGGATCGGCCATGAACTCGCCCATCCTGCGGGTGATCGGCGACAATGTCTCGACGGCAAGCTCGGCGAGGGCAGGCTTGAAGGCGCCGAATCCCTGCCCTTCGAACCGGGTAAGAACCTGATCTGGCGTCTGATCCGAAAGAGCGGCGAAGATATTGACCAGATTGCGCGCCTCGGGACGGTCCTTCAGGCCCTCGGCCGAGCCTGGCAGCGGATCGGCGTCGGTGCGGGCCTTGCGGATCTTTTGCGCAATGGCGTCGGCATCGTCGGTCAGATTGATCCGGCTGGCATCCGAAGGATCGGATTTCGACATCTTCTTGGCACCGTCCCGCAGCGACATCACGCGCGTGGCCGCCCCTTCGATCAGCGGTTCGGTCATCGGGAAATGCTGTACGCCGTAATCATGGTTGAACTTGGCGGCGATATCGCGGGTCAGTTCCAGATGCTGTTTCTGATCCTCGCCCACGGGAACGGCGGTGGCCTGATAGACCAGGATATCCGCCGCCATCAGGGCTGGATAGGCCAGCAGGCCAAGGCTGGCGTTTTCGCTGTTCTTGCCGGCTTTATCCTTGAACTGGGTCATCCGATACATCCAGCCGACCCGCGCCACGGTATTGAACAGCCAGGCCAGCTCGGCATGGGCCGGGACCTGCGACTGGTTGAACAGGATCGATTGCGCCGGATCGACGCCCGAGGCCATGAAGGCCGCGGCGCCTTCGCGGATGCGCTGGCGCAGGATTTCCGGTTCCTGCCAGACGGTGATCGCGTGCAGATCGACGATGCAATAGATCGTCTCGGCCTTCTCGCCCTGCAGTGCCGCAAAGCGCTTGAGTGCGCCAAGGTAATTGCCAAGCGTCAAACCGCCCGAGGGCTGGATTCCGGAAAAGATGCGCGGGGTGAACCCCTGATTTACTGTCTCGCTCATGCCAAGCCTGCTTGGAATTTGATCGGGGCTGGCTTAGCTGTTGCCCGCAGCAACCGCAACCGTGAAGGAACGACCATGCACCAAGGGATGAATGAATCTCCCGTCAATCCGCTGCCGGCCGTCGTCTGGATGCTCGCGATGCCGGTTATCGCCTCAGAGGCGGTATTCGCTTTGGGGCGGCTTGGGCTGATCGGCGGGGCCGAGGGGATCGGGCTGCGACTGGCCGGACTGCAAATGAGCGCCTATGCCCCAGAACTGGTGCAGCGGATGTGGAGCGTCGGGACGATCGACTGGAGGCAGATCCACCGGCTTGTGGCTTATCCGTTCGTGAATGCTTCATTCACGCAGGCCCTGCTCGTGCTGGCCTTCACGCTGGCGCTTGGAAATATGGTCGCGCGGGAGTTCCGGGCATGGGCCGTCATCGCCCTGTATCTGGGCTCGGCGCTGGGCGGGGCGTTGGTTTATACGGTTGTCATGTCGTATCTTCCCGCCCGGCCTGCGGTACTGGTCGGCGGATATCCGGCGGTATACGGGCTTGTGGGGGCCTTTACCTTTCTGCTGTGGACAAGGCTCGCGGCGGTGAACGCGAACCGTTTCCGTGCCTTTACGCTGATCGGGATGCTGCTGCTGTTTCAGCTTGTCTTCGGTATCGTTTTCGGTGGCGCAGGTTATGGCTGGATCGCCGAGATCGCCGGTTTCGCGGTCGGCTTCGGGTTAAGCTTCGTTCTGGTGGATGGCGGCATGACGCGGGCGCTGGGGCATTTGCGTCAGCGATAGGGTGTTCAACCCTGTCAGGTTTTGATGAAAATCGTTTTGCCGCAATCCGCAGAGCCACCCATTCACGGGTTTTCAGTCGTCTGGAATCGGTTCCGCAGCATCTCCGGAAGGGCCGGATGCTGCGGAGCCTCCATATGAGTCGTATCGGGCAGGATGGCAAGCCACGAATCCGCGATGAGGTCGCGCAGATGCAGCGCATGGGCGGGCAGGACGAAATCCCGGTCGCCGATGACGATCAACACCGGCGCGGGGATTGCCGCGATGTCCTTGTCGCTCTGGCCCCAGTCCGATGCAAGCAGGGCGCGCAGTTTCTTCATCAGCGGCACAATCGCGCCGGTTCCCTTCGGGTTCTGCGTCTGGAAGCTGCTGCGTATCCCCAGAATATCTTTGGGCGAGGGCAGGCGTTCGACCAGTTCAGGCGATGGAGTTTGCGTGGGATTGCGGTTCAACTCGACCAGTTCGGGCAGGAAGCCGTCATTGCCCTGCGGGGCCGATATCACCGTCAGCGAGGCGATCCTGCCCGGATTTTCGGCCGCCAGTTCGAAGCCCAGCATCCCGCCCAGCGAAAAGCCGACGACATGGACCTTGCTCAGCCCTAACGCATCAAGCACGCCCAGGGTATCGGCGCGCATGCTGTCCAGCGTGATCGGCCCGTTGCGGTCCGCGCTATGGCCATGGCCCTGCTGATCGATGCCGATGACCATGCGGTCCTGCGCCAGATCCGGGATCAGCCCGGACCATGTCAGTTCGGTATTCATCATTCCGCCATGAAGCAGCAGGATGGGCGATCTGTCCGCCGCCGGTTTGCCGTAAACGTGATACCAGATGTCATGCCCGTCGACCGAAACCGTTTCGGCGCCCGCGCAAAGCGGCATGGCCGCCAGAAAGACGGCGGCCAGGGCCAGTCTTCGTCTCATTCGGATGCGGCCAGCCTTTCATCGGCAGCGCGCCAATGGGCCATATGGTCCGCCATCGCGCGGCCGAAGGCGGGGCGCGAGGTCGAGCGCTCAAGGTAGGAGGCGAGTCCGGGCAGATCGTCCAGCAGGCCGTTATTGGCCGGGGCGCGCAGGACATCCGACATCATCAGATCGGCGACCGAGAAACTGTCGCCGGCAAGCCATTCGCGATCGCCCAGCCCGTTCTGAACCTGCTTCAGCCTTTCACGCAGAGGCTTCTCGCATCGCGCCGCCAGAGCCTCGTCCTTGGTGAAGAACTTGGCCTCGGCCCATTTCATCGCATAGGGCTCGACGCTGTTCAGCGAGGCGATCAGCCATTGGGTCGCAATGGCGCGATTATGGCCTTCCGGCAGCAGCGGCGATCCCTCGGCCAGATACAGAAGGATCGCGCCGCTTTCGAACAGCGACAATTCGCCATCCGTCAGGATCGGCACCTGACCGAAGGGCTGCCGTGAATAATGCTCGGGCGATTTCTCGCGTACGGGGACCGTTTCGATATCGTAATCCCGCCCGATCTCTTCGCATAGCCAGCGAACCCGGATGTCGCGCACATAGCCATGTGCGAATTCCGGCACCCAGTCATAGGTGGTGATGGTGATTTTCGTGCTCATTCGTTCATATCCTTTGGACCGACGACTGCGAAATGCGCGCCCTGCGGATCGCGGGCGATCGCGATGAATGCGCCGCCCGGCACTTCCTGCGGGCCGTGGATCACCTCTCCTCCGTGTTTGCGGATGCGTTCCATCGCGGTGACCACGCCTTTCGTGCCGAAATAGGGCAGCCAACAGGAAACCGGCGCGTTGCCCAGCCCCATCATACCGCCGATATCCGTGCCGTCATGCGAGAAAAGCTGATAGGTGCCCATCTCGCCCATATCCAAGGGCGTGGATTTCTGCCAGCCGAACAGACCGGAGTAGAAACCGAACCCGGCATCGGGATCGCTGCTCATCAATTCATGCCAGTTGCCATGCCCGGCTTTCGACTGATCGAAAGCATTGCCGCCCGTGTCCCCTTCCATCGGCAGGGGTTGCAGGATGCCGAAAGCCGCGCCCTGTGGATCGGCGGCAATGGCGAAGCGGCCGGTGCCGGGAATATCCTGCGGCTGGCGGTGTATCTCGCCGCCCGCCGCTTCGATATCCGCTGCCGTCTTATCCGCATCCCCGACCGAGAAATACAGCATCCAGAACGGAGGCACATGCGCCACGTCGTCAGGCATTTCCATCAATCCGGCAACCATGTCGCCATCTGATGCCGCGAGATGGTAAATAAACCCTTCCATCCCCGAATCCTGCACATCCCAGCCCAGGATCGCGGCGTAAAACGCCCCGGCGGAACCGAGATTGCCCTTGCTGGTGCCAAGCTCGTACCAGCAGGGCAGTCCATGAGAATCCGCCATCCGCCTAGCTTTCGTCAACGACCGGGGTGAAGCCACCCCAGAACATCCGCGCCCCGTCGAAAGGCATCTCGGGCATTTCATCCGGATCGAAATCTTCCGCCATGGCGGCGAATGCCTTGTCGGCGGTTTCACGATCCGGCCATTCGATCCACGAGAACAGGGGCGTTTCGTCATCCTTGCAGTTCGTCGCCCGGTAGAAATCGGTTTGCTTGCCGCGCGGAACATCCTCGCCCCAGTTCTCGATCATCCGGAGCGCGCCGCGCTTCTTGAAGACGGGCCATGATTCGCGGGCGTGATCGATGAATTTCTGCTTGTTGGCGGTGGGTACGGCAAGAACGAAGCCGGAATAATAGGTCATGTTATCCTCCTGTTATTTGTCTGCCGATAAAAGTACCGACCAGTCGGTATGCTTGTCAACCATCAATATCAAAAGACCGGTGAATTGGCGTCTTTCCGCTTTGTTCCCGCCTACAGGACAAAAATCACACTTGCCTGACAATCGCCAAAAAACCTATGGCTGGGTTCAGTCTTCCTGCAAGATCCGTTAACCTTCCAGACATGCGTGAAAGTATATCCATGGGACATAACAAGACCGTCTGGGACAACCCGGCCGATGTGATCCGTAACCTTCAGCCGGAAAATCCGGTTATGGTCTTTGCTCCTACCGTCCTTCAGGAACGTGCAAGGCGGTTCATGGACGGGTTTCCCGGGCTGGTGACCTATGCGGTCAAGTCGAATCCCGAAGAGGTCGTCGTCCAGAACCTGCTGAGCGCGGGGATCAGGGGATTCGACGTTGCCTCGCCGGCAGAGATCGACCTGATCGGGCGGCTGGCGCCAGGCGCCGCGCGTCATTACCACAACCCGGTGCGGGCAAGTTTCGAGATCACCCAGGCCGTGCGTGCCGGTGTCCGTGCCTGGTCGGTGGACAGCGACTCTGAACTTGCCAAGCTGTTCGCACAGGTTCCTGTCGAAATCGATGGCAAGGGGGTCGAGATTTCTCCGCGCTTCAAATTGCCGGTGCTTGGCGCGATCTATGATTTCGGTTCGAAATTCGGCGCCGCGCCAGAGGCGGCGGCCGAGATGCTGAAAGCCGTTGCCGCGCGCGGATATATTCCCTCGCTGACCTTTCACCCCGGCACGCAATGCGTGGATCCGGCGGCATGGGAAAGCTATATCTCGGTGGCCCGCGATATCTGCGATCAGGCCGGGGTGAAGATACGACGGCTGAATGTGGGTGGCGGATTCCCTTCTTACCGCGTTGTCGGGGTAGAGCCGGAACTGGAAGCGATCTTCGACCGGATCGGAGAAACCGCAAGAACCGTGTTTGGCGATGACAAGCCGGAACTGGTTTGTGAACCGGGACGCGGGCTTTGCGCGGATGCGTTTTCGTTGATTACCCGTGTGAAGGCGGTGCGCGACGGCAGTTCTGTCTTTCTGAATGACGGGGTTTATGGCGGGCTTGCCGAACTGCCCGTCGTCGGCAATATCGACCGGGTTCAGGTCCTGACCCCCGCCGGAGAACCGCGCGAGGATGAGCGCAGCGGACGGATCATTTTCGGTCCGACATGCGATTCGGTCGATCGGCTGCCCGGCGAACTGGGCCTGCCCGAGACGATTGCCGAAGGAGATTACGTGATCTTCCACGGGGCAGGTGCCTATTCCACGGTCACGAATACAAGATTCAACGGCTTCGGCGAGTTGCTGCACGCAACCGTGATGGCATTGGAGTAACGAATTCATCACGACTCGGTGCTAGCATCCGGCCATGACCTTGCAACGCGATAATCGGATATTGGTGGTATTGATCGACGGCACTTTCGCCTCGCTTGAGGATGAAAGGCGCAGTTCGGTTGGGAAAATCCATGGTTTGCTAAGGGGGGATCATGGTCCGCTGGACGGTGTGCAGCTGCGCCTTTACTACATGCGGGGCCAGCAATGGAACAGTTGGCGCACCATTCCCGACCTGATCATGGGGCAGGGGCTGACGATGCGGATCGTTCACGCCTATACATGGCTGGCCAGAAATTACCGGCCCGGCGACCGGATTTTCCTGTTCGGCTATTCCCGCGGCGCATTTGCCATCCGCAGCCTTGCCGGAATGATCAGCCGCGTCGGGCTTTTGCGGCAGGACAGGGTCACCGACCGAAATGTCCGGCTTGCATGGCGCTATTACAGCCAAGGGGGGGCGGACCCGATGGTGGGGCGGTTTCGCCGCCGCCGCGCCCATGACAACGTCCCGATCCGCATGGTCGGATGCTTTGACACGGTGATGGCGCTGGGCATCCGGCTGCCGCTGTTATGGATGCTGACCGAGCCGCGATTCCGCTTTCATGACACCCATCTGGGGCCCGATGTCCAATATGGGTTTCAGGCACTGGCCCTGAATGAAACCCGCGCCGCTTTCGCGCCGATCCTGTGGGACGATAGCAGCCAGTCTGAACTTATCGAACAGATGTGGTTCAAGGGCGCGCATGCCGATATCGGCGGTCAGTTGAACGGATTGGAATTCGCTCGTCCGCTGGCGAATATCCCGCTTGTCTGGATGCTGGAACGCGCGGAATTCGCGGGGCTTCCGCTGCCCAAGGGCTGGAAGCGGCATTTCCCCTGCGACGTGACCGCGCCCTCTGTCGGATCGTGGCGGAACTGGGGCAAGGCGTTTCTGGCGCGCGCCCGCCGGGTTGCCGGGCAGCAACAAACGGAAATGCTGCATTCCACGGTGCCGCGCCCCTATCCCGGCCCGGCGCGGCTGATCGGCCATCTCGCGGAAATCGCCGCGGTGCCGGGGGAAGGCGGCCTTCGCGGGCAGGAGGACGATTTGGACCCTGCATTCACGGCCAAACCGGGGAAGGTGTGAAGGCCCGCAATTCTCGGCTGTGCAGGATCAGCGGTCACATATCGGCGCGGGATTCCAGCATCGCGGGCAGGCTGGCGCGAAGAAGCCCGAAACCTCCGGGCTGCCAGCCCAGCCCTGCCAGCCGCGCGCAATGCAGGACCCGAAGGGCAGAGATATCTGCCACCGGGGGCAGGGGATGCGTACAGCCGGTCAGATGCCGGACTTCCGCCAGCAGGGCGCGCCGGTCAAGGATCAGGTCGCCGGCATTGACGACGGGCGGCGGATTGTTCTGCTCCAGCAGCAGCAGCATGGCCCGCGCCAGATCGTCGCCATGCAATTCGGTTCCGGCACGGGCGGCGATTTCCCGTCCCGCCAGATAATCCGCAAACAGGCCGCGCCATTTATGCGCCGGACCGGGACCGTAGATCCCGGTTGCGCGGATCGAGCTTCCGTAAAGACGCATGCCGCGCAGATGATCCTCGGCCCGCGCCTTGACCTCTCCGTAGAGATTGGCGGGGCAGGCGGGCAGGTCGTCGGTCAGGTTGATACCGGGCGCATGGCCGTCATGAACCGCGCGCGAGGACAGGAACAGGATACGCCCCACGCCGCTATCCGCTGCGGCCTCGAACAGACGGATCGTGCCGTCCAGATTGGCTCTGCGAAAGCCCTGCGCGTCGTCTCCCTCGCCGCCCCGATAGAGGCCGGGCGCGTGGGCGAAGGCGCAATGGATCAATGCGTCATGTCCTGACAGATCGGGCGCATCCCCCAGCGTGTAGCCGCTGCGACGGTCCAGCGCCGTGACCTGATGGCCGGCAGCGGTCGCCACGCGCAGGGCGAAGCCTCCGACGATCCCGCTTGTTCCGGTGATGGCGATCTTCATCATTTGCCTTATCAGGCGGCGGGGCGCGCCTGCGCGGCAAGGTCCGGCACAGGCTGGCCGGCGGCGATGGCGCGCCAAAGCTCGATCAGCGGGCGGAGGAGATGGGTCTTGTCGTGATCCTGCCACGGCTTTTCATATTGGAAATGCAGGATCCGGATGTCATCCCAGCTCCACAGTTCAGGCATCTTGAACCAGACATATTGCAGCATGTTGTGATGCACCGACAGCCCGTGCCAGTCGGGGAAATAATCCTGAAGAAAGGTCTGGTCGGTGCGGCGCCAGAACACGCCGGGGCGATCCAGTCGCGCCAGCATGTCGCGGAAGGTCCGGGGATCGGGACAGGCTGTGAAGACGCCCGAATTCATCCGGTGAAACCCGTCCAGCCCGTCATAGACATTCGGCGCGGCACAGAATTCCGGCAGTTCGAACAGCTTGTCCACCGGGCGCAGCACCACGGCATCCGCATCGATGAACACGCAACGCTCGTAATCAAGCTGCCACAGGCGCAGCTTGACGAAATTGTCCAGAGGCGTGTGGAAGTCGGGCTTGCCTCCGCGGGTGAAGGCCGCCCGTTTATGAAGGGCGTCGCGGGCATGCGTGGTGTCAAAACCGGCCGAGGTCGGCAACAGATCGGCTGCGATCAGCCGCGCGCCAAGCGCCCTGAGCCGGGCCAGATGCGCCGGCGTCAATCCGCGATGCATCACGACCAGATCGGCGCGCGTCCCGGTCAGCCGCAGGGATCGCAGCAGCGCCTCGGCGCCCGGCAGATAGTCGGGATTGCTGACCAGCGTGACATAGGCGTGATCCATGCGCGGCGGCGCTTCCGCCGCAAGCCCCCTGGGCAGGGGTCTGGCGGCTTCCCGCAGGAAGGACGGTTGGCGAGAAGTCATACGTGGCGAATCCATCTGGACGTTATCCTGCGGTTGCGTTTGCGGTCGCGGGCGCCAAGCTATGGCAATTCCGTGACTGATAGATGACAGAACGAATGGGGGTTTGCCAAGTTTCAATGCAAGGCTAGTCTGCTGCCAGCAAGCGGAGGATTGCCGATGACATTGCCGACGGAACTCTTGTCGAACCTTGAAACGCTGCTGGGTTCGCGCCTGTCGCGGGCTGCGGCCGATCGCGATCACCATGCCGCTTCCGAGAGTTTCCACCGTGCACCACCACCCGATGCGGTGGTCTGGCCCGAAACAGCCGAGGAGGTCGCGGCGATCGTCAGGGCCTGCGGGAATGCGGGTGTGCCGGTGATTCCATGGGGGACGGGCACGTCACTGGAAGGGCACGCCCTGGCCACCCAGGGCGGCGTGACGGTCGATCTGTCCCGGATGGACAAGCTGATCGAGGTCCGGGCCGAGGATATGCAGGCAAGTGTTCAGCCGGGCATGACCCGCGAGGCGTTGAATACCGAGTTGCGGGCAACCGGGCTGTTCTTTCCGGTCGATCCCGGCGCGAATGCCAGCCTTGGCGGCATGGCGGCGACGCGGTGCAGCGGGACGACGGCGGTGCGATACGGAACCATGCGCGATAATGTGCTGGCGCTTGAGGTCGTGCTGGCCGATGGGCGGATCATCCGCACCGGCACAAGGGCGGCGAAATCCAGTTCCGGTTATGACCTGACCGGCCTGTTCGTGGGATCCGAGGGCACTTTGGGGATCATCACCGAGCTGACCCTGCGCCTGCATGGTCAACCCGAAGAGGTCGCGGCGGCGATTTGCGCATTCGACACGCTTGAACAGGCCGTGGAATGCGTCACCGCGACGATTCAATCCGGTATTCCCATGGCCCGGATCGAATTCGTCGATGAGGTCGCGGCGCGTGCCTTCAGGCAGTATTCCGGCCTCGATCTGCCCGGCACACCGCATCTGATGGTAGAGTTTCACGGCTCTCCCGGCACGGTGCGCGAGGATACCGGGCGATTCGGCGATATTGCCCGCGACTGCGGTGCGAAGGGCTTCGACTGGGCCACCACGCCCGAAGATCGCAACCGGCTGTGGCGGATGCGGCACGGTGCCTATCACGCCTGCCTGACCTTGCGTCCCGGCTCGACCGGTGTCGTCACCGATGTCTGCGTGCCGATGTCGCATCTGCCCGCTGCCGTCGCCGCTGCCGCTGCGGATATCCGCGAGGCGGGGCTGATCGGCCCGATCGTCGGGCATGTCGGAGACGGAAATTTTCATTCGCAGATTCTGGTCGAGCCGGGAAATGAGGCCGAAATTGCTGCCGCCAAACACATCGCGACCCGCATGGCCGAGCGTGCGCTTGAGGTTGGCGGCACGATCACGGGCGAGCATGGGATCGGGATCGGGAAGCGCTCGCTGATGGCAGCCGAACATGGTGAGGGCTGGCAGGTCATGGGGGTTATCAAACAGGTGCTGGATCCCGGCAATATCCTTAATCCGGGCAAGCTGGTTCCTGATCGTGCCTGACGTGATCGTGACTGTCACGATACAGTGACTTTACTGCACGAGTTTGCGATAAGAAGGGAAAGCAGTCGTCAGAACTAAACAATAACACAGGCAGTATTCGAGGGCAGTCATGGGATTAATGAACAAGCTCCTTCTTGGCTTGGTGCTGGTCGTTGCGGTTGCGTGCGGCGGCGGACCGGGCCGGGATATCGGGGCACCGGGGCCGGGCGCCTATCCGCAGCTTGGCGATTCGGCGCCGCATGACTGGGGAGGCGCGCATCCATATGGTCATCAGGTGCATGGCATCGATATTTCGCGTTGGCAGGGCGATATCGACTGGGGCCGGGTCCGGGGCTCGGGGATCAGCTTCGCCTATATCAAATCGACCGAAGGCGGCGACCATCTTGATCCGAACTTCAACCGGTACTGGCGCGAGGCCGCAGGGGCCCGGATTCCGCGCGGCGCCTATCATTACTATTATTTCTGCCGTTCGGGTGCGGAACAGGCGGCATGGTTCATCCGGAATGTGCCACGCGAACGCGGCTCGCTGCCGCCGGTGCTGGATATCGAATGGACGCATTCCAAAACCTGTCCGGGCCGTCCTTCGCCAGCGGTCGTCAAACGCGAGGCGAATGTCTTCCTTGATATCGTCGGCCGCCATTACGGACAGCGTCCGGTCGTCTATACGACTGTGGATTTCTATCATGACAATGATCTTGGCGATCTGCGGGCCGAGTTCTGGCTGCGCTCGGTGGCTGGCCACCCGCGGCGCGTTTATCCCGGAGAACGCTGGGCATTCTGGCAATATACCGGCACGGGAATCGTTCCGGGCATCAGTGGAAATGTGGATCTTAACGCCTTTGCTGGCTCTCGTGCGGATTGGTCCAGATGGTTGCAGACACGCCTGACGCGGTAAGACCGCGCAGATGGCTGGCGATCGAGTTCGCGGCGCTCTATTTCGGGGCGCCGCTGGCTATTGCGCTATTCCTGCCGCCGGGGATGATGTTTTCCGCACTGTTCGTTTTTACGCTGGCGGGGCTGATGCTGCTTTGGCGGACCGGGGGGTTCGAGTGGCGTTCGCTTATCCGCGGGTGGAGCAGGGTGCATTGGGCGTTCCTGTTAGCCTTCACTATCGGGGTGGGCTTTCTGGGCTGGGCGATCATGGTGTTAACTCAACCGGATTACGTGATTCCGCTTAGTCCCGCCCGGTTACGTTTTCTTGCACTGATCTGGGCGCTTTATCCGTTGCTGTCGGCGTTGCCGCAGGAGCTGATCTTCCGGGTGTTGTTCTTTTACCGCTACGGGTCGTTGCTGCCGCCGGGAAATGCCCGGATCGCCATCAATGCGGCGGTGTTTTCCTTTGCCCATCTGATGTACTGGTCATGGATCGTGGCCATAATGACCTTTGTCGGCGGCGTGATCTTCGCCCGCGGATATCTGGAGCGTGGCTTTCCTTCGGCATGGCTTTTGCACGCTTTCGCAGGAAATATGCTGTTTGCCGTCGGGATGGGCTATTATTTCTGGTCCGGGAACGTGGTCCGGCCCTTCTGACCTGTTGACTTCCGTCCCGTCAAAAGGTTCATGCGGGTGCTGAAGAAACCCGAGGATCGATCATGCACGCCTATCGCAGCCATACCTGCGCCGAACTGACTGCCGCCAATGCCGGAGAGACCGTCCGCCTGTCGGGCTGGGTTCATCGGGTGCGCGATCACGGAGGCGTGCTGTTCGTCGATCTGCGCGATCATTACGGCATGACGCAGGTGCTGGCCGACAGCGACAGCGCCGCCTTTGCCGAGATGGAAAAGCTCAGGGCGGAAACCGTGATCCGTATCGACGGCCGGGTCAAGCCGCGCGATCCTTCGCTGATCAATCCCAAACTGCCGACCGGCGAGATCGAGGTCTACGCCACCGGGCTGGAGGTTCTCGGCCCCGCCGACGAACTGCCCCTGCCG
The DNA here is from genome assembly GCF_030678915.1 of Paracoccus wurundjeri. Taxonomy (GTDB): domain Bacteria; phylum Pseudomonadota; class Alphaproteobacteria; order Rhodobacterales; family Rhodobacteraceae; genus Paracoccus; species Paracoccus onubensis_A. The sequence goes on along the minus strand of NZ_JAUUTZ010000014.1, from coordinate 58,831 downwards.
GTCTTCGGCGATCAGGATTACCCCGAGGAAACCCGGCTGGCTTACCGCTTCCTCGACCTGCGCCGCGAAAGCCTGCATAACAACATCATGCTGCGCAGCCATGTGGTTCGCAGCCTGCGCAACCGCATGTGGGATCAGGACTTTACCGAGTTCCAGACCCCGATCATCACCGCATCCAGCCCCGAGGGCGCGCGCGACTTTCTGGTGCCGTCCCGGTTGCATCCGGGCAAGTTCTATGCGCTGCCGCAGGCGCCGCAGCAGTTCAAACAGCTGATCATGGTGGCGGGCTTTGACCGCTATTTCCAGATCGCCCCATGCTTCCGCGATGAGGATCCCCGCGCCGACCGCAGTCCCACCGATTTCTATCAGCTCGACCTTGAAATGTCCTTTGTCGAGCAAGAGGATGTCTTTGCTGCGATCCAGCCCGTTATTCAGGGCCTGTTCGAGGAATTCGGCGGTGGCCGCCGCGTCGATACCGACTGGCCGCGTATCCCCTTTGCCGAGGCGATGCTGAAATATGGCAGCGACAAGCCCGATCTGCGCAACCCGATCGAGATGCAGGTGGTCAGCGAGCATTTTCGTGGCTCGGGCTTTGCGATCTTCGCCAAACTGCTTGAGCAGGAAGGGACAGAGATCCGCGCCATTCCCGCCCCGACCGGCGGCAGCCGCAAATTCGCCGACCGGATGAATGCGTTCGCGCAGCAGCAGGGACTGCCCGGCATGGGCTATATCTTCTGGCGCAAGGGTGAGGACGGGCAGACCGAGGCGGCAGGCCCGATCGCCAAGAATATCGGCCCTGAACGCACCGAGGCGATCCGTCGGCAGCTTGGGTTGGGTGAAGGCGACGCGGCCTTTTTCCTTGGCGGCAAGCCGGAAAGCTTCGAAGCTGTCGCAGGCCGCGCAAGAAACGAGATCGGGCGCGAACTGGGGCTGACCGACGAGAAACAGTTCAAATTCGCCTGGATCGTCGATTTCCCGATGTATGAGAAGGATGACGAGGGCAGGATCGATTTCAGCCATAATCCCTTCTCGATGCCGCAAGGCGGGATCGAGGCGTTGAACGGCGATCCGCTGGCCGTGAAGGGCTATCAATACGACCTTGCCTGCAATGGTTACGAGCTGATTTCCGGCGCGATCCGCAACCACAAGCCGGAAATCATGTTCAAGGCGTTCGAACTGGCGGGCTATCCGGCCGCCGAGGTCGAGAAACGTTTCGGCGGCATGGTCAAGGCGTTCCGTTATGGCGCGCCTCCGCATGGCGGCTGTGCTGCCGGGATCGACCGGATCGTAATGCTGCTGGCGGATGAGCAGAATATCCGCGAGGTGATCATGTTCCCGATGAACCAGCGGGCCGAGGATTTGATGATGGGCGCCCCCTCCGAGCCGACGAACGAGCAGTTGCGTGAATTGCGGCTGCGCGTTCTGCCGAAAGAGTGACGCGGGCGGGGCGGTTAATGCAACTGCCCGCCCAATGCCAGTTGCTGGGGCGGAATTGTTGCGCTTCCTGCATCCAGCCGTTGTTGCAGCATTGCCTGAACAGGCGCGATATCATTCAGATCATGTTTACCGGATCTGATTTTCACCATTAACGCTGTGGCGCTGTCGTGCAATTCTGTATCGTCGGCCACGGCGGCGACACCGGTGATAAAGGTCGCGGCATAACCGATCGCCCGAGGTTCGCAGGCATTGGCCAGCAAAGCCAGACCATGCGCCATGTCCTGCATCAGCATCAGGCCATCCGCGGCGATCTGCTCATCCGAAACGCGTGCCGGTTTCCATTGCTGCAATTCCGGCGGCAAAGCCGATTTGATCGCATGCTGAAAGATCGCAACGCTTTCAAACGGTTTCAAGATGAACCCATCGGCACCCGCCTGGATCGCCTTTGCTCGATCGTCTGCCTGTGCCGACATGCCGAGAATCATCGAAAGACGAGGGTTCATTTTGTCGAGATTTGTTATCAGCGACGCGCCTTCCCCGTCGGGCAGACACATTTCCGTTATAACGATGTCGGGACGATAGGCCCGCAGGTGACGCATGGCCGCGGTAACGCCATTTGCCTGCCGAACGCGTGCGCCCGAAGACAAGCATAACAATCGCAAGGTTTCACTGGAAAACTTTGAAGCTTCGACCACAAGAACGGTCAGCCCGGCAAGCGGGCCTCCTGATCGTGTCGCGATATGAAATGGCACGAATGTCGCCGGCTTCTCCGCAAATTCCGACCGCATGGTTCAATCTCCCGAATCCTGGTTACCCGGTCATCTTGCCGGCGTATCCCTAAAGCTGGGTTAATCACGCAGGGTTTTGCTTTCGTTCGGGCCGAACAGGCACTAGAAGCGTCGGGAAACGGAGGTTGCCATGATCGGACGTCTGAATCACGTCGCCATTGCCGTTCCTGATCTTCAGGCGGCGGCCGAGCAGTACCGGAACACCCTTGGCGCGACCGTGGGCCCCGCTCAGGACGAGCCGGATCACGGTGTGACCGTGGTGTTTATCGAATTGCCCAACACCAAGATCGAATTGCTGTATCCGCTTGGTCAGGACAGCCCGATCAGGGGATTTCTTGAAAAGAACCCGGCAGGCGGCATCCATCACATGTGCTATGAGGTAGCGGATATTCTTGCCGCACGCGACAGGCTGAAGGCCGAAGGCGCGCGGGTTCTGGGCAATGGCGAGCCGAAGATCGGCGCGCATGGCAAGCCTGTGCTGTTCCTGCATCCCAAGGATTTCAACGGCTGCCTGATCGAGTTGGAGCAGAGCTGATGAATCTGACGGGTGGAATCGTTCTTTATGCAGTGCTGTGGTTTCTGACATTGTTCATCGTGGCCATGATCGGCCAGAAGTCACAGGCCGATGCCGGCGAGGTGGTGCCGGGCACTCCGGCGGGCGCGCCTGCCGATCTGAAGGTCAGGCGGATCGTGATCCTGACCACGGTGATCACGACCCTGATCTGGGCCCTGATCGCATGGGTGATCCTGAGCGGAATCGTCAGCCGCGAGGAACTGGCGAATTTCGACCGGCTTTTCCGCGGATAAGGTGGAACAGATGCGTGAAGGCCGCCGATGCAAGTAACGGCGCGGCGATATTCAGCAATGGCACCGTCAGCAACACGGCAATCATGGCGCCCGCGATCGTGATCGTTACCCCGTTGCTTTTGCGCAGGCTGGTGGCCTGCGCTGCCCGCAGATGCCTTCGCGCCGCCATCTGGAAGAATTCCCGCCCAAGCAGCCAGCCATTCGCGCCGTAAAACAGGATCGGCGCAAGCGGCCCCAGAAACGGCGTCAGAAGCAGCGACAGGATCGCCACGCCGATAACCGCCGCCATCAGGGCAAGCGATTCAAGCAGCCCGTCCATGAAATCCAGCGACTGGCCGGTTTCGGACGGGTAATGGATCTGCTCGACCGCTTCCGACACCCGCTCGGCGAAGATGCCGCAGAACCCGGCGGCCACCGGTGCCATCAGGAAGAAGCCCATCAGCGGAAACAGCGCCAGGGAACTCCAGGACAATGCACTGCCGACATCGACAACGCCGATCCATGGCAGGCTGAAACTGCCGGGCGTGAACAGCCGGATCAGCCAGAACGTCCCGGCTTGCAGCAAGATGAACAACAGGATCGTCAATGCGATCCCCATCAGCACCAGCGACAGGATCTGTGGCCGCAACAGGTCGCCCCAGGCGCGGAACAGGGCGCGGGTGACGATCATTCCAGCCAGCTTGTCTTGGCGGCGATATCGGGGCGGGGACGCTCGGGCGGGGGATTGCCGCGCGTGCCGATATGTACCAACCCGGCGATTTTCTCGCCCTCCTTCAGCCCCAGATGGCTGCGTGCGAAATCCTGATTGATTGCCGCGAAACCGGTCAGCCATGCGGCCCCCCAACCCGAGGCAAGCGCCGCGTTCACCAGTCCCAGACAGACCGCCCCCGCAGACAGGACCTGCTCCCATTGCGGGATCTTGGCGCTGTCGACCGGCGATGAGATCACCGCGACGATCACCGGCGAGGCGAATGCCGAGGCAGCCTTGTCTGCCGCCGCCTCGTCCTGCCCGTCTGCAAGAACCTCTTGCCTCAGGATCGGCTGCAAGCGATCGAGGATCCCGCGGCCAAGAATCACGAAGCGCCAGGGTTCCAGCTTGCCATGATCGGGCGCGCGGGCCGCCAGTGTCAGCAGTTCCTGCAACTCGTCCCGGTCCGGCGCGGGGCCTTGCAACAGTTTCGGCGGGTGCGAGCGGCGGGTGGCCAGAAATTCCAGTGCCGCGTCGTTGCGATATTCCATGCAGTTCCTCCTGTGGCGGGTGAACAGATAAGGCGATATCCGGCGCTTTTCCAGTGCGCTTGCATATCCCGGGGGATTGCGGGCGGATGATCGGCGCGGCATTCTGACGTCATGACCGATCTCAGCCATCTTGCCCGCGACGGGGCCGAGCTACGCCTGCGCGTCACGCCGCGGGCGCGACGCAATGCGATCAGCGTCGAGGCTGGCGTGATCCGCGTTTATGTGACCGCGCCACCTGAAGATGGCAAGGCGAATGTCGCCGTCGCGAAATTACTTGCCAAATCCATGGGCGTCGCGAAATCACGCCTGACATTACTGCGCGGCGCGAGTTCGCGAGACAAGCTGTTCCGGCTTGATTAGCATCGACTGCCGAGCCCTGTCGCTTACCGGCTAATCTTCTTTCTCGATTCTGTAATTCCCCTCGGGCAGGTTCAGGGCAAGGCGCAGCTCGGCAAGCTGATGCAACGTAAAGATGACCCGCGCGACCTGAGTGCCATCCGGGTCCATCTGTTCGACGATAACCCTGTCGTCAAAGGTCTGGATCACCACATCCTCATTCAGCGGGCGGGTATTCGGCCCGGTTTCGTCTATCAGCGTGATGACCGTGGCGTCGAATTCATGTTCGATGGTGAACATTCGGACCTCCATGATTTACGCCACAGTCGCGTGAAATCTGCCGGCGGACAAGGGGCCGGGGGTTGCACCGGCCCAAAGCCGGGATAATGTGAGAAACGATCAAGATGAAAACCCTTGCGGTTGTGGGACGGAAACGGAATGCGTGCAGGTTCGGGCAAGTTCGGTATTGTTGCATTGGCTTTGGCGGCGTTTACCGCTCTGACGGCTTGCGAACCCGTTCCAACCCAGCCGCAACCCGCGCCTCAATCGCAGCAGACACAGACAATCGCGCAGGTCAGAACGCCGGAATCCGCTGCCCGGACCTTTGTCAGCGTCATGCGCCGCATGGAACCCGCGGTCGAGCGGGAATGCCACCAGCGCCGCACCCAGCCGATCAATTGTGATTTTCAGTTCGTCGTCGATGACCGCCCGAATCTTGAACCGAACGCGTTCCAGACCCTTGACGATACCGGCCGCCCGGTCATCGGTTTCACGCTTTCCCTGATCGCCGCAACGCATAATGCCGACGAGATCGCCTTCGTCGTCGGCCACGAAGCCAGCCACCACATCCTGAATCACCTTGACCGCAAGGCCGGCGCCGCAACCGCCGGGGCGGTCATTCTGGGCAGTCTTGCCTCGGTTTATGGCGGCGACGATTCCATCATCACGACCGCACAGCAGATCGGGGCCTCGGTCGGGTCGCGCTATTACTCGAAAGACTGGGAATTGCAGGCCGATTATCTGGGCGCGATCATCACCCAGAACGCCGGTTATGATCCAAGGGTCGGCGCGCGGTTCTTCGAGCGCTTGCCCGATCCCGGTAATCACGTGCTTGGCAGCCATCCGCCACGCGCCGCCCGCCTTGCCCAGGTCGAACGCGCGATCGAGGATGTCCGCAGCGGTCGCGTGCGTTAGCGTCTGAATTCGGAAAAACACCGATATTCGGGAAAAGGCCGGCGATCGATGAATCGCCGCAGCCTTTGCATGGCGGGTTCATGTGGATTTGCGTGATCCAATGACCACCCGTCAGGGATTACTAAAAATTTAAGAGATTTTTTGTAACGAAACTCGCCTTAAAGATGTATAGTCCTGCGTGCATCCTGTCCTGACGGGTCCGATACGCGTGGATCATGGGACAGGCTTTGGCGCGGTGCGGCAGATTTGTTGCGCGAAACCGGTGAAACAACGCATGGGAAAGAAGATCCATGATTGGCGTCGTCCTTTGGGGCAAGGAAGAAAGCGAAACCGCCGTAATCTGGTGCGAAGATCAGGCATCGATGATTTATCTGAACGGGCGCAGGCATTTGCGCGACGCGTCCTGGTGGCCCGGCCCGGGTGATCTGGTCGAACTTGACAATGAAATTTCCGGAAACCGGCGCCATGCACGACGGGTTTCACGCCTGCCACAGGGGCAAAAAGCGAAGGTCCCGCAGGAAATACGCTGCCCGGTCGATCCAAGCTGCACCAGCCTTAGCTTTCCGGTATGCGATTACACCTGTCCGCCATGCAAGCAGCGCTGCGGTTAAGATCGCGCGGAGCCACCCGTTACGGTAGTTCGATGGTTCAGACGCCACGCGCTATTGCGGCAACGCCGGTCCGTGCCAGTTCCTTCAGCCCCAGCGGGCGCATCAGATCGGCGAACGCGTCCAGCTTGGAGGGTGTGCCGACAAGCTCGAACACGAAACTTTCCAATGTCGAGTCGACGACATTCGCGCGGAAAATCTCGGCAATCCGTAGCGCTTCGACCCGCTTGTCACCCTGACCACAGACCTTGAACAATCCCAGTTCGCGCTCGACCGAGGCGCCCTCGACGGTCAGGTCATGTACCTCATGCACCGGCACGATCCGGCCAAGCTGCGCCTTGATCTGCTCGATCACGGCCGGGGTGCCGCTTGTCACCATGGTGATCCGCGACTGATGGCCGGTATGATCGACCTCGGCTACCGTCAGGCTGTCAATATTGTAACCGCGCCCCGAAAACAGCCCGATCACGCGGGCCAGTACGCCCGGCTCATTTTCGACCAGAACCGCCAGCGTATGCCGTTCCTCGACCTGCGAATTCGGATCCCGCAGATCATAGGCCGAATGGCTCGACGCGCCCTGCTGTATGTTCAACGCATTCATGTTCAGCCCTTTCTTCTTTGCTCAAATACCTCGGGGGCGTGGGGGCTGGCCCCCGCGCGGCCTGTCAGACCAAAGCCGCCCCGGCGCCCTGTATCGCCCCTTCGGTCGAGGCATCGCCAAGCAGCATCTCGTTATGCGGTTTGCCCGACGGAATCATCGGGAAGCAATTCTCATGCTTCTCGACCAGAACGTCGAGGATGAACGGCCCGTCATATTCGATCATCTGCCGGATCGCATCGTCCAGATCCTTCGGATCCTGAACCTGCGCGCCCTTGCAGCCGAACGCCTCGGCCAGCTTGACGAAATCGGGCAGGCTGTCCGACCAGCTCTGGCTGTAGCGCTCGCCATGCAGCAATTGCTGCCATTGCCGCACCATGCCCAGCCGTTCATTGTTCAGGATGAACTGCTTGACCGGCAGGCGGAACTGAACGGCGGTGCCCATCTCCTGCATGTTCATCAGCCAGCTTGCCTCGCCCGCGACATTGATCACCAGCGAGTCGCGATGCGCCATCTGCACGCCGACCGAGGCAGGCAGCCCGTAGCCCATCGTGCCCAGCCCGCCCGAAGTCATCCAGCGGTTCGGTTCATTGAAATGCAGGAATTGCGCCGCCCACATCTGATGCTGGCCGACCTCGGTCGTGACGTAACGATCCCGGTCCGCGGTCAGAGCCTGCAGGCGTTGGAGGGCATATTGCGGTTTGATGATCGTGTCGCTGTTCTTGTAGGCAAGGCAGTTCTTGCTTTTCCAGCCCTCGATCTTTTCCCACCACTTGCCGATGGCGGCGGAATTGGTCTTGCGGCCGCGCGATTTCCAGATCTTCAGCAGATCCTCCAGCACATGTCCGACATCCCCGGTGATGGCGATATCCACATGGATAACCTTGTTGATGCTTGATGGGTCGATATCGATATGCGCCTTGATCGAACCGGGGCTGAAATCGGCGACGCGCCCGGTGATGCGGTCGTCGAAACGGGCACCGATATTGATCATCAGATCGCAGTCATGCATGGCAAGATTGGCTTCGTACAGGCCATGCATCCCCAGCATCCCGATCCAGTTCCGCCCCGAGGCAGGATAAGCGCCCAGCCCCATCAGGGTCGAGGTGACGGGAATATTCGTCGCATCTGCGAGTTCGCGCAGAAGCTGGCTGGCGCCCGGCCCCGAATTGATCACGCCGCCGCCGGTATAAAGAATCGGACGTTCGGCCTTTTCGATCAGTTCGGCAAGCTGGGTGATCGCCGTCACATCGCCCTTGCGCGCGGGTTGGTAGCGCGCCGGCTCGATCTGCTTGAGGCCGCGATACTCATCCTCGGCGAACTGGACATCTTTGGGGATATCGACCAGCACCGGACCCGGACGGCCCGAGGTGGCGACGTGGAACGCCTTGTGAATGGTTTCGGACAGTTTTGCCGTATCCCTGACCAGCCAGTTATGCTTGGTGCAGGGGCGGGTGATGCCGACGGTATCCGCCTCCTGGAAACCATCGGTGCCGATCAGGAAGGTGGGAACCTGCCCGGACAGGACGATGATGGGGATCGAATCCATCAACGCATCGGTCAGACCGGTGACCGCATTGGTCGCGCCCGGCCCCGAAGTCACCAGAACGACCCCGGGCTTGCCGGTCGAGCGGGCATAGCCCTCGGCCATATGCACCGCGCCCTGTTCATGGCGCACCAGGACATGGGTAATGTCGTTCTGCTGGAAAAGCTCGTCATAAATCGGTAGCACCGCCCCGCCCGGATAGCCGAATACGGTATCGACGCCCTGATCGCGCAGCGCTTCGACAACCATTCTTGCACCCGTCATTGTTCGGGACATCTTCTCTACTCCATCTGACCTAACTTGCAGCGCCGGTTCCGCCCGTCGCCGTGTCGGCGCAAACTATGGGGAGGTCACGGAAGGGTCAATGGGGTATGGCGGATAAAATGACGCCAATGGCGCTAAAATTGAAATTTTCTTTCGCGAACCGGTTTTGCGATCATCGTCCGAACTGGGGCAAGGAGATTCGCGCGACCTGTTCGACGATGGGATCGACCGAAAGCGGATGGGTTTCGTTCGAGTGATCTTCCGGCTTGCCCAGCCTTTGCCAGACCCCGCCCTTGTAAATCTCAAGCGCCGAGAAGCGGGCCTTGTAATCCATCTTGCGACTGCCCGGAACCCAATAGCCCAGATAGACATAGGGCAGGCCCGCGCCACGCGCGATCTCGATATGGTCAAGGATCATATAGGTGCCAAGACTGGCCGCCTGAAGCTGCGGGTCGTAGAAGCTGTAGACAAGGCTCAACCCGTCATCCAGCACATCGGTCAGGCAGACCGCCGCCAGATGATCGTCGCCTTTCGCCAGCTTTTCCGGGTCCGCCCCGTCGCAGCGATACTCGATGATGCGGGTCTGGACCGGCGTTTCCTCGATCATGGCCGCGAATTCGAACACATCCATATCTGCCATGCCGCCATCGGCGTGACGACAGTCCAGATAGCTGCGGAAAAGCTCGTATTGTTCCTCGGTTGCCCAGGGCGTCATGTTGATGCGGCTCAGGCCGCCATCACGTCGCAAAAGCCGCCTTTGGGTGCGGGAAGGCGTGAAATCCGCCACCCGGATCCGCGCGGACATGCAGGCCACGCAGCTTTCGCAGCTGGGCCGGTAAAGCACATTCTGTGAACGGCGGAAGCCCTGCCGCGACAGGGTGTTGTTCAGTTCCGGCGCATTTTCGCCCTGCAGGGCCGTGAAAAGCTTGCGCTCTGCCCGGCCGTGAAGATAGGGGCAGGGTTGGGGCGCCGTGACATAGAACTGAGGCGCATGAGGCAGAGTATGGCGCATCAGCTCGACCCCTTCTGCAATATTTGTGTTTTCGTAGGTTTCATGCGCGTTCGGGCCGGAATCTGTCGATGACGTGAATCTGTCGGTACTGGTTATTCGGGAAGCCTAGCAACGAATGCGAGGATCGCCAAGCACCGAAAGTATGACAAGGCGCAATCTTTGCGCGTTGACCGGGGCCGGGCTTCGGATAGTCTGACGCCATGGATTTTGCAACTCGTATCACCCGTTATCCCCTGCCCATAGATCAAACCCGTGCCGATTCGGTTTCCGGGCTGTTTTCGACGCTGCCGGCGCCGGTGCAAAAACTGATCGCGGGCGTGGCGGGAACCAGCCCGTATCTGGCGGGATTGCTGGAACGCGAGGCCGAATGGCTGCCCGGGGCCTTGGAGCAGGACGATGTCGTGGCGCGGGAAACGGCAGGTTTCGAGGAACTGGACGCCGCCGATCTGGGTCCCGCACTGCGCCGTGCGAAGCGGCGTGTCGCGCTGTTCACGGCGCTGGCGGATCTGGGTGGCGTCTGGTCGCTTGAACAGGTGACCGGCGCTTTGTCGGATCTGGCCGATCGTGCGGTCGATCTGGGCTTGCGGGTGCATGTCGCTCAGGAACTCCGTCGCGGCAAGCTGCCGGAAAGCACGGCCGATGCGGGCGGGATATTCGCGCTTGCGATGGGCAAGGGCGGCGCAAAAGAGCTGAATTACAGCTCGGATATCGATCTGATCGTTCTGTACGACGATTCGGCCTATGCTTCCGGGGATCAGCACGAGGCCCGCGCCGCATTGATCCGCGCCACCCGCAAAATGGCCGCGACCCTGTCGGATGTGACCGAGCATGGCTATGTCTTTCGCACCGATCTGCGTCTGCGCCCCGATGCGTCGGTGACGCCCGTCTGTATTTCCGCATCCGCCGCGCTTGGCTATTACGAGGCCGAAGGCCGCACATGGGAACGCGCAGCCTTCATCAAGGCCCGCGCGGCAGCGGGCGATATCGCCGCGGGCCAGCGGTTCCTGCATGAATTGCGGCCTTTCGTCTGGCGCAAGCATCTGGATTTCGCGGCCATTCAGGATGCCCATGACATGCGCCTGCGGATCCGCGACCACAAGGGTCTGGGCGGCAGGCTGGAGGTGCCCGGCCATAACATGAAACTGGGGCAGGGCGGCATCCGCGAGATCGAATTCTTCACCCAGACCCGGCAGCTGATCGCCGGCGGGCGCGATCCCGATCTGCGGCAGCGCGATACTGTCGGGGGGCTGGCGGCGCTGGCCTCGAAGGGCTGGATCCCGGAAGAGGTCGCGCAGGAACTGACTGCGCATTACCGGGAACATCGCGAGATCGAGCATCGCATCCAGATGGTGAACGATGCCCAGACGCATAATCTGCCCAAGGATCCCGAGGGCCTTTCGGTCATCGCGGCAATGATGGGTGAAAGCGATGCCGGTGCCTGGGCCAACCAACTGAAAACGCGGCTCGAACGGGTGCATGAACTGACCGAGTCCTTCTTTGCCCCCGGTGAACGCCGCGAGCGTCCGGAATTGTCCGATGAGGCGCAGGGAATCATCGCGCGCTGGCAAAGCTATCCTGCAATGCGCTCGAACCGCGCCCGCGAGATCTTCCAAAGGGTCGAGCCTGAATTGCTGTCCCGCATGGCGCGCCTTGGGCATATGGACGAGGCACTGGCGCATTTCGACAATTTTCTGGCCGGGCTGCCCGCCGGGGTGCAGCTTTTCTCGCTGTTCGACGCCAATCCGCAATTGATCGATCTGATCGTCGATATCTGCGGCACCGCGCCGGAACTGGCCAAACATCTTTCCCGTTATCCCGCAGTTCTGGATGCGGTTCTTGCAGGTAGCTTCTTTGCGCCGTGGCCCGGAATGCGGGCGCTACGCGAGGAACTGGAACAGGCCATGCAATCGGCACTGACCGCGGTGGATGGCGGCTATGAGCGGGCATTGGATGCCGCGCGCCGATGGGCGCATGAATGGCATTTCCGGATCGGCGTGCATCACCTGCGCGGGCTGATCGACGCGGATGAGGCCGGATTGGAATATGCCGATCTGGCCCATGCCTGTCTGGCAGCCATGATGCCGATGACGGCGGCCGAATTCTCGCGACGCCACGGCTCGCCGCCGGGACAGGGGGCGGTGGTGCTGGGCATGGGTTCGCTTGGGGCGCGGCAGCTTAATGCCGATTCGGATCTTGATCTGATCGTGATCTACGATGCCGATGGCGCCGAGGGGTCCGACGGGCCGAAGCCGCTTGCGCCCCGGCCATATTATGCGCGGCTGACGCAGGCAATGATCACCGCCATTTCCGCGCCGACCGCCGAGGGCCGTCTATACGAGGTCGATATGCGCCTGCGCCCCTCGGGGCGGCAGGGGCCGGTGGCGACATCAGTGCAGAGTTTCGAGAATTATCAGATGACCGAGGCATGGACATGGGAGCATCTCGCCCTGACCCGCGCCCGCGTGGTGGCGACGACCGGCGAAGCGGCTTCGGGCCTTGCCGAACGGGTCGAGGCGCTGCGGCTGCAGGTCTTGGCTGAGCGTGGCGGGGATACGCGGGTCATGCCCGATCTTGCGGCGATGCGACACCGGATATTTGCCGCTAAAGCGCCGGACGGAGAATGGGAGGCCAAGATCGGGCCGGGGCGATTGCAGGATATCGACCTGATCGCGCAATCCTGCGCCCTGCGTGCAGGTGACGCGGCCAGAGGCACGATCGCTCAGCTTCGGGCGGGGCGGCGTGCGGGCATATTCGCGAGGGATACGGCTGATGAACTGTCATCCGCATATCGGTTTTTGTGGCGGCTGCATGCTTCCGCAAGGCTGCTGACGGAAAAGCCGGTGGATTTCGATGCAATCGGGTCGGGCGGGCAAGAATTCCTGTTGCGTGAATGCGGTTGCAAGGATGCGCGCGAACTGCGTGAACGGCTGGATTCTGCCACGTCCCGGGCCGCCGCGTTGATCGGTGCCGAACTTCCGGCAGAATCCGCATCTGCCAAGTAACCGGCATGCCCCTGACGCGGGGTGCCTATGCGATCTTGCGGTCCCGGGTTCGGTCCTGATCCTTCCCCATATCGACAGCATCCACGAGCGACGAGGCGGGCTTTTCATCGCCGATCTGCCCCATGACCGGCACAGACACAGTGTTGCCAATGGTTTCCACACCGCCGGACGGCGGAAGCGTCGAGGCGAAGATGCCATGTGCGGTCTTGTCCCAGTAATAGGGCCGCCCCAGAAGTTCCAGGGCGGATTTCCACGCGGCAAGACCAGCCAGCGGAAAATAAGCGATCATGAATGGCACCCACGGGCGAAGATGACGATGCTTCGGCGCATGGGTGGCGTATAGGTTCAGCAGGATACCCAGTACTTCGGTACCCAGCAGAAATCCAAGGAACAATCCGGGTGCGGCTGGTCCGAAAGCAACCGGCAGGGCATCATGCAGCGGGAAGGACAGGCCGAAACCGACAAGCCAGAAACCCCATATCGCAGGTGCAAGCAGATGTTGCGACAGCATGAAGAAAAACTGCACCTGAAAGCCGATGAAACGCCGCATGCCCAGATCGCGCCACAGGCGCCAGGGATTGCGCATATGAACGCCCCAGGTCATCGCATAGCCCTTGAACCAGCGCGAGCGTTGCTTGACCCAGGGCACCATGCGGCAATTCGCCTCTTCATTCGTGACTGTCGGGACAATTTCGGTCCGCCATCCGCGCCGCGCCAGACGCACGCCCAGATCCGCGTCCTCGGTGACGTTCCAGGCGTCCCATGCATCCGACTGCTCTAACGCTTCGCGGCGGAAAAAGCAGGTCGTGCCGCCCAAGGGGATCACCAGCCCCATTCTGGCCATCGCGGGCAGCATGACACGGAACCACGCCGCATATTCGATGGTAAAGAACCGGGCCAGATGGTTGGTTCGCGGATTGTAGTAATCCAGAATGCCCTGCACGCAGCCAAGATCGGGGCGCGCGTGATGGAAATGCCTTGCGATGCGGTGCAACTGGTCGGGTTCGGGCTGATCCTCGGCGTCCCAGACACCGATGATCGCCCCCTTGCAGAATTTCAGGGCGTAATTCAGGGCGCGCGGCTTGGTTCTGACCGATCCTTCAGGCAATTCGACCACGCGAATCCACGGCGGCAAGGCCATTCCGGCAAGCGCGGATTTCGTCAGCCGGTCGCCCGCCTCGACCGCCAGAACGATATCGGTAAGTTCGCGCGGATATCGCAGCCGCAGCAGCCGCGAAACGAGATCGCGGGCGATGCCGGCTTCCTTGTACAGCGGAACGATCACAGACATGACGGGCAGAGGCAGGATATCTTCGCTGTCATCTTCTTGCTGCGCATGGCGGGGGCGGGGCGTGGCAAGCGCGGTCAGCAGACAGGCAAGTTTCAGCCCTGATTGCAGGATCAGCCCGGCGAAGATAGCCGATATCATGGCAATCTGCATCGCGGATGGCGCTGCCCAGAAGCCATAGACCAGCGCGGCGATTGCCGTTACATACAGGCAATTCAGCAGCTTGTGTGGGCGTGACCGGCAGCTTTCGCGCTTTGGCACGCGATATTCCGCGGCCCGGATCAGTTCGGCAGAGCCGATGGACAGAAGTGCATCCTGGATCTGCGCCTCGGTACACAGAACCATGCGGATCTGGTCGTGATCCGGGGCAAGATCCCGTGCCACCTCGGCGAATTCCCCGGGCTGGCAGGTCGCGATCAGCGTGACCTCATCCGTCCTGTTGAGGGGAAGGATATGGCGGGCAAGGCAATAATCGATTCCGATCGCTTCGACCAGTTTAGGGTCCGGAGGCGTCTGGGTGGGGTCCGCCAGCTTGCTTTGCCAGAAGATGCTTTGCGCGCGGATAAGCGCCTGTGGCGTCACCCATCCATGCGCAAGAAGGATGCGTTCGACAGGCGTATCCTGCCTGCGCTGCCTGGCAAGGGATTTGATCAGGTGAACCGGCTCGATATCGCCTTCGTCAAGAAGGATTTGTGCCACGGATTTTGCCGGTGGCTTCGTTGCTTCTGCGGCCGGAGGGTGGTTTTCCTGCCCTGCAATAATCGGAACCGGTTCCAAGCGCCTGATCATGAAGGTCTCCCTGCTGGAATACCTTCGCTAGCATGAGGAAAGATAAGATCAGGTTAACCCGCCTCGACAGGCGCGATCATGACCGCTGACGGCCCATCGAATCGACGAAGCGGCGGAACAGATATGTGCTGTCCTGCGGCCCGGGCGAGGCTTCGGGATGGTGTTGCACGGAGAAGACCGGTTTGCCGTCCACGCGGATACCGCAATTGCTGCCGTCGAAAAGGCTGACATGGGTTTCGATCACGCCTTGCGGCAGGGTCTGCGAATCGACGGCGAAACCGTGATTCATCGAGGTGATCTCGACCTTGCCGGTCTCGACGTCCCGCACGGGATGGTTGGCGCCGTGATGGCCGTGACTCATCTTGACGGTCTTTGCGCCAAGGGCAAGCGCCAGCATCTGGTGGCCAAGGCAGATACCGAAAATCGGCAGGTCGCGGTTCAACAGCTCCTGGATCATCGGAACGGCATATTCGCCGGTCGCTGCGGGATCGCCCGGCCCGTTGGAAAGGAATACCCCTTCGGGCTCATGGGCAAGCACTTCCTCGGCGGTCGCGGTTGCCGGCATGACCGTCACATCCGCGCCATGCGATACCAGCGAACGCAGGATATTGCGCTTGGCGCCGTAATCCAGCGCGACGACCTTGAACGGTTTGCCCTCGGGCTTTGCGCCGAAACCCGCATTCCATTCCCAGCGGCCCTCTTCCCAGCGATAGCTTTGCCGGCAACTGACGTCCCGCGCCAGATCAAGCCCGACCAGCCCTTTCCAGCCGCGAGCCCGCGCAATCATCGCCTCCAGATCGAATTTGCCGTCGGGATCATGGGCCAGCACGACATGCGGCGCGCCCTGCTGCCGGATCGCCCGGGTCAGCCGCCTGGTATCCACACCGCCGATACCGATCCTGCCGCGGCGCTGCATCCAGTCCTGCAAAGGCCCCGAGGCGCGCCAGTTCGACGGCTCGGTCGGATCCCAGCGGATGACAATGCCGCTGGCGACAGGATCGGGGGCCTCGTCATCCTCGGGGGTGATGCCGGTATTGCCGATATGGGGAAAGGTGAAGGTGACGATCTGGCTGGCATAGGAGGGATCGGTCATGATCTCCTGATAACCGGTCATCGCGGTGTTGAAAACGAGTTCGGCCACGACCTCTCCGGTTGCGCCGAATCCCTGGCCGTAAAATACGGTCCCGTCGGCTAGCACTAGGCAGGCGGTCGGTTGTCTGGCCATCTCGGCACCTCTGTCGTGAAATCAGCAGGTCAATAGGACCGTGGGCTGCCAAGGTCAAGTCGCGAGCGGGAAAGGAAAGCCGTGAAGCTTGATTTTCAGGAGGGCGATGTCTACATGGCGGGCTTCGCGCCGGCCCGGTCATCGGGTGGCGATTTGGGGTCACCCCGGGAGTATGTCATGGATCTGCGAGCAAAATTGCAAGCTGCAACCAAGGAAGCGATGAAGGCGAAAGACAATGCGCGGCTGTCCACGCTGCGCCTGATCTCTGCCGCCATCAAGGATCGCGAGATCGCGGCGCGCGGAGAACGCGGCGATGAAGCGTCCCTGGGTGATGCCGATCTGATCGCGATCCTGTCCCGGATGGTCAAGCAAAGCCAGGAATCGGCCAAGGCCTATGAAGAGGGCGGCCGTCTGGAGCTTGCCCAGAAGGAAGAGGACGAGATTGCCGTGGTCCGGGAATTCCTGCCCCGGCAAATGAACGATGCAGAGATCGCCGAGGCGGTCGACAAGACCGTATCGGATCTGGGTGCCTCCAGCATCCGCGATATGGGCCGCGTTATGGCCGAGCTTCGCACCCGTCATGCCGGACAGATGGATTTCGGCGCGGTTGGCGCGATGGTGAAGGCGCGGCTTCTGCATTAGAGCAGGTTGCGGTCAACCGGTGTCAGAGAGGCGTCCCGCGAGGGCCGGGGGCGCTGCCCCCGAACCCCCGAGGTATTTTCGCAAAGAAGAAATGCGGTTATCCGAATGCGGTAATCTGCAACCGGTTATAACCGGCTGTAAGGCGCGTCTCGTTTGTTCTGGAATGCCATCGCCGGGTTCCGCGATGGCTGGCGGTGGTCCGTCGCAGATTGGTTCGTGCGCCCGCGGTGCATCTGTCGGCAGACCCAAGAGATATTTGGAAGAAGAGGGGGGGGGCGATTGCGGAAGGAATGTTTCGCTAGAAACAGGTTGCCTCTAACGGGTTTCGTTTAACCGGCGGGACAATTCGTCGCGAAGCGACTGACGTTCTTCCGGCGTCAGGAATGCGCCCAGCTCTATCTCTCTTTGGCCATCGGTGAGGGTCAGGTATTCTTCTACAGGCCCGCTTCGCAGCGTGACACGAACCCAATAGGGATTCGTTTGCCATATCCGGTCGGGCCTTCCCGGATCCCGTCGCCGAACTTCCAGCTTTTCCCGGCTTAGCAGTAATTCCTCGCGGGTTTCGCCGCTGCGATAACTGCGCTGCAAGGCGATCCATATCCCCAGCATTGTCAGAGCGATAAAGGGAAGCAACCCCCACCAGATTGTCGTTCCAAGCATGGCGGCCAGCGGCAGGGCCATGAGTGTTGCTGTCACGCTGATGAACCAGACGAAGCCGCGCTGCGGCAGCGAGCGATAGGGCCAGAGCGTCAGCCGATATGAAACGGCCCCGGAATCATCATCCGGGGCCGTGCTTTTCCATTCATAGGGCATCAGTGCGAATGCGCATGATCCCAGTCCGAGCGCTTCGGAAGCTGCTCGAACGTGTGTTCGGGCGGCGGGGACGAAAGCGTCCATTCCAGCGTATCGGCATATTCGTTCCAGTAATTATTCTCGGTCACGCGCTTGCCGGCGAACAGCGTGTAGAACATGATTCCGATGAAGAACAGGAACGAGGCGAAGGACAGATATGCGCCCAGCGAACTGATATTGTTCCAATACGCGAACTCGATCGGGTAATCGATATAGCGGCGCGGCATACCCTGACGGCCAAGGAAATGCTGCGGGAAGAAGGTCAGGTTCGCGCCGATGAACATCATCCAGAAATGCAGCTTACCTGCCCATTCCGGATATTGACGGCCCGACATCTTGCCGATCCAGTAATAGATGCCCGCAAAGATCGCGAAGACCGCGCCAAGCGACATCACATAGTGGAAATGCGCCACGACGTAATATGTGTCATGATAAACCCGGTCCAGCGGAGCCTGCGACAGCACAACACCGGTCACGCCGCCCACGGTGAACAGGAACAGGAAGCCGAAGGCCCAGAGCATCGGTGTCTTGAACTCGACCGAGCCGCCCCACATCGTCGCGATCCACGAGAAGACCTTGATGCCGGTGGGCACTGCGATGGTCATGGTGGCCAGCATGAAATAGCTTTGCTGGGTCAGCGACATGCCGACGGTGTACATGTGGTGCGCCCAGACGACGAAGCCCAGCACCCCGATGGCCGCCATGGCCAGAACCATCGGCAGATAGCCGAAGATCGGCTTTTTCGCGAAGGTGCTGATCACATGGCTGATGATGCCGAAGCCGGGCACGACGATGATATACACCTCGGGATGGCCGAAGAACCACAGGATGTGCTGATACAGGATCGGGTCGCCGCCACCTGCCGGGTTGAAGAAGTTGGTGCCGAAATTGCGGTCCATCAACAGCATGGTGATCGCGCCCGCCAGAACCGGCAGCGCCAGCAGGATCAGCCATGCGGTGATGAAGACCGACCATGCGAACAGCGGCACCTTGAACAGCGTCATGCCGGGGGCGCGCATGTTCAGGAAAGTGGTGATGATATTGATCGCGCCAAGGATCGACGAGGCGCCCGAGACGTGGACGGCGAAGATCGCCAGATCCATGGAATAGCCGCCCTCGGTCGTGGATAGCGGCGGATAGAGCACCCAGCCGACGCCCGATCCCATCTCGCTATTGCCGCCGGGAGCCAGCAGCGAGGCGATGCCAAGGCAGACGCCCACGACATACATCCAGTAGGACAGGTTGTTCAGGCGTGGAAAGCTCATGTCCGGGGCGCCGATATGCAGCGGCATGAAATAGTTGCCGAAGCCGCCGAACAGCGCCGGAATCACCACGAAGAACATCATCAGCACCCCGTGATAGGTGATCATGACGTTCCACAGATGGCCGTTGGGCGTACATTCAGCCGACGAATCGGCGATGAAGCGCGCGCCCTCCATGCACATATATTGCACCCCGGGGTGCTGAAGTTCCATCCGCATGTAAACGGTGAAACTAACCGAAATCAGCCCGACCACAGCGGCGGTCAGCAGATAAAGGATACCAATGTCCTTGTGATTGGTGGACATGAACCAGCGGGTGAAGAACCCGCGTTGGTCGTGATGGTCTTCGTGGCCGTGAGCGGCTGCGTCTGCCATACCCGAACTCCCTCAGATATCGTCGAGCCGGTCAGGCGGACCGGCGGTATTCCCCGTGTTTCTAGACCAGCCTTCCGGCGCGGGCAATGCGTAAGAAGCGCCAAAAAACACGCAATTGCGCTATGATATCACAGTCAACCCGGCTGGCGGGCGGTAAAACTGCGACAAATTGTATCAACCCCTTGTCTTACTCCGCTACTGGTGGCGTGAGAATCCTGTAACGAGCGCGCGCGATGGCGAAACCGTGTCCCTGCCGATTCCGGCAATTCATCCCGCCTTTCTCGCTTGCGCAGCGGAATCCGGGACCATGCAGGGAATAACCATATGGCAGGACAAACCGGTTTTCGGTTGGCCAGAAGGCATCGCCATGACAGGACATGAAGATATTCGGCGGACCCTGTACGGGTAATTCGAAGACCGGTGTCAGATCGAGACCGCATTCTTCCTCGTCTTCGAAGGCAAGCCCGCCCTGCTGAGACTCGTTCCAGTCGTTTTCGAAGATGATGCAGGTTACAGCGGTTGTTTCTGTCCGATAACAGATAATATTTCCCGACGGGCTGTCAAAGGTTGCCTGTGCATATGCCGGCAAGGACAGAAAAAGACAGGCCGCCCACAGAAAAGGGGCGGCCTGTCGGAAATTTGCAGGCATTGGCCTGGGTTATTCGGCCGGTGCGTCGGGCGATACGCTGACGAGATAGGCCGCGATATCTTCCTGCCCCTTCTTCATCTTGAAGGTCATCTTGGTCTTGGCGCTGTCATCGCCGGTCTTTTCCTGAACAAAGGCGTTCGGATCGGTGATATAGGCGGCCAGATCTTCCGCGGTCCAGACTTCGCCGGAATCCTTGAGCGCGATCAGCGCGTCGGAATATTTGAAATCTTCCTGACTGCCGGCGGGGCGACCAACGACGTTCCACAGATTCGGGCCGGTTTTTCCACCTTTGACGATATCTTCGCCGTCGGCGCTTTGGATCATATGGCAGGCCTTGCATTTGCGGAATTCCTTCTCGCCTGCGGCCGCGTCACCTTCCTGCGCAAAGGCAGGAACGGCGAAGGCAACGGCAAGTACTCCGCTGATGATTGCAAGTTTCATATGGCTCTCCTCACTCGTACTAGCTGGGTGTCCCGGTGCGGATCATAAGGGGGCTGACCGGCCGATTCCACCTAGCATAAGGTCGCAGGCGGAAAATATGATGGAAGGCACGGGGCCTGATGCATGTGTGCCACGGCCTTGAGTCGCGCAATCGCGGGATTTCAAGGGGATACGGGGATCGACCCGCATTTGCGGGGAAACCGGCTGTGATATTCTTGCATGAAACCACGCTGACATGAAACCGGGGCCGGCATATCCGGCCGTTCAGCTTCTTGCGCTGAATTGCGCCAGGAAATCGCCGAAACGTTCACCCTGGATCAGGATATGGTCGCGCTGCGCGGTCTCGGCGGCCTGTCCGTCTCCGGCTTCGATTGCAGCGACGACTGCGGAATGTTCGGTCAGCGATTGCCGCATGCGGCGGGGCAGGCGCAACTGCTGCCGCCGGAACGGCGTCAGGCGCAGATGCAGGAGTTCCGCCTGCTCGGCAAGGAAACTGTTCCCCGAGCCCTTGTAAATGGCAAGATGAAAGCTGCGATTGGCGTCGTAATAGGCCGATGGATCCCCTGATTCCGCGGCCTGCTCGCAGCGTTTCAGCCAGTCGCGCAGCGTGGCAAGCAGTTCCGGGCTGGCGCGGCGGGCGCATAATCTGGCGCAGACGGCCTCGAGTTCGGCCATGACCTCGAACATCTCGACGATACGGCCGATGGACGGGTTCAGAACCTGCGTTCCGCGCCGCCGCTTCAACTCGACCAGACCGGATGCGGACAGACGCTGCAAAGCCTCGCGCACGGGGGTGCGCGAGACTCCGAAACGTTCGGCAAGGGCGGGCTCCTCAAGCCGGGTGCCGGGGGGAAGAATCCCCTCGACGATCTCTGTTTCCAGCGTTTCGCTGATCTCATCTACGGCACCGGTCATGCACAACATCCTTATTCGCATGCACTATTTTCTGTTGTGTATACACAAAGGCAAGTGCAGTATGCTTCATGGGAGTATGAAATTCGATGCACGACATCGCAAGGGAGGAAAATCCATGAAGAGAATCATACCCGCCGCGATCATCGCGGCAGCCGTGCCTTTGGCCGCCGGGGCCGAGGTTTTGAAGGCCAGCCACCAGTTTCCGGGGGGCAAGGGCGATGCGCGCGACGAGATGGTGCAGATGATCGCCAGAGATGTCGCAGAGGCGGATGTCGATCTGGAAATCCGCGTCT
This sequence comes from Paracoccus wurundjeri, assembly GCF_030678915.1. GTDB lineage: Bacteria > Pseudomonadota > Alphaproteobacteria > Rhodobacterales > Rhodobacteraceae > Paracoccus > Paracoccus onubensis_A. The sequence goes on along the minus strand of NZ_JAUUTZ010000014.1, from coordinate 37,269 downwards.
ATCCGGGCGAATCGCTGTACAAGGCCAAGGAGCAATGGGGGGCCGTCACCAGCGGTCAGCTTGATATGACCTCCTTCCCGCTGGATTACGCGGCGGGCCGGGTTCCTCAGTTCAGCGTAACGCTGATGCCGGGACTGGTGCGCAACCATGAGCGGGCGCGGCGGCTGAACGATTCGCCCTTCATGGAAGAACTGCACGGGATGATCGAGGATGCCGGCGCTGTCGTTCTGTCGGATGCCTGGCTGTCGGGCGGCTTTGTCAGCAAAAAGAATTGCATCTCCAATCCCGACACGATCTCGGGTCAGGTTACGCGCGCCGCCGGACCTGCGTTCGAGCAGATGCTGGTGGCTGCCGGCGCGTCGATTTCCTCGATGCCCTCATCAGAGATTTACACCGGAATGCAGACAGGAGTTCTGGATGCGGCCAATACATCCTCGGGATCGATGGTCAGTTATCGGCTGTTCGAGCAGGGGAAATGCCTGACCGCGCCGGGCGAGAACGCGCTGTGGTTCATGTATGAGCCGGTGCTGATCTCGAAAAAGAAGTTCGAGCGGCTGGACGAAGCGCAGCAGAAGGCATTGATCGATGCCGGAAAGCGGGCGGAAGACTGGTTCGCCGAGCAGGCAGCGGGTCTTGACAGCAAGATGGTCGAGACTTTCACCGAAGCCGGGGTCGAGGTGGTTGAAATGTCCCAGGATGATTTCGACGCCTGGCTGACTATCGCGCGGGAAACCTCTTACAAGAATTTCGCGGATGAGATCGAGGGTGGTCAGGACCTGATCGACAAGGCGATGGCAGTCGAATGATCGCATTTCAGCGTATTCTTGACGAACTGGCGAGGCTAAGCGGGATCCTTGCGATGATCCTGCTGGCCTCGGCCACGGTGGTGGTCACTCAGATGGTGATCTGGCGCTATTTTCTTGGCGCCTCCACCGTCTGGCAAACCGAATATGTCATTTTTTCGACGACGGCGGCAATGATGCTGGGCGCGCCCTATGTGCTGGCGCTGAAAGGCCATGTCGGCGTCGATATTCTGGTTCAGGCCGTGGGCGGGGGCACGCAGCGGGTCTTTGCCCTGATTTCGGGGCTTGCCTCGCTGGGCTTCGTAGGCGCGCTGGCGTGGTCGGGGATCGGTTTTCTGTACGAGGCGACGATGAAGGGCTGGACGACCGACACGATCTGGGCTCTGCCGCTGTGGATCCCGTTCTGGCCCATACCGTTCGCCTTTGCCCTGATGAGTCTTCAGTTGATCGCGCAGATGATCGTGGCGATCTTCCCCGGCCGTTCCGCGCAGGAAGGAGGGCTGTGATGTCGCCGTCAATGGCCGGTCTGGCAGTTCTTGTCACGATTCTGGTGCTGCTGGCTGTCGGCACGCCAATCGCCTTCACGCTGGGTTTCGTCGCCGTCGGGGCTTTGATTCTGTCCGAAGGCTGGTTCGCCATCTACGGGGTGTCGGAAACATTTTTCGCGGGCCTCGCCAATTTCGGCATGGTCTCGGTGCCGATGTTCATCCTGATGGGCGCGGCGGTCGCGTCTTCGCCGGCGGGCAAGGATCTGTACGAGGCGCTTGACCGCTGGCTGTACCGGGTGCCGGGCGGCATGGTGATGTCCAATATCGGCGCCTGCGCCCTGTTCGCGGCGCTGTCGGGCTCGTCGCCCGCCACCTGCGCCGCCATCGGCAAGATGGGCATCCCCGAGATGACCCGGCGCGGCTATCCCGACTCGCTGGCCGCAGGGTCGATCGCTGCCGGAGGCACGCTGGGCATCCTGATCCCGCCCTCGGTCACGATGATCGTCTATGGAATCTCGACCGAAACCTCTATCGGCCGGCTGTTCCTTGCCGGGCTGGCTCCGGGGCTGATGCTGACCGGATTATTCATGATATGGGCGCTGTTCGACTGCTGGCGCAGGGGGATCGGGCTTAGCAATGTGACCCGTCACTTTTCGCTTGCCGAAAGGCTGGAAAAACTGCCGAAGGTCCTGCCCTTCCTGATCATTGTCGCATTGATCCTGTTCGTGCTGTATGGCGGTGTCGCCACGCCTTCCGAGGCGGCGGGGACAGGGGCGTTGATCTGTCTTGTGCTGGTGGCGGTGATCTATCGCATGTGGCGCGCCGGTCCGATGGTCAATGTGTTCCGCGATACGATCCGCGAGGCGGTGATGATCATGCTGATCCTTGGCGCAGCGGAACTGTTCGCTTTCGCGCTGTCGTCGCTGTTCATCACTCAGACGGTGGCCGACGCGATCGCAGGTCTCGAAGTCAATCGCTGGGTGCTGCTGCTCGTCATCAATATCTTCCTGCTGGTCGCAGGCTGTTTTCTGCCGCCGGTGGCGATCATCCTGATGACCGCGCCGATCCTGATGCCGATCCTCGATTCGGCGGGGTTCGATCCCTATTGGTTCGCTGTGATCCTGACGATCAATATGGAGATCGGGTTGATCACGCCTCCGGTCGGACTAAATCTTTATGTGATCAACGGCATCGCGCCGCAGATCAGTCTGCGTGACATCCTGATGGGATCACTGCCGTTCGTGGGTATGATGATTCTGGGAATGCTGCTGCTGTCGCTGTTCCCGCAGATTGCCCTGTTCCTGCCCGATCTGATCATGGGGGCCGCGATTTGAACCTGACGTCGCAGATATACGACCGGCTGAGCAATCTGGTCGTCAATACCGGATGGGGCCGCAAGGACGCGGCCCCGCCCAGACCCGAAACGCTGATCGAGGCGGCCCGCAAGCTGCCCGGCCTGCGTTCGGAAACCCGGGTCATGGCGCAGGCGGCAGAGCTGCTGGCGGGCTATGCGATATTGGACGATGCCGGCAAGCTGTCATTCTTCGAGTCGCTGCGCGACGGGTTCGACCCGGATCCCGATGCGTTGGCCGGGGCGGCGCGGCAATATCTGGAAAGCGCCGATCCCGCCCGACTGGAGGCGCTGTCACGTCTTGCCGAACCGCCGCGGCAGGAACTTTTACGGCGGTTGAACACGGCGGCGGGCGGCACGGCGGCGCTTGTGGGGATGCGCGACGATCTGCTGCGCCTGACCGGGCGCGACCCGGCATTCGCGCGCGTGGACGCGGATTTCCGGCATCTGCTTCGGTCATGGTTCAATCGTGGTTTCCTGCAACTGGTCAGGATCGACTGGCGCAGCCCGGCGTTGCTGCTGGAAAAGCTGATCAAATACGAGGCGGTCCACGAAATCCGCGATTTCCGCGATTTGCAGCGCCGCGTGCTGCCCGCCGACCGGCGCTGTTATGCTTATATGCACCCCGCGATGCCGGATGAGCCGCTGATCTTCGTCGAGATCGCCCTGATCAACGGCCTGCCGGATTCGGTGCAGGGGCTGATCGACGAAGCGCGCGAGGTGCTGCCGCCCGATCAGGCCGATACCGCTGTGTTCTATTCGATCTCGAATTGCCAGAACGGGCTGGCCGGGATCAGTTTCGGAAATCTGCTGATCAAGAATGTCGTGGCCGAATTGCTGCGCGAATTGCCGAACCTGTCCGGTTTCGTCACGCTTTCGCCGATTCCCGGCCTGCGCAAATGGCTGGAAGAGCGCGCCGGGGCCGAGCCCGCGATTGCGAAACTGCTGGAAAAACCCGATCCCGCTGCCCTGTCGGCGCAGACTGCCCGCTATCTGTTGAAGGCCAGGGACGCAAAAGATCGCCCGCGCGACCCGGTGGCGCGGTTTCATCTGGGCAATGGCGCCGAGGCGCATCGCGTAATTCCCGATGCGGATATCTCGGAACGGGGGCGGAAGCAGTCTTTGGGGATGATGGTGAATTATCTCTACGATCTGAAGCGGATCGAGGCCCGGCATGACGCCTTCACCGAGCGCGGCGTGATTGCCGCGCCGCGAAAAATGCAGGATATGGCCCGCAAGGCCGAGCCGAAACAGACGGATGAAGAAACATGAGCAACATGCTTTTCGACGCCTTGATGGATCAGCATGCCGGATCGGCGCGGGATTGCCTGATCCTGGGGGACGGCACGCGGATCAGCTATGATGAGATTTACCGGCTGTCGGGGCGTTTGGCGAATCTGTTGCTGGCCGAGGGCGTCAGCCCCGGCGACCGGGTGGCGGTGCAGGCCGAGAAATCTCCGCAGGCTCTTGCGCTTTATCTTGCCGCCATTCGGGCAGGCGCGGTGTTCTTGCCGCTGAACACCGCCTATACCCCCGCCGAGATCGCGTATTTCGTCGAAGATTCCGAACCTGCTCTGGTCGTCTGCGATCCCGCGCGCGAGGCGCGGCGGGCAGAGTTTCGCCCGCAAGGCAAACTGCTGACGCTTGGCGCGGATGGCACGGGCAGCCTGATGGATGCCGCGGCCGCGTATCGTGACGATCATGCCCCGGTGGCGCGATCTGGCGGCGATCTGGCGGCGATCCTTTATACATCGGGGACCACGGGCCGGTCGAAGGGCGCGATGCTCAGCCATGACAACCTGCTGTCGAATGCCCGGACATTGGTCGATGCGTGGCGGTTCTCGGCGGATGATGTGCTGCTGCATGCCTTGCCGATCTTTCACACGCATGGGCTTTTCGTGGCCTCGAATGTTCTGATGCTTGCGGGTGGCGCGATGATCTGGCTGCCGAAATTCGATGCCGCGCAGGTAGTCGGATTGCTGCCGCAGGCAAGCAGCATGATGGGTGTGCCGACCTTTTACACGCGACTGCTGGATCGTGACGATTTCACCCGCGATCTGGCTGCGGGCATACGGTTGTTCACATCGGGCAGCGCGCCGCTTCTGGCCGAGACGCATCGCGAATTCGAAGCCCGGACGGGGCATCGCATCCTTGAGCGCTACGGCATGACCGAAACCAATATGAGCACCTCGAACCCCTATGAGGGCGAGCGGCGGGCGGGCACCGTCGGTTTCCCCTTGCCCGGCGTTGACCTGCGGATCATGGGTGAGGACGGAGTGGAACTGCCGCAAGGCGAAATCGGCATGATCGAGGTGCGGGGCAGCAATGTCTTTCAGGGCTATTGGCGGATGCCCGAAAAGACCGCCGAGGAACTGGGCGCGGATGGCTGGTTCAAGACCGGCGATCTGGGGCTGATCGATGCGGATGGCTATGTCACCATCGTCGGGCGCGGCAAGGATCTGATCATTTCCGGCGGGTTCAATATCTACCCGAAAGAGGTGGAATTGCTGATCGACGAGATGCCGGGCGTGCTGGAAAGCGCGGTAATCGGCGTGCCGCATCCCGATTTCGGCGAAGGCGTGGTGGCGATCGTTGCCCGCGGCCGCGGCACAGAGCCCGATCCGCAGGCGATTATCGGCGGGCTGGCGGACCGGCTGGCGAAGTTCAAGCAACCCAAGAAGGTGATCGTGGTGGATGAATTGCCGCGCAATGCAATGGGTAAGGTGCAGAAGGCCGAATTGCGGGCCCGGCACGAGGGGTTGTTCGCGGGCTGATCATCCGTCTGCTCCATCGCCCTTGCACCTGACAGTGCGGGGGAGGGGGCGTTCGTGCCCCCGCTTGACCCGGGGCCAATTCACCCCCTGAGGATATTTGAGTGAAGAAGAAGTCATACCGGTTTGGCCGGAACTGCGGCGGGGCAGGGTGCGGAAGGGCGGTTGACGTCTTCCATCTGCATCGCCGGTAACGCAGACTGGCGCGCGAGGAGGAACCATCATGACGCAGTCCGCCCCGCCGATCAGCCGTTTTCCGGTGCCGGATCTGGCCAGTCTGCCCGAGGATATCCGGCAGGCGATCGAGAAGGTGGCCGAGAAATCCGGCTTCATTCCCAATGTTTTCCTGGCGCTTGCGCATCGCCCGGCGGAGTTCCGGGCCTTCTTCGCCTATCATGATGCCTTGATGGACAGCGACGAGGGGCTTGGCAAGGCCGAGCGGGAATTGATCGTGGTCGCGACAAGCGGGCTGAATCGCTGCCAGTATTGCGTTGTCGCGCATGGCGCGATCCTGCGGATCCGCGCCAGGGATCCGTTGATCGCGGATCAGGTGGCGGTCAATTGGCGCAAGGCGGATCTGACCGGACGGCAGCGCGCCATGCTGGGCTATGCCGAGAAGGTCGCCCTGAACGCGCAGGAAATCGGGGATGAGGATCACAAGGCCCTGTCCGATGCCGGTTTCACCCAGGACGAGATCTGGGATATCGGCGCGATTGCCGCCTTTTTCGGGATGTCCAACCGGCTGGTGAATGCGGGCGATATCCGCCCCAATGACGAATTCTACATGCTGGGGCGGGAATGAGGGCGCCGCTTGCGCCCGGCCCCCGCGTGGCCCTGCCCGAGATAAATGCCAGGATGGATCCCGCCGACTGGGCGCAATTGCTGCTGTTGTCGCTGTTATGGGGCGCGTCCTTCTTTCTGATCGCCGTTTCGGTGACCGCTTTGCCGGTTCTCAGCGTGGTTGCCATCCGCCTGATCGTCGCATCCGCGGTGCTGTGGCTGATCGTGATCGCCACGGGCCGCCGCCCTCCGCTTCGGCCGGATATCTGGGGGGCGTTCCTGATCATGGGGATTCTGAACAACGCGATCCCCTTTGGGCTGATCGTCTGGGGGCAGACCTCTGTTCCTTCGGGCGTGGCCTCGATTCTGAATGCGACCACGCCGCTTTGGACCGTCATCGTCTCGGGGTTGCTGCTGACCGATGAGGGTTTCAGCACGCGCAAGCTGGCGGGCGTTCTGCTTGGGCTTGGCGGAGTTGCCGTGATGATCGGGCTGGATACGCTGTCGGGGCTGGGCCATGCGGTCTGGGGGCAGATCGCGATTCTGGGGGCCGCGCTGTCATATGCTTTCGCCAATGTCTTTGGGCGGCGGTTTCGCAGGATGGGCCTTGATCCGGTGGTGACGGCTGCGGGCATGGTCACCTGTTCGGCCGCCCTGCTTGTGCCACTGACGCTATCGGTCGACGGCTGGCCGGGCGCAGAGGTGCCGGGGCGTGTCTGGCTGGCGGTGATTGCGCTGGGCATCTTCAGCACCGGGCTGGCCTATGTCCTGTATTTTCGCGTGCTGGCGCGGGCGGGGGCGACGAATATTTCGCTGGTGGGTTTCCTCGTGCCGGTCTCGGCGATCCTGCTGGGCTGGCTGTTTCTGGGCGAAATGCTGGGGCTGGCGCAGCTATTGGGCATTGTCCTGATCGCCATGGGTCTGGCCCTGATCGACAGGCGGCTTTTGAGCAGGGGCGGATAAGCGCCCGGTCCCGGCAGGTGCAAAGCCGCGATCCCCTGCCGAAGCGGCAGGGCAGGAATTCAACCGCATTATGCGCGGAAACCTAAGCCGCTTGTGCATGATGGGCATGTGTATTAACCCCGTGGACCGGACCGGCTGCCGATCCGCGCCGTGTTTGCGGCCTGACGGGTCGTCATTGTCGGCGCGCCATTTTCGCGATCCCGGGAGAGGCAGGATATGACTGATCTGAATGTCGGTTACGAGTCCCCTTCGGCGGCGGCTGCAACCGGAAGCGATGACCCGGTCAAGGCGCGGATTACCGAAATCCTGCCGGGGATCCTGTTGCTGCGGGCCGAATTGCCCTTTGCGCTGGATCACGTGAATATCTACCTGATCGCAGAGGATGACGGCTGGGCGATCGTGGATACGGGCGTCGATGACGCAAGGACACGCGCGGCCTTTGCGCAATTGCTGGAAGGGCCGCTGAAGGGGCAGCGTTTCAGCCGGCTGATCGCCACGCATCACCACCCGGATCACATCGGTCTGGCAGGCTGGCTTTGCGCCGAATACGATTTGCGGCTGTTCACCAGCCTTTCGGCCTATCTGGCCAGCCTGACGCTGCATGGCAATCCCGAACGGCTGGGGCGCGCGTTTTACGCGACCTATTATCGGCGGCATGGCATGACCGCCGCGCAGGCGAAATCCCTGCAGGGCTGGCCGGAACATTATCGGGAACTGGTCGGAACGCCGCCCCCGGAATTCACGCGGCTGCTGGCCGGAGACCGGCTAAAGCTTGGCCACAGGGAATTCGAGATCCTGACCGGCGACGGCCATGCGCCCGAGCAGCTTATGCTGTATTGCGCCGCCGAAGGGCTGTTGCTTGCCGGCGATCAGGTGCTGATGCGCATCTCGCCCAATATCAGCGTGGATCCGACCGGTCCCGAAAGCGATCCCTTGGGCCATTACCTGCGATCGCTGGAGAATTTGCGGGACCGGGTGCCTGACGGAACATTGGTGCTGCCGGGCCATCACAAGCCGTTTCGCGCTTTGCATGCGCGAATCGGGGAATTGCAGGAGCAGCACCGGCAGCGGCTTGAGACGATCCTGCGGGCATGTGCGGATTCCGAATTGTCGGTTGGCGATCTGGTTCCGGTCCTGTTCAGCCGGCCACTTGACGGATTCCAGCTTGGCTTCGCATTCGGAGAGGCCCACGCGCATGTCAACCGTCTGGTTCATGACCGCCGCCTGAAGCGCAGTTCCGGGGATGATGGCATCCGCTATCGCATATCGCCTGACTGATTTGCCGCGAGCATATCCCTGTCAGATCGCGCCCGCCCGGCTTCGCTTCCTCCCCCTCTGCTTCTTCTTTGCCCAAATACCTCCGGGGGGGGGGGGGGGGGGGGCCCCCCCCCCCCCCCCCCCCCCCCCCCCCCCATCGCGGGACGCAAATAGCCGCATTTACGATCCAGCTGCGGTACGCTCTGGGCGCCGGTTTCTGCGGGGAAAGCTGTAACTCTCAGCCATCCACGTCAATCGTCCGCATGAAGGTCGCGCGTTATCTCAGGTAATCCAGCCCGGGATTTCCGATGCCTGCTTGATCCACTTTGCCAATTGTTCGCTATCGGGCTGATCGCCCTCGTGGATATGGAAATAACGGGTATTCGGATCCTTCGATGTCACCGGCGGAGGCGGCGACAGCGACGTGCCGCTGAAGAACGTGATCTTTATGTATTTGGTGAAACAGTGATAGCTGACGATCCAGCCATGGCCTTCGACCCCGTAAAAGGGCGAGTTCCATCTGACGGCCTTGTGGATATGGGGAACCGTTCTGGTGATGAGCCTGTCCAGTTTCTGCCCCGCCTCGCTTTTCCAGCCGGGCATCGCGGCGATATAGGCCTGAACCGGCTCATCGCCGTCGCCCTTGGGAATCTGGGGGTTCCCGCCGGACAGCAGGACGGGCTTGCCGTCATCCGGTTGGCCGGGCCTGGCGCCCTTGCGCGATTTTCCGGTCATGGGGTCCCCGTCAGCTTGCCGTTCTGCTTTTAACGAGCCGGTCGGAAAATGGTTCCGTTCGCCGGAATGCCGTGGATATCCGGGGATATGGGACCACGCGGAATCAAAGGCGGCCCCAATGCGACAAGGCAGCTTTTCTTCCCCTTGCGCAGCCGCTAGGTTCCGCCCGGAAAGCGAAAAAGAACGAGGCGGCCGGTGGCGCATATTATCGTTGTGGGCAACGAAAAAGGAGGTTCGGGCAAATCGACGACCTCGATGCATGTGGCGACGGCGCTTGCACGTATGGGGCATAAGGTCGGAGCCCTGGATCTGGACGTGCGGCAGCGGAGTTTCGGCCGTTATCTTGAAAATCGCAGCGCCTTCGTCCGGCGCGAGGAACTGGATCTGCCGACCCCGCAGCTGGGAGAGCTGGCCGAGGGAAGCGACCCGCTGACCCCTGCGTTGCAGGCGCTCGAGGCGGAATGCGATTTCATCCTGCTGGACTGCCCCGGCTCGCACACAAAGCTGAGCCAGATGGCGCATACATTGGCTGATACCCTGATGACGCCGATGAATGACAGTTTCGTCGATTTCGACCTGCTGGCGCGGATGTCGCCCGAGGGCAAGGTGATCGGCCCGTCGATCTATGCCGAGATGGTCTGGGCGGCCCGCCAGATGCGGGCAGAGGCCGGAGCGGGGCCGATTGATTGGGTCGTGCTGCGCAATCGTCTTGGCACGCAGGCCATGCATAACAAGCGCAAGGTTGGCGGGGCGCTGGAAACATTGTCGAAAAGGATCGGTTTCCGCGTCACCACCGGATTTTCCGAGCGGGTGATTTTCCGGGAACTCTTTCCGCGCGGCCTGACGCTGCTGGATCTGAAGGATATCGGGACCGAATCTCTCAGCATGTCGAATATCGCGGCTCGGCAGGAGTTGCGCGATCTGATACAGACGCTTGATCTTCCGGGGGTAAAGGTCAGGTTCTGAGGCTCTTCACCTCTCCTTGAAAATGCCAGGATTGTTGACGTAAGCGTTCGGCTTTATGTTGCGTGATTCTAATGCGGATTTACAGGCGGACAGGATGCGAGGTCTCTTTATCGTTATGCTCCTGGCCGGGTTGGCCGGCCCCGCCGCTTCCGTCGCGGAATCGGCGGATGAGCATGCGGCGGATTCCGCCGTCGAACGCGCCATTCCCGCAGTCACCGTATCGGTCGCCGAGACATCGGAGGTTCAGGCCAGAGTGCCGGTTGTCGGCACGCTGACGGCGCGCGAAGAGGTGCAGGTGCATTCGCAGGTCACGGGCCACGAGATCACCGAGATTCTGGTTGAAGCCGGCGACCGGGTCGAGAAGGGGCAGCCATTGGCGCGGCTGTCACGCGACACTCTGGAGGCGCAGCTTGCGCAGGCCGATGCCGGTTATCAGCAGGCCGAGGCCGCGTTGAAACAGGCCGCGACCGCGTTGAAACGGGCGCAAAGCCTGCGGGCCTCGAACAATGCATCGCAGGCGGCGCTGGACGATGCGGTTGCCGCCGAAGCCAATGCTCAGGCCGGGCTTGCGCAGGCCGAAGCCGCGCGCCGGCTTGCGCGGCTTGATCTGGACCGGACCGAGATCGTCGCACCGGTGACCGGCCAGATCGTCGAGCGGAATGCAACGCTTGGAACGATGTCGGGCGGAACAGAGCCGCTTTTCACGCTGATCGCGGATGGCGCGATCGAGATGTCCGCCGAAGTGATTGAAACCGCGCTGCAAAGCCTGCAACCGGGCGCTCCGGCCCAAATCTCGGTAGCCGGGCTGGGACAGGTGTCGGGAGAGGTGCGGCTGATTCCCGCCTCGGTCGATCCGGTGACGAGGCTGGGCAAGATGCGTATCGCGCTGGACGATGTGCCGGGGCTGCGCCGCGGATTGTTCGCCAGCGGCTGGGTCATCACCGCAAAGCGCGAGGCGGTGACGATCCCGGCGACGGCGGTCCTGTCGGATGATGACGGGGACCGGGTGCAGGTGGTCAAGGACGGGGTCGTCCAGTCCCGGCAGGTCAGGGCGGGGTTGCTGTGGGAGGGTCGGCGCGAAATCATCGAAGGCGTTGCCGCGGATGAGCAGGTGATCACCCGCTCGGGCGTGTTTTTCCGGGATGGGGATAGCGTGAAGATCGTTGACGGCGCTTCCGATCCGGATACCGCCGAAGCCGAATCCGGCACGGAGCCTGCCGCAGAGGCGGATGCTGACGGCGCCGGTGAACAGGCGGACCAGCCATGAATATGTCCACCTGGTCGATCCGGCATCCGGTTCCGCCGATCGCGATCTTTCTGGTGCTGCTGGTCGTCGGGCTTTACAGCTTCTTCAAGTTGCCGGTCACGGCCATGCCGAATATCGACCTGCCCATCGTCAGCGTGGATATCGGCCAGCCGGGCGCGGCCCCGTCGGAACTGACGACACAGGTCATCCAGCCGGTCGAGGACAGTATCGCCTCGGTCACCGGCGTCCGGCATATCAGTTCCACCGCGACCGACAGCATGGCCTCGATCACCGTCGAATTCGAGCTGGAAACCGACAGCGACCGCGCCGTGAACGACGTCAAGGACGCAGTGTCGAATGTGCGCGGGGAACTGCCGGAAAGCATCAGTGAACCCATCGTGCAGCGGGTCGATGTCACCGGATACCCGATCCTGACCTATGCCGTCAGCGATCCGACCCAGAGCATCGAGGGATTGTCGAAATTCGTCGATGACGTGATCGGGCGTGATCTTTCCACGGTGGACGGCGTGGGCAAAACCACCCGGATCGGCGGAGCCGAGCGCGAGATCAAGGTCGAGCTCGATCCCGATCGGTTGCTGGCGCATGGGCTGACCTCGGCGGATGTCTCGAACCAGCTTCGGGCCAGCAATATCGACATGGGCGGCGGCCGCGGCGACCTGGCAAGCACGGAATATTCGATCCGCGCTCTTGGGGGCGCGGCAACGGTCGACCAGCTTGCCGCTACGCCGGTCACCATCGCCGATGGCCGCACGATCCGGCTGGACCAGCTTGGCGATGTCATCGATGGCGGCAGCGAGGCGCGCAGTTTCGCGCTTCTGGACGGTCAGCCGGTGGTGGCCTTCGGCGTCTATCGCGCAACCGGAAAATCGGATCTGTCGGCGGGCGACGGCGCAAAGACGCGGCTGGATGAGATCCGCGAGGAATATCCGAATACCCGGATCACCCTGATTGACGACGCGACGACCTATACATCGTCAAGCTATCATAGCGCGATGGATACGCTGTATGAAGGCGCGGCTTTGGCCGTGATCGTGGTGTTCCTGTTTCTGCGCAACTGGCGGGCCACGGCGATTGCCGCGGTGGCGCTGCCATTGTCGATCATTCCGACCTTCTTCGTAATGCAATGGCTGGGCTTCACGCTGAACGGGATCAGCCTTCTGGGGATCACTCTTGTAACCGGGATTCTGGTCGATGACGCCATCGTCGAGATCGAGAATATCGTGCGCCATATCGGCATGGGATCGCCACCCTACGAGGCCAGCGAAGAAGCCGCGAGTGAGATCGGCCTGACAGTGATCGCGATCAGTTTCTCGATCGTTGCGGTCTTTGCGCCGGTCAGCTTCATGGGCGGAATCTCGGGTCAGTATTTTAAACAATTCGGCCTGACCGTCGCGGTTTCGGTGCTGTTCTCGCTATTGGTCGCGCGGATCATCACGCCGATGCTGGCCGCCTATTTCATTCGCGGCACCACTCATCCGGCGGACAAGCCCGATGGCTGGATCATGCGCGTGCTGATGTCGGTGCTGCGCTGGACGATGCGGCATCGCTGGCTGACCCTGTTCGCGGGTTTCGGGGTTTTCGCGATGTCGATCTTTTCGGCGACGTTGTTGCCGACCGAATTCATTCCGGCCTCGGATATCGGGCGCAGCCAGATCGAGATCGAGATGCCCCCCGGTTCCACCATCGAGGATACCGAAGATGCCGTGCGCCGCATGTATGGCCGCATCTCTGACACCCCAGAAGTGCAGTCGCTTTTCGCCTATAGCGACGGCTCGGATGTCACCTCGGCGCGGCTGATGATCAATTACGGCAAGAAGGAAACCCGCGACCGGTCCCAGTTCGAGCTGGAAGACGAGTTGAAATCCATGCTTGCCGACATGCCCGACATGCGCATCAATTTCCAGAACGAAGAGGGGCAGAGCGACTTCACCATCAGCGTTCTGGGCACAACCGAAGAAAGCGCTGCGCTTGCCGCCGAACGGCTGGTCGACGCGATGAAGAAACTTCCGTCACTGGAAGGCGTGACCTCCTCGGCAAGCCTGAAACGCCCCGAAATCCAGATCGTGCCGAAACCCGATATCGCCGCGCAGCTTGGGGTGACGGCAAGCGATCTGGCGACAACCCTGCGGATCGCGACCCTTGGCGATAACGAGGAAAACCTGGCCAAGTTCAACGCCGGCGACGAACAGATCCCCATCGTGGTGCGTCTGAACGAAGAATCGCGCAACGATCTTATGCAGGTGCAGAACCTGCGCGTGCCCAGCTCTGCCGGGTCGGTGCCGATCTATACGGTGGCGGATGTGACCCTGTCGGCAGGCGCGACCGAGATCGGGCGCTATGACCGGGAGTTCCGCACGACCGTCAGTGCCAATCTCGCGGGTGGCGCGTTATTGGGTCCGGTCAATGCGCAGGTTGCGCAGCTGCAACAGGAGATCGAGCTTCCGCCCGGCACAAGCATTCAACCCGCGGGCGATGCCGAGATCATGGCCGAGGTTTTCGAGGCTTTCGCAACCGCAATGGCCGCAGGGATCATGCTGGTCTATATCGTGCTGGTCCTGCTGTTCCATAATTTCATCACGCCGGTGACCATTCTGCTGTCGCTGCCCCTGGCGATCGGGGGCGCGATCATCGCGCTGTTCCTGACCGGGAACTCGATCAGTATGGCCGTCGTGATCGGTTTCCTGATGCTGATGGGGATCGTCACCAAGAACTCGATTATGCTGGTGGAATTCGCCCTGACATCGATGGCGGCGGGCACGCATAAATACAACGCGATCCTTGATGCGGTGCATAAGCGCGCCCGGCCCATCGTGATGACCACCATCGCGATGACCGCCGGCATGGTTCCCTCGGCGCTGGCGACCGGAGAGGGCGGAGAATTCCGCGCCCCGATGGCGATCGCGGTGATCGGCGGGCTGTTGCTGTCCACGTTGCTGTCGCTGCTTTTCGTGCCGTCGCTGTTTTCGCTTATCCATGGCGGTCAGGGGCGGATATTCGGCTGGGTCGCGCGCAGGATCGGCCTGAACCGCGCCCGGGACCCGCTACAGGAATAAGACGCGTTTCGTCATGATCCGGGGGCGCTGCCCCGTCGCGCTTGCGCGCGACTCCCCGGGATATCCGGATGAAGAAGAGGGGGCAGGGGCGAATTCGGTCAGCTGTGGCTTAGCCCTTTGGGCGATAAATCAGTAAGGCAGGCCGTGCTGCCTGTGCAGATCGTCTATCGCCTTGCACAACTCTTCCGATGGGGTTTTGCCGAAACCCGCGATGCCATGTTCAAGCTGTTCGATATCGGTCGCGCCGATGATCGGGATATTCCGGAAGGGCCGCGTCAATTGCCATGCGATGGCAAGGTGTACCGGATCCCAGCCATGCTCTGCCGCCAGTTCGTGATAGGCGGAAACCGCCTCCAGCGCCCTTTCGGTCTTTCGTCCGCCAAGCAGGCCCGGGCCGCCATGGGCGCGATCCACCGCGGCGCGGCTGCCTGCGGGCATCGCTCCGTCCCGGTACTTGCCGCTCAGCAAACCGGCGGCCAGCGGGGAATAGGCCAGCAAAGTCACCTCTTCGGCATTCGCGGTTTCGGCCAGATCGGTGTCGTAAAGCCGGTAAAGCAGCGAATATTCGTTCTGGATCGAGGCGACGCGCGGCCCGCCCGTCCGCTCGGCCATATCGCACCAGCGGGTCAGTCCCCATGCGGTTTCGTTGGACAGCCCGAAGGCCCGCAGCTTGCCGGCGCCGATCGCGTCGGTCACGGCCTCCAGCACATCCGCCATGTGATCCAGAACCTGCTGTTTCGAACGGCCCGTGGAATCAAAATCCCAGTTCCGGCGGAAGGCCCATGTGCCGCGCAGCGGCCAGTGCAGTTGATACAGATCGATCCGGTCGGTTTGCAGGCGGCTCAGGGAATTGTCGATGGCCTGACGGATGATCGCGCCGTCATAGGGTTTACCGTCGCGCAGGTTCGCGTTGGGGCCGGTAATCTTGGTGGCGATCTCGACCCGGTTCCGGTTGCCGGGCCGGGCCAGCCAGCGGCCAAGGATTTCTTCGGATTTACCCACGGTTTCGGCGCGGACCGGATTGACAGGATACATCTCGGCGCAATCAAGGAATGTCATGCCGATCGCCGCCGCCCGGTCAAGCTGGGCGTGGGCGTCCGCCTCATCCGTCTGATTGCCGAACGTCATGGTGCCAAGGCAGATCTCGCTGACCTCGACATTGCTGCCGCCAAGTGTGACTCTTTTCATCGCTGTCCCCGTATGTTCGGAATTGGCGGCAAGCTAAGGATAACCGCGCCGGATACAAGCCTGTCCGTCGGCAAAGGCTTTGGTTGCCTCGCGTCCCATTTCTTCTTCACGCAAATATCCCGAGGGTTCGGGGGCTGACCCCCGGCTTGCTTAATAGCTGTTCCGCAACCGGTCCAGGGCACCTTGCAGGATATAACCTGCCGCGACCTGATCCACGACCTCGGCGCGGCGTTTGCGCGATGTATCGGCCTCCAGCAAGGCCCGCTCGGCCGCCACGGTCGAAAGGCGTTCGTCCCAGAACCCGATGGGCAGGTCGGTGAGACCCGAAAGGTTCCGGGCGAAGGCGCGGGTGGATTGCGCGCGCGGGCCTTCGGTTCCGTCCATATTGCGGGGCAGACCAAGGATCAGGCCGGTAAGGCGACGCTCTGCCACGATCGCCAGCAGATCGGCGGCATCCAACGTGAATTTCCGCCGCCGGATGACCCGCAGAGGAGAGGCGATCTGCCGCATGCCGTCACTGACCGCGACGCCGATCGTCTTGGTGCCAAGGTCCAGCCCGGCAAGCGCTCCGGTCCGGGGCAGGGCTCGTGCCATGTCGGTAATGTCGTCAAAGATCATAGCCGCGCCTGCATGTTGCGGGTTTCGGGAAAGTCCGGGGAAAGAAATCGTACCGCCCCGAAGGCGCGATCCCCGATGACGCAACGGCCATGCAGGCAATTCCGTGCGGAATCGCGATCAGCGGCTTTTTCATCATATCGCGGCGATAGCAGGACATAACCGGCCCCGGCACATCCGGCCAATTCTGCGACGGTATTGCTCATCACTCGGTCAGTCCTGCCGTCTCGGCGGCTTCACGGATCGGCGCGATGGCTTCGGGCTGTGCGCCGAAGCGTTCCTGCGCCTCGTTCCAGATCGCGCTTGCGCGGTCGGTCTGTCCCAGCACCGCAAGCGAGCCGATCAGCCGGGCCCATTCCTCGGGCGAGCCGCCCTGCGTGGCCAGCCGCGATTCCAGCCCCGAAACCATGCCCTGAATCATCTCCTGACGTTCTTCGGGGCTCATGTCTTCGGTGGCCGCCATCGTATCGGCATCGGGGCCGGGCAGGGCGGGCATGCCGCCATTCTCCGGGGGGGCAACATAGTCCGGCTGGCCCGCCAGCCATGCGAGATCGTCGATGCTGGCGCGGATCGGGACGTTCCACGGCGCGTCATAGGGGCCCTCTTCCAGCAGGCCGCGCCAGATGGGGAATGCGCGGTCGGGACGCTCGTTCTGGATTTGCAGAAGCCCCAGAAGATAGCGGCCCTGCGGCAGAGAGGGATCCATCTGCAAGGCCCGGGCAAGCACCTTTTCGGCCTCGGGTGTGATAAGCCCGCCCGCCGCCTCGGTCATCATGGCCGAGAGACGCAGCAATTCGTCGGCGCTTACCTTGTCGCCGCGCAGATCTACCAGTTTCTGCTGCGCTTCGCGGGCCGCGACGGGATTCCCGACGCGCATTTCATTGGTGGCAAGCAGCATCAGGCCCTGTGGATCGTCCGGCTTCTTCGCCACGGTCTCCCGCAGTTTCTCAAGCAGTTCGGCATATTCCTGATCGATCTCGGGCGCGGGGGGTTCCGGCGCATTGGCCTCTGCTTCGGTCTGGCTTGGCCGGTTGGCATAGATGGTCGAGGCCGTCGCGATTCGTTCCGAAAGCGGCAGATCCGGCATGCTGGGCGCGCCCTGATACAAATACAGCCCGGTCGCGCCGGCCAGCAGCAGCACCAGCACCGCCCCCGCGCCGATCATGCCGCCGCCGCTGTGCAGGGGGCGGGCGGCATTCAGTCTGCGGTCGGCCTCAAGCACCTTGCGGCCGATCTCTGTCCGCAGGCGTCCGGCTTCCTCCGTGCCGATCACGCCGCGATCAAGGTCGCGTTCGACCTCGCGCAGCTGATCGCGATAGACCCGCAGATCGAATGCCGCAGCCGAGGGCGCGTCCCTGTCGCGCATCCGCCGAAGCGGAGCGGCAATCGCCAAGGCAATCACCAATACCAGAGCCGCGCATATCAGCCAGAACATTCCCGCATCCTTATTCCTTCCGAAGCGGATTACCCCGTTTCGGGCGCGCGGAAAAGTGAAACCGCGATGACAAGCTCGTGCGGGCGTGTCGCATTTTGCCGCGATCTGCCGCAAGATGCGTTGTAAGATGGCACCGCTCGGGACAATCTGAGCCGCGATTCACAAGGGGGACCCATGGCTATCGCATCCGCACCGCGTTCCGGCCGTTATTCGGTTTTCGCCATCGCCCGCGAGGCGCTGCGCCAGCATCAGGGCTGGCATCGCGCATGGCAGAACCCTCAGCCGCGCGACCGTTATCAGGTCGTCATCGTAGGGGCCGGGGGGCATGGTCTGGCGACGGCTTATTATCTTGGCAAGAATTTCGGGATCACCGATGTCGCGGTGATCGAGAAAGGCTGGCTGGGCGGCGGGAATACCGGGCGGAATACCACGATCATCCGCTCGAACTACCTGCAGGATCCCTCTGCCGCGATCTATAACAAGGCGCTGCAGCTTTATGAAAACCTGTCGCAGGAGCTGAATTACAACGTCATGTTCAGCCCGCGCGGCGTCATCATGCTGGCCCAGACCGAGCATGAGGTGCGCGGTTACAAACGCACCGCCTATGCGAACCACCTGCAAGGCGTGGCGACCGAGTGGATCGAGCCTGCGCGCGTCAGGGAACTGGTCCCGATCATCAATCTGGAGGGGCCGCGCTATCCGGTGCTGGGCGGGCTGTATCAGGCGCGCGGCGGCACGGCGCGGCATGATGCGGTGGCATGGGGCTATGCACGGGCGTGCAGCGACATGGGCATGCATATCATCCAGAACTGCGAGGTGCAGGGGGTCGAGACCGAGGGCGGGCAGGTCCGCGCGGTGAATACCTCGAAGGGCCGGATCGGTTGTGACAAGCTAGCGATGGTGGTGGCGGGGCATTCCAGCCAGCTTGCCGAAATGGCCGGGTTCCGGCTGCCGATTGAAAGCGTGGCCTTGCAGGCGCTGGTGTCCGAGCCGATCAAGCCTTGCATGGATGTCGTGGTGATGGCGAACACGGTTCACGGCTACCTGTCGCAATCCGACAAGGGCGAGATGGTGATCGGCGGCGGCACCGACGGGTTCAACAATTTCACACAGCGCGGGTCATGGCATCATGTCGAGGAAACCGTGCGCGCTCTGGTGGAAACCTTCCCGATGATCTCGCGGCTCAAGATGCTGCGGCAATGGGGCGGGATCGTGGATATGACCGGCGACCGCTCTCCGATCCTGTCGGCGACGCCGGTTGGCGGCGTTTTCGTCAATTGCGGCTGGGGCACTGGCGGGTTCAAGTCGATCCCCGGTTCGGGCTGGGCGATGGCGGAACTTGTCGCCAATGGCACGCCCGGCCCGCTGGCTGCCCAATTCGGCCTGAACCGCTTCCGCGAAGGGCGCTTTATCGATGAATCCGTCGCGGCAGGAGTGGCGCATTGATGGCGCTGTGTGAGTTCCGGGGGATTTTCCATGGATTGCGGGACGCCCGGGATGTTTCGACCGGGTCCGGGCGATATCTGCCGGAAAATGTTTCCTTTCCCGAATTTCATACGCAGGACCGGATCGGAAGACCTGCATGTGATCGCGCCGATATAAGCGATTTTACGCTGGATCCGCGCCGGTTCTTTGGCTGGCCCATCGAGAAACGTGACGAAAACAGCTGTATCCGCCCGCCGCATGAGCAGGAAAAGACCGCATATGGCGCCCGTTCCGTGATGCAGGCCGGTATCTGGATTTCCATTGAAAATCCGGGTTTTTCATTATGATGCGGGCCTATTGCATGTCTTTCGATGGGGCGAGGTCCGGTAGCCCGCGTCATCCGGTTGGCAAGGTTCCGCGCATGGCGATTTCTTCTGGAACTCCTTGGGCAGGCTGTGAATTGGTCCGTTGTCAACCATGCCAACGGAAGGGACAATTATGGCTGAAGGTAACAAGAACGGACTCTATATCATCATCGGCGCCGTTGTGGTCGTCGTTTTGCTGCTGTTTGTCTTCATGGGCGGCGGTGGTGAAGGTGGCGGCGATGCCGCGGTCGATGATCCGGCAGCAACCGCTCCGGCAGAGACCGAAGCTCCTGCAGATGCTCCTGCAGACGGTGCTGCGACCGACGCACCGGCAGCTACCGAGTAAGCGTGATCCCTGGGGGAAAACCTCCACTGAATCACCAGAGGTTTTGCAGAGCGGCGTGAAACGCGGCATGGCACTTTGGGATGCCGGTCGGATAGCGTCACTCGCCGGGATCGGGGGCGGATGGCCCCCGGTCCCTTTCTTTACCGCTTGTCCCCCGGGTTGCCGGTCATGACCCGCGATCCCGGTCTTGAGGCCCAGCTTCCCGAAGATCTCGGCCAGCCGGACGGGCTGCGCAGCCGCCCGATGTTCGGCGGGCTTTGCTTCATGCTGAACGGGCATATGCTTTGCGCCGCACGCGCGGGCCATGCGATGTTCCGCGTCGGCAAAGAGGCCGAAGCGCAGGCGCTTGCCCTTCCCGGCACGTCGCGCATGTCGCATGCAGGCCGCGAAAAGCCCGGCTTTGTCTGGCTGTCCGGCCCTCCGCTTTCCGATGATGACATCCGTCAGGGCCTCGCCCGTATGGCGTTGACCCATGTTTCCACCTTTCCTCCCAAGGATTGCTGAATGCTGATACTGACCTGTCCCTATTGCGGTGTTCAAGCCGAGGAATCCGAGCTTCATCCCGGTGGCGAAGCGCATCTGAAGCGTATCGGGCCAGACGGCAATGACGATGATTTCGAAGCCTATCTGTTCGCCCGCAAAAAC
Organism: Paracoccus wurundjeri; assembly: GCF_030678915.1. Taxonomy (GTDB): domain Bacteria; phylum Pseudomonadota; class Alphaproteobacteria; order Rhodobacterales; family Rhodobacteraceae; genus Paracoccus; species Paracoccus onubensis_A. The sequence goes on along the minus strand of NZ_JAUUTZ010000014.1, from coordinate 16,816 downwards.
CCCAAGGGCGTGCATTTCGAACGCTGGCGGCATGCTTATGGCTGTGGGAAATGGTTCCTCGCCGCCCGCGATACCGCGACATTGCAGGTCTATGGCACCTATCGCGCCCAGACCACGCAGCCGCCGCAAGAGATCATCGACAAGATCCGCAAATCCCGCCCCGACTGGCAACCTGACTGGTCCCCCGAAAAAGTCTGGTCCTCTGAGAAAGGCAGCGCCCAATGACCTATACGCCTCCTTTCCGTCTGGCCCGGGGTGGCCGCCTGATCGACCGCGCCTTTCAGCTTCCGTTCCGCTTCGATGGGCGTCATCTGCGCGGGGTTCAGGGCGATACGCTGGCCTCGGCTCTGCTGGCCAATGGCCAGATGCTGATGGGCCGTTCGTTCAAATATCACCGTCCGCGCGGGCCGATCGCCTCCGGGGCCGAGGAACCCAATGCCCTGTTCGGCCTTGGTCAGGGCGGCCGGTTCGAGCCCAATCAGCGGGCCACCACAACTTCGCTGGTTCACGGCATGGTGCTGGGCAGCCAGAATTGCTGGCCCTCGCTGGACGCCGATATCGGGGCGGTGAACAACTTGCTGTCGCCGATGCTGCCGGCGGGGTTCTATTACAAGACCTTCATTCATCCCCGCCCGTTCTGGAAACACCTGTTCGAGCCGATCATCCGCCGTAGTGCCGGGCTTGGCCGCGCCCCGAAAGAGCGTGACCCGGACAGCTATGAACAGGCATATGGTTTCGCCGATCTCGTCGTCGTCGGTGGCGGGATATCCGGCCTGACCGCCGCCCGCGACGCCGCCGGGAACGGGCAGCGCGTGATCGTGCTGGAACAAGGTCCGGAATGGGGCGGGCGCACCCCCGCCGATCACACCAAAGGGACCGAGGCGATCGACGCCCTGCTTACGGATCTGCGCGGGCGCGATAATGTCATCCTGCGCCGCAACTGCATGGCGACGGGGCTTTACGATCACGGTTATCTGCTGGCGCGCGAGGCTCTGGCCGATCACGATCCCAATCAGGGCATTCCCCGGCAACGCCTGTGGCGTATCCGCGCCGGGCATGTGATCACGGCGACAGGGGCGCTTGAGCGGCCATTGTCATTTGCCTGCAACGACGTCCCGGGTGTCATGCTGGCCTCGGCCATGCGGGATTTCATCAGCGAATACGGCGTGGCCCCCGGCCAGCGGATCGTTGTCGTCACCAATAACGATGACGCTTATCGCACCGCCCTGACGGCCTCGGATGCGGGGCTTGACGTGGTTGCCGTGATAGACGCCCGCCCCGGCGCCTCTGGCGAATTGCCGCAGGCGGCGCGCGCCCGCAATATCCCGGTCCTGACCGGCACGGCCATCGCCAAGGTCAAGGGCAGCCGCCATGTGGAAGGGGTGGCGCTGTGCGATCAGGCAGGCGACGGCACGATCACCGGCGGTGTCGAATGCGATGCGGTGGCGATGTCCGGCGGCTGGTCCCCCGTGGTCCATCTGTGGAGCCATTGCGGCGGCAAGCTGATCTGGGACGAAGGTCCGGCCATGTTCCGTCCCGATCCTAAACGTCCGCCACTGGGCGCGGACGGCAAGGGGATGGTTACGGCCGCAGGTGCCGCGAATGGCGATCTGCTTTGCGCGGGCGATTTGGAACTGCCCGAAGCCGAAACCATGCCGGTCTGGGTCATGCCGCAGAATGCGCCCTATAAGCTGCGCTCGAAAATGTGGCTGGATTTCCAGAACGATGTGAAGGTTTCCGATGTCGAACTGGCCGCCCGCGAAGGCTATGCCAGCGTCGAGCATACCAAGCGCTATACCACGCTGGGAATGGCCACCGATCAGGGCAAGGTCAGCAATATCAACGGCCTTGCCGTGCTGTCGAAGACGCTTGACCAGCCTATCCCGGCCACTGGCACGACGACCTTCCGCCCTCCCTATACGCCGCTGACACTGGCCACCATCGCGGCGGATGCGCGGGGTGAGGCGTTCCAGCCCCTGCGCAAGACGCCCATGCATGACTGGCATCAGCGTCACGACGTTTCATGGGAGCCGGTGGGTCACTGGCGCCGCCCCTATTGCTATCCGCGCGGGGCCGAGGACCGTCACGCCGCTGTCAACCGCGAGATCATGGCGGTGCGCGAAGGCGTCGGTACGCTGGATGCCTCGACCCTTGGCAAGATCATCGTCAAGGGACCGGATGCCGGGCGCTTCATGGATATGCTGTACACGAACATGATGTCCAATCTGAAACCCGGTCGGTGCCGTTACGGCCTGATGTGCAGCGAGAACGGTTTCCTGATGGATGACGGGGTCGTCGCGCGGCTGTCGGACGATACATGGCTGTGCCACACCACCACCGGCGGGGCCGAGCGTATCCACGGCCATATGGAAGACTGGCTGCAATGCGAATGGTGGGACTGGCAGGTCTATACCGCCAACCTGACCGAGCAATATGCACAAATCGCCGTTGCCGGACCGAAGGCCCGGGTCCTGCTTGAGCGGCTGTCCGGCAATATCGACCTGTCCGCCGAAGCCTTCCCCTTCATGAGCTGGAAAGAGGGCGAGATCGCCGGTATTCCGGCCCGGATTTTCCGCATCAGCTTTTCGGGCGAACTCAGCTACGAGATCGCGGTGCCTGCCTCGCGCGGGCTGGAACTCTGGCAGAAGCTGCACGAGTCTGGGCATGATCTGAACATCACCCCCTACGGCACCGAGGCGATGCATGTCATGCGCGCGGAAAAAGGTTTCATCATGATCGGCGATGAAACCGATGGCACGATCATTCCGCAGGATCTGGGCCTGCATTGGGCGATCTCGAAGAAGAAAGCCGATTATATCGGCAAGCGGGCGCAAAGCCGCAGCCATATGCGCGATGGCAGCCGCTGGCAGCTTGTGGGGCTGGAAAGCCTTGACGACCGTGTTCTGCCCGATGGCGCCTATGCCGTGGATGAGGGCAAGAACGATAACGGGCAGCGCAAGACGCAGGGGCGTGTCACTTCCAGCTATTATTCGCCCACGCTGAACAAGCCCATCGCCATGGGGCTTGTCCGTCACGGGCCGGAACGGATGGGACAGGTTCTGGAATTCCCGCTGCCCTCGAATGAGGTAATGAAGGCACGGATCTGCGAGCCGGTGTTCTTCGACAAGGAAGGGAGCCGTCTCAATGGCTGATGCACTCGCCACGATCGCCCGCCGCAGCGAGTTCGGCATGATCACCATCCGCGCCGATCTTGAGCGTGCAGGCGATGCCATCGCCGAGGCCGCGGGTCTGCCCATTCCGCAGGCGGCCTGCATCACCAGGGATGGCAGCCTCAGTCTTGGCTGGATGTCTCCGGATGAGTTATTGCTGCTGCTTCCTGTCGCCGAGACCGCCAGGACCGTGCAGGCGCTGGAACAGGCGCTTACCGGCGAACATGCACTGGTTGCGGATGTCTCGGATGCGCGCGCCGTTTTCGATATCACTGGCCCCCATGCGGGCGATGTGATCGCCAAGCTGTGCCCTGCTGATCCCGATGCGCTGCCCCGCGACGGCCTGCGCCGCACCCGCGCCGCGCAAACCGCCGTCGCATTCTGGCACATCGGAAACGGCTTCCGCATGATCGGCTTTCGCTCGACCGCCGATTATCTCGATCGGATCCTGAACAACGCGGCGACCCCGGGCAGCCAGCTTGCCCCGGGCTGAGCGTCTGGCACTTCTTCTTTGTCCAAATACCTGTCGGGGTTGACGGCTGTCATGCGGCTGGTTCAAGTACCTTCCGCAGACGAGGCAGCTTGCCGCCGCTTTCAGACGGGGTCATATGACAGAACTTCTGGACTCTTTGACCAAAGGCAATCGCCGGGCGCTGTCCCGTGCGATCACCCTGATCGAATCGACCCGCCCCGATCATCGCGAACAGGCGGTTGAACTGCTGTCGCAACTGCCGCCGCGTCAGGCCCTGCGCATCGGCATGTCCGGAACACCGGGCGTCGGCAAATCGACTTTCATCGAGGCTTTCGGCACGATGCTGACCGAACAGGGGTACCGGGTCGCGGTCCTTGCCGTCGATCCGTCCTCGGCGCGGTCGGGGGGCTCTATCCTTGGCGACAAGACCAGGATGGAGCTGCTGTCGCGCAATCCGATGGCGTTCATCCGCCCTACGCCCTCATCCGCCGAACTGGGCGGCGTCGCCCGGCGCACACGAGAATCGATCCGGTTATGCGAGGCGGCGGGCTATGACGTGGTGCTGATCGAGACGGTCGGCGTCGGCCAGTCCGAGACGCTGGTGGCCGAGATGTCCGATCTGTTCATCCTGCTGCTTGCCCCCGCCGGCGGGGACGAGTTGCAGGGCGTCAAGCGCGGCATCATGGAGATGGCCGATCTTATTCTGGTGAACAAGGCCGATGGCGATCTTCTGGCCACGGCGCGGCGGACATGCGCGGATTATGCGGGCGCGCTGCGCCTGCTGCGCAAGCGCCCGCAGGACCCCGGGGGTTTTCCCAAGGCGCTTGCCGTGTCGGCTGCGACCGGGGACGGGTTGCGCAAGGCGTGGGACGAGATGCAGGAACTCGCGGATTGGCGCCGCGAGAACGGGCATTTCGAGGCGACCCGCTCGGCCCAGGCGCGTCATTGGTTCATGGCAGAGCTAAGGGCCGGGCTGCTTGCGCGGTTGGATCAGCCTGAAATCAAAGGGGAATTGCAACGGCTGGGCGATGCGGTTGCTGCGGGTGATATGGCGCCGGGGTTTGCGGCGACGCAGTTGCTGGATCAATTGAGCAAAGGGCAGGGCGGCGCGCTGGAATAAACGCCCGATTTTGCGTCCCATGCCGCCCGCGAATCGGATAGAAAAGGGCATGAGGAAGGAAACCGCCATGCTTGACCTGCCTGAACCCGAAACGCTTTATGCCGCGCTTCTGGCCCGCGACCCGGCCTATGAAGGCCGCGCCTATGTCGCGGTCACCACGACGGGTATCTTTTGCCGGCTGACCTGCCCGGCCCGCAAGCCGCGCCCGGAAAACTGCCGCTGGTTCACGCATCCTGCCGAGGCGGAGGCCGCCGGTTTCCGGCCCTGCCGCCGCTGTTTCCCCGGCGGTCCCACGGCTGACGGCGATCGGATCGTCTCGCGGTTGATGGCGGAACTGAAGGCCGATCCCGCGCGCCGCTGGTCCGAAGGCGATCTGACCGAGATGGGGCTTGACCCTTCGACCGTGCGTCGTGCCTTTCGCCGCCATTTCGGGCAAAGCTTCCTGCAGATGGCGCGGGAATTGCGCCTGCGGGGCGGTATGAAAGCATTGACGGAGGGATCAGCGATGATCGACGCACAACTGGATGCCGGATTCGATTCGGCCTCGGGGTTCAGGAACGCTTTCGCGCGGCTGTTCGGCCACAAGCCGCATGTGCTGCGCGGTCCCGCCGATCTCAGGGCCGACTGGATCGACACGCCGCTTGGCGGGATGATCGCTATTGCGGATGACGAGGCGCTGCATTTGCTGGAATTCATCGACCGCAAGGCGCTGCCGGAGGGGCTGCGGAAGCTGTCGGGCTTTGTCGGCGGGCGGATCGGATTGGGGCGCAGCGCGGTCACGGATCGCGTGGAAGCCGAGCTGAATGCCTATTTCGAGGGGAACAATCCGAGCTTTTCCGTGCCGGTTCAGCTTCACGGGACCGATTTTCAACGCCGCGTCTGGCAGCAATTGCGCCGGATCCCCGCGGGCGAGACCTGTAGCTATGCCCAGCTTGCCGCCGATATCGGCCAGCCCACCGCAACCCGCGCCGTGGCGCGCGCCAATGCCACGAATCGCATCGCGCTTGTGGTGCCATGTCACCGGGTCATCGGCGCGGACGGTACCTTGACCGGCTATGCCGGAGGGCTGTGGCGCAAGGAAAAGCTTATCGAAACCGAACGTGCCTATGCCGCCTGAACAGGCGGCGCCGCGCTGTTCCAGGAAAAGGTTAACCAAATGCGTGACTTACATCAGCCGGGAAATCCACTGATCCTGTTCAATATCTGGGATGCCGGATCGGCCAGGGCCGTCGCCGAAGCCGGCGCAAAGGCACTCGCGACCGGCAGTGCCTCGGTCGCCGGTGCGCTTGGCTATCCGGACGGAGAAGCGGTACCGCTGGAGGATTTGCTGCATGTCGTCACCCGTATCCGCGCCGTATCGGATTTGCCGCTCAGCGTCGATTTCGAGGCGGGATATGGCGAAACGCCGGAACAGGTCGCGGCCAATGCTGCGCGATTGGAGGAGCTTGGCGTTGCCGGGATCAATCTGGAGGATGGCATTCCGCCCAACAAGGGCATTCGCCCCGCCGCCGAACATGCCGGGCGAATCGCGGCGATACGGGCACGCACCGGCCTGTTCATCAATGCCCGCACCGATCTGTTCCTGAGGAGCCCGACCGAGGATCACGCCGCATTGCTGCCAGAGGCATTGGAACGGTCCGGGATCTATCATCAGGCAGGCGCGGACGGCTTCTTCGCGCCGGGACTAATCGCCCCTGAATTGATTGAAGAATTATGCCGCGAATGTGCATTGCCGGTGAATATCATGGTGTCTCCGGCGGCTCCTTCACTTGCCGAGCTGGCGCGGCTGAACGTGGCGCGGGCCAGTTTCGGGCCTTTCCCTTGGCGGGACGCGATGGCGGGATTGACGCAGGCGGCGCGGAATCAGATAAGCTATGGGACTTGACGCGGGGGGCGGTCCGCTATAATCACCCGCGAACGGATTTTCGGGCGCAGCGGGGCTGCGCCCCTTCACATTGGGCCGAACCCGATCCCGGGAAAGCCCGCCAAAGCTGAGACGAAGGATTATCACCATGTCGCGCGTCTGCGAACTGACCGGTAAAGGCCCGATGACCGGTAACAATGTCAGCCACGCCAACAACAAGACTCGTCGCCGGTTCCTTCCGAACCTGAACGAGGTCACGTTGACGTCTGAAAAAATGGGCCGCAGCTATTCCCTGCGTATTTCGGCCGCCGCTCTGCGCTCGGTGGATCATCGCGGTGGTCTGGATGAGTTTCTGGCCAAGGCGAAAGACGCCGATCTGTCGGCCCGCGCCCTGAAGATCAAGCGCGAGATTTCCAAGCTTGACGGTCCGGCCGAACTGCAAGCCTGATTGCTGCCTTGAACGGCTGCACCTGCCCCGCTTTGGCGGGGCGTTTGCGTTTATGGATACCGCGCCGGTCTGATATCCGGCAGGCGGCGGACATATCCCTATATACCCCTTTGCTGCGACAGATTGGGTGATGCCTGTCGCAGGATGATCCGTTAAACTGGCCGTCATGACATCCGCCCTGCGCCTTGTTCTGGTTTTCTGTTTGGCCCTGACCGGGATCGGTCTGGGGATAGCGCGGGGGACCGTGCAGAATGGCGGGCAGGTGGTGATCTGTACAGGCGATGGCGTTGTGATCCGCCATCTGCCCGGCGCTGCGGGAAAATCGGTGGCGCATATCTGCCCCGACATGGCGCTGTCATTTCTTGATGCGACGGCAGGCGCCGATATCCTGATCACGCGCGATGCCGGGCACTATCGGCCCGTACCGCATCCGGGGGGCTTGTCAGAGCATTCTAGGTCGGTGCCGCTGGCATCGGCGCGCGATCCTCCGTCCGGGTTGACGACGATCTGACCCGATTATCCAACCCAGGAAGGACTGACGAATGAAAACGCTAATTTTCGCCGCCTCTGCGGCCATGCTTCCCTATGCCGCGCTGGCCCATGACGGTATGGCCGTCACGGATGCCTATGCCCGTGGCGCAAATCCCAAATCCGGCGCGGCCTTCATGCTGCTTGAAAATCACCGGAAGGTCGATTGCACGCTGTCGGGCGTCGCCTCGGATGCGGCCGAGCGGGTTGAGCTGCACAGCAACAGCGAGGTGGACGGCGTGATGAAGATGGCGCCAATCCCGGACGGGATCACGATTCCCGCCGAGGGCGAAGAGCTTCTGACGCGCGGCGGCAATCATGTGATGATGATGGGGCTGAAAGCTCCGCTGGAGGACGGGCAGGTGATCAAGATGACGCTGGATTTCGGCGAATGCGGCACGGAAGAGGTCGAGATACCGGTCGATAACCAGCGTTCCGGGGATTCCGCGGCCGATGATATGGACGATCATCAACACGGGCATGAAAACCACTGATCCGATGGCGCAGGCGGCGGGCAGGGCCATGACCCGCCGCCGCCAGTGCTATAACAAACCTTAGTGCCGCATAGGCCAAGCCCCCATGCCACGCAGGCCACTGGTGCTGCACAAGAGGCACGCTTTCCTGCGGGCGATGCGCGATAACGCTTTGTCGAGTTGCAAGAATGCGCAAAATCGGGATAGTGTTTTCCCGAGGCCGATAATCTGAGCAGTTTACAGGAATTATATATCATGAAACGCCGTCAGTTGATGTCGCTGGCCCTGCCGCTGATCGCCGCTCCGTCTCTGGCGCTGTCGCAGGCCGCTCCGGAAGCGCCCGCTGCGACGCAGCCCCGCGATCCCTATTCCCCGACCCAGGTCGCGATCCGCGACGATTTCGAGGTGGGCAGCATCGTCGTGGTCAGCAAGGATTTCTTCCTTTATCACGTTATCGCGCCGGGCAAGGCGATCCGCTACGGGGTGGCCGTGGGCAAGAATGAGCTTGTCTGGAAAGGCAAGGCCACCGTCGGCAAGAAGGTCGAATGGCCAAGCTGGCGCCCCACGCAAGAGATGATCCAGCGCGATCCCGCCGCCTACAAGAAATACGAAAACGGGATGCCGGGCGGGCCGACAAATCCGCTGGGTGCGCGGGCGCTGTATCTGTATAACGCCCAGGGGCAGGATACCGCGATCCGTATTCACGGCACGACCGAGCCGGGCTCGATCGGGCGCGCGGTTTCCAATGGCTGCCTGCGGATGCGGAACGAGGCGGTGATGAGCCTGTTCGATCAGGTGCCGTTGGGAACGCCCGTCTACGTATTCTGACATCGCATTGCCGATAACGCTGACCCGTGTCCTTGATCCTGCATTTGTCGGGGTCGATGATATCATCGATGTCCGCTCGCCCTCGGAATTCGCCGAGGATCACCTGCCCGGCGCGATCAACCTGCCGGTTCTGGACGATGACGAGCGCGCCCGGGTCGGCACGATCTACAAGCAGGTTTCGCCATTCGATGCGCGAAAGCTGGGCGCCTCGTTGGTGGCCGCCAATGCCGCGCGGCATCTGCGCGAGACTCTGGCGGGCCGGGATGGTGCCTGGAAGGCCATCGTCTATTGCTGGCGGGGCGGGCAGCGTTCGGGCAGTTTCGCGGGTATTCTGAAACAGATCGGCTGGCGGATCGATACGGTCGAGGGCGGCTATAAATCATGGCGCGCGCTGGTCGTGGACCGGGTGCAGAACGGACCTGTCGCCGCGCCGGTCGTGGTGCTGGACGGCAATACCGGCAGCGCCAAGACCGCGATCCTGCAACGGCTGGCGGCGCGGGGCGTTCAGGTCATCGATCTTGAGGGTCTGGCGCGGCACCGCGGCAGCCTGTTCGGCGCCTTCGCAGGCGGGCAGCCCAGTCAGAAATGCTTCGAGGGGCAATTGGCCATTGCCATCGAAACCCTGGATCCCGCGCGGCCGGTTCTGATCGAGGCAGAAAGCAGCCGGGTTGGCGACCTGCTGATTCCCAAGGCTTTGTGGCGGGCTATCTGCGCCGCTCCCCGTATCCGGCTGGAAGTTCCGCTGCATGAACGCGCAGCCTATTCGGTCCGCGATTACGGCGATGTCGTGACCGATCCAGCACGGCTATGCGCGATCACTGCCTCGCTTGCCCCGCTGCATCCCGCCGCGCGGATCGAGACATGGCAGGCACAGGCACGGGACGGGGATTGGCGCGGCCTGGCCGAGGGGTTGATGCGGGATCATTACGATCCGCGCTATCTCAGGCACCGCCTGCGCTATGCCGGGCGCGAGAAAGCCGTTATTCCACTGGATAATCTGCGTGATCTCGAACTTGCGGCAAGCAGGGTCGAGGCGGCATTGGGTCGCGTGATCGGGTGAAGGCAGGCTGCGATATCCGGCGCCGGAGCCTCCGGCGGAGGTATTTGAGCAAAGAAGAAGAGGATTTGGGGGCCATGACCTATGGGGCTGTGTCCCGCAGATAGGTGCGCAGCAGCTTTTCCAGCTTGACGGCGCCGAGCGGGGCCATGGCTTTGGTATGATCGTGGCTGATCGCCTCGTCGCTGAGGCCCGCGCCCATATTGGTGATGACCGAGATTGCCGCGCAGCGCAGCCCCAAGAAGCGTGCAAGGATGATCTCGGGGACGGTGGACATGCCGACGGCATCCGCGCCAAGAATTGCCGCGGCGCGGATTTCGGCCGGGGTTTCGAAGCTGGGGCCTGAAAACCAGCAATAGACGCCCTGCGGCAGGTCGATCTGCGCTTCGGTTGCGGCGCGGGCAAGTGCCTCGCGGATCCCGGGGTCATGGGCATCGGTCATGGGCACGAAGCGTGCATCGGTCTTCTCGCCGATCAGCGGGTTGGTTCCGGCGAAGGCGATATGATCGCTTAGCATCATCAGCCCGCCCGGCTGGATATCCGGGCGCAGCGAGCCTGCCGCATTGGTCAGGATCAGCTTTTCCGCGCCAAGCGCCGCCAGGGTCTCGAGCGGAAGCCGCATCGCATCGGCTCGTCCCGATTCATAATAATGCGAACGCCCTCCGAATACGGCGACGCGGCGGGTTTCGAACTCGCCCACAACCAGTTGCGGCACATGTCCCGAGACGCCGGCATGAGGAAAACCCGGCAATTCGTCATATGGGATCGCCACGCCATCGACCGCACCCGACAGATGACCAAGGCCCGAGCCAAGGATCAGCCCGTATTCCGGTGGTTCTGCCCCGGCGCGGTCGCGGATCAGGGAGGCGAGTTCAACGCTCTTTGACATAGGGTTCGCCTCCGGCGCGGGGGGGAATGGCACGGCCGACGAAACCGGCAAGGATGATGACGGTCAGGATATAGGGCAGCGCGTTCATGAACATCGACGGCACGGTGATCAGCCCCAGATCAAGATCGGGATAACGGTTCGCGATAGCTTCCAGCAGGCCGAACAGGAAGGTCGAGAACAGCGCGGCCCACGGCCTCCATTTGGCGAAGATCAGGGCGGCCAGCGCGATGAAACCGCGCCCCGCCGTCATTTCCTTGACGAAGCCCGCCGAAAGGCCGGTTGCCAGATAGGCCCCGGCCAGCCCGCAGAGGATGCCGCAGATACCGATGGCCGCGAAACGCAGCCGCGTGACCGAAACGCCTGCCGTATCGACCGAGGCGGGGTTTTCGCCGACTGCCCGCAGGCGCAGGCCGAAACGGGTGCGGAACAGTACCCACCATGTCAGCGGAACCAATGCGAAGGCGACATAGACAAGGATCGAATGGCCCGAGATCAGCTCCGCATAGATCCGCCCCAGTACCGGGACATTCCGCAATGTATCGGCAAATGGCAGGGTGATTTCGCCAAAGCGGCCCTCGCCGGTCAGCGACGGGGTTCGGCCGCCAAGGCCGAAAAACCGCTGCCCCATCAGGATCGTCAACCCCGAGGCAAGGAAGTTGATGGCCACGCCGGCGATAAGCTGATTGCCCCTGAAGGTGATCGAGGCGATCCCGTGAATGGCGGCCAGCGCCATCGAACCGCCGATCCCAGCAAGCAGGCCAAGCCACGGGTTGCCGGTCACGGCGGCCACGGCGGCAGAGGAAAAGGCCGCCATCAGCATCTTGCCCTCCAGCCCGATATCGAACACGCCCGAGCGTTCCGAATAGAGGCCGGCAAGGCAGGCAAGCAATAGCGGCGTCATCAGGCGGATGGCGGAATCGAGGATCTGGATAAAGGTGGCGAAATCCATGCTCAGCTCCTTTCCGTGGCCAGACGGAAGGCGACATAGGTCAGGAACACGCCCAGAGCGGCCTCGATCCAGCGGCGGGCGCGGTCATAGGCGAGACGGAAAGGAGAAGAGGACAACAGCACGGCATAGGCCCCGTGACCCGCGAGCGACAGCACGAAGGCTCCGGCGATGAAAAGCGCCAGGACCGGCAGCGGCGCGTTATTCGTGGCTCCGACCGTGGCGATGGCAAGCCAGAAGACGATGGCTTTTGGATTGGTGATCTGCATCAGGTAGCCCGCGACGAAAGACCGGATTTGTCCCGTGGGGCGGCCGATAGCGGCTACCGCCACTTTCGGAGGCTGCGACGCGCGGCGGAACGCCTTCAGGGCCAGCCACAGAAGATAGGAGATTCCGGCAATGCGGATGATTGTGGATAGCCACGCCACCCGTTCCATCAGCAGGCCCAGCCCCTGCGTGGTTGCCAGTGCCAGACAGGCCGCACCCAAAGCAATGCCGAAGGCGGCGGCAACCGCGTTCGCACGGCCCTGTGACAGGGCGATGCCAAGCAACAGGGCGACACCCGGACCGGGGGAGGCGACGGATACCGCTTGTATCGCATAGGCCGCGCCGAAACCCGGCAGATACGGAATAAGCCAGTCCATCACGCGCGCCCCTTTTTTCGCAGGGCAAGGAATATCCGCTCAAGCGGCATCCGCACCATATTGTCGAGCGCGCCGGTGAACAGGATCACAAGGGCCTGAATCACCACGATCAATTCGCGTGGAATCGTGGTCCACAGCGCGAGTTCGCCCCCGCCCTGATACAGGAATCCGAAAAGCAGCGCGGCCAGCAGCACGCCAAAGGGGTGGTTGCGGCCCATCAGGGCGACGGCGATGCCGATGAAACCCGCGCCCTCGACGGCGTTCAGCACCAGACGCTCTGCCTCGCCCATCACATTGTTGATTGCCATCAGCCCGGCCAGGCCGCCCGAGATCAGCATCGCGATCACGGTAATCCGGACTGGCGAGATCCCGGCGTAAAGCGCCGCGGGCTCCGAGCGGCCAAGGGCGCGGATCTCGTATCCAAGCCGGGTGCGCCAGATCAGCAGCCAGACCAGAATACAGGCGATCAGGGCGATGAAAAAGGTGATGTTGACGGGCGTGTTCTTGCCCCATTCGATCCCGATCCCGGCGGCCATTTCCGATAATTGCGGCAGATGGGCGCCGGCCGGGAATCTGGCCGTGGCGGGGTCCTGACTGCCTTGGGGGCGCATGATATTGACCAGCATGTAGTTCAGCAGGGCCGCGGCGATGAAGTTGAACATGATCGTGGTGATCACGATATGGCTGCCGCGTTTCGCCTGAAGGATCGCCGGGATAAAGGCCCAGGCCGCGCCGAACAGGGCTGCCCCGATCATTGCGGCCGGCAGGGCGACGCCCCAATGCGGCCAGGGCAGAGCCAGACAGATCAGGGCCACGCCAAGCCCGCCGATCATCGCCTGTCCCTCGCCGCCGATATTGAACAGGCTGGCGTGATAAGCCACTGCGACCGCCAGACCGGTAAAGATGAAATTCGTCGTGTAATACAGGGTGAAGCCCCAGCCATAGCTGGAGCCAAGCGCCCCGGTGACCATGGTTTTCAGGGCCATCCACGGGCTTTCCCCGATGGCCAGAATGACTAGCGCCGAGATTGCCATGGCAAGGATCAGCGAGATCAGCGGGGTCAGGATCACATCCGCCCATTTCGGCATCTTGTCCATCAGCCTGCCCCCCCTGCCTGTTCATCCGGCAATTCCTCGACATGCTTTGATTCCGGCGGAATGCCGTCGCTGGCGTCGTGTCTTTCGGTATCTGTGACACCGGCCATCAGCAGGCCCAGTTCGCCGGTCGTGGTTTCCGAGGGCAGACGCTCGCCCATGATGCGCCCGTCGAACATCACCGCGATCCGGTCGGACAGCGCAAGGATTTCATCCAGCTCGACGCTGACCAGAAGAATAGCCTTGCCGGCATCGCGCAGCTCGATAATGCGCTTGTGGATGAATTCAATCGCGCCGATATCGACCCCGCGCGTGGGTTGCCCGACCAGAAGCAGATCGGGATTCCGCTCGATCTCGCGGGCGACGACGATCTTCTGCTGATTGCCGCCCGAGAAATTCCGCGCCGCCAGATGCGGGTCGCGGGGGCGGATGTCGAAACGCTCCATCTTTTCCTGCGCATCCTGCTGGATCGCGTTGTTATTCATGAACAGGCCGGCATTATATTCGGCGGCATGGTGATATCCGAAGGCGCTGTTCTCCCATGCCGCGAAATCCATGATCAGGCCTTCGGATTGCCGGTCCTCTGGGATATGGCCGATGCCACGGGCGCGGCGGGTGGCGGCATCCGATCTGGTGCCGGTCAGGTCCAGTTCCTGCCCGTTCATCCTGACCGTGCCGCTGATCGTCGAGCCTTTCTCGGGATAGCCGCCCAGCAGTTCAAGAAGCTGGGTTTGCCCATTGCCCGATACGCCAGCGATGCCGAAGATTTCGCCTGCGCGGATATCAAAGCTGACATTTCGCAAACGCTGCACCCCTTCATCGTCGGCCAATTGAAGGTCACGGACCTCCAGCACCGGCTGGGCGGGTTTCGCGGGGGATTTCTTGACATTCAGCAGAACCTTGCGGCCAACCATCAACTCGGCCAGTTGCTCGGGACTGGTTTCCGATGTCTTGACCGAGGCGACCATTTCACCCCGGCGCATGACGCTGACGTTATCGGTGATCTCCATGATCTCGCGCAGCTTGTGGGTGATCAGAATGATCGTCTTGCCCTCGGCCTTCAACCCTTCGAGGATCCGGAACAGGTGATCCGCCTCGGCGGGCGTCAGCACCCCGGTCGGTTCGTCAAGGATCAGGATATCGGCCTGCCGATACAGGGCCTTGAGGATCTCGACCCGCTGCTGATGGCCCACGGACAGCTCTTCGATGGTTTCATCGGGATCGACATTCAGCTGATACTCGGCGGCAAGCTGTTTCAGCACGCCGCGCGCCTTGGCCAGCGAGGGGCGCAGCAATTTTCCATCCTCGACCCCCAGAATGATGTTTTCCAGCACGGTGAAGTTCTGCACCAGCTTGAAATGCTGAAACACCATGCCGATCCCCGCGCGGATCGCGGTCTGGCTATCGGTGACGTTCAATGGCTGGCCGTTCACCAGGATCTCGCCGCTATCGGGCTTGTAGAACCCGTAAAGGATCGACATCAGGGTGGATTTACCCGCCCCGTTTTCGCCGATGATCCCGTGGACGGTGCCACGGGCGACCTTGAAGGAGATATTCTTGTTGGCCTGAACCGGTCCGAAGGATTTGCTGATCCCCCGCAATTCGATCGCCGGGGAAGAGGCCGTCTCCGGCCTCTTCGCCTTGTCAGCCATGCCGGGCATCAGAAGGACAGGGCCGGGCAGGTATTGTCGGAATAATAATCATGCACCTCGATTTCACCCGACTGGATCTGCTGAGACACTTCGTCGACGCGGGTCTTCATCTCTTCGGTGATCAGATCCTTGTTGTTGTCGTCAAGCGCATAGCCCACGCCGCCTTCGGCAAGGCCCAGAACCTGCGCCCCGGTTTCCAGATTCTCGCCGGCGGTGAAGGCGTCGTAAACGGCATTGTCCACACGCTTGACCATCGAGGTCAGCACCTTGCCCGGATGCAGGTGGTTCTGGTTGCTGTCGACGCCGATGGACAGGATATCCGCATCGGCGGCGGCCTGAAGCACGCCGATCCCGGTGCCGCCGGCTGCGGCATAGACCACATCCGCGCCCTGCGAAATCTGCGCCTTGGTCAATTCGCCGCCTTTCACCGGATCGTTCCACGCCGCCGGAGTGGTGCCGGTCATATTGGCAAGGATTTTCGCATCGGCCTCCTGATGTTTCACGCCCTGCGCATAGCCGCAGCCGAATTGCCGGATCAGGGGAACATCCATGCCGCCGATAAAGCCGACGGTCTTGGATTCCGACGCCATGGCCGCCAGAACTCCGACGAGGAAACTGCCTTCCTGTTCGGCGAACATGATCGATTTGACATTCGGCTGCTCGACCACGGCATCGATGATGACGAATTTGGTTTCGGGATAGTCGGGGGCGACCTCTTCAAGCGTGTTGCCAAAGGCAAAACCGGTCATCACGATCGGATTTGCCCCGGTCTCGGCCAGACGGCGCAGGGCTTGTTCCCGCTGCGCCTCGGATTGCATCTCCAGTTCCTTGTAGCTGCCACCGGTCTCCTCGGTCCAGCGTTGCGCGCCATTATAGGCGGCTTCGTTGAAAGATTTGTCGAACTTGCCGCCCAGATCGAAGATCAGTGCCGGATCGGCCAGCGCCGCTCCACCCGCGACGGCGGTGACTGCGGCGCCGGCCATCAGCGTTTTCATGAAAGACATACAGATAACCCCATCCTGTTGTGGCGGGCGATTCAACGCGCCCGCATGATGGATCGATTAGGACGCATTGCCCGGAACTGGTCAACCGCCTTCTTGCCCATTTCCTTGCGTAACGGAGATGGTACTCGCAGTGTTTCGGCATCCCTTGCCGTTCAGCCCGGCAGGTTCAGCCGCAAGATCAGGGCATCCAGCCCCGGCGCGTAATAATCCGGCCTGCGCCCCGCCTGTTGCCAGCCCAAGGCCGCGTAAAGCGCCTGTGCGGGCAAATTGTCGGATGCCACTTCGAGAAACAGATGCCCGGCATCTTTGGCCTGCGCCGCAAGAACGAATTCCCGCACCAAACCGCGACCAATACCCTTGCGCCGCGTGGCGGGATCGACGGCAAGGGTCAGCAATTCCGCCTCATCCGCGATTGCGCGGCCAAGAAGGAAGCCGTTCGGGCGGGTAAGAAGGAAGCAGCCGCGGGTTTCCAGAAGCGCGGCGAATTCATCCGCGCTCCATGGCCGGGGAATAGTGAAGCAGCGGGCATGCAGCGCCGATAGCTGGCCGGGGGTCACGGCAGGATGACCGGGGCAGGATCCCGTGGCGGCGCGGCATCCGCGGGGCGCAGATAGATGGGGGCGGGGC
>NZ_JAUUTZ010000013.1 GCF_030678915.1 Paracoccus wurundjeri | reverse complement strand
TCGAAGGTGAAGCCACGGATGGCGATGCGGCGGAGCAACCCGCTGACGCTGCTGAAGAAGCCGGTGCCGAGGAGCCTGCCGCTGACGATGCGGCGGCAGAAGAAGCACCCGTCGAAGGTGAAGCCACGGATGGCGATGCGGCGGAGCAACCCGCTGACGCTGCTGAAGAAGCCGGTGCCGAGGAGCCTGCCGCTGACGATGCGGCGGCAGAAGAAGCACCCGCTGAGGGTGAAGTCACGGATAGCGACGCGGCGGAACAACCCGCCGACGCTGCCGAAGAAGCCGGTGCCGAAGAACCTGCCGCTGATGACGCGGCGGAGGAGGAAGCGCCCGCCGAAGGTGAAGCCACGAATGGCGAAGCTGCTGCTGACGAAGAACATGCGGAAGCCGCAGGTGGTCATGGGGGCGGCCATATCGAGGATATTTCCTTCAGCTTCGAAGGCCCCTTTGGCAAATATGACCAGTTCCAGCTTCAGCGGGGCCTGCAGGTTTATACCGAGGTCTGCGCTGCCTGCCACGGCATGAAATTCGTGCCGCTCCGCACATTGGGCGATAGTGGCGGCCCCGGTTTGCCCGAGGATCAGGTGCGCGCCTATGCGGCCGAGATGACCATCATCGACGAAGAGACCGAGGAAGAGCGGCCGCGCCTGCCCACCGATCACTTCCCCGAAAACACGACTGCCGGCGCGCCGGATCTTTCGCTGATGGCGAAAGCGCGCGCGGGCTTCCATGGTCCGGCCGGGACCGGTGTCAATCAGCTGATCAAGGGTATCGGCGGGCCGGAATATATCCATGCCATCCTGACCAGCTATACTGGGGAAGAACAGGAACAGGCAGGTACGGTTCTGTATGAAAATACCGCGTTCCCGACCGGTTATATTGGCATGACGCCTCCGCTTTCCGATGATCTGGTCACCTATGAGGACGGCACCGAGGCCACCGTGGATCAGATGGCCCGCGACGTGTCGGCCTTCCTGATGTGGACGGCCGAGCCGAAACTGTCGGATCGCAAACAGGTCGGGCTTGTCTCGGTGCTGTTCCTGATCGTGCTGACGGGTCTGCTCTATGTGACCAACAAGCGGCTTTGGGCGCCCTACAAGGGTAAGAACCTGGACCGCTGATCTGTAACCGAAAATCTTGAACGCGCCCCTTCGCGGGGCGCGTTTTCGTTGCTGGACAAGGCGCGGCGATATCGGTCAGATACGCCCGGCAATCGGGGAGCAAGCCATGGCGATCTGGAATCTGGGTTCGATCAATATCGATCACGTGTATCGGATGGACAAACTGCCACGCCCGGGCGAGACGCTTGCGGCCGACAGTTACTCCATCGGGCTGGGCGGCAAGGGCGCCAATCAGTCCATCGCGGCCGCACAGGCCGGTGCGCCGACCCATCACCTGGGCGCGATGGGGCAGGGCGATGACTGGGTGATCGATCGGCTACACGCCAGAGGGGTCGATACCACCTATATTCTGCGACTGGCGGATCAGGTGACCGGCCATGCCCTTATCCTGCTGGACGGTTCGGCAGAAAATTCGATCATCATCCATCCCGGCGCGAATCGCGCCCTTGACGTATCCGCACTGGAAAACGCCATGGGCGCGATCAGGCCGGGGGATACCCTGCTGCTTCAGAACGAGACCAGCCTTCAGGCCGAAGCAGCCCGGATCGCACGCTTGGCCGGGGCGCGGGTGATCTATTCCGCCGCTCCTTTCGATCTGGATGCGTTGCAGGCGGTCATGCCGGAAGTCTCGATCCTCGCCATGAACGAGGGCGAGGCACAGCAGCTTTTCGCGGCGATCCGGGAACCGCTTCCCGTCGAGGGTCTTCTGATCACCCGGGGCGCGGAAGGCGCGGAATATCGTGATCTGAAAACCGGCCAAAGCTGGCACCAGCCCGCTTTCCCGGTCGCGCCAGTGGACACGACCGGGGCAGGGGATACATTCGCCGGATATTTCGCCGCCGCGCTGGATCGCAGCGACGGAATTCCCGAAGCCCTGCGGCTGGCTTCGGGGGCCGCCGCCCTGAAAGTCACCCGGCAAGGCGCCGGCGACGCTATTCCGGCACTGTCAGAGGTCACGGATTTCCTCGCCTCTACAGAAGCCTGACGAAAACCCCTGCTCCGCTTCTTCTTTGTTTAAATACCTCGGGGTGAATTGGCCGCAGGCCAAGAGGGGCAGCGCCCCTTCCCCGGCTCACTCCGCGGCGGCCTTGTCCGTCACGACATGACTCCATGCGCCTTCCGGTTCCTTCGAGATGACCGGATCCGATCCGCCCGCAAGCAGCGTATCGACCGTACGCTGATAATCGGCCTCGTCCAGAACGCCGTCGCTTCCAGCGGTCAGCTTGGCGATTTCCTGCGCCATGCGGGCCTGATGTTCGATGGTCTGGGCGCCGGTTTCGTCGTTATCCAGAACGATCTCGGCGGATTCGTCGGGATTTTCCTCGACATAACGCCAGCCCTTCATGCTGGCGCGGACGAACTTCGCCAATGCCTCGACTTTCGCGTCGTCCTCAAGCGTGCTTTCCAGCACGTAAAGCCCGTCTTCCAGAGTGGCCACGCCCTGATCTTCATATTTGAAGGTCACCAGATCCTCGGGCGCGATACCGGCATCCAGAACCTGCCCATATTCGTTATAGGTCATGGTGCTGATGCAGGCGGCCTGCTTTTGCAGCAGGGGATCGACATTGAAGCCCTGTTTCAGCACGGTAACGCCATCCTCTCCGCCTTCGGTCGAAAGACCCAGCGTATGCATCCAGCTCAGGAACGGATATTCATTGCCCGAGAACCAGACGCCCAGCGTCTTGCCCGCGAAATCCTTGGTCGGATCGGTGATGCCGCTTTCCTTCAGGCAGGTCAGCATCATCCCGGATTTCTTGAAAGGCTGCGCGATATTGACCAGCGGCAGCCCCTTTTCCCGCGCGGCAAGTGCGGCAGGCATCCATTCGACGATCACATCCGCCCCGCCTCCGGCAAGGACCTGTGTCGGCGCGATGTCGGGACCGCCCGGCTTGATGGTGACCTCCAGCCCCTCTTCTTCGTAGAAGCCTTGATCCAGCGCGACGTAATATCCCGCGAATTGCGCCTGCGTGACCCATTTGAGCTGTAAGGTCAGCTCTTCCGCATGGGCCGTGCCGGCAAGCGCAAATGATGCGGCGGCTAGCATCAGTTTCTTCATTTCCACTCTCCTGCTGGGGGGCGTCAGCCCCGTTGATTGCGCTGCGACGGGTGCCAGAACGTCACCTTCTTTTCGATCAGCGCCACGATGCCATAAAACAGCGAACCGGCGATTGCCGCCACCAATATCTCGGCCCAGACCAGCGGCAGGTCCAGCCGCCCGACGGCGGTCGAGATACGAAAGCCCATGCCTGTGGTCGGGCTGCCGAAGAACTCGGCCACGATGGCGCCGATCAGCGCGAGCGTGGTGGTGATCTTCAGCCCGTTGAACAGGAACGGCATGGCGGCGGGCAGCCGCATCTTCCATAGCGACTGCCCGTAAGGCGCGGCCCATGTCGCCATAAGATCGCGCTGCATCCGGTCAGTGGCGGCAAGGCCCGCGACCATGTTCACAAGGATGGGGAAGAACACCATCACCACGACCACGGCGGCCTTGGATTGCCAGTCGAACCCGAACCACATCACCAGAATCGGCGCGATTCCCACAATGGGCAGGGCGGCGACGAAATTTCCGATGGGCAGCAGCCCGCGTTGCAGGAACGGACTGCGGTCGATTGCAATGGCGGTCAGCACCGCTGCCGCACCGCCCAGTATCCAGCCGGTCAGGGCGCCCTTGACGATGGTCTGCACGAAATCACCCCAAAGCAGCGGGATATTCGCTGCGAAACTGGCCGCGATCCGCGAGGGCGCAGGCAGGATCAGCGGCGGAATGGCGTAGATGCGTACGATCATTTCCCAAAGGATCAGGATCGTGGCGCCGAAGATCAGGGCGACGAACAGGCGCGACGCTCTTGTATCAAACCGCGCCAACCGAAGGTTAAGCCCCCATGCGCCAAGCCAGACCGCCAGAATGGATAATGCCCCTGTCATCGTACCAGCCCCATGCGGCGCAGCGTGACGCCTTCGATCCGTCCAATGGCGACGACCAGAACAGCGGCAAGCGCGGCGGCAGCGAAGAGCGCCGCCCAAATCTGCACCGTTTGCCCGTAATAACTGCCAGAAAGCAGCCTTGCCCCCAGTCCGGCACTTGCGCCCGCAGGCAATTCGCCCACGATAGTGCCGACCAGCGCGGCCGCGATGCCCACCTTGAGGCTCGCGAACAGATAGGGCATCGACGATGGCAGCCTCAGCCGCCAGAAGACCTGCCCGCCAGAGGCGCTCCAGGATTTCATCTGGTCAAGCTGCATCGCGTCGGGCGTGCGCAATCCCTTCACCATGCCGACAAGCACCGGAAAGAACGACAGCCATGCCGCGATGATCGCCTTGGGCAACAACCCGGTGATGCCCGCACTTGCAAAGACCACGATCACCATGGGCGCGATGGCAAGGATCGGCACGGTCTGGCTGGCCACCGCCCAGGGCATGACCGACTGATCCATGGTGCGGCTATGCACGATCCCCACGGCAAGCAGGATCCCCGCCAGACTGCCGATGGCAAAGCCGGTCAGCGTGGCTGACAATGTCACCCAGCCATGCCAGACAAGACTGCGCTTCGAGGTGATCTTTTGCCCGGCAACCCCATCCCACAACCCGGCGGCAACCTGATGCGGAGCGGGCAGCACGGGGCGCTCAAGCGTCAGTGTCTGTTTGACGAGTTCCGTAGTTGTCAGTTCAGTTCCCGCCCGCGCCGCCTGATCCCGGACCCATGCGGAATTCATGCCGATGGCCGCAAGGTACCAGATCACGACAAGCGCCAGAAGAACGGTCAGGATCGGGATGGCATTTTTCATTGGCCAACCGCAAAAATATTGCCCCGTGCGGAATCAAGGGCCGTCGTGCTTTGCACGCATTCGCGTGACGGCCCGCCGCGCAGCGCCCGTCCACCCCACCGCGCGGGTGCTTTGGTGACACTATCCTGCAGGTTCAGCACCATGCGAAGTTGCACCATAAAGTGAAAATCACGACCAAAAGACACCCATCCGACGGACGGGCGCTGCGCGGCTCTCTTCGGCATGGGACGGACGTCACGCATCATCGCCATGCCCCTCGCGCAGCGCTTCGCGCACCTCATGCGCCAGCCGGATGAATTCGGGCGAATCGCGGATATCCAGCGGCCGCTCGGCCGGCAGAGTGCTGTCTATCACCCGCGTGATCCGCCCCGGTCGCGGCGACATCACGACGATCCGGGTGGAAAGATAAACCGCCTCGGGGATGGAATGGGTCACGAAGCCGATGGTCTTGCCGGTCTTGCGCCACAATTCCAGCAACGCCTCGTTCAGCCGGTCGCGCACGATTTCGTCCAATGCGCCGAAAGGCTCGTCCATCAGCAGAATGTCCGCGTCAAAGGCCAGCGCGCGGGCGATGCTGGCCCGCTGTTGCATGCCGCCTGAAAGCTGCCACGGAAAACGCCCGCCGAAACCCTCCAGATCGACCAGTTCCAGCACCCTGTCGACACGCTTGGCCCGGTCAGGTTTCGAAAAACCCATGATCTCCAGCGGTAACGAGATATTCCCGGCAATCGTCCGCCACGGATACAGGCCCGGAGCCTGAAACACGTAGCCGTAAGCCCGCGCCTTGCGCGCCTCATCCGGGGTCATCCCGTTGACCATCAGTTCCCCGGCGGTCGGCATCTCCAGCGCGGCGATGGTGCGCAGAAATGTGGTCTTGCCACAGCCCGATGGCCCGATGAAGCTGACGAAATCGCCCTGACCGACGGTCAGATCGACATCCTTCAGTGCATGCACCGGACCATCGGCGGTCTGAAAGGTGAGGCTGACGGCATTGGCCGCAATTACCGCGTTCATCATACCGATCTTGTGATACCCCCATCCACGCGGATATTCTGGCCCGTGATATAGCCGCCTCCCTCTGACGCCAGAAAGCTGACCGTCGCCGCAATCTCCGCCTCGCGGCCATAGCGGCCCATCGGGATGCGGGCCCGGAATTCCTCTTTCTCGGGCAGGCTGTCGATAAAGCCGGGCAACACATTGTTCATACGGATGTTGTCCGCCGCATAGTGGTCGGCGTAAAGCTTGGCGAAAGAGGCCAGCCCGGCGCGAAAGACCCCCGATGTCGGAAAGACCGGATCGGGTTCAAACGCGGCGAAAGTCGAAAGGTTGATGATTACCCCGCTTTTCTGCGCCTGCATATGCGGCGTGACCAGGCGGGTCGGACGGACGGCGCTGAGGAAATAGACCTCCATGCCTGTATGCCAGTCCTCGTCGGTCAGCTCGGTGACCGGTGCGCGGGGGCCGTGGCCTGCGGAGTTCACCAGAACGTCAATCCGCCCCCACCGTTCAATCGCGCCATCGACCAGACGCGCCAGATCATCGTTCGAACGGTTCGAGCCCGTGACCCCGAATCCTCCCAATTCGTCAGCCAAAGCCTCACCCTTGCCGGAAGATGACAGGATCCCGACCGAAAATCCGTCCGCCGCCAGCCGGCGGGCAGAGGCGGCGCCCATCCCGCTGCCGCCTGCGGTGATCAATGCAACCCCTGTCACCCTATACCCCGCTTGCCGGTATGCCGGTCCGCTCGACCGGCCGCGGCGCAGTCAGTTCCTTCCATCTGCTCAGCGCCCGGTTCACCGTTCCCCGTGCCTCGCGCGCCACGAATTTCCCATGCCCCTCGCGGCTGTCCAGCTTGCCCTCGGTCACCGCCACGACGCCGCGCGTCAGCGTATAGCGCGGCAGGCCCTTGACCTTATGGCCCTCGAACACGTTGTAATCGATGGCGGATTGCTGGCTGTCGGCAGCAATGGTCTTTTCGGCCTCGGGATCCCAGATAACCAGATCTGCATCCGCGCCCACCAGAACCGCGCCCTTGCGGGGATAAAGATTCAGGATCTTGGCGATATTGGTCGAGGTGACGGCCACGAATTCATTCGGCGTCATCCGCCCGGTATTCACACCCTGCGTCCACAGCATCGGCATCCGGTCCTCCAGCCCGCCGGTGCCATTGGGGATCCTGGTGAAGTCACCCACACCATAGCGTTTCTGCTCGGTCGTAAAGGCGCAGTGATCGGTGGCGACGACCGACAGGCTGCCCGATTGCAGACCGGCCCAGAGACTGTCCTGATGCATCCTGTTGCGGAAAGGCGGAGACATCACCCGCCGCGCCGCGTGATCCCAGTCCTTGTCGAAATATTCGCTTTCATCCAGCGTCAGATGCTGGATCAGCGACTCGCCCCAGACCCGCTTGCCCTGCTGCCGCGCGCGCCGGATCGCTTCGTGACTGTCCTCGCAGCTGACATGCACGACATAAAGCGGCACGCCCGCCATATCCGCGACCATGATCGCCCGGTTCGTCGCCTCACCCTCGACCTGAGGCGGACGCGAATAGGCATGCCCTTCCGGCCCGGTATTCCCCTCGGCCAGTAGCCGCGCCGAAAGCTCCGCCACGACATCGCCATTCTCGGCATGAACCAATGCGATCCCGCCCAGATCGCCGACGCGGCGGAAACTGGCGAACAACTCATCGTCATTCACCATTAATGCGCCCTTATAGGCCATGAAATGCTTGAATGTGGTAATGCCGCGCTTCACCACCTCGTCCATCTCGTCAAAGACCTGTTCACCCCACCATGTGACGGCCATGTGATAACTGTAATCGCAATGCGCCCGGCCAGACTTGTTGTCCCACATTTTCAGCGCATCCAGCAGCCCCTGACCCGGGGAGGGCAGGGCAAAATCCACGACCATCGTGGTGCCGCCCGCCAGTGCGGCGCGGGTCCCGCTTTCGAAATCATCCGCTGAATAGGTGCCCATGAAGGGCATCTCCATATGCGTGTGCGGATCGATCCCGCCCGGCATGACATAGCAGCCGCTCGCGTCCAGCTCGCGCTCGCCCGTCAGTCCCATGCCGATGGCGGCAATCTTGCCGCCATCGATCAGCACATCCGCCTTATAGGTCAGATCCGCAGTCACAATGGTTCCGTTCCTGATGACCGTGCTCATCCCTGTACCCTTCTTCTTTGTGGTAAATACCTCGGGGGTCCGGGGGCAGCGCCCCCGCCCCGCCGCGCCTTAGCGCACCACCTCTGCCGCCTCGATCACCGCATGCAGCAGCACATCCGCCCCGGCCGACGCCCATTCGGGACTGATCTCTTCCGCTTCGTTATGGCTCAGCCCATCCACGCAGGGGCACATGATCATGACCGTGGGCGCCAGCCGGTTGATCCAGCAGGCGTCATGCCCCGCGCCCGAGACGATATCCATATGGCTGTATCCCAGACGCCCAGCGGCGTTCCGCAGCATATCGGCCAGTTCGGGATCGAATGTCACCGGATCGAAATGGCCGACCGGCTCGATCTCGATGCCAAGCCTCAGTTCCCGGGCGATCTCTGCCGCGTCGGCTTCCAGACGCGCCCGCATCGAGCTCAGCTTGTCCAGTTCCGGGCTGCGGAAATCCACGGTGAAAACCGCCTTGCCGGGGATCACGTTGCGGGAATTGGGATAGACATTCGCCTGCCCGACAGCGCCCACGGCATTGGGCTGATGATCCATCGCGATGCGATGCACAGCCTCGGTGATCCGCGCCATGCCCAGCCCGGCATTCACCCGCATATTCATCGGGGTCGAGCCGGTATGCGCATCCTTGCCGGTCAGGGTGATCTGCAGCCACCACAGGCCCTGCCCATGCGTGACCACGCCGATCTGTTTGCCTTCGGCCTCAAGGATCGGACCCTGCTCGATATGGTATTCGAACATCGCGTGAATTTTGCGGTCACCCGGCGCCTCATTGCCGCGCCAGCCGATCCGGTCCAGCTCGTCGCCGAAGCGCTTGCCCTCGGCATCTTCGCGGCTGTTGGCGAAATCTTCATCATGAATGCCGGCAAAAACCCCCGAAGCCAGCATGGCGGGTGCAAACCGGGTGCCTTCCTCATTGGTCCAGTTCGTGACCACGATGGGCCGTCTTGTCTTCAGCCCCATATCGTGGACCGAGCGGATCACCTCCAGCCCGGCAAGCACGCCCAGCACGCCATCGTATTTTCCGCCGGTCGGCTGCGTGTCCAGATGGCTGCCGATATAGACCGGGTCCAGATCGGGCTCGGTCCCTTCATGGCGCATGAACATATTGCCCATGCGGTCCACGCTCATGGTCATACCCGCGTCTTCGCACCAGCCTTGGAACAGGCGGCGGCCTTCGGCATCGGCATCGGTCAGGGTCTGGCGGTTGTTGCCTCCCGCCACGCCGGGGCCGATCCTGGCCATTTCCATCAGGCTGTCCCACAAGCGGTCGCCATCAATCTTCATATTCGCGGCGGCAGAGGTCCCGTTCGGGCCGGTCATCGATATTCCTTCCTGTCGATCGCCCCATCTTTGCGCGGGGTCGAATGGATGGGGTATGGCACAGCATTGCCAATTCTTGACCAAATAGTCAGGATCAGGCTAGCACGGCCCCCTGTTCAGTCAAGCGCCGTGATGACGATATTGGCAGTGCGGGGTATTCTGCCCGAAATGATGGCAAAACGATAAAAGGGGCGGGTGATGGATGAAGCCAAGAATAGCGGCTTGACCAGGATTCAGCGCCGCAACCGGGAAATCATCCTGGAGGGCGCCCTGACGGTCTTTGCCGTCAACGGGTTCCGTGGCACGACGATTGACCAGATCGCGGCGGAATGCGGATTGTCCAAGCCGAATGTGCTGTATTACTTTCCTTCGAAGGATGAAATCCACAAGACCCTTCTGACCAAGCTGCTGGATATGTGGCTGGCCCCGCTGGAAAATATCGAGCCGGCCGGCGAAGCCCTGCAAGAGGTTCTGAATTATGTCGCCGCGAAGCTGCGCATGTCGCGCGAATACCCTCGGGAAAGCCGGTTATTCGCATACGAGATCCTGCGCGGCGCGCCTCATCTGACCGAGATTCTGGGCGGACGACTGCGGAATACGGTTGATGACGCCGTCACGGTTCTTCGCGGCTGGATAGAGGCGGGCAAGCTGCGAGATGTCGATCCCCATCACCTGATTTTCTCGATCTGGGCCATGACGCAGCATTATGCCGATTTCGAGATACAGGTGCACGCGGTTCTGGGAGAGGGGCACGACCCGTTCAGCGAGGCGCAGATCTTTCTGGACGATATGTATCGCAGGCTGCTGACGCCCTGATTGACGTTGTGGCAACAACAGTATTGGCTGCGCTTTAGCTAATAAGGCATTCTTATCATAATTATCAAAATTTCCAAGTTCCCCTGATCCATAAACATGTTAGAAACCACGTGTAGCCATAGACCGGATTCGGTTTCGTCAGAGCGTCAGCCGACGTTACCGGTCGAGCAAGCAAAGGGGATTTTCAAATGGACGGAAATGACATCAAATCTGCGGGGAAATGTCCTGTCATGCATGGCGGCATGACCGCCACGGGCGCCAGCGTCGTTGAGTGGTGGCCGAATGCGCTCAATCTGGACATTCTGCACCAGCATGACAGCAAGACCAATCCGATGGGCAAGGATTACAGCTATCGCGAAGAGCTGAAAAAGCTGGATGTCGAGGCGCTCAAGCGGGACCTGCATGCCCTGATGACCGACAGTCAGGACTGGTGGCCGGCCGATTGGGGCCATTACGGCGGCATGATGGTGCGCATGGCGTGGCACTCGGCCGGTTCCTACCGGATTTCCGATGGGCGCGGCGGCGGCGGCACGGGTAACCAGCGCTTTGCTCCGCTGAACTCCTGGCCGGACAATTCGGGCACCGACAAGGCCCGGCGCCTGCTTTGGCCGATCAAGAAGAAATACGGCAACAAGATCAGCTGGGCCGATCTGATCATTCTTGCAGGCACCATCGCCTATGAGGATATGGGCCTGAAAACATTCGGTTTCTCTTTCGGTCGCGAGGATGTCTGGCACCCCGAGAAGGATGTTTATTGGGGTGCCGAAAAGGAATGGCTTGCGCCAAGTGACGGGCGTTATGGCGCGATCGACAACGCCACATCCCTAGAGAACCCGCTTGCCGCCGTGCAGATGGGGCTGATCTATGTGAACCCCGAAGGCGTGAACGGCCAGCCCGATCCGCTGAGGACCGCCGCCATGATGCGCGAGACTTTCAGCCGCATGGCGATGAATGACGAGGAAACCGTGGCCCTGACGGCGGGCGGCCATACCGTCGGCAAGACGCATGGCAATGGCGACGCGACCCTGCTGGGCGCGGAACCCGAAGGCGCTGGCGTCGAGGATCAGGGCCTGGGCTGGCTGAACAAGCACAAGCGCGGCATCGGTCGCGATCAGGTGGTCAGCGGGCTGGAAGGCGCATGGACGACGCATCCGACCAAATGGGACAACGGTTTCTTCGAGATGCTGTTCAACCATGAATGGGAATTGCGCAAAAGCCCGGCTGGCGCATGGCAGTGGGAACCGGTCGATATCAGGGATGAGGACAGGCCGGTCGACGTCGAGGATCCCTCGGTCCGCCACAATCCGATGATGACCGATGCCGATATGGCCCTGAAGGTCGATCCGGTCTACCGCGAGATTTCGCTGCGCTTCAAGAATGACCCGCAATATTTCAACGATTGCTTCGCCCGTGCGTGGTTCAAGCTGACCCACCGGGATCTGGGGCCGAAAGCGCGCTATTTCGGTCCGGATGTTCCGTCCGAAGACCTGATCTGGCAGGATCCGGTTCCTGCCGGAAATACCGCCTATGATCAGGCCGAAGTCAAGAAACGCATCGCCGAATCCGGTCTTTCGGTCGGTGAACTGGTCGCGACCGCATGGGACAGCGCCCGGACATATCGTGGTTCGGATATGCGTGGCGGCGCGAATGGCGCCCGGATCCGGCTGGCCCCGCAAAAGGACTGGGAAGGCAACGAGCCCGAGCGGCTGAACCGCGTGCTTGGCCTACTGGAACCGATTGCGGCGTCAACGGGGGCAAGCATCGCCGATGTGATCGTGCTTGCCGGGAATGTCGGGATCGAGAAAGCGGCGAAAGCCGCGGGCTTCGACATCACGGTTCCCTTTGCGCCGGGCCGTGGTGACACGACCGATGAGCTGACGGATATCGATTCCTTCGAGCCGCTTGAGCCTTTGGCCGACGGTTATCGCAACTGGGTGAAAAAGGACTATGTTGTCAGCCCCGAAGAGATGCTGCTGGACCGGACGCAACTGCTGGGCCTGACGGCGGCGGAAATGACCGTTCTTGTCGGCGGGATGCGCATGCTTGGCGTCAATCACGGCGGCACGAAGCACGGTGTCTTCACCGACCGCGAAGGCCAGCTGACGCCGGATTTCTTCGTCAACCTGACCGATATGAACAATCGCTGGCTGCCGGTCGATGGCGGACTGTACGAGATCCGTGACCGCAAGACCGATGCGGTCAAATGGACGGCGACCCGTGTCGATCTGGTCTTCGGTTCGAACTCGGTCCTGCGCGCCTATGCCGAGGTTTACGCTCAGGACGACAATCACGAGAAATTCCTGCGCGATTTCGTCGCTGCATGGACCAAGGTGATGAACGCCGACCGTTTCGATCTGGCGTGATGAAACCGCTCTCTCCGGCAGCATTGTCCGGAGAGAGCGATACCGGCCCGGCTGTACTTGAATTCCGCGCGATCATGGCGATCTGATGCGGAACAGGATTGTAAGGGAACAGGTCCGATGAAAGCATTCGCATTCGTTTTTCTGGCCGGGATCGCGGCTCTGACGGGTATGCCAGCCGCTGCGGATCCGCTTCTGGAGGTTACGGAATTCGCGGATCTGACCGCTGGCAAGGATCCGATCATTCTGGATATCCGTGGTGACGCCTATGCCAAGGGCCATATCGAGGGTGCGGTATCCGCACCTTACGCGCTGTTCCGTGGCCCTGACGAAAATCCCGGTCAGCTTGTCCCCGTAGATCAGCTTGAAACGACCTATGAGGGGTTGGGGCTGGTCATGGACCGCCCGATCATCATCGTCTCCGAAGGAGATTCCGACAATGATTTCGGCGCGGCGGCGCGGGTCTACTGGACGCTGAAAAGCTCGGGCTTTACCGATCTTGCGGTTTTGAACGGCGGCATGACCGCATGGGGTCAGGCCGGGCTTCCGCTTGACAGGAATGCCGTGGAACCGCAGCCCAGCGATCTGGACATCACATGGGATAACCGCTGGACGGCGGACACGCAGGAGGTTGCGGATGTCGTGGATGGCAAACGGCAGGCGGTCCTTGTCGATGCCCGCCCGCCCGAATTCTACGAAGGCAAGCAGGCGCATGAGGTCGCGGCGCGGCCCGGAACCATTCCGGGGGCGCAGAACCTTGCCCATTCCAGCTTTTTCCAGTCGGGATCGACCTCGATCGGTCAGGTCGAGGATGTGGCGGGCCTGAAATCCGCGCTTGGCATCGATGACGGGGAAGAGGTGGTTTCCTTCTGCAATACCGGCCATTGGGCGGCGACCGACTGGTTCGCCATGTCGGAACTGGCCGGGATCGAGAATGTGAAGCTTTATCCCGGCTCGATGGTGGAATATTCACAGACCGATAACGAGATGGCCAATGTTCCGGGATTGCTGGAAAATCTGTTGAATCAGTTCAGGTGAGATAACAAAGATGTCCGACGCGGCAGCACCTATCCGGGAGGCTCGGGCTTTCGAAGGTTTCGCCCGGCGTGGCGGGCTGGTTCTGGCCCTGCTGACCGCCATCGCGCTTGTCGCGCTGTTCGCGGGCGCGCGTTTCGGAATGATGCTGGCTGTCGGGTTGGGTTTCGGCATCGCGCTTGAGGGTCTGCGCTTCGGCTTTGCCGGACCGTGGCGCGCGATGATCCTGCGGCGCGAGCCTGCGGGCATTCTGGCGCAGCTTCTGTCCATCGGCATCGTCTCTTCGGTTGCCATCCCGCTTCTGGCGGCGCATCCGGGGGAATTGACAGGCGCACAGGCTCCGGTCGGCTGGGCGATGATCGGCGGGGCTTTTGTCTTCGGGGCCGCGATGCAGGTCGTGCTCGGCTGCGGCTCGGGGTCATTGGTGAATGCGGGCTCGGGCAATCCCGTCGGCCTGCTTGCGCTGCCATTCTTCGCCATCGGCAGCTTCGCCGGGGCCTATCATCTGATCTGGTGGACCGATCTGGGCAGCCTGCCCATCGCCACCCTGTCCGGCTGGCAGGGGCTGTTCGTCACATGGGCCGCCCTGTTGCTGACGGGGGCGCTGCTTCTGCGGCTGGGCCGGCCCGATGCCCGCCGGATTCCACGCCGCCTTGTGATCGCCGCCATCCTGCTTGCCGCGCTTGCAATTGCGAATTTGCTTATCGCCGGGCAGCCGTGGGGCGTGGTTTACGGGCTGGGATTATGGGCGGCGAAGGGTTTTACCGCCTTGGGCGGCGATCTGTCCGGCTCGGCTTTCTGGAGCGCGCCCGGCACCGGTCGCATCCTTCAAGGCAGTATCCTGACCGATTACACCTCGCTGACCAATATTGGCCTTATCGCGGGCGCATTCGTCACCGCCGCATGGCGCAATGGCGGGCTGTCGCAGAAACTGCCCAGCTATCCGATAGGCGCATGGCTGGCGGTGATCATTGCCGGTTTCCTTCTGGGTTATTCCTCGCGGCTGGCATTCGGCTGCAATGTCGGCGCGTTCTTTTCCGGCATCTCGACCGGCAGCCTGCATGGCTGGGTCTGGTTCGTCGCCGCGTTCGCGGGCGCTTTCCTTGGCGTAAGGCTGCGTCCCATGCTTGGGCTGGAGGCGCGGCAATGACACGGAAATTCACCGCATCGCTGGCCATCGCCTTTCTTGCGACACTGATCCTGTTCGATCAGGCGACGGCAAAGCTGAACCCGTATCAGGCTCCGCCGGCCTTTGCATTCGGTTCCGGTCTGGCTTCGGCGGGCGGGTTTTGCGGGGCGCTGCCGCAATAAGCGCCGCAAGCCGCAAGAGAAAACCGGCAGCGCCTGTGCGAAGAGGCTATCCCCCGCGCGAGAATTCTCCAAGATTTCCCCGCCAGACAAGCAGCGGTTCTCCTTCGGTTGTCGTCACATGCGCAACCTCGCCGACGATGATAAGGTGATCTCCGCCATCATGTACCGCCCTGCGGCGGCATTCGAAACGTGACAGACATCCTTCGATCAAAGGCACGCCCTGTTCATTCCAGATCCAGTCGGTTCTGTCGAAAGCATCGCCGGAAATGACGAAATCGCGGCAAAGCTGCACCTGTCGTTCGGACAGAACGTGGATCGCGAAATATTCCGCCGACCGGAAGGCTTCGAAACGGCGCGAGGCGCGGGCCGGCGACCACAGAACCAGCGGAGGATCCAGTGAAACCGAAGCGAAGCTGTTCGCCGTCATGCCCACCGGCCCCCGCTCTGACGCCGCAGTGACGACCGTGATGCCGGTGCCGAAGCGGCCCAGCGCGTCGCGGAACAGGTCGGGATTGCCGGTCGGGGTAAAGCCATGCGCTGCTTGCAGGGGATTCCGCATGTCTCAGGGCACCTCGAAGCCATTGGCAAGGCTGTAAAGCTCGAACCAGGTTTCGCGGTCGATATCGATTGTCATCGCCTGGGAAAGCGCCCTGATCCGGTCAAGGTTATTCGTGCCCAGCACCGGCAGAATCCGCGCCGGATGCCGCAGCAGCCACGCGACCGCGACCGCCGCCGCATCCACGCCCGCCGCCTCCCCCAACTCCTTCAGCCGCGCCAGAAGCCTCGGATGGTTGCCGCTGAACAACGCGCCGCCGCCAAGCGGCGACCATGCCATCGGCGGAATGCCGCGTTCCTGCATGAATGCCAGATCGCCATTGCGAAACGCATTGCTGTTCAGCAGGCTGAGTTCGATCTGATTGGTGACAAGGGGCGTCTGCATGGCCGATTGCAGCAGTGTCCAGTCATGCAGCCCGAAATTGGACACGCCGATTGCCCGCACCTTGCCGATATTCACCAGCCCGTCCAGCACCGCGCCGGTTTCATGATGATCCATCAGCGGATCCGGGCGGTGGATCAGCAACAGGTCGATCCGCTCGATATTCATCTCGGTCAGCGAGCGGTTGACCGAGGCTTCGATATGATCGCGCCCACTGTCGTAATGTTTCACCCGCCGCTGCGGAAACTTGTCCGAGATCAGCGCGATATCGCATTTCGTGACGATTTCCATGCGGTCGCGCAGCGCGGGCGCCGCTTTCAGTGCCGCGCCCAGAACCGGCTGGCTTTCGTAATCGCCATAGATATCCGCCTGATCGAAACTGGTGATCCCCTGTTCCAGACAGGCCTCGATCTTGGCCTGAACATGCGCCGCGTCGGTATCGCTGTCCGCGGCCAGCCGCCACATGCCGTAAACGATGCGGCTCAGTTCCAGTTCACCGTTCAGGCGGATCCGTTCCATTATCTGCGCTCTCCCGTTCCCAGCGGCGTGTCTGGCACCTGTTCCGGCACCCGCCCATATTCATGCGGCAGCGAGCAGGTTCTGATATGCGGCATGACCAGCCGCCCGAAATGCCCGCATTCCTCGATATGAGGATAACCCGACAGAATGAAGGCCCGCATCCCCATCTTTCGATATTCTTCCAATTCGCTTAGCACCTGATCGGCCGAGCCGACCAGCGCCGCGCCGCAACCGGACCGCGCCCGCCCGATGCCGGTCCATAGATGCGGCTCGATGAAGCCGTCCATATCCGCCAGTTCCCGCGCCCGCGCCTGATGCGACACGCCAAGAGAGGTGGAATCCAGCGCCCGCGCCCGGATCGCATCGCCCATGTCGTCATCCAGTTTCGAGACCAGTTCACGGGCATATTCCCGCGCTTCGGCCTCGGTGTCGCGCACGATGACATGAACGCGCAACCCGTAATCAAGCGTTCGGCCATATCGCGCCGCGACATCGTTCACGGCCTTCATCCGGGCGGCAAGCTGTTCCTTCGTTTCGGGCCACATCAGATAGACATCGCAATGCTGCCCGCAAAGTTCCAGCGCGGGCGGGCTGTAGCCGCCGAAATACAGCAGCGGACCGCCCGTCTGATAGGGTTTGGCCGGATCGGTACTCAGCCCGTGAAAATCGTAAATCTCGCCCTTGTAACTGATTTCGTCCTGCGACCATGCCTGCTTCAGGATCTCGACCACTTCGCGCGACCGCTGATAGCGAAAGGCGCTTTCGGCCTGTTCGCCGGGAAAGTCGGAGCTGATGATATTCACCGTCAGCCGCCCTTTCAGCATATGGTCCAGCGTGGCGATGGTCCGCGCCAACATGATCGGCTGCATCTCGCCGCAGCGCACCGCGGCCAGCAGATTGATCTGTTCGG
This sequence comes from Paracoccus wurundjeri, assembly GCF_030678915.1. Classification (GTDB taxonomy): domain Bacteria; phylum Pseudomonadota; class Alphaproteobacteria; order Rhodobacterales; family Rhodobacteraceae; genus Paracoccus; species Paracoccus onubensis_A. Next base: position 104,856 of record NZ_JAUUTZ010000013.1, on the reverse strand, counting down.
TGATCGGCGCGCATCCGGCGACGAAACTCAGCGTGTCCTGCCCGACCTGATAGGACGAGGGGCACAGGATATTCCGGAACCCCTGCGCTTCGGCGGTTCTGACGATATCCGAACAATGTTCCCAGCTAGAGCGCAGGCTGCCATCGGGCAGGCCGAGATAGCGGTAATCATCGGAACACAGCGCCGAGAACCACGCCACTTCGGCGGCCTGCAAATCCGGCGATGTTATGGGGACCACGCTCATATTCATCATTCCCGCGTAAGAATTTCTTCTTGCGTAGCAGGGTGGGTATAGTAGATCAATGCTATATCAATTTTAGCGGATGCCCGGAACGATGCGGCTTGTTGCCGAAAAATCTGTGCCTTTCAAACCAACTGCGCCACGCAGCTTCCCATTGGGCGGACGGCTATGCTGAGGGAAACGCATTCTGCGCTTCCGCTATATCTGCAACTCAGCGAGCTTCTGGCCCGCGAGATCGCCGCCGGTCACCTGCTGCATGGCGAGAAACTTCCGCCCGAGCGCGAGATGGCGGCGAAGCTTGAAACCTCGGTCGGAACCCTGCGCAAGGCTTTGGCCGAACTGACCCGGCAGGGCCTGCTGGAACGGCGGCAAGGTTCGGGGAATTATGTCTGCGCGACGAAGACGCCGCAGAATATCTATGCTTTCTTCCGCATCGAATTGTTGCGCGGGGGCGGTCTGCCCCGCGCCAAGCTGCTATCCGTCGAGCGATTGCCCAAGCCCGCCGATTTCCCTGATTTCGGCACATCGCATGAGGGGCACCGCATCCGCCGGCTGCGTTATCTGAACGATTGCCCCTGTGTGCTCGAGGAAATCTGGCTTGATGGCGGCTATACGGATCGCATCGCGCCGCGCGACCTGTCGGAATCGCTGTATCTTTATTACCGAGAGACGCTGAAGCTTTGGATCGCCCATGTCGAGGACAGCGTGGGCATTGCCCCCGTTCCCGGCTGGAAGCCCGACGCATTCGCGCCGCCTGCTGGCGCACCATCAGGCTATTTCCAGCGGATCTCCTATGCGCAAGACAACCGGCGCGCGGAATTTTCACGCAATTGGTTCGACACGGACAAGGCGCGATATGTCGCGCGGATAAGATAGGATCATGATGGGCAAGCAAGTGAATTACGGCATGATCGGCTGCGGCATGATGGGGCAGGAACATCTTCGCAATATCCTGTTGCTGCCTGACAGCCGCATTGCCGCGATCTATGAACCCGACCCCGATATGCGCGCCGCCGCCGCCCGTATCGCGCCCGATGCCATATTGGCCGACTCGCTTGCGGATTTGCTGGCATCGCCGCTGGATTGCATCGTCATCTCTTCGCCCAACATGGCCCATGTCGGGCAGTTGGAACAGATCGCACAGGGGCCGCCTGTCCCGGTTCTGGTCGAAAAGCCGCTTTTCACACACCCCGCGGATTGCGCCCGGATCGAGCGGCTGATCCGGACCTATCGCGCCCCGATCTGGGTGGCGATGGAATATCGCTACATGCCGCCTATCGCCCGCTTTCTGGAACGGCTGGATCCCGCGACCGGCGGGCTGAAGATGCTGACCATCCGCGAGCATCGCTTTCCCTTCCTGCACAAGGTCGGCGCATGGAATCGCTTCAATCGCAGCTCTGGCGGGACCCTGGTCGAGAAATGCTGCCATTTCTTCGACCTCATGCGGCTGGCGGTGCGGTCCGAGCCGGTGCGGATCATGGCCAGCGCCGGGCAGGCCGTCAATCATCTGGACGAAGCCTATGGCGGCGAAACCCCGGATATCTGGGACAATGCCTATGTCATCGTGGATTTCGCCAATGGTGCCCGCGCGATGCTGGAACTATGCATGTTCGCGGAAGGCGCGCGTTATCAGGAAGAAATCACGGCGGTCGGTCCCTCCGGGCGGATCGAGGCGCTGGTGCCCGGTCCCGGCCGGTTCTGGCCCGTGCATATGGGTGCGCCTCCGGTTCCGCAACTGATCGAAAGCCCCCGCGCGCCCAAAGGGCCGGTGACGACCGAGATCCCGGTTGATCCGGCGCTGCTGGAGGCCGGAGACCATAACGGCGCCACATTCTATCAGCATCGGAAATTCAGGCAGGCCATGCAGGATGGTCATGCCGTCGAAGTCACGGTTCAGGATGGCATGAAAGCCGTGCTGATGGGCCTGGCGGCGCAGGAATCGGCGGCAAGCGGCAAGGCGGTCGATCTGGATTTCAACGCAGCGACCGAGGAATGCAGGATCTGTTCGTGACCCCCACTTTCCGGACCCCCGCCTGATTGCGCCGGGAAGGGACGCCTGTCAGAACATGTCGCGCCTGCCCGGTTCCGCTTCCCCTCCCTCTGCTTCTTCTTTGTCCAAATACCTCGGGGGTCGCCGGCGGGTCGTGCCACTGGTTCAAGAGACCAGCCGGCGACGGGGCAGCGCCCCCGGCCATCGCGGGACGCAAATGACCGGCGTTTCCGATTCAGCGCGACAGGCTCGGAAAACCGGATTACTCCGCCGCCTCGGCATAGCTTTCCAGCGGCGGACAGGTGCAGACAAGGTTCCGGTCCCCGAACACATTGTCGACACGCCCGACCGGCGGCCAGTATTTGTCCACCCGGAACGCGCCCGGAGGAAAACAGCCCTGCTCGCGGCTATAGGGCCGGTCCCATTCGGCCACCAGATCCTCGACCGTATGGGGGGCAAAGCGCAGCGGGCTTTCTTCGACAGCCACGCGGCTTTCGGCAATGTCGGTGATCTCGTCCCGGATCGCCAGAAGCGCGGTAATGAAACGGTCGATCTCGGCCTTGGTTTCGCTTTCGGTCGGCTCGACCATCAGGGTTCCCGCCACCGGCCAGCTCATCGTGGGCGCATGAAAGCCGTTGTCGATCAGGCGTTTGGCGATATCGTCCACGGTTACGCCATGTTCGGCGAAAGGCCGGGTGTCCAGAATGCATTCATGCGCCACACGCCCCCGGTTGCCCATGAACAGGATCGGATAGGCCCCGGCCAGACGGCTGGCGATGTAATTCGCATTCAGGATCGCCACGCGCGTCGCCTGCGTCAGCCCCTCGCCGCCCATCATCAGGCAATAGGCCCATGAAATCAGCAGGATCGAAGCCGAGCCCCAAGGCGCCGCACTCACTGCGCCGGAACCGTCTTCGCGCGGATCGCCCGGCAGATAGGGGGCCAGATGCGCCCGCACGCCAATCGGTCCCATGCCGGGGCCGCCACCGCCATGCGGGATGGCGAATGTCTTGTGCAGGTTCAGGTGGCTGACATCGCCCCCGATCTCACCCGGCTGCACCAGCCCGACCAGCGCGTTCATATTCGCGCCGTCGATATAGACCTGCCCGCCATGCCTGTGGGTCATGTCGCACACCTCGCGCACCGTGTCCTCGAACACGCCATGGGTCGAGGGATAGGTGATCATCACAGCCGCCAGCCTGTCTCCGGCCTTGGCTGCCTTATCCGCGAAATCCTCAAGATCGATATCGCCATTGGGCGCGGATTTGACGACAACAACCTTCATCCCGGCCATCTGCGCGCTTGCCGGGTTGGTGCCATGCGCGGACACCGGGATCAGGCAGATATCCCGCTGATCGTCGCCATTCGCCCGGTGATATGCCTGAATCGTCAACAGCCCGGCATATTCGCCCTGCGCGCCGCTATTGGGTTGCATGGAAAAAGCGTCATAGCCGGTGATCCGGCACAGCTTTGCCTCCAGATCCGTGATCGCCTCGGCATAGCCTGCGGCCTGATGGCGCGGAGCAAAGGGATGCAGCGCCCCGAATTCCGGCCATGTGATCGGCATCATCTCGGCGGCGGCGTTCAGCTTCATCGTGCAAGAGCCCAGCGGGATCATCGCCCGGTCCAGCGCCAGATCGCGGTCCGACAGGCGGCGCATATAGCGCATCATCTCGGATTCGGCCCGGTTCATATGGAAGACCGGATGGGTCAGATAATCGCTTTCACGCAGCAATTCCCACGGGATGGCCGGAACAGTTCCGGCCTCCGCAGGCTCATCGATCCCGAATGCATCCAGAAGCCGCGTGATCACATCGGCATCGGTCGTCTCGTCGATCGAGATCCCGACCCGGTCGCGCCCGACCCTGCGCAGATTGATCCCGCGCTGCTCGGCGGCGGCAAGAATCCCGGCCTGCCCGACGCCCACCCGCACGGTGATCGTGTCGAAATACGCATCCGGAGCGACCTCGGCCCCGGCAGCGCGCAACGCATTGGCCACCGTGACGGCATTCAGATGCACCCGCTGCGCAATCGCCCGCAGCCCTTCGGGCCCATGAAACACGGCATAGAAGGATGCCATTACGGCCAGCAAAGCCTGCGCCGTGCAGACATTCGAGGTGGCCTTCTCGCGCCGGATATGCTGTTCGCGGGTCTGCAATGCCAGCCGATAAGCCTTGTTCCCCTTGGCATCCACCGACACGCCGACGATTCGCCCCGGCATGGCCCGCTTCAACTCATCCCGGCAGGACATAAAGGCGGCATGCGGCCCGCCATATCCCATCGGCACTCCGAAACGCTGCGCCGAGCCGATGGCGATGTCCGCCCCCATGGCAGCCGGCTCTTTCAGCAGACATAGCGCAAGAAGATCGGTCGCCATGATTGCCAGCGCGCCCGCCTCGTGCAGCGCGGCGCAATCGGCGCTCAGGTCGCGGATATGACCAAAGGTGCCGGGATACTGGAAAATCGCCCCGAAAACCTGCGACGGATCCAGATCCTCTGCCGCGCCCCGGATCACCCGAATCCCCAAAGGCGCCGCCCGCGTCTCGATCACGGCAATTGTCTGTGGATGCAGATCCCTGCTGACGAAGAACCCGTTCGCCTTCGACTTCGCCTGCCGCTTCGCCATCGCCATCGCCTCGGCTGCCGCCGTCGCCTCGTCCAGCAGGCTGGCATTGGCGACGGGCAACCCCGTCAGATCGGCGACCATGGTCTGAAAATTCAGCAAAGCCTCGAGCCGCCCCTGCGCGATCTCGGGCTGATAAGGCGTATAGGCGGTATACCACGCTGGATTCTCAAGAATATTCCGCTGAATGGCGGGCGGAGTCACCGTGCCGTAATAGCCCTGACCTATCAGGCTGGTCATGACCTTGTTCTTCGCGGCCACCTGTTCCATGCGCGCCAGCAGGCCCGCTTCGGACAGCGCCGGCCAGTCCAGCGGTTCGGTCTGCCGGATCGCCCTGGGCACCGTCTGATCGATCAGCACGTCAAGGCTATCCGCCCCCACCGCCTTCAGCATTTCCGCCATCTCGGCGGGCGAGGGGCCGATATGGCGCCGGTTCGCGAAATCATCAGGATTGTAATCGGTCGGAATCCAACGGCTCATATGTCGCCCTCTTGCATATTCCCAGAGCGAATCCGCTCATCGTTTCTTCTTTGTCCAAATACCTCGGGGTCGCCGGCGGATCGCGCCACTGGTTCAAGAGACCTGCCGGCGACGGGCAAAGCCCGGCAAACCTCACCCGATCAGATCGTTATAAGCCGCCTCATCCATGAACCCGTCCAGCACGCCGTCCTCCGCCGGTTTGATTCGGAAGAACCACGCCGCCATCGGATCCTCGTTCACATTTCCCGGATTATCGGCCAGATCGCCATTCACTGCCGTGATGACGCCCGCGACCGGCGCGGTGATGTCGGAAGCCGCCTTCACCGATTCGATCACGACGATTTCTTCACCCGCCTCGACCTCGCGGCCCTCTTCGGGCAGTTCGATGAACACGACATCGCCAAGCTGCTCGCTTGCATGCCGGGTGATGCCGACGATGATTTCATCGCCCTCGGCGCGCAGCCATTCGTGATCTTCGGTATATTTCAGCATGGGGTGCTCCTCAGCGTTTATAGGATGGGGTGACAAAGGGCAGGGCGGTCACGGCTACGGCCATGCGCTTGCCGCGCAATTCCGCATAGACCGTTGCGCCGTCGGGAATGTCGGGATCAAGCCGGGCCATGGCGATGGGTCCGCCAACCGAAGGGCCGAAGCCGCCCGAACTCACGGTGCCGATCACGTCGCCCCCGCTTTCCCCGGCAAAGATGTCAACGCCTTCGCGGATCGGGGCGCGGCTTTCCGGGCGCAGCCCGCGTCGGGTACGGGCGGGGCCGGATTCCAGTTCCGCAAGGATCCGCGCGGCGCCGGGAAAACCGCCCTCGCGTTCGCCCCCGCCACGGCGGGTTTTCTGGATCGACCACGCCAGACCTGCTTCAGACGGCGTCACGGTTTCATCCATGTCATGGCCGTAAAGCGGCATCCCTGCCTCCAGCCGCAGACTGTCGCGGGCACCCAATCCGATGGGGGCGACTTCCGGATGCGCCAGCAAGGCACGCGCGAATTCCGTCAGCCGGTCATCGGGCACCGAGATCTCGAAGCCGTCCTCACCGGTATAGCCCGAGCGGGAGATCCAAAGCTCTGTGCCCTGCCAGTCGAAGGCCCGGCTGTCCATGAAACGCATCCCGGCCGCAGCGGGTACAAGACGGGCCAGAACATCGGCCGCTTCAGGTCCCTGAAGCGCAATCAGACCGCGATCCGTGACGGGCCGGATATCGACATCCTCCAATGTCTGCAGATGGGCGATATCCTGTTCCGCACAGGCGGCATTGACGACCAGCAGATAGTGATCGCCGCGATTGGCGAACATCAGATCGTCCAGAATTCCGCCCTGATCGTTTGTGAACAGCCCATAACGCTGTCGCCCTTCGGGAAGTCCCAGAACCGCGGCGGGGATCAGACGCTCCAGCGCAAGCGCGGCGGTTTCCGGCTTGCCGTCACGCGGATGGACCAGCACCTGTCCCATATGGCTGACATCGAACAGCCCGGCGTGGGCGCGGGTATGCAGATGCTCGGCCATGACGCCTGTCTTGAACTGAACGGGCATTTCCCAGCCGGCAAAGGGCACCATCCGGGCACCATGTTCAAGATGCAGCCCGTAAAGTCCGGTCCGGCGCAATTCTTCGGTCATGTGACCCCCTGTCGTCTTGCCGGCGGGCCGGCATCGGTGAAACGGGTTGACCCCGCCTGTCGATGCCCCCTCTGTCTTTGCCCGGTTCCAGTCCTGCCTGGTTTCGGGCGCCTGAGATCGTTATCCCTTCGGCGGGCCGGACGGCCACTCTCCAGAGTTCAAGTCGGAAAACGGTCCTTTTGCCTGAGAGTTCGCCGGGGCGGCTGCTCCTTCGGCACCGGCGCGGGGCCGGATTCTCCCGAATTCCATGTCTGGGTTGCTATCTGCGCTATCGCCGCAATGCAAGACTTTTGTCTGATGGCCCGAGACTGATTGCATCCCGGCCGCTTCGGTTGACAAGAGGGCCGGCCTGACCCACAAGCTTTTGTTCTGAAATGTGTCGGCATCAAACAGATCGTGTCATGGCCCCAAAGTTCTTTCAGATCGGTTTCAACAAATGCGGCACGACATTCATCGCGCAGCTGTTCGAGATGAATAACATCCCCGCCGTGCATTGGCTGGAAGGCGAATTGGCCGAGGATATCGCCTATTCGAAGCTGACCGGCAGAAAGCCCTTGCAGAAATGGGCCGACAGCGTGACCGCCTTTACCGATATGGAATCGGTGCGGTTCATGAACATGCCGATCATCGAGGCGTTCAAGGAATATGAATATCTCGACAGCCATTTTCCCGGTTCGGTCTTTCTGCTGAATACCCGCAATGTGGAAGACTGGATCATCAGCCGCTACATGCATCGCGGCGGCGGATATGCGCGTGCCTGCGCGCAGATATTGGGCGTATCGGTCGGCGATCTCGCCGATATCTGGAAAGAGGACTGGAAGCGCCATCTGCGGGCCTGCCGCGCCTATTTCGGCTCGCGCCCCGAATTCATCCAGATAAATATCGACGATGCCGCGCCTGCCGATTATTACGAGGCGCTGTCGCCGTGGTTCGATCTGAAGCATTGCCCCGAGCCTATCGGGAAACGGGTGCGCAAAAAGCGGGAAGCCTATCTTCCCCGGCTTGGCGAAATGCTGACCGCGCCAGAGCCTGCGGATATGGTTTCGGAATCCGCGCGAAAGGACGTGGCGGCCCGGTTGTCCGCGTTCTGTGCCCCCGCAAGCATCAGCCATGCCGCCGGGGGTTTTTCGCCCCGCTTGCGGATGCCTGTCTGTTTCGATGTCGAAAGCGGTGAAATCCACGCGCCCGATTCCGGATTGCTGCCGATCATCCGCGATGATGACGGCCGCTATCATGCTGACCCGGCGGTTCCTGCGCTGCGGCCCACCGCCGCCGCTGTGAACGATATCGCGCAGGTCGCCGATCACGGCGAATACTGGCTGGATATGCGCCTGAACTGCCTTGCGGGGGCGGTAAAGGGTCATGCCGCCGCCGCGCCGATCCTTGCCCCCAGCCGCAGAGCCGGAGTCGAGAACGTGTTTCTCTGGCCGATGCCCTGGCTGCACCGGCTGGGAAGCGGCGGGTTGCCGGGTATCGTTCCGCGCAAGGAAAAACCGTTCGAAAACAAGCTTGATCACGCTGTCTGGGCCGGCGACCTTACGGGCTATGCCCGAGGGGAAGAGGGGCCCGATCTGTCAAGACCGGTCTCGGGTGCGATCGACAGGCTTGTCGGTTCGCAGTACGATTCCCCACGATTCAGGGCTGGCAAAAGCGATCTTGCCGACAGCGCAAGGCTTGGGTTCATCGAGAGTTGCGCGGGATCCGAGCTTGTGGATATCATTTTCAATCCCCGGGGCCGGGTGCGCAAAGCGCTGGAACGGACCGAGCTGGACCAGTTTCAGGCGATCGGCAAAGAGCACGGCTCGCCCTTCGATTATCGCTATATCGTCTCGCTTGGGGGTGTGCCGGGATCGGATGAATTCCTGTTGCACGCCAACAGCCATTCGGTCGTCCTGAAAGAGGAAGACGGCTGGGAGCTGTACCATTCCGGCGTCTTCCGCCCGTGGGAGCATTACATCCCGCTGAACTGGGGCGCCGCGGATCTGGAAGAGAAGCTGGACTGGGCGCGGCATCACCCCGATGAATGCAAGCAGATGTCCCGCGCCGCGCGGGATTTATGCATGATTCTTGCCGATCCGGCGGGCAGGCGCATGCAATTATCCATGATCCTTGGCGAATATCGCGCCGCGACCGGGCAGGGTGAGTGAAGGGCCCGGACCGGTCCGGACCTGAGGCTATCGCTTCAAGAAGCCTTCGAAACTGCGCGGCACCCGGCCGCGGTCGGCCAACTCATGTGCCGGTCATCCGCTCGCGGTGGAAAACATAGATCCCCGCCGCAAGGATGATCGCGGTACCAAGCCATGTAAGCGCATCCGGGAAATCCCCGAAAACCGCGAAGCCGACGATGGTGGCGCCCACGATCTCCAGATATTGGAACGGCGCCAGAAGACCGGCCTCGACCCTGCTGAATGCATGGGTGATCAGCAGAAAGGTCAGTGACAGCATTGCGCCCGCGCAGATCAATGCCGGGAACACCCAGCCCGGCAATTCGAAGATCGATACCGCGTCGCGCCCAAGGATGATGCTGCCGGCGTCAAGGATCAGCATCCCGATGGCGGCGCAGAAGGTCGCGCCGATCTGCAATGTAAGCGCGGACCTGCTGCGGCTGGCACGGCGCAGCATGATCATGTTCAACGCATAGGCGATTGCCGCGCCGACCGGAAACAGCGCGACCGGCCCGAATATGGTGAAATTCGGACGAATGACGATCAACGCGCCGATCAGCCCGACGACAACCGCCGCAATGCGGCGCGGGCCGGGACGTTCGTTCAGAAACGGCCATGCCAGCAGCGTCAGAAGCAGCGGCTCGATGAAGAAGATGGCGATGGCGGTGGCGATCGGCATCTTCTGAAATGCACTGACAAGGCAGATCATCACTGCCGCGAACAGCGCCCCCGAGACCAGTGCGGTCCATGACAGCAGCGGTCCCTTCAGCCGGTGCCGCATGACAAGGGCGATCGGTACGAAAAACAGCGCCTGCATCCCGATCCGCCATACCGTCACATCGAAGGGCGAGGCGACGCCGGTCAGCAGTTTTGCAATGGCATCGCCAATCGGCAGAAGCCCCATGGCGGCGATCATGGCCAGCATCCCCTGACGGGTATCGCTTTGATCGGTCATTCATCCCTCCGGGTAAATGCGCAGGAACGGGCAAGTCCGGTTCCGATTTCACCCCTGTTCCGCGAGTGTTCGGAAATACTATATTGAATCAGATAATTGCAGCAAGGCAGCGATGAAATTCCGGGGTTTCCGGACGCCGTTCAGGTTGCTTTTTTGTCGACCCCATGCTAGCCAGATTATAATGGCTGAGAGGGAACATAACAGCTCTCAAGCGTGTCAACACGCTTTCACATGGCGGATTGTCGTGCCGCCGCGTGCGTTTCCAATTCCGTTATCATTCACCGACCGGATTCGTGGGAAATCCCGTATCCGGCCTTTCCGGCCCATAAGAGTAAAGGACACACCATGTTCAGGATAACTTCTATTGCCGCATTTGCCGCAGCCGGCTGCCTGTTTTCGCTGCCCGCGAATGCACAGGAAGGCGAAAGCCAGTGCGGTGACGTTTCAATCGCGCAAATGAACTGGGCATCAGCCGAAGTCATTACGGAAATCGCCAAGTTCCTTCTGGAGCAAGGCTATGGCTGCAATGTTTCGCTGGTGAAATCCGATACCATACCCGCGATGACTTCGGTCGCCGAAAATGGCGAGCCGGATATCGTGACCGATCTGTGGCCGAATTCCGCCGGGGAAGCTTATGACAAGCTGGTCGATGCAGGCACTCTGGTGCCCCTTGCCGATGTTCTTGATCCGGGTGGCACCGAAGGCTGGTGGATTCCGACCGCGCTGGCCGAGGAACATCCCGAACTGACCACTATCGAAGGCATCATGGAAAATCCCGAACTGGTCGGCAATCGCTTCAACAACTGCCCCGATGGCTGGGGCTGCCGGGTGGTCAGCGACAACCTGATCCGCGCGCTTGATCTGGAAAGCTCTGGTATCGAGGTGTTCAATCACGGATCGGGCGAAACGCTGGCGTCCTCGATGGGTTCTGCGGTGACCGATGGCGAACCCTGGTTCGGTTATTACTGGGGACCGACCGTGCCGCTTGGCAAATACGACATGACGCAGGTGAAACTGGGCGAGTATGACGAAGAGAAAGCCGCCAATCTGCAAAACCCGAATGCCGAAAACCCGGAAGTGTCGGAATTCACCGCGGCTCCGATCCTGACCGCGGCCACCGCGGATTTCGTGGACAGCAATCCGGAAGTTACCGAGTTCTTCCGCAACATGACCATCAAGACCGATACGATGAGCGCGCTGCTGGCATGGCAGGACGAAAACTCCGCCACCGAGGAAGAGGTCGCGGTGCATTACCTTACCGAAAACCCGGATGAATGGCAGGGCTGGCTGTCGGATACGGCACGTGAAAACCTGTCCGAGTTGCTTCAGCAATAAGTCGACGACAACCCGAACCCTGCAAAGGACGGCGCCGGATCAGGCGTTGTCCTTTCCGGGTTCCGAAAACAGGCGGGCATGCTGTCCGGAATAGCCATGGCAACTTATGACGGTGTAATTGATGCGCTTGGTTTGCGCGAATGGTGCGGCGGCGGAAGCGACGGAGGTGGTGGCAGCGCCCCCATGTCCATGCAAGAGCTGCTTGCCCGCAGCCGGGGCGAATCCGGGGGCGGCGGTGACGGCGGATCACTTTGGGATCTGCCTTTTCCGTCGCTCGATACGCTTCACGATGCCTGCGCAGCGATTCCGGAAACCCGCGATCTGACACTGGGACTTGAGCGGGGGTTCCTGTCCATTCGCGACGCGCTGCGGGTGGTGGTCGATCCGGTCACCCAACCGCTTAGCTGGATGCTGCGCGAAAGCCTTGCGGTCATGACCAATACGCCCTGGTGGATCATGATGCCGCTGCTGCTGGCCCTTGTCTGGCTGGTCAGCCGGTCGTGGCGGATCGTGGGTTTCGTGGCCATATCGCTTGCGCTGCTTGCCCTGGTCGATCATTACGATGCGGCGATGCAGACATTGGCGATCATCTTCGTCTGTGCCTTCATCTGCGTGCTGATAGGCGTGCCCATCGGCATTGCCATGTCCCGCAGCGACCGGCTGCAACGGATCGTCATCCCCATTCTCGACATGCTTCAGACGCTGCCGCCCTTTGTCTACCTGATCCCGCTGATCTTCCTGTTCTCGGTGACCGAGCCGAAACTTTATGGCATCGCGATCATCCTTTACGCCATCGTGCCGGTGGTCCGGCTGACGGATCTTGGTATCCGGCTGGTGGACAGGGATGTGATCGAGGCCGCCGACGCTTTTGGCATGACCAGCCGGCAAAAGCTGTTCGGCGTGCAGATCCCGCTGGCGCTGCCGAATATCATGGCTGGCGTGAACCAGACCATCATGATGAGCCTTGCGATGGTGGTCATCGCCTCGCTGGTTTCCGCTCCGGGTCTTGGGGTGCTGGTGCTGCGCGGTATCCGCAGTCTTGAGCTGGGGGTCGGGCTGGTCGCCGGTTTCGGGATCGTGCTGCTGGCGATCATGCTGGACCGCGTGACCAAGGCTTCGCTGGCGCGAATCGATGCCAGCCAGGCAAAGCGATAGGGGGCGGTCATGGATGATAACGTCAAGATCTCGATCCGCCATCTTTACAAGATATTCGGCGACAACCCGAAATCCGTTCTGACCGAAGTGCAGGCCGGGATGGGCAAGTCCGAGCTTCTGGAAAGCCGCAACCATGTGCTGGGCCTTTCCGATATCAATGTCGATATGCACGAGGGCAAGATCACCGTCATCATGGGGCTGTCCGGCTCGGGCAAATCGACGCTGATCCGGCATCTGAACCGGCTGATCGAGCCGACCTCGGGCGAGGTTCTGGTCGATGGCAAGAATATCCTGACCTGGAATGAGGCCCGGCTGCGGACGCTGCGGCGGGAAACCATGTCGATGGTGTTCCAGAAATTCGCCCTGCTGCCGCATCGGACGGTGCTTGAGAATGCCGGGATGGCGCTGGCCACGCGCGGCAAGTCCCGCAAGGAGTTCGAGGGCGACGCCAATCGCTGGCTGGATCGGGTCGGGCTGGGCGGCTATGGCGGCCATTATCCCTATCAGCTTTCGGGCGGGATGCAGCAGCGGGTGGGGATCGCCCGCGCCCTGACCTCGAATTCCGGGATCATGCTGATGGACGAGGCGTTCTCGGCGCTTGATCCGCTGATCCGCACCGATATGCAGGATCTGCTGATCGAATTGCAGGCCGAGCTGCACAAGACCATCGTTTTCATCACCCATGATCTGGACGAGGCCCTGAAGCTGGCCGATCATCTGGTGATCCTGAAGGATGGACTGGTCGTTCAGCAGGGTGAGCCACAGCATATCCTGTTGAATCCAGCCGATCCCTATATCGAGGATTTCGTCAGCGATATCAATCGCGCAAGGGTTCTTCGTGTCCGCTCGATCATGGATGACAGCAATGGCGAAGGCGAATTTTCCGGCGAGGTCGATCACGATGATAACCTTGAGAACGTGATCGCCATGGCCGAGGGTGCACTTGACCGGCGGTTCCGGGTCACGCAGGACGGAAAGCCGGTCGGTACGCTGGAGATGCCCGCGATCATGCGGGCTTTGGTGCCGCGTCGCTCTGCGCGGGAAACGGCGCGGGGGTAAGGGCGAAGAACCGTCAAACGATATTGTCTGTGCTATGCCCCGTGCCCGGAATCAAGGGCCGCAGGCCCGCCGGGCAGCGCCCGACCGCCCGGATGGGCGGGCGCTTTGGTGACGTTGTCCTGCGGGCCGGGCGTCGTTCGGGGTTGCGCCATAAAACGCGAGCCACAACTGCCACTGCGCCCACCCGCGGTCAGGCGCTGCCCGGCTATGGCGAGAGTCCGGGGCGCGGGCGATTTGTTCCTTAACCCAGATAGGTGCGGAGTCCCGGCGGGGGATCGTCCAGCAAGGGTCCGGTCGGCACAGGCGCATGAGCGATGCCACCCTCGATCAGGATCGTCCGGGGGGCGAAACTGCGGGCATCCCTGGGATCATGGGTGACCATCAGCACGGTTGCCCGGGTTTCGCCCGCGATGCGGGCCACAAGTTGCAGCATCTCGGATTTCAGGGCCGGACCCAGCGCCGCGAATGGCTCGTCCAGCAATAGCAATGGGCGGGCGCGCAGCAGGATCCGGGCAAGCGCGACACGGCTTTGCTGCCCGCCCGACAGGCTGGCGGGGCGGCGGCGCTCCATGCCCGACAGGCCGACCTCGGCCAGTGCATGGCTCACTTGCGCCTGTTGATCGCGGTCAAGGCGCAGATCGGGGCGCAGGCCCAGCCCGACATTCTGCGCCACGCTCAGATGCGGAAACAGGTTCTGGTCCTGAAACAGAAACGAAACCGGCCGCTGACCGGGGGGAATGGCGGTGATGTCCTGTCCATCCCACAGGATCCGGCCGTTATTCGGGGCAAGGAAACCGCCAATCAGCGACAGCAGCGTGGATTTTCCCGAACCCGACGCCCCGATCACCGCCATATGCGCAGCGGCAGGGACGGTCAGATCCGCGTGCAGCGAGAAATCGTCCAGAGTGACGGTGATATCGCGCAGTTCAAGCAAGGCGTCCCCCGCGGTCGAAGATCCAGAAAAGCGCGAAACTGATCAGCATCAGCAGGATGGCGCAGGCGGCGGCATCCTCCATCCGGTAGGAATTCATCAGCTGATAAAGTTTCAGTGGCAAAGTCGGCTGCTCCTGCGCGAAAAGCGTGATGACGCCAAGATCGCCCATCGCCAGCGCGGCGGCCAGACCTCCGGCAAAGCCCAATGGGCGGGCAAGGCGCGGCAGGGTCAGGTAACGCAGCCGCGCAGTCCCGCGCATATCCAGTGATGCGGCCAGCCGCCCGTAATCCGCCCGCAGGATCCGCGCGGCAGGGATCAGGGCGCGAAGCCCGAATGGCAGCGCCATGATCGCGTTGATCGCCACCGTGACCGGCAGGGCAAGCGTCTGGGGTGCGAACCAGCCGCGCAGCAGGATGAACAGCCCGGTCCCCAGAACCAGCGGCGATGCGACGATGGGCAGCATCCCGGCGCTTTCGATCCAGCGGGAATTGCCGCGCGCGACCGCCAGCGCAAGTATCAGCGAAAGCGTCAGGGCCAGAAACGCGGAACAGATTGCCATGACGATTGAACGTGCGGCGGCGCTCCAGACTTCGGTGGGCAGGGCCGCGATGCGGGGCAGCCCGTTCGCGGTGACGGACAGGATCGGCCATAGCAGGAAAACCGCCGCCAGCAGGATGGCAAGCGTATCCGCGCCACGTCTCCAGCCGCGCGGGCCGTGCGGGGTATGGGTTTCCTGCATCCCGGCGCCGAACGCGGCGGGGATGGTGATCCGGAAGGCCAGTGTCATGGCGCCAAGGCTAAGCGCGATCTGCACCAGCCCCAGCATTGCTGCCCGTCCGAGATCGAAATCGAAGCGGAAAGCCTGATAGATGGCCAGTTCGACGGTGGTGGCGGATGGCCCGCCGCCCAGTGTCAGGGCCACGGCAAAGGATGTCAGGCAGACAAGGAACACCGCCAGCCAGACCCCCGGCAAAACGGCGCGTAGCATCGGCAGTTCCAGATGCCGCAACCTGTCGCGGGGCGTGAAACCAAGGCTTTCGGCAAGACGGAACCGTTCGGCCGGGATGGCCTGCCAGCCTTGCAGGATCAGCCGGACCGACAGCGGCAGGTTAAAGAACACATGCGCAAGGATCACCCCCTGCCAGCCGTAAATGCTGATCTCGGGCAGGCCAAGCAGGCGCAACCCGTCATTGAGCGCGCCGTTCCGGCCAAAGACCGAGATCAGTCCCATGATCGCCACGATCACCGGCAGGATGAAGGGCGCACCCAGTAATGTCACCAAAGCCGCGCGACCACGAAACCGCCGCCGCGCCAATGCCCGCGCAACCGGAATCGCAAGCAGCGCCGACAGGATTGCCGAGACGACCGCCTGCCACAGCGTGAACCGCACCGCCTGCCAGTCCCACGGGCCAAGGCCGGACAAGCCGCGCGCCTGCCATGCTACGGCGGCCAATGTGCCAAGGATCAAAGTGGCAAGCAGGGTGGCGATTATCGCTCCGGCGGGATGGCGGCGGATCATCGGATGTGCCCGCGAATGAGTTCTGCGGCAGCCGGGGGTGTCGCTTGTCGCCGGGCGGTTCTCCAACCGATGGCGGGGAATGCGGAAATCCCGGGCGGTTCGAGCGAGGAAGAGGTGAGAGCGGTTTCGGTCGGTGGCGGCATGCGCAGATATAGCCGGATCGTCCTGAACCGATCATGCCGTGCCAGAGATCGCGTCCGGCAGCGCGGCAGGGGATTTTGCATCCCCCGCACCCCCTGCAAGGTATTTGAACAAAGAAGAAAT
Organism: Paracoccus wurundjeri; assembly: GCF_030678915.1. Lineage (GTDB taxonomy): Bacteria > Pseudomonadota > Alphaproteobacteria > Rhodobacterales > Rhodobacteraceae > Paracoccus > Paracoccus onubensis_A. Next base: position 88,509 of record NZ_JAUUTZ010000013.1, on the reverse strand, counting down.
ATGACGGAGGGGGAGCGTTTCGGAGCGATCCGGCTATAAAATCCATTAAGGTTAAAGATGTGTTTCATGTGAAAAATCAAAAACTTTCGGATTTTGATGCGGGATCGCCGGGGTTGGGGGAGCGACGATTGCCTGAATATCGTGATACGGCTGCGACCGATCCTAGCGCGAAAAGGCTTGGAGCCATTCCTCGAGCGCGGGTTTGCGCAGGGCCTCGGCCTCGTCCTCGGAATAGAACAGGGTCTTTTCGGGGCGCGGCAGATCGCGCATGACCTGCGGCCATTCGTCCAGAGGCAGTTTCGCGGGCATGGACCAGTTGGCAAGCGGGATCGTGCTTTGGAATTCCGGGGTCAGGATCCAGTCCATGAATTGCTGCGCAAGTTCCGGCTGATCGGTCGATGCCACCTGCGCGGCCAGTTCGGCCATCAGGTAATGGCCTTCCGGGAAGATCGCGGCATGTTTAGTCCGGTCGTCCTCGGCCTCGATATGATAGGCGGGCGAGGTGGTGTAGGACATGACCATATCCGCCTCTCCGTCGGTGAACATGCCATAGGATTCCGACCAGCCCTTGGTCACGGTCAGCACCTTGGGGGCCAGCTTCGCCCATGCTTCGGGCGCGTCGTCGCCATAGACCGATTTCACCCACAAGAGCAGCGCCAGACCCGAGATGCCCGCGCGCGGATCCTGTATCACGATCTTCAGATCGTCGGGCGCGTTCAGAAGCTCGTCGAAACTCGCGGGCGGATTTTCCAGCCGGGTTTCGTCATAGACGAAGGCGGTTTCGCCCCAGTTATAGGGCAGGAAAATATCGTCATCCCATTCGACCGGCACAGAAAGATCGGATGTATCCTGCCCATGTGGCGCGAACAGTCCCGAGGCGCGGGCGCGGGCGGTCACATCGGTATTCAGCCCGAAGACGATATCGGCCTCCGTGCCTTCGCCCTCCATCAGGATGCGGGGCAGGATGTCGCCGGTGACGAATTTCAGATCGCAATCGCAGAACGCCTCGAAACCTTCCTCGATCTTCGGGCCGGGGCCCCATTCGCTGGCGATGTAATCTCCGGCATAGACGGTCAGCACCGGCTTGTCCTGTGCGAAGGCCGGGCTTGCCAGCAGCAGGGCTGATGTTGTCAGGACTGTTTTCATCGCGGCGACTCCTTGGTGATTTTCACGAAAGAAAGGAGCGCGAAACCTTCCCTCCGCCGGTCCTAGCCGGATCAGGTTCAACGGGTCCGCGGTCGCGTCTCAGCCGATAACGGCTCCCCGAGGTATCGGACAAATGTAATGGACGGGAGGCGTTTCGCAAGGCGAAAGCGCAGAGGACCGGTTTTATCCAAGCGAGCCTGCCATTGCCCGGCTGGCCTGCGATCCTTGATCCCGGGCGGGTAATAACGGCTGTCAGGCAAGGGAAAGTCGCATCGCTGGCGATACACGCCGCAGCATTCCCGAAGCGCCGGCAAAACGGCACTTCAACCCGAAGCCAATCCCCTCTAGAAACGCTAGCACGCAGTTTCAGCAGGTGGCAATGAACGATCAGCCCACACCGATGATGGCGCAATATCTGGCGATCCGGGATGCGAATCCGGGGGCGCTGCTGTTCTATCGCATGGGTGATTTCTACGAGATGTTCTTTGACGATGCCGTGCAGGCCGCGAGCGCATTGGATATCGCCCTGACCAAGCGTGGCACCCATCAGGGCGAGCCGATTCCGATGTGCGGCGTGCCGGTTCATGCCGCCGAAAGCTATCTGCTGACGCTGATCCGCAAGGGGTTCCGCGTCGCCATCGCCGAGCAGATGGAAGACCCGGCCGAGGCGAAGAAACGCGGGTCGAAATCGGTGGTGGCCCGCGATGTGGTGCGGCTGGTCACGCCGGGAACCCTGACCGAGGAATCCCTGCTGGAAGCGCGGCGGCACAATTTCCTTGCCGCTTTTTCGCAGGTGCGCGACGAGAGCGCGCTGGCATGGGTGGATATCTCGACCGGGGCGTTTCAGGTGATGGAATGTCCGGTCAGCCGTCTGTCACCCGAACTGGCGCGGCTTGCGCCCCGTGAATTGCTGGCGGCGGATGGCGCGGGGCTTGATGAACTTGCCGCCGATGCGGGCGCGGCACTGACCGATCTGCATGCCAGCGCATTCGATTCCACGGCGGCGCAGCGCCGGTTGTGCCAGCTTTACGGGGTTGAGACGCTGGACGGGTTCGGCAGCTTCTCGCGCCCGGAACTGTCGGCGATGGGCGCGATTGTCGATTATCTCGATATGACGCAGCGGGGGAAATTGCCTTTGCTGCGACCGCCTTCCCGCGAACGGATAGGCGGCGCGGTGCAGATCGATGCGGCGACGCGCCGGAATCTGGAACTGACGCAGGCATTGTCGGGCGGGCGCGATGGCTCGCTTCTGCATGCGATCGACCGGACGGTAACGGCGGCGGGCGGGCGGCTGCTTGAACGGCGCATCTCGGCGCCGTCCCGCGACCTGCACCTGATCCATGCGCGGCAGCAGGCGGTGGCGGATCTGGTCGAGGATCCGCGCCTGTCCGCCGATCTGCGAGAGGCTTTGGCGCGGGTGCCGGATATGGACCGTGCGCTGTCCCGGCTTGCGCTGGAACGGGGCGGGCCGCGCGATCTGGCCGCGATCCGGGCCGGGCTGGCGCAGGGCGCCGCGATTGCCGGGCTTTTGCCCGATGACGCGGCGCAGGTGCTGCGGGATTCCGCCGGCGATCTGACCGGCCATGATGGGTTGATCGATCTTCTGGACGATGCGCTTGTGGCAGAGCCCCCCCTGTTGGCCCGCGATGGCGGTTTCGTCGCCTCCGGATATGACGAGGATCTGGACCAGACCCGCCGCCTGCGTGACGAAGGGCGCGGGGTCATCGCCGGGATGCAGGCGGATTACGCCGAAAAGGCCGGGGTCTCCAGCCTGAAGATCAAGCATAACAACGTGCTGGGCTATTTCATCGAAACCACCGCGACCCATGCCGAAAGGATGATGAAACCGCCGCTGTCGGAGACATTCATTCACCGGCAGACCACCGCGAACCAGATCCGTTTCACCACGGTCGAGCTTTCCGAACTGGAAACCCGTATCCTGAATGCCCGCGACCGGGCGCTTGAGATCGAACGCCGGATTTTCGACCGGCTGCGGGCTGCGGTGCTAGAGAAATCGGCGCAGATCGGGCAGGCGGCGCGGGCCCTGGCCGAGATCGACCTTGCCAGTGGTTTCGCCGATATCGCCAGTGGTGAAGGCTGGACGCGGCCTCGCGTGGATGACAGCCGCGCCTTTATTGTCGAAGGCGGGCGGCATCCGGTGGTCGAGCGGGCGTTGAAACGGCAATCGGAAAGTTTCGTCGCCAATGATTGCGAGTTGACCGAAGGCGATACTCCGGCGATCTGGCTGCTGACCGGCCCGAACATGGCCGGGAAATCGACCTTCCTGCGTCAGAACGCCCTGATCGCGGTTCTGGCTCAGGCGGGGGCGTATGTGCCCGCGCGGCGCGCCCATATCGGCATGGTTAGTCAGTTGTTCAGCCGTGTGGGTGCGGCGGACGATCTGGCGCGGGGGCGGTCGACCTTCATGGTCGAGATGGTGGAAACCGCTGCGATTCTGAATCAGGCCGACGATCATGCGCTTGTCATTCTTGATGAAATCGGGCGCGGCACAGCGACATGGGACGGGCTTTCTATCGCCTGGGCAGTGATGGAGCATCTGCACGAGGTTAACCGCTGCCGTGCCCTGTTCGCCACCCATTATCACGAGATGACCGCCCTGACCGCGCGGCTGGATGGTGTCGAGAACGCGACGGTTGCGGTCCGCGAATGGGAAGGCGACGTGATCTTCCTGCACGAGGTGCGCAAGGGCGCCGCCGACCGCAGCTATGGGGTTCAGGTGGCGCGGCTGGCCGGGCTGCCCGCATCGGTGGTCGAACGGGCGCGCGAGGTGCTGGATGCGCTGGAATCGGGCGAGCGTGAAGGCGCGGCGAAACCCGCCGCCCTGATCGACGATCTGCCGCTGTTCCGCGCGGCACCACCGGCGGCTGCCCCTGCCGTTTCCGGGAAATCGCCGCTGGATGAGCGGTTGAAGGATGTGCATCCCGACGGGCTCAGCCCGCGCGAGGCGCTTGACCTGATCTATGAACTCAAGGCTTTGGGAGATGCGTCATGAGCTATAACACCTTTGGCCGCGAATTCCGGTTCACCACATGGGGTGAAAGCCACGGCCCCGCGTTGGGCGTGACGGTCGACGGGGTGCCGCCCCGGGTGGAGCTGGACGAGGCATATATCCAGCAATTTCTCGACCGCCGCCGTCCGGGCACATCGAAACACACCACGCAGCGGAAAGAGCCGGATCAGGTGCGTATCCTTTCGGGCGTGTTCGAAGGCCAGACAACCGGCACCCCGATTCAGTTGATGATCGAGAACACCGATCAAAGATCAAAGGATTATGGGGATATCGCCACCAGTTTTCGTCCCGGCCATGCCGATATCGCCTATCATCTGAAATACGGGATCCGGGATTATCGCGGCGGCGGCCGTTCAAGCGCGCGCGAAACTGCCGCCCGGGTCGCGGCCGGAGGCGTGGCGCAGGCAGTGTTGCGGCATCTGCTGCCCGACCTGAAGATCACCGGTTACATGGTGCAGATGGGCGAGATGCGGCTGAACCGCGACCGTTTCGATCCTGCGGCGATTCCGGGGAACCCGTTCTTCCTGCCCGACGCCTCTGCCGTGGATGCATGGTCCGGTTATCTTGACGGTATCCGCAAGAGTCAGAACAGCGTCGGCGCGGCGGTGGAATTGCTGATCGAAGGCTGCCCGCCGGGTCTTGGCGCGCCGGTCTATGCCAAGCTGGATACCGATCTGGCGGCGGCGATGATGTCGATCAATGCCGTGAAAGGTGTCGAGATCGGCGAGGGCATGGCGGCGGCCAGCCTGACCGGGACCGCGAATGCCGATGAAATCCGCATGGGCAACCACGGCCCCCGGTTTCAGTCCAATCATGCGGGGGGGATTCTTGGCGGTATCTCGACCGGGCAGGACATCGTCTTGCGTTTCTCGGTCAAACCGACCAGCTCTATCACCACGCCGCGCAAGACGATCAACCGGATGGGCGGGGAAATCGACCTGATCACCAAGGGTCGTCATGATCCTTGCGTCGGTATCCGCGCGGTCCCCGTGGCCGAGGCGATGGCGGCCTGCGTTCTGCTGGATCATCTGTTGATGGACCGGGCGCAGACGGGTGGGGTTCGGGGCGAGATCGGGTAGTCTTCGCAGACAGGTGCCGACCGGATATGGTTTCGCGCCGGGCCTGAAACCGGACGCATCCGGCATCATCCATCCCAAAGCTCGTCTTCGGGGCCGGGGACTGGTAGTGGCCCTTTGGCAAGGCGACCCGCCTGCGCCCGCATGGGAACATTCCGGGCAGCCAGAACGGGATTGCACATCACCGCCGGATCCGTCGCTTCCGCAAGCGCTGTGAGGAACCGCGACAAGCCTTCCAGCCCTTGGCATATTGCATCGGCCTGCTGCAAATCCGGGATTTCTTCGGCGTTTGCAGACAGGATCACCCGTCCGATGACGCGGTCCAGAACGGCAAGCTCTTCGGTCAGGCGTCGTGCTTCCGCCGAAGCACGGCCAAGAACCGCCTGCAGCGGCTCGCTCTGATCAGGGATGATATCAAATGAATTCACGTCAATTTACCCGTTACCTTTTCGATACAACCCAGCAACTGCTCTTTGGTGAAGGGCTTGGCGATGAAATTGTTCATCCCCGCCTTTTGCCCGCGCAGGATCGTTTCGCGGCTGGCGGTGCCGGTGATCAGGATAAAGCCGATCCTCTGCGTGCTTTTGTTGCTGCGCAGCGCCTCCAGCAGGGCAAGACCGTCCATGCCCGGCATGTTGTAATCCGATATCACCAGATGAACCGGCGAAGCTGCGAGTTTCTGAAACGCGGTCTTGCCATCCGCTTCATATTGCACATTCGGGATTTTGGCCCAATCCAGCGCCTGTTCTATCAAGGCGCGGCTGACAGTCATGTCATCCACCACCATTACATGCAATTGCGATTTCAAAGGCATCTCATTCTCCTTCAGGGCGATTAGGTGGCAGAGTGCCATTACGGCGGAATTGTGTCGTTCCGGTGGGATCGAACAGACCAGCTGCCGGGCCATCCAGCCGTTCGGAATGGCCGATGAACAGCGCGCCGCCATTCCCGATTTGCCGGGCGAATCTGCACCACAGCCTGCGCCGGGCAGGGGCATCGAAATAGATCACGGCATTGCGGCAGAATATGACGTTGAACTGGCCGGAAAACGGCCAGTCGTCATGAAGATTCAGTTCGGCGAACCGAATGATCGCACGCAGGTCAGAATTTGCCGTGTATTGCTCGCCTTCCCGCCGGAAGAACCGCAACAGACGTTTCGCGCCAAGCGGGTGCAATGCCTGCGCGGCGTATCGCCCCGCTTCCGCTTGCGCCACCATCGCGGGATCGATATCGGTGGCGAGAATGCGCAGATCATGACGCGCGGCATCCGGAAACAGGTCAAGCAGCGTCATCGCGATCGAATATGCCTCTTCCCCCGAGGCACAGGCGGCGGACCACAGGCGAATCCGTTCGCCCGCCCGAGCCGCATCGACAAGCGGAGGCAGAATCTCGGTGGCAAGCGCGTCGAAATGATGCGCCTCGCGGAAAAACGCGGTGACATTGGTCGTGACGGCCGACAGCAGATGCCGCCGCTCCTCGATCCCATCGGTGCCCTCCAGCCGCTGGCAATATGCGCCGTAATCGCGCAGATTAAGCGAGCGTAACCGCCGGTTGAGACGTGCTGCCAGAAGGCTGCGCTTTGCCGTTGTCAGGACGATGCCGCTATCTTGGCGGACGATCCGGGCCAGCCTGTCGAACTGGCGGTCGGACAGGGCCGGCGCTTCGATCATCTGTAACGCGCTCATGCGGTTTCTTCCCGGGCAATGGGCAGAACCTGGGACAGATCGATCTTTCGAAGGATCTGGCCATCGTCGAATGTGATCATGCCGGTGATGAATTCGCGCGCATGCGTCAGGGCGATGTCGGGAACGGGTTGAATACTCCCGTCATTGACCGTGACGATATCCGACACGAGATCGGCCAGCAGCCCGACCACGCGCTCTTCATGCATTGCAATGATGACCACATGTCGCTGCGACGGCGTGGTGGCGCCAAAGCCCAGCCGGGCTGAAAGATCGACCACGGTCACGACAGAGCCGCGCAGGTTGATCACCCCTTTCACGTAATCGGGCGCATGCGGCAGGGTCGTCGTGGGTGACCAGCCGCGAATTTCCCGCACCAGACCGATATCTATGCAGAAATCCTGCTCTGCCAGCTTGAAGGCAACGACGTCGCTTTTTCCGACAGTATTATGTGACATTGACTGAAGCATGATTCATCCCTGTGCTGCTGCGGCCGGGACTGCCCTGTCGTGATCGCCGGACGATGTCCGGACGACCTCTTCGGGGTCGATGATGAGGGCGATCTTGCCGTCGCCAAGGATGGTCGCGGCCGACACCCCCGGCACATGCCCGTAATTCTCTTCAAGACTTTTGATGACGACCTGGCGTTGATCGATGATGCCATCCACCAGCAAGGCGGATCGTTTCTGATTGTCGGCCTCGATCACGATCAGGACGCCGCCTTCGATCGTCGCGGGGCTGTCACGCAATCCGAACTCTCCGGCCAGATCGATGATGGGTATCAGATCGCCGCGATTGGACAGAAGCCGGCCATCCTGCCCGACACCATGCAGTATCGATGGATTGGCCCGCATCGTTTCCTGAACCGCGTTGATCGGCAGAACCATCGTTTCACCGCAAAGCTGAATCAGCATTCCTTCAAGAACGGCCAGGGTCAGCGGCAAGGCGATCGAGAATGTTGTGCCCTGCCCGATTTCCGAGTGGATCATCACGCGACCGCCAAGATCCATGATCTCGCGCCGGACGACATCCAGCCCGACGCCACGCCCGGATAAAGCCGAGACTTCGGTCTTCGATGAAAAGCCCGGCATGAACAGAAGCTGATCGATCTCTGCCGGGTTCAGGGACGCGCCGGGCGCGATCAACCCCCGTTCTTCGGCGATTTCACGCACTTTCGGCCGATTGATCCCGCCGCCATCATCCGAAACCTCGATCTGGACCCGGCCAGAGCGATGGGCGGCCGAAAGGGTGATCCGGCCTTCCGCGGGTTTTCCGCGCGCCTGCCGTGTTTCGCCGTCTTCCAGACCGTGATCCACCGAATTGCGGATCATATGGGTCAGGGGATCGATCAGCCGCTCGATCATGGTCTTGTCCACCTCGGTCTCTTCTCCGACGGTGATCAGACTGACCTGTTTGCCGGTCGCGTCGGCGGCTTCGCGGACGATGCGATGCATGCGCTGGAACACCAGCTTCAGCGGCTGCGCGCGGATCGCCATGACGCTTTCCTGAATGTCGCCGGCAAGCTGGCCGATGGCGTCTAGGCCCGCAAGGACATCGGGATCCTCGCTCATCCCGGCGGTCTGGATAACCTGCGCGAGCATCGCCTCTTTGATGACGAGCTCGCCGATCATGTTCATCAGCCGGTCCACCCGTGCGAGGCTGACCCGGATCGTCGCACCGGAATCGCCGCCGGGTGCAGCGGGTCTTGATGGCTTGGCGGAATCGGTCTGAGCGGGCTCCGGCGGGTTGATCTGCGCGGGTTCGGGAATGTCCCCGGGCGCGGAATCGGAGATCTCGTCCGGTTCCGGGGGGCCATCCGGTTCTGCTGTCAGCGGGGTCACGTGAAGCTCGCAGCAATCCTCGACGAATTCGAAAATCTCGGCGATCTCATCGGCGGGGCAATCCGTGTGCAGGACGATCGTCCACCGGAGTTGCGGCTGATCTTCCGACCAGTCCGACAGGGGCGGAACGAAATCGGAATCCACCCGGATCTCTGCCTCGCCCAGTTTCGCCAGGGCAAGGAACAGGGCCGCCGGCTCGTTCCCGGACCGGTAAAGATCGCCATCGGGAATGAAATGAATGTTGAACCCGGCCTGACCGGCAAGCCCGGGCTGGGGATCTTCGCCATCCAGAGCGCCGATATCGATGACCATCGGCGTGAACTCTATCGCGTCATCATCCCCGCCATCGGCCATGATCCGGTCAAGCTCTGTCAGCAATGCCTCGCGCTGAGCGTGGTCCGGCTCGGAGGATTGACGCGCTGCCGTCACCAGATCGGCAAGGCAATCCGACGACCGGTGCATGATGGACATCAATGCCGGATCCGCTTCCAGCCTGTCCGAGCGCAGCAGATCAAGGACGGTTTCGAACCGATGCGCGAATGTAACCAGATCGTTCAGCCCGAATGCGGCGGCACCGCCTTTGATCGAATGGACGGCACGGAAGACGGCATGGACCGTTTCCTTGTCATATCCGGGCTGGTCCATTTGACGAAGGCCGTTTGCAAGCCCTTCCAGAAGTTCGCCGCATTCGTCGAAGAACATTTCCTGGATTTCGTCCATCTCGGCCATTTGCTACCTCCCCAGCACCCTGTTGATGATTGCAATCAGCCTGGCATCCTTGAACGGTTTGACGATCCAGGCGGTGGCGCCCGCGCGGCGTGCCCGCGCCTTGAGATCGGCCCCGCTTTCCGTTGTCAGGACAAGGATCGGAACATCCGAATAGCGGTCGTCGGCGCGAACCGTTTCGATAACCCTGAACCCGTCCATTCGCGGCATGTTGATGTCGGTGATGATCAGATCGGGCTGAGCTTCCTGCAGGGATTCGATCCCGCTCACCCCGTCAGAGGCAAGAACCACTTCGAATCCGGCGCCGCGAAGCGCCTTGGCGACCAGCGCGCGTATGGTCGGCGAATCGTCGATCGCGAGAATGCGTATTGTCATTGCCCTGCCTCACCCGTCAGCATCTCTACAGATGCGCCGATACGATTCAGCGCCTGCATCGCGTCTTCGGACCAGTTGCGAAATTCGATTTCCATTCCGTCCGCCTGCCATTGATGTCGCGCGGCGATCAGCATTTCGAACGCGATCGTGCCCAGTTTCCGGACAGAGCCCGCATCCAGCACGATCGCGGCGCCGCGAAGGGCCAGAAGTTTCGGGGAAAGTTCCGCTACTGCCCTTCGGTCAAGCGTTTCGGGCAAGGTCAAAATGGTCACGGCAACTCCTTTCGAGGCGATGACCCGATTCCTAGCAGCGGGGATTTAACAAATGGTTGCGCGGAATCGCTTTCATCCGGATGCGACACCGGCAGGTATTCCTTAATCTTTCGCCCGTAATCTCATCCGCATCGCAACAGGAGTCCGAATGTGGGTTTTACGACTGCATGGCATCGAATCCGTCCGGATCCTGATTCCGGCACAGGACCGGCCGGTCTTATGCCGGCCCGGTTACGCTGCGCCTGCGGGACGCTGCGCCGTCATGGGCGAATCACACCAGAACATCAGGCCCGAGAAAGACGATTTCGGCCGAATAAGTGTCAGTAAATATTTGAGGAATCTCATGTTACGGAACGTGAAAATTGGAACGCAGATCTTCATATGCTTCGGCATTATCCTGACTTTGGTCATCGCTTTCGGATTGATTGCGGGCGGTCAGTTGCAACGCATGCACTACCTGCAGCAGGCAGATATGCAGATCGACCGGTTTGCCGAGACGGGTGAAGCGCCATCGCTGTCGCAGTCTTTTGCGCCGTATGCCTCTGAACGGCAGGCGGCACTGGATGAAGGGCGTGCGGCGCTTCACCGTGGCATGCTGATCACGATCATGGCCGGGATTGCCGCGATTGCGTTATGTGGCGGCATGCTTGCCGCGATGCTGGGTCTGTCGATCTCGCGGCAGATTTCCCGCATTGTCACGCAGGCCCGGTGCCTTGCGGATAATGATATGTCGATCGAAATCACCGGGCTTGAAGGCGGAAACGAGCTGGCGCAACTGTCCCGGGCGCTGCGGAAATTCAGGGATAATATGCAGGCGCGCAGCAGGCTGAGTGACGAGATTCTTGCAAGGGAAGCAAAGGCAAACAGCAACCGCGAAACCGAGCGGCAGGCGCAGGCCCGGGTTGTCGGAGAGATCGGCGCGGGCCTGAACCGGCTGGCGAATGGCGATCTGACCGAGGCGATCCCCAGCCCCGAACAGGATCCCTTTCCCGCCGAATATGAGGCGCTGCGTGAAGCTTATAACAGTGTGGTCCTGATATTGTCGGGCGCGCTTTCGCGGTTCTCGGATGTAGCGGATCAGGTTCGTGGCGGATCGGCGGAAATCACCTCGGCTGCCGAGGATCTGTCCAGCCGTGCCGAGACCCAGGCCGCGACGCTTGAACAATCGGCAGCGGCGCTGAACGAATTGACCGAAAGCGTAAGGTCGACGGCGATTCGGGCCAAGAATGCCGAGAATGCAAGTCTCGAGAACCGGAAAATCGCGGAAAGCGGCGCGTCGGTCGTGCGCGAGGCGGTCGAAGCGATGAAGGGAATCGAGAAATCCTCGGATCAGATCACCAGAATTATCGGCGTGATCGACGACATCGCCTTCCAGACCAATTTGCTGGCACTGAATGCGGGGGTCGAGGCCGCCCGGGCCGGCGAAGCCGGGCGCGGTTTCGCGGTTGTCGCCTCGGAGGTTCGCGGACTGGCGCAGCGTGCATCCGAATCCGCGCGTGAGATCAAGACATTGATCTCTAAAAGCGCCACGCAGGTCGAGGCGGGTTCCGCCCTGGTCGACCGGACAGGCGAGTGTCTGGAACAGATCCTGCACAAGGCTCTGGATGTGTCCGATCAGATTTCCGCAATCGCGATCGCGGCAAGCGAACAATCGACCGGGCTGGGAGAGATCACGGTAGGCGTCAATCAGCTGGATCAGGTGACTCAGCAAAACGCGGCCGTGGCCGAGTCGACAAACGCCGTGGCGGTGTCGCTTGTGCAGCGCGCGGATGATCTGATGCGCGAATTCGCACGGTTCAGCATTGGTGAGACATCGGATCCCGATGGTTTGGAAGAGACGGAGCCGGATATGGAAATGACTGCCGATATCGCACCGGTCGCGCTGGTTGCCGCGATGGGTGGCGCGCCAGCAGGCAACGCCCGATTCCAAGAATTCTGATCTGCGCAATCCCGACATGAGAGCCGATCATCGCCCCGCGCGTTCCCGTACGTGCGGGGCAATACGTTATGTCAGCCGGAAGTTGCGTTCAATTGTATCGAATTGAATCCGCATCCTTCAGGATGCCTGCCTCCGGGTAACGAAATCTTAGAGATCCGGGGTCAGGATGGGGACATGAGCCAATCTTACCTGGGCAATGATTCTGAAATGACAGCCGCAACGACATTCATCATCGACGGAGCACTTGCGCCAAGTGACGCCGCTCAGGTTCTCGATGATCTGAGAACCTGGCTTGCTTTCAAACATGGCGGCACGCTGGATATCGTGCCCGTGCCGACGCATCCGCTGCTGCCGACCCAACCCGCGATCCAACTGCTTTTCGCCGCCATTCGGGAACTGGGAAATCAGGGTGTCCCGGCGGACCGGGTCACGTCCCGGGTTCGGGAAATATGCAGCCGCCTGGGTCAGGCGGAACTGGTCGGCAACCACAAACCGGAGGGCCGAAATGGCTAAGACCGTATTGATAATAGATGACAGCAAGGCGATCCGTGACATGGTTTCGTTCACGCTTCAGCCTCATGGTTATCAGATCGTCACCGCTGCGGATGGGGCAGAGGGGCTGAGCAAGCTTCGGTCGGATCATCCCGCCCTGATCATCACGGATCTGAACATGCCGGTGATGAACGGCATCGAGTTCATTCGCAATGCGCGGCAAGACGCGGCCGGCGCCGGCATTCCGATTGTCATGCTGACAACCGAAACCAAGCCGGAGCTGAAGGCAGAGGGCAAGTCCGCCGGGGCAACCGGCTGGATCAACAAACCTTTCGACGCCGAAATGCTGTTGACCGTGGCCAAGAAACTGGCGGGGTAAGTCATGGATGACATCAATCCCGCAATCGGCGCTTTCGTTCAGGAGGCGCAGGAGATTCTTGAGGGTCTCGAAGATCTGTTGCTGGATCTGGAAGATCGCTCGGATCCCGAACAGATAGATGCCGTGTTCCGGACCTTGCATACCGTCAAGGGCTCGGGCGCGATGTTCGGCTTCGGTACGCTTGCGCGATTCACGCATCATTTCGAGGATGCGTTTGATCGTATTCGCGCAGGCCGGTTATCTATAGACGGCCGGCTGATCGACCTGTCATTGCGGGCGCGGGACCATATGATCGCGCTGTTGAATTGTGGCGGCGATGGCCCGCAGGCGACCGCGCTGGAAGAGTCGCCCGAAGCGATAGCCTTGCTTGCCGCGCTGTTCGAAATTACCGGTGCCGAGGTGTCCAGGGCGACAGGCGGCAACGCAGCTGCGGAAGCAACGTCGCCGGTTCAGCAACATGGAGCCTTGCGACGCTGGCTGATCCGTTTCGTGCCCGAGGTGAACGCCCTGCGAAACGGGATGCGTCCCGATCTGCTGCTCGAAGAGCTTGGCGGTCTTGGGCAGGTCGATATCTCAGCCGATATTGCGGCGCTTCCGGGGATGGACGAGCTTGAACCGACAAGGGGATATCTGGGCTGGACCGCCACACTTGAAACCGATCAGCCCAAAAGCGCGATCGAGGCCGTGTTCATCTTTGCCGACGATGCCGAGCTTGCAATCACCGAAGAGATGATTGCGCCTCCGCCGAAAGTCGATCCCGAGAGTTCCGAAGATGAGCCGCCATCCGGCAAGGTCAAGGAGAAATCCGGCGAAAGCGTTCGTGTTCCTGCTGTGAAGCTTGACGAAATCATGGATCAACTGGGCGAACTGGTGATTGCTCAGGCCCGGCTGTCTCAGATGGCGTCGGCGGATGCCGAGTTGGAATCGGTGGTCGAAGAGATCGAAAGACTGGTGACCGGCCTGCGCGATGCGACCCTGTCAATCCGGATGCTGCCGATCGAGATCGTATTCGGCAAGTTCCGCCGGGTCGTACGGGACCTGTCTACCGAACTGGGCAAGGTCGTGACCCTGATCACCGAAGGCGGTGAAACCGAGATCGACAAGACGGTCATTGACCGCCTGTCCGAGCCGCTGGTTCATATGATCCGCAACAGCATGGATCACGGAATCGAAAGCGCCGAAGCGCGTGCGGCGGCAGGCAAGCCTTCGCGTGGAACCGTCCGCCTGTCCGCGCGACAGGAAGGTGGAGAGGTTCTGATCACGATCGAGGATGACGGCGCCGGGCTTGATGCCGAGGCCATTCGTTTCAAGGCGATCGAGCGCGGCCTGCTTTCATCCGAAGCCCAGCCGACGGAAAGCGAGCTTTTTCAGTTGATCTTTGCGCCGGGCTTCTCGACCGCCAAGCAGGTTTCAAGCGTGTCCGGCCGCGGCGTCGGGATGGATGCGGTGCGGTCCACGGTGGACGCGTTGCGTGGCTCTATCGAGGTTGCGTCCCGACGTGGGACCGGCACGCGGGTTACGCTTCGGTTACCGGTGACCCTGGCGATCATCGACGGGTTGCTGGTGCGTCTGGGCAATGCGGTATTCGTCATCCCGCTTGCCGCAGTCGAGGAATGCGTCGAGCTGGATGCGGCCGAGCGTGAACGCGAATCAGGCCGGACGATGTTGTGTATCCGCGAACATCTGGTGCCGTTCCTTGATCTTGACGAGGTGTTCGGCTGGTCGCCGAGCGTTGAAAGCCCGCGGCGTGTGGTGATCGTGAAATTCGACGGTCAGCGTCTTGGGCTGGTGGTCGATGATATTCTTGGTCAAAACCAGACGGTCATCAAAACATTCAGCCAATATCATCGGGATGTTCCGGGTTTCGCCGGCGCAACGATCCTGGGGGACGGTTCGGTCGCATTGATCATCGATGTGGCGACCCTGGCCCGCCGGGCGCTTGCCGAACGGGCCGAACGGAAACCGGCAGCATAAGGAATGCAAATGACCAAAGCCTCTTGTCAGTCGTCGTCATATGAAATGGTCCTGATCTTCCGGCTTTCCGGTGAAGCATTTGCCATCTCGGTCAGCCGGGTCCACGAGATTCTTGATCCGATCCCCGTAACCGAAGTGCCGAATGCGTCCGCCTTCGCGCCTGCGCTGGTCAATGTGCGCGGCGCCATCGTTCCGCTTATCGATATCCGCCAGCGTCTTCGCATGCAGCCGGAGAGGCCAAGCAATTCAACCAGGCTGGTCGTTCTCGAGCTACCCGTTGCCGGAATCCCCACGCGGCTTGCCATCATGACCGATGCCGTCGAGGAGGTGGCGGAAACCGATATCTCTGCGCTCGAGCCGATCCCGGATCTGGGATCACGCTGGCCCGAGCAATATGTCAGCGGCGTGATCCGGCACGGAAGCGATCTGGCGATATTTCTGGATACTGAAAATCTGTTTTGTCCCGATCCCGAAAGGGTCGCGCAAAGCTGAACACGGATACTGTCATGCGTTTGACGATAAAAGCCGGATTTGCGGAAATATCCGCCGCGCGGTTTTCGAATCCGCTGGCCGTCATTGCATCTTTTTTTGACCATCTTGCCGCCAGGAGCCGCGATCATGCCCGAATTGCAAAGCGAAACCTCATCATTATCCCCGGATCAGTGGGCGGATGCCGGTGACAGCGTCAGGGGCGCCGAGCCGCAGACTTATGTCACATTCGAGCTCGCCGGGCAGATTTTTGCGGTGGAGGTCGGCACCGTCCGGGAAATTCTTGACCTTCAGCCGATCTCGCGCCTGCCGAATGCACCTGCCGATCTGCTGGGAATGATCGATGTTCGCGGTCAGGGAATCGCGGTCATAGATCTGCTCAGCCATCTTGGCCTTGGCCATCCCGTGTCCAGGGATGAAGGGCGGATCGTTGTCTTTGAACTTGATGCGGATAGCAGAAAACCGGTCGGAGTTATCGCCGACCGGGTTCTGAGCGTCGTTGCCATCGCCGATTCCGAGATCGAGCCCGCGCCGATGACGATGGTGCGCTGGAACGCGGCTGCAATGACCGGTGTGGCGCGGGTCGATGGTCAGCTGATCATGATGCTTGCCCTTGATCGCTTGTTCAAAGGCGATGCCACCGGGCCATTTGATTTCGATTGATTGCCATGACCCATCCGGAAAACACCTTCGCTACGCCGAAACTGACTGCCGCGCAGGCCCGTACCCTGATCGCCACGGCAAAGCGCATCACTGGCGTTGCCGTGTCGGTTGACAAGATTTCGTTTCTGGAACTGCGGGTCGGTCGTCGGCTGCGCGAGCTGAATTGCCGCGATTTCGACAGTTATATCGACATATTGCGCGGCTCGAATGGCGAAGTCGAAGCGCGGTATCTGGCAGAGGCGCTTACCACTCATACGACCAGTTTTTTCAGGGAAAAATTGCATTATGACTGGCTGGAAAAAGAAGGCCTTCCCGCACTTCTCGAGAACGGTGCAGGTCGCGATCACAAACTGACCGTCTGGAGCGCGGCCTGTTCGCTTGGCTCTGAAATGTGGACTGCCGCGATCGTGCTGGATCAGTTTGCAAGGAATCTGCCCGGCGGCTTGTCATGGGATGTTGCGGGCACTGATGTTTCCCGCCAGATCCTGCGCCGGGCCGCTGATGCCGTTTTCACCGAGGACCAGATTTCCGGATTGCCTGACAGCTTGCGACGCGAATATCTGATGCATTCGCGTGGAACGCCGCGGATATATCGCATCGTACCCGAATTGCGAAGCCGCGCCCGGCTTTGCTGGGCCAATCTGGTCGATCTGGACCGCCGTCTGGGCATCACCGCGGATGTGGTTTTTCTGCGCAATGTGCTGATCTATTTTCAACCAGAAGACCAATTGCGCGCGGTGAAAGGGGTTGTTTCGCGCTTGCGCACCGGAGGTTACCTGATGACAGGCCATTCCGAAAGCCTGTCAGAGCTGCCCGGTGACCTGCGGCAGATTGCAGCTTCCATTTATCAAAAGGTCTGATGTCATGGCCCCTTTCGCTCGCCGTCGGATACGCGTTCTTGTTGTCGATGACAGCGCAGTCGTTCGCCAGACCCTGGCGAGTCTGCTGTCCTCGGACCCGGAACTGGAAGTCATCGGGACCGCCGCCGATCCCTTTGCCGCCGCGGCAAGTATCGGCAGGAACCGGCCCGACGTGATTACGCTGGACGTGGAAATGCCCAGAATGGACGGGGTGACCTTTCTGCGCAAACTGATGTCGCAAAGCCCTATTCCGGTGGTCATGTGCTCGTCTCTGGTGGGCGAGGATACAGAGACGCTAACGCAGGCGCTTCAGGCCGGTGCGGTCGATGTGATTTGCAAGCCGCAGATGGGCGTGAAGGGATTTCTCGAGGAAAGCCGCACGATTCTGTGCGATGCGGTCAAGGCGGCGGCACATGCGCGGATCGGCAAGATAGGGCCTCGGCCGGTGTCCGAAAAGCTGTCCGCCGATGCTGTGCTTGCCGCGCCATCCGGCCGTGCCATGAGCAAGACGACCGAGACCGTGATCGCCATCGGGGTCTCGACCGGCGGCACTGAGGCAGTGCGTGCGCTGCTTGAGGCGATGCCTGCCGATTGCCCGCCGATCGTCGTGGTTCAGCACATGCCAGAGAATTTCACCGCGGCATTTGCGCGCCGGTTGGATGGATTATGCAGGATTACCGTGCGCGAAGCCCAAAGCGGCGCGCGGATGTTGCGCGGCCACGCCCTGATTGCGCCGGGGAACCGGCATACGCTTCTGACCAGAAGCGGCGCGACCTATTGCGTGGAGGTACGCGACGGTCCTTTGGTATCGCGGCACAGGCCATCGGTCGACGTCTTGTTTCGCTCTGTCGCCTGTACCGCCGGCCGCAATGCGATCGGTGTGATCATGACCGGCATGGGCGATGACGGAGCCCGGGGGCTTCTGGAAATGCGGCAGGCAGGGGCGCGGACGCTGGGGCAGGATGAAGACAGTTGCGTGGTCTACGGAATGCCGAGGGAAGCGAAAAAGCTTGGTGCGGTCGAGGACGAAGTTCCCCTGTCGCGTTTACCGGCGACGCTGCTTCGGCTTGCCGCGGATTAGAGGAAGGGGGTCTGTTCGGTGCGGAAAAATATGAATGAGGCGGTGATGGCGTCAGCAGGTCCTGCAAATGCGGTGTCGAAACCGGCCGAACTGGGTGCCCTTCGGCACCAGTGTCAGGACCTGTTCGAAAGGCTGACCGGCGTGCTTGGAAAGGTTCATCATGCGCTGCATGGTATCGGCGGCGATTTCGGACGTCTGAGCCAGCTTGTGGATGACGTGGGCAGTGCCCGCCGCGAATCCGGAGCGCTGCGGATTGCGTGCAGCCATCTTGCCGAACAATTGCGCTGTGCCCATAGCGCGATTTCGACGGTGGACCTGACGAATGCGATTTCCGACGGGCTGGACGCGGTCGAGACGCTGCGCCGCGAATGCCGTCAGCTGAACGCGATCGCATCCATGACGCGGGTCACCGGCTACTCGGTCAATATCGAGGCGATCGAGGATTACATTGTCACCCTTCGCGGCATGATCCAGCGATTGTCCCATACTACCTCGGCGGTTCATGAAGGATTGTCGAGTATCGGCCTGGCCGTCCGGCAGGCAACGGTTCAGCTTGGGACGGCCGCGTCTTGCGCGCGGCGGGCGATCGACCAGCAGGCCGGGGATCAGGCGGCTCCGGCGATGGAAGAGATCTGCGGCGCGGCAATCATCCTGGCCGAGCAGCTTCGCGAAAATACGCAGGTGAATACCGGCATTCTCATGACCGGTATCCAGTTTTCGGATGCTTTCGCACAGCGCCTGGATCATATCGAAACGATCCTGACTGCGGCGGAAACCAAACCACCGGCCGCGGTTCTGGCAACGGCGCAGATCTCGGCGCTTGTGTCCGACGCGACGAGAATGCTTTCCGCTACCCGCGACGCGCTGGAGCAATTGGGGACGGTCGGCCAGTCCGCCGTTCGTGCCCTGACCGGCGATACCGGGGCGCAGGCCACGAAACTTCTGGCGGTCTGGCGTGCCGAACTTGATGACGGCCACCAGATCGAGCAGCTTGTCGCGCCGGCCTTGAACGGGGCGATGGATGCGGTGCAGAACATCAATTCCTCTATTGCCGATGCCAGGGAGAATCTTGAAACGCTTTCCTCGACCGCGCTTGAGGTCAGCCTTGCCACCGTCAATGCGGGCCTGCTGGCGCGGCGCAGCGGCTCGGCCAAATCGGCGATGGATGTGCTTTCCACGACGGTCCGGGAACGCGCCCATGCATGCAATGAGCTGAATGGCCGCTGCCGTACGAATTTCGGCCGGATCGATGAGATCACGCAGAATGCGGATTTCGGCCGCCTGACCGCGGATGCCGGACATCTGAGCGAGTTGATCGCCCGCGCAGATGCGGATCTTGTTCTGGCCGCAGAGATGTTTTCCCGGCTGGAGGCGTTGCAGGAAGCGGCGCATAAGGCGGCGCTTACCCTGCAGCACTCGGTCGATGAAGGGCTGCACGCGCTGTCCGGTTTGCCGGAACTGATCTCGCGGATCGCCACCTATGCGCCCAGGGTGGGCGCAAGGCAATTGTCACCCGATGGTGCCGCCGCCCTTGCGCCATTCGCTGCGATCTACACGATGGATCGAGAGCGAGAGGTTCATGCGGAACTTGTCGGCTCTTTGCCCCCCGCCGCCATGCCGGCGGCTCAGCTTGGCGAACAGACATTGGATGACATCTTCTTCTGACACCGGATCCGCGGCGGACTACAGGCTCGCATGCGGATCCGGGGCACGTCCGAGGCTATGGCAGCCGCCTATTCCACTATTCCACCGTTACCGATTTCGCCAGATTGCGCGGCTGATCGACATCCGTGCCTTTGGCAACCGCCGTGTGATAGGCAAGATATTGCATCGGGATGGCGTAAAGGATCGGCTGGATCAGGTCGCCGCCGGCAGGCATTGTCAGGGTCGCGTGAACGCCTTCGCTTGCTGCCTCGATGCCCTGCCGGTCCGACAGCAGCAGAATCTGCCCGTGACGGGCCATGACCTCCTGCATGTTCGAGATGGTCTTGTCGAACAGATGGTCGAACGGCGCCAGAACGATCACCGGCACATCCCGATCGATCAGCGCGATGGGGCCGTGTTTCAATTCGCCGGACGCATATCCCTCGGCATGGATATAGCTGAGTTCCTTGAGTTTCAGCGCGCCTTCCAGCGCCACCGGGAAAAGCGCCCCACGGCCCAGATACAGGACGTCCCGCGCCTGTGACAGCCATTCCGACAGGGTCTGGCAATCGCCGGAAAGATCAAGCGATTGTTGCAGCAGACCCGGAAGCGCGCGCAATTCGTCAAGATATCTGACCAGCCCGGCATCGTCGATCCGTCCACGATCATGCGCCGCCTTCAGCGCAAGGATCGCCAGCACGGTCAACTGGCATGTGAAAGCCTTGCTGGACGCGACGCTGACCTCGATCCCCGCCAGTGTCGGCAGCGCGATATCCGCGTCCCGGGCGATTGCCGAAGTGCCGACATTGACCAGCCCGATGGTGCGGTCGACCCGCCCCCGCGCATAGTGCAGCGCGGCCAGCGTGTCGGCGGTTTCGCCTGACTGGCTGACTGCGACGAACCAGCTTTTCGGGGATAAGGGCGGCTCGCGATAGCGGAATTCCGAGGCGACATCGGTGTCGCAGGGCAGCCCCGCCAGCGATTCGAACCAGTATTTCGCGACATGGCCCGCGTAATGCGCCGTGCCGCAGGCGACCAGCGACAGCCTGTCCACCTTGCTGAAATCAAGGCCCTCGGGCAATACGATCCGGTTATCCTTGATATAATGGTTCAGCACATCGGCAATCACCGAAGGTTGCTGTGCGATTTCCTTTGCCATGAAATGACGATACCCGCCCTTGTCGATGGCGGTTGTGCCGACATCGATCCGGTGTTCGGGGTGGCTGACCTGCTCGCATTCAGCATTGTAGATCTGCACGCCTGCGCGGGTCAGAACCGCATGGTCGCCGTCTTCCAGATAGGTGATCCGGTCGGTAAAGGGTGAAAGCGCGACGGCATCCGAGCCAAGGAACATCTCGCCCTTGCCATGACCGATGGCAAGCGGGCTGCCCTTGCGGGCGGCGATGATCAGATCATCCTCGCCCTCGAACAGAAAGGCCAGCGCGAAAGCACCTTTCAGCCGGGCCAGGGTCGCCCGCGCAGCCTCGCGCGGGGGCATGCCCTCGGCCATGTATTTCCCGGTCATGAGCGCGACGGTTTCCGTATCGGTCTGCGATTCCGGCTGGATGCCGGCCAGGACCAGCTCGTCCCGCAATTCGCGGTAATTCTCGACAATGCCGTTATGCACGACTGCGACCGGCCCCGACCGGTGCGGATGCGCGTTTTCTTCGGTCGCCGCGCCATGGGTGGCCCATCTGGTATGGCCGATACCGCTATGCCCGCGCAGCGGTTCATGTACCAGCCGGTCCGACAGATTGACCAGCTTTCCGACGGCGCGGCGGCGGTCAAGCTTGCCGGAATCGTCGATGGTGGCCACGCCGGCGCTGTCGTAACCGCGATATTCCAGCCGCTTCAGCGCATCGACAAGCTGAGGCGAAACCTCGTGACGACCCAGGATTCCGATAATGCCACACATCAGCTTTTCTCCTTTTGCGCGCGCAGCGCCTGCATCAGCCGGATGCCAAGCCCCGGCTTCGTGACCTGCCGTGCCCGGCCCAGCGCCAAAGCGCCTTCCTCGATATCCTCGGTGATCACCGAGCCAGAGCCGGTCACGGCCCGTTCCCCCACCCGCACCGGCGCGACCAGCATCGTGTCGCTGCCGATAAAGGCATTCGCACCGATCTCGGTGCGGTGCTTCATCACGCCATCATAATTGCAGGTGATCGTGCCCGCGCCGATATTCGCGTGCTCGCCGATATGGGAGTCGCCCAGATAGGTCAGATGGCCGACCTTGACGCCCTCATCCAGAACCGCGTTCTTGATTTCCACGAAATTGCCCACATGCACCTCGCTGCCCAGTTCCGCGCCGGGGCGCAGACGGGCAAAGGGGCCAACAGTGGCCCCCGACGAGATATGGCAGCCCTCCAGATGGCAGAATGGCAGGACTTCGGCCCCGGATTCGATGGTGACGCCCGGACCGAAGACGACATTCTGCCCGATGACCGCATCGCGCCCGATGGCGGTATCCAGCGAGAACCAGACCGTCGCGGGATCGGTCAGCGTCACGCCATTCTCAAGCGTGCTGACCCGGGCGCGGGCCTGAAAAGCGGCCTCGGCGGCGGCAAGTTCGGCGCGGGTATTGATGCCAAGCGTTTCGTCCTCGTCGCAGGTAACGACGTCCGCCCGTCTGCCTTCCGCACGGGCCAGCGCGACAAGATCCGTCAGATAGTATTCCCCCGCCGCGTTGTCATTCGTCAGCTTGCCGATCAGGTTGCGCAACAGCCCGGCATCCAGCGCCATGACCCCGGAATTGCACAGCGCGATCATGCGCGTCGCTTCATCGGCATCCTTGTATTCGACGATCCGTTCCAGACCGGCATCGGTGACCACCAACCGGCCGTAACGCCCCGGATCCTCGGCCTCGAAACCAAGCACGACCAGATCGGCGCCGTGGCTGGCCAATGCGGCAAGCGTATCCTCGCCGATAAAGGGGGTGTCGCCGTAAAGCACGATCACCTTGCCGTCGAAACCTTCAAGCAAGGGCATGGCCTGCCGGACCGCATGGCCGGTGCCAAGCTGTTCATGTTGCAGAACGATCCGCGCGTCGGGTTCCAGTTTCGCCGTGGCCTTTTCAACCTTGGCCGCGCCATGGCCCGCGACGACGATAACGTCATCGGGCTCAAGGCTGCGCGCGGCGGCCAAGGCATGCCCGATCAGCGGCACCCCGGCCAGCCGGTGCAGCACTTTCGGAAGTTCCGATTGCATCCTGCTGCCTTGCCCTGCCGCAAGAATGATTACCGCCAGCGGTTTCTCTGCCATGCCCTTGCCTCGAATTTTGCCCCGTATCGTTGCCGCCGGTTCTAATCCGTGACAGATGCACAGGAAAGCCCCCGGGCATTCACCTTTGGTTTCGGAATATTAACGGAAAGGGAAAAGCATGGCTGGAACGGTGGTCTTCGATCTTGACGGAACGCTTGCCGACACCTCGGCCGATCTGATCGGCGCGGCGAATTCCTGCTTTACAGCGCGGGGCATGGGGCCGTTGCTGGATCCCGTTCAGGACGCGCTTGTTGCCTTTCACGGCGGTCGGGCGATGCTGCGGGCCGGATATGCCCGCGCCGGGCAAGAGATGTTGCTGCCGCCGGGCGCAGAGGATCAGGACTATCCCCGGCTGCTGGAATTTTATGGGCGGAATATCGCCGTTCACACCCGGCTTTATCCGGGCGTAGAGGCGGCGCTGGGGCAGCTTGCTGCGGATGGCCATATTCTGGCCGTCTGCACCAACAAGCCCGAGGCGCTGGCCGAGACATTGCTGCGCGAACTGGGCATCCGGGACGCTTTCGCCTCGCTGATCGGCGCGGATACGCTGCCGGTTCGCAAACCCGATCCAAGACCCTATACCGCCGCGGTCGAGCGAGCCGGGGGCGATCCCGCGAATTCGTTCCTTGTGGGCGATACCGAGACCGACCGGAAGACCGCCACCGCTGCCGGCGTGCGGGTGGCGCTGGTCGGATTCGGGCCGGAAGGCAACGCGATCTCGCGCCTTGCGCCGGACGCGCTGCTTGATGATTTCGGGCAATTGCCCGAACTGGCGCGGGAATGGCTTGGGGTCAGGGATCCGGTTTCGGCATAGGAGAATTAGGAGAATACGGTCCTGTCCAAAGCCTGTCGGACGCGGAATCCTGCGACAGGGAGGCAGCGTCGAGTTCAACGCATGTCATGCCTGCCCGGCCCCCCTTCTTCTTTGTGGTAAATACCTCGGGGGTCCGGGGGCAGCGCCCCCCCCCCCCCCCCCCCCCCCCCCCCCCCCCCCCCCCCCCCCCCCCCCCCCCCCCCCCCCCCCCCCCCCCCCCCCCCCCCCTACCATAGGGCGCCCCAAAGCGATTCCGCTTTGCATGGGACTTGAACGCTGATCACCTGACACCACTAAAGCTGAATCGTCTTAAACTGATCATGTGGTACCGGGGTCTATGTTCCGCGCTGTGACGGGGGATTTTGCATCCCCCGGACCCCCTGCAAGGTATTTGAACAAAGAAGAATTGCGCGGGAGAGGTGATCATTTTCAGGCGATCCGACTATATCTTCCCGCCCGGGATCAAGGGCCGCAGGCCCGCCTCGCCGCGCCCGACCGTTTCTATCGGCGGGCGCTACCGGGCTTTGACGGGAAGGGACTGATGCCCCGACGGAATTCGCCGAATCCTAACCGATCAGCCCCGGCACCTCGGATTCCGGCCAATGCGCGAATGGCAGCACCGCGCCGTTCCTGCGGCTTTCGGCGATCCTCGATCTGTCTATCTCGGCAAAGCACCATCCCGGCTGGTCCATACCGCCTTCCGCGATGATCCCGGTTTCCGGCCATAACCCGTCCGGCGGGCCGTAGATCGCCGCGCGGCCCCGGTTCTCATCCGCCACCTGTAGCCAGTCGTTCTGCCCGACAGTGGGCGAATGCACGACGACGCACTGGCTTTCAAGCGCACGGGCCATTGCCCCGATCCGGACCCGGTGAAAACCCGCGACCGTATCGGTGCAGCTTGGGACAAGGATCAGTTCCACCCCTGCCTTGGCCAGAATGCGGCCAAGCAGTGGAAATTCGCTGTCATAGCAGATCAGGATCCCGATCCGGCCCAGTTCCGTGTCGAAAATCTTCAGACCCGGCGCGCCGGTGACATCCATCTCGTCGCGCTCATAACGGGTCATGATCTGCTTGTCCTGATGGCCGATCCGTCCGCCCGGTCCGAACAGAACCGCCCTGTTCACCGGGCGATCGCCCTCGAAGGCCGGGCCGGATGCCGCAAGGATGTGGCAGCCATGCTCCCGCGCAAGCCGAATGTGCAGATCCGCTGCCGCCTCGGCATGGCGGGCC
Source organism: Paracoccus wurundjeri (assembly GCF_030678915.1). Lineage (GTDB taxonomy): Bacteria > Pseudomonadota > Alphaproteobacteria > Rhodobacterales > Rhodobacteraceae > Paracoccus > Paracoccus onubensis_A. Next base: position 63,537 of record NZ_JAUUTZ010000013.1, on the reverse strand, counting down.
ACCTCATGCAGCGATGCCTCGGTGTCGCCCGCGATCGCGGTTCCGCCAAGCGAGGCAAGCTCCATCGCGCCATATTCCGGGAAAACCAGAAGATCGGCATCCGCGGCCTGTTGAACCCATTTCGTCAGCTTGGCCTCATAGGCGGCGAAATTGTCGAACCAGTCCAGCGCATAAGCGGCAGTCGCGATCTTCATAAAGCCCTCATCCAGAATTGCAGCGGTTTTTCGGATTGTAATTCGTCGCCCACATCTTTCCACGAAAAATGTGCCACTACTCCGGGCAGGGGTTCATAGCCGCGTTTGCGCCAGAACCCATCCAAGGGCCGGTAATCCGCAGGCCGGGCGGGGTGATCCGCAGGGCGGCTGACGCTGCAAAAGGCGGTATAGCGGGCGCCAAGACTACGGGCATGTTCCTCGCGCGCGTCGAAAAAGGCGTGACCCAGCCCATGCCCGCGATATTCGGGCAGCAGAACCGATTCCGCGCAATAGAAGATCTCGGAAAGCGGTTCTGGCCGGTCGCGGAAGGCTGCCGCGAAATCCCCGGCATGGTCCGTCATGGGCGCGCCGGTCGAGGCCCCGACGATCCGGTTGCCGTCGAATGCGGCAACCACCACCGCCCCCGGCGACTGATAGGCGGCAAGGTAATTCCGTTCATATTCCAGATCGCCGTCATAGAGATAGGGCCATGACCGGAACACCGCGATTCGCAGCCGCGCGACATCGCCCAGCGCCGATTCGAGCGCCGCGCCGGTCAGGATTTCCGTCTTCACGCTCATGTGCTGATCTGCCGGGTCCATTCGCCAAGGTTGTAATAGGTCGTCACGCGCGAGATCTTGCCACCCTGAATGGTGAAGAACGATCCGGCGGGCAGGCGGTAAGTCTGGCCCGATGCCGGTGGCAGTCCTTCATCGGTCTTGAGATAGGTACCGTTCACTACATATTCCGCCGCCGCGCGATCCCCGGCGTCATTGGCGAAAATCACCATATCGGTCAGGTTTTCCCGGTAGCATTCGGTCATATGGGCATTGAATTCCGCGAATAGTTTCTTGCCCTTGCGGATCTGCCCTTCATTGACGTGATGTTCGATCTCATCATGCAGCAGGTCCAGCATCCGGTCGGTCTGCCCGGCATTGAAGGCGTCGAAATAGGCTGCGATCAGCGCTTTGATGTCCATGCGAATCCCCTTGGTTGCTTTCGCCCCGTCTAGCTATTCCGGCACTCTGCGTCACCTCCGCCCAAAGGACCAGAGACTTGCATTTCGGCGGCAAGCTGGTAGCGCTGTGCCCGAAAAGCCGCGCAGCAAGAGGAAGCGCTTATGAGTGATCGGAACAATCTCGGGCACCGTGATGTAACCTGTTTCAAGGCATATGATGTAAGGGGTGAACTGGGGGTCAATCTGGACGCCGATATTGCTTACCGGATCGGCCGGGCATTCGCCGAAGCGCGGCAGGCGCAGCGGGTCGTTGTCGGCCGCGACAGCCGCGCAAGCTCGCCCGAACTGGCGCAGGCCCTGATCGAGGGGCTGACGGATGGCGGAACGGATGTTCTGGATCTGGGGCTGGCGGGCACCGAGGAAGTCTATTTCCATACCGGTTTCCATGACACCGACGGCGGGATCGAGGTCACTGCCTCGCATAACCCGATCAATTACAACGGCATGAAGATCGTCGGGCGCGGTTCCGCCCCGCTGGATCCGGCGACGGAACTGCCGCCCATCGTGGAACTCGCGACATCCGGGGTATTCGCCCCTGCGGCGAAAAAGGGCGAGGTCAGCGATTTCAGCCATGCGCGGGCGGAATATGCCAGCGCGATGGCGGATTTCGTCGATATTTCCGCGCTGCGACCGATGAAGATTCTGGTCAATGCCGGGAACGGCACTGCCGGCCCGACCTTTGACGCCATCGCGGCGGAATTGCAGCGCCGCGGTGCGCCTTTGGAGTTCATCCGGCTGCACCACAATGTCGATTCCAGCTTCCCGAACGGCATCCCGAACCCGCTTCTGCCGGAGAACCAGCCGCCCACGGTCGCGGCGGTCAAATCTGAGAATGCCGATCTGGGCGTCGCATGGGACGGCGATTTCGACCGCTGTTTCTTCTTCGATGAGAATGGCCGCTTCATTCCCGGCGAATATATCGTCGGGCTGCTGGGTGCGGCTTTCCTTGAAAAATCCCCCGGCGAGAAAGTTGTGCATGACCCCCGCGTCATCATGAACACCCGCGCCATGATCGAAGAGGCCGGCGGCGAAGCCGTTGTCAGCAAGACCGGCCATGCCTTCATCAAGCGCAAGATGCGCGATACCGGCGCGATCTATGGCGGCGAGATGTCGGCCCATCATTATTTCCGCGATTTCTACTATTGCGACAGCGGAATGATCCCCTGGCTGCTGATGGTCGAACTACTCTCGCGCAAGGGCAAGACGCTGGCCGAATTGCTGGAAGAGCGGATGCGGCTTTATCCCTCTTCGGGCGAGACGAATTACCAGATCAGTGATCCCGACGCGGCGATTGCCCGTCTGATCGAACGTTACGAGGCGCAGGCCGACAGCCGCGACGATCTTGACGGTGTATCGCTGAATTTCGGCAAATGGCGCTTCAACCTGCGGAAATCGAATACCGAGCCGGTCGTGCGCCTGAATCTCGAATCCGACGGTGATGCGGCATTGGTGGCCGAGAAACAGGCGGAACTTGCGGCATTGCTGAAGGGATAGATGGAAACTGACCCTAAACCATGGGCCACCACTGTCTTCCCCGCCCGGCTTGCGTCACTGACGGGGGCCTGAATGGATTCGCCAATGCTGACGATCTACCGGATAATCTCGCGACTGATCGAAATGATCTTGCGATTGCGTGTCCGGATCAGCGGATCGGCGGCATTGCGACAGCGACTCGTGCTGGATAGCCCCTCTGCGCGCGCCGATATCTGGATACATGGGGCCTCGGTCGGTGAACTGACCTCGGCCCGCCCGATCATTCAGGCGCTGGCAGCCGATTACAGTCTGCTGATCACCGCAAACAGCCAGACCGGTCGCGATATGGTTGCCGAATGGGGTCTGCCGGTGCGTCTGGCTCCGCTTGACGTGCCGGGCGCGCTGGACCGCTTTCTGAATGCGGTCCAGCCTCGGCTTGTCCTGACTGTCGAAGCCGAAATATGGCCGCTCAGATCGCGGATGCTTGCCGATCGCGGCATTCCGCAGGCGGTGATCGGCGCGCGGATATCCGAACGCTCGGCCCGCAGATGGGCGCGGATGCGCGGGCTGATTTCGCCGGTGCTTGGCCGGATCGCGGCGTTGTCGGCACAGGACGAGCGAAGCGAGGCGCGTTTGCGCCAACTGGGGCTTGCGGATTCGGCAATTCTTCTCCGGCTCGACCTGAAACTGCTGGCACCCGCGCAGGTCGTGCCGCCCGCCGACGATCCGGCGCGCGATATGACCGTGCTTGCCGCCTCGACCCATGAAGGTGAGGACGCGCCGATCCTGGACGCATGGCTTGCGGCGCGTGCCGTGCATCCGGATCTGCGGCTGGTCCTCGCACCGCGCCACCCGCAACGGGGCGCGGATATCGCCGCATTGATCGCCGCGCGGGGGCTGGATGTCATGCGCCGCTCGGAAGGGGCAGAGGATGCGCCTCTCCTGCTGGCCGATACATTGGGTGAGATGCCCCGCTGGTATGCGAAGGCGGGGATCTGCTTCGTCGGCGGCTCTCTTGCGGATATCGGCGGGCATACCCCGTGGGAGCCCGCAGCCTATCGCTGCGCGATCCTGAATGGCCCCCATGTGGATAATCACGCCGCCAATTATGCCGCCCTTGCGGAAGCCGGGGCGGCGTTGCGGGTCGATGCCGGGACGCTTGGCGCGGAACTGGTGCGGCTGGCCGGGGATCCCGCCGCGGCGCACCGGATGGGAAAGGCCGCGCAAGTGCTTCTGCAATGTCGGGCAGGAGATCCCGCGCCATTGCTGAACCGTTTGCGGGATCTTGCCAAGTCCGGTGGCGCTTACGATATATAGGGAATCCGGGAAAGGTTACCGCATGATCCGCTATTCTCTGCGCTGTGAAAAAGGCCATGATTTCGATGGCTGGTTCCGCTCGTCCGACGGGTTCGAGACAATGCGGGCGGCGGGACAGGTCACCTGCGCGCAATGTGGGTCGGCCGATGTGGCAAAGGCCCTGATGGCGCCCTCGGTCCCGGCTGAAAAGGCGCGGCTCGACGCGCCGCGCAACCCGGCCGAGAAGGCGCTCGAGAAATTGCGCGAACATGTCGAGAAGAACTCGGATTATGTCGGCCTGCGCTTCGCCGACGAAGCCCGCGCCATGCATGAGGGCGACCGCCCGACCCGCGCGATCCACGGCGAGGCCCGCCCGGAGGATGCCCGCAAGCTGATCGAGGACGGCGTCCCGGTCGCGCCGCTGCCCTTCATTCCCCGGCAGAAAGCGAACTGATACATGACAGTGCTGATCACCGGTGCCAATCGAGGGATCGGCGCGGCCCTTGCCCGGACCTATCGCAAGATGGGCAAGAATGTCATTGGAACGGCACGCGGCGGCGATGATTTCTGGAAACTTGATGTCACGCGCGAGGCGGATTTCCCGGCCCTGGAAAAGCGGCTTCAGGATACCGCCCTGTCGCTGCTGATCTGCAATGCGGGTATCTATGCCGACAAGGGATTGCGGGATGAGCAGCGCGACGCGCAGGTCTGGGCCCGAAGTTTCGCCGTCAATGTCACCGGCGTTTACCTGACGGTTCAGGCCTGTCTGCCCGCCTTGCGCCGTGGGGCGGGCAAGATCGCGCTGCTGGGCTCGGCCATGGGGTCGGATCAACGGGCGCCGGGCGGCTCTTATGCCTACCGGGCAAGCAAAGCGGCATTGTTGAATCTTGGTCGCAATTTCGCTGCGGATCTGGACCTGCCGGTGGGGATATATCACCCCGGCTGGGTTCGCACCGATATGGGCGGGGACGGGGCGGATATCGCGGTCGAGGACTCCGTCAGCGGCTTGATCGCGCGTTTCACCGAACTCGATCGCGGCAGCAGCGGATGTTTCATGTCATATGACGGAAAGCCCGTGCCGTTTTGACGATATGGCCGGATCGCCCCGAAACGATCCCTTCTTCCGTGTATTTCTTCTTTGCCTAAATACCTTGCAGGGGGTGCGGGGGATGCAAAATCCCCCGCTGCAGCGCGGAACGCGGTCAATCGATCAATTCCCGGCCACCGCTTCCTCGTTCGGACAGTTTTTTTGTCGGAAATATGCAAGAAGTGATGCCGGGACATGCGCTTGCCCTTGTGGTTTCCCGCCGTCGCCCATAAAAACCCCGCCGATGAACAGGTCTGAGGCTGGAGGCCCGCATGCCGCTTCTGGTGATGAAATTCGGCGGCACTTCGGTGGCCGATCTCGAGCGGATCAGGAACGCCGCCGGGAAAGTGCAGCGCGAGGTCGAGCGTGGCTATGACGTTATCGTCATCGTCAGTGCCATGTCAGGCAAGACCAATGAACTGGTCGGCTGGGTCGAACAGACCTCGCCGCTGTTCGATGCGCGCGAATATGACGCCGTGGTCAGCTCGGGCGAGAATGTGACTGCGGGGCTGATGTCGCTCACGCTGCAGGAGATGGGCGTGCCCGCGCGAAGCTGGCAGGGCTGGCAGGTGCCGATCAACACGACCGACGCCCATTCGGCGGCGCGATTCGTGGATATCCCGCGCGACAATATCGACCGCAAATTCGCCGAAGGCTTCAAGGTCGCTGTGATCGCCGGTTTTCAGGGCATCGGCCCGGATGGCCGGATCACCACGCTGGGCCGTGGCGGCTCGGACACGACCGCCGTCGCCTTTGCCGCCGCTTTCGGGGCAGAGCGTTGTGATATCTATACCGATGTCGACGGCATCTATACCACCGATCCGCGCATCACCAATAAAGCGCGCAAGCTGGAAAAGATCGCCTTCGAGGAAATGCTGGAACTGGCCAGCCTTGGCGCGAAAGTGCTTCAGACCCGCTCGGTCGAGCTGGCAATGCGCTACAAGGTCCGCCTGCGCGTGCTATCCTCCTTCGAGGAAACGGACGAGAATTCCGGCACGCTGGTCTGCGATGAGGATGAAATCATGGAATCGAAAGTCGTCAACGGAGTCGCCTATTCGCGGGAAGAGGCCAAGATCACCCTTGTCACGGTCGAGGACCGCCCCGGCATTTCCGCCGCGATCTTCGCGCCTCTGGCCGATGCGGGCGTGAATGTCGATATGATCGTGCAGAACATATCCGAAAAGGATTACGACGATCACCCCGGCTCGGTGACCGACATGACATTCTCGGTGCCGATCAATCAGGTCGAGCGTGCCCGGAAAGTCATGGAAGAGGCGCGGGCCGCCGGCCATATCGCCTATGAGGAACTGATCGCCGATACCGAGGTTGCCAAGGTCAGCGTGGTGGGCATCGGAATGCGCAGCGCGACCGGTGTGGCGGCGCGGATGTTCAGGGCGCTTGCCGATGAAAATATCAACATCAAGGTCATCGCGACAAGCGAGATCAAGATTTCCGTGCTGATTGAACGTAAATATATGGAACTCGCGGTGCAGGCACTGCATGATGCCTTCGGGCTTGAAGCGGCCTGATCCTTTAACCCGGCGCAAGATCCGGGAACGGGCCGCCGGGCCATCGCGGCAAGAAATACAGGGGCGCGATGCCGGATCGTAACGATAGCGACTCACGTACGCTGCTCAGGCGGCTGAAGGGGATTCTTGCCGCGCCGGGCGGCGGGCAGGATCGGCTTGACCAGATCACCCATCACATCGCCGATTCGATGGGAACGCAGGTCTGCTCGATTTACCTGTTCCGCGATGCCGAAACGCTGGAGCTTTGCGCGACCGAGGGTCTGCGCGCGGCGGCGGTGCATCAGACCCGCCTGCGGCTGGGCGAAGGTCTGGTCGGACGGGTTGCCCGGACCGGACGCTATATCAATACCGCCGATGCGCCCTCTGCCCCCGGTTTCCGCTTCATGCCCGAAACCGGCGAAGAGGTGTTCCCCAGTTTCCTGGGCGTGCCGATCCAGCGCGTCGGCGAACGTCTGGGCGTTCTGGTCGTGCAGTCGCAGGACAAGCGCCAGTTCACCGATGACGATGTATATGGTCTGGAAGTCGTGGCCATGGTTCTGGCCGAAATGACCGAACTTGGCGCTTTTCAGGACGGCCAGTCCGATTCCATGCCCTCGGCTCATCGCTTCCCGCTGATGCTGCGCGGTGGGACCGGGCAGGAGGGGCTGGCCGAAGGCCATGTCTGGCTGCACGATCCCCGCGTCGTGATCGCCAACCCCGTCGGCGACGATCCCGAGACCGAGCTGGCGCGGCTGCATGAAGGCGTGAACCGCCTGCGCGAAACCGTTGATACGATGGTGGCCGCCGCCGATATGGGCGATGGCGGCGAACATGCCGCCGTGCTGGAAACCTATCGGATGTTCGCCCATTCGCGAAGCTGGCTGCGCCGCATGGAAGAGGATATCAAGCTGGGCCTGTCCGCCGAAGCCGCGGTCGAGAAAGAGCAATCCGCTGCCCGTGCCCGGCTGGAACTTGCCGCCGATCCCTATCTGCGCGACCGTCTGCACGATCTGGACGATCTCTCGAACCGGTTGCTGCGCATCCTGACCGGGCAGGGCAACGATACCGGCGCCGAGATGCCCGACGACCCGATTCTCATCGCCCGCAATATCGGCCCTGCGGAATTGCTGGAATATGGCCGCAAGCTGAAAGGCGTGGTGCTGGAAGAGGGCTCGGTCGGCAGCCATGCCGCGATCGTGGCGCGGGCGCTTGCTATTCCGCTGGTGATCCACGCGCCGCGCATCACCGCCGAGGCGTTGAACGGCGATCCGATTCTGGTCGATGGCGATCAGGGCATCGTTCATCTGCGTCCCGAGGAAAGCGTGGCGGTCGCGTTCCGCGACAATCTCGCGATGCAGGCCGCGGCGCAGGACCGCTATGCCAGCCTGCGCAATCTGCCCGCCACCGGCACCTGCGGCACGACCATTCAGCTTTACATGAATGCCGGGCTGATGGCCGATCTGCCCTCGCTGGAAGGCTCGGGCGCCGAGGGCGTCGGGCTGTTCCGCACCGAATTGCAGTTCCTGATTCGCAACCATGTGCCCCAGCGGGCCGAGCTGGCACGGCTTTACCGCCATGTCATGGACAGCGCGCGCGGCAGGCCGGTCATGTTCCGGACGCTGGATATCGGTTCCGACAAGGTGCTGCCTTACATGAAGCCGCAGGACGAGCCGAATCCGGCGATGGGCTGGCGGGCGATCAGGGTCGGTCTGGACAAGCGCGGCGTGTTGCGGATGCAGCTGCAATCGCTGATTCGCGCTGCGGCGGGGGAACGGCTGCATGTGATGTTCCCCTTTGTTTCGGATATCGGCGAATACGAGGACGCTTACCGCATTTTGATGCATGAGCTGTCCCGCGAGCAGCGGCTGGGTCACGATATGCCCAGCGATATCCGGGTTGGCGCCATGCTTGAAACGCCGGCAATGGCGTTCGCGCCCAAGCGATTCTTCGAAATGTGCGATTTCATTTCGATTGGCGGCAACGATCTGAAGCAGTTCTTTTTCGCCGCCGACCGCGAGAATGAACGCGTGCGGAGACGTTACGACACGCTCAGTTCCTCGTTTCTGCTGCTGCTTCAGCAGATCGTCGCGCGCTGCGAGGAAGCACGTGTACCGCTTTCGTTCTGCGGCGAAGATGCCGGCCGGCCCATCGAAGCATTGACATTCGCGGCACTGGGCATTCGCAGGCTGTCCATGCGACCGGCCTCGGTCGGTCCGGTCAAGCACTTGATTCGGCGGGTTTCCATTATCGAGCTGCGCAAGGTTATCGACGCTGCGCTGCAAGAGGGGCAGCCCAATCTTCGCCGACCGATCACGGAATGGCTTGCACGCCAATAGTTGAATGGATGATACTGCGTTGTGAGTTAACATTAGGTAATTAAAGGTTATGCCTGTCAGCAGGAAACCTGTTGGCAGAGCAGCACGTTACCGCCTATACAGCTTGCTGCAATGCGGCAGGGTCCGTATGATAATCAGGTTTTTGGGCATCGAAATCCACGTATGAAGCGCAGACAATTTCTTAATGCCGCCAGTGTGCTGGCAGTCGGTGGTCAGATTGTGGCAGCCAGGGCGCAGGCTCAGGAAGCTGACGATGAAACTGGCGGGGATGTGCCGACCGCACATCATGATTTCGGGTTCGAAGACGTTGCCGCGATTGCGGAAGACCGCGCGACCCGCGTTTACACGCAGCCCGTGGCCGAACAGGTCGGCAGTTTCGCCGATCTGAATTACGATCAATATCGTGGGATTCGTTTCCGCCGCGACCTGGATCCGCTTGAGGGGCGCGGGGGCTTTGCGCTTGATCTGTTGCCGCCGGGCGTGATCTTCTACGAGCCGGTGAATATCAGCATTGTCCGGGACGGCGTTCCGCAGAAGCTTGGCTTCGATCCGCATATGCTTGAATTCGATCCCTCGCAATTTCCGGACGGCGCCGATCTGGACACCAAGGGCGAGATGGGCTGGTCGGGTTTCCGCATGCGGACCACGCTGAACAAGCCCGGCGTCATGGATGAATTCCTGGTCTTTCAGGGCGCGACCTATTTCCGGGCCGTGGCGCGCGGAACCCTGTACGGTCTGTCTGCCCGCGGATTGGCGATCAAGACCGGCAGTCCCGATGGCGAGGAATTTCCTCTCTTTACCGATTTCTGGATTCACGAAGCCGATCCGAATTCTGCCGGGACGATCCGCATTCACGCGATTCTGGACAGCAAATCGGTGACCGGCGCTTATGAATTCGATGTCAGCCCGGGTGCCGTGACCATGGTCCGCACGCGTGTCGCATTGTTCCCGCGCATCGATCTGCGCGAAACCGGGATTGCGCCGCTGACCTCGATGTTCTGGTTCAGCCCCGCAAGCCGCCGCACGGTCGACGATTACCGGCCCGCCGTTCATGACAGCGACGGGCTGCAGATGCATACCGGCGCGGGTCAGGCCCTGTGGCGCAGCCTGTCATCGCCAAAGAATCTTCAGATCGCCTCATTCGTCGACAGCGATCCGCGCGGCTTTGGCCTGATTCAGCGCAAGCGGGAATTCGAGGATTATCAGGATGCCGAGGCATCCTATCACCTGCGCCCCTCGGCATGGATCGAACCCGAAGGCGATTGGGGCGACGGCGAAATCAGACTGGTCGAAATTCCGGTCGAGAACGAGTTCAACGACAATATCGTCAGCTATTGGGTGCCCAAGGAACCGATCACCAAGGGCAAGCGGCGCGAATTCCAGTATCGGATGAGCTTCTCAGCCTTGCCGCCAAGCGAATTGCCACTGGCAAAGATCCGGCAGGTCCGGTCGGGCCGCTCGATCAACGAGGAAACGCAAAGAAGTTACATCGTCGATTTCGATCTGTCCCTGTTCTCTTCGGAACTGCCGGAATCCAAGGTGACGACCTCGAAGGGCAAGATCGTTCACGCCTATCTGAAGCAATTGCCCGAGCAGCAGGTTTTGCGACTCGCTTTCGAGTTTCAGCCCGAAAACGCGCAATTCGCAGATATTCAGGCCGTATTGACCGGCAAGGACGGAATCGCGCTTAGCGAAACCTGGATGACTCGCTGGTCGGCATGAATATCGCGCTTGACAGTAACGGCGCGGATTTGCCGCCGATGCCCCCGGAAGCACCGCTGGAAATGCCGGTGCAGGATTTCCGCAGACCGCCCCCGAAAGGCCCGAAAGCCGGTTTCGAGAACTGGCGGGTCTGGCTGGCCCGGCTGATCGCCTTTGGCGGGACGGCGGCGCTGGCGGTTATCGGCTTTCTGCAAATGCTGACCGCCTTCGGCGATAAGCCGACGCCGATGCAGCTTATGCTTCTGGCCTTGTTCGTGCCGACCTTTGCCTGGGTCGGGTTCAGTTTCTGCGCCACGATTGTCGGTTTTCTGGCACGCGTGCCGAAGACCCCGGATATTCCCGGCACCGCCCGCATCGCCGTCGTCATGCCGATCTATCACGAGGATGCCACGACAAGCATCGGCCTGCTGACCGCCCTTGCCGAGGATCTCATGCGTGAGGGGATGGGCGAGCGTACCGAGATATTCGTGCTTTCGGATACGCGCGACCCCGATATCGCCGTCAACGAAACCCTTGCGGTCTCGGCGGCGCGGGAAATGTCGCCGCTGCCGATCTGGTATCGCCGCCGCGAAACCAACGAGGACCGCAAATCCGGCAATATCGCGGAATTCCTGCGCCGCTGGGGCGGGAATTACGATCATATGGTCGTTCTGGATGCCGACAGCATCATGAGCGGCGAAACCATCAGGGCGCTTTCGGCGCGGATGGAGGGGGCACAGGATCTGGCCCTGATCCAGACCATGCCGGTTCTGGTCGGCGGTGAAACGATTTTCGCCCGCCTGACCCAGTTCGCCGGGCGCGTCTATGGCCCGATGATCGCGCGCGGGGTTGCCGCATGGTCCGGGAATACCGGAAATTTCTGGGGCCATAACGCGATTATCCGCATCTCTGCCTTTGCCCAATGCTGCGGATTGCCCAAACTGCCCGGCAAACCGCCTTTCGGCGGCTCGATCCTCAGCCATGATTTCGTCGAGGCGGCGGCGCTGTGCCGGGCCGGCTGGAAAGTCCGGCTGGATTACGATCTGCGCGGCAGTTACGAAGGCTGCCCGCCCACACTTCTGGACATGGCGGCGCGGGAACGCAGATGGGCGCAGGGGAACCTTCAGCATCTTGGCCTGATCGGGATGAAGGGAACCCGCGCCATAAGCGGCGCGCATTTCGCCATCGGCGTGCTGGCATTCCTGATGAGCCCGATCTGGCTGGCGCTGATTCTGGTCGGGCTTGTGCTGTCGGCGACGGTGCTTCTGTCCACGCCGGAATATTTCCCGAATGCCTATCAGCTTTTCCCCGAATGGCCGGTTTTCGATTCCCTGCGGATGCTGTGGCTGTTCATCACCGCTATGGCGCTGCTGCTGCTGCCCAGGTTTTTCGCGCTTTTCCGGGCGTGGCTCCGGCCATTGGCGCGGAATTCCGGCGGTCCGGTGCATATCCTTGCAAGCGCGCTGTTCGAGATCGTGCTTTCGGCACTGATCGCCCCGGTGCAGATGCTGACCCAGACCCGGCAGATATACGAAATCCTGCGCGGCCGGGACAGCGGATGGAAAGCACAGGTCCGTGCCGGAACGGTTCCACCATGGCATGTCGTGATCAGCCGTCACTGGGCGCATGTTGCGCTGGGCGTGGGTACGTTGATCGTGCTGGCTGAATTTTCGCCGCGGCAGCTGATCTGGCTGTCGCCGATCCTGATCGGGCTGATCCTGTCGCCGCTGACCTCGCGTTTCTCGGCCAGCCCGGTCTTTGGCCGCTGGACCAGAATGCGCGGGCTGCTGGTCACCCCGGAAGAGCGCGATCCGCCCCGGGTGCTTTCCGAGGCGCAGGCCGTGATGCGCAAGCTTCCCCGGCGGCAATTGGGTAACGAATCGATTCTTCGCCTTGGAAAGGAACCCGAACTGCTGGCCCGGCATATGGCACTTGTCCCGGTGCCGGACGAAAGGCCCGCCGCGGAGCGGATGGATCAGATCACCGCAGGCGCCAAGATCGCCAATGCGGGAAGCCAGACGGAAGCGCTTGGGTTTCTGAACCCGGCCGAGGCAAACGCGCTTGTGTCAAGCAGGGAACTGCTGCGAGAGTGGAGCCAGCTTCCCATATGAAGCGCATGATATCTCTGGATGCGCTGCGCGGCTACGCGCTTGTCTGCATCATGCTTGATCATATGCCGGCCTCGATCCTGCGCGAGGTGACGCTGGCGAATTTCGTGGTCTTCGATGCGGCGGAACTCTTTGTGTTGCTGTCGGGATTCCTGATCGGGATAGTCTGGCTGAATGTCGAGGAAAAGCAGGGTCGCGGCGTTGCCCGGCGCCGGTTTGTCCGCCGCGCCTTCGAGGTCTGGCGCGCCCTTGTGATCGGCGGTGTGCTGCTTGCGCTTCTGTCCGCAATATTGCTGGCATTCGAGATGAGGCATACTGCCGTCTGGAACCAGTATGCGATCTGGGTCATCGAGAATCCGCTGGGTTACGTGGGCACATTGATGACCATGTGGATGCAGCCGAATCTTCTGGATGTGCTGGCGGTCTATGTCCTGCTGATCGCCTCAACTCCGTTGCTTGTTCCGGTCATGCTTCGCTGGCCGCTGGTTTTCGCCATCTGTTCGGTGACGCTTTGGTGGTTCGCGCCGACATTGAACGCCATGATCCCCAATCAACGCGGATCGGGCTTCCTGTTCAATCCGTTCGGCTGGCAGATGCTGTTCTTCACCGGCGTGGCGATGTCGCTGTTCCGCAAGCAGTTCATGCCGGTATTGCTGCGGTATCGGCTTGCGGTCACGCTGATTGCCTGGGGCATGTTCCTTTTCGGTGCCGTTCTCGGCACCGCGGTTCAATTTGGCCAGGCGGGGCTGCCGCTGCGCAATGCGCTCAGGCCGCTTTACGGCACGGTCGACAAATGGTCGCTGGACGGCACCCGTTATCTGGCGATCGTCGCCGCAAGCTGGCTGGTTGCGGTGCCATTGGCGCGGATCATCGAGCGGATCGCTGCAAGCCGCCCCGGAGAGGCGATGCAGCAGATCGGGCGCGGCGGATTATGGTCCTTCATCGCCTGCGTCCTGCTGTCGATTCTGGGGGATGCGTTGCAGATCAATCCTGCCGATCAACCGGTATTGCAAAGACTGGCTGTCGATCTGTGGGTCGTTATGGCGCTGTGGGGGCTTGCCATCGTCTGGCTGGAATATGGGGCGCCGCGGCAAAAGGCCCGGAAAGCGGCCAAAGCGGCGAAAGCTCTTCAGGCCAGGGCTGCCAAAGCGGCCAAGACCGCCAAAACCCTTCAGGTTCCGGCAGAAACATGCGCTTCGGAACCCTCCAAAGCCGGGCGGTGCCCGCCCGTTCAGGTACGGACATAGCGGCGGCGGTTTATCCGCGTGCCGATTTCAGGAAAGATTTCAGCCAGTTCCGCGCATCGAAACCCGGCAGGGGGGATGCCGCATAAAGCTGGCGATCAAGCTCGGTCAGGCCCTGCGGCTGAAGCCCGCGCCAGTCAAGATGCCGTTCGGCGGCGTGGCGAAGGGCGGGCAGATCGTTGCGGCTGGCCGCCTTCCGCATCACCCACATATGGGGCGAAGGCAGCAACCGGCGCAGGCGTCTTTGCAGGGCATCGCCCCGCATCGGGCTGCGCTGCCATAGCAGCGCCACCAATCCGCCGGTAAAGGCAGCCAGCAGCACGGCAATCGAAATCATGCGGTTGGGCAAGGCGCTGCCATCGCCGCTATCGCCGAAATTCGCGCCAAATCCGCTGAAGCCGAAGGGAATCGGGTCTAGCGGCGCGATCTCGACCCGCCGGTTCGCGCTGTCGAACCACGCAAACCCCGCGCCGGGCAGGATGGCGGGTTCGCCGGTATGCGGGCGCAATTGCCATTCCCAGACCACCCGCGCCACCGGGCCGTTATCGGTCATGACCGTCTCGCGCTCCTCGGGCGCGGTGAAACTGATCATCCAGGGCTGGCTGAGATCGGGGCGCGGGGGCAGGTAATGGGCCAGCGTGTCCTGTGCCTCGATGGTGACGCGGCGGGTCAGGACTTCGTTCTGTTTCAACTGCCCCGGTTCCGCCGACAATTCGTCGGTCAGGGTCAGTTTCTTCGCCGAAAGGGGGCGGTGATCGCCGGGAAAGGGCTTGACGTTCAGCACTGCCGCCGGCGCGGTGACATCGGTTTCCGCGCGTTGCCCATTGCCCTGAACATAGGTCAGGTGATGCGTGATCGGGCCGATAGAGATTTCTCCGTCATGGCTGGGAAAGACGGCGATCTTCCGTTCGAATATCTGCAGAAGGCGGCCATTCACCCGCTCTTTGTGCCAATCGTCGCGGGCGATCTGGATCCAGTCGTAATCGGGCGAATTCGGGATGACCATCTCTTCCAGCGAGACGGTCAGGTCATATTCGCCGCGAATCGTCAGCCGGACCATCTCGGACACGACCGGATTGCCGTGATCATACAGGATCCGCAGCTTCGTATCGCCCTGCGCGGCGGCGGGAAGCGTGGCGGCCCCCCATAAAATGGACAGCCATAGAAGCAGCGACAGGATCGGTCGGATCACCATGGGTCGGCCTCTTTCGGGCGAATCAGGCCAAGATTGGCGCGGCGTTCATATTCGGCACGGATGCGCAGGCGCAGGAACTCGCCCGGATCGTCCGAGATGATCTCGAGCCATTCATCCGTTGCGGCGATGCCCTTGCGGTCAAGCTGGCGGTCCCATTTCGGACCCGAGGCATTGGCAAGCAGATTGGCGTCCAGAGCGTCTTCCGATTCCATGCCTCCGGTCCCGGCCAACCGTCCCGGCGCGACGCTTTCCCCGCGCGGAGGCGGGAACATCGAGGCGACCAGTTCGCGATTGGACCGGGCCTGCGCATCGGCGGGATTGGCGAAAAGCATGGCATCGAAATAGGCGACAGACAGCGGGTAATCCCCGGTCGCGGCAAGGCTGAGACCGCGATTATAGGTCTGCGACCGACCGGCATCGGCGAATGCCTTGTCGGCGGCGGCGTAATCCCCCATCCGGTACAGCGCCACGCCCTGCGCCGCGCGATCGGTCAGCAGTTTTGCCGCCGCCCCGTCCCAGCCAGCCCGCAATGCCAGCCGCCCCATCGCCTCGGGTCCGGCAAGGGCGATGGCGGCAAGAGCGGCGATCAGAATAAGCAGGGGCAGTTTCATCGCATCCCCCCGATGATCAGTGCGGCTGGCTTGCCCCATCCGCCCGGCCGGGCGGGCGCTTTTGTAACGTTATCCTGCGGTATCAGCTTCCTTCGGGGTTGCACCAAAAAGCAAGAAACACATCCTTTTGCCGCCCATCCGGCGGACGGGCGCTGCGCGGCTATCCCGATGTGGAACCGCGCCGTCATTTCTGCTTCCGCAACATGATCAGCAGCGGAAACAGCGCGAATGCTGCCAGAATCGGGCCAAGGTCGCGATATTGCAGCGCCCGCAGCACCGGATCGCGCATCGCGGCGCCCGTCCGGTCCAGCGATCCGGCCATCCGCGCCATCTGATCGGCGGGCAAAACCTTGCCCTCGCCCCGCACCAGCCGTTCAAGCGCATCTGAAGGCGGTACCGGCGCGTCCGGCGCGACATCCGGGATCCGCAGGGCCGAGATCCGCACGCCCGCATCGGCCAGCCGGTTCGCCTCGGCCTCGGCCTGACGGTCGACGCCGCCGCCGTCCGAGATGATCACCAGATCGGCGCGGCGCGGCTGTTCCAGCATCTTGCCCGCCTGCCCAAGCGCATCCGCCACGCGACTGCCCGGATTGGGCATCGTGTCGGCGTCCAGAACCGCGATCTGCGTTTCAAGCGTGGATAGATCCAGGGTCGGCGCGGCCACCGTATAAGCCTCGCCCCCGTAAAGGATCATCCCGACCGGTCGCCCGGCCAGCCCCTGCAACAGTCCCGCCGCCGCGAATTGCGCCTGTTTCATGCCCGGCCCAGCTGCGACCGAAGGCGACAGGTCTATGGCGATCACCACGGCATCGGTCTGGGTCAGCACCGGCGCGTCGCGGCGCGGCAGGGCGGGGCCGGTCAGGCCAAGGATCAGGGCCAGCATCGCGGCAGGCGTCAGAATGCGCTGCCACAGCGGCTGCCGCCCGCCCAATGCGCCAAGTGCGATCATCGCGCGCAGCATCCGGGGCGGCATGACCCGCTGCCAGCCGCCCGCATCGCCATTATGCCGTAAAGTCCACAGCGTCAGTGCCGCCAGAGGCAGCAGTGCCAGAAGCCACCACGGGCGCATCAGGATCAACCCGCCCATCCATGCCTCCTGACGGTCAGAAGGATAAGGCATCCAAGCGCCAGCATCGCCGGCCATTGCCACAGCGATTGCCAATAGCGCATCGGCGGGCGCGATGAGGGGTTCGGTTCAAGCCGGTCCAGCGTGGCCGCCATGCGCTGCAAATCCGCGGTCGTGCGGACCCGGAAGCTTTCGCCTTCCGCCGCCGCCGCGATATCGCGCAGGGTCTTTACATCCACCGCATCGCGCGATTTGGGCTGGTTCTCCAGGTCTTCGGGGCCAAGGGCGATGGAATGGACCCTGATCCCGTGCGAGGCGGCCAGCTTCGCCGCCTCGACCGCAGGCACATTGCCCGAGGTATCCACCCCGTCCGACAGAAGCACGATCACCCGTGTCGGCGCATCGCTGCGTGACAGCCGCTTGGTGGCAAGCCCCAGCCCGTCGGAAATCGCCGTGCCGCGCCCGGATATGCCGATCTGCGCCTCGTCTATGGCGCGGGCGACGGCATCCACGTCGAAGGTCAGCGGAGCGGCGAAATAGGCTTCCTCGCCGAAGATCACCAGCCCGATCCGGTCCCCACGCCGTGCCGCGACAAAGGCCGAGGCGGTGCGCTTGACGGCGTCCAGCCGCGAAACGGGCTGATCGTCCAGCCGGAAATCCTCTTTCATCATGCTGCCCGACAGATCGATGGCCAGCACGATATCGCGCCCCGAGGCGGGGATGATATCGCTGACCGCCTCGGTTCTTGGCCCTGCCAGCGCAAGCACCAGCAGGATCCATGTCAGCGCGGTCAGCCAGGGCCCGCGCCGGATCTCGGCCCCGGTTTCGTCGCGGGTGGCCTGCAACAGATGCTGTGGCAGGATCAGTGCCGGCCGGCCGATGGCGATAGAAGGCGTCAGCCGTCGCAGCAATAGCGGCAGCGGCAGAAGGATCAGCAGCCAGGGCAGGGCAAAACTCATCTTCGCCTCTTGCCGCGCGGGTTTGCGCCCGCCAGCGCGATCCGCTCGATCTGCTCATCCGAAGGCGGCGGGGCGGCGCCATAGGCAGCCGGGCGCAATGTTTCCGGCAGATGGCCAAGAATACGGGCGATGGACAGGATCCGCTCGGCTCCGGGCTGTCCGCGCGTGGCGCGGATGCGGACGCGGCGCGAAGGGCGGCGGGTCAGCCAGGGCAGCAGCAATGCGAACAGGATCAGTGCCGCCAGCAGGCCCAGCCCGGCCAGCCCGCAAAGCTCGCGCCAGCCCAGCGCGGCCATATCGGCGGGCAGGCGGGGCGGGGCAAGCATGGCAAGCATGTCTTCATGCGTCACGGCTGCACCTCGGCGGGTCTGGTGCCGATGGCGCGCAACCGGGCGCATTCCCCGGCAAGATCGGGCAGGGCTAGACGGGCAAGGCGGCTTGCGCGGCCGTCGCTGACGGCAAGCACGCCGCGCGGCGGTTTGCATTCGATCTCGTCCAGCATCAGGGCGATGGTGACGATGCGGCGGCGGGCAAGCCGCGACAATGCCGCTTCGGCATCGCGCCACTCGCCCGGCGCAGTCGCCAGCAATACCCGCCCGCCCGCAGGGGCAAGCCGCGCGGCACGGGCAAGGGCCTCGGTCAGGGGCGGCCTGCCGGGATCGCTTAGCGCCCGGTCGTGTTGCAGCGCCAGCAGTTTCGCGATGCCGGCCATATGCCGGTCGCCCGCCGCGCCGGGCAACTCGGCCAGACCGCCGCCGGTGACGGTCAGCGCGGCGACCGATCCACCGTGCAGCACCGCCTGCCAGCCCGCGCGGGCCAGATGATATGCCCCCCTGACCGACCGCAGCGCCGTTCCGGTACCCCACAGCATCGGGGCGCGGAAATCGGCGATCAGCAGGGTGGTGTCGTCGCGGTCTTCATGCAGGCTTCTAATATGGGGCTGTCCGGTCCGCGCGGTTGCCGCCGGGTCGATCCGCCTTGGATCGTCGCCCGCGACATAGGCCCGGATCTCGCGCAGATCCATGCCTGCGCCTTCCATCCGCGCGGGTACCGCCCCCGGCTTGCGCGTTGCCGGACGGTGCCGGTTGGGCGCC
Organism: Paracoccus wurundjeri; assembly: GCF_030678915.1. Lineage (GTDB taxonomy): Bacteria > Pseudomonadota > Alphaproteobacteria > Rhodobacterales > Rhodobacteraceae > Paracoccus > Paracoccus onubensis_A. Next base: position 44,647 of record NZ_JAUUTZ010000013.1, on the reverse strand, counting down.
ACGCCCTCATCGCGCAGCGCCAGCAGTTCCGCCTCCGTCAGCCGGATCCCCGGAAGGGCTTCGGATAGGCGCAGGCCGGTCATTGCGGGATTCCGGCGAGAAAGCTTTTCGCGGCGGCGGTGGCTATAATCCCGCGCGGAATCAAGGGCCAACGGCCCGGGGGGGGGGGGGGGGGGCCCCCCCCCCCCCGCCCCGCGGGCGCCCGACCGCCCCCAAGGGCGGGCGCTTTTGTGACCTTGGCGCCACGGGGGTGAGCCCGTTCGGGGCTTGGCCATAAACTGCCCTGCACAACCGTCAAAGCGCCCACCCGCGGTCGGGCGCCCGCGCGGCTCTGTCATGCATCGGCTGGCATGCAGGGATGGATACCATTCACCCCTGCCGGACGGTAAGACCGCATTCGCGGCACACCGCAAATCCCGATCTGCCGTCCTGTGCTTCACCAAGGCCGGACCTCGGCCAATATCTCGGCGACCAGTTGCCGGGCGCTGCGGCCCTCGCTGACGGCCTGCCATGCGGGAACCATGCGATGCGCCAATGCGTCCGCCGCCAGCGCCTCGGCATCCTCGGGCAAGCCGTGATCGCGGCCATTCAGCCAGGCCCGCGCCCGGACCCCGGCCGCCAGCGCCAACGAACCGCGCGGCGAAACCGGATGCTCGATCCATTCCGCCACCGCGCCGCCGGGCCGCGTGGCCATGACCAGACGCACGATGAAATCCTTTAGTGCCGGGGCCAGATGGACCTGTGCCACCTCGGCCTGTGCCTGCGCCAGATCCCCGGGCGCCACGATCGTCCCGGCCTTGGGCGGGGTTTGCCCCTCGGCCTCGACCAGATCGAGGATCGCGCGTTCCGCCTCGGCATCCGGCAGATCCAGACGCAGATGCAGCAGAAAACGGTCAAGCTGCGCCTCGGGCAGCGGAAAGGTGCCCTCATGCTCGATCGGGTTCTGGGTCGCGACCACCATGAAGGGGTCGGGCAGCGGCCGGGTGACGCCGCCGCTTGTCACCTGCCGTTCCGCCATTGCTTCCAGCAGCGCGGATTGCACCTTGGGCGGTGCGCGGTTGATCTCGTCCACCAGAATCAGACTGTGAAAGACCGGACCCGGCATGAAATCGAATCCGCCGGTTTCGGGCCGGAACACCTGCGTGCCGGTCAGATCCGACGGCAGCAGGTCCGGCGTGCATTGAATACGCGCGTGGCTGCCCGGCAGATGCGCGGCAAGCTGCTTGACGGCGCGGGTTTTGGCGATGCCGGGCGGCCCTTCGATCAGGACATGTCCGCCAGCCAGCAGCGCGATCAGCAGCCGCTCGACCAGGATTTCATGCCCGATCAGCGCCGCGCCGACCTCTGCCCCCAGCCGCGCGACAGGATGCGTTTTATGCGAAAGCTCGTTCATCGCTGCCCTCCAGAGCGAACATGCACATTGTGCAGGGACTCGTGCCCGGTATCCAGCCCGCCGAAAGTCTGACATAGGTGATTGTACATTATGACCGGGTGATTTTAAGGAAATCATGCTTGCAGATTATTCCCATACCCCAAATCATGCCCGCAGCCGTGGCAGAAAAAGGCCGGGCGCGCTTGCCGGGCTGGTCTTACCCGTTTTCGGCGTGGCCTGTGCCCGGAAAACGAAAAATCTGTTGCATTTGACTGGAATGCCCCCGCAGTTTCTGGTCATTGGGGCAAAATGATTGACTCAGAGATGAAACAGCAAAGCCGATGAGCATACATCTTTACCAGAATGATCTTCCCGACGATCTGAATCTTGGTCCGGTCGTGGCCATCGATACCGAAACCATGGGGCTTGACCCGCGCCGGGACCGGCTTTGTCTGGTGCAGATGTCCTCGGGCGATGGTCAGGCGCATCTGGTCCAGATCGAAAGGGGCCAGACCGAGGCACCCAATCTCTCGCGCATGCTCGCCGATCCCAAAGTGCTGAAATTGTTTCATTTCGGGCGTTTTGACATCGCTGCGCTGGAAAACGCCTTCGGGATCGTGACCTCTCCGGTCTGGTGCACCAAGATCGCGTCGAAACTGGTGCGGACATTCACCGATCGGCACGGGCTGAAAAACCTTCTGTCCGAGCTTGTGAATGTGGATGTCAGCAAGCAGCAGCAGACCAGCGACTGGGGCGCCGAGGATCTGTCGGATGCGCAACTGGAATATGCGGCATCGGATGTGCTGTATCTGCACAAGCTGAAAGACGCGCTCGAGGAACGTTTGCGGCGCGAGAATCGTTTGGGTCTTGCGCAGGCCTGTTTCGATTTCCTTCCGGCGCGTGCCCATCTGGATTTGCTGGGTTGGGGGGATGAAAAGGATATCTTCCACCACTAGATGAATATCTTCCATTAATAGATGGGCAGCATGAATTCGTTTCTCGACACCGCCACCCGCGTAATCCGCACCGAAGCAAGGGCGCTTGACCTTCTGGCGGACGGTCTTGGCCCGGAATTTCAACAGGCCATCGACCTGATCCTTGGCGCGTCGGGCCGGGTGATCGTGTCCGGCATGGGCAAATCCGGCCATATTGCCCGCAAGATCGCGGCGACGCTGGCTTCGACCGGCACGCCCGCGCAATTCGTCCACCCGGCCGAGGCGAGCCACGGCGATCTGGGCATGGTCACGCAATCCGATGTGGCGCTTGTGCTGTCCAACAGCGGCGAGACGCCCGAGCTTGCCGACCTGATCGCCCATACCCGCCGCTTCCGGATCCCGCTGATCGGGGTGGCGTCGAAACCCGGCTCGACCTTGCTGCGGCAATCGGATGTGGCGCTTGTGCTGCCCGACGCCCCCGAGGCTTGCGGGCGGGGGATCGTGCCCACCACCTCGACCACCATGACGCTGGCGCTGGGCGACGCGTTGGCCGTGGCGTTGATGGAGCATCGCGAATTCACCGCCGAGCATTTCCGCACCTTCCACCCCGGCGGCAAGCTGGGCGCGCTGCTGGCGAAAGTGGGCGATCTGATGCATGACGAAATGCCTCTGGTGCAGGAAAACGACCCGATGACCGAGGCGTTACTGATCATCAGCCAGAAGGGCTACGGCGTGACCGGGGTGCTGGATGGCGGCGGTCAGTTGACGGGAATCATCACCGATGGAGACTTGCGGCGGCATATGGACGGGCTTCTGGATCGCAGCGCGGCCGAAGTCATGACCCGCAATCCCAGCGTCATCGAACCTGACGCATTGGCTGCGGCTGCGCTGGCCGAGATGCAGTCGCGCAAGATCACCTGTCTTTTCGCCGTGACCGACGGCAAGCCCGTCGGGATCCTGCATATCCATGACTGCCTGCGGGCCGGGATGGTCTGAGCCGATGACGCGCACCCGGATCGTTCGTTGGTTGCGCGTCCTGCTGCCCATGCTGGCGCTTGTCATCCTGTCGACGATGTTCCTGTTCTCGGGCGGCTCGGATACCGAACCCGAGATCCCCTATGCCGAGACCGATGCCGAAAGCATGGCGCGCGAACCGCGCATGATCGCCCCGGAATATTCCGGCGTGACAGAGGATGGCGCGGAATTGTCCTTGCGTGCCTCGCAGATCAGCCCTGCGCAGGATGCGGGCGGCTCTGCCGACGGCTTGCGGCTGGATCTGCGCCGTCCCGATGGGCTGGCGGCGCAACTGACCGCGCCGGCCGGCGCGATGGATGACGAATTGATTACCTTGCAGGGGGGCGTGACCATGGCGACCTCTTCGGGATGGTATATAACCGCCGAAAAGATCGACACAGCAACCGACCGTTCGCGTATGGTGGCCACCGAGGGAATCGGGGCGACCGCGCCTTTCGGCAAGCTTACGGCGGGGGCGATGGAGTTGCAGGCGGGGCCGGAGCAGAAGGATTCGGCGGTATTGAATTTCACCGATGGCGTGCGTTTGATATACCAACCCTGATTTCAGTGAAGGAAGATGCAGATGCTGCGCTCGATGATGATTGCACTGACCCTTGTGGCCCCGATCTTTGTGGCGGTGCCGGCAATGGCGCAGCAGGTCGGATTCGGGGGCCTGAAAGCGGATGCCTCGGCCCCGGTCGAGGTGTCGGCGGATCAGCTTTCGGTCCGGCAGGAAGATGGCCATGCGGTTTTCAGCGGTAACGTGGTGATCGGGCAGGGGGAAATGCGCCTTGCCGCCGATCAGGTCACGGTGGAATATGCCGATGCCGGGCAAAGCCGGATCAAATCGCTTCACGCCAAGGGCAATGTGACGCTTGTCAGCGGCGAGGATGCCGCCGAGGCTGCCGAGGCCAGTTACAATGTCGAGGCGGGCGAGGTGGTCCTGACCGGTGACGTGGTGATGACGCAGGGCCAGAATGTCCTGACCGGCGACCGGATGCAGGTCGATCTGACGGCCGGCACGGCAAAGGTCGACGGCCGGGTGCGTTCGGTCCTTCAGCCGGGCACGAACTGATGCAGCAGATGTCGAATGACGGACTGATGGTCAGGGATTTGCGCAAATCCTATCGCAACCGGCTGGTGATCCGTGAAGTCTCGGTCACGCTGAAACGGGGCGAGGTCGTGGCGTTGCTTGGGCCGAACGGCTCGGGGAAGACGACCTGTTTCTACTGCATCGCGGGGCTGGTCGCGCCGGATGCGGGGCAGGTCATGATCGACGGGCAGGATGCGACGCGCCTGCCGATGTTCCGGCGCGCGCGCATGGGAATCGGTTATCTGCCGCAGGAAATGTCGATTTTCCGGGGCCTTACGGTCGAGCAGAATATCATGGCCGTGCTTGAGGTCGCCTTTGACGATCCACGCCACCGCCGGGACCGGCTTGAAGAGCTTCTGGCGGATTTCTCGATCAGCCATTTGCGGAACGCGCCCGCGCTGGCCTTGTCGGGGGGCGAGCGCCGGCGGGTCGAGATCGCCCGCTGTTTGGCCTCTTCGCCCAAATTCCTGTTGCTGGACGAGCCTTTCGCCGGGGTCGATCCGATCGCCGTGGGGGAAATTCGTGAACTGGTGCATGATCTCAAGACCCGCGGAATCGGCGTTCTGATCACCGATCATAATGTGCGCGAAACCCTGGCGATCGTGGACCGCGCCTATATCCTGCATGACGGTCATGTGCTGATGTCCGGCACCACGGATGAGATCGTGGCGGATCAGCGCGTGCGCGAGGTTTATCTTGGCGACAGCTTCCATATCGGCTGACGGTATTGGCTGAACCCCGCAGGAATTTCCTTCAGATCTTATGCTTGCCGTTGACAGAAACGTTTTGCTGTCACCAAATTGACTCATGTGGGTGCGGCTTGTCGTACCCCGCTATTCCCGTTTTCCGCCATGCGCGGGACCTATGAACGGATCGGCGCAGGCAGAAACGGGCAACCGGAAAGGATGTAAGATGCGCTTTACCATCAGCGGAAAACAAATTGATGTCGGTGACGCCCTCAGCACGCATGTCGAGACAGAGCTGGGCGAAACGGTTGTGAAATACTCCCAGCGCCCCACCGATGCGACAATCACCTTTTCCCGCGATGCGCATCAGTTTCTGTGTGACGCTGTTGTTCATTTGTCCACCGGGCTGATCGTGCAGGCGCGGGGCGCCGCGAATGAGGTATATGCTTCGTTCGAAGCCTGTCGCGAAAAGATGGACAAACAATTGCGGCGCTACAAGCGCCGGTTGAAAGATCATCACAAGGACCGTACGGAACCGGTTGAATTCGGTGAGGCCGGCCTGTATGTGCTCTCCGCTGACGAGGATGTGTGGGAATCGCAGGAAAGCGGACTTGAACCCATCATCATCGCAGAGATGGAAAGCCGTGTCCCGACCTTGTCGGTGGGTGACGCGGTGATGCAGATGGAATTGGCCGGGGCTCCGCTATTGGTGTTCCGGAATGAGAAACATGGTGGTGTCAATGTCGTGCATCGCCGTGAGGATGGCAATGTAGGCTGGATTGACCCGCGTGGAAACGGATAGCCGGTCGCGCTCCGCGTTCCGGACAGAACCGCCCCGGCAACAGGCTTGTCGGGGCGGCAAGCGTAGGAAAGACAGGACTGAATGCAACTTAGTGAGATTCTCGGGCCGGGGGCCGTTCGCACCCTCGGGCAGGTAACATCAAAGAAAAGGCTGTTTCAGGAACTGGCCGATCTGGCAAATTCCCAATACGGGCTGAATGCGTCCGAGGTGCTGGACGCATTGCAGGAACGCGAAAGCCTTGGTCCGACCGGCGTCGGCGAGGGCGTGGCCCTGCCCCATGCGCGCCTGCACAAGCTTGACCAGGTCGTCGGGCTTTTCCTGCGGTTGGACAAGCCGTTAGATTTCGATGCGGTGGACCGCAAACCGGTTGACCTGATCTTCGCCCTGCTTGCACCGGAATCCGGCGGCGTGGATCACCTCAAGGCGCTTGCGCTGGTGTCGCGGACGTTGCGCGATCCCGATCTGCGCAGCAAGCTTCGCGCCAATGACAGCCCGACCGCGCTGCATGCGGTTCTGGCGGCGGCGCAGGGTATTCAGGCGGCCTGAATTTGGCACAGGGGCGATTCGGCGCTATACTGGCTTCCTGCCACCTTGGAGGAACCGATGAGCAAGCATGTCGAGGATCAGCCCCGCAGCCCCGATCACAACCGGCTGCGCGAATATACACGTCAGGAACGCGAATCGGGCATGCATCCGGCCATCTGGGCGCTGCATAGCCGCCCCTTGATGCGTGGTTCGGTGAATCGCAAGACCGCCGAATATCTGCGAATCGCGCGTGGCCGGACAGTCTGACGCCGCAAGATCCGGGCGTGGGGCTGGCTGACGGTAAAACCTGCAAGGCTTTAATCGAATCAAAACCTTGCAGAGCCGCCCCCCCATTGGAGCGGTTGGGCGCTGCCCATCATGCGAATGCGTGTAATGCCCGGCGGGCCTGCGGCTATTGATGCCCGGCGGGGATATCGTGACAGCGGATTATTCCCGTTCAGCTACCGTCCAAAATCACCCTCGCGCGGATATCGATCCCGCGCGAGGCGAAGCAGTGCCTCGATATCTTACGCCCGAACGAGTTTCTCGTAATCCTCGGCAATGCCGCGCGTGGTCTGGCCGACCTGGAAATGCCAGTCGCCGATCTGGCCGACCGGGGTCACCTCGGCGGCGGTGCCGGTCAGGAAGCATTCCTGGAAATCTTCCAGTTCTTCCGGCTTGATGCGGCGCTCATGCACGGCCACGCCCTTGTCCTTGATCATCTGGATGACGGTCTGGCGGGTGATGCCGTTCAGGAAACGGTCGGCCAGCGGTGTATGCACCTCGCCATTCTTGACAAAGAAGATATTCGCGCCGGTCGCCTCGGCCACGTAACCCTCCCAGTCCATGAACAGCGCGTCGGAACAGCCCTTGGCCTCGGCGGCGTGTTTGGACATGGTGCAGATCATATAGAGACCGGCGGCCTTGGCGGCGGTGGGGATGGTTTCCGGGCTGGGACGCTTCCATTTGGCGACGTCCAGCTTGGCGCCCTGCCATTTGGCATCACCGTAATAGCTGCCCCATTCCCATGCGCAAACGGCCATCCGAACCGGGTTCTGGCGGGCCGACACGCCCATATCCGGCCCCGAGCCGCGCCACGCGACCGCGCGCACATAGGCGTCGGTGAAACCATTCGCCTTCAGCACGGCATCCTTGGCAATGTCGATCTCTTCGGCGGAGTAGGGGATCGGCATGTCCAGCAGGCGGCCCGATTCGATCAGCCGTAGCGAATGTTCATGTCCTTTGAAAATCTTGCCGTTATAGCAGCGCTCACCTTCAAAAACCGAGCTGGCGTAATGCAGCGCATGGGTCAGGACATGCACTTTCGCGTCGCGCCATTCGACCAACTCGCCATCCATCCAGATTTTACCGTCACGATCGTCATATGCCGCCGTCATTTTACTCTCCATCAATTCCGGAATTTTCGGATCTTGCGCAAATAACCCCGGAATTGGCCAATTTCTTGCGTAAGATGCTTGACGGCTAGCAATCGAATCTTGGAAAGTCAACAAGGCTGCCCTATCAAGCCGGTAAATGGATGGAAGGAAACGAACATGCAGCAGAATATCAGGATGCCGGGGATGATTGGCGAAGATCTGCTGTTTCTGACCGATGACCAGCTGCGGCGCGGGATCGAGGCGATGTTCTTCGCCTATCGCGCCTTTACGGCCGATCCGGATATGATTCTGGCCGAAATGGATTACGGCCGGGCCCATCACCGCGCGCTGCATTTCATCAACCGGGGGCCGGGGCTGACCGTGACCTCGCTTCTTGCGGTTCTGGGCGTGACCAAGCAATCCCTGAACCGGGTCCTCCGCACCCTGATCGAGGACGGGCTGGTCGAAAGCAAGATCGGACGCCGGGACCGCCGCGAGCGTCAGCTTTTCCTGACCGAAAAGGGAACCGAGCTGGAACGGCGGCTGTCCGAGGCGCAGCGTGCCCGGATGCGGACCGCCTATCGCACTGCCGGGCCTCAGGCGGTGGCGGGTTTCCGGCAGGTGCTTGAGGCAATGATGGACGCTGAGACGCGGGGGCTGTATCAGTCAGTGAAGGATTTTCCCGAAGATCAGAAAGACTCCGCCAATGAGCAGCCAAGATACTCATATTCTGATCGTCGATGACGACGAGCGCATCCGCAGCCTTCTGGGCCGCTTCCTGCGCAAGAACGGTTTTCTGGTCACCTGCGCCCGGGATGCGTCGCAGGCGCGGCGGCTGCTGGCCGGGCTGGATTTCGATCTGGTCGTGCTGGATGTGATGATGCCGGGCGAGGATGGCTATTCCCTGTCCCGCCACCTGCGCGAGCGGTCGGATATGCCGATCCTGATGCTGACGGCCAGGGGCGAGACCGGCGACCGGATCACCGGGCTTGAAAGCGGCGCCGACGATTACCTGGCCAAGCCCTTCGAGCCGCGGGAATTGCTGTTGCGGATCGCCGCCATCCTGCGCCGCGTCCCCGCGACCGAGACCGTGCAGCCCAAATTCCTGACCTTGGGGATGCTGCGCTACGATACCGAGAAGGCGGAACTTTGGCAGGGCGATTCCCATCTGCGGCTGACGGGTACCGAACAGGCACTGTTGCGGCGGCTGGCGGCGAGTCGCGGTCAGGCGGTCAGCCGGTCCGAGCTGATCGAGGATCTGGGGCGCGGCACCGGCGAGGAATCCGAGAATTCCGAGCGCGCCATCGATGTGCAGATCACCCGGCTGCGCCGCAAGATCGAACCCGACCCGAAAGAGCCGCGTTTCCTGCAAACGGTGCGCGGGGCGGGATATATGCTGGTGACCGATTGATGCCCATGGGCGCGGCGGTGGATGCTCCCTTGCATTTCCGGCCCGGGAATCGCTGTCCATTTCGCCCTGAAATGCGCTAATCTGGCAGCATGGGCGGGAATCCGACATATCAGGGCATCGAACTCGACGCGGACACGGCGCTGGCGCTGCTTGAATGGCAGGCCGAGATGGGCGCGGACGAACCTGTCGCCGATGTGCCGCTTGACCGATTCGCCTTGCAGGACCGGCCCCGCGCCGCCGCGCCTGCGCCTGCGCCGACGGTTCGGCCCGTGGCGGCGAAACCTGCGGGCGAGCCGGAGCCGCCGGTAGCCGAGGCCGAAGCGCTGGCGGCCTCTGCCGACAGTCTGGAAACCCTGGCGACCCTGCAGGAACGGTTCGACGGGATCGAACTGAAGAAGGGCGCGCGGAATTTCTGTTTCTCGGACGGCAATCCCAAGGCGCGGGTTCTGATTCTGGGCGAGGCTCCGGGCGATCAGGAGGATCGCGAGGGCAGGCCCTTTGTCGGGCGTGCCGGGCAGTTGCTGGATCAGATGTTCGGCGCGATCGGGCTGTCGCGGGATGCGGTGGATGCCGAAAAGGCGCTGTATATCATCAATGTCCTGACATGGCGCCCCCCCGGAAACCGCGATCCCAGCCCCGAGGAAATCGCGCTTAGCCTGCCATTCGTCCGCCGCCATATCGAACTGGCCGCGCCCGATCTGATCGTGCTGATGGGCAATATTCCCTGTCAGGCCGCCCTTGGCCGCCGCGGTATCCTGCGCCTGCGCGGCACCTGGACCGAGGCATTCGGGCTGCCCGCAATACCGATGACCCATCCCGCCTATCTGCTGCGCAACCCGCCCGCCAAACGCGAGGCGTGGGCGGATCTGCTGTCGATCGTCGCGCGGCTGGAGGGCTAGGCGGCACAGCTGGGGCGCAGGTCGGCCGGCTTTGTCGAGTGTGACGGTTTTAAACTGAACATGGCTGCGGGTTTTTTTGCGTCCCGCGATGGCCGGGGGATTTTGCATCCCCCGGACCCCCTGCAAGGTATTTGAGCAAAGAAGAAGAGTGGAAGCCGGGGCAGGCAGGGTCGGATGACATTTGTCCGGTCATTACTCTTCGTCAGTCCCTGAATTCGGCCCATTCGGGTTCATTCGCGAAGACGAAATCGTAATATTCGCGGCCTTCAAGCCGGCTTGCCGCCGCCTCGTCGACGATGATCTTGCAATTCGGGTGAAGCTGAAGCGCCGAGGCGCTGATCATCGAGGTCACCGGCCCCTCGACGGCGCGGGCGACGATGGCGGCCTTGGCCGGACCGGTCGCTAGCAGGATCAGTTCCCGCGCGTCCAGAATCGTGCCGACGCCCATCGTCAGGGCGCGTTTCGGCACCCGGTCCGGGTCGCCGCCGAACATCCCGGCATTCTGCGCCCGCGTCACCGGGGTGAGCGCCTTGTCGCGGGTTCGCGACATCAGCGAGGATAGCGGTTCGTTGAAGCCGATATGCCCCGCCTCGCCGATCCCCAGAAGCTGAAGATCGATGCCCCCGGCCTGTGAAATCCGGTTTTCGTAATCCTGCGCCGCCGCCTTCAGATCGGCTGCCGCGCCATCGGGGACATGCGTATTGGCCAGATCGATATCGACCTTCGAGAACAGATGTTCGTTCATATAGCTGCGATAGGAATTCGGATCCTCGGGCGACAGGCCGATATATTCGTCAAGGTTGAAGCTGGTGCAGCGGGCCAGCGACACGCCGCTGGCGACCAGTTCGGCATAGACCCGCTCCATCGTCCGGCCGGTGGCAAGGCCCAGAACCGCGTCGGGTTTCGCGCGTATCCGCGCCTCAAGCAGCCTTGCGACCAGCCTGACGGCCTGTTCGGCGCTGTTGCGGGTTATGACTTCCATTCGCTTATTCTCCCGTTGCCGGAAACAGATCGGCCAGATCCTGCGACGCCGCGACCGCGCGGCCCTGATCCAGCACGTCATGCAGCGTGCCATCCTGCCAGCGGCGCAGACGGTAAAGCGTTGCAAAGGTGAAATCCGGCGCGGCCTGACCCTGGCCCATGACAAGCTCTCCGCCCCTGCGCACATTGTCGATCATCCAGCCGGGCAGGCGCAGGTGATAGGGATTCCGCCGCACCTCGCCCACATGACAGGACAGGGCGGCGATCAGATCCGCGACATCATGCTCGCCGGATTCGACCATCAGGTTGGGGTTGTCCATCGCGCCCCAGAACTCGGTTTCGACGACATGGCAGGCAAAATCCCGGGGCTGATCGCGCAAAGCATCGGTCAGCAGCAGATGCGTGCCGATATGGGTCTGGTTCCAGTCATCGTCATGCGGGAAGAACACGACCTGCGGGCGATGCGCCGTGATGATCCCCGAAATGACATCCACGGCGCTGCGCCAATGCGGCGCCTCCTGTTCGCGGGTTTCCGGCCGGATCCGGGTCAGCCCGCCATCGCCGGTCGCGATCAGGCCGAAGCCCAAAGCGGCGCAACCCTGCGCCAGTTCCTGCCAGCGTTCGGTACGCCTGTCCTCGCGGCTGCCCTGCGTGACGGCGACATTGACGATACGGTAACCAAGTTCGCGCAACAGTCGCAGCGGCAGGCCGCCGATGATGCATTCGTCATCGGGATGCGGGGCAAAGATCAATGCGGTTGGCGCGTCTTCCGCCTGCGCCTGCCCGGTCATGGCAGGGAAACCGCCAAGCGGCAAATCCCGGCCCTGCGCAAGCAGCCGCGCGAAATCCGACACATATTGCCTGTATGGGTTTTTCTCCGCCATTCCGTCCGGTCCTCGCCCTGTTCCTGCCTTTGTGCATAAATGACGGGGGGGCAAGGCTTGTGCAAGCGCCGTGTTCGGGATCGGGGATATGTGGGGCGTGGCAGCGGGATAGGATATATCCCGAACCAGCACGATCCGGCTATGTCCCCGCGCGGAATCAAGGGCCGCAGGCCCGCCGCGCAGCACCCGGTGAGGCGGTCGCGTTTTACCGTCGGATCACCCTGAAACGATCCTCCTTCCCGCGCATTTCTTCTTTGCTCAAATACCTTGCAGGGGGCGCGGGGGATGCAAAATCCCCCGCTTGGGCATTTCACGGCGCTTCCACTCTTCGCTTTCGGGGCCTGCCGCGATAAGAGCATGCGCATGACTGGCCAAAGCCTCACCTCATTGCCGTCGCTGTCCCCGGATCAGGCCGATGCGTGGGACAGTCTGGCGGAATGCTTCCTTTCGGCAGGGATCGACCTGACGAGCGAGGAATTGCTGCCGCCGCTTCCCGGAAAGGGCCGGGTCATGGCGGTGATCGGCAAGGCCGGGTCGGGCAAGACCTTGCTTCTGTCTGAAATCACCCGCGCCCTGCGCGAAGCGGGCGTCGAACTGGTCAGTGCCGATTACGAGGGCCGCGCCCGCAAGGACCGCCGCACGGTCGCGATCCTTGCCCCCACGAACAAGGCCGCCTCGGTCCTGCGCAACAGGGGCGTTCCGGCCACGACGATCCACCGCATTCTTTATACGCCGGTCTATGACCCGGAATATGAACGCATCGCCGAATGGCTGGCGGGCGACGCCACCCGCCCCACGATCGAGGGTCTGACCGATGCCGCGCTTGACCGCGCAAAGGCGTTCTACGACCAGAATGCCAGCATACCCGGCGCTTTGGCTGCGGCGGGGCTGCGCGGCTCGGATTTCATCAAGGGCTGGAAACGGCGCGAGGACGGGCTGGATATCGGGCTGATCGACGAAGCCTCGATGCTGGACGAGAAGCAATTCGAGGATCTGCGCGAGATTTTCCCGATGCTGGTCCTGTTCGGAGATCCGGCGCAGCTTGCCCCGGTGGGTCAGTCGGGCGAGATGGTCTTCGACCGGCTGACCGAATCCCAACGGCTGATGCTAAGCCGGATCCACCGTCAGGCCGATGACAGCCCGATCCTCGATCTGGCCCATGCGCTGGCCGATGAGGGCCTTGAGTTCCGCGAATTCGAACAGATGATCCGCGACGCCGCCTCCCGCGATCCCCGCGTGATCTGGGCTGAAAGGGTGGAAAGCGATCTGATGGCCCGCAGTCCGGTTCTGGTCTGGCGCAATGCCACCCGGATCCGGCTGATCCATGCGTTCCGCACCGCTTTCGGCGCGCCCGGCGATGCGCTTCTGCCCGGTGAGCCGCTGATCTGCGACGGGCTGGAACTGCCGTTGAAACATCGCAAGAAGCGCATCGACCTTGAGGCGCGGGGGCTGATCAAGGGGGCGCAGGTGGTCTATCTGGGGCCGGGCCGCAAGCCGGGCTTTTCGCGGCTGCATGTGATCGGAGCCGAGGATCCCCGCCTGTCCGCCGCCAGCATCGTCAAGATCGAGATGCCGGATGCCGAGGAACCTTTCATCCCCTTTGCCGCCAATATGGGCGCGGCTTTCCTGCATGGCGCGGCGGTTACGATCCACAAGGCGCAGGGCTCACAGTGGCCGGATGTGCAGGTCTTTGGCCCCGATATCAGTGCCGCCGCATGGTCGGGGCGTTCGGAAGCCGGGATCCCGCTATGGAAGCGGCTGGCCTATGTGGCGATCACCCGCGCGCAGGAGCGGCTTTACTGGATCACCCGGGCAAGGCTGGCCCGCCCCTCGGCCGCGCTGTCGACCGAGGATCTGGCCGCGCCCGCCGCTCCGCTGGCGCTTGAAAGCGGTGAGGGGTGAACCGGGCGCTGCCCGGCCGGCCTGCGGTCCTTGATTCCGGGCAGGTAGATAGTGGCGTTGTGTTCATTTCGCGGCCCGCTATGGGGGGGGGCCAGCCCCCCGCGCCCCCGAGGTATTTGGACAAAGAAGAAGAGGCAGAAGTTATCGCCGTAGCGACACGGGCGATCATGACGCGGAGGCCCCGGCGCGTTTCAGCGTTTCGCGCTTTTCGATCCGTTCGATCGACAGGCGCAGGGCTTCGACCAAAGCTTCTTGCGGGATGCCGGTTTCCTTCGCCAGACGCATGATGCCGAAATGCACCCGCGCCATTTCCTGATAATAACGCACGAATGTGAAATTGATCGAGGCGCCGACGAAAGCGCCAAGCACCGGGGCCGCCTGCACCGCAAGCTTCTGGCCCAGCGAAATCGAGAGTTTCGGCGCCACCTTGCTGATCAGCCCCTGCACGGTTTGCCCGGTGATCGACAGGCGCGCCGCCAGCAGGCCGAAATCGGCATCGTCATCATCGGCCATAGGACCGGCGGCGGCGAAGATGCGCAGGCATTCTAGCCGCACCTCGTCGCTGTCGGGATCAAGCCCGTGTTCGGCGGCGATCCCCAGCATTGCCCGAAGCAGCAGCGTTACCGTCACCGGCAGTTCGACCATCGCGCCGGCGAAGCCTCCGGCGCCGCCCGCTGCGCCGCTGACCGAGGTGGCCATGCGGTTGAACCAGTCGCCGCGATCGCGAAAATAGCGCCGCGATCCCGAGGCCGCCGAAAAGGCCCGGTTCAGGGCAAAGCGGGTGATTCCGTCAAGCCGGACCCGCACGAATGCGGGCAGCCTTTGAATCAGCCCGTCGGCGCTGTTGCCGACCTTGCTGAGAAGTTCTATCCCCAGCCCGCCGGCGCCGGCATGGCGCCGCGCAAGCCGGTCGATCTGGTCATGAACACCCGGATCCTTGATTGGAGGCAGCACCTGCTGCGCTTTGGTCATCATCTTGCCGGTCACTCACCTGCCTTGTTTCTCGGTTATCCGCAAGAATATGGGGAGCCCGGGCGGGTTTCGCCAGTCCACCCGGCCCGGGCGAGGAGATGGCGCGACCGTCGGCGGGTCAGATCACGCCCCCCGGGGCGATGTCCTGCGTGACCGGGCCTTCCACGCCTGCCCAGGCGCCATTCTGCAATTCCAGTCCCAGAACCCGCTCGGGATTGGTGGGTGGCGGCATTTCCACATGTTCAAGCCGGGCGAAGCCGAAGCGTGAATAATAGGGCGCATCGCCGACCAGCATGACGCGCGACCAGCCCAGATCCCGGGCGCGGCCAAGGCTGTCATGCATCAGAAGCGCCCCCAGCCCCTCGCCCTGCGCCGTCGGGTGTACCGCGATGGGCCCGAGCAGCAGGCAGCGCTGCCCGGCCACGCGGACCGGCCAATAGCGGATCGCGGCGCGCAGGCTGCCTTCGTCGCGCAACAGCAGGCAAAGTTCCGCCACCGGCCTGACGCCGTCGCGCAGGCGATAGGAAGACAGCGCTGTCCGCCCTGGCGCGAAACACAGGTCGAAAAGCATCTCGACCTCGTATTCATCCGCGGCCGTCTCGGGGCTGATCTGGAACATGGCGCCTCCGTTTTTCGCGCCTTTAGCATGACGTGGCGGCATGCGGAATATTGCGCAGGATGAAATCCGGTGGCAGGTTGACCGCAAGCTCTGCAAAGGAAAACCATGTTTTACCGACCCGAGGCCGGTCACGGTCTGCCGCATAATCCCTTTAACGCGCTTGTCGCACCCCGGCCCATCGGCTGGATCTCGACCCGTGGCGGGCAGGGCGACAATCTTGCGCCCTATTCCTTTTTCAACGCCGTCGCCTATGTGCCGCCGCAGGTGATGTTCGCCTCGACCAGTGCCAAGCCCGACCGCAAGGGCACCAAGGACAGCGTGGCGCAGATCATCGAATCGGGGGTGTTCTGCGTGAATATCGCCACCGGCGACATGCGGGATGCGATGAATGCGAGTTCGGCGCCGCTTCCCGCCGGAAGCAGTGAGTTTCAGGCTGCCGGGATTCAGGCGGTGGAATGCGAAAGCATCGATTGCCCGCGCGTGGCAGATGCCGCCGCCGCGCTGGAATGCCGGATGACGCAGGTGCTGCCGCTGGCGGGCAAGGCGAATATGATGGTGCTTGGCGTCGTGACCGGCGTGCATATCCGCGATGACTGCATCGTCGGGGGCAGGTTCGATCCACGTGCCGCGGGCGGCTGGCTCGCCCGGCTTGGATATAAGGATTACACTGCGGTGACAGAGCTTTTCGAGATGGAACGCCCCGGATGAGACAATCGGCATGAACAGATCGGTCAAGGATTATATCCGCAGTATCAAGGATTTCCCGCATGAAGGGATCATGTTCCGCGATGTGACGACACTGTTTGCGGATGCGCGCGGGTTCCGCATGGCGATCGACCAGCTTCTGAATCCCTATGCGGGGTTGCGGATCGATCGGGTCGCGGGGCTGGAGGCGCGGGGGTTCATCCTTGGCGGCGCGGTTGCGCATCAGCTGTCCACCGGCTTCGTGCCGATCCGCAAGAAGGGCAAACTGCCCGGCACAGTGATCTCGGAATCCTATCAGCTTGAATATGGCGAAGCGGTGATGGAGGTCCATGACGACGCCTTCCGCGAGGGCGAGCGGGTTTTGATCGTGGATGATCTGCTGGCGACCGGAGGCACCGCCGAGGCCGGGATCAAGCTGTGCCGCCGTCTTGGGGCCGAGGTGATCGGCTGCGCTTTCGTTATCGATCTGCCGGAACTGGGCGGGCGCAAGCGGCTGGAGGCGATGGATATGCCGGTTCATGCGCTGTGCGAGTTCGACGGGGCGTGAGGGGGTGGGGCGTGATGGGGCAATCAACCCTGCCTCGCGAGATTTCGGCATGGGGCAGCTATGATGGCTGAATTATCTTGAATTTGTTACAGTCACTTGCCGCGGCCCGCCCGCCCGGAATCAAGTGCCGCAGGCACGCCGGGCCGCGCCCGACCGCCCCTATGGGCGGGCGCTTTGGCGAAGTGATCTCATCATTTCAGCTTTGCCCCGGGGTTGCGCCATAAATCGTGATGCGTAACCGGTAAAGCGCCCACCCGCGGCCGGGCACTGCCCGGCTTTGACTGGCCCGGCCTTATCCCTTCAGCAGTGCCAGTGCCGGCGCGGTTTCCTTGACGGGTTTGGTGACGATATAGCTGTAATAGCGCCGCACGCCCGCGCGGCTTTCCAGAAGCCCGTCCATCAGCGACTGGAACGCAGCGATATCGCCGGTGATCACCTGCATCAGGTAATCGTACCCGCCGCCGATTGCCCAGCAGCCGGTCACCTCGTCCATCCGCGCGATGATCCGCTCGAATATCTGGAAATTCTCGGCCCGGTGGTTTTCCAGTTCGACGGTCACGAAGACCTGTACATGCGCGGCAAGCGCGTTCAGATCGATCTCGGCGCGATAGCCGCGGATCAGTCCGGCTTTCTCAAGCCGCTTCATCCGCTCCCAGCAGGGGGTCGGCGACAGGTTCACGCGCGCCGCCAGATCCGTCTTGGCGATCCGTCCCTCACGCGAGAGGGTCGCGAGGATGGCAATGTCGCGGTCATCGAGGCGTATCGAATTCATGACGCACTTCTTTCCGGGGCGCCCGAGAATGTCAATCTGGACAAATTGCCCCGCCTTGGTGATTCTGGGGAAATGTCGCATTGGCCCCTGACCCGAGAGGATATCCACCGCCCTGCCTATCGCAGTCTGGCTCAGGGCATTGCTTCTGCCATCGACTCGGGCAGCTTGCGGCCCGGCGACCGGCTGCCGCCACATCGTGATCTTGCATGGCGGCTGGGGCTGTCGGTGCAGACGGTCAGCCGCGCCTATGAGGAACTGATCCGCGCCGATCTGATCTCGGGCGAGGTGGGGCGGGGAAGCTTTGTCAAATCCGGCCCGCGGGAAACGGTCGAGGTGCCGTGGTACCGTGCGGGATCCGACCGCCCGCCGGTCGATCTTTCGATGATGACCCCGGTCTGCCTGCCGGCGATTGCCGAGGCGTGGCGGGACTCCATGCACCGGATTGCGGACCGGATGCCCGATCCGGTGATCTATTCCTTCCGGCCGCGCCAGACCATGGCGCTTTATGGCGGGATGGCGGCGGCGTGGCTTGCGCGTTGCGGCATGGTGCTGCCTGCCCAGCGGATCCTGATCACCAATGGCTGCACGCCCGCCCTGATGATCGCGCTGATGAGCGTGGCGAATCCCGGCGACCAGATTGCTACCGAAAGCTCTACCTGCCACACGCTCAAGCCCGCGCTGCGGCATCTGCATCTTCGGATGCGTGGGATCGAAGGGGATGAGCGCGGCATGCTGCCCGAGGCGCTTGCCGCCGCGGCGCGGGCTCCGGGCAACAAGCTGCGGGCGGTCTTTCTTCTGCCTTCGGGCGCGGGGCCGTTCGCGCGGATCGTGGATCGCGAGCGACGCGAGGAACTGGCCCGTACGGCGGCGGAAAACGGGCTGATCATAATCGAGGACGACGCGCTGGGTCCGGTTGCGCCGCGCAGGCCGCCGCCGGTTTCCGCCTTTGCGCCGGAATGCAGCCTTTATTTCACCGGCCTGACGAAATGCCTGTCACCGGGGCTGCGGCTGGGCTTTCTGGCAATGCCCGAAAAGCTGGCAGAGCGCGTATTGAACCGGCATCTGTCCCTTTCATGGATGGCGACGCCGATCATGGCCGAGATCGCGCGGGACTGGATGGAACGCGGCATTGCGGACGGCTTGCTGACCGCGCAGCGCCGGGAACTGGCGCAGCGTAACCGGCTGGCGCAGCGGCTGCTTGGCGGGCGCAGCAAGGGGTTTCCGCACGGGTTGCACCGCTGGCTGCCGCTGCCCTTTGGCACCGATGAGCAAGAGTTGATTCGCGCGGCGCTAAAGCGCGATGTCGCGATTGCCCCCGGCTCGGGATTCGCGGTGATCGACCGCGCTCCGGCGCTGCGAATTTGCCTTGGAGGGGCGAATGAACGGGATCTGGAGAATGGGTTAACCGCGATTTCGGCGCTCCTGCCTGATCAAAGCGGGGTTTGCGATCCTGTTGTTTGACAGTCTGATCTCAAATTGTCATGATTTAATATAGGAATTGACTTGAGATTTTGTTGCGCGGAACTCTCGGTCTTGGCCAGAGCGGATATTTTGACCCGAATCCTGCAAATCGGAGGTCACGGGTGAATTGTGTAACAAGGCCCAAAAACAGGAGGTAAGATGACTTATAAAACCATTACCGCTGCGAGCGTCGCCGCTTTGCTGCTTGGCGCGAGCGGTGCGACGGCAGAAACATGGCGCTATGCGTTCGAAGAGGCGCTGGAAGAGGTGCAGGGCAAGTTCGCCCAGAAGTTCAAGGAAGAGGTCGAGGCGAATTCCGACCATGAAATCCAGCTTTTCCCCTTTGGCACATTGGGTGAATCGGCGGATATCATGGAGCAGGCGCAATCCGGCATTCTGCAATTCGTCGATCAGTCGCCCGGTTTCACCGGCGCGTCGATCCCCGAAGCGCAGGTTTTCTTCGTGCCCTATCTTCTGCCCGAGGATCAGGGCCAGCTGGTCGAGTTCTTCCGCACATCGAAAACCATCCACGAACTGTTCCCGCCGCTTTACGCCAATCAGGGACTGGAACTGCTGACCATGTTCCCCGAGGGCGAGGTGGTGATGACCACCCAGAAAGAGGTCAAGTCACCCGAGGATCTGAACGAGGTCAAGTTCCGGGTGATGACCAATCCGCTGCTGGTGGACAGTTACGAAGCCTTTGGCGCGACGCCTACGCCGCTGCCCTGGGGCGAGGTTTATGGCGCGTTGCAGACCGGTATCATCCAGGGTCAGGAGAACCCGGCCTTCTTCGTGGAATCGACCAAGATGTACGAGGTGGCGAATCACATCACGCGCCTTGGGCATAACAACTTCACGACCGCCGTCATGGCGAACAAGGATTTCTATGACGAGCTTCCGGATGAGGACAAGAAGGTCATCGATGACGCGATTGCCGCGGCCTTCGACTATATTGTCGAGTATCAGGAGGGGCTGACCGAAGAGTCGCTGGCCAAGATCCAGGAAGCCAAATCCGATGTGGTCATCACCACCCTGACCGAGGAAGAGCGCGCGCCATTCAAGGCGACGGCCGAGTCGGTCGAGGAGAAATTCCTGGAAATCGGCGGCGCGCAGGCGCAGGAAATCCTTGACCAGATGAAGGCTGACCTTGCTGCCGTGGGCGACGACGGCGGCGAAGCGTCGTCGACCGCCGAGGGCGAGGCCGCGGCCGACGAGGCCGCGATGGATGCCGCCGAAGAAGAGGGCGAAGCGGCTGCCGAAGGCGAGGCCGCAGAGCCGGAAGCTGCACCGGAAGCGGAGGCTGCCGAGGGCGAAGTTCCGGCAGAAGATGAGGCTCCGGCAGAGGGCGAAGCCGCAGAGGGTGAAGCCGGAAACTGATCCGGCTGGCCTGTGATCCGTGAACTGGCCGATTCCCGGCCAGTTCATCCGGTGGTTATTTTTGATGAGAGGCCCTGGTCCCAATGCCTGACGACAAGCACGCTCCTGAGCCTGATCCCGATGTGGTTGCGGGGGCCACGACTCCCGCTGTTGACGAGGACGATATCGACGATTCCCGATATGTGTCCGGCCTGCCGGGGTTTCTTGGGGTGATTGACGTTGGAATTGCCCGGATCGAGGCGCTTCTTCTGGCGATCGGCGTACTGTTGATGGCGGTGAACACCATGGTCAACGTGGTGGGCAGGATTATCGGTAACACATTGTATTTTACCGAGGAACTTAATCAGGCACTGATCATCCTGATCACATTTGCGGGTATCTCCTATGCCGCGCGGCATGGGCGGCATATCCGCATGTCGGCCTTTTTCGATGCGCTGAGCCCGCCTTTGCGCAAGCCGCTGATGATCTTTATTTCAGTGGTCACGGCGGCGGCGATGTTCCTTCTGACATGGTATTCGGTAGGCTATGTCATCGATCAGGCCGGGCGCGGACGGATACTGCCCGCGATGCAGATTCCCCAATGGTGGATCATCATATGGGCGCCCTTGGGCTTTTTCCTGACCGGGCTGCAATATGCGCTGACCGCGATCAAGAATATCACCGACGAGAATATCTGGCTCTCGACCAGCACGCTCGAAGGCTACGAAGACAGCAAGGAAGAGGAGATCTGAGCCATGACCTGGGCTATTTTCGGCACGATGATCGTCCTTTTGCTGCTGGGGTTTCCGATGATGGTTCCGCTGATCGCCGGGGCGCTGATCGGGTTCATCGGGCTTTTCGGCGGTTTCGGGCAGATCGAAACAATGGTGCAGCAGATCATGGCCGGGATTCGCCCCGCCAGCCTGATCGCGGTGCCGATGTTCATCTTTGCCGCAGATATCATGACGCGCGGGCAATCCGCGAACAGGCTGATCGATCTGGTGATGACATTCGTCGGACATATCAAGGGCGGGCTGGCCATTTCGACCGCCGGAGCCTGTACCATGTTCGGCGCGGTATCCGGCTCGACCCAGGCGACGGTAGTCGCGGTTGGCGGGCCGCTGCGTCCAAGGATGCTGAAGGCGGGCTATAATGACAATTTCGTTCTGGCGCTGATCGTCAACGCGTCCGATATCGCCTTCCTGATCCCGCCCTCGATCGGCATGATCATCTATGGCGTCGTCTCGGGTACCTCGATCGCCGAGCTGTTCATCGCCGGGATCGGGCCGGGGCTGCTGATCCTCGCGTTCTTCTCGATCTACTCTTATATCTACGCCGTCAGGAACAATGTGCCCACCGAACCCAAGGCGACATGGGCCGAACGTGGAACCGCGCTGAGACGGGCGCTGTGGCCGCTTGGTTTTCCGGCGATCGTCATCGGCGGGATCTATGGCGGTTACTTCTCACCGACCGAGGCGGCGGCGGCCTGTGTGCTGTATGCGCTTATTCTTGAAATGGGCGTGTTCCGGGAAATGAGCCTCAAGACGCTTTACGCCACTGCGAAATCGACCGGGTTGATCACGGCGGTCGTTTTCATTCTGGTCGGCGCGGGCGCGGCCTTTTCCTATGTCATCAGTTTCGCGCAGATTCCGCAGCATTTGCTTGGCGCTATCGGTATCGACCAGATGGGGCAATATGGTGTGCTGTTCACGATCTCGGTCGCGTTTTTCATCGGCTGCATGTTCGTTGATCCGATCGTGGTGATCCTGATCTTCGTGCCGATCTTTGCGCCGGTGGTGAAGGCGGTTGGTCTTGACCCGGTGCTGGTCGGGACGATCATCACCCTGCAGGTCGCCATCGGCAGCGCAACACCGCCATTCGGCTGTGACATCTTCACCGCCATCGCCGTCTTCAAGCGGCCCTATATCGAGGTCATTAAGGGGACTCCGCCCTTTATCCTGATGCTGTTGACGGTTGCGGTGCTGTTGATCTTCTTCCCGCAGATCGCATTGTTCCTGCGCGATCTTGCCTTTAACAAATAGGGAGGCGTATGGATGTTTGAACGTATCCTGATCGCCTATGACGGCTCTCACGGGGCCGAGAGGGCGCTGGTCAAGGCGACCGAATTGGCCAAGCTATGCGGAGCGCAGCTGATTGCGTTGACGGTTTACCGGCATCATTCGATGCTGGAAGCCTCGTTGTCGATGGTGCGGGGCAGCATGGAACCGGGCAGCAACCTGGACGAATCCATGCGCGGCGCCGCCCGCGAGGCGGCGAATTACGCGAAAAGCCATGCGAAGGATCACGGGGTCGGGCAGGTCAGTGCCTTCATCAAGGCAGGGCAGCCCGCGCGGACCATCGTCGGCTTCGCGCATGAGAAGAATTGCGACCTGATCGTTGTCGGCTCCCGCGGGATGGGTGCGACCGAAAGCTATCTGCTTGGCTCGGTCAGTCACAAGGTTACGGGCATCGCCGATTGCCCGGTTCTGGTCGTGTGAAGGAGGGCAGCATCCCATATGTGGCGCGACAATCTGTGCCGGTTCGGGCTGATCGCCCTTGCGACCGATATGACGATCGAAGGCGATTCCCTGCGGCTGCTGCCTGACAGCTGCCGCCTTCATGTGACGCGGATTGCCTTTGACAATCCCACCACTGCCGAAAATCTGCTGAAGACCGGTCCCCGCCTGCGGGCAGCGTCCGAGTTGCTGGTTCCCGGCGTGGAATTGCAGGGAATCGGCTTTGCCTGCACCTCGGCTGCGGCGGTTCTGGGGCCGAAGGTTCAGGAAGAGATCGGCGGCCGTGCCCCGGTCACGACGCCCGCAGGGGCGGCGCTGCGGGGATTCGAGGCGCTGGGCGTCAGGCGGGTTGCCCTGATGACGCCATATATGCAGGAGGCCTCGGATCTGGTGGGGGATCATTTCGCCGCGCATGGGGTGGATGTCGTCTCGCGTCGGGCGATGGGCCATGCCGATGATCGCGACATGGCGCTGTTGCCCGGCGATGAGGTGATCCGTTTCGCATTGGAATCGGATCATCCGGATGCCGAGGCGCTGTTCATGTCCTGCACCGCATTGCCCGCCGTCGCCGTGATCGAAGAGATCGAGGCGAAACTGGGCAAGCCGGTCATCAGTTCCAATCAGGCCCTGTTCTGGGCGATGTTGGATATTGCGAAAGTCCCCGCTAAAGGGGTGGGGCAATTGTTCAGGGTGCGTACATGGTGACAATGGAAGATGTTCAGGCCGCGGGCGAGCGGATCCGCGATATGGTGCGAGAAACGCCGGTGAAAGCCTCGGCCAGTCTGTCGGCGCTTGCCGGTGGGCCGGTCTGGCTGAAATGCGAGCACCGGCAGGAGACCGGGGCGTTCAAGCTGCGGGGCGCCTCGAACGCGGTGGCGCGGCTGGGCGATGTGGCGGGCGTGACCACGGCTTCGACCGGCAATCACGGCCGCGCGCTGGCGCATGCGGCGCGTCAGCTTGGCATGCCGGCGGTGATCTGCGTGTCGCGGCTTGTCCCGCAGAACAAACTGGCCGCGATCGAGGCGCTGGGGGCCGAGGCGCGGGTGATCGGTGCCAGTCAGGATGAGGCGTTCAATGAGGCTTACAGGCTGAAACATGACGAAGGTTTCGCCCTGATCCCGCCTTTCGATCATGAGGATGTGATCGCCGGCCAAGGCACGCTAGGCATGGAGATCATCCGGCAAATCCCGGATGCGGCGACACTGGCGATCCCGCTGTCGGGCGGCGGATTGCTGGCGGGGGTGGCACTGGCCGCGAAATCGCTGAGGCCCGATATCCGGATCGTCGGCATCAGCATGGAGCGCGGCGCGGCGATGGCCGCCAGCCTGAAGGCGGATCACCCGGTCGAGGTCGAGGAACTGGAGACGCTGGCGGATTCGCTTGGCGGCGGGATCGGTTTGAAGAACCGGTTCACCTTTCCGATGGTGCGGGAGCTGATGGACGAGCTGATCCTGCTGTCCGAGGACGAGATCGCCACCGGTATCCGCCATCTGGCGCTGGAGGATAACGAGGTGGTCGAAGGGGCCGCCGCTGTCGGTTCCGGTGCAATAATTGCCGGAAAACTGCAAGCGGCGGGCGGGCCGCTGGTGTTGATACTGTCGGGAGGGAATATCGATCCCGAACGTCACGCCGAAATCGTCAGAGGTGCCAAATGAGCGATATTCTCGTTCTCTCGGAAGAGCAGTTGCGCGAACGCATCCATCTGAACCCGGCCATGATCGATGTGATCGAAAAGGCTTTCGCCACGCTTGCCGACGGCGGCGTGGTGATGCCTCCGGTCATGTCGATGCATATGCCCGACGTGAATGGCGAGCTGGATGTGAAAACCGCTTATGTGCCGGGGCTTCCGGGTTTCGCGGTGAAACTGTCTCCGGGGTTTTTCGACAATCCGTCCAAGGGTTTGCCTTCGACCTCGGGGCTGATGGTGGTGCTGTCGGCCGAGACGGGCCGGGTGCGGGCAGTGCTGTTGGATAATGGTTATCTGACCGATCTGCGCACCGCTGCGGCGGGCGGTGTCGCGGCCCGGCATCTGTCGCGCGAGGATTCGCGCCATGCCGCGATTTTCGGGGCGGGGCTTCAGGCAAGGCTGCAATTGCAGGCTTTGGCGATGGTGCGGCCCATCGAGAAGGCGGTGATCTGGGCGCGGGATCCCGTCAAGGCCGAGGCTCTGGCCCGCGAGATGGATGGCGAGGGCCTGCATTGCCGCGCCGTGGCCGATGCGGAAGAGGCGGCGGGGTTCGCCGATGTGATCGTGACCACAACCCCTGCCAGCCGCCCGATCCTGAAGGCCGAATGGCTGCGCCCCGGTCAGCATGTCACCGCGATGGGCAGCGATCAGGCGGGCAAGAACGAGCTAGATCCGCTTTGTCTGGACCGAGCGGATCTGTATGTCGCCGACCGGGTCAGCCAGACCGAGCTGATGGGCGAATTGCGGGCGGCGATCGGCGCAGGCTTTTTTCCCGACCGCAGTGGCATTCCCGAACTTGGCGGGATCGTTACCGGTCGCCATCCGGGCCGGACCGGCCCCGATCAGATCACCATTGCCGATCTGACCGGAACCGGCGTGCAGGATACGGCCATCGCCATGCATGTGCTGGCGGCATTTTCCGAGTAAGGCCGTGCGTAGGGCGCGTTGGGGGTTGTGCCGCGCTGTTTCCTTGGGGAAGCAGCAGCCAACAAAGCGTCGCCCGGCTCTGCCAGTTTGACTTTTCTTGATTAAACCATTTCATCGATAAGGACCACGAATGCCCGAATTGCAACGAACACCCGAGCGATTCTCGACCGAGGAATATGAAGAGCGCCTGAAAAAGACACGCTGCTCCATGGCGAAACTGGGGCTTGATCTGCTGATCGTCAGCGATCCGTCCAATATGGCCTGGCTGACCGGCTATGACGGCTGGTCCTTTTATGTGCATCAATGCGTGATCGTCGGCCCGGATGGCCCGCCGATCTGGTTCGGGCGCGGGCAGGACGCCAATGGCGCGTTGCGCACCGTCTGGATGAGCGAAGAGAATATCATCGGCTATCCCGATTACTATGTGCAGTCGGTCGAGCGACATCCGATGGATTACCTGTGGGCGCAGCTTGCCGACCGCAACTGGCATCGCGGTTTCATTGGCGTCGAGATGGACAATTACTGGTATTCCGCCAAGGCGCATGAGCGGCTGGTTTACGGCCTGCCCGAGGCGCAGATCCTTGACGCCACCGGCCTTGTGAACTGGCAGCGGGCGGTCAAGACGCCGAAAGAGCTGCAATATATGCGCAAGGCTGCGCGTATCGTCGAACGCATGCATCGCCGTATCGCCGACAAGGTCGAAGTGGGGATGCGCAAATGCGATCTGGTGGCCGAGATCTATGACGCCGGTCTGCGCTATGACGAATGGTCCAGTCATGGCGGCGATTACCCGGCCATTGTGCCGTTGTTGCCGTCCGGGCCGGATGCCGCCGCGCCGCATCTGACCTGGGACGATCAGCCGATGAAGAATAACGAAGGCACCTTTTTCGAGATCGCCGGCTGTTATCAGCGTTACCATGCGCCGCTGTCGCGGACGATCTTTCTGGGCAAGCCGCCGCAAGAGATCCTTGAAGCCGAGAAAGCGGTTTTGGAAGGCATGGAGGCGGGGCTTTCCGCTGCCCGCGCGGGCAATACATGCGAGGATATCGCGGCTGCCTTCTTTACCGTTCTGGACCGTTACGGGATCGAGAAGGACAACCGTACCGGCTATCCCATCGGGCTGTCCTATCCGCCCGACTGGGGCGAGCGCACCATGTCGCTGCGCCGGGGCGACCGGACCGAGCTGAAACCGGGCATGACCTTTCATTTCATGACCGGGCTGTGGATGGAGGATTGGGGTTACGAGACCACGGAATCCATTGTCATCACCGAACGCGAGCCGGAACTCTTGTGTAATATCCCGCGCCGGATGCTGGTGAAATCATGAGCGCGAATCCGATTCAGCCGACGATTCCGCTGGACGGGCAGGGCAAGCAGCATGGGTTCCTGCGCCTGCCCTATTCGCGCAATGACAGCGCATGGGGCAGCGTGATGATCCCGGTTACCGTGATCGCGAACGGGCAAGGACCGACCGCGCTTTTGACCGGCGGCAATCATGGCGACGAATATGAGGGACCGATTGCGCTGCAACAGCTTGCATGGGAGATCGAGCCCCAGGATGTGACGGGACGAATCATCATCGTGCCCTATATGAACTACCCGGCCTTCCGGGCGGGGGCGCGGGTCAGTCCCATTGATCAGGTTAACCTTAACCGCGCCTTTCCGGGGCGGGCCGACGGCACGGTCAGCCAGAAGATCGCCAATTATTTCAACGATGTGCTGGTGCCGATGGCGGATGTGGTGCTGGATTACCATTCCGGCGGGAAGACGCTGGATTTCCTGCCCTATGCGGCGGCGCATTATCTGGATGACAAGCGGCAGCAGGAAGCATGTGTCGAGGCGGTCAAGGCTTTCGGCGCGCCTTATAGCATGATGATGCTGGAGATCGACAGCGTGGGCATGTTCGATACTGCGGTGGAATCACAGGGCAAGCTGTTCGTCACGACCGAACTGGGCGGCGGCGGGACGGCTACAGCATACTCGGCCGGGATTGCGATCCGGGGGGCGCTGAATCTGCTGAAGCATACCGGCATTCTGGCGGGTGAGATAGAGTCGCCCGAAAATTCGCAGATGCTGGACATGCCGGATGGCGGATGTTTCCATTTCGCCAGTCGCGACGGGCTGTTGCAATTGCTGGCCGATCTGGGTGACGAGGTCGCGGCAGGTCAGCCCATCGCGCGGATCTGGCCCCCCGACCGGACCGGGGCCGCCCCCGAGGAAGTGGTTGCCAATCGCGGCGGGATCCTTGCCGCCCGCCATTTCCCTGGGCTTGTGCAAAGCGGGGATTGTCTGGCCGTGATCGCGGATGTGACCCTGAACGGATAGAGGGCTTGCCCGCAGGGTCGTGGGTCCGGCCCTGCGGGAACTGGTCAGCCGCCGAAGATCGCGCCGCGGGTTTCCATGATCCATGCGGCGATGATCGCGAAGATGACATGGCCGGTCAACGCGACCCAGGTGATGCCGGTGAAGCCAAGAAAGGGCGGATTTCCGGCGATCAGATGCGCCATGATGTAAAGCGCGAAGATCCACAGGACTACACCATAGACGAGTGCGGTTACCAGCCACGGTAAATCGGGCATGACCCTTTGCTGAATCGGACGCGCGATCAGGTACCAGCCAAGGGGATAGAACAGGAGGCCAGTGATCACATGCAGCAGATAAGCCAGCTCTGGCGAGCGGAAACCGGTCAGGACCTGTATCGTCTGGGTCGCCAGAGGCACCGGAGCCAGTCGCGAGCCGCCAATAAGCGGGCTGATTGCTTGCCCATAGCTATCAAAGGCGAGCGTCGCCAGAGCCCCGGCAGCGAGCATGGTATAAATATGAGATTCCGTTTTCTGTTCGATCATTCTGTCGTCTCGCTTTGAATATTGCCTGAGCGGCGGGCCGTTATGTTGAATGTGCATGCAGATACGTGGATGGATGGCCAAGTGTTACGGCGATTCTCTGATCTGCCCGGCCCGGAGGAGGCTGACATGGCGAGTTTTCCACAGGGCAATGCGGCGTGCGCATTTGATGACGCAACGGATAAGTCATTGTTTATATGTAATTATTGCGGAAAATATATTCACTCATAGGTTAAGTAATTGACTTACAGAACGCCTTAGGGTAGAAAAACCACATGCTGGGAAAAGTGGGTATGCGGCCGGGGTGATCCCCTTGGCCGCTTTTTCATTTTTCGGCTCGTGCGGACAGAAACAGGGCGCGAGGCGATTTTCATGAATGACAAGAGACAGGACAAATCCGGGTGCAAGCGCGATCCGGAGGTGTTTTCCGTGAAAGAGGGTGACAAGCAGGAGTGTGGCCGGCCGGACACCGATCCTGAAGAGGCGATCGAGACGGCGACATGGCTGTTCTGGGACTATGTGAAGGATTTGCGCGTCAAGCGCGAGGCGATTTCCGCCAGCGACTGGGATTCGCTGGACGGGGCAGAGCTGAAGCGGGTCACGGAGACCGCGAAAACGGTTCGGCAAGCGATCCATTTGCTGATGGAAGAGAGGCAGAAGCTTGAAAAATACCGCAAGAATAATCCCCGGGACGGAGGACCCGGGTTCGATCTTGACGCCGCGCGGGATGAGATCGGGCGCCGTCTGGCTTGCCTGCGCCGCGCCGGAGGAGGTTGAGGAATTCCTTGCCGGGCTGAGCGAACATGCTTTGCTGGCGCTGCCATGGTTGTTCGAGTTCTGGGCAATGCCGCATCAGCTTGCCCCGGATGGCGACTGGAAAAGCTGGGTCGTCATGGGCGGGCGCGGTGCGGGCAAAACCCGTGCCGGAGCGGAATGGGTGCGCGCGCAGGTCGAGGGTGCTACGCCGGACGCGCCGGGTCGCTGTCGCAGGGTGGCGCTGATCGGGGAAACCTTCGATCAGGTGCGCGAGGTCATGGTGATGGGCGATAGCGGGATACTGGCCTGCTGCCCGCCCGACCGCCGTCCGGTCTGGGAGGCCGGGCGGCGGCGGCTTGTCTGGCCAAATGGGGCCGTGGCGACCTGTTATTCCGGGCATGAGCCGGAGGCGCTGCGGGGACCTCAGTTCGATGCGGCATGGGTGGATGAGTTGGCGAAGTGGAAGCGTGCCGAGGAATGCTGGGACATGCTGCAATTCGCCTTGCGGCTGGGGGCGCATCCGCAGCAGGTGATTACGACGACTCCGCGCAATGTGGCCGTGCTGAAGCGGATCGTCCGGCAGGCCTCGACTGTGGTGACACATGCGCCGACCGAGGCGAACCGCGCCTATCTGGCGGAAAGTTTCCTGGCCGAGGTGCAGGCGCGTTACGGCGGCACGAGAATGGGGCGGCAGGAGCTGGAGGGCGTGTTGCTGGAAGATGCCGAGGGGGCGCTGTGGACGACGGCGATGCTGGAGGCGTGCCGGGTGGATGCTTTCGGTGATCTGGACCGGATCGTTGTGGCGGTTGATCCGGCGGTGACCAGCGGCGGTGACGAATGCGGGATCGTGGTGGCTGGTGTGCGGGCAGAGGGGGATCCTTCGGGCTGGCGGGCCTGTGTCCTGGAGGATGCGACGGTACGGGGTAGTCCGCTGGATTGGGCGAAGGCGGCGGTGGCGGCCTTGCGGCGGCATGGGGCCGAGCGGTTGGTGGCCGAGGTCAATCAGGGCGGCGATCTGATCGAGAATGTGGTGCGGCAGGTTGATCCTTTGGTTCCGTTCCGGGCCTTGCGAGCCTCGCGAGGGAAGGGAATGAGGGCGGAGCCGGTGGCGGCGCTGTACGAGCAGGGGCGGGTGAAGCATCTGCGCGGGCTGGGGGCGCTTGAGGATCAGATGTGCCGGATGACGCTGCGCGGCTATGATGGGCAGGGAAGCCCGGACCGCGTCGATGCACTGGTCTGGGCGCTGCATGAGCTGATGATCGGACCGGCGGCGCAGTGGCGGCGACCGCAGATGCGGGTTTTGTGAGGCGGCGCAATGCCCGACCGTCGGGTGGGCGTCAACGGTGGCGGTCTGCAGTTTATGGTGCAACCCCTTATGAGGCTGAACTGGCAGGAGAACGGCACCAAAACGCCCATCTGGTGAGACGGACGGGCGTTGCGCTGCGGGCCGCTGGCCCGCGTATCGCGCGGGGGATGTAGCGGGTTGGTTTGGGTTTAGTCCGGGGCTCTGCCCCGTCGCCGTTCCGGCGACTCCCCGAGGTATTTGGGCAAAGAAGAAGGGCCGTCCCGGTGGGGCGGCTTTTTTGTTGGTAAGGTGATGGAGGTGGGAATGGGATTGTTTTCACGACGAAAGGAGCAGGCCGCGCCCGAGCGCAAGGCCAGCGCGGCGGGCCGGATCGCGGCCTTGGTGGCGGGTTCGGGAAGGGCGGTCTGGTCGGCTCGGGATATCGGCAGCCTGACGAGGGGCGGCTTTGCCGGGAATCCGGTCGGGTTCCGATGCGTCAGGCTGATATCCGAGGCGGCGGCGGCGGTGCCTTTGATCTGCATGGCGGATGGCGCGCGGCAGGAACTGCATCCGGTGCTGGATCTGCTGCGCAGGCCCAATCCGGGGCAGGGGCGGGCCGAGCTGTTCGAGGCGCTGTATGGGCAGCTTCTGCTGTCGGGGAACGGATATCTGGAGGCGGTCGGGCTGCGCGGCGACGGGTTGCCGGAGGAATTGCATGTGCTTCGATCCGACCGGGTCAGCGTGGTGCCGGGGGAGGATGGCTGGCCGGTGGCCTATGAATATGCGCTGGGCGGGCGGAAGCATCGGTTCGATATGAACGGGGCGGTCGATCCGGTCTGTCATATCAAGAGTTTCCATCCGCTGGACGATCATTACGGTCTGAGCCCGATGCAGGCGGCGGCGGTGGCGCTGGATGTGCATAACGCCGCAAGCGCCTGGTCCAAGGCGTTGCTGGACAATGCGGCGCGGCCTTCGGGGGCGATCGTCTACAAGGGTGTCGATGGGCAGGGGGTGCTGGCGCCCGAGCAATATGACCGGCTGGTCGGCGAGATCGAAATGAACCATCAGGGCGCGCGCAATGCCGGGCGGCCGATGTTGCTGGAAGGCGGGCTGGACTGGAAGCAGATGGGGTTCAGCCCCTCGGACATGGAGTTCCATCAGACCAAGCTGGCGGCGGCGCGCGAGATCGCGCTGGCCTTCGGGGTGCCGCCGATGTTGCTGGGGATTCCGGGGGATGCGACCTATGCGAATTATGCCGAGGCGCATCGGGCATTCTATCGGCTGACGGTATTGCCCCTGGCGGCGAAGGTCGCGGACGGGGTGGCCTGGTGGCTGGCGCAGCATATGGGCGGGGCGCTGGTGTTGCGGCCCGATCCGGACGGGGTTGCGGCGCTGGCGGATGAGCGGGACCGGCAGTGGAAGCGGATCGGCGAGGCTGCGTTCCTGAGCGATGCCGAGAAGCGGGCGCTTCTGGGGCTGGCCGCGGATCATGAGGAGTGAGGCAATGGAACATACGCGGTTCGGCGAGCATCCGGGCGTCTGGCATGACGCGCGGCTGGAAGCGCAGGAGCGGATCATGGCGCTGCAATTCGGCACGATGGAAAAGCGGCTGGAGCGGATCGAGGCGATGATCCTGGGGTTGGAGAAGCGCCTGTGGATGACGGTTTACGGCGTGGTTGCCGTGATCCTGACGCAGGCGGTGCAGGGCATATTGGAATATGCGCCGAAAGGAGTGTGACGGATGGTTCCGGGGCTAGAGGTGAAATTCGCGCAGGATGCGAGCCTGTCGGGTGACGGGCAGGTGATCGAGGGCTATGCCAGCCGGTTCGGGGTGATGGATCAGGGCGGCGATACGGTATTGCCGGAGGCGTTTGCCGCCGGGCTGACGCGACTGGCCGAAAGGGGCGGCAAGGTTCGGATGCTGTGGCAGCATGATCCGGCGGCGCCCATCGGCGTCTGGGAGGAGCTGCGCGAGGATGGGACCGGGCTATGGGTGCGGGGACGGCTGTTGCCCGACATTGCCCGGGCGCGGGAGGCGGCTGCGCTGATCAGGGCGGGGGCGATCGAGGGATTGTCGATCGGCTATCGCGCCATCCGTGCGGAGCGCGACCGGAAAGGGCGGCGGATGCTGGCCGAGGTCGAGCTTTGGGAGGTTTCGCTGGTGACATTTCCCATGTTGCCCGAGGCGCGTGTCGGGCGGAAGGATAATGGGGAGATGCGGGCGCTGGCCGAGCTGTTCGGCGATGCGGCGAAGATGTTGCGCGGGGTTCGGACGTCGCCTGCTGTGGTGGCCATTTAAGGAAAAAGCCACGACAGCAGCGGCCGCAATCGCGGTGAACGTTGCGGCAAGGGTGAGGAAGCGGCAGGGGCTGCGGCACAGGAAAGGCCGCAGCGGCCATAATCGGAAAAGGAGAAGAGGATGACCGAGGCACAGGCCACGGAGGGCGGCAGCATGTCCGATGAGGTGAAGGGCGCCGTCATGGGATTCGTGAAGGAACTTGGCGAATTTCGCAACGATATCAGCAACAGACTAAAAAGACAGGAAGAACAGATGAGCATGCTTGAACGCAAGAACAATTTCCGCACCCGTGCGCCCTTGTCCGGCGCTGCCGAGCGGGAGTTGCCGCATCAGAAGGCGTTCAACGCCTATCTGCGCAATGGTGACGATGACGGGCTGCGCGGAATGGCGGTCGAGGAGAAGGGCCTGACCGTGGCGGGCGACGGTGGTTTTCTTGCCGCGCCCCGGGTTGCCGAGACGGTGCAGGGGGTGCTGCATCAGGGTGCCTCGTTGCGCAAGCTGGCCAATGTGGTCACGGTGGAAGCGCTGGCCTATGAGGTGCTGGTGGACAAGGGCGAGCCCGGCGCGGGCTGGGCGACCGAAGAGGCAAGCGCCGAGACCGAGGCGGGCGGGATCGAGCGGATCACCATTCCGGTGCATGAATTGTCGGCCATGCCCAAGGCGAGCCAGCGATTGCTGGATGATGCGGCATTCGATGTCGAGGGGTGGCTGGCCGAGCGCATTGCCGACAAATTCGCGCGTTCCGAAGCGGCGGCGTTCATTCATGGCGATGGCGTGGCCAAGCCGCGCGGCATCCTGTCATATCCGCTGAAGCCGAACGCGGTTGCGGGTGATGGCGAGATCGGTACCGTCAATGCCGGCGGGACGGGGGATTTCAGCTCTACCGCGCCGGCTGACAGTCTGCTTGATCTGATTTACGCTCTGGATGCGCAATACCGGGCTAATGCGCGTTTCGTGATGAATTCGAAAACCGCTGCGCGGATCCGCAAGATGAAGGATGCCGATGGGCGGTTTTTGTGGGGCGATGCGCTTGCGCAGGGGCAAAGCGCACAATTGCTGGGTTATCCGGTGCTGATCAGCGAGGATATGCCCGATGTGGGGCTTGACGCGACTCCTATAGCGTTTGGCGATATCCGGGCCGCTTACACGATTGTCGAGCGTCCCGATCTGCGCGTGCTGCGTGATCCGTTCAGTGCGAAGCCGCATGTCCTGTTCTACGCGACCAAGCGCGTGGGCGGCGGCGTGACCGATTTCCGCGCGATCAAACTGTTGAAATTCGCCTGATCCGCTGAGGTTCGGGCGAAGGAGGGGCCGCGCCGGGGTATCGGGGATCCCGGCTGAAGCACCTGTCCGCGCGATTGATTGCCGGTGCGCGGGCGCGGCCTTTTTTTGGCGGAAAAGAAAGGCGGGGTCCGGTGTGGCCCCGCCTTTGTCATGAGGTAGCGGGCAAGTATCAGACGGGAGGTTCGGGAATGCTGCTGAGAGAAGAGGCGGTGGTGGCAGCGGTGGATATGCTGCCGGTTGAGAATTTGCGTGCGCATCTGCGGCTGGCCTCTGGCTTTGGGGAGGTGGATGACGGTGCCGAGGCCACGGCGCTGGCCGGGTTTCTTCGGGCGGCGATCGCCTCGGTCGAGGCGCGAACGGGCAAGGTATTGCTTCGGAGGCGCTTTGTCATGCGGCTGGATGACTGGCGTGACCGGATGGGACAGGCTTTGCCCCTTGCCCCGGTGATTTCGGTAGAGGGGATCTGGATCGAGGGCCCGCAGGAGCAGGCGGTCGAGATTCCGCGGGCAGCCTGGCGGTTGCTGCCCGATAATGACCGTCCGGTGATCCGTCCTGCGGGGGTGATGCTGCCGCATGTTCCCCGGCTGGGATCGGTGGTGATCCGGTTCACGGCAGGGTTCGGCGCAACCTGGCAGGAGGTGCCCGCCGATCTGGCGCAGGCGGTGCTGATGCTGGCGGCGCAGTTTTACGAGGATCGCGGGATGACGGATCGCGCGGCCGGGCTGCCCTTTGGTGTGAGCGCGCTGATCGAGCGGTGGCGCACGGTCAGGACCTTGGCGGGGCGCGGGGCGCGGCGATGAGCGGGCCGGGCGCGATGGTCCGGCTGGCGCTGGAAGCTGCCTTGCGGGTCGATGATGGCGCGGGCGGGTATCGG
Organism: Paracoccus wurundjeri; assembly: GCF_030678915.1. Lineage (GTDB taxonomy): Bacteria > Pseudomonadota > Alphaproteobacteria > Rhodobacterales > Rhodobacteraceae > Paracoccus > Paracoccus onubensis_A. The sequence goes on along the minus strand of NZ_JAUUTZ010000013.1, from coordinate 9,864 downwards.
GTGACGTGGCGGCGGCTGGGCTGGCTATGGGGCGCGATGGATGCGGGGACCGGGCGCGAGCGGGGTGCGCAGGTCGGGCCGGAAAGTGTGGTGCGCTGGCGGATTGCCGTGCGCGGCGCGGCTGTGGGCGATCCGCGGCGGCCGGTGGCCGGGCAGCGGTTCCGGCTGGGCGCGCGGCTGTTCCGCATCGCGGCGGTGGCAGAGCGGGATCGGGCGGGGCGCTGGCTGGATTGTTTCGCAACAGAGGAGAACGGGGCATGAGTTACGCCGCAGGGCAGGCGCTGCAGGCTGCCATATATCAGCATTTGCGGGTGGATGCGGCACTGGCCGCGAAGGTGGGCGATGCGATTTTCGACGCCATGCCGGCGCAGCCGCCATCCGGTGTGCATGTGGCGCTTGGGCCGGAAATCATGCGCGATGCGAGCGATGCCAGCGCGGGGGGCGCAGTGCATGAGTTCGAAATCGCGGTGCTTGAGGGCGTCGAGGCCGGCGGCGGCTTTGCCGCGGTCAAGGAGGCCGCCGCCGCGGTGAGCGAGGCGCTGGAAGGCGCTGCGCTGGTGCCTGAACGGGGGCATCTGGTGGGGATATGGCTGCTGCGCACTCGGGCGCGGCGGGTGGAAAATGGCGGGGCGCGGCGGGTCGATCTGACCTTTCGCGCCCGGATCGATCTGGGTTGAGGAGTATTACCGATGGCGGTGCAGAACGGACGTGATCTGTTGATCCGAATGGATATCACGGGAGATGGCGGTTTCGAGACGGTGGCGGGCCTGCGGGCCACGCGGCTGAGTTTCAATGCCGAAACGGTGGATGTGACCTCGCTTGAGAGCGAGGGGGGCTGGCGCGAATTGCTGGGCGGGGCCGGGGTAAGGAGTGCCTCGGTTTCCGGCTCGGGCGTGTTTCGGGATGCCCCGAGCGATGCCCGCGCGAGGCAGGCGTTTTTCGATGGCGAGATCCCGCGCTGTCAGGTGGTGATCCCGGATTTCGGTGTGGTCGAGGGGCCGTTTCAGATCGCAGGCCTGGAATATGCGGGCAGCTATAACGGCGAGGCGAATTACGAGTTGTCGCTGATCTCGGCGGGCGCGCTGAGCTTCGTGGCGCTGTGATGGCCAATCCGATGGCGGGAGAGGTCGGGATCGTGCTGGACGGCCAGCCGGTCACGGCGAAGCTGACGCTTGGCGCGCTGGCTGAGCTTGAGGCCGGACTGGCGGAGGCGCCGGGGGACGGAGGGCTGATGGCGCTGATCGGGCGGTTCGAGACCGGGGCGTTTTCGCAACGCGATGTGCTGGCGGTTCTGGTGGCTGGATTGCGGGGCGGGGGCTGGCAGGGCGGCGTGACTGATTTGCTGACGGTCGAGATCGGCGGCGGACCTGCGGGCGCGGCGCGTGTAGCGGCAGAACTGCTGCTGCGGGCGTTCCGGGGGGCGGAATGAGCAGGAGGCTGGACTGGGCGGGGATGATGCGGGCCGGGATGCGGGGGCTGGGATTGCGGCCGGATCAGTTCTGGATGCTGACGCCTTTTGAACTGGCGTTGATGCTGGGTGTCGAGACGCGGGGTGGTGAGATGACGCGGGCGCGGCTGGAAGAACTGGCGGAGCGGTATGGCGAGGGCAAGGGGGCGCTGCCCCCTCGCAGCTGACGCTCCTCACCCCTGAGGTATTTTCAGCAAAGAAGAAGGGGGCGGATGATGGGCAAGGAGTTGCGGATGGCGGATGTGGATTTGGCCGCTGACGGCGGTGGATACCGGGCGGAGCGTGAAGCGGAGGCGTTCCGGCGGGAGATGGCGGAATTGCGGCGCGCGATGGCGCTGACCTCGGGCGAGGTCGGGGCGCTGAGCCGGGGGATCGGAGCCGGGCTAAGGGATGCGCTGGACGATCTGGTGAAGGACGGGGCGAAACTGTCGGATGTATTGCGCGGGATCGGGCGGAGCATTGCCGACACGCTGTTCAGGGCGGCGACGCGGCCCGCGACCGATGCGCTGGGCGATGTGTTGGGGCAAGGCGTTGGAGCGGCGTTGTCGGGTGGTTTCACGCAGGAGCGGGTGCAGCCCTTTGCAAAGGGTGGCGTATTGTCGGGGCCGGTGCGCTTTCCGATGCGGGATGGCACCGGGCTGGCGGGCGAGGCGGGGCCGGAGGCGATCATGCCGTTGGCGCGGGGTGCCGACGGGCGGCTGGGCGTTGCCGCGAGTGGTGGGGGGCGGCAGGTGAATGTCGTGTTTCATGTCAACACTCCGGATGCGGAGGGATTCCGGCGCAGTCAGGGCCAGATCGCCGCGCAAATGCGCCGGGCGTTGACGCGCGGGGAGCGGAATTTGTGATCGGGAGGCAGGTATGGCATTTCATGAAGTAAGATTTCCGGCGCATTTGTCCTTTGGATCAGTCGGGGGGCCGGAGCGGAAGACCGAGATTGTCGCCCTGGCAAGCGGTCATGAAGAGCGGAACACGCCCTGGGCGCATGCGCGGCGGCGTTATGATGCCGGGATGGGGCTGCGTTCGCTGGACGATATGGCGGCGGTGGTGGAATTTTTCGAAGCCCGGGCCGGACGGCTGCATGGGTTCCGCTGGAAGGATTGGGCGGATTACAAGAGTTGCGTGCCGTCGCGGTCGCCCGGTTTCGAGGATCAGCAGATCGGTGTGGGCGATGGGGTCACGCGGCGATTTCAGTTGATCAAGCGGTATCAGTCCGGCCCGGGACAGTATGAGCGGCCGGTGATGAAGCCGGTCGCGGGATCGGTGCGGGCCGGTATTGCCGGGGACGAATTGTTTCCCGAGGATGGTTTCGAGCTGGATCATGCGCGTGGAGAGATCATATTCGCGGCGCCCCCCGGTATCGGGGCCAGCGTAACGGCGGGATATGAGTTCGATGTGCCGGTGCGGTTCGATACCGATCGGCTTGCGGTTTCGATGGCATCGTTTCAGGCGGGCGAAATCCCCGAGATTCCGGTGGTGGAGATACGGCTGTGATCGCGGCGACGAAGGCGCGGGCATGGGCTGTGCGGCGGGCTGACGGGCTGGTGCTTGGCTTTACCGATCATGATGGCGAATTGCGGTTCGAGGGCATCCGCTTTCGTCCCGATCACGGGATGACGGCGCGGGTGTTGGTGCAGGCAACCGGGCTGTCGGTGGATAATTCCGAGGCCGAAGGGGCATTGAGCGACGCGGCGATTTCCGAAACGGATCTGATGGCCGGGCGCTGGGACGATGCCGGGATCCGGCTTTGGGAGGTGGATTGGACGGATGTGTCCCGCAGGCAGTTGCTGTTTCGGGGGACATTGGGCGAGGTGACGCGCGTGGCGGGCGTCTTTCGCGCGGAGTTACGGGGTCTGTCGGAAGCTTTGGCTGCATCGTCCGGGCGGGTGTTTCACCGTCGATGCGCCGCTCAACTGGGTGACGGGGAATGCGGGGTAAGGCTAACGGATGCAAATCTGTCGGTCGCGCTTGTGATCGGGGAGGTGGAGGGTAGCCGGTTGTTCCGCTTTGCCGCGGGTTCCGGCGCCGGTGACGGCTGGTTCGAATATGGGGCGCTGGAGATGCTGAGCGGTGCGGCTGCCGGGCTGCGTGGGGCGATCCGGCGCGATCGTCCGATGCCGGACGGCAGGAGGCAGATCGAGTTGTGGAACGGGTTAGCGGTCAGGCCGCGCGCGGGCGACCGGGTCCGGCTTGTGGCGGGCTGTGACAAAAGCGCCCGGACATGCCGGGAGAAATTCGATAATTTCCTGAATTTCCGTGGCTTCCCGCATCTGCCGCCGGAGGATTGGCTGATCGCGCCGCAGACAGGGGGCCGGAATGAGTGATCGGGTGGTGGCGCTTGCGCGGGAATGGCTGGGGACGCCCTATCTTCATCAGGGAAGCCTGAAAGCGGGCGGGACGGATTGTCTTGGGCTGATCCGGGGCATCTGGCGCGCGCTTTACGGTGTGGAGCCGGAAATCCCGCCCGCCTATATGCCCGATTGGGGCGAGATCGGCCGGGAGGAAATCCTGTGGATGGCGGCGATGCGGCATTTGCTGCCGGTATCCCGGGAGGAGGCGTGGCGTCCGGGGCAGGTGCTGCTGTTCCGGATGCGCAGGGGCGCGATTGCAAAGCATCTGGGGATCCTGAGTGGCGCGGGAAGAATCATCCATGCCTATCAGGGACATGGCGTGATCGAGAGTCCGCTGGGCGCCCCATGGCGCGAGAAGGTCGTGGCACGGTTCCGCTTTCCCTGAAGCGTCGCGGGGTTAGGGACTGCGAGGGGCAGCCGTTCGGGGCAGGAATTGGCCGGGTGATACCTGCCGGTCGAAATGTGATTCAGGGAAGGAGGCCGCGATGGCCACAATCGTATTGTCCGCTTTGGGTTCGGCCATTGGCGGCAGCGCCGGCGGCAGTGTGCTTGGCTTGTCCGGGGCGGTTATCGGGCGGGCGGCCGGAGCAGTGGCTGGGCGGGTTCTGGATCAGCGTCTGCTGGGGGCCGGATCGGCTGCGGTTGAAACCGGGCGGCTGGATCGGCTGCGGCTGCAATCCGCGGGCGAGGGCGTGGCATTGCCCTGTCTTTGGGGGCAGATGCGGATGCCGGGGCATGTCATCTGGGCGTCGAAGCTTGAGGAAATCCGGCAGAGCGAGGGTGGCGGCAAGGGTGCGCCGAAACCGCGGGTGACGGAAGTCAGCTATCGGCTTTCCGTCGCTTTGGCGCTTTGCGAAGGGCGGATTCTGGGGGTTGGCCGCGTTTGGGCGGATGGCGAGGAAATCGCGGGATCCGAGCTGAATATGCGGGTTTATCCCGGCGACGGAGAGCAGATCCCCGATCCGGCGATTGCCGCGCATGAGGGTGAGAACGCCCCTGCCTATCGTGGCGTGGCCTATGTCGTGCTTGAGGATCTGGAGCTGTCGCGATGGGGCAACCGGATGCCGCAGCTGAGTTTCGAGGTGACGAGGCCGGCGCAGGACGGCACCGGACTGGCCGCCGATGTCGAGGCGGTGGCGATGATTCCGGGCAGCGGGGAATATGCGCTGGCGACGAGTCCGGTCTCGCTGGATCTGGGGCTGGGGGAGCGGCGCTCGGTCAATGTCAATACGCCGATGGGGGGCACGGATTTCCTGGCCTCGCTGGATGTGCTGGGACGGGAATTGCCCCGGGCGGGTTCGGTCTCGCTGGTGGTGTCGTGGTTCGGGGACGATCTGCGGATCAACCGCTGCTCGCTGAGGCCGAAGGTTGAGAACCGCGAGGATGGCGAAGGCAGTGAAATGCCGTGGCAGGCGGGCGGGATCGGCCGTGTGGAGGCGATGGAGGTCTCGAAGCGCGAGGGACGGCCGGTTTATGGCGGCACGCCAGCGGATCAGTCGGTGATCGAGGCATTGCGGGCGATTTCGGATTCAGGCCGGAAGGCGATGTTCTGCCCCTTTATCCTGATGGAGCAGCAAGCGGGTAATGGGTTGCCTGATCCCTATGGCCGCAGCGAGCAGCCTGTCATGCCGTGGCGCGGGCGGATCACGACATCTGTCGCGGAGGGGCGGGATGGCTCGCCCGACGGGACGGAAGCGGCGCGCGAGGAGGTCGCGGCGTTCTTTGGGCGTGCTGCGCCGGAGGATTTCCGGCGTGACGGTGGCCGGATCCTGTATCACGGGCCGGAGGAGTGGTCCTATCGCCGGTTCATCCTGCATAATGCTCATCTTTGCGCAGAGGCGGGCGGGGTGGATGCGTTTCTGATCGGTTCGGAAATGGTCGGGATGACGCGGATACGGGGCGCGGGGAACAGCTATCCCGCCGTTGCGGAACTGCGCCGGTTGGCGGCGGATGTGCGGGCGGTGCTGGGGCCGCAGGTCAGGATCAGTTACGGGGCCGACTGGTCCGAATATTTCGGGCATCATCCGGGAGGCGGGGAGCTGTTCTTTCATCTCGACCCGCTATGGGCGGATGAGAATATCGATTTCGTGGCGATCGACAATTACATGCCGCTGTCCGACTGGCGGGATGGCGACGCGCATCTGGACGCGCATTGGGGGCGGATCGACAATCCGGAATACCTGCGGGCCAATGTCATGGGAGGTGAGGGGTTCGACTGGTATTACGCCTCGGATCGGGATCGGGAGGCGCAGATCCGCAGCCCGATCACGGACGGGGCCTATGATGAGCCGTGGGTCTGGCGTTACAAGGATATTCGAAGTTGGTGGTATAACCGGCATTACGATCGTCCGGGCGGGATGCGTGCGGTTGAGCCGACCGCATGGGTGCCGGAATCGAAGCCGGTCTGGTTCGCGGAATTCGGTTGCGCGGCTTTGGACAAGGCGACGAACCAGCCGAACAAGTTCCTGGATGCGGCGAGTTCGGAAAGCGAATTGCCCCGTTATTCGGATGGGCGGCGCGACGATGGCCTGCAAGCGGCGGCGATCCGGGCGGTGATGGATTACTGGCGAGATCCGGCGAACAATCCGCCGATGAAGGGCGGAGGGCGGATGGTCGATGTCAGCCGTGCGCATGTCTGGTGCTGGGATGCGCGGCCATATCCGGCATTTCCCGCCCGCCGCGATCTGTGGAGCGACGGCCCCGCATGGGAGCGGGGGCACTGGCTGAATGGACGCGCGGGGGCGGTTCCGCTGGCCTCGGTGGTGGGCGATATCTGCCGCCGGGCCGGGGCGAGGGCTTTCGATACGCGCGGTTTGTCGGGCGTGGTGCGCGGCTATCGGCTGAATGGCAACGAGACCGGGCGGGCGGCATTGCAGCCGCTGATGCTGAGTTACGGCTTTGACGCGGTAGAGCGTGACGGCGCGTTGCGTTTCATCATGCGGGGCGATGGGGTGACGGCGGAGATTGCCCCCGAGGATATGGCGGTGGCCGACGGCATCGGGGGATTCGAGGTCACCCGCGCCGCTGGTGCCGAAATGACTGGTCGACTGAGGCTGACGCATATCGAGGCCGGCGGGGATTATGCGGCGGTAACTGCCGAGGCGGTGCTGCAGGATGCCGGGCAGGGCCATGTCTCCGACAGCGAGATGCCGATACTTCTGACGCGGGGCGAGGCGCAGGCAATCGCCGGACGATGGCTTGCCGAGGCGCAGGTATCGAAGGAGACGGCGCGGTTCGCCCTGCCGCCTTCGCGTTCCGGTCTTGGCCCGGGGGATGTTTTGCGCCTTGGGCAAAAAGGCAGGGCGGGCCAATGCTGGCGTATCGACCGGGTCGAGCGTGCCGGGGCAATTCTGATCGATGCGGTGCGGGTCGAGGCGGGAGTTTATCTGCCCGCAGAGATACCCGCGGACGAGCCCGCGATCCGCCCCTATATCGCGCCGGTCCCGGTCTTGCCGGTCATGATGGACCTGCCGCTGATGCGTGGCGATGAGGTGCCTTATGCGCCCTATCTGGCGATTGCGGCCCGTCCATGGCCGGGACCGGTCGCCGCCTATATGTCGGTTGAGCAGGAGGGCGGGTTCGATCTGAACCTGATCCTGCGGAAAGCTGCGGTGGTCGGGCGCACGCTGGCGCCTCTTGCCCGTGCCCGTCCGGGGGTGATCGACCGGGCTGCGCCCTTGCGGTTGCAGATCAAGGGCGGGCAGTTGCGCTCGGTCGGGGCGCGGGCGCTGCTGTCGGGGGCCAATCTGATGGCGATCGGGGATGGCTCGCCGCAAGGCTGGGAGTTGATGCAATTCGCCCGCGCGCAGCCGCTGGGCGGCGATATATGGGCAATCAGTGAGCGTCTGCGGGGGCAGGCAGGGACGGATGCGGTCATGCCGCGCGAGTGGCCGGAAGGCTCGCTGGTGGTTCTGATGGATGGCGCGGCGCGGCAGGTGGCGATGCCGCCCTCGGCGCGGGGGCAGGAAAGGCATTGGCGGATCGGTCCGGCGCGACGGGCGCCCGACGATACGAGCCATGTCAGCCTGACGGTGACCGCGCAGGGGATCGGGTTGCGGCCCTATGCGCCCTGTCATCTGCGGATCGAGGGGCGGCGCATCGGCTGGATACGGCGGACCCGGATCGATGGCGATGACTGGAGCGGACGGGACGTGCCGCTGGGCGAGTCGGAGGAGGTTTATCTTCTGCGATTGCGGCGGGGGCCTGAGCTTTTGCATCAAAGTGAGGTGACGGCGCCCGAATATGAGGTGCCGGAACGGATATGGCTGGCCGCGAAGGCTGGCGGGGCCTTTACGGTCGAGGTTGCCCAGATGTCGGCGCGTTTCGGCGCCGGCCCATTTGTCAGGAGGAATGTCGATGGAAACGAATGACACGGCGCGGCTGGGATTGCCGCTGTTGCAACCCGCGCAGGCGCAGAAACATGTGACGGTGAACGAAGCGCTTTTGCGGCTTGATGGCATGGTCAATCTGGTTCTTCAAAGCCTTGATCTGTCCGTGCCGCCCATCAGCGCGACGGAGGGGCAATGCTGGGGGGTTCCCGCCCGCGCCGAGGGCGCATGGACCGGGCACGAAGGCAGGATCGCGGTCGCGGCGAATGGTGGCTGGGTTTTTCTGCCCGCGCTGGCGGGGATGCGGGGCTTTGTTCTGGATCGCGGCGTGGAGGCGGTTCATGACGGTTCGGATTGGGTTTCCGGAGCATTGACGCTTGGCGGGCAGGGTTCGGGGCTTGTCGCCGGAATGGCCGAGGGCGAATTCACGGTGGAGCAGGGAACGCGCGTCACGACCCCGGTGGTCATTCCGGCGGGTGTGATGGTCATCGGAGCAGTGGCGCGGGTGGTCGAAGAACTGGGCGGATCGCTGACCGGCTGGCGTTTGGGTTCCGGCGAGGCCGAGGATCGTTTCGGCAAGGGGCTTGGCACCGGCAGGGGTTCCTGGGCGCGGGGACTTCTGGGGGTTCCGACAGCCTATTATGAGGCCGAGCATCTGATCATGACGGCCGAGAACGGCGCCTTCGATGGCGGCCGCGTGCGGCTGGCCGTGCATTGGCTTGAATTGCGGCTTCCGGGAGTGGGAGGGTGATGCGGTGATGGGGGCCGGTTGGTGGGCGGGAGAAAATAAAAGCTGAACTGTTCCGGATTCGGAACGGTCTGGAGGGGAAAATTTATGGACCGCTGGAGATCTGCCCGGAGGTCTCCGTTAACCACGATTCGGACTGTTAACCATGATTCGGGAATGTGTTTTTGTGTCGAGAAATGACATTTTCAAGAAAAGGAAAAATTTCTTGGAAGTAGTTATTGCGATTTACGGTTTTCGGCGGATAGTTTAGTTTTCAATAGGTATGACGTGGCTTATTATCAGTTTCTCGCTTTTAAAAAATCAGATGTAACTTATTATGGATCGAATAATCTCAGTTCGGCATCGTCTGTTTATCTTCCTTCATCGAACGGGATAACAATTTATATCAGCGATGGGGATGTTATCGGTAATTCGTCGATCGATCCGGGCGAAGCCGATGTCTCGCTATCGCCTCTGGTCCCGCAACCTTCTGGCAGTATCGCCGTGCCCGATACGGATCAGTTGCTTGGCCAGGACATTCCTTGGCATGCTGCCGGTGAACAGGTCTATGTTACCGCGGCGAGATCGGTCGATCTTCCGGGAGGGGATTTGGATGACGCGAAAATTATCGAATTCACGATTGGCTCCGAAACATTTGTAACTGCGGTCCATACGAGGCTTTCGCCATACACCGATTCCGATCTGTTGGATAAGGAGTTGAAAGTTACCGATTGGGCCAATTCCGAATATCCATGGCGAGAACAATATGATCAATTATTGGGTAACTACTATGCCCCAGATATATTGGGCGGTAAAATCACCTGCTTCACCCTTGGCACCCTGATCGAAACAAACGAAGGCAACAAACCCATCGAGGAACTCCAGCCCGGCGACCTGATCGCCACCATGGATGACGGCTATCAGCCCATCCGCTGGATCGGCCACACCACCCGCGACGCTATCGATCTGGCCCGGAACCCGAAGCTGAAACCG
>NZ_JAUUTZ010000012.1 GCF_030678915.1 Paracoccus wurundjeri | reverse complement strand
CCCCCCCCCCCCCCCCCCCCCCCCCCCCCCCCCCCCCCCCCCCCCCCCCCCCCCCCCCCCCCCCCCCCCCCCCCCCCCCCCCCCCCCCCCCCCCCCCATCGCGGGACGCAACTCACCGGCGTTTCCGGTTCAACGCGACATGCCCTAGATATCCTGGCCTTTCGCATCGGGACTGCGTCCGAAATCCGGGGCCTCTGTGTCCTGCCCGGCTTCGATGATCCCGCGGCGGATCGCGCGCGTCCGGGTGAAATAATCGTAAAGCTGTGGTCCGTCGCCCATGCGGATCGCCCTTTGCAGCATGAACAGCTCCTCGGTGAAACGGCCAAGGATATCCAGCGTGGCTTCTTTGTTATGCAGGAAGACGTCGCGCCACATGGTCGGGTCGCTGGCCGCAATCCGGGTGAAATCACGGAAACCGGCGGCGGAATACTGGATCACCTCTTCATCCGCCACCCGGCTGAGATGATCGGCCACGCCGACCATCGTATAGGCGATCAGATGCGGCGCGTGACTGGTCACGGCAAGCACCAGATCATGATGGGCGGGTTCCATCCGGTCCATCTTGGCCCCCATCGCGGTGATCAGGCGGCCCAGCCGCTCAACCGCGCCGGCGTCGCTATCCGGCAGCGGGGTCAGAAGCCACCAGCGATTGCGGAACAGGCTGGCAAAGCCGGAACGCGGGCCGGAATGCTCGGTCCCGGCCAAAGGGTGACCGGGCACGAAATGCACGCCTGCGGGAATGTGCGGCTGAACCGCCGCGATAACCGCCTGCTTGACCGAGCCGACATCGGTCACCGTCGCGCCAACCGCCAGATGCGGTGCGATCTCGGCGGCGACGTCACCCATGACACCAACGGGAACGGCCAGAACGACCAGATCGGCGCCCGCAACAGCTTCGGCCGCGCTGTCGCAAATCATATCACAAAGCCCGATTTCACGCGCAGTTTCCCGCGTCGCCGCGCTGCGTGCATAGCCGGTGATTTCCCCCGCAAGCCCGGCGTCACGCATGGCATGCGCCATCGAGCCCGCGATCAGGCCAAGCCCGATCAGGGCGACACGGTTATAAATCACGCTCATCCCACCGCCCTTCTGCCGGCCATGAAACGGCTGAGGCAGCCGATGACCCGTCGGCATCCCGCCTCATCGCCCACGGTGATCCGCAGCGCTTCCGGCAAGCCGTAACCGCCCACGCGGCGCACGATGATTCCATCATCACGCAAAGCGGTGTCGGCGGCTTCGGCCTCTTCCGGGCTGACGAAGCGGGCCAGCAGGAAATTGGCGAAGCTCTCGTCGCAGCCGATGCCCATCTGCACGAACGCATTGCGCATCCATTCACGCCAACGCGCATTTTCGGCGGCGCAATGGGCGGTGAAATTCGTGTCGCGGACCGCGGCCGCCGCGGCCGCAAGCTGGGCCGATGACAGGTTGAAGGGTTGCCGCAGACGGTTCAGTACATCGATCATCTCGCGCTGCGCATAGCCCCAGCCGATCCGCAGCCCGCCAAGCCCGTGGATCTTCGAGAAGGTCCGCGTCATGATCACGTTGGGATAACGCCCGACCAGCGACACGCCCCCGTCATGCCCGCCCGTGAACTCGGCATAGGCGCCGTCATGGACCAGCAGGACATGATCCGGCAAACCGCTGGCCAGCCGGTCAAGCTCTTCTTCGTCCAGCATGGTTCCCGTCGGGTTCCCCGGATTGGCCAGAAAGACGATCCGCGTCCGCTCTGTCACCGCCGACAGGATGGCATCGACATCTACCCGCCGCTCGGCCTCGGGCACGGTGACCGGCTTTGCGCCCACCATCCGGGCCAGAATCGGATACATCGAGAAGCCATGCTCGGTCGTGATGATCTCATCGCCCTGCCCCGCATAGGCATGGGTCACGAATTGCAGCACCTCGTCCGAGCCTGCCCCGCAGATGATCCGGGACGCATCCAGCCCATGCACTTCGGCAATGGCGTCGCGCAACCCGGCGTGGTCGGTCGATGGATAGCGGTTAAGCTCAGCCGTGGCATGCGCGACAGCAGCCTTCGCCGCCTCGCTGCACCCAAGCGGGTTTTCATTGGAGGACAGTTTCAGCACATCTTCATGCCCCTGCAACCGGCTTTCGCCGCTGACATAAAGCGCGATATCCATGATGCCGGGTTTCGGGGTAATCCGATTCATCGCCGACCCTCCTTTTGCGAGCCCGGTTTAGTCGCCGCATCAACGCTTTGAAAGCCTGAATTGGCGGGTGATCGTATCGAACTGCAGGTCTGATCGCAGATCCTCCAATTTCATCGCGACATTTTTGGTCAATTTCTGCTTAAATTTCGCATTATAGTTGCGCAACGCCTTCATAGGATCTAGCAATGCTGCAATGCCGCGAAAGGAAGATTCGATGAAAGACATGCGCGACCTGACCGCAACCGTCCTGTCCGAGATCAGGGATCTGCAAAAACGGGCGACCGATGCCTTGCGGGCCGTAGTTGCCCCGGAAGGCAAGGTGGATGCCGCATTGCTTGAACAGCATCAGCATGCCACTCATGCGCTTTCGTGGCTGACGACCTATGTCGAGGCGTTGGCCCAGCTTGGCGCCTGGTCGGATCGTGTCTCGGGAGAGATGGAGGAGCTGATCCTGAAGATCGGATTTGGCGAATATCTCACTCAGATCGCCGGTGGGATCCCGATGAGCCAGAACGAATTCGCGCGTCTTTCGGATCTTGGCATCGACTGGGCTCCGTCCGAAACCGCGCGTGAGCTGATGGCAGGCAACACGCCCGATGCGCGGGCAAGGCTGGCCCGGCTCATGGCGGACAATCCGGGCAGCGCAAGTTTCGGCGCGACCGGACTGGACGAGGATCTTGAGATGATCCGCGATCAGTTCCGCCGCTGGTCCGATGACAAGGTGGTGCCGCATGCGCATGAATGGCACCTGAAAGACGATTTCATCCCGATGCAGATCATCGAGGAACTGGCGGAACTGGGCGTTTTCGGCCTGACCATTCCCGAAAATCTTGGTGGTCTCGGCATGTCCAAGGCCGCCATGGTCGTCGTCAGCGAGGAACTCTCGCGCGGGTATATCGGCGTGGGCAGCCTTGGCACGCGCAGCGAAATCGCCGCCGAACTGATTCTGGGCGGCGGCACGGACGAGCAGAAAGAGCATTGGCTGCCCCGTCTCGCAAGCGGCGAAATTTTGCCGACCGCCGTTTTTACCGAGCCGAATACCGGCAGCGATTTGGGCAGCCTGCGCACCCGCGCCGTCAAAGATGGCGACAACTGGAAGATCACCGGCAACAAGACATGGATCACCCATGCCGCCCGCACCCATATCATGACGCTGTTGGCCCGGACCGAACCGGAAACAAGCGATTATCGCGGATTGTCGATGTTCATCGCCGAGAAAACACCGGGCGACGATGAAAACCCCTTCCCGACGCCCGGCATGACCGGCGGCGAAATCGAGGTTCTGGGTTATCGCGGCATGAAAGAATACGAGATCGGCTTTGACGGGTTCGAGGTCAAGGGCGAAAATCTTCTTGGCGGGGTCACTGGCCAGGGTTTCAAGCAGCTTATGCAAACCTTTGAATCAGCGCGGATTCAAACGGCGGCCCGCGCCATTGGCGTAGCGCAGAACGCGCTGGAGCTTGGCCTGCAATATGCCCTTGACCGCAAGCAGTTCGGCAAGCCCCTGATCGAGTTTCCGCGCGTCAGCGATAAACTTGCGATGATGGCAGTCGAAATCATGATCGCCCGCCAGCTTACCTATTTCAGTGCGTGGGAAAAAGATCACGGTCACCGCTGCGATCTCGAGGCCGGAATGGCCAAGCTTCTCGGCGCGCGCGTAGCATGGGCAGCAGCGGATAACGCGCTGCAAATTCACGGTGGCAACGGTTTCGCGCTTGAATATCAGATCAGCCGGGTGCTTTGCGACGCCCGGATTCTCAATATTTTCGAGGGTGCGGCCGAAATTCAGGCGCAAGTAATCGCGCGCCGTCTTTTAGGGTAACGCGAATTTCGCTAGAAGTCTGGAACGAAAGCGGATTTACTGCGTTCAGTCTCGATCAGACCGCCTAAGGAGAGAAATGATGTTCCGACCAACCCGCATTGGTCTTCCGATTGCCGCCGCTATGGCCGCATTTGCTCTTGCTGCCTGCGAACCGGCTCCGGAGATTTCACCGGACGACCGCGGTTTTATTCCGGGTGGCGATTATGTGCTGGTCGGCATGGATGGTGCCGCAGTTCCCCTGCGGAACGTGACACTTAAAGTCGAAGAAAAGAGGGTATCGGGCCTTGGTCCATGCAACGGCTATTCCGCACAAAACACCGCCGAATTGCCCGCCCTCGCGCTTGCACCGATCGTTTCGAACAGGATGGCCTGCAAGAACTCGGAACTTGAAAACCGCTTCTTCTCGGTTCTGCAATCGGCGACTGAAATGGAATTCTATGGTGGCGTGCTGAAGGTCAAATCGCCCTCGACATGGCTGATCTTCGAGCGTGGCGTCCGGGCGAGCAGCAGCGTCAATGCGCTTGACGAGGTGCGCGGCGGACAATGACCGGCAGCTGACCCGCAACCGATTGACCGGTTGCTATCATATAAGAAAGGCGGCGAAGGATGACTTCGCCGCCTTTCTTCATTTATCAGGCTAACCTGATCAGATCAGCTTGCCCATCGCAACCGCCGTATCGGCCATGCGGTTCGAAAAGCCCCATTCGTTATCATACCAGGTCAGGATGCGGCAAAGCTTGCCTTCCATGACCTTGGTCTGATCCATATGGAAGATCGAGCTATGCGGGTCGTGGTTGAAATCGGACGACACCAGCGGCTCTTCCGTATAACCCAGCACACCTTTCAGGGGTCCGTCGGCAGCAGCCTTGATCGCCGCGTTGATTTCATCCACCGATGTATCGCGGGCGGCTTCGAATGTCAGATCGACGACCGAGACATTCGGCGTCGGTACGCGGATCGCCACACCGTCAAGCTTGCCTTTCAGCTCGGGCAGCACCAGCCCCACGGCCTTGGCGGCACCAGTCGAGGTCGGGATCATCGACAGGGCGGCGGCGCGGGCGCGGTACAGATCCTTGTGCATCGTGTCCAGCGTCGGCTGATCGCCGGTATAGCTGTGAATGGTGGTCATGAAACCGCGGGTGATGCCGATGCTGTCATTCAATACCTTGGCGACAGGCGACAGGCAGTTCGTCGTGCAGCTTGCGTTGGAAACGACGATATCGTCCTTGGTCAGTGTATTGTCGTTGACGCCAAACACGATCGTCTTGTCGGCATCCGTGCCCGGAGCCGAAATCAGCACCCGCTTCGAGCCGTTCTCAAGATGCGCCTGGCATTTATCCTTAGATGTGAAGATACCGGTGCATTCCAGCACGATATCGATATGGCCCCAGGGAAGTTCGGCAGGGTTGCGGATCGCGCTGACTTCGATCGGGCCGCGGCCGACATCGATTGCCGAACCATTGACCTTCACCTCGGCCGGAAAGCGTCCATGCACGCTGTCATAGCGCAGCAGATGGGCATTGGTCTCGACCGGCCCAAGATCGTTGATGGCGACGACTTCGATATCCGTCCGCCCCGATTCCACGATACCGCGCAAGACATTGCGCCCGATGCGACCGAAACCGTTGATGGCGACCTTCACAGCCATAGTTCATTTCTCCCGACCAGATGACGTTGCATTCCTGTAGCGCGGCTTGAGGGCCGATGCAAATCCCCATAATGCCGCAGCACAAAAGGTCTAGCTCGGACCTATCGCCAAAAGGCAAGCCGCCCTATCGTATCGTCCAGAACTTTCCCGGCCTTCACGAGCAGATTCTGCTCCAACCAGACCTGGTCGAGGACAAGCGTCCCGACGATCAGCGCGACTATCACTACAGCAACCTGATTGTTCATCGCAGCCTCCGGAAACGGCCTGCCCGATCGGCATCCCCCTTCCTGATATCCCCGACCGGCCTTTCGGACAAGGATTCCCGGCATGCCGAGCCTTCGGGCCATGTTTGCGCCCCGAAGGCTGCGCGTAATGGCATGTCAGTCATCCTTGGGTGGAATCAGGGTCAGTTCCCCTTCCGCCGCAAGCCTGCGGATCAGGACCACGACCTCATTGGTAGCCGCTTCGGCATCCTGTGGCGTCACGTTGCCCAGTGACGCGATCTCGTCGCGCAAATTCTCGGACATGCGCTGCGACAGGTTCGACAGGATGAATTCCGCGGCTGCAGCTTCTTCCCCCGAGTTCTGCGACAATGCGCGAAGCAGAACCTGCTGATTCATGTCCCGCACGATCCGGGGAACGTCCCGAGGCTCTACCCGCTTTGGAATATGCGCAAAGACAAAGATCGCCCGCCGGACATCCAGCGCAAATTCCCGGTCCTGCTCATCCAGCATCTCAAGCACATTGGCGCGCAGATCCGCATTGGCGAAATTCAGCATATCACCCATGCGGTCGCAGGCTTTGGTTTCGATGGCGGGGCGCGGCAGGGCATCCGCCGCCTGCGCCAGAACCAGCCCGACCCTGCGCAGCGCCTGCGGGCTGATATCGCGTGTCATCGCCATGGCCTGCGCGACCTGCCGCGCCCGTTCCGGGTCCATTGCCGTATAGGTTCTGGCCGCCTGTTCGACCGGAAGTTTGGACAACATCACGGCAATCAGCTCGACCGCCTCACCATCCGCCAGGGACTGGATATCTTCCTGAGAAAGCTCAAGTATTCGTGGCCACGGATCGCCATTCCCGGTCATCATCACCAGCCGGCGCAGCCGGTCGGAACTGTCTTTCGACAGCCGGTCGGACATGATTTCCAACGTGCCGTCCAGATCGCCGGGAAAGGTCACGCCAACGGATTCGAGATGTTCGCAGAACTCCGAAATCACGTCATCACGGGTCTGACGGTCGATCAGGTCCATCCTTGCCATTTCCTCGAACAGCAGGGCCTGTCTTTCGCCATTCAGGTTATCCAGCGTGACCCCATCGTCATCGTCCAGCAATAGCCGAACGATGATAGCTGCCTTCTGCCGCGGACTAAGCCCGGTCTGCACCGCCATTCCATGCCCTTTTCAGCCGTTTTTCCCTTGCAGACGGCCATTCTGGCATGAAATTCCTAACGCGGATTTACCGCGCAGAAGATGTCAGGCGGGATTTTCGCCGAAAACCCGCGCGAAAATCGTATCGACATGTTTGGTGTGATAGCCAAGATCGAATTTCTCTTCGATCTCATCGCGGGATAACGCCGCCGTAACCTCGGAATCGGCAAGAAGCTCTTCCTTGAAATCCTTGCCCTGCTCCCAGACTTTCATGGCATTGCGCTGCACCAGCCGATAGGCATCCTCGCGCGATACGCCGGATTGCGTCAGGGCCAGCAGCACCCGCTGACTCATGACCAGCCCTTTGAACTTGTTCATATTGTTCAGCATGTTCTGTGGATAGACGACCAGCTTGTCGATCACGCCTGCAAGCCGGTTCAGGGCGAAATCCAGCGTGATCGTCGCATCGGGCGCAATCCCACGCTCGACAGAGGAATGGCTGATATCGCGTTCGTGCCACAGGGCGACATTCTCCATCGCCGGGACAACCGTCATACGTACCAGCCGCGCCAGTCCGGTCAGATTCTCGGTCAGCACCGGGTTGCGCTTATGCGGCATCGCGGAACTGCCCTTCTGGCCGGGGCTAAAGAATTCCTCGGCCTCCAGCACTTCCGTCCGCTGCATATGACGGATCTCGATGGCGATATTCTCCATCGACGAGGCAATGACACCCAGTGTCGCGAAGAACATTGCGTGACGGTCACGCGGAATGACCTGTGTGCTGATCGGCTCGGGCTTCAGGCCCAGCTGCCTGCAAACATACTCTTCCACGAAAGGGTCTATATTCGCGAACGTCCCAACAGCGCCCGAGATCGCACCGGTCGCGATTTCCTCGCGCGCCCGCTCCAGCCGGGTCTTGCCCCGCGCCATCTCGGCATAGAACCGCGCGAAGGTCAGGCCCATCGTCGTTGGCTCGGCATGGATGCCGTGGCTGCGTCCGATACGCACGGTATCCTTGTGTTCATATGCGCGTTTCTTCAGTGCCGCCAGCAGCTTGTCCATATCGGCAAGCAGGATGTCGGCGGCGCGGACAAGCTGAACATTCAGCGTCGTGTCCAGAACATCCGAAGATGTCATCCCCTGATGAACGAAGCGCGCATCGTCAGAACCGATATGCTCGGCCAGATGGGTCAGAAAAGCGATGACGTCATGTTTGGTCACCGCTTCGATCTCATCGATACGGGCAACGTCGAATTCGACATCCTTGGCGCGCCAGACAGCGGCGGCGTTTTCTTTCGGGATCACCCCAAGTTCGGCCTGCGCATCGCAGGCATGCGCCTCGATCTCGTACCAGATGCGGAATTTCGTCTCGGGGGACCAGATTTCGGTCATTTCCGGGCGGGCGTAACGAGGGATCATCGGCGGGCTCCTTGTCAGTTGAGGGCGGCATAACGTCCCGCTGCCGCTGGGGCAAGCTTCAAACCTGCCACAGGTTGACCCGCCCGCCGCTCTGCGCCAATTTGCAGCGCCCGACATTTTCCCGACAAGAGGTCGTCCCGTGCAGTTTCTCCCCTATGCCGCGCTCCTGATGGCGATTGCGCTCGAAGTCGCGGGCACATCGCTTTTGCAGCTATCGGCGCAATTCACCCGTCCCTTGCCCACCATCGGCATGGCGGCCTGCTATCTGCTCAGCTTTTACCTGCTGTCGATCAGCCTCAAGGTGCTGCCGCTGGGAATCGCCTATGCGATCTGGAGCGCGGTGGGCATCGTACTCGTCGCGGTGATCGGTCTGATCATCTTCGGGCAAAAGCTCGATCTGCCTGCGGTGGTGGGCCTTGGGTTGATCATCCTCGGGGTACTGGTCGTCAACCTGTTCTCGAAAACCGTGGGGCATTGAAAGCGCGTTGTTTGCCCAATCGTCGCTCACCTGCCTCTTCTTCTTTGTTCAAATACCGCGGGGGCCCGGGGGCTGGCCCCCGATCGCGGTTGCCAGCGGGCAGGCCACTGGCCCAGGAACCAACCGACGACGAACAGCCCCTGAACATCAGTCCCTGCTGCGAATGATCTTCGCGAATGCCTCGAAAAGCTGCGGATTGGCGGCGATCAGGCGGCCCGATTCCAGCGGATCGTCTCCATCGCGAATGCCTTCGACGAAACCGCCTGCCTCGCGCACCAGAAGAATACCGGCCGCTACATCCCATGGTTTGTTGACGCGCTCCCAATATCCATCATAGCGGCCCGCCGCGACATAGGCCAAATCCAGCGCGGCGGCGCCCATGCGCCGCATGCCTGCGGATACCGGCATCAATCGGGCCAAATCCTGCAACGCGGCGGGTAAAGGTCCGCGCCCGGCAAAGGGAACGCCGGTCGAGAACAATGATTCGCCCAGCTTCGAGCGTCCGGAAACCCGCAGCCGCTGATCGTTCATATAGGCGCCGCTGCCCTTTTCGGCCACGAAAAGCTCGTCCTTGGCGGCATCGAAGATTACCGCCGCGACGATCTCGCGCTTATGCTCAAGCGCGATGCTGACGGCCCAATGCGGCAGGCCGTGCAGGAAATTCGTGGTGCCGTCCAGCGGATCCACGATCCAGCGGCGGGTGGGATCCTCGCCCGGCTCCTCGCCGGTTTCCTCGCCAAGCCAGCCGTAATTTGGCCGGGCATTGCGCAGCTCTTCCTTGATGATGCGCTCGGCCTCGTGATCGGCGCGGCTGACGAAATCGCCCGCCCCCTTGACGCTGACCTGAAGATTCTCGACCTCGCGGAAGTCCTTGACGAGACTGCGCCCGGCCTTGCGGGCGGCCTTGATCATGATGTTGAGATTGGCGCTTGCCATCATTCGCTCCTATCGGGTTGCGCGCGTCATATGCGCAACCGCTGGAAATGCCAAGGATCACTGGGCAGGTTCGCGCAGCATTCGCAAGGGTTCAGTGCGTGCAAGCCGCAATACATGGGACATGTAGGGATAGATCATGTCCGCCTCGCGCACGGCGGCGTAAAGCTTGCGCCTGATTCCCTGCTGCCCAAGCGGAAGCAAGGCAAGTTCAGGATTGGCGGCGTGGCGGCGCAGCACCCAGTCGGGCATGACAGCCACGCCGCGCCCCGAAGCGACAAGCATCAGCGAAACATCCGTCAATTCGACGGTACGCTGCTGCGCCGGAGAGATGCCGGCAGGGGTCAGGAAATCGCTGAACACATCAAGCCGCGCCCGGTCCATCGGATAGGTCAGCAATATCTCGGAAGCCAGATCCTGCGGCTCGGCATAGCCCTTGGCAGCAAGGGGATGCGCGGCGGGCACGACCAGCGTGGGCGAGTAATCGAACAGGTAGTGAAAGACGACGCCCGGTAGTTCTTCCGGATCAGAGGATATCACCAGATCAACCTCTTCCCGCGTCAAAGCCGGCAAGGCCGTAAAGGCCAGACGCTGGCGGATATCCAGATCGATATCGGGCCAGGCACGGCGGAACTGATCCATGACCGGCAGAAGCCAGTCGAAACAGGCGTGACACTCCATGGCGATATGCAACCGCCCGACCCGCCCCATCTCGACGCCCTTGAATTCCGCCTCGGCGGCAGAGATCAGCGGCAGCACCTGCTCGGCCACCCGCAGCAGGCGCATTCCTGCGGCGGACAGGCGCATGGGCTTGGCCCGCCGCACGAAAAGCTCGACCCCTGCCTGATCCTCCAGCGCCTTGATCTGGTGCGAAAGCGCGGATTGTGTCATATTCAGACTGTCTGCCGCACGGGCCAGCCCGCCTTGTTCATGAACGGCACGAACGGTCCGCAGATGGCGCAGTTCCAGATGCATATGAGCAGCTTTCATTACAATCTTGAAGATTATGAATTTGTCTCACGCTGCGCTTCATGACACAAGACCGGCAATGAAAGGAATCGATATGGCCCGCATAACGCCGCATGTCAGCTTTGAGTTTTTCCCGCCCAAGACGCTGGACGCGTCTTTCCGGCTGTGGGAAACCGCGCGTGGCCTGGCCCCTTTCTCACCGGATTTCGTTTCCGTCACCTATGGCGCGGGCGGCACCACCCGCAAGCTCACGCATGAGGCGGTAACGACCATCAAACGCCATTACGGACTGGAGGTCGCCGCGCATCTGACCTGTGTCGAGGCGACCCGCGACGAGACGATGAAGATCGTGCAGGAATATGCGGATGCCGGTATCCGCGAGATCGTGGCCCTGCGCGGCGATGCACCCAAGGGGCAGGAACGGTTCACACCCCATCCCGATGGGTTTGCGAATTCGGTCGAACTGATTCAGGCCATCGCCGCGCGTGGCGACATGACGATCCGCGTCGGCGCCTATCCCGAGCCTCATCCCGACGGCAGCGGCACCGATTCGGATGTCGCGTGGCTGAAGCGCAAGATCGATGCGGGCGCAAGCAGCGCGATGACGCAGTTCTTCATCGAGCCCGGAACCTTTTTCCGCTTCCGCGACAAATGCGCAGCGGCGGGAATCGATGCGCCCATCATCCCCGGCGTTCTGCCGATCCAAAGCTGGAAAGGCGCAAGACGCTTTGCCGAAGCGACCGGCACCAGCGTGCCGCAATGGATCGATGACGCTTTCGAAAAGACAGATGGCGATCCCGCGGCCGAGCGCGAACTGGCCACCCGCCTTTGCGTCGAACTTTGCGAAAAGCTGATCGACGGCGGCGTGGAGCGCCTGCATTTCTACACGCTGAACCGCCCGGAACTGACCCGCGACGTTTGCCTTGCCCTTGGCGTCAAGCCGACCCGCGCGCTGGAAAACGTTGCCTGAACTATCCGCCATGCCGGATCCCTGTGGCTAGGGCGTGCCACTATAGCAGCCGGGCGGTACGATGCTGACCGCCCTTTACCCTGCCCGCCGATAACCACCCATGCTCCTTCGTAACAGCATGCGGCGCCCGAGTGCAGTTTGCCATTCGTCGTCTCTTGATCGGGCAGGCCGGGATAGGTATCGGCACATCAACCGGTTCTTCCTTGTGGATATCTTTGGAAAACTCCATCCGATGCGGAATTTTGCAGCCCGTCACGATATGTTATTGGCCGGATCGTCCGGCGCAATCGGCGCCGTTTCCCCGGAAAGGCCCGCGAATGACTCGTGACACGACGATTGATGCCCTGCTGGACCGGCTGACGGAACTGGCCGGTCAGACGCGGCGGAGCTTCGTGGCATTGGCGGGCGCTCCGGGCGCGGGCAAAAGCCATGTGGCAGAGCGGCTGGCAGCCGGGCTTGCCCGCCGCGCGCCCGGCCAGGCCGCGATTCTGCCGATGGATGGCTATCACCTGGACGACGGGCTGCTGGAACAGCGCGGGGACCGGATGCGCAAGGGGGCGCCGCATACATTCGATCTGGATGGTTTCGCCGCCATGCTGAAACGACTGGCCGCCGATGACGGTCGCCCGGTTCTGGTCCCCGTTTTCGACCGCTCGATCGAGATCGCCCGCGCCGCCGCCCGTGAAATTCCGGCCTCCGCACGGCTGATCATCGCCGAAGGGAATTATCTGCTGCTGGACCAGCCGGGCTGGTCAGAGCTTGCCCGGCTGTTCGACCTGACGGTGTTCATCGACGTTCCCGAAGAGATCCTGCGCAAACGCCTTGCCGCAAGATGGGCCGGGACAGAGACCACAGAAGCGATGCAAAAGCTGGAGGGCAACGATCTGCCGAATATGCGCCTTGTCGCAAGGCATAGCCGGCCTGCCGATCTGCGTCTTCCCAATGGCTGAAACAGCGAGAAACACCTGTGACGGCAAAGCGTTGCCGCGCTTATACAGGGCCGTTTACAATTAATTTCAGATAGTGCAACAATCGGATGAACCGGACTCGATAGATCGAGTGGCTCATCCGGGAGCCTATCCCCCGGCCATCCGAGCAGGTTCCTGTTGCCGTGGGTTACGATGGTCCTGTTGGTTAACAGAATTTGCGGCGGCAGATTCGAACCGGTGCTCGTATCCAGTGTGAATACAATGCCATGACGAAACGCGACTCTTTTTTCCAGGAACTCATACAAAAGAAGTTCAAGAATCTCGTCAAAGACACGATCCGCACGGGCACTCTGATCATCGAGCTACCGTCCGGTGCCCGTTACCAGGGTGGAGACGGTTCGGGTCAACCGGTGATCATGCGGATCAAGAGCTGGCGGACATTGGCGCGAATCGTGCTGTATCCGGATCTTGCGCTTGGTGAAGCCTATATGGATGGCGATCTGACCCTGATCGAAGGCGACATGTACGACCTTCTCGATCTGATATTCGTCAATCTGACAGTCGAGGAACCCCGCGGATTATCCACCTTGACCCGGCGCCTTGTCCGCCTGTTCATCCGCATCACCGATTACAATACACCTCTGCGTTCGCGCCGGAATGTCGCCTATCATTACGATCTGGACCGGCGGTTATACGACCTGTTCCTGGACAGCGACCGGCAATATTCCTGCGGTTATTTCGAATCCCCGGACAAGAGCCTGGAAGAGGCGCAGCTTGCCAAGAAGCGGCATCTTGCGGCCAAGATGAACATGCAGCAGGGCCAGCGGGTGCTTGATATCGGTTCGGGCTGGGGCGGGCTTGCGCTGTATCTGGCGCGGATGTTCGATGCCCGCGTGCTGGGCGTCACCCTGTCGGATGAGCAGCTGGCGATCTCGACCGATCGGGCCCGCGCCGAGAAACGCGCCGGTCAGGTGGATTTCAAACTGCGCGATTACCGTGCATTGACCGGCAAGTTCGACCGGATCGTTTCCGTCGGCATGTTCGAACATGTGGGACGCCGAAGCTATGGCGAGTTCTTTTCCAAGGTCAGCGAATTGCTGGCGGATGACGGGGTGATGCTGCTTCACTATATCGGACGCTCGACCGCGCCTTATGTGACGAATGGCTGGATACGGAAATACATCTTCCCGGGCGGCTATCTGCCCGCCCTGTCGGAAGTGATGCCCGAGATCGAGAAATACGGACTGATCGTCACCGATCTCGAGGTACTGCGCCTGCATTACGCCGAAACCCTGCGGCACTGGCGCAAGCGCTTCATGGCCAATCGCACCCGCGCCATCGAACTTTACGACGAACGCTTCGCCCGCATGTGGGAATTCTATCTTGCGGCAGCCGAGACCGCATTCCGTTATCAGGGTCTGGTCATTCATCAGATCCAGCTTGCGAAATCGGTTTCATCCCTGCCGCTGACCCGTAACTATATCCATATGCAGGAAGACAGCCTTCGGAAGCAGGATCGCGGCCGCGGCCCGGTCCTGGCGAAAACCGCGGCGAGTTGAGGCGGGAATACCCATGCGCAGCCGGGGCGTCACCGCCTCCTCTCGCAAATGTGAGTCAAAGGCGAGGGCGTTCCTTGCCGTTACTGCGTTGCCAGCGGCAAACGCCCCGTCTAACCTGCCGCCATGACATTCAAGCGCAGACATTTTTTAGCTGGTATCCTGTTATCCGGGCTTGTGGCCTGCGGTGACAGCAAATTCAAATCCTATTCCGGCCCCAGGGTCACCCGGATCGATGTCTATAAAAGCTCGCGCCAGATGTATCTGTTCAGCGGGAACAAGGTTCTGAAGGTCTATCCTTTCGGTCTGGGTTTCGCGCCGGTCGGAGACAAGGAATTCGAAGGCGACGGCAAAACGCCCGAGGGGCTGTATTACATCAACCGCCGCAATCCGGACAGCCGCTATCACCTCTCGATCGGGATTTCCTATCCCGATATACAGGATGTCGCAGAGGCTCAGGCCAAGGGCCTGCAAGTCGGCAGCGACATCTTCATTCACGGCCAGGGCCCGGAAGGCAGGGTGCTGTCGCAGCGCAAGCGCGACTGGACAGTGGGCTGCATCGCAGTGACGGACGAGCAGGCCGAGGAAATCTATGCCATGGTCGAGGACGGCACCCCGATCCGCATCCTTCCGTAAAAAACCGAAACCATCGGATCTCGACGGACAGATCTTATCCGCTTATTGCCCGCCGCAGCCGCCCGGATTCACCTCCGCCCCTTCTTCTTTGTCCAAATACCTTGGGGGTCCGGGGGCAGCGCCCCCGTCCGTCTGCCCCGAAAAACAGACTTCACCACCGGGAACACGATAAGCGCAACAGCCGCCATGATGAACCCGCAGGCGATCGGACGTTCCAGAAAGATCATCGGATCCCCGCGCGATATCAGCATGGCCCGCCGCAGATTGGTCTCGATCAGCGGGCCAAGAACAAAGCCAAGCAGCAGCAATGCCGGGCTGAATGCGGCCAGCGACAGCGCGTAACCGACCGCCCCGATCCCGGCCACCATGGCGATATCGAAAACCGAGCCGCGCACCGAATAGACGCCAAGGCATATGAACACGATGATCGCCGGATACAGCCAGCGGAACGGGATGCGCAGCATCGACACCCAGATCCCGATCAGCGGCAGGTTCAGGATCAGCAGGAACAGATTGCCGATCCCGAAACTGACCACCAGCCCCCAGAACATGTCGGGCCGCGCCTCCAGCATCAACGGACCGGGTTGAATGCCGTGGATGATCAACGCGCCCAGCATCAGCGCCATGATCGGATCGCCGGGAATGCCAAGGGTCAGGGTCGGCACGAAAGCCGTGATCGCGGCCGAGTTGTTCGCCGCCTCCGGCCCTGCGACACCCTCGATCGCGCCCTTGCCGAATCTTTCGGGCTGGCGCGCAACGCGCTGCTCCATCGCATAGCTGAGGAAAGACGAAATCGTCGAGCCGGTCCCCGGCAAGGCACCCAGCATGCTGCCCAGACCCGTCCCGCGCAGCACGGGCGCCACCATCCGGCGCAGATCCTGACGTGTCGGGATCAACTGACGCAGCGTTACCCGGTCGGGCGGGCCATGACGGTCGGCCCTGCGAATATTCGAGATCACCTCGGCCACGCCGAAAAGACCCATCGCCAAAGCCACGAGATTGATGCCGTCGATCAACTCGGTCCGGCCGAATGTCAGTCTCTGCGCCCCCGAATTCACATCCGTCCCGACACAACCAAGGATCAGGCCCAGAACCACCATCGCAAAGCTTTTGGCCGGATGTTTCGATCCGATGGTCGAGGCCGCGACCAGTCCCATGATCATCATCGCGGCATAATCCGCCGCGCCGAACTCGGTCGCCACACGGGACAGCCAGCCGGCAAGCACCACCAGCACCACGATCCCCAGCATCGAGCCCGCAAAGGACGAGATCATCGCCGTGAACAGCGCCACCCCGCCCCTGCCCTGCTGCGCCATCGGATAACCGTCCAGCGCCGTGACCACCGATTGCGGCGTGCCGGGCAGGCGCAACAGGATCGAGGCGACCGCGCCGCCATATTGCGCGCCGTAATAAACCCCGGCCAGCATCACGAGCGCCGCCTCGGACGAGATGTAATAGGTCAGCGGCAATAACAGCGTGATCGCCGCCATTGCGCCGATCCCCGGAAGCACCCCGACAAAAGTTCCCAGCAATGCGCCGAACAGGCTGTAGATCAGCACTTCCGGCTGCAGGGCGACGGTGAAACCGTGGGCGAGCCCTTCCAATGTCGTCATCTCCGCAGCTCCTGAATCACCGGCTCCACGGCCAGACGGGGATCGCCATTTCAAGCGCCTGGATAAAGATCGCCCATGTCAGCCCCGCGATTATCGCCGCCAGAACCAGCCGCCAAAGGATGCCGGGACGCGGCGCGACCACGCTTGCCACGAAGGCCGCGACAGCCGCCGTGATCACGATACCTGCGCGATTCATCAGCAATGCGAACAGAAGCAGCGCGACGATGATCCCCAGCAACTCGCGCCCGGCGAAGCTGCGGGTTTCCCCGGCGCGCCAGATCGCCGGGATGGCGATGATCAGACCCAGAACCGCCAGAACCGCACCAAGCGAGACCGGAAAGAATCCCGGCCCCATCCGTCGCAGATTGCCGATATCGTAATGCATGAATGAATAAACGGCCACGGCCAGACCAAGCAGGGAAAGAAACCCGCCCCACAGGATATCATGATAATCGCGCCGCATCCGGGACGTTTACTCTGCCGCTTCCGTCTTGTCGATCACCGCGCCCCACAGCTCGGTATCTTCGACGATCCGGTCGGCAAGAAGATCGGGCGCCCCGCCTTCGGCTTTCCATCCGATGGCCAGAAGTTTGTCCTGAATCTCCTTGTCGCCCAGAATCGTGTCGATTTCGGTGTTCAGCCGCTCGATAATTGCCGGATCCGTTCCGGCGGGTGCGATGAACGCGTCCCACAATTCGGCCCGGAAATTATCGGGCAATCCGGCCTGACCGGCCAGCACCGGGACATCCGGCACCTGCGGGAACGGCTCGGTCGAGGTGACGCCAAGCATCTTCATCTTCCCCGCCTCGACATGCGGCAGGGCGGCCGAGGGGGCCATGAAGCCGGAATCGATCTCGCCGCCAAGGATCGAGGTCGTGACCTCGGCATAGCTTTGGAAGGGGATATGGAACAACTCGATCCCCGCCTCGCTGGCAAAGAGTTCCGCGGTCAGATGCGCCCCGGAACCCTGCCCGACCGAGCCATAGCTGATCTCGCCGGGGCGGGCCTTGGCGTCCTCGATGAAGCTGGCGGCGTCATCGGCGGCGAAATCGCTGGACACGGCCAGCACCAGAGGAGTCGTCGCAATCAGGGAAACCGGCGCGATATCCGTCACCGCGTCATAGCCGACATCCGCGATCATCCGCTGCGCCGTGGTCAACGGGCCATTGATCGTCACGCCGAAACTGTGGCCGTCGGTTTGCGCCAGCATCTGCTGCACGCCGATTACGCCGCCCGCGCCGGGCTTGTTCTCGATCACGACGGGCTGGCCCAGCGCCTCGGCCAGCGGCTCCGCGATCATCCGGGCAATCGTATCGGGCGACGATCCGGCAGGAAACCCGACATAGACATGCAGCGGTCCCGTCGGCCATTCCTGCGCCAGAACCGGGGTTGCGGTAGTCAGGGCGATCCCGATCGCAGCGGCTGTGAAACCTCGTCGGCTGATATGAGTGATCATTGTCCGGTCTCCTCGTTGTTCCTTGCATGTCTTGTCCCGCCTTTACCCCGCAGCGTCAATGTATGACGGGCCCGGCTACGCAGGTCGACGCGGAAAATCCGGGCGTTGACAGGATACAGTAGCGTCACGGGGAATGATTTGTTATCGACCCGAAAGGATATCCGATTGGTCAGGCGTCGTAATTGTGACTGATTTTCATTGCCCGAATTGCGGAACACCGGTGAATGAGCTGGCGCGATATGCGCGGATGACCGTATGCGAAGCCTGCGATACCGCAATCCTGATCGAAGACGATGTAGTCCGCGCCGCCGGCGTCAAAGGCGTCATGCATGACACGGTTTCACTGTTCGACATCGGCGATACCGTGAAGGCGGGCGGTCAGGTGATCACGCTGGGCGGTAAGGCGCGGTTTTCCTATGGCCGGGGCTTCTGGGATGAATTCTGGGGCATGGATGAACGAAATGACCCTGTCTGGGTGTCACTGGACGAAGGCGACGTGGCCATCCAGCGCGAACTTGACGACCGAAGCCTGTCCAGCGCCGTCCAGAAGGCCCGGATCGGTGACGCGATCCGCATGGGCGGAACTGAATATGTCATCACGGAAATCGAGCAGGCGGAATGCGTGGCCCTGCGCGGTGTTTTCGATCATGAACTGAAAGTGGGCGAAACCTATAATTTCTTCAACGCATCCGGGCAAGGCAGCGCGATTTTGTCCTATGAATATTGGGATACCGGCGCACAGCTATATCTTGGCGACTGGTTCAACCCCTTTGATATCGTCGTGGAACCCGCGTCATGACGCTTTCCGCCGAAGTCAGGTCGATCGACTGCACCTCTTGCGGTGCGGGGCTGAATGTTCTTGGCGGCGGACGCGTGACCACGCATGTCTGCCCTTATTGCGGCACGATGCTGGACGCGAATGACGATTACCGCGCCTTGAAATCCTTCGGTGAATTGCAGCGCCCGGCAAGCGCGTTCAAACTTGGCGATCGCGGCCGGCTTTTCGGCGTCGAGTTCATCGTGATCGGCACGCTGGGATATGAGGAACACTGGAATGGCGAAGTTTGGGCATGGACCGAGCATCAGGTCTATTCCGAAACCCATGGCTATGGCTGGCTGAATTTCGAAAACGGCCATGTCACCTTTTCCCGGCGCGTCAGGACCGATGCATGGATCAGCACCGATCAGGTCAAGCGTTCGGAACATCGTCCCTCGGCCATCTACGGGGACGAGAAATACAGATATTACGAGACGACCGATGCCGCGATTTCCTTTGCGGAAGGCGAATTCACCTGGCAGCCCGAACCGGGGCAGCGCACACAGACAATCTCGGCCTTGGGCAATACAGGCATGCTGGATTTCTCGCAGGGGGAAACAGAGCGCGAGATCTACCTGACCACCTATGTCCCGGCAAAGGACATCGCCGACGGTTTCGGGATCGAGCTGCCGCCACCTTTGCAGAAAAATCATCCGCTGAAACCCGCCAGGACATGGGCGCATCGCAAATTTGTCGGCGCTGTCTCGGGCCTGTTCGGGGCAATGCTGCTAATCCTTGGCCTGATCCTGTCTCTGAATCCCGGCGAACCGCTTGTCTCGCAGGTGTACGATATCAATGACGACCTGCCCGCCACGCTGAATTTCGAGGTCACCAATAACCGCGGGATGGTCGTCATCGAGTTGGACAGCGATGTCGTGGACGGCTGGGCCGGTATCGACTTCCTGCTGACCGATCCCGATGGCAATCCCCGCTTCGAGATCGGCAGGACCAGCGATTACTATTCGGGCCGGGACGGCGATGGCAAATGGACCGAAGACGGCTCTCACGCGGCGATCCGTTTCAGGCCGGGCGGAAAAACAGGCCCATATCAGCTTGAGGTCGATATCGAAGAGGCGGGATTCTGGAAGGACGGGATATCCAGAACCCTGTTGCGCTCTGAATTCCCCGAGGTCATCCGACAGATCTCGGTAAGCGTCAGTCAGGCGCAGACCAGCGGCGTCCCCGCGTATTTCGCCGCCGCGCTGTTCTTCATCCTGTCATTCGTGACCTTCGCGCTGCCGGCTATCCTGCACCAGCGGCGCTGGGCGGGAAGCGACTGGGACGATGAGGATTGAGGGGCCAGATAGATGAGCGTTTTCCGCATATTTTTCATCGTCTTGTGCCTGTCCGCCTTTGGCGGATCGTGGTATGTGGGACGCCTTGGTATCGGCGGAGAAAGCACCGACATGCCCTCGGCCGGCGCCGGATCGGTCCGGGTTGGAGGTTCCGGCGGGTATTATGCCGGAGGCAATGTGAAATGATCTTTGCAAGGGGAAGCTGATATGGACCACTTTATGGCAAGTTTCGTTCTGGATGTGATCAGCACGATCGCATTCACATTCCTTGGATGCGCCCTGATGTGGGGAGTCTGGAAGCTGATCGACCGGGCAACGCCTTTCTCGATCATCAAGGAGATCGAAGAGGATCAGAATATCGCGCTGGCGATTCTGTTCGGGTGCATCTTCCTGTCGATCGCCCTTATCATCGCAGCCGTCATCGTTTCATGACGGCGGGTTCGCGGCCAGCGCATCGAGATGTCTGGCTGCTGATCGCGACATTCCTGATCGCCGTCGCGGGGCTGGTCTATGAATTGATCGCCGCAACGGCATCCAGCTATCTTCTGGGCGATTCCGTCCGCCAGTTCTCGCTTGTCATCGGCGTGTTCCTGTCGTCCATGGGCGTCGGCGCATGGCTGTCGCGCTTTGTCGGACAACCGGTTTCCGGCTTTATCTGGGTGCAGATCCTCATCGCCGTGGTCGGCGGCTTCATGGCTCCGGCGCTGTTCTATGCCTATGCCTATCTTTCGGCAGTTGGCCCGGTGTTGTTCGGCCTTCTTGCGGCGGTGGGTGTTTTGTCGGGCATGGAAATCCCGCTGATTGCACGGGTTCTCGAACGTGTGGGCGCGGCGCGGTTCCGGTTCGAGAACGTGCTGAGCGTGGATTATGCCGGTGCCCTGATCGCTTCGCTGGCCTTTCCCCTGCTGATCGTTCCCCATCTGGGCCTGATGTCCGCCAGCCTCGTCTTCGGCGCGTTGAATCTGCTGGTCGCCGGAGTCTCGCTTTGGCTGTTTCGCGATGAAAGCAGCGGGCGGCAGCGCATGGCGTGGCTGATTGCACTGGTCCTGACCTGTACGGCATTGATCCAGTCCGAGAAACTTCTGTCGGTTACCGAGGCGCAATTGTTCGAGGATGACGTCATCTTCAGCGAAGCGACGCCCTATCAGAATATCACTCTGACGCAATTCCGCGACCGGACACGGCTTTATCTGGATTATTCGCTACAATTCGACTCGCTTGATGAATATCGATATCACGAGATGCTGGTGCATCCGGCCATCGGAATGGCCCCGCGCCACGAGAATATCCTGATATTGGGCGGCGGCGACGGCATGGCCGCGCGCGAGGTTCTTCGCCATGGCGAGGTGAAGAATGTCACGCTGGTCGATCTGGATTCCCGCGTGACAGAGCTGTTCCGCGACCATCCCGAGCTTGCGCCGCTGAACGATCATTCGCTGTCCGACGACCGGTTGAAGATCGTCAACGAAGATGCGTGGCAATTCGTCGAAGATGACGGTGGGGCCTATGATGTCATCATTCTGGACCTGCCCGATCCCAAGAACCTGACGCTGTCCAAACTCTATTCGGCAGAGTTCTATGCGCTGCTGATGGAAAGAACGACGGCACAATCGGTCATCGTCACTCAATCCGGCGCGCCGCTGTTTGCCCGCGAAGCCTTCTGGTCGATCGTCACCACATGGGACAAGACCCGCAACCCGTTCGATCTGTCTGCGCCGCTTTCCGTTCTGCCCTACCACGCCTATGTGCCCAGTTTCGGAGAATGGGGTTTCGTGATGGCGTCACCCATGCGCTTGCGGGATCGTATGCCTGACTTGCCCGATGGGCTGCAATATCTGGATTCCGGACAATGGAGCGCCGCCACCCGATTCCCGCCCGACATGGCCCGTCTCGAGGTCGAGGCGAACCATATACAGACCCATGTTCTGGCAGATTACTATATGGATGGCTGGGAGAAATGGTTCGAATGACCGCGCATCACCCGCCGCAATTCCACATGCCGGGGCGCAAGCGATTGCTTCAGCATCCCCGCCGCCTTGTCGGGATCCGCCTTTCCGCACATGAAGATGTCGATGGCCGCAAAGCCCCGCTCGGGCCAGGTGTGGATCGAGATATGCGACTCGGCCAGAAGCAGCACGCCGGTCACGCCGTTGCCGCCGCCGAAATGGTGAAACGAGCCCGACAAAACGGTCGCCCCGGCAACTGCGGCAGCGGCGCGCAGGATGGCTTCAAGACGGGCGGGATCGTCCAGAAACCGACCGCCGAAATGGTCGATCAGAAGATGTGTTCCCGTGATATGTCGTAAGGGTTCGATCATGCGGGCAATTTTAATGCCCTGCGCCGGAAAGCGCCATGCGACTTCGCATGAGCCATGTGAATATGGTTGACCGGGCCAAATCCCAGTTAATAGGTAGGATTTTATGTATTAAGGAATGCCCGGCATCTTGCGCAGCCGATCGTTTCAATGCAGATTTAAGCCGTTCACATCTGGTTGATCGGCATAAGCCCGATAACTCTGGGGAATTGATATGGGTTTTAAAGAGGCAGTTCGCACGTGTCTGCGTGAAAAATACGTCACGTTTTCCGGCCGGGCGCCGCGCTCGGAATATTGGTGGTTCCAGCTTTTCTATTATCTGGTTCTGCTTGGCGGTATCGCACTCATCATGTTGGCGTCCGGCCTTCTTTTTTCCTCGCAAGGTAGCGGATTTGGAGGGGTCACGATAATCCTGTTCGTGATTGTCGGCCTCGTGGTTCTCGCCCTTACATTGCCGTCGATTTCGGTCATGGTTCGCAGATTCCATGACCGGAACCTGTCCGGCTGGTGGGTTTTGGCCGTCTTTGTGGTGCCCGGCATCTTCAGCGTCATCGGAACCGAGATTCCGGGACTCATCATCACGGTGGTATCATTCGTGATTACCGTGCTCAGGGGCACTGACGGTCCCAACAAATACGGCCCCGATCCCCTCAATCCGGAATCGAGCGCCGAAGTTTTTGCCTGATGGCCCTGTTCCCGCCCTGTCTTCGGCGGGGATTTGTCGCCTTCGTTCCGGCCCTGATCGCCTTTTGCGCCGCGCCTGCCGTGGCGCAGAAATCCGGGGAAAAGGACGGTTACCGCATCATCGAAAGCATTCCCGCACCGCAAGGGGAAAGCACTGATGCCTATGCGGAAATCGTGGCGAAACAGCGACTGACTCCCGATACGACCTATGCGACGCGCATCGAGGGGCAACTGGTCACCGGCCGACGGCTGCCATCCGAAGAACCTGACGGCCCCCCCGATCTTTCCCGCGAACCGTTATTCGACATGAATGGCGCGGGTGTCGCGGTCGCCGTGTTGTTGCTTTTGGCGGGGCTGGCGGCCTGGATGAAATTCGCGGGCGGCGGCGCGTTGCTTGCCCGTGCGCCCACGGATGCCGCCACCAAACCCCAGGACGCACCCGACGGCTGGAAGATGTCCGCGCAGGAAACCGCGGCGAGCCCGGCGGATCTGCTGTCCCGGCTTGCGCAGATGTCCGATCGCGGAACCGCGCTTGTCCTGCTGTTGCGGCATTGTCTGCTGGCTGCGGGGGCTGCGACGCAGATCCGCTTTGCGCGTTCCGATACGGAACGGCGCGCATTCGCCCGCTTGCCGCGTGAATATATCCACGGCAATCGCCTGTCCGAGATTCTGAAAACGGCGGAACTCGCGCATTATGGCGGCCGCCAGGTCGGAGAGGCCGAATTTTCGGCCATGCTCGATGCTGGCCGGTCGATCCTCGCCGAAGGTCACAAGGGCGCGGCGCATGGCTGAGGCACAGGGCAGGAAAAGCGGCAAATCCGGGCTGTTCATACTGCTGACCGTGGTGATTCTTGCCGGATTGGGGCTTTGGCTGCTAAGCATCGGCGCGAATAACGCACGCGACCGGGCGCTGGACAAATCGCCAATCGGGCTGGCCGGGCTGGCGCCGTGGCTTCGATCTCAGGGTCTGGATGCGCGAACGGCCAATCCGCGACTTATTCTGCCCGCCGAGGATTTCGGACTAACGGTCGTGCCGCTTTACGATGTGGATCTGTACAGTTACGAAAACGCGCCCGATAACCGGGAAGAGCGTATCGCCGCGCCGACCTTGCGCCAGATGGACGAGTGGGAGTTCAATCAGAAGATCAACCGGATCCCAGCCCTTGTGGCACTGCCGAAATGGCGTGGTGCCATGGTGGAGTTGGGCGTCGCGCATGAACAATCGCTGATTGCGCCCGACGATCTGGACCGGTTGAAGCTGCAGCTGGGCCTGGGCGATACCGCCATCGTCAGGGAAGGGCCTGAATTCATCGGCTCGGCGCAACGCTCTGGCGAGCGGGTGGAATTATTCCATGCGCAGCTTTTTGACCGGACAACGCTGACCGATGACTGCCGCGAAGTCATCGGGCTGGATTCCGGCGCATTGGTTTTGCGCTGCCAGTGGGAATCCGATCAATTGCCGGTATGGTTCCTGTCCGACCCGGATCTGCTGAATAATCATGGCCTTGCGGTTGCGGATAACGCCACATTCACCGCCAGCTTCCTTGGGCGTCTGCAAGAAGAGGCCCGCCCCGGCGCGATCTATGTCGATTTTCTGTCCGTGACCACGACCAAACAGGAATGGGAGGACGAACGGCAGGATTACAGCCGTGACAGCGAGGAATTCTCGCGGTTCTTCGAATATCCGTTCTCACTGCTATGGGCATCGCTGCTGATCGTCTCGGCGCTTGCGTTCTGGCGCGGCTCGCTTCGCTTCGGTCCGATCAACCAGTTCGGGATGGGCGCGCAAAGCGTCATGCGCGAACGCACGAAACGGGTTTCTCTGGGGGCCAAGGCACGGCTGCTGCGCCTGTCAGGGCATGACGGGCAGCTGGTTTCGGATCTTGTCCGGGCACAGATGGCGGATCTTGCCCGAAATCTGTTGGGCCGGGATGAGGGATTGCGGGGAACGGAACGCGCGCTGGCCATGCTTGC
Organism: Paracoccus wurundjeri; assembly: GCF_030678915.1. Taxonomy (GTDB): domain Bacteria; phylum Pseudomonadota; class Alphaproteobacteria; order Rhodobacterales; family Rhodobacteraceae; genus Paracoccus; species Paracoccus onubensis_A. The sequence continues at coordinate 126,004 of NZ_JAUUTZ010000012.1, read as the reverse complement.
CCGGCGTGATCCGGAACTTGCACAGGAATTCGGCGCAGTCTCGCAGGGCCTGATAGAGGGTGGACCGGCAATGCCCCCGCATCAGCTTTCGGCGCAGCTTGCGCAATATCAGTCACTTCGCAACAAGGTCATGAATATTTATGGATTTGTCTGAATTTCAATCGCTTGCCGCCGATATACGCGGCGAAATCGGTTCGGTCGTCCAAGGGCAGGACGAATTGATCGACATGCTTCTGATCTCGCTTTTCGCGCGCGGGCATTGCCTGCTGGAGGGGCCTCCGGGCACTGCAAAGACCTTGCTGGCACGATGCCTCGCGCAGGTGGTCGATCTCGAATTCGGGCGCGTTCAGTTCACGCCCGACCTGATGCCCAGCGATGTTCTGGGCGTCAACCTGTTCAATTTCCAGACCAATGCATTCCATCTGACCAAGGGACCGGTTTTCACCGATATCCTTCTTGCCGATGAAATCAACCGCGCCCCGCCCAAGACTCAGGCATCGCTGCTGCAGGCCATGAACGAACGTGAAGTGACCATCGACGGTACCAGCTATCCGCTGGGCGGCGATTTCTTCGTGCTTGCCACCCAGAACCCCATCGAACAGCACGGAACCTATCCGCTGCCCGAGGCGCAGCTTGACCGTTTCCTGTTCAAGATACTTGTGGATTTCCCCGACCGGCAGGCCGAGATCGATATCCTGACCCGGAATGCCGGGCTGCCGCTTGACGCCGATAGCGGGCGGCGGGAATTGCGCAAGGTGCTTGATCGCGCCACCCTGCGCGCCGGACACGAACTGGTGGATTCCATCCGTCTGGACGGTACGATCATCACCTATATCGTCGATCTGCTGCGGGCGACCCGAAATAACGGTGACATCCAGCACGGCGCCTCGACCCGCGCGGCGGATTCGCTGGCGCGGGCGGTCCGGGCAAGGGCGGCGCTCGAGGGTCGGGATTACGCGCTGCCGGATGATGTGCAGATGCTGTTCGTTCCAGCACTGCGGCATCGTCTTGTGCTTGGCCCCTCGGCCGAGATCGAGGGCCGCCGCCCCGACGATGTGCTTGAGGCAATCATCCAGCGTGTCGATGCGCCACGCTGATGAGACCGTCGCGGCTTCTTGTCATCCTTGGCGTTGTCGCATCGGCGGCAAGCCTGTCGCTGGGGCTTTTCAGCCCTGAAAGCGGGGTATATGCCTTTGCGCTATGGACGCTTCTGGCGCTTGGCGGCGCGCTGGATCTGCTGATCTCGCCATCGCCCCGCAGCTTCGCGATCAGTGCCGATTTGCCGCATCGGGGTTTTGTCGGAACGGCGGTCGCGCTGGAAGTCGAGATTGCGGCCACGAAGGGACAACTTCCGGCCAATATGCAGCTTCGGATCAGTCATGACGATCATATCGCCCCTGAACTCGAAACGCTGACGATCCGGCCCGATGCCAAAGCGGACAGGGTGAAGATATCCCTGCCGCTCGGATTGCGGGCACGCGGCAATTCCCGGATCGAACGGTTATGGCTGCGTTTTCCGTCGCGCCTGCAATTATTCGAAATCATGCCAAGCCGGCCGCTGGATCTGGATATCCGCGTTCAACCCGATATCCAGCCCGTTCTGAACGGCGAGATTCAGACCCGGTTGCTGCCTTTGACCGACGGGCTGAAATCCATGCAGATCCGTGGGCAGGGCTCTGAGTTCCATCAGCTGCGCGAGTTCCAAAGCGACATGGATCCCCGCATGATCGACTGGAAGCGTTCTGCCCGGAGACGGGAACTGATCGCGCGCGAAACAAGGGCCGAGCGCAATCATCAGATCGTGCTGTGCCTGGACAGCGGACATCTGATGGGCGAGCAGATCAGTGGGGTTTCCCGTTTCGACCGCGCCTTCAACGCGGCGCTTGCGCTGGCATGGGCCGGGGGGCTGGGCGGCGACAATGTGGGTTTCTACAATTTCGGCAGCCGCCCCGGCCGCTTTCTGCCGCCCCGGCCCGGACGCAACGCGTTCAACCTGATCCAGTCGGAAGGGGCAGATCTGTTCCCCGAAGAAGCCGAAACCAACCACACGCTGGGGCTTTCACATCTGAATGGCGTATTGTCGCGCCGCTCACTGGTGGTCGTATTCTCGGAATTCGCCGATAGCGAAACGGTGCAACTGATGGTCGAGAATCTGGCCGTGATTTCGCGGCAGCATCTGGTGCTGTACGTCGCCTTCCGCGAGCCGGATATCGAAAATCTGGCCCAGCCGGAAAGTACCGGCATGGATGATATCGCGCTTGCCGTGGCCGCCCGCCAGTTCCGGCAGGAACGGCAAAGCGTGTTTGACCGGCTTAACCGTCTGGGGGTGCTGTGTCTCGATACCGCGCCCGAGGATCTGACAGCCGGGCTGATCTCGCGTTATGTCGATATCAAGGCACAGGAGTTGATATGACGCCCGAGCATGACATCCCGGCCGATCTGATCCGCTCATCCCGCTTCAGGGCAGAGCGCGAGGAAAACTGGAAGAAACTCGACGAGTTGGTCAGCCGGGCCGAAAAATCCGGCGTGCAGAGCCTGGGATATGGAAACACGATGGCGCTTGCCAGCCTTTACCGGCAAGCAATGAGTTCGCTTAGTCTTGCGCGGGCCATTTCGATGGACAAGGCGCTTGAAACCTATCTGGCGGCGCTTTGCGCCCGTGCCTATCTGGTCGTCTATGCGCCGCAGGAAAGCATTCGCGGCGTGACATCGCGATTCCTGTCCCGACGGATACCGCAGGCCGTACGCAGATCATGGTTCCCGATCCTTCTGGGCTTCTTCATGATGATATTCGGCGCGGTGGTCGCGCATATCCTTTACCGGCAGGATCCTAGCTGGTTCTTCACCTTCGTTCCCGGCGGCCTGGCCGACGGACGCACGCCGGAAGCATCGGTCGATTATCTGCGCAGCACATTGTTCGATGACAGTGATCAGAATCACGAAAATCTGGCCGTCTTTTCGACATTCCTGTTCTCGCATAACACCCAGATCGCGATCCTGATCTTCGCATTGGGCGTATTCGCCGCTCTGCCAAGCTTTGTGCTGACCTTCTATAACGGGCTGGTGCTTGGCGCTTTCGTCACCATGTTCGCCGATGCCGGGCTGGGATTCGAGGCTTTCGGATGGCTGTCGATCCACGGCGTCACCGAGATTTCCGCCATCGCCATCGCCTGCGGCGGCGGCGCGCGTCTTGGCCTTGCGGTTCTGGAACCCGGCAGTTGCAGCCGCAGCGAAGCCCTTTACCGCGCCGGGCGGGATGCCGTGACGCTGATCATCCTGGCGGGGCTGATGCTGATCGCCGCCGCGATGATCGAGGGTTTCCTGAGGCAATTGGTGCAGGACACGATATGGCGACTGATCGTCGGCTGGGGCATCGGCGCCCTCTGGCTGGCATGGTTCCTGCTTGGCGGGCGCGAGGATCTGCCGGACGGGCTGAATGCCGATAAGGAAAGCGCCGGAACATGAGCAACAAGACCCTGTCCATACATCCGCCCGAAGGCGTGCCGATCAGCTTTGCGCTTGCCTCGATCGGCGCACGGTTCGGCGGGCAGCTTATCGATATCCTGCTGACCTATGTCGGGTTGATCCTGTTCTTCTGGCTGATGATTTTCACCGGAATCTGGGACTGGTCCTTTCTTGCCGCGCTGTTCTTCCTGCTAAGTTTCCTGGTCCGCACGCCCTATTACATCTTCTCCGAACTGGTCTGGAACGGGCGCACATTGGGCAAGCGGATCACGAAAACCCGCGTGATCAGTGCCGATGGAAAGCGGCTTTCGGCTTATCAGATAGTGGTGCGGAACCTGATGAAGGAGGTCGAGGTCTTCATGCCGATCGTCGTGCTGTTCGGTGGCGATCTGATCGGCTCGGAAAGCAAGGCCTTCATGACATTCTGGATGATCGCGGTTCTTTGCGTTCCGCTGTTCAGCAAGCGCAACCAGCGCCTGGGCGACATGATCGCCGGAACGCTGGTTGTCGATCAGCCGGCGACCGTGCTGTTGCCCGATCTGGCCGTGCAGAACCCGTCAGACCGGGTCGATTTCACCTTCACACCCGAACAGTTGGGCATTTACGGCCGCTTTGAACTGCAAACCCTGGAACAGATCCTGCGCGAACCGCCTCATACGCAGGAAGCGACCGACCGGCTTGATGCGGTTGCACGGACGATCGCCGAAAAGATCGGGTTCGAGGGGCAGGTATCCCCCGCGGATCACTGGGATTTCCTGTCGGATTTCTACCGTCAGCAGCGCGAATTCCTTGAAAGCAGGCACCTGTTCGGCGACACGCGCGAGAACAAGTTCCACGCCGGGAAAAGCGAAAATCCTGCGGCCAAAGCCCGGCCGATTTCCGATCACCGCCCATAAAAACACCGCGCCCCCGCCATCGCAGGGCGCAAATGACCGGCGTTTCCGGTTCAGTGCGACAGGTTCTAGCCCGCCTGCCGCTCCTTTGCCGCTTTCCGCAATGCCGAGATCGTCGTCCGTGTCGAGATCTGTTCCGGATCCGTCACCAGTTCCAGTACAGCGGGACGTCCGCTTGCCCGCGCCCGGTCAAAGGCGGCAGCGAAATCCTCGGTCCGGGTCACACGCTCGGCGTAACATCCCAGACCTTCGGCCATGCGGCAGAAATCCTGATTGCGCAGGGTCGTGCCTGAAACACGCTCGGGGTGTTCCCGCTCCTGATGCATTCGGATCGTGCCATACATGCCGTTATTGAACAGCAGTACGATGGGACAGGCACCATATTGCGCGGCGGTGGCCAATTCGTTCCCGCTCATCATGAAGCCGCCATCGCCCACGAAGGACAGCACCAGCCGGTCGGGATTCACGATCGAGGCCGCCACGGCAGCAGGCACGGAATATCCCATCGCCCCGCAGGTCGAACCAAGAACCCGGCCCGGACGGCCATAGCGCATATATCGCTGCGGCCAGCCATTGTGATTGCCCGCATCCATCGCCACCACGGTATCGGCGGGCAAATTGTCGCGAAGCTGCGCCAGCACGACACCCATATCAAGCGCCCAGTCGCCGCCATTGGGCGCCTCGGTATCGGCAAGATAATCGCGATTCAGCGTGGCGCACCATTCGGCCCAGTCATCGGCATGGCCAAGATCGCAGCCCTCCAGGGCGGCGGCCGCCACGGCAGGGGTTCCGGCCAGCCCCAGATCGGGGGAATAGACGCGGCCGATCTCGTCAGCATCAGGATGGATATGGACCAGCCGGATGCCGGGATTTGGCGAATCCAGCGTGCTGTAGGCGCGGGTCGTCATCTCGCCCAGCCGCGCGCCGATGACCAGAAGCAGGTCGGCCTCTGCCAGATGCCGGTAAAGATCCGGGCCGGTCGAGGTGCCGAAATCGCCCGCATAGCATGCCGAACGGTTGTCGACGATGTCCTGCCTGCGAAAGGCTGAAGTCACGGGAATATTGTTCGTCTCGGCAAAGCGGGTGATCGCCATCGCCGCCTGATCGGTCCAGCCCGATCCGCCAACCAGCATCAGTGGGCGTTTCGCGGTTTTCAGCTCTGCCTTCACCGCTTCGATCGATTCGGCGGCAAGGCCCGCGCTGGTCGCGGTATAGGGCCGCGCATCCGCCACGGCGACGCGATCGGTCAGCATGTCTTCGGGCAGGGCGATGACAACCGGGCCCGGGCGACCCGAAGTCGCCACACGAAAGGCCCGCGCCATATATTCGGGAACGCGCCGCGCATCGTCGATCTGCGTGGCCCATTTCGCCACGGTGCCGAACATGGCGCGGTAATCGATCTCCTGAAACGCCTCGCGGTCTGTGGTGTCGCGGGCGACCTGACCGACCAGCAGGATCATCGGCGTGCTGTCCTGCTGCGCGATATGCACGCCGATCGCGGCATGGCAGGCACCCGGGCCGCGCGTCACCATGCAGATCCCCGGCTTTCCGGTCAGCTTGCCATGCGCCTCGGCCATATCGGCTGCGCCCGCCTCGTGCCGCGCGTTGATCAGCGTGAAACGGTCCTTTACGTCATGCAGCGCGTCCAGCACTTCCAGATAACTTTCTCCGGGAACGCAGAAAGCGGTATCCGCGCCATGGATCAAAAGTTGATCGACAAGGATCTGGCCGCCGCTTCGGACCGGTGTCTGGGAAGATTGCAGCATGTTCGTCTCCGTTATTTCACAGTGGCCATTCGCCCGCATGGAAAGCCAGGCTTTGTCCGCGCATATCCCGGCGGAACCAGACAAGCACGGTGCTGGCCCGACCGCAATATGTCATCCTTTGGCATGGGATAGTGGATGCATGACAAGCCCGCAAACGGAATGACGGCCATCAGGGATCAAACTTGCGGTATCCGCGCCATATATGGGGCAAGGGTTACGGCAAGGGGCGCAAAACTTGCAATAAACTGCCATCTGCGCCATGCCCTGCCGCGTGCCGGGCAATACGATATGCGAGATTCGAAAGGCCGATGATGAACCACGAAGCACGACAAAGCCGTTTTGCGCCTCCTGCCGGCGCGGCGGAACTTTTCCTTGTCCGGCATGGCGAATCCATGCCCGCGCTGCGGGGCGAAGACTTCCCGCTGAAGGACGGTCACGGCGACCCGGCACTGCATCCGGACGGCGAGGCGCAGGCGCGGGCCGTGGGACAGCGGCTTCGGAACAGCAATATCGCGGCGATCTATGTGACCACGCTTCAACGTACCCATCAGACTGCCGCACCTCTGGCCGCGGCACTGGGCCTGGAACCCCGAATCGAGGCGGATCTTCGTGAAGTATGTCTGGGGGAATGGGACGGAGGCGCATATCGCTTTCACGCGACCGAAAAACATCCCGCCTATCTGCAAGCGATGCAGCGGCATGAATGGGGCGAGATCCCCGGCGCGGAAACGACCGACGCGCTTCATATGCGTGTCCGGCGCGGATTGTTACGGATCGCGGCGGCGCATCCGGATTCGCGGGTCGCGGTTTTCGTGCATGGCGGCGTGATCGGCGCGGCCATGTCGATTGCCACCGGCGCAAAGCCATTTGCGTTCAACCGTGCCGATAACGGATCGATCAGCCTGCTGGTGATTCATGGCGAGACGATGATCGCAAGGCGATTCAACGACACCACGCATCTGGAGTAATCAATCGACGGTCAGCACGACCTTGCCAAGCACCTTCCGATCCTGCAACAGCGCAAGCGCCTCGCCCGCCCGTTCAAGCGGGTAGCGCGCGCAGATGCGGGGTTTTATCCGCCCGGCGGCATATAGCGAAAACAGCTCTGCCACATTCTCGGCGTGACCTTCCGGCTCGCGCCGAACCGCTGCGCCCCAGAATACGCCCATGATCTGGCATCCCTTGAGAAGGGTAAGATTAAGCGGAATCCTGGGGATTCCCGCAGGAAATCCCACGACCAGAAAGCGCCCCTTCCATGCCAGTGCACGCAGCGCCGGTTCGGCATAATCCCCGCCCACCGCGTCATAGACCACATCCACGCCCTCGCCGCCGGTCAGCGATTTGATCTGATCCGAGAATTGCTTCTGCGCGTCACGATTCATCTCGCGCGGATAGATGATGGTCTCGTCAGCTCCAATGTCCCGGCAGAATTTCGCCTTTTCCGGCGATGAAACCGCCGCGATGACCCGGGCCCCTGCCGCCTTGCCAAGTTCCACGGCCGCGGCGCCGACACCGCCTGCCGCGCCAAGCACCAGAAGCGTCTCTCCTTGCCGAAGCTGTGCGCGATCCTTCAGTGCGTAATGCGATGTTTCATAGGTGAACAGAAAGCAGGCCGCTTCATCGAAGGGCATCTGGTCGGGTATCCTGACCGTCCGCGCGGCCTTGGCAATGACATGCGTGGAATATCCGCCATGACCGGTCAGGGCCAGAACGCGATCCCCGACGACAAAACCGCTGACCTCCTCACCTATCGCCGCAATCTCGCCAGAAACTTCGCCGCCCGGCGCGAAGGGGCGCGGAGGTTTGACCTGATACAGGTCGCGAATGATCAGCGTATCGGGAAAGTTCACCCCGGCGGCGCGAACACGAAGCAGCACCTCATCCGGGCCGGGCTGCGGCATGGTCTGTCTGGTCAGGGCAAGTGTTTCGGGCCCACCCGGCTCAAGGCTCAGCATGGATCTCATGTCGCGCTCCTTTCATTTCGGCCTCTATAGGCCAAAGAAGCGCACATCTTGTCAAACGATTTTCAAAATGGCATTTTGCATAGCGAAACACCCATGCAGGAAAGCGGACAGGGCATTCTTGCTTGGGATCGCGCCCGGTACGGATTTAGGCGGTACCGCCATCGAATCCCTGCCGCCGCAAAGGAATGGGAGGCAAGATATGCGTGATGCCGTAATCGTTTCCACTGCGCGGACCCCTATTGGCAAAGCATATCGGGGCGCATTCAACGATACGCAGGCTCAGCAACTGATCGGCCATGCAGTGTCCCATGCGGTCAGCCGGGCGGGCGTCGATCCGGCGGAAATACAGGATTGCATCATCGGTTGTGCCATCCAGCAGGGCAGCACGGGTGCCAATATCGGCCGGCAAGCAGTCATCCGGGCCGGTTTGCCCGATACGATTGCGGGCATGTCGATCGACCGGCAATGTGCCTCGGGGATGATGGCGATCGCGACGGCGGCCAAGCAGATCATCCATGACGGCATGGATATCGCCATCGGTGGCGGCGTTGAAAGTATCAGTCTGGTCCAGAACCAGAATCTGCGTCAGGATCGCCGCACCGACCCGTGGATCGACCGGCATCTCCCCTCGCTTTACATGACCATGCTGGAAACCGCCGAAATCGTCGCCGAGCGATACGGGGTCACGCGCGAGGATCAGGACGCCTATGCCTTGCGGTCTCAGCAGCGCACAGCCGAGGCGCAAAAGTCCGGCAGGTTCGACGATGAGATCGTGCCGCTGAAAACCGTCAAGAAAGTCATGAACAAGGAAACCAGCGAGGTCTCGGATGTCGAGGTCGAACTTGATCGCGACGAAGGCAACCGCCCCCAGACCACGCTGGAGGATTTGCAGCGCCTTTCGCCAGTGTTCAAGGACGGTCAGGTCATCGGGGAAGGGAAGCATATCACCGCCGGGAATGCCTCGCAGCTTTCGGATGGCGCATCAGCCTCGGTCCTGATGGAAGCAAAGAAAGCCGAGAAGATGGGGCTGCAACCGCTTGGCCGGTATATTGGGGTCATGGCAGCGGGTCTGGCACCGGATGAGATGGGCATCGGACCGATCCATGCCGTTCCCCCTTTGCTGCGGCTGCACGGATTGCAGGTGGAAGATATCGATCTGTGGGAACTGAACGAGGCATTTGCCTGTCAGGTCCTTCACTCGGCCCGGGTTCTTGGAATCCCGGATGAGTTGCTGAACGTGAATGGCGGCGCGATCTCGATCGGCCATCCCTATGGCATGTCGGGCGCGCGCATGGTCGGCCATGCCCTGATCGAGGGCAAAAGACGCGGCGCCAGATACGTCGTCTGCACTATGTGCGTCGGCGGCGGCATGGGTGCGGCGGGATTGTTCGAAGTTCTTTGAAATTCGCCGCCAATAACAGGTTAATTATATGAAATACAATAATAAAATTGACACAAATCATGCCGGAAACTTCCCGGACACTTGTCAGGGGAATGAAGAATAACGGCGGCGCAAACAGCCGGATTGAAACCAACGGGAGGATAAGATGAAATATACCAATAAGGTTTCCGCCAAAGCGGCAGGGATCAAACGGCGTGCATTGCTGCGCGGCGGAGCGCTTGCGGCGGTTGCGTCACCGGCGCTTGTCGGCAAGGCTTTGGCCGCCGGCGAGGTGACCTGGCGGGTGCAGGCTCACTGGCCCAAGGCATCGGCATCTTTCACGGACAGTCTTGAAACGATGTCAGCCGCCCTTGCCGAACGCACCGACGGCGCATTCAAGCTTGAACTTCTTGGCGAGGGAGAGTTCGCCAAGGGTCCGGATATCTTCAATCTCGTCAGCAAGGGCGTGGTTCCCATGGGAACGCTGGCCGCTTCCTATTTCGAGGATCAGGCGACGGTCGCGAATTTCGTCTATGGCATGCCCGGCACCTTCAGGGAGGCGTGGGAGTTTTCGCATGCTCTGAAAAATCTGGGGCTCGAGGCGCTGCTGAACGAAGAACTGGCGCCGAAAGGCGTCATGCTGAAGCCCGAAAAGGTCCTGCCGGTCGAGATGACCGCATCCAAAAAGATCGAGTCCGCCGCCGATTTCCAGGGTCTCAAGATCCGCTCGGCCGGGGCGATGATGGATTTCCTGACAGCCGCAGGCGCCGCTCCGCAATATATCGCAGGCGCCGAACTGTATCAGGCGCTTAGCTCGGGTGTCGTCGACGGGGCGCATTGGGGCGCGGCGGTCGGTGCCAAATCCATGTCGCTATGGGAAGTGTGCAAATATCACTACAAACCGGTGCTTGCGCAGACGACGGATTCCTATCTGTTCAACCTGAAGGCGTTGGAAGAATTAAGCGACGATTTGCGCTCGGCGCTTATGGACACGATCGAAACGCGATTTTTCCTTCGCACCGCCGAGTATCAGCACGAAGAAGCACTGGCGATTGCGGATGGCGTGGCCAACCAGAATCTGGAAGTTCTGACCCTGCCCGATGAAGTGCTTGAAATGCTGGCGCAGGCGTCGGGCGAAATATTGGAGTCAGAAGGCCAGCGCAGCGAAATGGCCGGAAAAGCGGCTGACATCTACCGCAATCTCATGGCCGATCTGGGCTACATCTGATCTTGCGGGCCTGCGTGCGGGTCTGTCACCGGCGCCCGGCGGCAAGGCTGGACAAATCCGGAAATGACGGATCGGGCGGCTGGTGACTGCCCCCCGCATAGCAAATTTGCACAAGGAACTTGAACCATGTTTCAGGCGGCACGCGCCGTAACGCGCATCAATCGCTTTATCGGACGTTGGGTTTCGCTTGCGGTGATTTTCCTGTTCGTCTTCCTGCTGATCGACGTGATCATGCGTTATCTGATCGGCAGACCAACGATCTGGACCTCGGAACTCGCCACGCTGATATTCGGAGGCTATGCCATCCTTGGCGGCGGATATCTTCTTGCCGACCGGGCGCATGTGAATGTCGATATCTTCTACGGAAAATTAAGCGCCCGCCGCAAGGCGCTGCTGGATATCCTGACATGGCCGCTCTTCCTGCTTTTCGTAGGCATATTGCTGTGGCAGGGATGGGTCATCGCCTCGGATTCCATCGGTAGGCTCGAGCGTTCCAACTCGATCTGGAATCCGCCTCTCTGGCCGACGAAGCTGCTTATCCCGGTCGCCGCAATTCTGCTTTTACTGCAAGGTCTTGTCCGTCTTTGGGCAGATATCCGGGTCGTTATGGGCCTGCCGGTTCCAGATGACATCTTTGGCAGCCCGGCCAGTAGCGATCATGCTCAGGACACACAGGAGATACATCCATGAGCGTCGAGATCCTGACATTCCTGTTCTTCGGCGCGCTGCTGCTGTTCATCCTTCTGGGATCGCCGCTGACTTTCGTTCTTGGCGGCATCTCGGTCGTTTTCCTTTACTACGAAATGGGTTCCGTAGGGTTCTACCTGCTGGCGTCGAAAATGTGGGAAACGATGCAGTCGCCCACATTGATGGCCATCCCGTTATTCGTATACATGGCCGTATTGCTTGAGAAATCAGGGGTCGCGAACGATCTTTACAGCATGATGCATCTGTGGTGGGGCGGGCTGCGCGGCGGCCTGGCCATCGGAACGGTGCTGATCTGCGTGATCTTCGCCGCCATGTCCGGCATATCGGGCGCGGCTGTGGTGACCATGGGAACCATCGCGCTGCCCAAGATGCTTGAACGCGGTTATGACAAGAAACTGGCATTGGGCGCCATCAATGCGGGCGGAGGCTGGGGCATCCTGATTCCGCCATCCATCCTCATGGTGCTTTATTCGCTGCTGACCGAGGTTTCTGTCGGACGCCTTTTCGCGGCGGGAATTGGGCCGGGGCTGCTGCTGTTCGTACTTGTTTCGATCTATATCGGGGTCCGCTGCTGGCTTCAGCCCGAGCTGGGCCCCGCCCTGCCCCGGGAAGAACGCGCGGGTTGGGGGCCAAAGCTTCGTTCGTTGAAGGCCGTGATCCTTCCGATCCTTATCGTCGCCATCGTGCTTGGCGCGATCTTCGGAGGCTATGCGACACCCACCGAGGCCGCCGCCATCGGCGTTTTCGGCGCGCTTGTCGCCACATTGGTGAATCGCCAGCTTTCATGGCGTGTGATCCATGATACCTCGATCGCCACATTGCGCCTGACCGCACTTGTCATCTGGATCCTTTTTGCGGCGCATGCCTTTTCGGCGGCTTATACCGCATTGGGGGCGCAAAGCATGATGTCGAACCTGATGGGCTTCATTCCCGGCGGGAAATGGGGCGCCCTTCTGTTCATGCTGATGATCCTGTTTCTGTTCGGGATGGTGCTCGACCCGGTCGGCATCATGCTGATCACATTGCCGGTCTTCCTGCCGGTGATCCGCGAAGCGGGTTTCGATCCGATCTGGTTCGGCATCCTGTTCATCATCATGATGGAAGTGGGCTACATGACGCCGCCATTCGGGTTCAACCTGTTCTATCTGAAAGGCGTTGCGCCGCCGGGCGTCACCATGGGCGACATCTACAGCTCGGTCATTCCCTATGTTCTGGTGACGCTGCTGGGCGTTCTGCTGATCATCCTGATCCCGGGCATCGCGCTGTACATTCCAAATCTGCTTTACGGCTGATAGAAGCCTTGCCGGACGGATAGATCATCCGGCAAGGCAGACAGGGATCCTGACCATATGACCACCCGGATCGACGCGGATCTTATCGAGGATCCTTACCCGTTTCAGGCCCATATGGGCTATGAACTGACGGGCTGGTCAGAAGATTACTCGCGGTTCGAGATGCCGATCCGCAGATTTATCGAAAATCGCTACGGCATTCCGCATGGCGGCATTTACGGGGTTTTGCTGGATACGGTCATGGGCTTCGCAGGATGCTATACCGGCGATCCCGAACAGCGCAGATTTGCCATGACGTTATCAATGAATGTGAATTTTCTGTCGCGCCCGAAGGGGAAACGTCTCACCGCCGAGGGCTGGCGCAAGGGCGGCGGCCGTTCGACCTTCTTCGCCGAAGGTCGTGTGACCGACGATACCGGCGAGGTTCTGGCCACCGGAACCGGGGTTTTCCGCTATCGTCGAACGGGTTGAAATAACCTGTGGGCAGCCGGCACGTTGCAACGCCTGCCCTGCGCCGCTAGGTTTTTGCATGGCCCGGGCAAATCGGAGACGTTGGATCAGTGGCTCGTGAAAATGCACGTATGCGCGCGGTGCGCAAAGAGCTTCTGGAAGAGGCCGATATCACCAATGTCCGCAATCGGGATCTGATCCAGGCCAAGCGCCAGCAGATCTGCGAGGGCGCGCTGGAGCTTTTTATCGAAAAGGGTTTCGCGGCCACGACCATCCGCGACATCTGCGCGCGTTCGGGCGTGAATCAGGCCAGTATCTACGATTATATCGCGGACAAGAACGATATCCTGCGCCGCCTGCTGAATCAGCTGTGGTTCCGTACGGATGTGCCGACCCTGCCGGATATCCTGGCCGATCATTCCGTACCGCTTGAGGAGGCGATCGAGCGCTATCTGATCGTTTCGTGGAAGCGCAAGCGTCAGGCGACCCTGCTTGCCTATCGGACCATTCCGCATCTGCGGCAGGAAGACCGCCGCGCCATGCGGCTGCGCGAAATCGCCGTCATGAAGGATCTGGCGGATCAGCTTGCGGATCGGCTGGGTGTCGGGCCGGGGGATCAGCGGCTGGAAATCATCGCCAATCTGATGGTTTTCCTGAGTGCTTTCGGACCCATGCGCGATTGGCTGAACCGTGATCAACCCGACGAGTTGATCGCCCGGACGATCGCGAAAGGCGCGGCCGCCATGATCAGGGCGAGTATCGGCGGGGATTGAGGGCGCAGGCCGGGTTCCGGATCGGGCGTCGCCATATCGCCTGCGGGGCGGCTTTGTTCAGGTCCACATATTCGATCCGCCGCAAAGGGTAAGCGCCTGCCCCGTCATGTAACGGCTGGCATCCGAGGCAAGAAAAACCGCGATCCCCGCGAAATCCTCGGGCTCGCCCAGCCGGCGCAATGGGATGTCGTTCTGGATCCGCTTTTCGACATCGGGGTTTTCCCATAATTCGCGCGCGAATTCCGTACGCACCAATCCCGGGCAGATGGCGTTGAACCGCACACCCTTCGGCCCGAATTCAGCAGCCAGATTCCGCACCAGCCCGATCAGTGCCAGCTTGGACATGCCATAGGTGCCCAGCATGACCGAAGGCTTGAATGCCCCGATGGAAGAGGTGAAAGCGACCGAGCCCGCACCCTTTTCGATCATGTCGGGCACCACCATGCCGGCAAGCCACAGGTTCGACTGCACATTCGTCTTCAGGGTCTTGTCATAGGCGTCATCGGGGATCTGCGAGGTCGGGCCATAATAGGGATTGACCCCGGCATTGCCGATCACCACGTCGATCTTGCCCGCGACGGAACGGGTTTCATCCACCAAAGCCTGCAACTGGTCCCTGTGGCCCGCATTGCAGGCGACGCCATACGCCCTGCCCTTCCCAAGCGAATTGATACTGGCTGCGGCCGCATCCAGCTGATCCTGCTTGCGGGCCGATATCACCACCGTCGCGCCATGTTCCGCCAGCGCCTTCGCCATGGCGAATCCCATGCCCCGCGACGCACCGGTCAGCAGCGCAACCTTGCCGGTCAGGTCGAACATCATGTCTGGAACTCCTTTTTTTCCAACGATGGTTTTCGGGCGGCGATGCCCGCCCGCGGATCGCCTGCGGTCAGGGCGGCGCCCCAAGACAGGCAAGGCGCACAGCACGACGGTCGGTCTTGTCCGTGGCGCCGCGCGCCAGCGGCTCGTATTGGCACCAGAGTTTCTGGGGAATCTTGAATCGCGCCAGATGCTGCCCAAGGTAATCCGACATGGCATCAAGGCTCATCCCGGTGCCGGGGCGAAGCTGAATGGCGATTCCCACGATCTCGCCCAGCCGCTGGTCCGGGACGGGGAAGGCGCAGGCCTCGATGACATCAGGATGGCCATGCAACGCGCCTTCCACCTCGAGGCAGGAAATATTCTCGCCGCCCCGGATGATGATATGCTTCTTGCGGTCAAGGATGGTGACAAAGCCTTCATCGTCGATCACGCCGATATCCCCGGTACTCAGCCAGCCGTCTTTCAGCACCCGCGCAGTTTCTTCCGGCTGGTTCAGGTAACAGCGCATATTCGCCAGGCTCTTGACGGTGATTTCGCCCAGCGAACCCGGCGGAAGTTCCGCGCCCGCATCGTTCACGATACGGATTTCCTGCACCGGCGGGTAAAGCCGCCCCGCCGCATCCGGGCGCCTGACATAATCATCGCCGAACATCCCGATCCCCAATGCATTGGTTTCGGTCATGCCCCAGCCGGTGCCGATATCGGCCTGCGGAAAGGCCCGTGCAAGCTGCGCGACCTGTGGCGCCGGGCGTTTCGCGCCACCCGCCCCGACATAGCGCAACGAGTGCAGCGCCGCGCCGGTTTCGCGCACCGCCTCCATCAGTTCCGCCGATTGGGTCGGCACGCCAAGGAACCGGGTGACATTCCGCGCCTCGATCAGCCGGATCGCCTCGTACGGGTCCCATTTATACATGAGCGTCACCGTTGCGGGCGCCAGAAGACTGTAAAGAAACATCGTATGGCAGGCCGTGGTGTGGAAAAGCGGCGTGACGATCAACACGGAAACGGGCAGCGCCGGAGGCGTATCGGGGCCGGCAGGAAACACGAGCGGCTTCAGCGACATCTGCATCACCCATGTATAGACTGCCGTGACCGCGCCGCGATGGGTCTGGACCACGCCTTTCGGATGGCCGGTCGAACCCGAGGAATACATGATCTGGAAATCGTCATCGGGATGGATTGCGGCAGTGACGGCTGCGTCATCCGGGGCCGCGTGCAGCATGGAACTGTAGCATGGGGCGTCCGCATGCTCGCCATCACTGACTCCGATGATCGTCAGGTCATGGCGTTTTCGCAGCGGCTCCAGACGCTCTGCGCGCGGTCCGTCGGCGAAGATCACCCGCGCCCTGCAGTCGCTCAGGGCGTAATCCAGTTCTTGGCTCGTCCACCATGCATTCAGATTGACGACGACCGCGCCCAGCGACGAAATCGCCAGAAACGAGATCATGAATTCGGGATAGTTCCGCATGGCGATGGCAACGCGGGTGCCTTTGGTCACGCCAAGCTGCTCGCGAAGCGACCATGCGATGCGATTCACATCACGGCAGAATTCATCATAGGTCCAGCATTCGTCCCGATACGCAAGATAAGCCGCCGCGCCATTGCCATGCCGTTCCCGGCAATCCCGCATCAGATCGGGTATGCTTGGCGGACAGTTTCGAAACGCCTTGTAGCTGACGCCGTTCACCATCACCCTGGTCGTGTGGAACATCGGGTTGGTGGTCGTGACGTGGTGAACTGCCTGCTCGAAACTCATCGAAGCGGTCGCTGTCATGCAAAATGCCTCTTCATGCAGGGTGAAATCCCAAATATCGCCACGATATCCGCGAACCGTTCATACGCAGAGATCCCGCCAGTCCTGACGCGCCATTCGCGGGTCGAACCGATCGTTGGCATGTCACTCTGCCCCGGTCCGGGCAATCTGGCAGCCGATCTCTGCCACGCGCCGGGCACGGGCGCCGTCTTGCCTGGCATCGGCGCTTGCGCTGCTGACATTGCCACGAGCCGCGCGGGCCGCGACGCCCTGAACGATCGCGGCATAGCGGAAACAGGCAAAGGCAAGGAAAACCGGCCAATCCCCGACCCGGGACAGCCCCATCCCCTTGCAATAGCGGTCAAGCACCTGCGCTTCGTCCGGCAATCCCGCCGCCATCGGATCCACTGCCTTGGGCAGATCCGGCGGAAAGCGATATTGCAGGCAGAGATATGCCAGATCGGCAAGCGGATGACCAATGGTCGAAAGCTCCCAATCCAGAACGGCGATGACGCGCGGCTCTGTCGGATGGACGATCACATTGCCAAGGCGGAAATCGCCATGCGAGATGGCGCCCAGATCCGCCACATCGGAATGCGCGATCAGCCAGTCGCGCAGCCAGTCCAGTTGCGAATAGTCGAAATCCCGCGGAAGATCGGATTTGGCGCCTTCGTATTGCCGTGCCCATAGCTTGACCTGCCGGGTCAGATAAGCCTTGGACTGCCCAAAACCTTCGAGACCGGCGGCCCGCCAGTTGACGCGGTGCAGATCTATCAGCGTATCGACCAGCGAGTGCATCATCGCCGGGCGCTGTTCACGCAGGATCGTACCCATCGCCGGATCGGTGATAACACGCCCGTCGACAAAACGCATGATAAAGAATTCCGCCCCGATGACCTGCGGATCCTCGCAATAGGCGATCATTTCCGGAACCGGAACCGCGCTATCGCCAAGCGCCCGCATCACCCGATATTCACGGTCGACAGCATGCGCCTTGGGCAGCAGTTTCCCCGGCGGCTTTTTTCGCAGAACGAAGCGCCCACCCAGACGCGAGGTCAGCATGAAACTCGGGTTGGACATGCCTCCCTGAAATTGCTGCAATTCAAAGCCTTCCCGAAATTCGGGCACTCGATCTGACAGCCAGACCCGCAATGCATCGGTATCGAACCTGTGCGTAGGCAGAGGATCGACCAGAACCGGCGCGGAATTGCCGGATTGCCGCATTATGCCCGAGCCGGTTTTCATCTGACCTCCCGATTGTGCGGAACATTGCCGGGAATTTTCCTGACACTTGTCAGTTATCTATAATTCCCGCTCCCAGGCCGGTCAATCGGCGCGGTCAGGAAATTGCGGAATCTGCAAATCACTGCCGGCCGGGCTTGACCCGGAACAAAACCCGGCATTAAAACTGACAAATGTCAGGAAAACCCCGCTCCGGCCGATACGTCCGGGAATCATAGGGGCAAGGAACGGATTTTCCGGCGACACGCCGGTTTCGGCACAAGTCAGGGGGGGAACGAATGTCACAGGCGAATCCGCAGGACGAATTGCATAATCTGGCGATGTCGGAAGCCGCGCGCCCCTTGCTGGAAAAGGTCGTCAGGCATATCCGCGAGAATTGCGATCCGGCGCTGGCCGAATATGAACGGCTGGGCAGGAATCGTCAGGAACGCTTTTCCTTCGCGCCTGGCCAGCTTGAAATCCTTGACGATCTGAAGGCCCGGGCAAAAAGCGCCGGGCTGTGGAACTTCTTCCTGCCCGATGCGGAAACCGGAGAGGGGCTTTCCAATCTCGACTACGCCTATATCGCCTTTGAACTGGGCAAGAACCCCCTTGCCCAGCAATCGCTGAACTGTTCCGCCCCCGATACCGGCAATATGGAGGTGCTGGAGCGGGTCGGCACTCCGGAACAGAAAGAGAAATGGTTAAAGCCACTTCTGAACGGCGAAATCCGGTCGGCATTCGCCATGACCGAACCCGATGTCGCCTCATCGGATGCGAAGAATATCAGCACAAGCGCGGTGCTGAAGAATGGCGAATGGGTCATCAACGGCGAGAAATATTTCATCTCGGGCGCGGGGGATCCGCGTTGCAGGATCATGATCGTCATGGTCAAGACCTCGCCCGATGCCGAACCGTTCCGCCAGCAAAGCCAGATCCTTGTGCCGATGGATACGCCGGGCGTGAAGGTGCTGGGCCCGATGCGGGTATTCGGCCATGATGATGCGCCGCATGGGCATATGCATATCGTCTTCGACAATGTCCGGGTGCCGGAACAGAACATCCTTTGGGGCGAGGGCCGTGGTTTCGAGATCAGCCAGCTTCGGCTGGGACCGGGACGAATCCACCACTGCATGCGCTCTATCGGGGCGGCCGAGAAGGCGCTTGACCTGATGATCCACCGGGGTCTGAGCCGGGAAGCGTTCGGCAGGAAGATCATCGATCTTGGCAAGAACATGGAAACCGTCTCGCGCGCGCGGATCGAGATCGACGCGATGCGTCTGCTGGTGCTCAAGGCCGCCCGGGCGATGGATGTTCTGGGCAACAAAGAGGCGCGGATCTGGGTCTCGAAGGCGAAGGCCATGGTGCCCGAAAGATGCTGCCGGATCATCGACGACGCCATGCAGATGCACGGGGCCACCGGTATCAGCCAATGGACCGACCTGCCCGAGATGTATATCAGGCAGCGCACCCTCCGCTTTGCCGACGGCCCGGACGAGGTGCATCACCACGTCATCGCCCGCGCCGAACGCCAGGCTTTCGAAAGCTCGAATGACAGGCAGGCGGCAGTCCGGAACTGGACCATCAGGAACTAGGCATGGTGCAGGCCGGGACATCCCTTACCGTCAGAACCGTTTCCATCCCGCGGTTCTGTGGTTACAAGCAAAGGCGCCCTAATCAGCATCGTTTCAACCTTGCTTTCCGATTGCGGACAACCTGAAGGAGCCGGGCCGGATCATGTCGCATCGGGAACCTGACCCGGCCATATCGCCGCAGCCGGATCGCGCCGATGCGGCATCCCTGACGCGCGCCGCCCGGACCCGCCGGTTCCTGGAAGCGCCTGTCGCGCCGACACTGGCGCGCCTTGCCGCGCCAAATATCGTGGCGATGGCGGTGCAATGCGCCATGAGCATCGCGGAAGGCTATTTTGCCGGACAGATGGGCGTAACGGCGCTTGCCGGGCTCGCGCTGGTCTTCCCGCTTGTCACGCTGACCCAGGCGCTGTCCGCCGGCGCCATGGGTGGGGCGATCTCCTCGGCCGTCGCCCGCGCCCTTGGCGCGAATAACGAACGCCGCGCCGCCGGTCTGGTCTTCGCCGCATGGATATTGGCGGTGTCGATCGCCGCGCTTTCGGCGGTACTGATGGCATTGTTCGGACGCCCGATACTTGGGTTGCTGGGCGGAGGCGGAGGCAATGCCGTGGACGCCGCACTGACCTATGCCGCAGTGTATTTCCCCGGATGCATCTCGTTGTGGCTCTGCCATTCGACGCTCAGCGTGTTGCGCGGCACCGGCAATATGGTGGCTCCTGCGGTGGTGCTGGTGCTGGTTTCGACGGGTTCGATCCCCCTGTCGGGCGCATTCGGGCTGGGATGGGGGCCGTTTCCCGCGCTTGGAATGGCAGGGCTGGCACTGGGAATGGTGCTGGCCTATGCCACCGGCGCGCTTGCCGCCATCGCCTATATCCTGTCGGGCAGGGCCGGTTTATCGCTGCGCAGACGCCCGCCGCTGGCCGGTTCGGGGCTTTTCGCGGATATCCTTGGCGTCGGGCTTTCGGCGTCGCTGAACTCGGTGCTGACGATTCTGACGGTCGTCGCAATGGTCGGCCTGGTCGGACGTCACGGAGAGGCGGCGCTGGCCGGCTACGGTCTGGGCGCCCGTCTGGAATTCCTGATGATCCCCATCGTCTTCGGCATCGGCTCGGCGATGACCAGCATGGTCGGAGCGAATATCGGCGCGGGTCAGCGGGATCGCGCCCTTGCCATAGCCTGGACCGGATCGCTGACAGCCGCCGCGATTATCGGTGGTATCGGGATTGTGCTGGCGATCAATCCCGACCTGTGGCTGCTGATCTTCCTTTCGCCGGACCAGACCGAAACGCTTGCCATCGGCCGGACCTATTTCCATACCATCGCGCCATTCTATTTCTTCTTCGGGCTGGGGCTGGCCCTGTTCTTTGCCAGTCAGGGCGCGGGGCGGATGTTATGGCCGGTGGCCGGAAGCATCTGCCGCTTCGTCATTGCCTTTGGCGGCGCATTGCTTCTGGGCCGGGCGACCGATCTGGGCATTCAGGCCGTGTTCATCGCTATAGCCGCGGCAATGCTGATCTATGGCCTTGTGATCGCCATGGCCGTCAGGGCCTCGGGCTGGAGATGATCTTGGATTGCCCGCGCTTGTCATCCGCCCTTGTTGCTGCGACAACAGACTGGAATTCAAGGGGTTTGCCGCAATGACCGAAGCTGCACAACGGTTGCTTGAACTGCTCGATATCGAACGGATCGAGACCGACATGTTCCGTGGTTTTGTCGAGCAACAGCCGGGAAGAACGCGGATTTTCGGCGGGCATGTCATCGCGCAGGCGCTTATGGCCGCATATCGGACCGTGCCCGACCGCGCCTGTCACTCGCTGCATGCCTATTTCATCCGGCCCGGAGATCCGGCTTTGCCCGTCGTCTATCTGGTCGATCGCGCCCGCGACGGTGGCAGCTTCACGACCCGGCGCGTCGTCGCGATACAGCATGGTAAGCAGATCCTGAACATGTCCGCGTCATTCCAGATTGATGAGCGGGGCTGGGATTACCAGCACCCGATGCCCGCGATCGACGGCCCCGAAAACCATGCCGATCAGGCCGGGATACGCGCTATCCATGCCGATCGCGTTCCCGACCGGGTGCGGCAGGAATTCCTGCGCGAACGGCCGTTCGACATGCGCGAGGTGGAACCCCGCGATCCGGTTGATCCCGTCCGGGCCGATGACCGGAACAGCGTCTGGATCCGCATGCAGGCGGCTGCGGGACAATCCTCGGAAATGCAACACTGCCTTCTGGCCTATGCCTCGGATGCCAGCCTGCTGGGATCGTCGCTGCGCCCGCATGGGCTGACATGGGTGAAGGGCAATGTCATGATGGCAAGCCTTGATCATGCCATGTGGTTCCACGCACCGATCCGTTTCGAAGACTGGCATCTTTACAGCATGGACGCCCCCTTCACCGGAGGCGCGCGCGGCTTCAATCGCGGCATGATCTTCGATCAAAGCGGAAGGCTGGTGGCCAGCGTCGCGCAAGAGGGGCTGATGCGGCCGATCACACGCTAAAGCGGATCACCTCCAGTTAACCCGCAGCAACATTTTGCGGGTAATCAGATCATGCCGCGCCTGCCCGATTTCTCTCTCTTTCTTCTTTGCGGTAAATACCTCGGGGGTCCGGGGGGCAGCGCCCCCGGCCATCGCGGGACGCAAATAGCCGACGTTTCCGATTCAGCTCGGCACGCTCTAATAATTTCACGGACGATATCGGTATCACTTCCGTTTTTGTATCCAGAAATATACACGACTGGCCATGACATCCCGTTCCGACAATCCACGCCCCATCCGGAGGCGAAAATTGCCAAGACAGGTCCTGGCACTGGCGATTTCCGCCATGGGAACAGCCCTGTTCCATCAGCTTGGCCTGCCGCTGCCCTTTCTTTTCGGCCCGCTTTTCGCCTGCCTTGCCGCCGCGCTGCTTGGTGCGCCGCTGATCGGGACGGGGCAGGTCGCGGTCGGGGCAAGGACGATTCTCGGATTGGCCGTCGGCGCCTCGATCACCCCGGCGGTCATGCAGCAATTGCCGCAGATGGCGGCCTCGGTGATCTTTGTTCCGGTTTATGTGCTGCTGATCGGGCTGATCGGCATCCCCTTCTTTCAGCGTGTCTGCGGATTTGACCGGGCGACGGCCTATTATGCCGCAATGCCTGGCGGGCTTCAGGATATGGTGGTCTTCGGACAAGAAGCGGGCGCGGATGTGCGCGCTTTGGCACTGATCCATGCCACGCGCATTCTGATCATCGTGACGATCGCGCCGCTGCTTATGGTGAACCTGTTTCACGTTACCCTGTCCAATCCCATCGGCGCACCCGCCCGCGATGTGCCGCTCGACCAGCTTTTGCTGATGGCAGCCGCCGCATTTCTGGGCTGGAAAGGCGGCGAGCGGATCGGGCTTTTCGGTGCGGCCATTATCGGGCCGCTGATCGTGGCGGCGATCCTGTCCCTGAGTGGCATATTGCATCAACGCCCACCCGCCGAGGCGCTGAACGCCGCACAGTTCTTTATCGGCAGCGCAATCGGGGTCAGCTATGTCGGCGTCACCCTGCGCGAGTTGCGCAAGGACGTGCTGGCCGGAATCGCTTTCGTCGTGATTCTCGCGATTCTTGCCTTCATCATGATGGAGATCGTCGTGCAAGCGGGCTTTGCCCAGCCGATCGAGGGCTTCCTGTCATTTACGCCGGGCGGTCAGGCCGAGATGACGGTGCTGGCGATCATTTCCGGCGCGGATCTGGGATTCATCGTCGTGCATCATCTGGTGCGGCTGATGGTGGTCATCGCGGGCGCGCCGATCATGGCCCATCTCATCGGCCTGCGGGCGCGGCGGGAATAGCCGCTTCGGGTTGGTGCGGATAAATTCCGAAACATTGTCTTTAATGTATACTCCCTCACGCGGGAGCAAGGGCCGCAGATCCGCCGCGCAGCGCTCGGCCACGGCCCGGCACAGCGCGGCTCTGACCGGCTGCGGAATCCGGTGTTTCCAGATTAGCCTGACGTGCTCTGCCCATCCGCTCCAACCCCCGCCACAATCACCCGCGTCTCCCATTCCCGGCATTTCCCGGTCAATTCACCGGGCAAGGGCCGATCCACGAATACCGTATCGAGTTCCGCCATGGAAATGATCCTGACGGGGGCGGACCGTTCAAGCTTGCTGATATCGGTCACCAGAAAGGTCTTGCGTGCCAGACCTGCGATGGCACGGCTTACCCGCACCTCGGCCATGTCGAAATCCAGCAGATCGCCATCCGCATCCAGCGCCGAGGTGCCGATAATCGCGTAATCCGGCTTGAACTGCGCGATGAATTCGCTGGTCAGATCGCCGACCAGCCCCCCATCCGAGCGGCGCAGCGCACCGCCCGCCACCATGATCTCGCAGCTTTCATTGGCGACAAGAATATTGGCGACATTCATGTTGTTGGTGATGACCGTCAGGTTGCGATGATGCTGCAATTCGCGCGCCACAGCCTCGGTCGTGGTTCCCAGATTGATGATGACCGAGCAATTGTCGGGAATCTCGGCAGCACAGGCCCGGGCGATTGCCGCCTTGGCGTCTTCATTCATGCGGCGGCGTTCCTCATAGCCGATATTGCTGACGCCGCTGCGCATGACCGCCCCGCCATGAACGCGGTCCAGCATGCCGTGGTCGGCCAGTTCACCCAGATCGCGGCGGATGGTCTGCAAGGTCACGTCGAAACGCTCGGCCAATTCGTCCACGCCGACACGACCCGTCGCACGGGCCAGATCCAGAATTTCCATCTGGCGAATATTCAGCGCCATTGCCGCCCCCAGTTTCCTGACCTAACGGAACATTTATGCGCGGTTTTTGTCAATTCGAATAGAAACGCAAATCTGCGAAAAATTCCGTTGACAGAACGCACGAGAACGTGATCGGATATTCACAGCTTGGGGGAAGGCGATGCCGGATACAACCGACCTGTTCATTATTGGCGGCGGTATAAATGGCTGCGGAATTGCCCGCGACGCGGCAGGCCGCGGGCTGTCGGTGCGTCTGGCCGAGATGGGTGATCTGGCGCAAGCGACCAGTTCCAAATCGACCAAGCTGTTTCACGGCGGGCTGCGCTATCTCGAATATCTCGAAATCCGGCTGGTGCGCGAAGCCCTGAAAGAACGCGAGGTTCTGCTGCGTGCCATGCCGCATATCAGCTGGCCGATGCGATTCGTGCTGCCGCTTGACCCGGAAATGACCTTCGAGGCGCATACGCCGGTATCAAAGGCGCTGGGTATGCTGATGCCGTGGAACAAGGGCCATCGCCCAAATTTCCTGATCCGCGCGGGCCTGTTTCTGTACGACAATCTCGGCGGCCGGAAGATTCTGCCCGGCACGCGCAGCCTGTCGCTGGAAAACACCGCGGAAGGCGCCCCGCTGCAAGACCGTTTGAAACAGGCTTATGAATACAGCGATTGCTGGGTGGATGACGCAAGGCTGGTGGCGCTGAACGCCCATGACGCAGCGCTGCGCGGAGCAAGCGTCATGGTCGGCGCAGAGGTGGCCGAGGCCGCGCGCGATGGCGATCTGTGGCGCGTGACGCTGATAGACGGGCAAATCTTTCATGCCCGAGCATTGATCAATGCGGGCGGACCCTGGGTCGGGCATATCATCCGGGATGTGGCGCATCTTCCCTCGGCCGAGACGGTGCGTCTTGTCCGGGGCAGCCATATCGTGGTGCCGAAGCTTTACCATCACGACAAGGCCTATTTTTTTCAGGGAAAGGATGGGCGGATCATCTTCGCGCTTCCCTATCAGGATGAATTCACCCTGATCGGGACAACCGACCGCGATCATGACGGCAGTCCGCTGGATGCGGAATGCACGCCCGAAGAACAGCAATATCTGTGCGATTTCGCCTCGGGTTATTTCCGGCAAGCGGTGACACGGGATCAGATCGTCTGGACCTATTCCGGCGTGCGGCCATTATACGACGACGGGGCAAAATCAGCCACGGCGGCGACGCGGGATTATGTATTGTCTCTGGATGACAAGGGCGCGCCCTGCCTGAACGTTTTTGGCGGCAAGATCACGACTTATCGCCGGCTGGCCGAGCATGCGATGGAAAAGCTGACGCCGTATTTCGCGAATGCCGGGCCGGCATGGACGGCGGGCGCAGCTCTGCCCGGCGGAGATTTTCCGGTCGATGGCGTGGCCGGGCTGATCGCGGATCTCCGGGCCGGATATCCTTTCCTGACCGGTGAATGGGCAACGCGGCTGATCCGCGCTTATGGAACGGATGCGCAGGAAATTCTGGGCAAGGCGCAGGAGTCCGCCGCGCTTGGCCGCGATTTCGGCGCGACGCTGACCGAAGCCGAGGTTCGCTGGCTGATGACGCATGAATTTGCCCGCCATGCCAGCGATATCGTCTGGCGGCGCAGCAAGCTGGGATTGCGGATGGATCAGGGCCAGATCGCCGCATTGGAGGAATGGATGAGCGACGCGAGGGCTGCCGCATGACGCTTGAACTGCGCGGGGTCGGCAAGACGGTAGACGGGATGGAGCATATCCATCCGGCCGATCTGACATTGCAGCCGGGCAGCATGAATGTGCTACTGGGGCCGACGCTGGCCGGGAAAACCACGCTGATGCGGCTGATGGCAGGGCTGGACCGCCCAAGTTCCGGCGCCATCTTCTGGAACGGTCAGGACGTGACCGGGCAGCGCGTGCAGGATCGCAAGGTCGCGATGGTCTATCAGCAGTTCATCAATTACCCGTCGATGAGCGTTTACGACAATATCGCCTCTCCGCTGCGCCTGATGAAGGTCGCGAAATCCGAGATCGACCGCCGCGTCCGCGAAACCGCCGGGATGATGCGGCTGACCCCGATGCTGGATCGTCGTCCGCTGGAACTGTCGGGCGGCCAGCAGCAGCGCTGCGCCCTTGCGCGGGCCCTGGTCAAAGGTGCGGGGCTGGTGCTTCTGGACGAGCCTCTGGCCAATCTGGATTACAAGCTGCGCGAGGAATTACGGGCCGAGATCCCCCGGATATTCGAGGAATCCGGCGCGATCTTCGTTTATGCCACAACCGAGCCCGAAGAGGCTTTGCTGCTGGGCGGCAATACCGCAACCCTGTGGGAAGGCCGCGTCACGCAATTCGGCCCGACTCCAAGGGTCTATCGCGCGCCGCAGGATGCCGTGACCGCACGGGTCTTCAGCGATCCGCCGATGAATTTCGCGCCGGTGCGGCTGGAAAGCGGGCAGGCTTTTCTGGGCGCGCTCGCATGGTCCGCCGATCTGCCCGATGGCGCCTATCAGGCGGGCTTCCGCGCTGCCCATCTGTCGCTTACGGAAACGCCGGACGCCCTGCCCCTGCGGGTTGTGCTGGAATCGGTCGAGTTTACCGGCGCGCAGACATTCATGCATTTTCGCCACGGTCAGGATCAATGGGTGGGCCTGATCGAGGGCGTGCAGCGCCGCGAATTGGGGCAGGAACTGACCGTCTGGCTGAAACCCTCGCATATCTATCTGTTCACGCCCGAAGGCAGGCTTGCCCGCGCGGCCCCTTATGCCGCCGCTGCATGATGGCGAGGAGGAAGGAATGACACGGATCACACTGGAAAACCTTGCACATAGCTATCTGCCCAGACCGTCGCATGACGATGACTGGGCACTGAAGCCCATGAATCTGACATGGGAGGATGGCGGGGCCTATGCGCTGCTGGGCGCATCGGGCTGCGGGAAATCGACGCTGCTCAATATCATCTCGGGGCTGCTGGTGCCGTCCAGCGGGCGGATCCTGTTCAATGACCGCGACGTGACCGGCCTGCCGACCGCCGAACGCAATATCGCGCAGGTCTTTCAGTTCCCCGTCGTCTACGACACGATGAGCGTGCGCGAGAATCTGGCATTCCCGCTGAAAAACCGTGGAATGCCCGCCGATCAGATCGCCGCCCGCGTGGACGAGGTGGCGCGGATGATCGGCATGACCGCCGTGCTGGATCACCGCGCACGCAGGCTGACGGCGGATTCCAAGCAGAAGATCAGCCTTGGCCGCGGCATGGTCCGGCAGGATGTCAACGCCATCCTGTTTGACGAGCCGCTGACCGTGATCGACCCGCATATGAAATGGGAATTGCGGACCCAGCTCAAGGATCTGCACCGCCGTTTCGGCCATACGATGATCTATGTCACCCATGACCAGACCGAGGCCCTGACCTTCGCCGATCAGGTGGTGGTCATGCATGATGGGCGGGTCGTGCAGTCGGGCACGCCTCAGGCGCTGTTCGACGCGCCTGAACATACGTTCGTCGGTTATTTCATCGGCTCGCCGGGGATGAACCTGCTGGATGCGCAGATCGACGGGGCGACGGCCCACATCGCCGGGGCGCAGATCGGCCTGGCACATGGTTACGCGCCCCTCTCGGGCAAGGTTCAGCTTGGCATCCGGCCCGAGTTCCTGCGCCTTGGTTCCGGAACCGAAGGACTGCCCTTTACCATCCACCGCATAGAGGATGTGGGCCATCACCGGATCATTCGCGGCAAGGTCGGCGACGCCGATATGAACGTGATCCTTCCGGAAGCGCAGGAAATTCCCGCAGATGCCAGCCGGATCGTCCCCGACCCCGGCCGTGCGCATATCTATGTGGATGACTGGCGGGTCGATCCGCCGGCACGGGAAAGGGCCGCCTGATGGATAAACCCGTCAATAACCGCGCATGGTTCCTTGTCCTGCCCGTTCTGCTTCTGGTCGCCTTCTCGGCGGTGCTGCCGCTGATGACGGTGGTGAACTATTCTGTTCAGGACACGTTCGGCGGCAATCAATTCTTCTGGGCCGGGCTGGACTGGTTCGAGGAGGTCCTCGAATCAGATCGCATCCGGGCCGCTTTGGGCCGGCAAATCCTGTTCTCGGCCATCATTCTGGCGATCGAGATTCCGCTGGGCATCTTCGTTGCGCTCAATATGCCGAAAAAGGGTATCTGGGCGTCCTTCTGCCTTGTGCTGATGGCGCTGCCGCTTCTGATCCCGTGGAACGTCGTCGGCACGATCTGGCAGGTTTTCGGGCGCGTGGATATCGGGTTGCTTGGCCATACGCTGAAACAGCTTGGCATCAACTATAATTATGTGAATGACGCCATCGATGCGTGGATCACCGTGATCGTCATGGATGTCTGGCACTGGACTTCTCTGGTCGCGCTCTTGTGCTATGCGGGGCTGCAATCCATCCCGGACGCCTATTATCAGGCCGCCCGCATCGATCAGGCCAGCCGCTGGAAAGTGTTCCGCTATATCGAATTGCCCAAGATGCAGGGCGTGCTGCTGATCGCGGTTCTGCTGCGCTTCATGGACAGTTTCATGATCTATACCGAGCCCTTCGTGGTGACCGGTGGGGGACCCGGCAACGCCACAACCTTCCTGTCCATCGATCTAGTGAAAATGGCAGTGGGCCAGTTCGACCTTGGGCCGGCGGCGGCGTTCAGCCTGATCTACTTCCTCGTGATCCTGCTGATTTCATTCGTGTTCTACACCGTCATGACGAAAGAGGCGAAATAATGGCCGCAGTCGCCGAATCCAAGGGCAGAGGATCCGCCATCGTCATGGCACTGTATCTGCTGTTCCTGCTATTGCCGATCTACTGGCTGCTGAACATGAGCCTGAAAACCAATAGCGAAATCCTTGGCACGTTCAGCCTGTGGCCGAAGAACCCGACGCTTGCGAATTACCGCACGATCCTGACCGACCCAAGCTGGTATATGGGCTATGTCAACAGCCTGACCTATGTGCTGATGAACACGGCGATCTCGATCACTGTCGCCCTGCCCGCCGCCTATGCCTTCAGCCGCTATCGTTTTCTGGGCGACAAGCACCTGTTCTTCTGGCTGCTGACCAACCGGATGGCCCCTGCGGCGGTTTTCGCGCTGCCGTTCTTCCAGCTTTATTCCTCGATCGGGCTGTTCGACACGCATATCGCGGTGGCGCTGGCACATTGCCTGTTCAATGTCCCGCTCGCGGTCTGGATCCTCGAAGGTTTCATGTCGGGCGTTCCACGCGAAATCGACGAGACCGCCTATATCGACGGCTATTCCTTCCCGCGTTTCTTCGTGCGGATCTTCATGCCGCTGATCGCATCCGGCATCGGCGTGGCGGCATTCTTCTGCTTCATGTTCTCATGGGTGGAACTGCTGCTGTCGCGCACGCTGACCTCGGTCGATGCCAAACCCATCGCCGCGACCATGACCCGCACCGTTTCGGCATCCGGCCTTGACTGGGGGGTACTGGCAGCAGCGGGAATGCTGACGATCATTCCGGGCGCATTGGTGATCTGGTTCGTCCGGAACTACATCGCCAAGGGCTTCGCATTAGGGAGGGTGTGAACCAATGGTTACTGCAAAATGCGCGCTTCTTCTTTGTGCAAATACCTCGGGGTCCGGGGTGGCCCCCCCCCCATCGCAAGATGTAGCC
Organism: Paracoccus wurundjeri; assembly: GCF_030678915.1. GTDB lineage: Bacteria > Pseudomonadota > Alphaproteobacteria > Rhodobacterales > Rhodobacteraceae > Paracoccus > Paracoccus onubensis_A. The sequence goes on along the minus strand of NZ_JAUUTZ010000012.1, from coordinate 96,299 downwards.
CGAGGAACGATCTGATGCGCCGCCCCCTCAACATCACCTTCACCCTCGCCGCGCTTCTCTGGGCCGGGGTGATCTACTGGCTGCTGCGGCATGTTCCGGTCACGGATGAGGGCATGGACTGGACCGGCTCCATCAATCCCGGCGGCTGGATGGCGTGGACCCTGCCGACCGCTTTGTTCTTCACCGTAATCGCCGGGCTTCTGATCCTGTTCACATGGCTTGCGATCCGCTTCCCCGAAACGCCGCGCAGGGGCATCCTTGGCATCGTGACGACCCGGGGCGACCGGCTGTTCATCAGCCTGCTTGGTTCGGCCTTTCTCTGTCTGATCTGGCTGGCGGTGATGGGAACGCCCCTGTGGGGAGGAGTTGCCTGCGCCCTGATATACGCCGCAGCGGTATTTCGCTGGGTATGAATTAACCAAACCGGGAGGATGACATGAAACTCTACCTGACAACGGCCATGGCGCTTGCGCTATTGGCCACATCCGCGCAGGCGGGGATCGAGGAGGCCAAGGAATTCCTTGACTCCGAGATCGACAATTCGGCCCTGACCCGCGAAGATCAGGAAGCCGAGATGCAATGGTTCATCGACGCCGCCAAGCCCTTCGAGGGCATGGAGATCAACGTGGTGTCGGAAACCATCACCACGCATGAATATGAAGCCAAGGTGTTGGCGCCGGCATTCACGGCGATCACCGGCATCAAGGTCACGCATGACCTGATCGGCGAAGGCGATGTGGTCGAGAAATTGCAGACCCAGATGCAATCTGGCGAGAATATCTATGACGGCTATGTCAACGATTCGGATCTGATCGGCACCCATTGGCGCTATCAGCAGGCGCGGGACCTGTCCGGCTGGATGGAGGGCGACGCCAAGGATGTGACCAATCCGGGGCTGGATCTCGAAGATTTCATCGGCACATCCTTTACCACGGCACCCGATGGCAACCTGTATCAGCTTCCCGATCAGCAATTCGCCAATGTCTACTGGTTCCGCTACGACTGGTTCAGCGACCCCGAAAACCAGAAAGCCTTCAAGGAAGAATACGGCTACGATCTTGGCGTGCCGGTGAACTGGTCCGCCTATGAGGATATCGCCGAGTTCTTCACGGGCAGGGAAATCGACGGCAAGAAGGTTTATGGCCATATGGATTATGGCAAGAAGGATCCATCGCTTGGCTGGCGGTTCACTGATGCCTGGCTGTCGATGGCCGGTAACGGCGACAAGGGCATTCCGAACGGGGTGCCGGTCGATGAATGGGGCATCCGGGTGGATGAAGACAGCCGCCCCGTGGGATCCTGCGTTGCCCGTGGCGGGGATACCAATGGCCCGGCTGCGGTCTATGCGATCCAGAAATATCTGGACTGGATCAACAATTACGCGCCCCCTGCCGCCCAGGGCATGACCTTCAGCGAATCCGGCCCGGTCCCGGCTCAGGGTGAGGTGGCGCAGCAGATGTTCTGGTACACCACCTTCACCGCCGATATGGTCAAGGAAGGCACGCCGGTGATGAATGAGGACGGCTCGCCGAAATGGCGCATGGCTCCGTCGCCGCATGGCGCCTATTGGCAGGAAGGCATGAAGCTGGGCTATCAGGATGCCGGTTCCTGGACGATCCTGAAATCCACCCCGGACGACCGCGCCAAGGCCGCATGGCTTTATGCGCAATTCGTGACCTCGAAAACCGTGGATGTGAAGAAAAGCCATGTCGGCCTGACTTTCATCCGCGAGTCGACGATCCAGCATGAAAGCTTCACCGAACGCGCACCGAAGCTGGGCGGTCTGGTCGAGTTTTACCGCTCGCCCGCGCGCCTCAACTGGTCTCCGACAGGCACGAATGTGCCGGATTATCCCAAGCTGGCGCAGCTTTGGTGGCAGGCGATTGGCGATGCTGCATCGGGTTCGAAAACCCCGCAAGAAGCGATGGACAGCCTTTGCGCCGAACAGGAAAAGGTGATGGAGCGGCTGGAGCGCGCCGGTATCCAGGGCGATATCGGTCCGAAACTGGCCGAAGAGCATGATCTGGAATGGTGGAACAATTATGCCAAGGAAAACGGCACGATTGCACCGCAACTGGCGCTGGAGAATGAGAAGCCACAGCCGGAAACCGTCAGTTACGACGAGTTGGTCAAAAGCTGGCAGGAGTAATTCCGGATCATCGGTCCGGGGGCATTGCCCCCCGGCGCTCCGCGTGTTCGGTGCGGAAAAAGGTCCAGTGGACCTTTTTCCGGGCGCACCTCACCCCGGGATATTTGAGTGAAGAAGGAGCAGATGCACTTTGCCCGATATTCCGGCGCTAACGGGATGACGGGCAAAAATCCTGCGCCGATTTATTTTACCATTTGATAAAATTTCTGACCTGTGTCAGCCTGATTCCATCCAACAGGTGAGCCAGGAGACGAAAATGTCCCAAGCCAGACTGTCCCCGGGCGTCGTGCCCGGTCGCCTGAGTTCCGAGGAACTCGCGGTAAATTTTGCCGATGTCGCGCCTTTGATGGACGATCACGAGGCGCGTATCGCTGCCGATCGATGTTATTTCTGCCATGATGCGCCCTGCGTGACGGCCTGTCCGACCTCGATCGATATTCCGTTATTTATCCGGCAGATCGCGACCGGCACGCCGGATGCGGCGGCGATGACGATCCTGCACGCCAATATCCTTGGCGGGATGTGCGCCCGGGACTGCCCGACCGAAAATCTGTGCGAAGGTTCATGTGTGCGCATGGATGCCGAACAGCAACCGGTCGAGATCGGCGCATTGCAGCGCTATGCTACCGACGGGCTGATGGCGCAGGACGGGCACCCGTTTCGCCGCGCCGAACCAACGGGCAAGCGGATCGCCGTGGTGGGCGCCGGTCCTGCCGGGTTGGCGGCGGCGCATCGGCTGGCCGCCAAGGGCCATGACGTGGTGATCTTCGAAGCCCGCGAGAAGCCCGGGGGGCTGAACGAATACGGGATTGCCAGCTACAAGGCCGTTGACGGCTTCGCGCAGGCCGAGGTTGAGTGGCTGCTTGAGATCGGCGGGATCGAGTTGCGGCACGGGCAGCAACTGGGCCGCGAGATCACGCTTGAGGGGCTGAGGGCGGAATATGACGCCGTGTTCCTTGGGATGGGGCTAAGCGGCGTCAACGCCCTGCGCACCGATGGCGAAGACAAGGATCATGTCACCGACGCCGTCTCGTTCATCCGCAATCTGCGGCAGGCCAGCGATCTGACCGCCTTGCCGATCGGCCGCGATGTCGTGGTGATCGGTGGTGGTATGACAGCGGTGGATGCTGCCGTGCAGGCAAAGCTGCTGGGGGCCGAGAATTCCACCATCGTTTATCGCCGCGGCCAGGACCGGATGAGCGCCAGCAGGCATGAACAGGAACATGCGACCTCTTCCGGGGTGCGGATCATCTGCAATGCCGCGCCGGTGGCTATTCACGGCAATGGCGTGGTCGCCGAGATCGAGTTCGGCTATACGCAGGACGGACCGGACGGGCTGACCGACACGGGCGAGCGTTTCCGCCTGAAAGCCGATCAGGTGTTCCGCGCCATCGGTCAGCAACTCGCGGATGCGCCACAGGGGCTGAAGCTGACCGGCGGCAAGATCGCCGTCACTGCTTCGGGTCGCACCAGCCTGCCCGATGTCTGGGCAGGCGGCGATTGTGCCACTGGCGGCGACGATCTGACCGTGACTGCCGTGGCCGAGGGCCGCGATGCCGCCGAGGATATCGATGCGCGGCTGACGGGCCGCCCCATCGAGATCCCCGGCTGACCCATTCTTGCGCTTATCAGAAGGAGGCTGACATATGGCCGATCTGCGCAGCGATTTTATCGGAATCAAATCTCCCAATCCGTTCTGGCTGGCATCCGCGCCGCCGACAGACAAGGAATACAATGTCCGCCGCGCCTTTCAGGCCGGTTGGGGCGGCGTGGTCTGGAAAACGCTGGGCTCCGAAGGACCGCCCATCGTTAACGTTAATGGCCCGCGCTATGGCGTGGTGCATGGGCCGGATCGTCGCGTGCTGGGGATCAACAATATCGAGTTGATCACCGACCGGCCGCTTGAGGTGAATCTGCGCGAAATCAAGCAGGTCAAGCGCGACTATCCTGACCGGGCGCTGGTCATCAGCCTGATGGTGCCCTGCGACGAGGATTCGTGGCGTACCATCCTGAAACAGATCGAGGATACCGGCGCGGACGGGGTGGAACTGAATTTCGGCTGCCCGCATGGCATGAGCGAGCGCGGCATGGGTGCCGCCGTCGGTCAGGTGCCGGAATATATCGAGATGGTGACGCGTTGGGTCAAGCAATATTCCCGCATGCCCTGCATCGTGAAGCTGACCCCCAATATCGCCGATATCCGCAAACCCGCCGAGGCCGCGAAACGCGGCGGCGCGGATGCCGTCAGCCTGATCAATACGATCAACTCGATCACTTCGGTGGACCTGGATCTTTTCGCGCCGGAACCGACAGTCGACGGCAAGGGCGCGCATGGCGGCTATTGCGGGCCGGCGGTCAAGCCGATCGCGCTTAACATGGTGGCAGAGATCGCGCGGAACGCTGAAACCCGCGACTTGCCGATCAGCGGCATCGGCGGCGTGACGACATGGCGCGACGCGGCTGAATTCATGGCCCTTGGCGCCGGGAATGTGCAAGTCTGCACCGCCGCGATGACCTATGGTTTCAAGGTCGTGCAGGAAATGATAACGGGCCTGCGCGATTATCTGGACGGGCACGAGATGGCGCTGTCCGACCTGATCGGGCGGGCGGTGCCGAATGTGACCGACTGGCAATATCTGAACCTGAACTATGTCACCAAGGCGGTGATCGATCAGGACGCCTGCATCAAATGCGGGCGCTGCTATGCCGCCTGCGAGGATACCAGCCATCAGGCCATCGCGATGAAACCGGGCCGGGTCTTCGAGGTGATCGAAGAGGAATGTGTGGCCTGCAATCTTTGTCTGGATGTCTGCCCAGTCGAGAATTGCATCTCGATGCGGGAACTTGACATGGGAGAGGTGGATAAGCGTACCGGCATTGCCCGTGGCGGTTACGCCAACTGGACCACCCACCCCAACAACCCGATGGCGAAAGCGGCGGAATAGCCGTTTTCCCATTCGGGAACGCTGCTCGCGTTTCTGGCCCGCAGCCCTTGACTTCCGCCGGTCATACGGGCGGATTGGGGTTGTGATTTCGATTTCCCGTGAACAGAGTATGATCGCAGCGCCAATAAGCTGCGGTTTCCGGGGCATAGCAAGGGGCAGGCATGAGTGGCACAATCATCGTAACCGGAGCATCCGGCGGCATCGGCCGCGCCACGGCTAGGCTGTTTCTGCAAGAGGGCTGGCAGGTGGGATTGATCGGCCGCCGGACCGAGGCGCTGGAAGAAACGGCCGATGGTCACGAAAACGCTTTGATCCTGCCCTGCGATGTCGCGTCCGAGGATCAGGTGACGGCGGCTTTCGATACCGCGCTGTCGCGCTGGGGTCGGCTTGACGCGCTGTTCAACAATGCCGGGACCTGGTTGATATCCGTGACGATCGACGAAATCGGCTTCGATCAATGGCGCGAGGTCATGGACGTGAATATCAACGGAATGTTCCTTTGCGCCCGCGCCGCCTTTGCGCAGATGCGGCGACAGGAGCCACAGGGCGGGCGGATCATCAATAACGGTTCGATCTCGGCTCATGCGCCGCGCCCCGGGTCTGTTGCCTATACGACCTCGAAACATGCGGTGACCGGGATGACGCGCAGCCTTTCGCTTGATGGCCGCCCGTTCAATATCGCATGCGGCCAGATCGATATCGGCAACGCGCTGACCGATATGACCGCCGGTCAGGCTCAGGGTTTTTCGCAGGCGGATGGCTCGATACGGCCAGAGCCGACGATGGATGTGCAGGATGTGGCCCGCTCGGTCCTCCATATGGCCAGCATGCCAGATGGCGCGAATGTGCAGTTCATGACCGTGATGGCCACCAATATGCCCTTTGTCGGGCGCGGCTGAGCTAATTGAAAAGCAGGTGAAAGGATGAATGGACATGACGCGTAATCCCCTGAAGGCGGCGTTGAAAGAACGGCGGAAACTGCCGGGCCTGTGGCTTTCCCTGTGTTCGCCCACAGTAACCGAGATCGCTTCGGGGGCGGGTACCGAATGGGTGCTGGTGGATATGGAGCATGCGCCGGGCGATCTTTCGCAGATCGCGGATCATCTGCGGGCGGCACATGGAAGCAATGCCGAAGTGATCGTGCGGCCGCCTTTTTCCGAACAGGTGATGATCAAGCGCCTGCTGGATATCGGCACGCGCAACCTGATGTTCCCGATGATCCAGACGGCAGAAGACGCGCGGCAAGCCGTAAGCTGGACGCGATATCCGCCTCATGGGATTCGCGGCATTGCGGCGTCGGTCAGGGCAAACCGCTATGGGCGGCAGGCGGATTATCTGAAAACCTATACCGAGGATATGACGATCATCGTTCAGGTTGAAACGCCTGAAGCCATCGCCAATATCCCCGAGATTGCCGCCATAGACGGCGTGGACTGCATCTTTGTCGGGCCGGGCGATCTTGCCGCATCGATGGGCCATGCCGGCAATGGGAGCGCGCCAGAGGTACGGGCGAAGATCGTTGAAGCACTGAACCTTATTCACGAGGCCGGCCTGCCAGCGGGCATCCTGGGTTATGGCGAAGAGACCGCTCGGGGCTATCTTGAGAATGACGGTTTCGAGTTCGTCGCCATTGCGGGCGACACCTGGCTGCTTGCCCGCCATATGGATGCGATCGTACATGCCCTGAAGTAAACCGGCTTCGATGGCATGGCAGCGGATCAGAGTGATGTTGCCGCTATCATTCACTCTCGCAACGAGGCGGGAACCGGTTTAAACGGGCTTGGCGAAAAGGTTGATCTTGGGGACTGGTCGATGGTGACATTGCTGGGAGATGTCGGCGGCACGAATGCGCGGCTGGCCATTGCCAGAGACGGCGTGATCGACAATGCGACCGTGACACGGTTTCGCGGCGACGATTTCAGCAGTTTCGACGATGTCATGCGGCAATATCTTGACCAACAGGGCAATCCCCGGATCAATTCGGTCTGTATCGCCGTGGCGGGACCGGTCAGCGGCGGCAAGGCAGAGCTGACCAATCGCGACTGGAATTTCTCGGAAGACAGGCTTGCGCGGCTGACGAATGCGGATCAGGTGCGGCTTATCAACGATCTGACCGCGCTTGGCTATGCGACACCGGCCTTGCGCGGGGACGGGCTGGCCATTCTGCGCAAAGCCCCCGAAGATCGCGCCCGCAACGGGCAAAGTCTGGTCGTCGGATTGGGTACGGGGTTCAATGTCTGCGCCGTCCGCCTGATGCCCGGCGGAATCATCACCGCGCTGGAGGCCGAGGAGGGGCATACGAACCTGCCCGCGAATATCTATCAAAAGCTGGTCGACCTGTTGGGATATGACGCTGCGCAGGGCTTTTTCTCTACCGAAGAGACCTTTGCCGGGCGCGGGCTGGCGCGATTGCACGCGGCGCGGACCGGCAGTGACATCCTGCGCAGCGAAGATATCGCCCGTGCCGCCGGGAACGGAGATGCCGGGGCGGTGGCCACCTATGACCTGTTTACGGAACTGGTCGGCCTGCTATGCCGAGAACTGGCACTGCGCTTCATGCCTCTGGAGGGTCTGTTTCTGGCGGGCAGCGTGGGCCGCAGCATTGCCGACCGGATGGAACGTTTCGAAACCGGCTTTCTGGCCGATAACTATATGCGTCAGATTCCCGAGGCGACGCCGATCTATCTGATCCGCGACGATATGGCCGCATTGCATGGATGCCTTGCCGCAGCAGGCTGACACAAGGGTGTTACCTCTGGGCAGCAATCTGCTGGAACAGTGATCTGCTTGCTGGATCTCCGGGTCTATTCCTGTTCAAATACCCCCAGAAATCCGAGGGCGGGGACAACGCGATGCGGGCATATCTGAAGGCTATTCTGATAGGCCTTACAGCTTTGGGTATTGGCGGGATGGTCCACGCGCAATCCTCGAATCCGTTTTCCGGGCTTTTCGGCGGCGACGAAGACAGCGACAGCCCCGTTTCCCTTGATTTCCGGGTTGCCGGGGATGACGGCCGAATCGAACGCATGATCAAAAACACATCGCTTTTGTCCAGTGCACTGGCCGAGGATCGGATCACCGGGCAGGATCTGCTGGCGGCTGCTCGTGGCGATTACGCCCGGATATTGGGTGCGCTGTATGACGAAGGGCATTATTCCGCAGTCATCGATATCAAGCTTGACGGCGTGGAAGCTGCCGAGATCGCCCCACTGGATGCGCCAGAACTTGTCCGGTCGGTTGTCGTCACCATAGATCCCGGGCCGGAATTCGCCTTTTCCCGCGCGGCCATCGGCCCGCTGGCCCCCGGAGCACAACCCTCGAACGACTATCGGCGCGGCGAACCGGCGGGAACCGGCGTGATCAAGTCCGAGGCGCTGTCCGCGGTGGATTCCTGGCGGGAATACGGCCATGCCAAAGCCGATGTCGGCAGCCAGGAGATCGTGGCGGATCACAACAGCAATACCGTGGACAGCCAGATCGGGCTTGAACCCGGCCCGGCCGTCACCTTCGGCGATTTGCATATTTCCGGCTATAGCCGCATGAATCCGCGCAGGCTCCACAAGATCGCGGGCTTCCCGACCGGGCAGCGGTTCGATCCCGAAGATCTGGAAACAATGCGCAAAAGGCTTCGCCGCACGGGCGTATTCTCGGCCACGACGATCGAAGAGGCCGAACAGCTTGGGCCGGATAACAGCATGGATGTCAGCCTTGCCGTGGTCGAGCAGAAACCCCACAGGATCGGCGCCGGGTTCGAATTGTCGAATACCGATGGCGCAATGGTCTCGGCCTATTGGATGCATCGCAATATTCTGGGCGGCGGCGAGCGGCTGCGGATCGACGGTAAAATTTCCGATATGGGATCGGATGTCAGCGGGCGCGACGAGGAACTGAAATTCCGCCTCGACCGGCCCGCCACGATCACCCCGGACACAACCGCCTATACCGAGACCAAGCTGGAAAGGATGCGGGAAGAGGAATACGATTCCGACAATCTGACCATCGGTGTTGGTTTCAACCATATTTTCAGCGACGAGCTTACCGCCGATATCGCGATCGAATACGAAACCTCGCGGGTCACCGATGCCAATGGCGAGACCGATTTCCGGGTGCTGGCGCTTCCCATGGAGGCCATATGGGACATGCGCGACGAACCGAACAATGCCAAGCGGGGCTTTTATCTTTCGGCCGAGGTCACGCCATTCAGGGGCTTCGAAGAGACCGGATCGGGCGTCAGGGCGCTGGGCGAGGCGCGGGGCTTCTATTCGCTGGGCGAAGATGACAAGTTCACGCTGGCGGGCCGGGCGAAAATCGGAACCGTGGCAGGAACCGAGATCGAACGCACGCCACGCGACTATCTGTTCTATTCCGGCGGGGGCGGAACCGTCCGTGGCCAGCCATACGAGTCGCTTGGCGTAAGGGAAATTCCCGGACCTGACGAGCGGATCAAGACCGGCGGGATGAGCACCGCCGTGCTTAACGCCGAGCTTCGCTGGCAGTTCGGTGAAAATCTGGGGGTTGTCTTCTTCGCCGACTATGGCAAGGTCTGGGCAGAGTCCGGATTCGGCGGCAACAGCGACTGGCATTCGGGTGCGGGCGCCGGAATCCGTTATAACACTCCGATCGGGCCCCTGCGTTTCGATATCGCGGGACCGGTCGGAGGCGACACTGGCGACGGTGTGCAGCTTTACCTTGGCCTTGGACAGGCATTCTGATGCGCAGGCTTGTAATCTTTCTTTTCGCTATTTTTCTTCCGCTCGCGGTGCTGGCGCAAAGTGCCGCCGAATTGTCCGAGCAGGCCGAGGATGACCGCGGCTTCCTGACCTCGCTCCTTGAGAAAAACCTGTCCGGAGCGGGGCGGCAGGTCGTTATTCGGGGGTTCAAGGGCGCCCTGTCCTCTCGCGCGACATTCGAACAGCTTATCATCGCCGATGATGAAGGCACCTGGCTGACATTGAATAACGGAGCGATCCAGTGGAACCGGTCTGCGCTGCTGGTCGGACGGATCGAGATCGCCGAACTTTCGGCCAGCGAGATCCTGCTGCCCCGCCTGCCCGGCACCGGCGAAGACGGCAAGCCCAAGGCCGAAGCCAAGGAATTCGCGCTGCCGGAACTGCCGGTTTCGGTGAATATCGACACAATCCGGGCCGACAGGGTCGAGTTGGGCGAACCCGTCATCGGCCTTCCCGCCGCCATTTCCATGGCAGGCAGCATGAGCCTTGCCGGTGGCGAGGGTAACGCCGATCTGAATATCAAGCGGCTTGACGGGCCGCGGGGCGAATTTGTTCTGAGCGCCGGATATATTAATGAAACCAAGAACCTGTCACTGAACCTGTCGCTGGACGAGGCCAAGGACGGGTTGCTGGTCAATCTGGTCGATCTGTATGACAAGCCATCGGTCACCGCCCAAATCAGCGGCGAGGGACCGCTGGACGGTTTCACCGCGGATCTGCGGCTTGCCACCAATGGCCAGCCACGGGTGACGGGCAATGCCTCGATCAGTGCCGAAAGCTCTGCCGACGGTGAGCCGGGACGGGCATTCCGGCTGGAACTTGGCGGCGATGTCGCCTCGCTTCTGCCGCCCGATGACCGGACGTTCTTCGGCCCGGATACCCAGCTTGTCGCCGATGGCTGGCGCGGTGACAGCGGACGGCTGAACGTGCCGGAACTCATGATCGATACGGATGCCCTGAATCTTTCGGGATCGGTGACCACCAATGAAAAGGGCGCGCCGCAAAGCGCAAAGCTGCTGCTGGCGCTTGGCCGGGATGCAGAGGCAAGCGAGCTGCCCGTCAAACTGCCCGGCGCAGGCGGCGATACCACCGTCGATTCCGGGATGCTGGAACTGCAATATGACGCCGCCGAAGGAGAGGGCTGGACCCTGGCGGGCCGTGTCGGCCAGCTTGATCAGGGGGATGTCAAGATCGGCGCATTGACGCTTGACGGTTCGGGCCAGGTGGTCATGAACGAGGCAGGCGCCCTGTCCGAGATCACGGGCGGACTGGATTTCGGCGGCAGGCAGATGGAGTTCGCGGATCCCGGGCTTGCGCAGGCCATCGGCGAAGCCATTACCGGCAATGCCGTGTTCACCTATGCCAAGGGTCAACTGGAGGTCAGCGAATTGCAGGTGAACGGATCGGATTACGGGCTGTCGGGCTACAGTCTTCTGTCCGACCTGACCGGCGGGCTGATGCTGTCGATGGACATGCAGGCACGATACGAGGATCTCGACCGGCTCTCGACCCTTGCCGGCCGTCCCCTGTCAGGGCGCGCCGATGCTTCGATCTCGGGCTATTACACCGTGCTGACCAAAGCTTTCGATATCGATGCAGCGGTCCGGGGCACGGATATCACCGTCGATCAGGAACAGCTTGACCGGCTTCTTGCCGGGCAGTCGCGCATCCTGCTTTCGGGTCGGCGGGACGAAACCGGCATCGAACTTCGCGATCTTTCGATCAACGGACAAGGACTGACTGCGAATGCGCAAGGCTATCTGAACAGCGATTCAAGCGATGTCACCGCGCAGATCTCGATGCCCGCACTGGACCAGCTTGGCGGCGACTTCCAGGGCTCTGTCGAGACCGAGGCGAAACTGACCGGGGCGGATGGCGCAAGGCAGGTTTCCCTAAGAGGCGAGGCGGACAATCTGCAACTCGGGATCGAGATGCTGGATCGGGCGCTAAGCGGAAAAACCAGCCTGACGGTGCTGGCCGGACAGGTCGAGAACGGGTTTCAGGTCGAGAATTTCCGGTTCTCGAACCCGCAGATCAATGCCGAGGCCAAGGGCAATTTCGCCGCTGGCGCATTGGACGCAACAGCCGACATCGCGATTCCCGATCTGGCCGCGCTCAACCCCGACTGGACCGGCGATCTGAACGCCACCGCCCTTCTGAACGAGAAGGACGGCATCCGCTTTGTCGATCTGACCGGGACAAGCGAAGATCTGGGCTTTGGCCAGCAGGGCACCGATGTGGCATCTACGGGCACCACCAATCTGCGCGTGAAGGCCGAAGAGAAGGACGGCATCATCACCTTGCGCGATGTCGGACTGAAGAATGAACAGATCGACGCGACCGCTTCGGGAACCTATGGCGAAGGCGTCACCGATATTTCCGCTGATGTGGACATCTCGGCGCTTGAACCGCTGATTGCCGGTTGGCATGGCTCGCTAAGTGCCAATGCCGTCTTGAAGGAAACCGGTGATGGCGCGCGGCGACTGGAAGTCGACGGCACCGGGCAGGATCTTGCCTTTGGTCAGGCGCAGGTCGACAACGCCTTAAGCGGAGAAACACGCCTGCGCGTCATCGGGACCGAACGTGACGGGGTTTTCGACATCGAACAGGCGCAGATCGAGAACCCCCGTCTGGCAGCAGAAGCGACCGGCAAGATCGGCAAGGGCGCGACGGATCTTTCCGCGACGGTTGACGCAAGCGATCTTGGTTTTGTCGGACAGGGATTCGGCGGAGCGGTTTCGGCGCAGGCAACGCTTGTCGAACAGGGCGGCACGCGCCGCATTAATGCCAACGGATCGGCAAGCAATCTTTCGGTCGGGCAGGAAAAGGCCGATGCGGTCCTGCGCGGACAGACGAATTTCGATATTGCCGCGACCCAATCCGATGCGGGAATTTCCCTGCAAAAACTGGATGTCTCGAATCCGCAAATCCAGATCGGCGCAAGCGGAGATCCCGCGCAGGCATTGAATGTCGATGCAAGACTGAACGATCTGGCACTGATCCAGCCCGGTTTTCCGGGACCTGTCAGCCTGACCGGAACCATACAAGAAACCGCTCAGAATTTCATCGCCGATCTTGATGTGACCGCGCCGGGTAATACGAGTCTCCGGATTTCGGGGTCGGCGGCGCGTGATTTCTCGACCATGGATCTTGGTATCAATGGCGACACCAATGCCTCTATCGCCAACAGTTTCATCCGGACACGCAGCATTCAGGGCCCGGTCACAGCCGATCTGCGGATCAGCGGCCGACCGTCGCTGGAAGCCATCAGCGGTCAGGTGACCCTGCGCGGCGGTGAAGTCGCCGAGCCGGGTCTGGGCATGCGGATTGAGGGGCTGGATGTGACCGCCGATCTGCAGAATGGCCGGATCGTGGTAGATGCCGCCGGGAATATGGAGGCCGGCGGGCGGATCGCGGTGAACGGTCCGGTCGATATTCGGAACGGCACGGTGGATCTTGAGGTGACATTGGACGATGTCGTCGCCCGCGACCCCAATCTTTACGAAATCATGATTTCCGGAAATGTCCGCTTTGCCGGGCGCAATGCCGATGGCCCACTGATCTCGGGACGTGTGGACGTGGAGAAGGCGGAAATTCGCATCCCCTCGACCGGTTTGGGGGGCGCAAAGGCAATTCCCGAAATCAAGCATATCGGTGACACGCGGCCCCCGCGCTCGACCAGAGCGAAGGCAGGGCTTGAACCCTATGGCGGCCCCGCCTCGCAAGAGGCCGGGCTGGGCGGGCCTCCGGCCACGCCGCCGACCAATCCGCCACGGCTGGATCTGATGATCAGTGCCCCCAATCAGGTATTCATCCGCGGCCGGGGCGTGGATGCCGAAATGGGCGGGGAACTACAGGTCACCGGCACCACCCGCAATGTCATCCCGATCGGCCATCTGGAAATGATAAGGGGCCGGGTGGATCTTCTTGGCAAACGGTTTGATCTGACCGAGGGGCTTGTCGAGTTGCAGGGCAGCATGGTCCCGGTGATCCGGCTTGTTGCCGAGACACTGGAAAACAGTGTCACGACCCGTATCATCATCGACGGCGACGTCCGCGATCCCGATATCAAATTCGAATCCTCGCCCGAAATGCCGGAAGAAGAGGTGCTGTCGCAATTGCTGTTCGGGCGCGGCATCGACAATATCAGCCCATTGCAGGCGGCCCAGCTTGCGAATGCGATTGCGGTTCTGGCCGGGCGCGCGGGTGACGGAATCGTCGGACGGCTGCGCAAGCAAGTTGGCCTGGACGATCTGGATCTGGCAACCGATGACGAGGGCAATGTATCGGTCCGGGCCGGCAAATACCTGACGGACAAAGTTTATACCGATGTATCGGTCGGCGACGACGGCAAAAGCGCCCTAAGCCTGAATATGGATATTTCGAATACTCTGCGGACCCGGGGTTCGGTCGCCAGCGACGGCGAAAGCACCATCGGCATCTTTTTCGAGCGCGATTACTGAAGCCTGCCGAAGCTTTGCTGGGCGGGATACGGCTTTCCCCGGCATATCGTCAGGCGGCATGGAATCGCAGCATCCGGCAGCCGCCGCTGACCTGCGAGATGCTCCACCCGATCTGCTGGCCTGCCGGGCCGGGTATGCTGCCGCCGCATTCATCGGGCTCTATACCCGGATTCAGAAAACTGCGGCGCAATGCGTCATGTGCCGCCGATGCCTCATTGCTCCAGTTATCCCGGTATGAGCGATTGGACAGCACCAGCTTCCCGTCCGGCCCGAATACAGCCAGGGAATCGTCGAGCTGGTCCAGTACCGTCTTGTTCAATGCCAGCTTTTCCCGGTATTCCCGCCTTATCACGATCTCGGAAGTGATATCCTCGAACAGCAATGCGATAGCGCCATCGGGATGCGGGCTGCCCTGCACACGGAAAACCCGACCGCAGGGCAATGACCATTCTTCAAGATGATGGCCATTCGCCGCCGCGCTTTCCAGGTTATTGATCCGGCGGCGCCAGCCTGGATAATCCTTTGGCTCGGGCACCATCCGCAATTCGCGCAGCTGATCAAGGAAATCCGCAAGCGTCGGACGCGATGCCAGAAAATCTGCCCGGATACCGGTCAGATCAATGATCGCAGGATTGAATAGCTGCAAATTGCGTTGCCGGTCGAATATCGCAAAGCCGGTGCTCAAGGTGGCAAATGTTCTGGTCAGGGTCTGCACGAATTCGCGCAGAAACCTTTCGGCGCGCACGGCGGCATCGGCGGAGGCGGCGAAAAACATCGTATCCTGCCCAACATCGTGACGCCGGCAATCAAACCACAAGGTCTCATCCCCAGAGACCAGCTTGGCGCGGCAACTTTTGGCTCCGTTATCGGGCAAATCAAACAGATGCAGCATCGGCCAGCCGGGTTCCTTGCCTGTGATTTTCCTGACCTGCGACAGATAAGAGGCATTCGCCCATGTAATACGCCCGGACGGGTCCTGCCGCCACAGCAACGATGGCGCGTTGTCGAAAGCCTGACGCAGCACGGCAAGCTCGTCTTCCATGGCATATCGGGACATGATGTCGTTGCCGTCGCCACTACCGGGATTCGCCGGGGCCAAGGTGACGCGGGTCAGGTTCTCGCCGGGGCTTTCAATCAAAAGGCGAATTTCGTCGCCGTCGGGACTGATCCGGGTAGACAGGTCGGTACAGGTAAAATCACCACCGGCCGCAAGCCCCCTTGCCTGCGGGAAATGCGCTTCAATCCAGTTCCGCACCTGCTGCCATTCGGTTCCGGGCATGCCGCTTCGCCCCAGCCAATGACGAGCGGGTTCCGTTGCATCAAGCAGATCCGTGCCTTTGAACAGGAATACCGTGGGGATTTTCCGCTTTGAAACATCACTTGCGGCAGCTTGCGCCGCCGGATGGCGCCCGCGCTCCCAAAGCCGGATCAATGCCAGCCCCGCTATGACGGACAGCGCGCCGCAAATCAGGGATAAGCCGATAATCAAGAACGTAACATCGTCCACGCAACCGTTCCTCGGGAAAAGAAGCACAACTATAACGGGTATTTTAATTCCGCAAGCCTAAAATTCAGGGATCGGCCGGGTGATGAGGGTTTTCGCCAAGGATCGCCCGGCTGTCGGTTTTCAAACGCTCCAGCGGCCATGTGACCCGGACCACCGCACCGGGCCCGCCATTCGAGAATTCCAGCCGGGCCCCCGACCGCTCGAGCAGGGTCTTGGCGATAAACAAGCCCAGCCCCATACCATCATATCCCTGGCGCTGCGCTCCGCCTCGGCGACTCGTCAGATAGGGATCGCCGATCCGCGAAAGCAGGCTGCCGGGATAGCCCGGCCCGTCATCCTTGATCGTGACAGTCAGGGTTTCGCTGTCATGTTCGGCCTCTATCTGAACTCGTTTACTGGCGAAATCGACAGCATTCTGGATCAGATTGCGCAGCGCGTGAATCACCGCCGGATCGCGGCGGACACTTATATCCGGCGCATGGATTTCAACCGCCGGGCCACGATCACCATGTGGCCCCACGGCATCTTCAAGCATCGCGCTTAGAAGCGCGGAATGCAGCAGAAGATCGTCCTTCCCTGCCCTTCCCATACTGCGCAGGATATATGCGCAGCGATCGGCCGAGTCGCGCAATGCGTTAAGATCAGGCGACAGTTCGGGCCGGTCTCCCAACTCGTCGATCAGTTCCGATGTGACCAGCTTGATCGTTGCCAGTGGTGTTCCCATTTCATGCGCCGCCGCGGCAACCACGCCCCCTAGATGCTGCAACCGCTGCTCTCGCGCGAGGGCCATCTGCGTCGCGAACAGCGCGTTCGAGGTGGCGGATAATTCGGCCGTGACGCGATGCGCATAGCCCGAGAAAAAGAACACGCCGATAATCAACGCAAGCCAGTGACCGATCTGAAGCAGGGGATCCAGAAGCATCATATCTCCGTCGGGATAACGAACGGGGATGGCCAGAACGGCGGACAGGGTGATCAGGGCGACGGTCGCCAGTCCCAATGCGAATGTATGGCGGGCGTTAAGCGCTGTTGCCGCAATCGTGACCGGTGCCAGAACCAGAAGCGCGAACGGATTGGCCAATCCACCGGTCAGGCCCAGCAAAGCCGAGATCTGCGCGACGTCGAACAGCAATTGAAGAACGGCGCTATTGGGCGAAATCCGGGTAGGAACCTGCAAAAACAGCCATAGATTCATGACTCCGGCGATTGCGATCAGGACCAACGCCCATATGATCGGGAATTGCATACCCATCGCCGACGCCGTAACCACCGCCGCCAGTTGCCCGGCAATCGCGAACCAGCGCAATAACGCCAGAGTACGCATGCGTATAGGCTCTGAATGCGGAACCTGATCGCCGATACTCAAAGACTCTGTCTGGGACATGGCGCTTTCCGCTGCGACAATGAGTTATCTTGATACCCGGCGCAGGATTGGCGATCAATGCGCGAATGAAACCCGAGCAGGAGCAAACAGATGGCCGTTCGGAAAGACCTGATAATCGGAGGTGCCGTTGCCGTGGTGGCACTTGTCTCTGGCGGAATATATCTGTCAAGCGGCTCCGGAGGCAATTACGCGGATTGCGTCGCCAGCAATGTTGCCGGCGGATTGGACAATTTCGGCACCTCTTTTACCCTACGCAATCAAAAAGATGAGCAGGTAACCGATCAGGAGGTTTTCTCGAAACCATCCCTGCTTTATTTCGGTTATACTTATTGCCCGGATGTTTGCCCGTTGGATAGCGCCCGAAATGCCGAAGCCGCTGAAATCCTGAAAGAACGCGGTATCGAATTGCAAACTGTTTTCATTACCGTCGACCCTGACAGAGACACGCCTGAAGTTCTTGCGGATTTCACCGACTCATTTCCCGGCGATATGATCGGCCTGACAGGTACCCAAGAGGAAATTGCCGCGGTCAACAAAGGTTGGAGAAATTACTACAAGCTTAACAACCAGGAGGATAATGAATATTATCTCGTCGACCACATGACGAATACCTATCTGATTATGCCCGGCAACGAAACTGTTGAATTCTTTGACCGTAACAAGTCACCCGAAGAGATCGCGGATAGTGCCGCTTGCTTTATCCAGGCAGCGTCATAGTCTACAGATCGGCTCTACGCGACTCGCCGGAGTCAATTCGCTGTGATAAAGGGGCTGGCATGGTAGAATTTAACTCGAACAAAATCGGGCCAGACCCCTCGCTATTGCTGGTCGATGACGATGAGATTTTCGTAACCCGGCTTGGCCGGGCTATGGAAAAGCGGGGTTTCCAGCCACTGACAGCGCTTGGCGTCACAGAAGCCGAGCGGATTATCGCCGACAAACCCCCCGCTTACGCCGTTATCGATCTTCGGCTGGAGGATGGGCACGGGCTTGATGTCGTGGATCAGTTGAGAGAGCGCCGTCCGGATGCCCGCATTATCGTTCTGACAGGTTATGGCGCCATCGCAACAGCCGTCGCGGCTGTAAAAATGGGAGCAATTGATTATCTTGCCAAACCCGCGGATGCGAATGACGTAACGGCAGCGCTTCTTTCAACAAAAGATGTTTTACCGCCTCCACCCAATAATCCGATGTCTGCGGATCGTATTAGATGGGAACATATTCAAAGAGTTTTTGAGCAATGCGACCGGAATGTAAGTGAAACTGCGCGCCGTTTACATATGCACAGAAGAACACTACAGCGAATTCTTGCCAAGCGCGGCCCACGCTAATATATTACGCTTCTCTATATCTTTATTCCTATAGTATAGGATTAAGAGTAAATCCTGTACGAATGGAAAAAAACGAATGGATATCGAGTTAGATAAGCTGTCGCTTAAGGAGTTGCGTGAACTTCAAGCCAAGGTAGAACGCGCCACAAATTCTTACGAAGATCGTAAACGGCGCGAAGCACTTTCCGCAATCGAAAGTACCGCTCGTGAATATGGCTTCAACCTTGCCGAACTGGTCGGCAGCAAACCGAAGCGTGCCGGAACCATTGCGCCGAAATATGCGAATCCCGAAGATCCGACGATGACCTGGACCGGCCGCGGCCGTAAGCCTCGTTGGGTCGCCGAGCATCTTGAAAAGGGTAAATCCCTGGACGATCTGGCCATCTGATCCGGAAAATCGTTCAGACGTAACCCGTCATTTTCCCGGCTTTGCCCTGTCTACCTTGTCAAGCAAGCGGGAAAACCTGTCCAGAAACTCCGTCCGCACTTCCGCAGGTGGGCGGGGTTTTATTTCAAACTCGTCCAAAAGCGCCCCGTTTCTGATCGGAAACAGTTTCCGCGCCTCGCCAACAGTGAAGCCGGCAATCTGGACCGCCTCAAGCCGCGCCGAAATCCGGTCTGCGGATTTGATCCGCTTCCTGATCGGTAATGGAATATAGCCCGGCAGACCGAATCGGCGGTGAATGGCAATCGTCAGGCGTTCATCCATATCGCCATATTCCTCGCCCAATGCTGCCTTGACCGGGGAAATCATGTCGCCAATCACATATTCGGGCGCATCATGCAGCAGGGCGGCCAGCCGCCAATTGGGATCCGAACCCGGTTCAAGACGATCAAAAATCTGCTCGACCAGAAGAGAATGCTCGGCAACGGAATAGGGCCAGTCGCCGCGCGTCTGGCCATTCCAACGCGCGACAAATGCAAGCCCATGCGCGATATCTTCGATCTCGATATCGACCGGAGTGGGATCAAGAAGATCAAGGCGGCGCCCGGAAAGCATTCGCTGCCAGGCGCGACTTTGCCGGACGGCCATTGAAAACCCTCCTCAGGACGAGGATTGCTGTTCCTTGGCGGAAGACTCGGCTTGTTGTTGTGCGCGACGGGCAAGTTCCTGGCGGTAAAGCTGGACGAAATCGATCGGGTCCATGTTGAACGGCGGGAAACCACTGTCGCGCGTCAGGTCCGAGACGATCCGGCGCGAAAATGGGAACATCATGCGCGGGCATTCGATCATCAGGAAAGGATGAAGCTGATCTTCGGGAACCCCCTCGATGTGGAATACACCGCCATAATCCAGCTCGATCAGGAACAGAGTTTGACCGTCGCCCTTGTTGGTCGATTTCACGCGGTATTTCGAAATGACTTCATATTGGTTGTCATTATTACGCTTGCGGGCGTCCAGGCTGACCTGCACGGTAATTTCAGGTTGCACGTCACCGGTTGGAGCGCCCTTCTGGGCAACCGCATTCTCGAAAGACAAATCGCGGATATATTGCGCCAGAATTTGCATCTTCACTTGCTGTTGCGGCTGACTGTTCGGGGCAGCGCCGTTCGACTGATTGTCTTCGGCCATAGGATTATTCAAACCTCTCTGAAAAACTCAGGCCGCTTTTAACAGCACTGCGTGTCCGCCTCAATGCCGCGTCCAGCCAGAGTTGCCGCGATTGCGGTTTTCCCCCGGTGAAACATCCGGCGGCATGGGCGCATGATCCTGCGATTCGTCCTCGACCACGAAATCGCCATCGATCACGCCATCGTTATACGGAGGGCGATGCGGCTCCGGCCGGCCTCTCATTTGAACGCGGGACACCTGAATGCGGCTGGCGATCCAGCGCATGACAAGTTCGCGTATACCGGGCACCAGAAGCGCCAGACCAAGGCTGTCGGTAAAGAAGCCGGGCAGCACCAGCAGCATGCCGGCAAACATGATCATCACGCCATGCGCCAGCGGCCGGCCGGGATCACGCAATTCGCCAAAGCTTCGGTTCACATCATTCCATGCCTTCGCGCCCTGGCTGCGCATCAGCGACATACCGGCCACTGCCGTAAGAATCACGATGCCAAGCGTGGGCCAAAGTCCGATCAGACCGCCGACCTGTATGAACAGTGCGATCTCGATCAGCGGAACTGCCAGAAACAGTGCGAATAACCACATATGCTTTCCCTTTCCGGACGGGTCGATAACTGGACTTGCCCCGCCTCAGCCCCTACATAATGATCGAGGCCGAAGATACCAACATATGCGCATAGAATTGAGGTTCCCTGCATGTCCAACCCGATGATCCAGCTGCTTGTTCTGGCCGCGATCGCAATTTTTCTGATATTGCGGCTGCGCAATGTGCTGGGCACGCGTGACGGCTATGAACCTCCGAAATCGGAACCCGCGCAGTCGGATCGCCGGAATTTCGAGGTTATCGACGACAGCGCAGTCGAACTTGACCATGATATCCTTGACCATGTCGAAGCCGACAGCCCTGCCGCACACGCATTGATCGCGATGAAACATGCCGAGCCTTCGTTTTCCGTCCGGGAGTTTCTGAGCGGCGCGAAATCCGCGCATGAGATGATCCTTCTGGCATTCGAACGCGGCGATATTTCCGAGATTCGTCCGTTCCTTGCGGATGAGGTGGCCAACGCATTCCAATCGGTCATCGATACCCGCAACGAACAGGGACAGAAGGTCGAGGCTCAGTATCTGGGCACGCGCGAAATCTCGGTCGCCAGCGCGGAATTCGACAAGGCGACAGGCACGGCTGAATTGTCGGTGCGGTTCCTTGCCGAAATTATCGTGGTAACCCGCGATTCCGAGGGCGTGGTGATCGAGGGCGATCCCAAGGCTCCGCGCAAGCAGCGGGACGTCTGGACCTTCAGCCGCGGAATGGGTCAGGACGATCCGAACTGGCAGTTGGTCGCGACTGGCTGAAATGGCGGCGCGGCGCAGGGGACTTACGCCGGACGAACGGGAATTATGGTCCCGTATCGCCCGCAGCGCCAAGGCGTTGCACCCGCCCGGAAAACCCGCAGAATCCCACCGGGAAGAGACGACCCTTCCCCTATCTGAAAAAGCTGCCACGACGCCGGCGGCTTTTCCGCGGTTCAGGGTCGGCCAATCCTCACTTCCCTCCAATCCTGCCAGTGTCAGGGTACAAAGCCCCGCCGAATGGCTGGCCGATGCCGCCCCACGCATGGACGCCAAGGCCTACAAGCGGATGACACAGGGCAAGATGCGCCCGGAAGCGCGGCTTGACCTGCATGGCATGACGCTTGCACAGGCACAACCCGAACTTATGCGGTTCGTCCTGTCCTGCCATGCGAATGGATTGCGGCTGGTTCTGGTGATTACCGGCAAGGGTCGTGGCGATCACGGCCCTTTACCGACCCGCCCCGGCGCACTTCGCCACCAGGTGCCGCATTGGCTGCACAGGACACCATTGGCCCCGGTGGTGCAGCAGGTCACCGCCGCGCATTACAGGCATGGAGGAGAGGGCGCCTATTACGTCTATCTGCGCCGATAATGCCGTTAAAGCGATATATTGGATTTCGGTCCGGCAAAATACCAGATGATCAGCCCGATAACCGGCAGAATGACAATAATGGCAATCCACAGGATTTTTGTGCCGGTGCTGGCATTCGTATTGATGATCGACGCAATCGCCAGAACATCCAGCACGAAAATAATGATCCCGAATATATAGTTCACAATGAAGCCCTCCGTGCTGCTGCCTGATCAACTCCGGAAAGCGATCCGGGTTCCCGATAAAATCCTGCAGCCGCGACCGCCCGGTAATGAAATAACCCCGGTGCACAAGGCACCGGGGCATCAGAGAGAGAAAGAAGGTATGCCCACAACCGTGGACGATAACTTCCTATCACCAACGCATCCTGCCGGGTTAGGTTCCACGATTCCGCTCGTCTGGGGGATTCACACTGTTTTGTGAAAACCGAAAGGCCCGGCATGACCCCGGGCCCCTTCTGATTCCAAGTTTCGGAATCCTGTTCAGGCAATCAGCCGATAGCCGCCGGATTCGGTGACCAGCAGGCGCGCATTCGAGGGATCGGGCTCGATCTTCTGGCGCAGACGATAGATATGTGTCTCAAGCGTATGCGTCGTGACGCCGGCATTATAGCCCCAGACCTCATGCAGCAGGACATCGCGCGGCACCACACCATCCTGTGCGCGATACAGGAACTTGAGGATATTGGTTTCTTTCTCGGTCAGACGGATCTTGCGGTCCTTCTGGTCAATCAGCATCTTCATCGCCGGCTTGAACGTATAGGGCCCAAGCTGGAAAATCGCATCCTCGGATTGCTCATGCGTCCGCAACTGCGCCCGCAGACGGGCCAGCAGGACCGGGAACTTGAACGGCTTGGTCACATAGTCATTCGCCCCGGCGTCAAGACCAAGAATCGTATCCGCATCGGTATCATGTCCGGTCAGCATGACGACCGGGCATTTGACATTCAGCTTGCGCAGCTTCTTGCACAGCTCGCGGCCATCGGTATCGGGAAGGCCCACATCAAGAATGACCAGATCGTAAATGGCGTTCCGGGTGGCATCCACCGCCTCGGCACCGGTCCCGGCTTCGATCACTTCGAATTCATCGGTCGCCGCCAATTGCTCGGCCAAAGCCTCGCGCAGGTCTTCCTCATCATCGACAAGCAATATTTTTTTTAGTCCGGGCATGTTGCCTCCTTCACGCTATTGCGCAAAGGAGTGGGGACAGGCCCCGGTTCCGTCCAGAGGGATCAATGAATTCTCACATGGAATTGTCGGTATGGGGCCATTATGTTTCAGAATGTTTCAATAATCGCCAGCCATGAGCCTGATCCCGACCCTTGCCGAAACCATATCCCGCGCCCGTGCCGATCTGCGCATGGGCCTGCCTGTCGTGATCGGCAACCATATCGTCGCAGCGGTCGAGTCGCTTTCGCCGACGCGGCTTTCCGACATGCGGGCACTGGGCCAGCCGGTTCTCGCACTGACCGCGCGTCGGGCGGAAACACTGAAAGCCCGCGTCTATGATGACGGGCTGGCGCGGGTGATCGTGCCCGATGACGGCGATCTTGCATGGCTCAGGGCGCTTGCCGATCCAGCCGGCGATCTGATGACGCCGATGAAAGGCCCTCTGAAAACCCTGCGCGACGGAGAGGTTCAGGATCACAAGGCAGCATTGGCGCTTGCCAAATCGGCCCAGCTTCTGCCCGCAATGCTGATGATCGCTTCGCCCCCCCTGCCCGGCCTGACGACACTGGCGGCCGGACCGATGCTGGCCCAACTTGCAAGCGAAGCCGCCGTTGCGCCGGTCGCCGCGGCCCGGCTTCCGCTGCTGTCGGCAGAGCGTTCGCGCCTGCATATCTTCCGGCCCGACGACGGCGGAACCGAACATTACGCCATCGAGATCGGCGATCCGCCCCGCGATCAACCCGTTCTCACCCGGCTGCATTCCGCCTGCTTTACCGGTGATGTGCTGGGCAGCCTGAAATGCGATTGCGGCCCGCAGCTTCAATCCGCCCTGACGGCAATGGGTCAGCAGGGCGCCGGCGTGCTGCTTTACCTCAATCAGGAAGGGCGCGGCATCGGACTTGCCAACAAGATGCGCGCATATGATCTGCAAAATCAGGGCTTTGACACGGTCGAGGCGAATCACCGGCTGGGATTCGAGGATGACGAACGGGATTTCCGGATCGGTGCGGCCCTGCTGCGGCGTCTGGGCTTTGATGCTGTGCGACTCATGACCAATAACCCGCGCAAGGTAGCGATGCTGGAAGGTCAGGGGATCAAGGTTTCCGAACGCGTCCCCCTGATCACCCCGCGCAACCGGTTCAATACCGATTACCTCGACACCAAGGCTCTGAAATCGGGGCATCTGCTGTGACGCGGCAAGATATGGTCCTTACCCCGCGTGGCATCCGCTTTCTGGGCCGGATATTCCCGTGCAGCATCGGCAAGACCGGCATCACCACGCATAAACGCGAGGGCGACGGGGCTACGCCCGCCGGTATTCTGCATATCACCGGCCTGTGGTATCGCCCCGACCGGCTGGCGCCCCCTGCCCCCTGGGCGCGCCCTGTCGGACCAGGTGATCTCTGGTGCGACGATCCCGGCCATCCGGCCTATAATCATCACGCCCGCGCGCCCCTGCCCGCCAGCCACGAGCGCCTGCGCCGCAGCGATCCGCTTTATGACCTGATCCTGACCACCGACTGGAACTGGCCCGATGCCATCCCCGGTTGGGGCTCGGCGATATTCCTGCACCAATGGCGCCGCCCCCGCTTCGGCACAGAAGGTTGTATCGCCTTCTCTCGCGCTCACCTGCTTCGGATCGCCGCACTGGCCATCCCCGGAACGCGCCTGATCGTCCCCAATGCTCTCGCCGGCCAATAGCCACATTCTTCTTTGTCCAAATACCTCGGGGTGAATTGGCCGCAGGCCAAGAGGGGCAGCGCCCCTTCCCGATTCCGGCTACCCGTAATCCCGCGCCCCGAATATCGCCGAACCGACGCGCACATGAGTCGCGCCCTCGGCAATTGCGGCTTCGAAATCCGCACTCATCCCCATTGACAGATTCGGCAGCCCGTTATCCTCAGCCAATTGGCGCAGCAGGCGGAAATGCGGCACCGGATCGCCGCTTTCCGGCGGGATGCACATCAGACCGCCGGGCGAAAGGCCCAGCTCGCGGCACGAGGCAAGGAAACCCGGCAGTTCATCCGCCAGCACACCGGCCTTTTGCGGCTCATCCCCGGTATTGACCTGAACGAACAATTCGGGCGCCCTGCGCTGCTCGGCGATCTGCGCGGCCAGTTTGCGGGCAAGCGACATGCGATCCAGCGAATGGATTGCGTCGAAAAGCTGCACGGCCAGCTTTGCCTTGTTCGACTGCAAGGGGCCGATCATATGCAGCGAGACGCCCTCGAATCGCTCGCGCCAATCGGGCCATTTGCCCTGCGCTTCCTGCACGTAATTCTCGCCGAAGATGCGCTGCCCGGCCTCAAGCACGGATTCGACCCGCCCGGGCGGTTGCACCTTGCTGACAGCGATCAGCGTGACCGCACCGGGGGTACGCCCCGCAGCCTTTTCTGCCGCGGCAATGCGGCCTTTGATATCATTCAATCCCATGACAGGACCAAACAAAAAGAAAAGAGCGGACGCAAGGCCCGCTCTTCACAATTTACGATGATCGTTTCGATCAGAAGTCGAAGCGAACACCCATGTCGGCGGTGACACGCTCGTCGTAGTCACGCTGCAGCGAAGCACCAAGACGGGCACCGCCCAGATCGTAGTTCACGCCGATACCGAAAGCGTTGTCGGTTTTGTTCCACTCTGCGTCGTTGTTCGCGACATAGGCTTCGATGTTGGTCAGCCCATCAGCCAGGGTGTAGTCGCCATAGATAGCGATGGTGTTACCTTGCTCGACATACTCACGATTATCGTCGCTACCGGTGACCCCGTCATTGCTGGCGTCAACATAGTTCAGACCGATGCGGGCGTTGTCCATGACGGCATAACGCGCACCGATGAAGAAGATGTCGTTGTCTTTGACGCCTGCGCCATTCATGACATAGGCAGCCGACAGTTCCAGACGCTCGTTCCAGACATAGTCGATCGACAGACCGTATTCTTCTTCGACGTCATAGAAGTATTTAACGCCATCAATAACTTCAGAGGTTGCTTCGCGATGGCCAGATTGATCGGGATCAACGTACGAACCTTGAACGGTCAGGTTGTCGATCTCGTACAGAACGCGGACACCAACACGGTCAACATCGTCATAAGCGGCGGATTCATAGGTAAAGAACGAACCGGTGCGGTCGCTGAAACCGACCGAGCGGTCAAATGCACCAAGTTCCGTTTCGTAGATCAGGCCATTCGAGTCGAACGCGGTGTCGACGTTACCAACCTCGACGGTCAGACCGTTCGAGGTAACGTACAGCTTACCGGCGTTGGTCGACGCTTTTTCCCCACGCGAACCGTGACCCTGATCCCACTGCAGACGGAAACGCGCACCGAAATCAACGCCTTGGTCGGTCGAGGTCGACGCGTCAAGGTTCATCCGCAGACGCGAAACGATCTGCGAATCGTTGCCGCCGTCAGTCAGTCCACCGTCTTCGTAATACTGCACACCGGTCCGGCCGTAACCCGAGATGGTGACGTCGGCGGCAGCAAAGCCAGCGGACAATGCCAGCGCTGTGGAGGCGATAAGAGCCTTTTTCATGGTAATGTTCCCTCTTGTCTCTCTGATGCCCAAACCGGATTACCGTCTTGGGTATGCATCGTGTTTCCTACTTTCAGCTTCGCTATGCAACGAAATCAGCCGGCTGGGCCGGGGATTAACGAAGACTGTGATGCACAAGCGCCACAGTTTCTGGTTGCAACGTGTCCTTTCTGTTTTGCCCGCCGTGACCCCGCTTTGTGAAAGCAAGGTTTTGCCAAAGCGCTTGTCGCTAGGGGGGAATCCGCGCTAAAGCTGCCGTGAATGGCAAAATCCGGGGGATCGCATGAAAACGCCACGCATCGTGCAGTTGTTTTTCGTTACGGCGCTTTGCGTCGGATTGGCTGCATGCGGAGGCAATCGCGCCACCAGAGGCGACGACATGTCGGCCTATGGCGCCGATATGCGTCCCAGCGCCCGCCAGACCACGATCTGGGACGTGTTCGGCAACCGCAGCAATCCAAACACCACGGTCGCGGTGAACAAATATCTGTGGAATGCCAGCCTCGAAGTCCTGAATTTCCTGCCGATCCAGTCCGTCGATCCCTTCACCGGCGTGATCGTGACCGGCTATGGCACACCGCCGGGCGGCGGCAGGTCCTATCGGGCAACGGTCCAGATCAGCGATCCTGCCATGGATGCACGCTCGCTCAAGCTGTCGCTGCAAGGGCCGGGCGGCGCTGCCGTCGCACCCGGCACTGTGCGCGCGGTCGAGGATGCGATCCTGACCCGCGCCCGGCAAATGCGCATCCGCGACAGCGGCCTGTAACCGCGCACTCCTACAGCACTGGACCAATGCGCGCCTGCCGTATACATCCTGCGGCCAAAGAATAATGCCCGAGGTCCGACATGCCCTACGATCCCTCCAGCTCCGAGTCCCGGTGGCAGCAAGCCTGGGCCGATGCCGGATGCTTTACCGCCATCCGCGACGAGCGGCCGAAATATTACGTGCTGGAGATGTTTCCCTATCCGTCGGGCCGGATCCATATGGGTCACGTGCGCAACTACACGATGGGCGATGTGGTGGCGCGGTTCAAACGCGCGCAGGGTTTCAGCGTGCTGCATCCGATGGGCTGGGACGCATTCGGCATGCCCGCCGAGAATGCCGCGATGGAGCAGGGCGGTCATCCCCGTGACTGGACCTATGCCAATATCGCCACCATGCGGGATCAGCTTAAGCCGCTTGGCCTGTCCATCGACTGGAGCCGCGAATTCGCCACCTGCGATGATGCTTATGTCGCGCAGCAGCAGGCGCTGTTCTTGGACTTCCTGGATGCCGGGCTGATTACCCGCAAATCGGCGCAGGTGAACTGGGATCCGGTCGATATGACCGTGCTTGCGAATGAGCAGGTGATCGACGGCAAGGGCTGGCGCTCTGGTGCACCGGTCGAGCGGCGGGAACTGACGCAATGGTTCTTCCGCATCTCGGATTATTCCGAAGAGCTGCTGGACGCCATCGACGGGTTGAAAGGCTGGCCCGACAAGGTGCGGCTGATGCAGCAGAACTGGATCGGCAAGTCCCGAGGCCTGCAAATCCGGTTCGAAACCGTGAACGCCCCCGAAGGCTTCGATCAGATCGAGGTTTACACGACCCGCCCCGACACGCTGATGGGCGCATCCTTCGTGGCGCTGTCGCCGGATCACCCATTGGTCACCGCGCTGGCCTCGAATCCGGACGTGGCCGCCTTCATTCAGGAATGCCGCAGCATCGGCACCACGGAAGAGGCCATAGAAACCGCACCGAAATTGGGCTTTGATACCGGCTTGACCGTGCGCCATCCTATTGATTCGTCTTGGGAATTGCCGATCTGGATCGCCAATTTCGTGCTGATGGATTACGGCACCGGCGCAATTTTCGGATCCCCCGCCCATGACGAGCGCGACCACGAATTCGCCACGAAATACGGCCTGCCGATACCCGCTACATTCGGCGAAAAAGGGATGGATCTGGAACAGGCAGACGCGCTGGTCGCAAAGGCGCCCTATGTGCCGTTGAAATCCGAGCCGGTGTCCTATGTCCGCGGTTTCACCGGCGAGGCCGAACAGACGGGCGAGGCCGCGGTCACAGCGGCAATCGCGGTTGCCGAAGCGCAGGGCTGGGGCGAAGGCGTGACCAAGTTCCGGCTGCGCGACTGGGGCATTTCGCGGCAGCGCTATTGGGGCTGTCCGATTCCCGTAGTGCATTGCGACACATGCGGGACGGTACCCGAGGCCAAGGAAAACCTGCCGGTGCTGCTGCCGCAGGATGTCAGCTTCGATCAGCCCGGAAACCCGCTGGACCGTCACCCGACATGGCGCGATGCGACCTGTCCGAAATGCGGCGGCGCGGCGCGGCGCGAAACCGATACGATGGATACATTCGTCGATTCGTCATGGTATTATGCGCGTTTCACCTCGCCCGGGGCCGATACGCCAACCAACCGGGCGGATGCCGATTACTGGATGAATGTCGATCAATATATCGGCGGAATCGAGCATGCGATCCTGCATCTGCTGTATTCCCGCTTTTTCGCCCGCGCGATGGTCAAGACAGGCCATCTGCCGGAAAGCGCGTCAGAGCCCTTTGACGCGCTGTTCACGCAGGGCATGGTCACGCATGAGATTTATCGTACCCTCGATGAACGCGGCCGCCCGGTCTATCACCTGCCCGAGGATGTCACCGACGGCAAGCTGGCCGATGGCACCCTGGTCGAGACCGTTCCTTCGGCCAAGATGTCGAAATCCAAGAAGAATGTCGTTGATCCGGTGAATATCGTCGCCAGTTTCGGGGCGGATACCGCGCGCTGGTTCATGCTGTCCGACAGCCCGCCCGAGCGAGACGTGGAATGGACCGCCGCCGGGGCCGATGCCGCCTATAAGTTCCTGTCCCGCGTCTGGCGTCTGGCCGATGAAGCACCCGAAAGCGGCGAGGATCCTGCCCTGACCCGCGCAGCGCATCGGGCCATTGCCGATGTGACCCGCGCGATCGAGGGCTTTACCTTCAACAAGGCGGTGGCCAAACTGTACGAACTCGCCAATGCCGTAGGAAAATCCGGGGCAGGGGGCGAGTCGCGGCGCGAGGTATTGCGCATCATGGCGCAGCTCATGGCGCCGATGGTGCCGCATCTTGCGGAAGAGGTCTGGGCAAAGGCCGGCGGGCAGGGCATGGTGGTGGATGCACCCTGGCCCAAGGCCGATCCCGCATTGCTGGAGGATGACACCGTGACGCTGCCCGTCCAGATCAACGGCAAACGCCGGGCCGAAATCAGCGTGGCGAAGGATATGCCCAAGGACCAGATCGAGGCATTGGTGCTGGCCGATGAGACGGTGCAGCGCTTCCTTGACGGTGCGGCGCCCAAAAAGCTGATCGTGGTGCCCGGCCGGATCGTCAATGTGGTTGCATAGGGCGAACCCGATGAAAACCCCGTCATCCAAAAGCACAGCAAAGCCGCGCATCGGGACAACGGCACCCCGCAATTCATTACCCAGACGTACGGCCATTCTGGGAATACTGACGCTGTCCGCCTGCGGCCTGACCCCGGTTTACGGCCCGAATGGTGGCGGCAAAAAGCTGTTCGGCAAGATCCGTCCGCGCGACCCGCAGGATTATCAGGAATTCGCCTTCAACCGCCGTCTTGCCGAACGCATCGGTCCGGAGGGCGAAGCTTCCTATGATCTCGATTACCGGATAAGCATCGGCGTCGTCCCGCAGGCGATTACCACCGATGAGATCACCACCCGCTATTCCCTGAACGGCACGGTGGATTTCGCGCTTAAGGAAAGTTCCGGCGGCGCCACGCTGACCTCTGGCCGTGTCAGCAGTTTCACCTCTTACTCGACCACGGGCACCACGATCGCCACGCTCAGCGCCGAGCGCGATGCACGCGAGCGTCTGGCCCGAATGCTGGCGGATCACGTGGTGACAAGATTGCTGGCAGCCTCTGCCTCGTTATCTGCCCCATGAATCTCAAGGGCGGTGAAATCGCCCGCTATCTGGCGCGGCCCGATCCTTCGCGCCCGGCCTTGCTGATCTATGGGCAGGACGCCATGCGGGTTGCGCTTAAACGTGCCGAAGCCATCGCCTCGCTGACCGGCGAGAACGCCGAAGAGGAAATGCGCCTCACCCGCCTGCCCGGAGCGGGCCTGAAGAAAGATCCGGCCGCGCTTCTGGATGCAATCAAGGAAGTCGGATTCTTTCCCGGCCCCCGCGTCGTTCTGGTTGAGGATACTCCCGACAGTGGCACGGACGCGATCAGGGTCGCCCTGGAGGAATGGCAGCCCGGCGATGCGGTTATCGTGATCACCGCCGGAGGATTGGCGAAGTCATCGGCTCTGCGCAAATTGTTCGAGCCGCATAAACAGGCGGTTGCCGCACCGATCTATGACGATCCGCCGGGCGAGGACGAGATCCGCAAATGGCTGCAAGCCGCCGGCCTGCAAGAGGTTCCCCCCGACGCCATGCGCGATCTTCTGACATTGGCGCAGGCGCTGGATCCGGGCGATATGCGCCAGACTATCGAGAAGATCGGACTTTACAAATATGGGGATCCCTCGCCGCTGACGCCTGCCGAGATCGCCCTGAACACACCTGCCACGATAGAGGCGGAACTGGACGAATTGCTTCATGTCGTGGCCGAGGGGCGCTCGGACGAGTTCGGACCGCTGATGCGCCGGATCGAGGGGCAGGGGGTCACGCCGGTTTCGCTATGTATCGCCGCGCTGAGGCATTTCCGGGCGCTGCATCTGGCCGCAGCCGATCCGCAAGGGCCGGGGGCGGGGTTGTCGCGCATGCGCCCACCGGTGTTCGGCCCGCGCCGCGACCGCATGACCCGGCAGGCGCAACAATGGGGCGTGGCACCGCTGGAAGAGGCGATATCCCAGCTGCTGACCACCGACCTGACCCTGCGCAGCGCAAGCCGCGCCCCGCAAATGGCGCTGGTCGAGCGTGCCCTGATCCGGCTGGCGATGAACCGCCGGGGACGACGGTGAACAATCGGCCCGACGCATTGGTCATCGGCGCAGGGCCGGCCGGACTGATGGCCGCCGAAATGCTTGCCGGGGCAGGGCGGCAGGTGGTCATTGCCGACGCGATGCCGACACCGGCGCGAAAATTTCTGATGGCCGGTAAATCGGGGCTGAATCTGACCAAAAACGAGCCGGAAGACGCGTTCGCCACTCATTTCAACGGCAGTGCCGCCTTTGCATTGGGATATGGGCAGCCGGATGCATTCGGTCCGCAAGAGGCGATGGACTGGGCGAGCAGCCTTGGCGCAAAGCTGTTTACCGGCTCGACCCGGCGTGTCTTTCCGGTAGGCATGAAGGCGTCACCTCTGCTTCGCAACTGGCTTGCACGGTTGCGCGAGGCCGGGGTCGAGCTGCGAACAAGATGGAAATGGACGGGTTTGCAGGACGGTTTCCGGTTTTCTACCCCCGAAGGCGAACAGGTCCTGCGCCCGTCCGTCACCGTGCTTGCCCTTGGCGGCGCAAGCTGGCCCCGGCTGGGTTCCGACGGCACATGGATGTCGATCCTGCACGCGGCGGGGGTGGACATGACGCCTTTCCGCCCCGCGAATATGGGGCTGCGCGTTTCGTGGTCACCTGAAATGGCGCGCTTTTTCGGATCGGCCGTCAAGGGCGTGGCCCTTCGTGCCGGAGAACAGGTCAGCCGTGGGGAATGGGTCATCACGCGCGACGGGATCGAAGGCGGCGGCATCTATGAAATCGCCGCCCGGATTCGGGACGGTCAGGTGGCCCATATCGATCTGGTACCGGATCTTGACCATCAGGTGCTTGCCGGGCGTTTTCGAAGGCCCAGGCGCAAGCTTTCGGTCGGGAACTGGCTGCGCCGGGTACTTGGAGATCCGGTCAAAACGGCGCTGTTGCTGGAATGGGGACAACCTCGACCTGACGACCCGGATGATTGGGCGGCTTTGGCCAGGAACCTGATACTGCGTCATGACGGACCGATGGAGATTGAACATGCGATCTCGACCGCAGGCGGAGTAGCGGGCAGCGCGATCACCCCGGATCTGGAGTTGAAGGCACTGCCGGGCGTATTCGTCGCAGGCGAAATGCTTGATTGGGAGGCCCCGACAGGCGGCTATCTGATCACGGGATGTCTTGCTTTGGGAAGGCGCGCGGGACTGGCGGCATGTGCCTTTCTTGACGCGCGTCAAAACAGGCTGCATTGAACCGGGCATGCAAGCTGCCTGCGTCCCGCGGTGGGGGGGGGGGGGGGGGGGGGGGGGGGGGGGGGGGGGGGGGGGGGCGCTGCCCCCGGACCCCCGAGGTATTTACCGCAAAGAAGAAGGGTAAAGAGGCAGGTCAGGCATGATGCGCCATGTTTAGCGCGAAGCCGCCTAACCGATTGCCCGATCGCGGGTTTCCTCTTTCACCAGCAACAGGGCGGCTGTCCCCAAAAGCAGAAGCAGGGCGAATACGCCTATGGCGAAACCAAATCCTTTGACGAAGACGTATGCCAGAAGGCTGGGCGCGAGAATACCGCCCAGCCGGGCAACGGCGCTTGCGGTGCCCATGCCGGTGCCGCGCAGATTCGTGGGATAGAGTTCAGGCGTAAAGGCGTAAAGCGCGCCCCATGTGCCAAGCAGCGCAAAGCTCATCATGATCAGCGAAATGGCGATCATCGCCGTTGAACCGGCAATCGTGAATAATGCGCATCCCGCCGCGCTCAGGATCAGGAAGCCCATCAGCGTATTGCGCCGCCCGACCGCCTCGACGCCCCAGGCGGCAAGCATATATCCCGGTATCTGCGCAAGAGCGAGGATGACCACGAAGCCGAAGCCGCGCACGAAACCGAAACCCTCGGTCGCAAGTTCCCCCGGGACCCAGACGAACACTCCGTAATAGGAAAGCGAGACAAGGAACCAGACGGCCAGAATCCCGATGCTCCGGTCACGCAGGGCCGGACCGAAGATCGAACGTTCGGCCGCGTCGGAAACAGGAGCCGGAATGATCTGCGTCCCTTCGTCCAACAGCGGTGCCCCATTCACCGAAAGAACGCGATTGACGACCCGCCGCGCCTCGGGTTCGCGTTTGTTGCGGATAAGGTACATGGGCGATTCCGGCACCCAAAGCCGCAGCCAGATCCCGATCAGGGCGGGCAGGGCGGCAATCGCGAAGATCCATCTCCAGGGCGCGGCTGCTTCGAGCGAGGTGGCAATCCACGCGGTCACGGCGATGACGACGGTTCCCACCGCCCAGAAACCTTCAAGCCAGACCAGCCAGCGCCCCCGGTTCTTCGGCGGCAGAAACTCGGCCATCATCGCGTAATCGACGGGCAGGGTGCCTCCGACGGCGACGCCGGTCATGAAGCGCATTGCCAGCAAGAATGTGAAATCATTGGCGAGCACCGAGGCAAGGCCGAATATCGCATCCATCGCGACGGTCAGCAGCAAGACCTTGCGCCGCCCGATCCGGTCGGCAATCCGTCCGAAACCATAGGCGCCCACGAACATCCCCAGAAAGAACAGCGTTCCGATCTGAAGCGCGGTGACCCGCTCTACCCCGAAACTTGCGGCAACCGATGGCCAGGCAAAGCCAACTGCGATGACCTGCATCGCGTCCGCCGCCCAGACAAGCCCGAATATCCCCAGCAGGCGCCATTGAAAGCGCCCTGTGCCGCCCCGTGCCAAAGCGTCGTCAACGGTGATCTGCATGGGCCGTCCCTTTTTTCACTTTGTCGCCCTCATTAGCTGCTGCGCCGCATTTCACCAAGCGTCAATATGGCGGAAAAGACGGCTTGCCCCGCCGCTCTGGCTCGACATGCCTTTATCCCGCGGCTAGGTTCCCGAACAAAGGAGCCCGCATATGTTCACACTCGCCACCTGGAACATCAATTCCGTCCGCCTGCGCGAAGCCCTGGTCACCCGGCTATTGCGAGAGGAAGGCCCGGATATCCTGTGCCTTCAGGAATGCAAATCGCCGGTCGAGAAGATCCCGCTGGAGGGATTTCGAGAACTTGGCTATCACCACATCGTCGCGCGCGGCCAGAAGGGTTATAATGGTGTCGCGATCCTGTCCCGCCTGCCGATCGAGGATGCGGGCGACCGGGATTACGCCGGACTTGGCCATGCCCGCCACGTTGCCGCACGGACCGAAAGCGGGATCACCATCCACAACATGTATATCCCGGCAGGTGGCGATATTCCCGACCGCGAACTGAACCCGAAATTCGGCCAGAAGCTGGATTTCGTGACCGAGCTGCGCGATGTTTTCCATGCCGAGCGGCCCAGCCGTTCGATCATGGTCGGTGATTTCAACATCGCGCCGCGCGAAGACGATGTCTGGTCGCACAAGCAATTGCTGAAAGTGGTCAGCCATACGCCCATCGAGGTTGAACACCTGATGCAGGCGCAGGACGCCGGGAAATGGGTGGATATCACCCGCAAGGATATTCCCGACGGCCAGCTTTATTCATGGTGGAGCTATCGCGCACGGGATTGGGATGCCGCCGACAAGGGTCGCCGGCTGGATCACATCTGGGCCAGCCCGGATATCGCCAATTCCGGTCATAACAGCCGGGTATTGCGCGATGTCCGCGGCTGGGAAAAACCAAGCGATCATGCCCCGGTCTTCGCGAGTTTCGATCTTTGAAGCATCGTCCGGAAGCGACCAGGGCGGGTTATCTAAAGATTTAATTACAAGCCGCCGCCCGCAAGCGATCCGTTCATAAATTATCAGCCTCTGCCGCGTTACATCTGTTCCGCAGATTCTGTTCGGAATGTTCCGGTAATCGGGGTGATGTGATGGTGTTTTCGGTAAATTTGGGTATCGGCGGTCCCGCCGGATGGAATCTGCTGCAACGCACGGAAGCCAAAAGCAAACAGGTGCTTGCGCGCGATCCGGTGGTAAAGCGGGAAATCGACTACTACCGCGACCGCATACAGCATGTCGAAACCGCTGATGATCTGGTGGGCGATTACCGCCTGTTAAGCGTTGCGCTAAAGGCGCATGGGCTTGAAACGGAAATAAATTATCGCGGGCTTATCAAGAAGGTTCTGGAATCCGATCTGAACGATCCCCGCTCGCTTGCCAATCGGCTTGCGGACAAGCGATATCTTCGGCTTGCGGAAAGCTTCGACTTCAACCGCAAAGCCTCGGGCGGCATCGATGCGAGCGTTCCGATAGAAGAAAGGATCGGCCTCAGGGGATATTCCAGAGAGGTGTCCGGTTTTGCCACGCGGCGAAAGGACGAGATCGTCAAACTGGCAGAAAGCACAACGAACGATCATGCTTTCTGGACAAAAGCCCGCAAGAGCCCCTCATTGCGGAAAATGATGACGGTCGCGCTAAACCTGCCGGACGGTTTCGGGAAATCCACCTCCTACACCGATAGCTCGGGCGAGCAAAAACTGCTGATCACCACGGAAAGCCGGCCCGCGGTCGAAAAGGCCAAGATTCTGAAAGCGCTGGAGGAGGTTGTCGGTGTCAAAAGTTTCAAGGAACTGGCCGACCCCTCAACGGCAGAGAAACTTATCCGCGCCTATGTGTTTAATGACCGTGATTTCATCATTCAACAGAAGATCGAGGCCGATACCGAAGCGCAAACCTGGCGTAATCTGCCGAAATCAGACCAAACGGAAATTTTCCTTCGCAATATCGGCCTGACCGGTTTCGACAAGGATACGATCAGTGCGACCCAAAAAGCGCATGATACGATGAAGAAGGTTTTCGAGATCAAGGATCGGGACGCCACGATTACCTTTGCGCTGCTGCGCAACGATAATTTGCAAGATGTCCTGACAAGCGCGTTCGATCTGGGCGAAGATTTCAGCAAGCTTTCCTTCCTGAAGAAAGAAGAGATATTCACCGAAAAGGCGAAGAGTATCTTCGATGTCGAATCGCTGACGGAATTCGCGGATCCCGCAAAACTGGAACAGGTCTTCCGCCGTCATGTCTTCCGGCTGCGGACAAGGGAAAAGATCGACGATTCATCGCAAATGACCGATTCCGCGGAAAAAGTCGCCACGGCTTATGTTGATCGTGAATTCGAATCCCGAATCGGGCAAAGTGATGAATCCCTTCGGCTCGCATTGAATGCACGGCGCGAGATCGCACGCATAGCCGAGGCTGGCCGCAGTGATCGGGCGAACTGGTTCGAATTGCTCAGCAATCCACCTTTGCGGCAGGTGTTTCAGGGCGCATTCGGCTTTGGTCCATATATGGCGAGCCTGGATGTCGACCGGCAGGCGGATGAGTTTTCCAAGGCCGCCAGACGCGTCCTTGGAACCGATTCATTCAAGGATATCGCCGGGGAGGAAACGACCGAACGGCTGCTTCGCACCTATCTTGCACGTTCGCAGACAAGCGATTCATTCGCCGTGAATCGCTATAGCGCCGCGCTCACATTGCTGGCCAATCCCGGCCCGTTTTTCTGACATTGTCGGACCTTGTGGCAGTTGCCACCTTGCGCACAGGCCACGCTTGGCTATAACCCCGGACGATTTGCGCAACTCCTAGACATGCCGGGGGCAGAACCATGCCGAAAAGAACCGATATCAAATCGATACTGATCATCGGTGCCGGACCCATCGTGATCGGGCAAGCCTGCGAGTTCGATTATTCAGGTGCACAGGCCTGCAAGGCGCTGCGCGAAGAGGGCTATCGCGTCATCCTGGTCAATTCCAATCCCGCCACGATCATGACCGATCCCGAAATGGCGGACGCGACCTATATAGAGCCGATCACCCCCGAAATCGTCGAGAAGATCATCGCCAAAGAGCGCCCGGACGCGCTGCTGCCGACGATGGGCGGGCAAACCGGTCTGAACACCGCGCTTGCACTTGCCGATTCGGGTGTGCTGAACCGCTATGGCGTCGAGCTGATCGGGGCGCAGCGTTCCGCCATCGAAATGGCCGAGGATCGAAAGCTGTTCCGGGAAGCCATGGACCGGATCGGGCTGGAGAATCCGCTTGCGACCATCGTTTCGGCCCCAAAACTCGCCAGCGGCAAATATGATATCAATGCCGGCGTCAACACGGCCATGGAGGCGCTCGAGGAAATCGGCCTGCCCGCGATCATTCGACCGGCCTTTACCCTTGGCGGGACCGGTGGCGGGGTAGCTTATAACCGCGACGATTATGAACGGATCGTGCGCTCGGGGCTGGATGCCTCGCCCATGGCGCAGGTTCTGATCGACGAAAGCCTTCTGGGCTGGAAGGAATACGAGATGGAGGTCGTGCGGGACCGCAACGACAATGCCATCATCGTCTGTTCCATCGAAAACGTCGATCCGATGGGCGTGCATACCGGCGATTCGATCACCGTCGCCCCCGCCCTGACACTGACCGACCGCGAATATCAGATGATGCGGAACGGCAGCATCGCGGTGCTGCGCGAAATCGGCGTTGAAACCGGCGGATCGAATGTGCAATGGGCGATCAACCCCGCCGATGGCCGTATGGTCGTGATCGAAATGAACCCCCGCGTCAGCCGTTCCTCGGCGCTGGCCTCCAAGGCCACAGGTTTCCCGATCGCCAAAATCGCCGCAAAACTTGCCGTCGGCTATACGCTGGACGAGCTGGACAACGATATCACCAAAGTCACACCGGCAAGCTTCGAGCCGTCCATCGATTATGTCGTGACGAAAATCCCGCGTTTCGCCTTTGAGAAATTCCCCGGCTCCAAGCCCGAGCTGACAACCGCAATGAAATCCGTGGGCGAGGTGATGTCCATCGGCCGCAGCTTCCATGAATCGCTGCAAAAAGCCCTGACCTCGATGGAAAACGGCCTGACCGGGCTGGATGAAATCAACATCGAGGGTTTTGCGGAACAGGGCAAGCCTGCCGTCATCGCCGCATTGTCGAAACAGACGCCCGACCGTTTGCGCGTTATCGCCCAGGCAATGCGTCTCGGGCTGAGCGACGATGAAATCCAGCGGATCACCCATTTCGACCCGTGGTTCCTGCAACGCCTGCGCGAAATCGTCGATACCGAAAACAAGGTCCGCGAAAACGGCTTGCCGACAGATGCCGAAGACCTGCGGGCGCTCAAGATGATGGGTTTTTCCGATGCCCGCCTTGCGATGCTGACCGGTCGGGAAGAGGACGATATCCGCCGCGCCCGGGTTTCGATGGATATCCGCCCGGTCTTCAAGCGCATCGATACCTGCGCCGCCGAATTCGAGGCGCAGACGCCCTATATGTATTCGACCTATGAAAGCCCGGCGATGGGTGAGGTCGAATGCGAATCCCGGCCGACCGCGGCGAAAAAGGTCGTCATCCTTGGCGGCGGCCCGAACCGGATCGGGCAGGGGATCGAGTTCGATTATTGCTGCTGTCACGCCTGTTTCGCACTGACCGATGCCGGTTATGAAACCATCATGGTCAACTGCAACCCCGAGACCGTCAGCACCGATTACGATACCTCGGACCGACTGTATTTCGAGCCATTGACACTGGAACATGTGCTGGAAATCCTGCGGGTCGAAAAGGAAAACGGCACGCTTCACGGCGTCATCGTACAGTTCGGCGGTCAAACCCCACTGAAACTCGCCAATGCGCTTGAAGCCGAAGGAATCCCGATCCTTGGCACCACCCCGGACGCGATCGACCTTGCCGAGGACCGCGAGCGGTTCCAGAAGCTTCTGAACGATCTGAACCTGAAGCAGCCGGTTAATGGCATCGCGCATAGCGACAGCGATGCCATTGCAATCGCCGGGAAAATCGGCTTCCCGCTGGTGATCCGGCCGTCATATGTTCTTGGCGGCCGCGCGATGGAGATCGTGCGGGACATGGATCACCTGAAACGCTACATCAACGAGGCCGTGGTGGTGTCGGGCAAGAACCCGGTGCTGCTGGACAGCTATCTGACCGGCGCGATCGAGGTTGACGTTGACGCCCTTTGCGACGGCGAAAATGTCCATGTCGCGGGAATCATGGAACATATCGAAGAAGCCGGAGTCCATTCCGGCGACTCGGCCTGTTCGCTGCCTCCGCATACACTGGATCAGGCGACCATTCAGGAACTGAAACGCCAGACCATCGAGATGGCGCGCGCCCTGCATGTCGTCGGCCTGATGAATGTGCAATTCGCGCTCAAGGATGGTGATATCTATGTGCTCGAGGTAAATCCCCGCGCATCGCGCACGGTTCCCTTCGTCGCCAAGGCCACCGACAGCGCCATCGCCTCGATTGCCGCGCGGCTGATGGCGGGCGAGCCTATGTCGAATTTCCCCGCCCGCGATCCCTATCCCGAGGGGGTCGGTCCCGAAGACGATCTGCCTTTCGCCGATCCGCTGACATTGGCCGATCCCAACACACCGTGGTTCTCGGTCAAGGAGGCAGTGATGCCTTTCGCCCGGTTCCCCGGTGTCGATACGCTGCTGGGCCCGGAAATGCGCTCGACCGGCGAAGTGATGGGCTGGGACCGCAATTTCCCGCGCGCCTTCCTTAAGGCGCAGCTTGGGGCGGGAAGCAATCTGCCGCATGATGGGCAAATCTTCCTGTCGATCAAGGATGCCGACAAGACCGACGCCATGGCCTCCGCCGCCCGCGATCTCATCGACATGGGCTTCCAGATCATCGCCACCAGCGGGACAGCCGATTTCCTGGCCGCCAGGAATGTCGAGGCGCAACGCGTCAACAAGGTCTATGAGGGCCGCCCCAATATCGTTGACCGGCTGAAGAATGGCGAGATCACGATGGTCCTGAACACGACCGAAGGGGTACAGGCCATTGCGGATTCTCGCGAAATCCGCGCCGTCGCCTTATATGACAAAATCCCCTATTTCACGACCGCTGCAGGCAGCATAGCCGCCGTCGCCGCGATCAGGTCCCGTGACGAGGGCGAGGTGGGCGTGCGCAGCCTTCAGGCATAGAGCCCGCCACCGCCGGATATAAGGATCATGCTCTGCGTTTCATAAAGGCTCGGGCCATGGGGTAGCTATTGCCTTCTCTCGCGCCCGGCCCGGATTCATTTCCTCCCCTTCTTCTTTGCGGTAAATACCTCGGGGGTGCGGGGGGCCCCCCCCCCCCCCCCCCCCCCCCCCCCCCCCCCCCCCCCCCCCCCCCCATCGCGGGACGCAATCTGCCGCCGCAACACCGGCATTTCGCTTCAGACGGGAAAAATCACCCTCTTCCGCAGGACGCCAGCTGCATGCGATAGGTTTCCGAGCGCGATCCGACCTTGTTCGCCACGTTCATCAGCCATCCCTTGGACCGATAGGATCCGCGTGAGAAACCTCCGCGACCTTCGTGATAGGCCAGATATTGCGATGTCGCGTCCAGTTTCGAGATGCCAAGCCTTCTTGCCGAACCATCCATGTACCATCCCATGAAATCGGTCGCATCGTCGATCCGGTCACGTCTTGCGCGGCGCTTTCCGGTTTTCTCGACATATTCTTCCCAGGTGCCGTCCAGCGCCTGTGAATATCCATAGGCGCTGCTTTGCCGCCCCATCGGGATCACGCCCAGAAGATAGCGATGCGGGGTGCGGGCATTGCCGATGAACTTGGATTCCTGATGGATGGTCGCCATCTGCACATGGACAGGTATTCCCCAGCGCCTTTCAGCCTTTCTCATCGCATTCAGATAGGCCGGGCGCTCGGCCACGATGGCACACGCATTGTCAAGATTCCGTGGCGCCTTGTAGTTGCCGCCCCCGCATGAGGCGACAAGCGCGACGATCGCGAGTTTCAGAAACCTGTTCATCACTGCCCTCTTATCGTTTTTTTGTAATATTACGGAAAAACGCGCTTGCGTAAAATCACAAAGCCCGAATCAGACCGCCATGACCGCCTGAACAGCCCTTTGCCATGCGGAATATCGCCGGTCACGCTCTGTCCCGCTCATTTGCGGTTCGAATCTGCGATCAAGCCGCCACGCTTTGGCATATTCCTGTGGTCCCGGGCATAAATCTGCGCGGAAACCTGCCAGCCAGGCAGCGCCTTGTGCGGTCGTTTCGGTATTCACGGGGCGATCGACCGGTGCGCCCAGAATATCCGCCAGAAACTGCATTGCCGGCTCGCTGGCGGTCATGCCGCCATCGACCCGCAGCACCGCCGCATCGCCGGTGCCTTGCCAATCCGCGGCCATGGCATGCCAAAGATCGCGGGTCTGGAAGCCAACGCTTTCAAGCGCGGCACGGGCGAATTCCGCCGGACCGGTATTGCGCGTCAGCCCAAACACCGCCCCTCGCGCCCGAGGGTTCCAATGCGGCGCGCCCAACCCGGTGAATGCCGGAACCATGATGATCTGCTGGCTGTCATCGGCCTGCTCGGACAGGGATTGCGTCTCTTTCGCCTCGCGGATCAGTTTCAGCCCGTCGCGCAACCACTGAACCACTGCTCCGGCGATGAAGATGCTCCCTTCCAGCGCATAGACCGGCTTGCCATCCAACTGATAGGCGATGGTCGTAAGCAGCCGGTTTTCCGAGGTCACCGCCTGTTCGCCCGTGTTCAGCAGCGCAAAGCAGCCGGTGCCATAGGTTGATTTCATCATGCCCGGGTCGAAACAGGCCTGACCCACTGTCGCCGCCTGCTGATCGCCCGCCACGCCCTGAATGGGAATTTCGCGCCCGAACAGATCGGCGCGGGTGGTGCCGAACTCGGCGGCGCTGTCCAGAACATCAGGCAGGATCGCCCTTGGCACGTTGAACAGGCGGCACATGTCATCCGACCAGTCGCCCTTGCGGATATCGTAAAGCAATGTCCGCGAGGCGTTCGTCGCATCCGTCACATGAGACCTGCCGCCGGTCAATTTCCAGATCAGGAAGCAATCCACCGTG
This sequence comes from Paracoccus wurundjeri, assembly GCF_030678915.1. Lineage (GTDB taxonomy): Bacteria > Pseudomonadota > Alphaproteobacteria > Rhodobacterales > Rhodobacteraceae > Paracoccus > Paracoccus onubensis_A. The sequence continues at coordinate 53,857 of NZ_JAUUTZ010000012.1, read as the reverse complement.
CCAAAGGCAAGTTCCCCGGCTTCGGCCCGCGCCCGCGCGCCTTCGACCTGATCCAGTATCCAGGCAATTTTCGTCGCACTGAAATAAGGGTCAAGCAGCAGCCCGGTCACCGCCCGGACGGCATCCTCGTGCCCTTCATCCTTCAAGCGGTCACAAAGATCCGCCGTCCGGCGATCCTGCCAGACAATGGCGCGATATATGGGCTTTCCGGTCTTGCGGTCCCAGATCAGGACCGTCTCACGCTGATTGGTGATCCCGATAGCGTCAATGCGCGGATTACCCGCCTTTTCGATCGCGCCCCGCGCCGTCGCGGCGCTTGTCGTCCAGATGTCATCCGCATCATGCTCGACCCAGCCCGAGCGCGGGAAATGCTGTTCGAATTCCTGCTGTGCGCTTGCCTGCACCTGCAAATCGTCGCTGAACACCAATGCCCGTGACGAGGTTGTACCCTGGTCCATTGCCAGAATGGTCATCTCTGCCCTCCCCTATATTCTGGTTATAGATAGCGTTTGTGGCCTTGCGGGTGAAGCGCCCCGGATCATTTCGCGCTGGCCGTAACAGTGCGACCGGAAAACCATATTTCAACGCCGAACACGGCACAGGCAGAGCTGATGGCAGTTGCAGCGCGAAATCGCGCCTGCTAGGCAACGAAAAGCCTTGGTGAAAGCGTCGTCTCATCGTGACAGCACCGCCCCGACTGGAAGTTCAAAGCCTGACCCGTTCCTTCAACGGGCAAGCTGTTGTGGAAAATGTCAGTTTTTCGGTCGAGGCAGGGCAGGTAGCCTGCCTTCTGGGCCCCTCGGGCTGCGGGAAATCCACAACGCTCCGGCTGGTGGCCGGGGTGGATATGCCGGATAGCGGGCATATCCTTGTCGATGGCAGAACCATGTGCGACGCCGCGACACATGTTCCGCCCGAACGCCGCTCGGTCGGGCTGATGTTTCAGGATTTCGCGCTTTTTCCGCATCTGCCGGTCAGCGAGAATGTCGCCTTCGGGCTGAAGGGCGGTTTTTCCGCCAATCGCGACCGCGTACGGGAACTGCTGGCGCGCGTGCAGATGTCATCCCATATCGACAGCTATCCGCATCAGCTTTCGGGCGGCGAACAACAGCGCGTAGCCCTGATCCGTGCGCTTGCACCACAGCCGCGCATCCTGTTGATGGATGAGCCTTTCAGCGGTCTGGATGAGCGTCTTCGCGACGGGATCCGCGACGAAACACTGGCCCTGCTGAAGGAAGAGGGCACCGCAGTCCTGCTGGTCACGCATGAACCCGACGAGGCGATGCGCATGGCAGATCAGATCCTGCTGATGCGCCGGGGCCGGATCGTGCAGCAGGGCGCGCCCTATAACCTGTATAATGCGCCGGTCGACCGCGAGGCAGCCGGGTTTTTCAGTGATATCAATATTCTGACTGGGAAGGTGCAGGGCGCGTTAACGAATACGCCCTTTGGCGAATTTCTTGCGCCGGGGGTCGCGGACGGGCAAGAGGTGGAAATCGTTATCCGCCCGCAGCACCTGAAAATCGACTTCGACCGGGCCGGGCGGGGGCCTGCCCCTACGGCGGAAAACGGCAGCGCGGCGCTTGCCCGTGTCAGACGCGCGCGGTTTCTGGGCAGGGAATCCCTGGTCGAGTTTATCACCGATAACGGGGAAATCATCCTGAACGCGACAGTTCCGGGGGTATTCCTGCCACGCGCCGATACGCCGATGTGGCTGATGTTGCGCCGCGACCGGGTTTTCGTGTTTCCGAAAAAGTGAAGACGGCCCCTTTCGCCAGGAAGCGACAAGGGGCCGCGAACCGGATCATGCGTTGGCTTATTCCGCCTCGGCCAGTTTGTCGTCGATGATCTTTTTCATATCATCCCAAGGCTGGTTCATTACCTTTTCCTCGCCGATGATAAAGGTCGGCGTCGCCTCGATCTCATCCGCGGTGGCATTGTCCTGGAAGGTCTTGATCAGGCTTTCGGCAGTGCCCTTGTCATCCCAGCAGGCGGTCATCTGCTCTTCCGACATGCCCGCTTTCAGGCCGATCTTGCGCAAATTCGACGCGATTTCATCACCAGACCCACCGGACAACCATTTTTCCTGATCGTCGAACAGCATGTCCGACACGGCATAGTATTTGTCATCACCACCGCAGCGGGCAAGAATACCGGCCCAAAGGCCGACCGCATCGAAATAGACATCGCGCTGGATGAAGCGGACCTTGCCCGTATCGACATATTCCGATTTCAGCTTGGGCCAGTTTTCCTCATGGAAATTGGCGCAATGCCCGCAGGTGAAGCTGGCATATTCAATGATTGTCAGCGGCGCGTCCTCTGCTCCCAACGCGATATCGGGAACGGTCTGCGCTTCGCTGGCCTCGGTTTCGGCCTCGGCGGTCGCGGCCTCGTCCTGCGCCAAGGCGGGTGTTGCCAGCGACAACGCCAATGCGGCAACGAAAGAGCGGGTCAGCATGAAGAATCCTTTCGGTTTGTTCGGGATGAGATATTCAGTGTCAGTCGCGCCATGGCCTCGGCAAGCTGCGGATCCTCGAACTGCCCGGCAACCTGCCTTGCCTCGGCCAACGCTTCGGGATCCGGGGGCCGCATCTCGCGACGGGCTGCCAAAGTGAACTGTGCCTGACCTTCGGCAAAGCCGCTTGCCGCGGTTTGGGTCAGGGAAATCTTCTGAATCGCATTATAGCCATAACAGGCATTGATACGCTCGCGCAGATGCGGCAGCTGCATCTCGACCATCGGCGCAGCCGGACCGGTGGTCAGCAGGATCAATGTCGCGCCAAGCCCGCCCCGTCCATAGCTGATGCGCACCGGGCGGGTCTGCCGGGCAAGCTGCTCGCCCGCGATTTCCGGCCAATGCGTCAACAGCCGGGTCACGGCGAAACCACGACCCTCGGCTGCCTTCTGCACCTGCTTCGCCAGCACTGAAGACGCCGCCTGAAAACCGCGCCTCCGACGGTTTGTGCTTTTATTCGGGCTGTGCGATATCTGGGCCATACCTGTCTGTTCGGTTATCCATAATATATCCTTAACCAGCAGCAGGCCCGGATGAAAGCTTGCGAATGGTCGGAGTTCTGAAAATTGCGTGACAGCAAGGTGATCGGAGCGCAGCTTCTGGAATGGTATGACCGCCATGCCCGCATCCTGCCGTGGCGCGTGCCGCCGGGCAGGGGCAATGCCGATCCTTATCGCGTCTGGCTGTCCGAGATCATGTTGCAGCAGACCACGGTTGCCGCGGTGAAAGCTTATTTCGAACGGTTCATCGATCTCTGGCCAACGGTGCAGGCACTTGCAGCGGCAGAGGATGCCCGGGTGATGGCCGAATGGGCGGGGCTGGGTTATTACGCCCGCGCCCGGAACCTGCTGGCATGTGCGCGGCAGGTTTCCGAAGCGGGCGGTTTCCCGACGACTCGTGAAGGCTTGCAGGCATTGCCCGGCATCGGCCCCTATACATCCGCCGCCATTGCCGCCATCGCCTATGACCTGCCCGAAACCGTCGTTGACGGTAATGTCGAACGGGTCGTGGCGCGGCTGTTTGCCATTGAAACTCCGCTGCCCACGGCCAAGCCTGAACTGGTCACCCTTGCCGGCGGCCTGACACCAGGACACAGGCCCGGCGATTACGCGCAGGCGATGATGGATCTGGGCGCCACGATCTGCACACCGGGCAATCCTGCCTGCGGCATCTGCCCGCTTACCGGCGAATGCGATGCGCGCCAGCAGGGAATCGCGGCGGAGCTGCCGCGCAAATTGCGGAAAACTGCCAAGCCAAACCGAAAGGGCGTTGTCTGGGTGGCATGGCAGGGCGGTTCGCTGCTACTCGAAGAACGGCCCGCCAAAGGATTGCTTGGCGGAATGATGAGTTTCCCCTCGGCGGGGTGGGACGGGCGCGATCTGCCTCCTCCCGGTCAGGCCGATTGGCGCGAAATCGGAGAGGTGCGGCATGTGTTCACCCATTTCAACCTGTCCCTGACAGTGCTGCAGGGGAAATTGGCGGGGCCGCCGCAGCGGGGGCATCTGGTCCCGGCGCAGGATCTTGACAGGAACGGGTTGCCGGGATTGATGCGCAAGGTCTGGGATGTGGCACAAGCAGAACATGGCAGTCTGAAGGAACAAGCATGAGTGGAAAATCATCTGGTCCTCTTCCCGCAGCCGCTCCTTTCTGGATGTCGGCCGCCATGCCGCCGCTGGTCGCGCTTGCCGCGTGGCAAGGGGGGTTCTGGTGGATGCTGCTGCCCGCCTATGCATGGTATCTGACCACGGCGCTTGATGGCGTTCTGGGCCTGAACGAGGATAACCCCGATCCCGAAACCGCCCTACCACAGCTTTTCTGGCACCGCGCGGTCACGATCATCTGGTTCCCGCTGCAATTCGCGGCGATTTTCGGATCGATCTGGTATGTGACCGCCACGGGACATCTGTCCGGGCTGGAAAAACTTGGCCTGTTCTTTGGTATCGGGGTGCTGTCGGGCTCTATCGGCATCGTCTACGCGCATGAATTGCTGCATCAGAAAACCGCGCTGGAGCGCTGGCTGGGTGATCTTCTGCTGGGTTCGGTCCTGTACTCGCATTTCCGCACCGAGCATCTGCTGGTTCACCACTCATGGGTCGCAACCCCCCGTGACGCGGTATCTGCCCGCTATAACGAGAATTTCTACCGCTTCTTCTGGCGCGTGCTGCGCGATGGCCCCGTCAGTGCGTGGCGCGCCGAAACCGGCAAGCTTGCGCGGGGCCGCAAAGGGCCGTTCGACCGGCGCAATCCGTTCTGGCGCTATGCGGCGATCCAGCTTGCCATGCTGGGGCTGGCGCTGTGGCTGGGCGGCTGGCAGGGGCTTTTGCTGTTCGTCTTTCAGGCATTTATCGCCGTCTGGCAGCTTGAGCTGACGAATTACGTCGAACATTACGGCCTGACCCGTCGCTATCTGGGCGAGGGCCGTTACGAACATATCCTGCCCCGCCATAGCTGGAACGCCTCGCACAAGGGCTCGAACTGGCTGCTGATCAATCTTCAGCGTCACTCGGATCATCATTACAAGCCCGACCGCCGCTTTCCCTTGCTGCAAACCTATGGCGAGGATGAGGCGCCGCAATTGCCTTTCGGCTATCCGGCGATGACATTCGTGGCCATGGTTCCGCCCTGGTGGCGGCGGCGGATGAACCCGCGCGTTCGCGCATGGCGGCGGCAATTCTATCCCGATATCGAGGATTGGGGTCCCTATAATCGCGGAGAGCTGCCAATGCCTCGAAATGCGCTGTGAACGAGGTTTTCATGTCGCGTGAAACCCTGCAAGACACGGAACCCCGGGTGCTTTGGGCTGGAATGGACGGCGTGCTGCTGCGCTTTGCACTGACCCCCGAGCCTGCGGCAATGGCGGCGGCGCAACGACTGGCGGCCGATCTGGAGGATCGCACCCCTGACGGAGTGATCGAGATCGCGCCGGGGCTTGTCTCGGTCCTGTTGCGCTTTGACCCTGCGAAAACGGCGCGGACAGTACTGGCAGAGGAACTTCTGACCCGGGCACAGCGCATTCGGCAGCGCGCGCAGGACATCCCCGATCCCGCCCGGAGATGGACGATCCCCGTCGCCTTCGGCGAGGAATACGGGCCGCAGCTTGACGAGGTGGCGCAGGCGGTCGGCTGTCGCCCCGAGGATGCCATCCGTCAGATCTGCGACGCGGATCTGCGGGTGCTGGTGATCGGATTTGCCCCCGGCCAGCCCTATATCGGCCTGCTGCCCGAGGAATGGAACCTGCCGCGCCAATCCGGCCTGACGCCCGAGGTTCCCGCCGGGGCAATCGTCGTCGCCGTGCGGCAGATTGTGATGTTCGGTGCGGCCTCTGCGACGGGCTGGCGACAGGTCGGGCGCGCCGCATTTCGCAGCTTTCGCCCCAGGCAGGACACACCCATGCCGCTGAAAGCCGGCGACGCGATCCGGTTTGAGCAGGCACCCGGCCCCGAGATCGAGGCGCTTGAGCAAGCGGGCGATCTGTCCGGTGGCGCAAAACTGAAGGTGCTGCGATGAGCGTTTTGCATCTGCGCCGGGTCGACGGGCTTCTGACGGTTCAGGACATGGGCCGTCCGGGCCATCTGGCCAGTGGTTTGTCCCGCGGCGGCGCCATGGACCGGCTTGCACTGATCGAAGCCGCGGCGCTGTTGGGCGCGAACGCACCGCTTGCCGCAATCGAAATGGCAGGCGCGGGCGGGATTTTCGAAACCGATCAGCCGATGCGTATCGCCCTGACCGGCGCACCGATGACCGCAACGCTGGATGACGCGCCGCTGCGATGGCACGCATCGCATCTGATCCTGCCGGGGCAAAGCCTGCGGATCGGAGGAGTGCAGGCGGGAAGCTACGGCTACCTGACACCCGCCGGAGGGATGGCGACCGAGGAATGGCTGGGCAGCCGCTCGGCCCATCTAAGCATCGGAATCCTTGCGCCGCTATCGCCATGCAACCTGCCCGTCGGGGACGATCCGGAACCCGACAGACCGTCGCAACTGATCGAGCCTGTCCGTCGCTTCAATGGCGGCACGATCAGGGTGATCGACGGGCCGCAAACCGGGCTGTTCGGCGACGAGGTCCTTGCCGGTTTTCATGAAACCACCTTCATCCGCTCGGATCGCGGCAATCGCCAGGGGGTCAGGTTCGACGCTGAACGGAACTTCACCTCGGATCTGGCTGCCGGACTGGCCTCGGATCTCATCGGGCCGGGGGATCTGCAGATGACCGGCGATGGCGTGCCCTTTGTCCTGATGGCCGAATGCCAGACCATCGGAGGGTATCCGCGTATCGGGACGGTCATTCCCGCCGATCTGCCCATCGCGGCACAGGCCGCGCCCGGCGCGAAACTACGTTTTCAACGTCTGCCACTGGACGAGGCGGACAGGCTTTGGCAAACCGAAACCCGGCAAATCCAGACCGCCGCGGCAGCCTGCCGTCCCTTGGTCCGCGATCCGGCCCTGATGCCGGATCTGCTGGCCTATCAACTGATCGGCGGCGTGACCGCGGGTCGAGAACTGGAGGATCAATGATGCGTGTCGACCTGAATTCCGATATGGGCGAAAGCTTCGGGCCGTGGGTGATGGGCGATGACAACGCGCTTCTGGATATCATCACTTCGGCCAATATCGCCTGCGGTTTTCATGCCGGTGATCCGGATGTCATGGCCCGCACCATGGCTCTTGCCCATGCCCGTGGCGTCGGTATCGGCGCCCATCCGGGTTTCGCCGATCTGCAGGGATTCGGCCGCCGCCGGATCCGGCTGAGCGCGGAAGAGCTGGGAAACATGGTTGCCTATCAGGTCGGCGCGGCCATCGGCATGGCGCGCATGGCGGGCGTGGAACTACGACATCTGAAGCTGCACGGAGCCCTGTCGAACATGGCCACGGACGAACCCGAGCTTGCCCGCATCTGCTATGAAGCCGTCCTGAAGGTCGATCCGTCACTGGTCCTTGTCGTGCTGGCCGGTACGGCACTGGAAGCGGCGGCGCGCGATCTGGGCGCGGCATATGCTTCCGAGATTTTCGCGGACAGGGCGTATAACGACGATGCCTCGCTGGTCGATCGCAGCCAGCCCGGAGCGGTGCTGCACGACCCGGACGAGGCGGGGAAACGCATGGTCGAGATGATCCGCGAGGGCGCGATCATTACCGGCAGCGGCAAGCGGATCCCCTGCCGAATCGACACGATCTGCGTTCATGGTGATTCTGCCCAGGCGGTTGCCATGGCCTCAACAGTCAGGAAAACCCTGACCGATGCCGGAATCGAGGTAAGGCGATTTGATTAACCGGCAAGCGGCAGCGAACCGCAATTAAGTCAACGCCGATGAAATCATGAAGAGTTTACACCGACTTTGCCGATTTAAGCAGAATCTTAAGCGTAATTCTGCTGCCCCCCCTTGGTATTATCGCCCAGATCTGCCACATGCCAGACCGCATAGGACAAAGAGTTATAGCCATGACAATCCAGCCCGCCACTGAACCTGAACTCAGCACGGCAACGCTGACTCATTTGCAGCGTCTTGAAGCTGAAAGCATTCATATTATGCGCGAGGTTGTGGCAAATGCCGACAACCCCGTGATGTTGTATTCCGTAGGCAAGGATTCCGCCTGCATGCTGCATCTGGCGAAGAAGGCGTTTTATCCGGCCTCTCCGCCTTTCCCGCTGATGCATGTCGACACGACGTGGAAGTTCCGCGCCATGTACGAGTTGCGCGACCGCGCGGCCGAAGATGCCGGGATGAAGCTGATCGTTCACCACAATCCCGAGGCAGTCGAGAAGGGCATCAACCCGTTCGATCACGGCAGCCTGCACACCGATATGTGGAAGACCGACGGTCTGAAACAGGCATTGACCAAGTATAATTTCGACGTCGCTTTCGGCGGCGCCCGTCGCGATGAAGAGAAATCCCGCGCGAAAGAGCGGATCTTCTCGTTCCGCTCGGCCAATCACCGCTGGGATCCGAAGAACCAACGGCCCGAGCTTTGGCGGCAATACAACACCCGCAAGGCGAAGGGCGAATCGATCCGGGTCTTCCCGCTGTCGAACTGGACCGAGCTGGACATCTGGCAATATATCCATCTGGAAGGCATCGAGATCGTGCCGCTCTATTTCTCGGAGCCGCGCCCGGTGGTCGAGCGTGACGGATTGCTGATCATGGTGGATGACGACCGTTTCCGGCTGAATGAAGGCGAAACGCCGCAGATGAGATCCGTCCGTTTCCGGACGCTTGGCTGCTATCCGCTGACCGGCGCGGTTGAATCCGAAGCGAAGACCTTGCCCGAGGTCATTCAGGAAATGCTGCTGACCACCACGTCCGAGCGTCAGGGCCGCGCGATCGACCACGATAGCGCCGCCTCGATGGAGAAAAAGAAACAAGAGGGGTATTTCTGATGACCCTGGATACCAAAGATCCCGTATACCTCACCGATACGCTGATCGCCGAGGATATCGACGCCTATCTGCTGAAGCATCAGCACAAGACCATGCTGCGCTTCATTACCTGCGGCTCGGTCGATGACGGCAAATCGACGCTGATCGGGCGGTTGCTTTACGACAGCAAGATGATCTTCGAGGATCAGCTTGCCAGCCTGGAGAACGACTCGAAAAATGTCGGCACACAGGCAGGCGAGATCGATTTCGCGCTTCTGGTCGATGGTCTTGCCGCCGAGCGCGAGCAGGGCATCACCATCGACGTGGCCTATCGTTTCTTTGCCACCGACAAGCGGAAATTCATCGTCGCCGACACGCCGGGACATGAGCAATATACCCGCAATATGGTGACCGGTGCCTCGACCGCCGATCTGGCTGTGATCCTGATCGATGCGCGTCAGGGCGTTCTGACCCAGACCAAGCGCCACAGCTATCTTGTGAATCAGTTGGGCATCCGCAATGTCGTGCTGGCCATCAACAAGATGGATCTGGTCGATTACTCGGCCGAGCGGTTCTACGAGATCGTCGGCGAATATTCGCATTTCGCCAAGCAGATCGGCATGGAAAGCTTCCTTCCGATCCCGATTTCCGGGCTGAAGGGCGATAATATCGTCACCAAAAGCGAAAATATGGCCTGGTTCCAGGGCCCGACCCTGCTGGGTCATCTGGAACAGGCCCCGATCAGCGATGCGCGCATGCAGGACCATCCATTCCGTATGGCCGTGCAATGGGTGAACCGTCCCAATCTGGATTTCCGGGGCTTTGCCGGCCAGATCGGTGCAGGCGTGGTACGCCCGGGCGACGCGATCCGGGTTCTGCCCTCGGGCAAGACCACGCGCGTCAAATCCATCGTCACCTATGACGGCAATCTGGATCAGGCCATCGCCGGACAATCCGTAACGCTGACCTTCGAGGACGAGATCGATTGTTCGCGTGGCGATGTGATCGTGAAATCCGACGAACCCTGCGAGGTCGCCGACCAGTTCGAGGCAATGCTGGTCTGGATGTCCGAAGAGGAAATGCTGCCGGGCCGTCCCTATATCCTCAAGATCGGCACACAAAGCGTCACCGCGACCGTGACCGAGCCGAAATACGAGGTGAACGTCAACACGCTGGAGCATCTGGCCTCGAAAACGCTGGGGCTGAATGCGATCGGGGCGGTCAATATCTCTACCGACCGGGCGATCCCCTTCGAGGCTTATGACAAAAACCCCGATCTGGGCGGCTTCATCCTGATCGACCGGATGACCAATGCCACGGTCGCGGCGGGGATGATCAAATTCGCCCTGCGGCGCAGCCAGAACATCCACTGGCAAGCCGTCGATGTGGACCGTGACGCGCATGCCGCGCTTAAGAATCAGAAGGCCGCTGTCGTCTGGTTCACTGGTCTTTCGGGTTCGGGCAAATCGACAATCGCGAATATCGTCGAGAAGAAACTGCATGCGCTTGGAAAGCATACATTCCTTTTGGACGGCGATAACGTTCGCCACGGGCTGAACCGGGATCTGGGCTTTACCGATGCGGACAGGGTCGAGAATATCCGCCGCGTGGGTGAAGTCTCGCGGCTGATGACCGATGCCGGTCTGATCGTGCTGACGGCGTTCATCTCGCCCTTCCGTTCCGAGCGGCGGATGGTCCGGGAACTTCTGACAGATGGCGAGTTCGTCGAGGTCTATGTGGACACGCCACTTGAAGTCGCCGAGCAACGCGACGTCAAGGGTCTGTACAAGAAGGCGCGCGCCGGCGAGTTGAAGAACTTCACCGGTATAGACAGTCCCTATGAAGCGCCCGAAACCGCAGAGCTGACCGTTAACACAGTCGAGCTGAGCGCCGAGGAAGCCGCCGAAAAGGTGGTCGATTATATCCTCAAGTCATCGCGCTGACGGATATCGGTTTGCATTCCGGAAGCGGGCGTTCGCGTCCGCTTCCGGTCAGAGCGCGTCGCATTGAATCGGAAACGCCGGCTATCTGCGTCCCGCGATGGCCGGGGGCCAGCCCCCGGACCCCCGAGGTATTTGAACAAAAAAGAAGGAAGAGGGACGCCGGAGATCGTTCCGGTAAATCAGGCCGCTTGATTCCAGCCTTTATCGCGTATTCCGTGGATTTACCGTTGGAAACCGAGACCGGTGCGGTTGTTTGAATTCCGGTCTCAGCGGCAGCAAAAGCCCCAGAACAAAGCCCGCCACGGTTCCGCCCAGATGCGCCTGCCATGCGATATTGGGCACGGCGAAAGTCAGGGCGATATTCAGCCCGCCGATGATCAGTACCGTCCGCCAGATCGGTCGCATCGACATCGCGTTGTGAAGACGCCATTTGATTGCCTGAGCGATCAGTGCCGCAGCAACACCGAAAATCGCACCTGACGCGCCAACCATCGGAGCTGTCAGTACAGACATCCACGCAAATGCCAAAGCAGCGGCAATCTGCGAAACAAGATAGACCAGACCCATCCGCAGCGGGCGCATGAAGCGGGCAAGCTCCCTTGCCACCGCGACAAGGGAAAACATGTTCATCGCCAGATGCATCAATCCGCCGTGCAGCAGCCCGTAGGTCAGGAACATGACAAGGGGCTGACCCGGATACAGACCTTTCCCGCTTTGGAAAACCGGCAGCCAGAACGCACCGGTCAGATTCGCCATGGCCCGCAATGGCTGGTCGAACCCCACAACCGGAGCCAGCCAGAAAGCCGCCTCGATTGCACAGCACGTTACGATCAGAATCCTGATCCACAAAGGCAGGGAGGGGCGGTCGAGTGCCATCTGACGCTTAATCCGCCTTGATCTGGCGAGCCTCATCGATCAGCATGATCGGGATCCCCGCATGGATCGGAAATGCCAGCCCCGCTGCTTTCGACACAAGTTCCTGCCGGTCGCGGTCGTAATACAGCACCGTATGGGTCACCGGACATACCAGGGCCTCCAGCATGTGGCGGTCGAATTCGGGGCGCGCGTTATCTGTCATTGCAAAGGCTCGTCATTTTCGCCGCAGCGAAGGGCATAATCGATCAGCCCCTCAAGAAGTTCCCGGCGCTCGGTCAGGGTTCGGGTTTCTAGCAAAGCCTGCTTTTCGCCGGGTGAAAAGGGCAACAGCATTGAGAATGCGTTGATCAGGACTTCATCGGCAGCTTTCCCCGCCTCTTTCAGATCGGTCGAAAGCTGACGCAACTCGGCATAGCGGCACAGCCTGTCCAGTAAAGCCGGGCGGTCAAGGTCAGGATCGAATTCCGGCCCGCCAAGATCCCGCGCGAATTCCGCCCAATCTATCTGTGCTTGCTGATACGGGGCGAAACCTTCCTCGATCCCGGTCAGGCGGAACCGCGAGACGGCGCGCAATGTTATCATCATCCGCCCATCGTCGCTTTCAGAGAAGGCGACAAGCCGTCCCGCGCAACCGATATCGGCCAGCCCGTCGTCAACGGGTTGGATCATGCCAATCAGCCGGTGATCGGTTTTCAGCGTGTCATCAAGCATCTGAAGATAACGGGGCTCGAAAACATGCAATGGCAGCTTGGCCCGAGGCAGCATGACCGCCTCGGCCAGCGGAAACAGCGCGATCCGCGAGGGCAGATCGAACCGGAAAGCCATCACGCGAAGATCAGCGAGGAAAGCCGACGGCGGCCTTTCTGGCCAATCGGATCATTCGGCTTGAGGCTTTCGAAAATCGTCAGAAGCTGCGCCTTGGCCGCACCGTCATTCCATTCGCGGTCGCGACGGAAACTGTCCAGAAGCGTATCCACCGCCTCTTCGACCTGACCGGCTGCATGAAGCGCCCTGGCATATTCCAGCCGAGCTTCCTGATCGTCGGGATTCGCCTCGACACGCGCCTGCAGATCGCCGATGGGACCGGCATCCTCGGCCTGCTGGGCCAGTTGCAGTTGTGCCTTCGCGGCCTCGACCGGCGCGGATTCGGCAATTCCGGCGGGCACCTGTTGCAATGTCGAAGCAGCGGCCGCAGCGTCTCCGGCGGCCAGATGCGAACGGATCAGACCGCCCCAGGCCTCGGCGTTCTCGGGCTCTTCGCCGATAATGGCGGCAAAGGTTTCGATCGCGTCACCTGCCGCGCCTTCGTCAAGCATCGACTCGGCGGCGGCAAGTGCCTCGGACAAACCGCCGTCGTCACCGGAAAGCGCTGCCAACTTATCCACGAACTGCTTGATCTGGCTTTGCGGAACCGCGCCCTGGAAGGCATCCACAGGGCGGCCCTGAAAGAAGGCATAAACGGTTGGAACAGACTGCACGCGCAATTGCGAGGCAATCATCTGATTTTCGTCGATATTGACCTTGGCCATGCGGATCCGGCCCTTATGCCGCGCCACTTCCGCCTCGAGCTGTGGGCCAAGCGTCTTGCACGGGCCGCACCATGGCGCCCAGAAATCCACGACGACCGGAACTTCCATGGACTTCTCGACAACCTCAGCCATGAAATCGGCTTCGGTCACGTCACGGATGAATTCACCAGTCTGTGGCGCGTTATCGGCGCCATCGAACAGCATGGTCATTTTGCCCCCAATCGGCTGAGATCAACGGTTGCCCGCAATATGGGGCGCGGGACGCCCGAACGAAAGGGCAGATCCGCGCAAAACCGGGTCAGCGGCCTGTTCATCAGAAAATCGGGTCCAGTGCAAATGGATCAGGCGATGCGCTGGTCGCAATCGTCCGGCCCGGCCCGCCAAGAGTGGCAATCTGCCCGGCAAGCTGGCCGATCGCCTGCGACATCGCGCGCGCGATCGCGGCGGGTTGATTTCCTTGTAGCGGAACGGAAATATCAAAGCTGCGGGCGTGATTCGTGCCGCCGCTGGATTGATCCGACACGAAATAACGCCCGCTTAGGCGATAGATCCCATCGGCCTGCGCAAGCGCCTTTTCGACCCGGACGACAAGCTCGCGCTGCGGAGGCTCGGCCAGCGGCCAGGGCTCGCCGATGACTGTCGCGCCCGAGATGTCCGAGATCTCTCGCGCAAGGGCAAGGGTGAAGGCGCGCTGGGGATTGTCCGCCCAGAGATTGTCAGGGTTCGAACGGATCGCGCCATCTTCGGTCTGCCACATCACCTCTTGATCAGAGGCATATTCAGGCAGCGACACGTCCTTGAGTTCTGCGGATCCCAGACGGTTCGGCACCTGTCCGGATCCGGACGGGGGATCGATCAGGAATCTGCCGGTTTTTTCTGGATTCGAACAGGCGGTCAGCGCCAGCAGCATGCCCAGCAGCAGGGCGGAAGAACGCACCGGGTGAAACTTCATATTCATGTCATCGTCCCAGAATAAAGGCGCGCGGATTACGTTCAATCATGCGGGCCAGAGAGCCAAATGATTCCGTCGCCCGGCGCAATTCGCGCAGCATGTTGATGGCCTCGGTATTGAATGCCGAACGATTGCCATATGCCGCAAGAACCGTATCGGCACGCGCCGCGGTGACTTGCAGACGTTGGATCAGTTCGGGCAGATCCTGAACGGCTTTCGCGATTTCGTCGGCGGCGATACTTGCCGAATTCAGTGCGCTGTTCAGGCTTTCGGTGGCATTGCCGTCCCGCAGATCGTTCAGCAGCCCTGCGGCGGCTTCAAGCGTGTTGGACAGATTGCGCGGCAATGCCTCGGCATCCTCGCTGCCAAGCATCGCCCGGAGATCTGCCAATATGCCCTCTGCCTGGGCGCCGATTGCCGCGAAATCCACCTCATTTATCTTCGCGGCGATCTGATCGATTTCTTCCACCATTGCAGGGACTTCGTCGGCAGCCTCCTGAACAGATATGAATGCCGCGGTTGCCTCGTCAACCATAGTGCCCATATTCTTTGCCGCGCCGCTTTCACGAAGCTCTTTCGTGATCGTCGTGACATCGATCAGGGCCGTCTGCGCCTCGTCAATGGTTTTGCGCAGAGTTTCGGGAATTGCCCTTGTATCCGGTGCGCTGGCGATTGCGGTGATGCTGTCCATCATGTCGGTCGCGGATACCAGCACCTGTTCGATCGGCAGATCACCGATACGGTTCATGAACCCTTCGGCGGTTTGCGTGAAATTGGACAGATCGCCCTCGACCGCGGGAACGATCGGGTAGGGTTTGGCGTCCATATCGATCTCGGCCGCGGGCGCGGTCGGAATATTGACCAACTCGATCATCAGAGCACTGCCAAAGAAACCGGTGCTGGCGACCCGGGCGCGAAGGCCCGACTGAACCGAATCCTGCAGGAATTCAAGCGCATCCTCGGGCGTCGCATCGGTATCCAGCCCCAGCCTGCTGGGCGAAACCGCGATCGTTACCCTTTGCAGAGTGACCGGCGGCATATCTTCGTTATCCGGCTCTTGCACGAAAACGGAAATATTGGTGACCGTGCCGACTTTGAGCCCGAAGAACTGAACGTCCGAGCCTTTGGAAAGACCGGAAACGGAATTATCCACCAGCACATTAAGATGAAGCTGTTCGGACTGGTCCTCGATGAACATGTTGCTTCTGGCGGTGTCTTCATCGGGGTAGACGGTAAAGACCTGCCCCGTCTCGACCTGCCTTCCGCCAGAGGCCAGCGTGTCGAAGGCAACGCCACCCTGCAGCAGTGACGCAAGGGAGTTCACATTGAACGATACCCCGCTCGTGCCCAGGGAAAGCGAGAAACCCGACGTATCCCAGAAGGTTGTCGCAGTCGTCAGACGCTTGTCATGCGGTGCCTCGACAAAGGCGTTGGCAACCACCATGTCCGAGCCATCCTCGGCCAATCGGATATTGTCCATCTGGCCGACCTGAACCCCGTGATAAAGGATCGGCGCGCCCTCCGAGATTCCGTCGGCATTGCTCATTCGCAAAACGATCCAGCTTCCCTCGGCATCGCTGCGAACCAGCGGAGGACGTTCAAGCCCGGTGAAATGGGTTTCCCGGGTAGAAACCTCGGAATCCCAGTAACCCTCGATGAACGCCCCCGACAGCACGGTATCGAGTCGGGTAACCCCTTGTGCGGTCACCTGAGGGCGAACGATCCAGAAGCTGGCCTGATCGTCGATATATTGCGCCACATCGGAATCGATGCGGATTTGAACGCTGACCTTGGAAAGATCCGGTGTGAACCTGACCGATTCAACCTGTCCAACGGTAATTTCGCGGAAGCGCAAGGCGGTTTCCCCGGGCGTAATGCCGGTCGCATCGGCAAACTCAACCTCGATCAGGGCACCACGATTGGCATAGGAATTCCATGCAACGCCAAGCGTCACGACCAACGCCAGAATTGGCACCAGCCATACGACATTGACACCGGCCTGCGCTGCCCGTGCCGCAGTTTTACGCACCGGGCTTGCCGGTTTGATCGGACCTTGGGTATCGCTCATTCTGCCCGTGTTTCCCGCACATCGTTACCATCACTCCGGCTGCGGAGGGGAAGCCCTCGCCAGATCAGCCTTGGATCGAAACTTTGCGCAGAAAGCATCGTAAAAGCAACTGACAAGGCAAAAGAAACCGCCGCCGGTCCCGGATGAATCGACGCGACGAAGCCCAATTGCACCAGTGCCGAAAGGATCGCCACCACGAACACGTCGATCATGGACCAGCGCCCGATGAATTCGACGACTTCATATACTTTCAGCCTGACATGCGCCTGTTCGACAGTCGCGGGACGACCGGCAACCAGCGCCAGCCAGGAAATCGCCACGAATTTGGCAATCGGCACCACGACCGAGGCCACGAACACGATGGCCGCAATATCGTAGCTGCCATGATGGATCAATTCCACCACGCCTTCCAGAATCGTCGCTTCGGAGCTGCCCTGAAGACCCGCAAAGGTCTGCGTGCTCATCATCGGAAAGACATTCGCAGGAATATAGGTGATGATCCCCGCCGCCAGCCATGCCCAGACAAACTGAAGCCGCCTGCGATCGGGCGGGGTAAGTGTTTCACCACAACGCTCGCATCTGACGTGATCCGTGGGCCAGACCCGCCCGCAGCTATGACACCCGATCAGACCTGCCCGATGTGCCGTCAGCACCGGACGGGCATCATGGTTGTTTGAGGTTTCGCCATTCATGTGGATATATCAGGTTTTGGCGTTTCGACCATTTCCCGGCCATCAGTCCTCACGCCGCTGTCTTCGATCGCGTCCCAGATGGTGGTCTGACACATGAAACCCCGCGACGCGATATTGACGAAGATCAAGGCACAGAATGCCCAGAATGCCGGGCCAAGATGCACACTGGCCAAACCGGCAACCTTGACCAGGGCGACCGAGGTGCCGATGACGAAAATCTCGGCCATTGACCACGGGCGCAGATGCTCTGACAGGCGAAAAGCCGTAGCAGCATGACGGCGGGCAGGCCGGCCCTGTGCCAGCGGAACCAACGTATAAAGCAGCAGGAACGAACGCAGCACCGGCAATCCGACAATCATCAGCAGAACCGCCAGCACCAGCGGCAGCAACACACCATCCGCGAAGGAAAGTGCCACACCGAAAAGCGAGGTCGCATTGCCGAAACCCATCCGCGATATTTCCAGAAAGGGAAAGAACACCGCACCGACCATCAGAACCATTGTCGTGAAAGCCAGAGCAATAAGCTGAAGGAACGCGCCGCCGCGAGGATTGGCAAGAACCGTTCCGCAGCGGATGCAGCGAGCGGTTTCACCGGCGGTAAGTTCTTCTTCTATATGAAGCGCATCGCAGCGAGGACAGGCCATCAGCCCTTCGCCGGTTTCAAGATTATAGCTGCGTTGGCCATTTGTATCCATGCCTACAAGATAAACCGGCAGCGAGCAGGCGCAAGCAGGCAAGCTTACTCAAAACGCAATTAGAGTATGTCGTGCCCGACTGGATTCGCGTCCTTCCCCTTCACTCAAATATCCCGGGGGTCCTGGAGGCAGCGCCCCCGGTCATCATTGCAGGGCGTAGAATATGCCGTCATACACAGGAAACATTGTGGTTAATGTTTCGCGCCTTCGCGTGCCGCTGAAGTCAGCACGATATTGGTACTGTCGGGCAACTGATCCGGCTTGGGCAATTCGATCCGGAAGGGCAGCCGCATGACAAAGGTATCTCCGTCTTCTCCGAAAACCGGTTCACCCTGCAACTGCGTGGCGAACGCCTCGATCAACTGACTGCCCAGCCCTGTTCCCTCGGCCTCGTTTTCGCGTTTACCTACCGAATTCACGATTTCCAGAACACCGTTTGAACCGCCGTCACTGGTAAGACTGACGCGCACCCATGCCTGACTATCGTCATCCGGTTTCCCGGCGTATTTCAAAGCATTGGTAAAGGCTTCCGTCGCAAGCAGCGACAACGGAACAGCCTGATCCGGAAGCAGCGTTACCGGTTCGAGTTCGGTTTCAACCTTGAGATTCGAACCGGGTTCAAGCGATACATTCACCATTTGGTTGATGATATCGCCCAGCAGGCGGTCGGCCTCTACCGCGTCGAGATGCTCGGCCTGATAGAGATTCCGGTAGATCGTCGCCAGTGCCGCCACCCGGTCCTGAACCGAGCGTAAAACCCGCTTAGCATCGTTATCCGCGATCATCCGGCTTTGCATGTTGATGATCGACCCGATGAGCTGAAGATTGTTCTTCACCCGGTGATGCAGTTCTTTCAGAAGCACCGTCTTTTCGGCCACTGCCTGCTCCATCGCTTCTTCGTCGCGGATCAGGATGCGAGCCATATTATGGAATGTCTGGCTGACATCGGCGATCTCGGTTGGCGCCTCTGTCAGAACACGCGGAGCC
The DNA here is from genome assembly GCF_030678915.1 of Paracoccus wurundjeri. GTDB lineage: Bacteria > Pseudomonadota > Alphaproteobacteria > Rhodobacterales > Rhodobacteraceae > Paracoccus > Paracoccus onubensis_A. Next base: position 35,243 of record NZ_JAUUTZ010000012.1, on the reverse strand, counting down.
TGATGCCGGCTGCCAATTGCAAAGCGGCGCATCTGGCCACGCAATTCGCTGATATGGCGCAGGACCAGACGAAAAACCGCGAAATAGGCCACCGCCAAGGAGATCAGCCAAAGGATGATGGGAAGTACCACCGCTCCAAATCGAGAAAGCTGCAGGAACCCGATACCGGCAATCTTCGGGCTCCAGCTGCCCAGTGCGTATACAAGTCCCGGCACAACGGGAACGACGGTGAAAACCCGCGATTCACCAGTATTGGAATAATCCCGGAACGTTGTTTCTGTCCGTGACAGAAGGCTGACCAGCTTAACGCCCTGCGGAAGGATATCCGTCGCGTTATCTCCTTCGCCACGATCAGCAGTCAGGATTTCTCCGCGGTGATTGAAGGTTGCGATCCTTGCGCCTTCGGTACCGAAACCGATCGAATGGGTCGAGCGCAGCAATTCATGCGTCAGGCCGACCGAGACATATCCCAACAAATCCCGATCGCGATATAGCGGCTGCATCACCAACACTATCGAGCGCTCGGAACCGAATGCGTCGTCTACCGAGGTAACCAGTGTGCCCGGCTCGGCAATGAATTTCTCATAGGCCGGGGATTCACGCATATCCATGACCTCGGCCATATCCGCACGCGAGTGGCAGGTGCTGAGACCATTCATCGGCACAAAGCCGACATAGATATAGGTCGCGCTTCGTTCGATGAAATTCTTCATGAGATCTGCGCAGCCGCGCTTTTGGTCAAGCGCATCAAGAACTGCCGGGCCAAGAGCATCCGCCGATCCCAATGCGCTTTGCAGCAGGGCCCGTTCCCCCGCTGCGGCCGAGGCGGTGCGGCCCAGCAACGCGATTTCTGCGCTACGATCAGCCTCTTGCGAAAGATTCAGGTTCTGTACCAGCGACATCAGCCCGACGGGGAGGATCGCAACCGAAAGCAATGTGCCAAGCCGAAAGCCCAGCCGCTTGGTGAAACTCAACCGTTCGGTCAGACGCTGAAGTAACACCTACAGACCGATTTAGCGGCGGACAGGATGATTCGGCGCCATTACGGCAAGAGTAACCTGATCATTCATGTTCAACTCTTCGTTTTCTCCCAGATGCAGAAGTTCCGCCAGCTTACGCCGACCGCGATTGGCACGGGACTTCACAGTTCCGATAGCCACGCCGGTCATATCGGCGACTTCTTCATAAGAGAAACCCGATGCGCCAACCAGAATCAATGCCTCTCGTTGTTCATCGGGCAGTTGTTCGAACGCGGCGCGGAAATCCCGCAGGGCAAGGCGCCCGTCATGATCCGGACGAGTCGAGAGCCGGGCGGCATAAAGTCCGTCGCTATCGCTGACTTCCCGCTTGGTCTTGCGCCGGGCCGAATAGAATGTGTTGCGCAAAATTGTGAACAGCCAAGCCCGCAAATTCGTACCGGCCTGAAATTTATCCATATTTGTCCACGCTTTGACGATGGTGTCCTGCACCAGGTCATCGGCGGACGCACTTTCGCGGGTGAGCGAAAGGGCAAATGCCCTTAACGCGGGAAGGTGGCTGACCAGGTCGTCGCGCGGGTCGGGCTGGGCGGAAGCATTGTCGTGCTCACCACCGGATTTGTCGGCAGGTGCCATATGTTACTCCTGCTCGCGCAGTTTTTGCAGCAATTCCAGAAATCGGTCCGGGATCTGCTCGGTGCTGTCCTCTTCATACACCCGCCTCAGGTTTTCATCGATCTGTTTCTCGATCGCGTCCCTAGGGTCATTTTCTCGCTTAGGTGTCATCTTTCGTCAGCCCCGGTAATCTTGTGCGCCCCTCTTCCAACCTGTAGGTATAGGAAATGGTTCCGCCCAACATGCGAAAATCGAGGATAGACTGCAATGTCCGCTGAAAAACTGGCTCAATCCGTGGGACGCGAGCTCCCGTATCTGCGCCGCTATGCGCGCGCGCTGACCGGCAGTCAACACGCGGGCGACAATTATGCCGCCGCAACGTTGGAGGCGATCCTGACGGATCGATCTATCATGGAGGGCGAGACCGAGATCCGGATCGGCCTTTTCCGCGCCTTTCATGCAATCTGGCAAAGCACGGGCGAACCGGTGGATGACGCCGGGGCCACGATTCGCGAGAAGGCCGCACAGGCACGGCTGCGCAAGCTGACGCCGAATTCCCGCGAGGCCCTGCTTTTGCGGACGATCGAAGAACTTCGCTACGACCAGATCGCCCGGGTCATGGATATCAGCCAGTCCGAAGCCGAAGAACTGGTCGGGATCGCATTGAATGAAATGAGCAGCGCAGTCGCCGGCCGGGTCATGGTGATCGAGGATGAAACGATCATCGCCATGGATCTCAGGGGCATCGCGCAGGCGATGGGTCACGAGGTGACGGGCATCGCCCGCACGCATTCCGCCGCGCTTGAACTGGCCGGTAAAGAGCGTCCCGATCTAATTCTTGCGGATATCCAGCTTGCGGATGGCTCTTCCGGAATAGATGCCGTGAATGATCTGCTGAACAATCTGGGTGATTTGCCGGTGATCTTCATCACCGCCTTCCCGGATCGCTTGCTGACCGGCGACAGACCCGAGCCGGCCTTCCTGATCCCGAAACCCTATACCGAGGAACAGGTACGCTCGGCCGTGTCCCAAGCGATGTTCTTTGCCACGACGGAAGGTCTGGCGGTCTAGGCAGGTCTATCAATCAGAGCGGTCTGATCGAAAGAACTGGCCGCCTATTGTTCGGCGGGCGTCTTGCGGTGCCGTTTCTTCTGCGCAAGCTCGATATTAATGACGGCGCCCAACAGCACGGAAAAGCCCGCCAGATAGAACCACATGAGCAATGCGACAACAGTCCCGATAGAGCCGTAGATGCGGTTATAGCTGTTGAAGCTGCCCAGATAGGCCGAGAATCCGATAGAGGCCGCCGACCATAGAAGCGTTGCGAACAAGCCGCCCCATGTCAGCAAAGATGTGCGCTGCGCACCGACATTCGGTCCGTAGCGATAAAGGATCCCGATCCCGATATTGACCAGAACGAACATTCCTGCCCATGGCAGGGCGGTCAGCAGCGCCGCCCTTATCGGTGCTATGACCATGAATTTGAGCAATATCGGAACAACGACAATAGTCGCCATCCCGGCCAAAGAAATTCCCACCATGGCCAGAGTGAGTACATATGCGCGGATAAATCCGACCAATGTCGAGCGGCTGCGCGCGCCATGCGCTGCATTCAGCCCCCGGATAAGGGCATCGACACCGGCACGCGCGGATACCGTAGCGACTACGAAGGAAATGACAGAGGTCCATCCGATGGTGGTCCGTCCTCCTGCCGTAAGCGATCTGATCTGAGTATCTATGATGCCTGCCGCGTCTTCGGGTAGGAATTCATGCGCGACATCGACATATGTCATGATGACATTGGGTTCGAACCACAGGCTCCATAATGCAATGATTGCCGCAAGGCCGGGAAAAACCGCGAACATGGCATAGAATGCGACACCTGCTGCGATAAGAGCCATATGGCTTTCGTCCATACGCTCGAAAACAGCCTGCCAGAATGACCAAAACCTTTTAACCAGAACCAGCATCGGTTCTCCTTGACACGATTACGGACTTGCCCTGGTTGGACATGACCGCATCTAGACAGAATAACGCGACCAGATTGAATCGTCACCCAGCCCACTCAGAAACTCTGCGTGGGCGGCCGCCTCTTCCCTGGTCAGCCGGGAAGGCAATGGAACCGGCCTTGCCCTGGCCTTCTGTGAACCGGGTGTGTCTGCCATATTGGCAACCCGGCTTTCCGCAGGCTGATCCAGCACGAGATCGGGCTGCCGTCCGCCGATAAGCTCCAGATAGACCTCTGCCAGAAGTTCCGAGTCAAGCAAGGCCCCGTGCAGCTCGCGGTTTGAGTTATCAACGCCGAAACGTCTGCAAAGCGCGTCCAGAGACGCCGGAGAACCGGGAAATTTCTCGCGCGCGATGGCAAGCGTATCGAGTGCGCGGTTCCATGGCAGGACGGGGTGGCCGGCACGTTTAAGCTCTGCGTTCAGGAATTTCATGTCGAAACTGGCGTTATGGATCACCAGCTTGGAATCCTGACCTATGAAATCAAGGAAACCCTGAGCAATTTCCGAAAATTTCGGCTTGTCGCGCAGGAAATCGTCGCCAAGACCGTGAACCTCGAATGCTTCGGTCGGCATGGAGCGTTCCGGATTGATATATACGTGGAATGTATTGCCCGTAGGCAGGTGATTAAGCAATTCAAGCGCACCGATCTCGACGATGCGGTCATCCTTCTCGGCATCGAATCCCGTGGTTTCCGTATCCATGACGATTTCACGCATTGGCAAGAATCTCCTTGCAGATTCGTTCGACAGCGGCGCGCGCGGTTTCCAGATCATCCGTTGGGATCACCCAATCGGCACGGGCACGCTTCTCACTATCGGGCATCTGGCGGGACAGAAGCATCCTGAAATGATCCTCGGACATGCCGGGCCGGGACAATACCCGGGCTTTCTGCGTATCGGCATCGGTGGAAACAACTGCCACGCCATCGAAAGAGTGATCCGCAGATTTTTCGAAAAGCAAAGGAATATCAAGAATTATCAGATCCTTGTTTGAATTTCTCTGCAAAAAATCCGCGCGATTCTGGGCTACAAGTGGATGAACGATGGATTCCAGTTTCTCAATCAGGCCCGGATCTGCTTTCAGGGCAAGTTTCAACGCCTCCCGATCTATAGCATCGTTTTTCAAAGCATCCGGCACCAGAACCGAAATCGGAGCAACGGCTGCCCCACCCTGTGCGTAAAGGCGATGCACAGCCCCGTCCGCATCCCAGACGGGATGGCCAAGATCACGGAACATCTGAGCTGTGGTGGATTTTCCCATTCCGATACTGCCGGTCAACCCAAGCTTGTACGTCATTCAAGCACGACCCGGCGGGTTTCATCATCTATGGCAGGGCGTTGTCCAAACCATCTTTCAAAGCCGGGCGCCGCCTGATGCAGAAGCATTCCCAACCCATCGACAACCCGACAGCCGCGCGCCTGAGAATCGACCAGAAACTGCGTCATCAGCGGCGTATACACAAGATCGGTTACCAGGGCGTCGGGGGACAACGCATCCAACGGAATCCTGAGCGGCTGCTTGTCCTGCATTCCAAGGGAACTGGCATTGACGACAGTCACTGCACCTTCAAGCATATTTCCGGCCTGCGCCCAATCATAGACGATCACGCGCGCACCAAACTCTGCGCGAATTTGTTCGGCTCGGACACGGGTCCGATTGGTAATCCGGATCTCCTTGACCCCGCTGTCCAGAAGCGATGCGACAACCGCCCGCGCAGCGCCACCAGCACCTATGACCGCGGCGGGACTGTTATCCGCATCCCAGTCGGGCGCTGCTTGCCGCAAATTGGCGATGAATCCATAACCATCTGTGTTATCGGCATGAATTTTTCCGTCAGGGCGGAAAATGAGGGTGTTTGCGGCGCCGATCAATGCCGCACGATCGGTAACGACATCGGCAAGCGTCAGAACGGCCTCTTTATGCGGGATGGTGACATTAATTCCAACGAAACCAAGATGGGGCAGCGCGCGAAGCACTTCAGCAAGGTTTTCGGGCTTAACGGGCATAGGGATGTAATGCCCGTCGATAGAATAACGCTTCAACCAGTAACCATGCAGCTTCGGCGAACGCGAATGCATGATTGGCTGCCCGATCACTCCGGCCAATGGCGCGTGCCGTGACTGGCTTTCTGGCGAATCTTCGGTCATCACAACAATAAGTTATCTCATCTTTCAGGCTTTGAGTAGAGTAGGGTACATGCCCGCCGCAATAAAAGAGCGGATATGCAGGACGGGCAGTCATTGTGGCAGTTCAGACTCACCCAAGTGGATGAAATGCTGGATATCCCTGGGGACAATTTGCGAATATCTGCCAGCCATGATGCTTATGACCGAAACTCACGGTGAACATAAGGTAAACGAAGACCGACTATCCACAAGGGGACTACAGGAAGCTGGCATACTTGTCCCTGTGGACAAGTGAGATGATCCGGATCTTGTCGATCACTTATTATTTTTATTAATATATTGAAATAAAAAGATATTGTATGAATAATAGCTGCTTTCATGATGCCTCACCTAGCCATTCATACTGGGGATGCCGTTGTGGATAACTCGTTAATCCAGTTTTCCTCAACGCCTACAACAACAACATTTCTTTTCTTCTTTATTTTATTTAGAGGAGTCTTAACTGGAGAGATTTCATGACCGGGTTCCTGCCCTTGATCTATCTGTATGTGAAGGCATTCCATGTGATGGCTGTCATATCATGGATGGCTGGCTTGTTTTATCTTCCACGCCTGTTTGTTTACCATGTCGAGCGAGGGGCGGGGAAGGATGAGCCTGCAGCAAGTCTTTTGATCATGGAAGACAAGTTGCTTCGTCTGATCATGAGACCCGCCATGATTGCGACATGGGTCAGCGGTTTAGTTCTGGTTCTTACGCCTGGTGTGGTCGACTGGTCCATGAACTGGCCGTGGGTCAAGGCCGGATGCGTTTTGATCATGACCTGGTTTCACGGCTGGTGTGCAGGACAGCGGCAAGCATTGATCCGAGGCGTATGGTCTAGCGGAAAACGATATCGTCTGATGAACGAGATTCCGACCCTGCTGATGATTGTGATCGTTTTGTCGGTTATCCTTAAATACTGACGTCAAGATTGACTCGTCCGTCTTTACAGCCTATCTGATGCGGAAACCCGGCCGTCCGGTACGGGAATCTCCATGATATTGATACTTTCGCCAGTCGTCATGCTGGCATCGATGAGGTTACATAATGAGCGACGAACGCCTGAATCTGTCCGATCTCAAGGCCAAGAGTCCTGCAGATCTGCTGGCTATGGCAGAGGAATGGGAAATCGAGAACGCTTCGACGATGCGCAAGGGCGAGATGATGTTCTCGATCCTGAAAGAACACGCTGACGAGGGGTGGGATATCGGTGGCGAGGGAGTTCTTGAAGTCGTTCAGGACGGGTTTGGCTTCCTGAGATCTACCGAAGCGAACTATCTTCCCGGGCCTGACGATATCTATGTCAGCCCGGATATGATCCGGCAGTATTCGCTTAGAACCGGCGATACGGTTGAGGGTGTAATCCGGGCGCCGGGTGAGAATGAGCGCTATTTTGCGTTGACGAAGGTAGAACGGATCAATTTTGAAGATCCGGAGAAGGCGCGGCACAAGGTCGCGTTCGACAACCTGACACCATTATACCCGAATGCGCGGCTTAACATGGAGATCGAGGATCCGACCAGCAAGGATCGTAGCGCCCGGATCATCGATCTGGTTGCCCCGATCGGCAAGGGTCAGCGTTCACTTATCGTGGCCCCTCCGCGCACAGGTAAGACGGTACTATTGCAGAATATTGCGCATTCCATCGAGCGCAATCATCCGGAATGCTATCTGATCGTCCTGCTGATCGATGAACGCCCGGAAGAAGTGACCGACATGCAGCGAAGCGTGCGCGGCGAAGTAATTGCTTCGACGTTCGATGAACCGGCGAGCCGGCACGTCGCCGTGAGCGAGATGGTTATTGAGAAAGCTAAGCGTCTTGTTGAGCATAAACGAGATGTTGTTATTCTTTTGGATTCAATCACTAGACTTGGTAGGGCCTATAATACTACTGTTCCAAGCTCGGGCAAAGTCTTGACTGGTGGTGTCGATGCGAATGCGTTGCAGCGGCCTAAGCGTTTCTTTGGTGCGGCGCGGAATATCGAGGAAGGTGGTTCGTTGACCATTATCGCGACAGCCCTGATTGATACCGGTTCGCGTATGGATGAAGTGATCTTCGAGGAGTTCAAGGGTACGGGTAACAGTGAGATCGTACTTGACCGGAAAGTCGCTGACAAAAGGGTCTTCCCGGCAATGGATATCCTTAAGTCCGGAACCCGAAAAGAAGAACTTCTGGTGGAAGCACGAGATTTGCAGAAAACCTATCTGCTGCGTCGTATCTTGAATCCGATGGGAACGACGGACGCGGTCGAGTTTCTGATTTCGAAGCTGAAGCAGACAAAGACAAATGCCGAATTTTTCGACTCGATGAACGCCTGACGAGGTCGTCATGGATTTGATTTTTTCCGAGGCCACCTCTCCTGGGCGGGGGGGTGTCTCGGTTATTCGTCTTAGTGGAGATAATGCGCGCACCGTAGCGGAGAAACTTACCGGGCCGTTGACGCGGCCACGGTATGCTGAGTTGCGTGATATTCGTGTTGGTGATGAAACCATAGATCGCGCGCTTGTACTTTGGTTTGAAGAAGGGAGCAGCTTTACCGGCGAAGAAGTTGTTGAACTTCACCTTCATGGTGCTCCGGTTATTGTGAAGCGGATCTCGCGCGCCTTGCTGGAGATGGGGTTGCGGTGGGCGGAAGCCGGGGAGTTTACGAAGCGTGCATTCTTGAATGGCCGCATGGATCTTGCCGAAGTCGAGGGTTTGGGAGATCTTCTGGAAGCGGAAACCGAAGTTCAGCGCCAGCTTGCCACTCGCGTTGCCAGTGGCGAATTGAGCGATAAGACGGAAGCTTGGCGGGGAGCGCTTATTCGAGCCGGGGCTCTTGTCGAGGCAAGTGTTGACTTCGCGGATGAAGAGGTGCCAGAGCAGGTTCCCTTGGAAGCATATGAAATTCTATCGCAGCTCAGGGATGACCTCGATAGTGAGATAAACGGGTTCTCTGCAACAGAGCGATTGAGAAAAGGCCTTGAAGTTGCAGTTATCGGTCCGCCAAACGCTGGAAAATCCAGCCTGATAAATCGAATTGCCCGGCGGGATATTGCGCTGGTTTCGGATATCGAAGGTACCACAAGGGATATTATCGAGGTCCGACTGGATCTTTATGGGCTGGCAGTCACAATTTTGGACACTGCAGGGCTACGCGAATCTATAGATGAGATCGAGAAATTGGGTGTTGGCCTTGCAAAGAAACGAGCGATGGCCGCCGATTTGCGTCTTCATCTATCGGAAACCGGAGATGTTGTTACCGACCTGTGGAAAAACGGGGATATTTCGATCAGAACGAAATCAGATCTTGGAGATAGCATAGCTGGTGATATTGCTATTTCTTCTTCCACGGGTGATGGAATCGACGTATTACTTTCACGGCTATATGATAGGCTCTCTTTAATGGTTGTTGGTGCTCGAACCATTAGTCATGAAAGGCAGCTGACGGCCCTGGTTGATGCAAGCGCATGTCTTTCAGATATAGAGGCGCTGCCGCCGGAATTGTTAGCAGAATCTATAAGGGCGGCCGCAACGTCTCTGGATAGGTTGCTTGGCAGAATCGGTGCAGAAGAGTATCTGGGAATGATCTTTAGCTCATTTTGTATTGGGAAGTGAGATGGTGTTTCACGTGAAACATTTCGATGTGATAGTGATCGGAGGCGGCCATGCGGGGACCGAGGCGGCTGCGGCTGCGGCTCGCATGGGCTCTCAAAGCGCGTTGATCACTATGCGGGAAGACGATATTGGCGCACTTTCCTGTAATCCCGCTATTGGCGGCTTGGGAAAAGGCCATCTGGTCCGTGAGATTGACGCGCTGGATGGACTTATGGGGCGGATAGCTGACAGCGCAGGTATTCAATTTCGTCTGCTTAATAGACGTAAAGGACCGGCCGTTCAGGGACCTCGTGCGCAAATGGACAGGGCGGTATACCGAAAACATGCATTAACTTATTTGCGTGGTATACCGGGGTTGGAACTGGTGTTCAGTGAAGTTGCAGCATTTACCGGTGATTCAAATCGAATTGATGGTGTCGAGCTTGTGGATGGCACTTGCTTAAGCGCAACGGCCGTTGTTCTTACCACTGGTACATTCCTTAACGGTGTTATCCATATTGGAGATGTAAGTAGAAAGGCGGGGCGTTGGGGTAATACCGCTTCCAACAGGCTTGCTGATTCTCTTTACGGCTTAAATCTTCCAATGGGGCGTCTAAAGACCGGAACACCACCGAGACTTGACGGGCGCACAATAGATTGGGACCAGTTGGAGAAGCAGCCGGGAGATGACAATCCTGTCATGTTCTCGTATCTATCGAGGTCACCGTCATTGCGTCAGATATCTTGCGCAATTACTCATACGAACACCCATACGCATGATATTATTCAAAAAAATCTAAATCGCTCAGCGATGTACGGAGGGCATATTTCAGGGAAAGGTCCGCGATATTGCCCATCCATTGAAGATAAGATTGTGCGATTTTCGGATAAGAACTCCCATCAAATTTTTCTTGAACCGGAAGGACTGGAAGATAATACCGTATATCCGAATGGTATCTCAACCTCGCTGCCGGAAGATGTTCAGACCGCCTATGTCCATACGATAAAGGGGCTTGAAAATGCAGTTGTTATGCAGCCCGGATATGCGGTTGAATATGATTACGTTGATCCAAGGGCGCTGGATTCGAGCCTGAAGGTCAAATCCCTTGAAGGCCTGTATTTTGCTGGCCAGATTAACGGTACTACTGGGTACGAAGAAGCCGCTGCACAAGGGATAGTGGCTGGCCTTAACGCGGCCCGTTTTGCTTTGAATAACGCACCGGCAGTTTTTAGCCGGGCAGACAGCTATATTGGCGTGATGATCGATGATCTGGTTACTCGCGGGATAAGTGAACCGTATCGCATGTTTACGTCCAGGGCGGAGTTTCGCCTGACGCTACGCGCCGATAATGCCGATCAGCGGCTGACACCATTCGGTATAGAGATCGGCTGTGTTGGAACCGAGCGGCGAGAAAAATATGAAGCTCGACAGTCCAGGTATCTTTCTGCGCGTAGCAGGGCAGAGGAGCAGTCACATTCGCCCAATGAATTGCTGCAGACAGATATTCAGGTACGTCTGGACGGCCAGAGACGCTCGATTTTTTCGCTTCTTGGAATGACAGAGCTTCCAATACAAAAAGTTTACGCAATCGCACCATGGCTGGAGAAGCTCGACCCGGGAACGCTACAACAGCTCATGAACGATGCTCTTTATCATCAATACGTGAGTCGGCAAAAACGTGATGCGGAAGCGCTAAAGGCAGACGAGAATGTTCCACTTACTACGGATATTGATTACTACAATATCGCAGGACTTTCAGCCGAGCTACGTACGAAGCTGACTGATGCTCGTCCGAATACATTGGCTGCCGCCGCCAGGATCGAAGGCATAACGCCTGCTGCATTGACGTTATTAATTGCGATAAGCCGAAGTGCAGAGCGAAAACGAGCATGACCGACAATGTTTCACGTGAAACAATGGACCGTCTTGCGAGATTCAAGGATTTGGTAATTCGTTGGAATCCGCGAATAAATCTTGTGGCGCCTTCAACGATATCTCAGTTCGATACACGGCATATCGAAGATTGCCTACAAATTTCCAATCATGCCAATCCAGAATCAGGTATTTGGGCGGATCTCGGAAGTGGAGGGGGTTTTCCGGGCATCGTTCTGGCGACCGTCTTCTCTGACCGCCCGGTACAGTTTAGGCTTTTGGAAAGCGATCAACGAAAAGCCGCCTTCCTTAGGACAGTTATCCGTGAACTTTCGCTGGAAAATACCCAGGTGGATAGCCGGCGTATAGAGGACGCTGATCCGCTGAATGCCGCCTATCTATCCGCTCGTGCGCTTGCTCCTCTGCCGCGCCTTATGTCATATCTTCACCGGCATTTGGCAGAATATGGACAAGCTTGGATTATGAAAGGTGAGAACTGGCAGGAAGAAGTTGTAGATGCTCGCCATAAGTGGAAATTTAATGTCCTTCCGATACCAAGCACTTCCAGACCGGGCGCCGCGTTACTTAAGATCAGTGAGGTGACAGATGCCAAACCATAGAATAATAGCTATTGCCAATCAGAAGGGCGGCGTTGGAAAAACCACAACGGCGATTAATCTCGGCGCGGCACTCGCTCAAGCGGGGCATGAGACAATCCTTGTTGATCTTGATCCGCAGGGGAATGCGTCAACAGGTTTGGGCATTGACGCGGATATGCGGCAACAGACGGTTTACGACCTCTTGCTGGGTGAAAGCTCACTCGAAAGTATTGCGCAAAAAACCGATATTGATAATCTTCATATTGTGCCGACAACATCGGATTTGGCTTCGGCAGATGTGGAGCTCTCCAATGCTGAAAATCGAACCAAGCTACTGCGGAACAAGCTTGTCGAGACGGACCCCGAGAAAATCATCCTGATAGATTGTCCACCCGCTCTAGGCCTTCTGACCATTAATGCGATGGTAGCGGCGGCCGGCGTTTTGGTACCCCTTCAAGCTGAATTCTATGCGCTGGAAGGGCTTTCACAGCTTCTGACCTCTATTCGTCATGTTCGACAAACTGCGAATCCAGCGCTTCGTGTGAACGGAGTCTTGCTAACGATGTCGGATTATCGCAATAATTTGTCACAACAGGTCGAGGCTGACGCGCGTGCTACCCTTGGCGAATTGATATATACGACGGTGATTCCACGAAATGTTCGTGTTTCCGAAGCACCATCGCATGCTCAACCAGTGCTGATTTACGACCCGAACTCAAAAGGCAGTCTTGCGTACCGTAAGTTCGCGGAAGAATTTGTCAATCGTCTCAATCTTGCACCAGAGGCAGCATGATGTCCGAAAATAAAAGCGTAAAAAGAGGGCTCGGCCGTGGTTTATCGGCGCTTATGGCTGATATCGATGTTAACAGCCCGGAGAAAAACGGAAGCTCTACGCTTCCGATAGAACAGATTACCGCTAATCCCGATCAGCCGAGGCGGCAGTTCAAACCCGAAGATCTGCAAGAGCTTGCGGAGTCGGTTAAAAACCGGGGTGTGCTTCAGCCCCTGATTGTTCGGCCTCATCCAAGCGACGAAGGGTTATATCAGATCGTTGCCGGAGAACGTCGGTGGCGCGCCGCGCAAATGGCGCAGCTTCATGAACTTCCCGTTTTGATTCGTGATCTGAGCGATTCCGAGGTTCTTGAAGTTGCGATCATCGAGAATATTCAGCGGGCGGATTTGAATGCAATTGAAGAGGCGACGTCCTTTCGCCAGCTGATGAATCGGTTCGGTCATACACAGGAAAAGCTTGCTGAATCGCTGAATAAAAGTCGAAGCCATATTGCGAACTTGCTCCGCCTGCTGAATCTTCCGGATTCCGTACAGGATTTTCTCAAGAATGGTCAGATCAGTGCCGGCCATGCGAGGGCTCTCGTAACCGCAAAAAACCCCGAACAGCTGGCGCGTAAGGTGATTGACAAGGGTTTGTCCGTTCGCGAGACAGAAGAGCTTGTGCGCAAGCAAAACGAAGAACCCGCCAACAATGCAAGCAAATCTTCAAGTAAAGCAGACAAGGACGCCGACACCCGCGCACTCGAGTCTGATCTTTCTGCGCATCTTCGTATGCGAGTATCGATTAAACATGCCGGTGCAGATGGCGGGCAACTGACGATCACTTATAAAGAACTCGATCAGCTTGATGAGCTTTGTCAGTTACTGGGCGGCAATCGGTAATCGGGCCGCCTAAGGGATTTGCTGCGTTTTCTGCTTCAGCGGGTTGAAATCACACTTGCAGCAAATCCCGCCAACCTCAAACCAAGAGGCTACATAGCGCTGGAAATCAAAGCCAGATTTCCGACAGGCGATAGATTCAGGCTTCCGGTCGCGTAATCACATACAGACCTACACTCAGACAGATGATAGTTTGACCGGCAATCAGCCAGGCCGGTAACCCAGCCCAAAGGGCAATCGCTATACCTGCCGTCATTGCGGAAACTGCCCATATCTTGGCAATCCGGCCGATTGCACCTCGTTCCTGCCATGCCTTGATCGGGGGGCCATAAACTCTATGGTTCAATATTCTCTGACGTAGCTGTGGCGAAGATCGAGCGAAGGCCCAGACCGCGATCAACAGAAAAGGAACAGTGGGAAGAATCGGCAGCACAATGCCAATTACACCCAGGCCAAACGCAATTGCGCCGATCGAATACCAGACGATAGGCATCTAATCGGCCAATTCTCGCAAAATTGCATTCAGGACCGGGCGTCCTTCACGGCTGGCCTTCAAGCGCCCCGCACACCGTTCAACCATCTTCAGCTCCATTAACTGCGCAACAGACGCTTCGTTTAGCGCTTTGCCCGCAAGTCGAGCATACCGCTCCTCATCCAAACCTTCGTTCAATCTTAACGACATCAACAAATATTCCGTCGCTTGATCCCTGAAGGATAACAACTCCCGCGGTAATTCACCCGTTCCATGACGCTCGACAGAATCCAGCCATGCGCCGGGTACACGGTGCGCTTCCGTCGCGACGCGGCCACGAGGTAGGGTGATTCGCCCATGGGCGCCCGGCCCAACCGCCGCCCAATCGCCTTGCATCCAATAAACCTTATTATGGCGGCTTTCCGATCCCTTGGCGGCATGGTTTGATATCTCGTAACCGGGCATTCCTGATGCCTCGCAGATCTCCTGCGTTTCCAGATACATGTCGGCAGCCAGATCGTCATCCGGCAAATCCCGCAACTTGCCCGCCGCTGCACGCGCTCCGAAAGCCGTGCCCGGTTCGATCGTCAGTTGATAAAGCGACAGATGATCCACCGCCATGCTTAACGCTTCGCGCAGCTCATTCCGCCATGCTTTTGTCGTTTGTCCCTGCCGCGCATAGATCAGATCCATGCTCACGCGCGAGAAACAATCTTGCGCCACATCGAATGCGGCCTGCGCCTCTGCCACCGTATGCATTCGTCCAAGTCGGCGCAAATCGTCGTCGTTAAGTGCCTGCACACCCATAGACAGACGATTGACCCCAGCTTCGGCATAGCCGTGAAAGCGTTCCTTCTCGACGCTGGTCGGATTGGCTTCCAGAGTGATTTCGATATCATTGGCAAAACCCCATCCGGCTCGTGCCGAACGAAGCACGGAATTCACAGTTTCTGGCGCCATCAATGACGGAGTGCCGCCCCCGAAAAAAATACTGCCAAGAATTCGTCCGGGAAGTTCTTCAGCCAGCCGTGCAATCTCTGCGCCTAGTGCTTGCGCCCAACGGGCCTGATCTACGGATCCGGCAACATGGCTGTTGAAATCGCAATAGGGGCATTTGGCAGCACAGAATGGCCAGTGCACATACAGCCCGAATCCTCCGGCATGCCAATCTTCGTCATACCGGAAAACGCTTTTCTGGGTCATTCGCGCATCGCGGTCACTTCGATTTCGACCTTCATTTCGGGACGGATCAGGCCGGAAATGACCATGGTTGCAGCCGGGCGAATCTTGCCCATTGCCTCTCCTAGAACCGGTGCTATCTCATCCACCAGGGTCGCATCGATGACGGTATATTGCACACGGACAATATCATCCGCGGTAAAACCAGCTTCGTCCAGAACCCGGAAAATTGTATCAAAACAATTCTTTACTTGCTCGGCTGCCGTTTCAGGCATGGTCATGGCGGTATAGTCATAGCCCGTCACCCCAGAGACAAAGCACCAGTTTCCCTTAACCAATGCTCGGCTGTATCCCATCGAAGCCTCAAAAGGCGATCCAGTAGAAATTCTATGCAAAACAACCTCTTATCATATTTGCAACGGCCAATGCCCGATGGCTGAGGCGGTTTTTCATGTCAGGTGCCATTTCACCCAATGTAAGCTTCTGCCCTTCGGGCACGAATATCGGATCGTATCCATGCCCTTCGGTGCCGCGCGGGGGCCAGACGACCCGACCCGGCAATATGCCTTCAAATATTTCATCATGCCCGTCAGGCCACATCAGAACCAGCGTACAGCGAAACTGTGCGTTACGGGGTTCCGGCGCGTTCAGATCTTCCAGTTCACGCCATGTCCGCTTCATGGCCATGCCGAAATCGCGACCATTCCCGGTCTCGGCCCAATCGGCAGTATACACACCCGGAGCGCCATCCAGTGCATCCACGCAAATCCCGCTGTCATCGGCAAGCACTGGCAAACCCGTCGCTTCCATGGCGGCACGGGCCTTGATCCGCGCATTGCCGATGAAATTATCTTCGGTCTCCTCCGGTTCGCTCAGCCCGGCTGTCGCCGCCCCCGTCACATCGACGCCGTAGGGGGCCAGCAATGCGCGCATCTCGTTCAGCTTTCCGGCGTTATGCGTGGCCATCAACAGGCGCTTTTCGGTGAATTTCCTCATTCCAGCGCGGCCTTTTGCGCGGAAACCAATTCGCCGATCCCGGCCTCGGCCAGATCAAGCAATTTCCCCATTTCATCGCGCGAGAATGTCGCCCCCTCGGCAGACATCTGTACCTCGATCAGGCGACCGGCTCCGGTCATGACGAAATTCCCATCGGTCCCTGCCTCGCTATCCTCGGCATAGTCCAGATCGACCACCGGCTGGCCGGCGTAAATGCCGCAACTCACCGCCGCCACATGATCAACGATCGGATCACTGGTCAGCACGCCCGCGCCCAGAAGTTTGTTGACCGCCAGCCGCAAAGCCACCCAACCCCCGGTTATCGAAGCACAGCGCGTTCCACCATCCGCCTGCAACACGTCGCAATCGATAGTGATCTGACGTTCGCCTAGTGCGACGCGATCCACGCCCGCGCGCAAACTGCGTCCGATCAGCCGTTGAATTTCCTGTGTCCGCCCCGATTGCTTCCCCTGCGCGGCCTCTCTTCGGTTTCGCGTATTCGTGGCGCGCGGCAGCATTCCATATTCCGCGGTGACCCAGCCCAGCCCGGTACCTTTCAGGAAACGCGGCGGATTATCCTCGATCGAAGCGCTGCAAAGTACATGCGTATCGCCGCAGCGGATCAGGCAAGACCCTTCTGCGTGCCGCATCACTCCGGTTTCAATTGAAATCGGACGCATTTGGCTTAAGTTCCGGCCAGAGGGGCGCATCGGGTTATCCTTTCATTCATGATCAGGCTGCCCAATACCGCCCCAAGTATCGTTCACGCAAGCCCAAGCAGGCCATGAGTCAGGAATCGCTACTTTCAGAACTGAACGACCGTTCGCGTGAAGTGTTCCGGCGGGTGGTCGAATCCTATCTCGAGACGGGGGATCCGGTGGGCTCCCGCACCCTGACACGCAGCATGTCGGAACAGCTTAGCGCCGCGACGATCCGTAATGTCATGCAGGATCTCGAATTCATGGGCCTGCTTGACAGCCCGCATACCTCTGCCGGGCGGCTGCCGTCGCATCTGGGGCTGCGGCTTTTCGTGGATGGCATGATGGAAGTGGATAGCGTCGATCCCGGCGATCAGGCCGTCATGGACCGGACCCTGGGCAATGACGACTCGGATACGAATGTCATGCTGGATCGTGTCAGTACGGCGCTTAGCACGATCACGCGCGGGGCCTCGCTGGTCCTGATGCCCAAGCACGAGGCGCCTATCCGTCATATCGAGTTCGTCAGCCTTGCTCCGGATCGCGCCCTTGTGGTGCTGGTTTTTGCGGATGGCCATGTCGAGAACCGGATTTTCATTCCGCCCGAAGGCCAGACACCCTCTTCCATGAGGGAAGCGGGCAATTTCCTGAATGCCATGGCCGAGGGAAAGACACTTGCCGAATTGCGTAGACACATGGCCAGCCAATTGGCTGAACGTCGGCGCGAACTGGATATCCTTGCGGCGGAACTGGTGCAATCCGGGCTTGCCCTGTGGGACGGCGAAAGCTTCGATCCGCGCCTGATCGTGCGCGGTCGCGCGAATCTTCTGGACAGCGAGGCGGCGGATCTCGACCGTATCCGGGTATTGTTCGACGATCTGGAACGCAAACGTGACATCGTTGAATTTCTCGAACTGGCCGAGCAGGGCGACGGTGTGCGCATTTTTATTGGCTCTGAGAACAAGCTTTTTTCTCTTTCGGGTTCCGCTTTGGTGGTTTCTCCCTATATGAATGCCGACCGAAAGATTGTAGGCGCGGTGGGCGTCATCGGACCGACCCGGCTGAATTATGGCCGTATCGTTCCGATTGTCGATTATACCGCGCAACTGGTTGGGCGGGTCCTGTCCGGCCGGAAAGGATGAAAGTTGGAATGACCGAGCAGAATCAAGAACCGAATGACGACATGACCGAAGAATTGCTGACCGAGGCCGAGGAACTGGCCGATGAGGTTGATCGTCTGATCGCGGAACGGGACGAATTCCGCGACAAGTTCATGCGGGCGCTTGCCGATGCCGAGAATTCCCGCAAACGCGCCGACAAGGATCGCCGCGATGCCGAGCAATATGGCGGGTCTCGTCTTGCCCGCGACCTGTTGCCTGTTCACGATGCCTTGAGCCGTGCCCTCGACGCCGCCGGCGAAGAGCAGCGCGCCTCGGCCAAAGCATTGATAGAGGGCGTTGAATTGACGCTGCGCGAATTGTCCAATGTTTTCGGCAAGCATGGCGTCACTGTCATTACTCCGGAAATCGGTGAGAAATTCGATCCAACCTGGCATGAGGCCATGTTCGAAGCCGCTGTCCCGGATACCAGAGCGGGTGAGATCATACAGGTCATGGAAAATGGTTTCCGCCTGCATGATCGCCTGCTGCGCCCGGCAAAAGTAGGGGTTTCATCGACTCCGGCCGAATAATCACGGCTTCTACGAGTGCCGGATATGGCCCGGCGACAAGCGGCGATTGTCATCCCATTGCGCCAATGGGCGGGCTTTGCGTGCCGTCTCTCCTGGGGTGAAAGACGGCACAATCGGCCCGTTGACGGCGCGTTACGCTACAACCTTCCTCTGACTTGCCGATTCTTCCTGACCGCGCGACCTTTGGGATATTCGGTCATCGCAGGAGGGGACCATGGCGAATACAGATGGGGTGCTAATTCATCCCGCCGTTGATAACGGCATCAAATCGGGTAACTCAAACTTTTCGGGCGGCACACTCACCTGTCATTGCGCCAGCAATCCGGTGAAGGTTCGCGTCGGAGCCCAGACAGCGCATAATCATGTTTGCGGCTGCACCAAATGCTGGAAACCCGACGGGGCGGTCTTCAGCCAGATTGCCGTCGTTTCGCGCGATGCGGTGGAAGTCATCGAAAACGCGGACAAGCTTGAAATTGTCGATGCCTCGGCGGCGATCCAGCGTTACCGTTGCCGCGATTGCGGCGTTCACATGTATGGCCGCATCGAAAACAAGGACCACCCGTTCTACGGCCTTGATTTCGTCCATACCGAGCTTTCCTCGGAAGCGGGCTGGTCCGCGCCGGAATTTGCCGCATTCGTAAGCTCGATCATCGAATCCGGCGTCGATGCGTCGCGTATGGATGGCATCAGGTCGCGTCTGCGAGAGATCGGACTCGAGCCTTATGACGCTTTGTCGCCACCGCTGATGGACGCGATTGCGACCCATGTGGCGAAAAAATCCGGTGCGCTTCCTGCTTGACGGGAACTGTACCGGGCACGATAGGTGAGGAAAGGGCCGGTATGATGCGGCCCTTTCGGTCATGACACGAAGTTGTTGAGATTGATAGGAGAATTGCGATGAAAACCCGTGCCGCCGTAGCCTTCGAGGCAGGCAAACCGCTGGAAGTGATAGAGGTCAATCTCGAAGGGCCGAAGGAAGGCGAGGTCTTGATCGAGATCAAGGCGACCGGCATCTGCCACACCGACGAATTCACCCGCTCGGGCGCCGACCCGGAAGGCTTGTTTCCCGCGATTCTGGGCCATGAAGGCGCCGGTGTCGTGGTCGAGGTTGGCCCGGGCGTTAAATCCGTGAAACCCGGCGATCATGTCATTCCGCTTTACACGCCCGAATGCCGCGAATGTGCGTCCTGTCTGTCGGGCAAGACCAATCTCTGCACCCGGATCCGCGCGACGCAAGGGCAGGGGCTGATGCCCGATGGAACCTCGCGTTTCAGCCTTGATGACGGAACAGTGATCCATCACTACATGGGTTGCTCGACTTTCTCGAATTACACGGTTCTGCCGGAAATCGCGGTCGCCAAGGTTCGCGAAGACGCGCCTTTCGACAAGATCTGCTATATCGGTTGCGGCGTGACGACAGGTATTGGCGCGGTCATCAATACCGCCAAGGTCGAGATCGGCGCGAAAGCAGTGGTCTTTGGTCTGGGTGGCATTGGCCTGAACGTAATTCAGGGCCTGCGCCTTGCCGGGGCCGATATGATTATCGGTGTCGATCTGAATGACGACAAGAAGGAAATGGCCGAGAAATTCGGCATGACCCATTTCGTCAACCCGAAGAATGTCGAGAATGTCGTTCAGGAAATCGTCGAGATGACGAAAACCCCGTTCGATCAGATCGGCGGCGCGGATTACAGCTTTGACGCCACCGGCAGCACCAAGGTCATGCGTGACGCGCTGGAATGCACCCATCGCGGCTGGGGCCAGTCGGTGATCATCGGCGTTGCGGCCGCCGGAGCCGAGATCAGCACCCGGCCGTTCCAGCTTGTCACTGGCCGGGTCTGGAAAGGCACCGCATTCGGCGGCGCGCGTGGCCGTACCGACGTGCCGAAAATCGTCGATTGGTACATGGACGGAAAGATCGAGATCGACCCGATGATCACCCACACCATGCCTTTGGACGACATCAACAAAGGGTTCGACCTGATGCATAACGGCGAGTCGATTCGGTCAGTCGTGCTTTACTGATCCTTCATCGCTGCTTAGGTAGTGAATACGGCGGGGCCACCGGCTCCGCCGTTGCCATGTGAATGAAGGAGAGCAGTCCGATGCGGCACCAGTGGCTTGACGATGACGACGACGATCAGGACGACGACCCGAAACAGGGCGAAAAAGAAGGGCTGGGCCTTCCCGAGGGCGACAATATCGGCAAGCTGTATTTCAAATCCCGCACGGTGATCGTTGCGGGGACGATCAATGACAAGCTTGCGCAGCGCACCGTGGCGCATCTGCTGGCCCTCGCCGAAGAAAGCGACGAAACGATCAATATGCTGATCTCTTCGCCGGGCGGCCATGTCGAATCCGGCGACATGATCCATGACGTGATCCGCTTCATCCGTCCGACTGTCCGCACGATCGGCTCGGGTTGGGTGGCAAGCGCCGGGGCACTTATCTTCGTTGGTGCGGCGAAGGAAAACCGCTATTGCCTGCCCAATACCCGCTTTCTCATCCATCAGCCATCCGGCGGAATCGGCGGCACCTCGTCCGATATGATGATTCAGGCCGAACAGGTTCGCCTGATGCGTGACCGGCTGAATCAGATCTTCGCCGAGGCAACCGGCCAGAAGGTCGAAAAGATCGAAAAGGATACGCAGCGCGACTTCTGGCTTAACACGCAAGAGGCGCTTGATTACGGCCTTCTGGGCAAGGTCATCACCTCGGTGGATGAGTTGAAATGAATGTGCCGGTCGTGATCCGCAGGGCGGAAGACCGCGATCACGGCGCTATCTGGACTGTTCTGGAACCCGTTTATCGGGCTGGTGAAACCTATTGCATTCCGCGCGACATCACGCGCGCGGATGCCCTGGCCGACTGGTTCGCGCAGCCGTTCACCGTCTTCGTGGCCGAGTTGGACGGGCAAATTCTGGGGACAAGCCATGTCGGGGCCAACCGGCCCGGCGGCGGGTCACATGTCGCGAACGCCTCTTTCGCCACCCATCCGCGTGCGCGCGGCAAGGGGATCGCCCGCGGATTGGTCGAACACGCGAAAACATGGGCGCGGGCGCAGGGATTCCGGGCCATGCAGTTCAATTTCGTCGTGTCGACAAATCTGGATGCCGTCCATTTGTGGCAGAAAGCCGGATTTGAGGTTGTCGGCCGCCTTCCCGGCGCATTTCTTCACCCGCAGAAAGGGCCTGTCGATGCCCTTGTCATGTTCCACGATCTGAACGGAGAATCCGATGAGCCTTGAGACCCTTTCCGAAAACCGCAGCTTTGGTGGTACGCAGGGCGTATATCGCCATAAATCGCAGGCAACCGCCACCGATATGACCTTTGGCTTGTTCATGCCGGAACTGGCGGAACATGCTCGCGTTCCGGTTCTGTGGTATCTGTCGGGCCTGACCTGCACCCATGAAAACGCCATGACCAAAGCCGCTGCCCAGCAGTTATGCGCCGATGCAGGGATCGCCATCGTCTTTCCCGATACCTCGCCGCGCGGCGATGAAGTCGCCGATGATGAGGCTTATGATCTGGGTAAGGGTGCAGGCTTTTATGTGAACGCCACGCAGGATCCGTGGAAGCCGCATTTCCAGATGTGGCATTATATCGTGCATGAACTTCCCGAATTGCTTGGCGATAATTTCGCTGTTGATCGTGATCGGATGGGGATCACCGGTCACTCGATGGGCGGTCACGGCGCATTGACCATCGCCATGACCCATCCCGAGCGGTATAAATCCGTTTCGGCCTTTGCGCCGATTGCAAACCCGACCGAGTCCGATTGGGGCAGAAAGCAGCTTGGCGCCTATCTGGGCAGCGATGAGTCCACATGGCGTGCCCATGATTCGACCGTGCTGATGACCGAAAAAGGCTATCCGGGCGAAATATTGATCGATCAGGGCAGCAGCGACCAGTTTCTTGATCTGCTGAAACCCGAATCGCTTGCCCATGCCATGATGGCCCGCCGTCAGCCCGGTCAGTTCCGCATGCAACCGGGTTATGATCACAGTTATTTCTTCGTTCAGACCTTCATGAATGACCATGTGATGTGGCATGCGGAACGGCTGATTTAGGCGATTGCCAAATATTCCCGATCGCCCTGCCAAAAAACCATCAGACTTTAGGGGGAATTGGCAGGGCGACAGATTGACGCAGAAGGGTGTGCACCCAAGACTGACTTCATTGGACGAGCTGCGGATAGGAGAGCCCGCAGCGGATGATCCAGAATCGGAGGAGCACATCCATGAAACACCTATTCAACAGCGCTGCGGTCGCGCTGCTGCTATCAGGCGCTGCGGCATATGCCAATGAAAGTGTCACAGAGGCGATCGAGACGCCTGGCCAATGGGGAATCCAGACCGGCGACTATGCCAATACCCGTTATTCGGAACTGGATCAGATCAACAAGGACAATGTCGGCGATCTGCGGGTTGCATGGAGCTTCTCGACCGGGGTTCTGCGCGGTCATGAAGGCGGCCCGCTGATCATCGACGGGATCATGTATATCCATGCGCCGTTCCCGAACAACGTCTATGCGCTGGATCTGAACGAGGACGGCAAGATCCTGTGGAGCTACAAGCCCCAGCAGGATCCCGAAGTCATTGCTGTGATGTGCTGTGACACGGTCAACCGCGGCGTCGCCTATGCCGACGGCCTGATCCTGATGCATCAGGCCGATACCACGCTGGTGGCGCTTGATGCCAAGACAGGCGAGGAAAAATGGAAGGTCAAGACCGGTGATCCGGCCGTTGGCGAAACCAATACCGCGACGGTGCTGCCGGTTGGCGACAAGGTTATCGTCGGCGTTTCAGGCGGTGAATACGGTGTCCGGGGTCGTGTGACGGCCTATAGCCTTGCCGATGGCTCGGAAGTCTGGAAAGCCTATTCGACCGGCCCTGATGAAGAAATGCTGGTCGACCCCGAGCAAACCACACATCTGGGCAAGCCCATCGGTCCGGACAGCTCGCTGGAAAGCTGGGAAGGCGATCAGTGGAAGATCGGCGGCGGCACTACCTGGGGCTGGTATTCCTATGATCCAGAGCTGAACCTGATTTATTATGGCACCGGGAACCCCTCGACCTGGAACCCGTCGCAGCGTCCGGGCGACAATAAATGGTCCATGACCATCATGGCTCGCGATGCCGATACCGGCATGGCCAAGTGGTTCTATCAGATGACGCCCCATGACGAATGGGACTTTGACGGCGTCAACGAGATGATCCTGACCGATCAGGAAATCGATGGCGAGATGCGCAAGCTTCTGACCCATTTCGACCGGAACGGCCTGGCCTATACGCTGGATCGTGAAAGCGGCGAGCTTCTGGTGGCCGAGAAATACGATCCGGCTGTGAACTGGACCAGCGGCGTCGATATGGATCCGGAATCCGAGACTTATGGCCGCCCGGCGGTGGTCGCCGAATTCTCGACCGAACAGAATGGCGAGGATACCAACAGCACCGGTATCTGCCCGGCCGCACTTGGCACCAAGGACCAGCAACCGGCCGCCTACTCACCCGATACCGGCCTGTTCTACGTGCCGACCAACCATGTTTGCATGGACTACGAACCGTTCCGCGTCGCCTATACCGCAGGTCAGCCTTATGTCGGCGCAACGCTGTCGATGTATCCGGCACCTGACAGTCATGGTGGCATGGGTAACTTCATCGCCTGGGATAACATCAATGGCGAGATCAAGTGGTCGCTGCCCGAGCAGTTCTCGGTCTGGTCCGGCGCGCTTGCGACGGCTGGCGGGGTAGTTTTCTACGGTACGCTTGAAGGTTATCTGAAAGCGGTTGATGCGGAAACGGGTGACGAGCTTTACAAGTTCAAGACCCCATCGGGCATCATCGGCAACGTGACGACCTACACCCATAACGACAAGCAGTATATCGCTGTTCTGTCCGGTGTCGGTGGCTGGGCCGGTATCGGTCTTGCTGCCGGTCTGACCAACCCGAATGACGGTCTGGGCGCCGTGGGCGGCTATGCCGCACTTAGCGACTATACCGAACTCGGCGGTCAGTTGACGGTGTTCGAACTTCCGGGTGACGACGTACAGGCATCCGCCGGTGAAGCAGCCGCACCTGCTGAGACTGAGGCGGCCCCTGCCGAGGAAGCGCCCGCAGAGGAGGCACCGGCAGAAGAGGCGCCAGCCGAAGAAGAAGCTCCGGCGGAATAATCCACCTCGGGCTAATACTTTCGTTCCGAAAGAGCAAAGTTGATCTGTGAAAGGGCCGCCCCGGCGATAAACTGGGGCGGTTACGTCTGAGGAGAGCGGGCGTTAGACATTTGGAGGAAACTCGACCATGAAAGCCATCACCAGCCTTGCGGCGCTGGTTCTTGGCGCGACCCTGGCCAGCACGGCCATCGCGCAGGATGAAACCAGTGAAAACGCTCAGCCAAGCGATGAAGAAGTCGAACTGAAAGAAGATCAGACTGTCATGCCAAGCGGTCATGACATCACCCCGTCCGAGATGACGGACGGTCGCTGGTATAACGAGGAAGGCATTCCGACCTTCAAGGTCGAAGAGGATGGCACAGTCGATTACGCCACCTTTTCGGGCTACCGCCGTTATCACGCGGAATGCCATGTCTGTCACGGACCGGATGGTGAGGGCTCGACCTATGCGCCAGCACTGAAGAATTCGGTCCTGCGGATGGATTACTACGATTATCAGGAGGTCGTCGCTTCGGGCAAGCAAGAGGTGAGCAATTCTGCAAATCAGGTGATGCCGGCTTTCGGCACGAACAAGAATGTCTGGTGCTATGTCGATGACATCTATGTTTATCTTCTGGCGCGTGGCACCGACTCGATTCCGCGGGGGCGTCCGCCGAAAAAGGCCGACAAACCTGACGAGTTTACCGCCGCCGAAGATTCCTGTATGTCGATGTGACATGAGGCAAATCTTCACCACGGCGTTGACATTGTGGCTCAGCCTGTCCGGGCTGGCCACCGCGCAGGTGGCCGATCTGCGTTCGACCACGCAGTTCCGCGTCTGCGCGGATCCCGCGAATGCGCCGATGTCGGTCAAGGACGGCTCGGGGTTCGAGAACAAGCTGGCCGATCTGTTCGGAAAGATCATGGACAGGCCGGTGACTTACACGTGGTTTCCCTCGGGAATGGGGTTCATCGCCAAGACGTTGCGCGCAGGCACCTGTGACGTGGTGATGGGTTATGCGCAGGGTGACGAGCTGGTGCAGAACACCAATCATTACTACACCTCTGTCTATGGGATCGTGACCCGCAAGGATAACGAATTGGCGGCGGTCGATCATCTGACCGATCCAGCGCTAAAGGACCATCCTATCGGGGTCGTCGCAGGCACGCCCCCGGCCACGATCATGGCCCAGGCGGGACTGGCCAAGGATATGAAGGGCACGGATCTGATGGTGGATCGCCGGGTCATGGATCCAATCGGCGATTTGCTGACAGACGTCAGCGACGGCGCACTTGATGCTGCGGTTTTGTGGGGGCCCGTGGCTGGGCCCCGGATCAAGGACGATCCCGATCTGCAGTTCACGCCGCTTCTGAAAGAGACGTCCGGGCCCAAGATGTTTTATCGCATCACCATGGGCGTCCGTCCCGAAGAACAGGAATGGAAGCGCGAGCTGAACAGCTTGCTGCGCCGTCACAAGGACGAGATCGATCAGCTTTTGCGGGATGCAGGAGTGCCGCTGGTTGACGATTACGGCAAGGAATTGCTGCAATGATCCGACTGGCGGCGGCTGCCATACTTGCGGCCGCCCCGGTTCTGGCGCAGATACCCGAGCCGCAGGGCTACCGGGGCGAACCTTATAACGCCCCGGTACCCGAAACGCTCGCCGGGGCAGAGACCATCGAGGCGGAGCGGGCCCTGGATCTGCATGACGAGGGCATCCCTTTCGTCGATGTCTATCCTCGCACCCGGAAACCCGAAAATTTGCCCGAGGATACGTTCTGGCATGAACCGCGCCACGATACGATTCCCGGCGCGGTCTGGCTGTGGGATACCGGCTATCAGAACCTGTCCTCTGCCGAGGAATCCCGGCTGGCAAAAGGTCTGGAGCAGGTGACGGGCGGTGACAAGGCTGCTCCGTTGGTGATCTTCTGCCGCGCCGATTGCTGGATGAGCTGGAATGCTGCGAAACGGGCTGTTTCGATGGGTTACACGCAGGTGATGTGGTTTTCTGGCGGCACGGATGCGTGGCAAGAGACGCTTGGCCCGGATCTGGTCAGGGCTGAACCTGTCGACCCGTGAACTGCCCAAAAGCGCGTGGTCCTGCGGGGGTTTCGATTTCTGCCGTAATTTCAAATGTTTTCGCATCGACAATCACGACCGTATCGGAATCCCAATTGGCGACGGCCACGCCGCTACCATCGGGCAGGGGGGCGATGCCTTCGGGATAATCTCCAACTTCGATCTCTTCCAGAACTTCAAGGCTGTCGGGGTCGAAAACTGTCAGTGTGCTGGCATATTGATTGGTGATAAACCCGTGTCCGCCAGCAAAGGCGACGCCGTAAGGGTGACTGCCGGTTTCAATCTGGCCGACAAGTTGCCCCTTCAGGGGATCGATGACGGAAACGGTGTCGCTTTGGACATCGGCGGTCCAGATCCGGCCTGCGTGAAAGGTGACGGCAAAGGGATGTTCGCCCGCGGTTTTTATCTTGCGGATCAGCCGTCCGGTGCGGCTGTCGAACAGGCTGACCTGATTGTCGTCGCGATCCGCGGTTGCGACCAGCAGCCCGTCATTGCTGACCGCTACCCCTGCCGGGGCTGCGCCCGTATCAACGGCCCATAGCTCTTGCAGCGCGCCATCCAGCCGCAAAAGCCTTCCACGGTACCAATCGGTCACGAATACGCCGCCATCCGGAGCGACTGCGACGCCAAAGGCACCTTCGCCCAGCTCCCGCCGATCGATGATACGGGCCTCTTCGTCCAATACGCTAAGCCGTCCGGTATCGGCTGAAATCACATAGGCACGCCCGCCGCGCGGATCATAAGCGACCGGAGCCGGAGCGCCGTCCACGGGGCTATCCGCAATGATTTCATGGCTGTTCAGATCGACAATGGAGACGGCATTGCCGTTCTGTGACGTGATAAACGCCAGATCCCCGGCGGCTGCCGGAGAAAATGGCAAAAATACCGCCATAATGAACAGGCGCACCCGGCGTATCATGGATGCCGGTGCGCGCCGCATGGTTTACTCCGCCTTTCCGAATTGCTCGGTCAATGCATCGATACCGGCCTGATAGATGCCCTCGACCGCAGCGATGGCAGCTTCGTCATTCAGTTCTGCCGGTGGATTGTTATTCGGAAAACCGCGATAGAACCCGCCTTTCCAGACCACCTCGGCCTTGCCGTCCTTGTCATTGACCTGCAGGGTCGACGAGTAATTCGTGACCGGCAGGACCTCGACGGCGACTTCGGTGATCATGTATTTATACATGTGTTTCTCGGGATCGATCGCCATCAGCTGTTCAGTGATGGTCGGATCGCCTTCATCGGCCTTCAGATGCAGCACACGGGTGGATTCATCGGGCACGTCGGCGGGCGCGCCTTCCGGTGTCATCTCGGTGGAATCGATAGCGGGATGCCAGCTCATGTCGTTGAAATTACCGATTAATTCCCAAACTTCGTCCGGACTGGCATTCAGCGTCACACTCATCTCGACTTTTTGCCGCGAGGGACCGTGCGCATTCGCCATACTCGCGAATACCAAAGCCGCGCCAAATGCGACGGCGGCAAGCGCTTTCAGTTTCATATTCCCTGTTCCTTTACAGTAATTCGCCGTGAATGGCGGGCCGGAACGAAATTGCACGCCGCATTGATCGACGTCCATAAGACCAAAGCTGTAGCCAAATGTTCCCGATACAACCGGGAAGATAAACCGGCTTGTCGCAGGACCTTCCTGCCCGCAGTATACGGAGTGGGAGAGGAACGAAATGTTCAAGAGAATCATACTACTTTTGGCTGGAGTCTGGATGATGTCCGCTCCGGTCGCGGCGCAGGATCAACCCGAGGTGACGCTTATTCCCTCGGCGGTTCTGCGCGTCGAGGAAGCCGGCCTGCCGCCCATTTCCCGACTGGAATTGCCACCCGAGGATCTGGGCTTTGCCGGCGCGCGTCTGGCTATCGAGGATAACGATACCACGGGCCGTTTCATGGGCCAGGATTTCGAAGCGGAGGAGGTCGTCACGACGCCTGACGCCGCTGCGGGTGAAATGGATCGCCTGATCGACGAGGGCGTGGAGTTCATTGTGATTCTGGCCGATGACGAAACCATGCTGTCGCTTGCCGATCACGCGGGCGATCGGGTGATGCTGTTCAATGCGACCGCACATGGCGACAACCTGCGCGGCGCGGATTGCCGGGCGAACACGATTCACGTCGCGCCCAGTCACGCGATGCTTGCTGATGGTCTGGCGCAGTTCCTCATGTGGAAGAAATGGTCCCGCTGGTTCCTGATCGAGGGCAGTCATCCCGAAGATACCGCTTTCGCCGAGGCATTGCGCCGCTCGGCAACGAAATTCGGCGCGAAGATCGTGGAAGAGCGGGTTTACGAGGATACCGGAGGCGCCCGCCGGACCGATTCCGGTCATGTGCAGGTCCAGAAGCAGATGCCGGTCTTTACCCAGCGCGCGGCCGAACATGACGTCGTGGTCGCTGCCGATGACGCCGGGATCTTCGCCGGATATCTGCCTTATCAGACATGGGATCCGCGGCCCGTTACCGGTTCGGCCGGGCTGATGCCCCGTGCATGGCATGCGGCCATGGAAGCATGGGGCGCGAGCCAGTTCCAGAACCGCTTCGAGAAACTGACCAACCGTCCGATGCGGGACGAGGATTACCTGACATGGCTTGCCCTTCGCATGATCGGCGAGGCGGCGACGCGCAGCCAGTCCAGCGATCCCGCTACGCTCAAGGAATTCATGCTGTCGGACCAGTTCGAAGTCGCCGGGTTCAAGGGACAAAAACTGACCATGCGCGATTGGGACCATCAGGTTCGTCAGCCCATCCTGCTGGCAACCGACCTGCTGCTGACCTCGGTCAGCCCGCAGGACGAATATCTGCATCAGGTCAGTCAGCTTGACACATTGGGCATCGACCGCTCCGAAACCGAATGTACCTTCTGAGAGGTGATATGAAACATCTTCTGACGCTTGTACTTTGCCTTGCTGCGACTCCTGTGTTGGCCAACCGGGTGTTCGTCAGTAACGAGAAAGGCAACGATGTCACCGTTCTCGACAGCGAAACGCTCGAGGTGATCGGCAGCTATCCTGTCGGCAACCGCCCGCGTGGCATCACCATCAGCCCGGACGGCAAGGAACTTTATGTCTGTGCCTCGGACGATGATCTGGTGCGGGTTTTCGACCCGGAGACGATGGAAGAGACCCACACGCTTCCGTCCGGTCCCGATCCCGAATTATTCGTGCTGCACCCGTCCGGAAACCCGCTTTATATCGCAAACGAGGACGATAACCTGGTGACGGTCGTGGATACGGAAACCCATCAGGTGCTGGCCGAGATCCCGGTGGGCGTCGAACCCGAGGGGATGGGCGTCAGCCCGGATGGCAAGGTGGTGATCAATACCTCTGAAACCACCAATATGGCCCATTTCATCGACAGCGAGACATTCGAGATCACCGCCAATGTGCTGGTCGACAGCCGTCCGCGCTTTGCGGAATATAATCACGATGGCAGCAAGCTATATGTCAGTGCGGAAATCGGCGGAACGGTCAGCGTGATCGATCCGTCGACGCAGGAGATCGTGCATAAGATCGAATTCGAGATCCCCGGTGTTCTGCCAGAGGCTATTCAGCCGGTGGGTGTGCGGGTCACATCGGATGGCAGCCGCGTCTTCGTGGCCCTTGGCCCGGCGAACCGGGTTGCGGTGATCGACGGAGAAACCGACGAGGTGCTGGAATATCTGCTGGTCGGGCAGCGCGTCTGGCAGATGGCTTTCACTCCGGATGAGAAGCTTTTGTTCACGACCAACGGCAATTCGAACGATGTCTCGGTGATCGATGTCGAATCGCTCGAGGTGGTGAAATCCGTGCCGGTGGGGCAGCAGCCCTGGGGGGTGGTTGTCGCTCCGGACTGATTTGCGTCCCGCGATGGCCGGGGCGCTGCCCGTCGCCGGCTGGTTCTCGAACCAGTGGCGCGCCTGCCGGTGACCCCCGGAGGTATTTGGACAAAGAAGAAGAAAAGGGAATCCGCGTGGTTTGAAGGATTCGGAAATTCAAGGAGAGAGACATGACCCGTATACTGGCAATTCTGATGATCCTGGCCGGGCTGGCCGTGCCGGCCGCTGCGCAGGACGAAACCGGGGGCGATTCCGCAACGGAAAATTCCGACGCGGCGGCAGTTGCCACTCAGGAGGACGATGATGAGGACGACGACGATGAGGAAGCCGGTGGCGGCGGCGAAGGCGTTCACGAGGCGGCCGGCAAGTTCGATTATGGCTTTTCCGGAGTGTTGGCACGGGACAACCGCACCGACCTGGCGCCGCTGACGCTTGCCTCGGGGCAGCCGGTGGCGAGCGACGAGTATACCCTGAAATCCGGCGGTTATTACCGGATCGATATCAATGCGGATGGCAGTCAGGAACTGGCTCTTTCCGGTGGGGATTTCTTCCGCGCCGTCTGGGTGAACGAGGTTGTCATCAACGATATCGAGATCCGGCCGATGGGGGTACACAGCCTTGAATTCGATGATGCCGGCACCGCCAGCATGAGCTTTATCGCGATTGTTCCCGGGCGCTATACCTTGTCGATCCCCGGATCTTCCGGTGAAACGCAGCAAGCCGTGTTCAACATTCAGTAGCCAACATTGCCCGCAGCTCTTGAAATAGATCGGGTCAGTCACAGCTTCGGCGCCGTCGAGGCGCTGAAGGATGTTTCTCTGACGGTGCCAGGCAGCGGGTTCACGGCATTGTTGGGCGTGAACGGCGCGGGCAAGACCACGCTGTTTTCGCTGATCACGCGGCTTTACAACAATAGTTCCGGTGTGATCCGGGTCGCGGGCTATGATCTGCGGCGTCAACCCGCACAGGCGCTTGCCCGTCTGGGCGTGGTGTTCCAAAGCCGCGCCATGGATGCCGATCTGACCGTGCGCCAGAACCTTGCCTATCACGCCAGCCTGCATGGTATTCCGCGCCGTCAGGCGGCTGGGCGGATAGGCGAGATGCTTGCTCAGGTCGGACTGGAGGGAAAGGCCGGGGACCGGGTGTCGTCGCTGTCGGGCGGCCAGCAGCGCAGGGCCGAGATCGCCCGCGCCCTGATTCATCAGCCGGATATCCTGTTGCTGGACGAGGCGACGGTGGGGCTTGATGTCAAATCCCGGGCCGAGGTGCTGGAACTGACCCGCGATCTGATCGCAAGGAATGGCGTTTCGGTCCTGTGGGCCACGCATCTCATGGATGAAATCCAGCCCGGAGACGATCTGGTGATCCTGCATCGGGGCGAGGTATTGCGGCGGGGAACCGCCACCGAGATCGCGGGCCAGCGGGGGCTGACACAGGCATTCCTGGATCTGACCGGTGTCGCGGCATGAGCGATATCGCCTTTCCGCCCCGCGCATGGTTTACGGCCTTCCTTGGTATTGCCCGCCGTGAAACATTGCGCTTCGTCAACCAGCGGGGGCGGTTTCTGGCGGCGCTTGTCAGACCGCTGGTCTGGCTGTTCATCTTCGCCGCCGGGTTCCGCGCCGTTCTGGGCCTGTCGATCACCGAGCCTTATCAGACCTATGTGCTTTACGAGGTCTATGTGACGCCCGGCCTTTGCGCGATGATTCAGCTGTTCAACGGGATGCAATCCTCGCTGTCGATGGTTTATGACCGGGAGACCGGGGCAATGCGGACCCTGCTGGTCAGCCCGTTTCCCCGCTGGTTTCTGCTGGGCGCGAAGCTGATCGCGGGCGTGGTGGTCTCGGTGATCCAGGTCTACACATTCCTTGCCATCGCGTGGTTCTGGGATGTGCGCCCGCCCATATCCGGCTATCTGGCGGTTCTGCCCGCCCTGATCCTGTCGGGGCTGATGCTGGGGGCGATGGGGCTGTTCCTGTCCTCGGCGATCAGGCAACTCGAGAATTTCGCCGGAGTGATGAATTTCGTCATCTTTCCGATGTTTTTTGCCTCTTCCGCGCTTTATCCTTTGTGGCGGATGCGTGAGAGTTCGACGATCCTGCACGATATCTGCGCCTTCAACCCATTCACCCACGCTGTCGAATTGATTCGTTTCGCGCTGTATATGCAGGTGAACTGGCTGTCTTTGGGGGTGGTTTTAGGCTGTTTGGCGGGGTTCTTCGGGGCAGCGGTATTCATGTATGATCCGGCAAAGGGCCTTTGGGCGCGAAGAAAGGGAAGGGCATGAAATATATCCTGACACTGATTCTTGCGATGGCAGCGGGCTCGGCTTTGGCGGCAAGCGGCGGCGTCGACCCGACCTGGCCATGCATTCAACGCAAGCAGCCGCATTTATCCCTTGGGCAGGTCTGGTCCGGACCCCCACCGGATGAAGAAACCGAGGAATTGGCGAGGGATCCCGAGATCGCCGCTCTGGCCGACCGGTTGGAGCAACGCCGCCTGCCTCTGGAAGAGGCCGAGGCCGAAATTGCCGAATTCGCCAAACAGGCGGATGCATCCAGGCTTACGGCGCTTATGGTGGCGATCTTCGATCGGATCGAGCCCGAGAGGAGCGCGATCATCGCCGGAATTGCGCGTTACGGCGAAAGTCAGGTCGCAATTTCCAAAAGGATAGAGGAACGCCGCGCCCGGATGGAAGAAATGGAAGCCGCTGAGGAACCCGATTTCGACGCGATCGACGCCGAGGAAGAGGCGCTTGACTGGGATCAGCGTATCCTTACCGAGCGCCAGCAGTCCCTGACCTATGTCTGCGAAACACCGGTGCTGCTTGAACAGCGCGCATTCGCACTTGGACGGGCATTGTCGGCGCATATCGACTGATCGGGGAATGATGGCGGGATCCGTCATCGCGATACTGGCCACCTTGCCGGCACCCTGCTAGGAGTCGGGCGATGCTTAACAGCAATGAGGGCCGATCTAATGGCTTATGAAACGATAATCGTGGAAATCGAGGATCAGATTGCCCTGATTCGTCTTAATCGTCCCGAGGCTCTTAACGCTCTCAACAGCAAGCTTGTTGATGAGCTGTCGCGGGCTTTGACCGAGGCGGACCAGAACGACAAGGTACGCTGCATTGTCCTGACGGGGAACGAAAAGGCCTTTGCTGCGGGTGCGGATATCAAGGAGATGTCCGAGAAAAGTTTCGTCGATGTCTATGGCGAGGACCTTTTCGGCGCGAAGATCGAGGCGATTCAGCGCGTGCGCAAACCGATGATCGCCGCTGTCAGCGGCTATGCATTGGGCGGCGGTTGTGAACTGGCCATGATGTGCGATTTCATCATTTGCGGCGAGAATGCCAAATTCGGCCAGCCCGAGATAAATCTGGGCGTGGTGGCGGGGATCGGCGGCACCCAACGCCTGACCCGGTTCGTCGGCAAATCCAAGGCCATGGACATGAATCTGACCGGACGTTTCATGGATGCGGCCGAGGCGGAACGCTCGGGCCTAGTCAGCCGCGTGGTGCCGACCCCGAAAGTGATTCCCGAGGCCATGTCCGCGGCCCGGAAGATTGCCGAGAAATCCACGGTTACAGTCAAGGCGGTAAAGGAATCGGTCAATCGTTCCTACGAGACGAGCCTGCGCGAGGGCCTTCTGTTCGAGCGCCGCAGCTTCCATTCCATGTTCGCGACCGAGGATCAGAAAGAGGGCATGGCCGCCTTTATCGAAAAGCGCGAGCCACAGTTCCGCGACAAATAGGTGGATGTGCGAAAAGAATCGCCGGGAACGGTTGACTTGCTTTTCTGCCGCGCGTAGAAGCGCGGCTTCAAGAATTCACCCGAAAACAGTCGGAACCGCATAGATATGGCAAATACGCCCCAATCCAAGAAGCGCGCGCGTCAGACCCTGCGCAAGACCGAGGTCAACAAAGCCCGCCGGTCGCGCATTCGTACCTATCTGCGCAAGGTCGAAGAGGCGATTGCCTCGGGTGACGCCGAAACCGCACGCGAAACACTGAAAGCTGCCCAGCCCGAGCTGATGCGTGGCGTCACCAAAGGCATCGTGCACAAAAATACTGCAGCGCGGAAAATGTCGCGCCTTTCTTCTCGTGTGAAAGCACTTTCCGCAGCCTGAGCCAGTTGCTTCGGCACAACGGAAAAACGCTTTGATACGGTATGATAAGCCGTAATCACCAAAGCCGGACATGCGGATAACCGTATGTCCGGCTTTGGTTTTTCGCATTTGCAGAGAATAAAGCTAAGTCTTTCAAACTCAACAATTTTGAAATTTTCTCTTATGAGTCAATGAGATTGCAGATTCGTTCACCGGCAATCTCTGTCAAGCGCATAGTTCAGTTGCACAAACGGTCTCACTGTTGCAAATTTCAGGCTGCGATTCACGTCGCATTTGGGGGACAAGCCACGTCGTGATCGGAAGTCGCTTCGGATCTTGTGATGTGGTAGGGTGATGAAGAATATTTCTTCTTCCCTTGGGGTTTTAACGGCCGGCTGCCACTGGCCTTCTGAACCCCGTGTCTAAAACTGTTACGGGTTGAAACCCGGTCTGGGGGGGGGGGGGGGGGGGGCGCCCCGGCCCGGGGAGGCTAGGGAGGCCGCCACAAACCTACAGCCCCGGAAAAACACGGCCAGTCTGCGAGGGTGCGGGGG
>NZ_JAUUTZ010000011.1 GCF_030678915.1 Paracoccus wurundjeri | reverse complement strand
CCCCCCCCCGCGGGGGGGCGGGGGCGCCGCCCCCCCCGCCCCCCCCCCCCGGGGGGGGCGCCCCCCCGGGCGCCGGCGGCCCGAACGGGGCCCCGCCGGGCCGCGCCCCACCGAACACCGTCTTGTCATCATCGTCATCAGCAGCCATCACGACCTCTCGGGTACAGCCCATAGCTCCAATTTAAGATGCGGCCAGTCACCTGCGAAATGCATCCCGATCGCAGGCGCCGTGGAAAATTCCCGCCACAGGGGTGAATTCTTTTCCAGCCGGAAATACACGTTAGAGGACAATACGCGGATCTGTCTGGGCGGGTTGGGCAGATGCTGCAGGGCAATGCCCGGCAGGTTGTTGTTCACGATCTCGGACATGCGCGTATTGGGCCCGACTTTACACAGTTCCGGGAACTGGCTTTGCACCTCGGTCAGCGGTTTCGCGCTTTCGACCTCGATCACGAAAGCCGCGTCGCGGAACAGGTTGCGGTCGGCGACTTCCGCGAGATAGGAGTTCTGCCGCACTTCACGCAACGGCAGACGGATGGCCCTGCCAACATCGCGGGACAGCAGCCGCTGGATATCCGCCACGATCTGGGAAAATGCCTCTTTCGGGTCGTCATGATCATAGGCCGCATAATCGGGCGCATGCCGGTTACCGCTGTCAAAGGTTGCCAGTTCCCCGGCCAGCGAGACCAATTCGCAATACAGTGCCTCGGGATGCACGGCAAAGGTGCGGGACATATGCCGCAAAACGCCAATCCGCCGATTGAGCGCCATCAGCATCAGGTAATCGCTGGCCTGCAAACCGCCGCCCGCCGAAGGGTCTGTCGCATAGCGGGCAAGACTTTCAAGCCGGGCCTCAATCCAGCCGATCACCCGATTCAGATAACCCAGGATCTGCGGATGCGCCCCGATCACCAGCGAAGGCGGCGGAAATGTCTCATCCAAAGTCACGACGCCGTCGCGCACTTCGGTGATACGGGCCAGACGGATATTCTGATAGCCCGGCCGGGGCGTCTTGCGTATCGCAAGCTCCAACCGCGGCACGGCCAGTTCAAGCATCTGCTCGGATCGCATGGACGAGGCTGAATCGCTGACTGTCTCGGTCACGATACCCCAGCGCGTCGTGGATCCTTCTTCGTCATAAGGGGCGGTGTCACGCATATTCGGCGATCGGTCGGGCAATGTCAGCCAGACGAACTGCCCGGCGGCATCATCGGGCACGGGTACGGCCACTGGCAGCGGGCCGGTATCGGGGGCATCGAATGGCGTGCCGTCAGGCATCAGCCCCGACACAGCCCGTAATGAGATCATGCCCTGCTGCGCCTGATCCCGGTCAATCGCCAATTCGCCCACCCCCCACGGGTAAGGCGTGATCAACCGGGTCCGCGCATGGACCAGATGCTCGTGGTAACGATCAGCTTGCTGCAAATGCTGGGGCTGCATGAACAGCCCCTCTTTCCAGGCAACCTTACTGAACCAGGACATGAAGGTTTGGCCCCCAACCTATAATCGAATGCGGCAACGAGCCCGACCGGGTTTCACCCGGCCGGACGGCTTCTGTCTGACGTGGCAAGCCTAAGCAATGGACCAACGGATGCCAATCAGAATTGCAACCGGATCTGGCCGGTCACACCCACGCTTTCCAGCCCATCACCGGAACGCGCATCGATTCTTGCGCTGGCGCTAAGCTGTCTGGGACGCAGTCCCGGCCCCGGTTGAAGAACCTTGATATAGTTCGCCCCGACACTGAGTTCCCCATAGGTTCCCAGATTGTCAGAGGTCAGCCGTTGCGGTTCAAAGCTGGCATTATTCGGGTCGAAGAAGGTCGAAACGCTGGGATCGGCAAAATCCTTGTAGATGGTACCGGTCGCAAAGGCATACAGGGCAGAATTCGATTCGGACTGCACAAAGGTCTTTGCGACCGTACCCGCCAGGAAACCGATCTGCGCATCGCTGTCTTCGAATTCAAGCTGATAACCGTCGCTGAATGTGATCGTATCGGTCTTGGAACGAGTGAAAGCGAAGCCCACGCTTGGCACAAATGTCCAGCCCTCTTCGCCGATCGGAAGCGTATAGCTTAACGAGCCGCTGAGCGTGTTACCCTTGCTCGAGAATTCCTCGTCATCAAGACCAAGACCTCCACCGTCCGTCAGGGCAGCATTGCTTGCGAGGAAATCGGTCTTCTCATGACGATACTGCAAATCGGCCTGGAAACGGCCTTTCGTCGCCGTCACATAAACGCCGCCATATATCTGATCGAACTCGGTATCGTTGATACTGGTTGGCTGATTACCGATCCGGCCTCCAGTAATCGGATCAGGCACGTAAACCGGCTGCGTGGTGTCGCCCTGGTTGACGCCCAGGAAACCACCGAAGGACATGCTCCAACCTGCAAAGCGGTCGTCGAAACAGGCGAAATCCGTTCCGACCTGCATGCCGTAATAAGTCGCGTTAATGGTGCTGTCGACTTTGACCGTTCCATTGTCGGTTCCGCCGGTGACTTCCGCGACGCCTCCGGTCGCACGGCCCCAGCTTCCGACGCCGCAAGGTTTGTCCGACGCATCGAAGGCCAGGCCGGTGACAAAGGGGCTTGTCGGGCGGTTGACCACAACGCCAATCAGCGACCGGGTCAGAGAGATATTTCCAAACAACGCGCCGATACCCGGATGGATGCTGCTCACCATCTCGATATCGCCGGATGCGATATCCCGATGCAGCGAGTAAATGACTTTCTCGTTTGCGATCGCCTGCGGGTTCAGAACCTTGTAGGTGAAATCATTTGCGGATTGATATTCCTCGGAGACATCGACCAGAGTTGTGCTTTGGCCAACATCGCTGACCTTCACGTCGCCCATATAATTCAACTGGATATCGAAATTCCCCGTCGCCGGGCCACCGGCCACAACGATCGCGTCGGATGTCATGTTGCTGAGATTGATATCAAGCGCATAGACCCCGGAACCCGAAACGCCGCCATTGACGGT
Source organism: Paracoccus wurundjeri (assembly GCF_030678915.1). Lineage (GTDB taxonomy): Bacteria > Pseudomonadota > Alphaproteobacteria > Rhodobacterales > Rhodobacteraceae > Paracoccus > Paracoccus onubensis_A. The sequence goes on along the minus strand of NZ_JAUUTZ010000011.1, from coordinate 155,320 downwards.
CAGTTTATCGCCCACGGATTTATTCCGAGCCAGGTTGATCAGACCATCATTGGCAAGTGAGCCGTCGATTTCGATCGAACGAACTGCACGAATTATTCCATCCTGCCGGTTGGTCACATCGCCATTGAGAAGGGCATTCGCGCCAACCTGAACGATACCCGTATTGGTCAAATCGCCGTTCAGTGTGCCGTTCAGACCAAGCGCCACGTCGCGCCGGACCAGGGTGTTTCCTGCCGTAATCTGACGTCCGTCACGAATCCCGAAATTCGCCCCCAGATCGAGCGTACCCCGGACCGCGGCAGCATCGGTGATATCGAGATCGGATCCGTCGCCCAACCCGCGGTAACGCAGATCGCCGGTGATCTCACCATTAACACGCGCGACTCCGGTCGTGGCAAGCGAACCTTCAAGCCTGCCATTCTGCACATAGGTGCCGGAATTGCGGATATTTCCATCGAAGGTTCCACCGATATTCATCCGGCCCTGGTTTTCGGCAACAGTTCTGGACGAAAGAGTATTGCCATTTGTGACTGCAACGACGCCCAGATTGGTAAGACCGTCCGTCGCCAAAGCGCCGTTTACGCGCATCGTAGCGCCCTCGTTCTGGGTCAGGTGACCGGCGATATTCCCTGCCCCCCTCAGAACGCCCGAATTGGTCACATCGCCCTCGACGGTACCCTCTGACAGCACGACGGTTCCGTCTTGCCGGTTATCCAGCCCCGAGCCAAGCGTACCCACAATCACGAAGCGTCCGGCATTCGCGACATCGCTTTCCGAATCCAGCCGGTGGTCCGCCCGGATATTCACCGTGCCCGAATTGCTGAGACTGCTGACCGCCAGATCGCCGGCAGTCCGAAGCGTGCCCGTATTCGTGACGTCACGCACCGAACCGGCCAGATCGGCCGTTCCGGCATTGTCGAGATTACCGGCAATCGTCACCGTTCCCTCAAGGCTGCCGATTCTGGTATCGGTCGAGCTGTTCCGGACATCGCCATTGATCACTGCGCCATCAAGCGTGACGGTTCCGGCAGCATTCGCCAGCCGGCCGTTCAAAGTCCCTGAAAGATCAAGATTTCCCTGGTTCACGACACCAGCATCCGAATTGGCCGTCAGCGTACCGGCAACCGTCATCGTGCCACCGGCCCTGTTGATCACATCCTCGGCTGCAACCTCTCCGCCCTCCGCGATATTCACTATGCCGCTGGCACGGTTCGTCAGATCCGCGACATTGGTCAGGCTTCCCGACGAACGGACATCCAGCAAACCGCTGTTATCGATACTATTACCGTTGCCATCGACCGCTGCCGACACCGCCACGCTGCCCATCTCATCGTTCAGCAGCGCGCCGGCCAATGTCGTCGCCCGGTCATAAAGCAGATCAATGCTGTTCAGCACATCGCCGATCAGCGTCACCTGGCTAAGTTCAACTGACGAGCCCTCTCGCAGCGCGATCCTGTCGGCGGTGATCGTCAAGGAGCTGTTCGCCCCGTCCACCCGCACATCGCTGGTATTGGTGAATTGCCCCGAGACAGTCAGCGTCGCGTCGCGATCATCTTCGGTCATGTTGATAAGATTATGATTGGTCAGACCGCCCAGCAGGCTTGAATCCGACAGCACATTGATGGTGCCGTGGTTCAGCAGAATATCGCCTTCTGCGCGTGTAGATTCAGATGCAAGCTCGACCGTCGCACCGTCAAGATTGATCACGCCAGATGCACGGTTTGCGATCACATCGTCAGAGGTCAGGGTTCCGTTCAGATTAACCGTCCCGGAATTTGACAGGCTGCCCACGGCAAGCGAATCCGAGACATTCAGCGTGCCGTTCTGCCCCTGAACAACCGCACCGGTAACCGTGCCATTCGCGTCCAGCGTACCGCCATTATTCACATTCCCGTCGACGGTGCCACCGCCGGCAAGCTGCATCGTCCCGCGATTGCGCACATCGCCATCGATCGTGCCGCCCAGCACATTCAGCTTGCCGCCAGCCCGATTCCAAAGCTGGGATTCGGTCTTGACCGTACCCCTGACGGTCATATTGCCGGTATTCTCGCCCTCTTCACTGGCAGAGGTGAGTTCAAGCGTCTGGTCCCGGCGAACCGTCATGTTACCTGCATTCGTCAGATGCCCGGAAATCGAGCCCGAAGCCGACAGGTTGTTCGTATTGGCAAGATTCCCGGTAATATCCGCGTCCAGCGTCATGCGGCCGGCATTGGTAATATTCACATCTCCACCAGCCGCGCCCCGCGCCCGCCCCGAAAACGTCATATTACCGCCGGCGAGGTTCGCGAACTCTGTGCCGATAAGCACGCCGTCGGCGATATCTATCAGGCCAAGGTTCTCCAGATCGCCCCGGATCCTGCCGGATCCGGTTACCGCGCCCGAATTGCTTAGGTTGTCGGCGGCCAATGTGCCGTTATCCAACTGCACGGTTCCGATATACTCACCGCCGGCCAACTCACCGATATTCCCGAAGCTGGTACCGGCATCCAGCAAGCCAGAGAGGGTAACCTTGCCCTTGTTATTGATGAACTCGGAAACAGCGGTCAATTCCCCCGCCACATCGACGGCGCCGCCATCATTCGCGACACTCTCGGCCCGGACCTTGCCCGTCTGGCCGTCCTTATTCCGAACGGTCAGCTTCCCGGAATTACTCAGAGTTCCCAGAACACCGGCTGAATCCGACACCGCCAGATCACCGCCGGATACCACGACCGAGCCAGCACCATTGTTCAGGAAACGTGTGCCGACGGTAACGGTCCCGACATTTCCGCCTGCCGCATCAACATTCAGGGTGCCGGAATTCTCGAACCCGGCGACATCGGCGTCGCTGCCGGCGGAATTAACCTCAAGCGAACCGCCATCGACGTTAATCGTGCTGCCAAACCCGTTGCTGACACGGGTTGCTGCGGTCATTGCGCCAGCAATTTGCAAGGTGTCGCGGTTCATAACCCGGTCGGCCTCTACCGTGCCATTACGGCCATTCGCCACATTAACCGAGACGACGCCCCAATTATTCAGGTTCCCCAATACGCCATCGGCGTCCTTGACCCGCAACCGGCCACCATCAACATCGACCTCGCCGCCGGTATGATTGACGAATACCGTTCCGGCAGTGACCGTTCCGATAGCGGTTCCGCTGTCATCTCGGGCGATGGTCAGCTTGCCCGAATTGTCGAATGTGGCTGTCCCGATCTTGCCGCCATCGACCGTCACCTGCCCTGCACTGTCGTTGGCAAATGCCGTCTCGGCTGCCAGATCGCCTGCAACGGTAACGATATTGCTGTTCTCGATCGTATCAGCAGTGACCTTCCCCGCGGTGTCCCCCGCCATGCCGACATGGATCTGGCCGGAATTGGTCAGGGTACCCAATGCTCCTGCCGAATCCTCGACCGACAGGTTTCCTCCGTCAACCGTGACGACACCGCCATTATTGTCGAAGGCAGTCGCGGCGGTTACTGTTCCATCGCCGCCATTGATATCCAATGCCCCGATATTGACAAATTCACCGGTGTTCAGCCACCCATCGTTGACGTTGATCCGGCCGCCACGTTCATTGGTGACCCGGGTTGCAGCCGCCAACTCGCCGGCAACATCGATCCTGTTTCGGTTTGCAACCGTATCGACGGTGACCGAGCCGGCAACCCCTCCGGTCTCATTGACGAAGATTTCGCCCGAATTGTCCAGCGCGACGGTCTGGAGCACCCCACCATTAACGTTAACAGTGCCATTGCGATTATTCTTGAACTCGGTATCGGCGGCCAGATCGCCAGCAATATCGAATGTCCCGCCATTCGTGACGGTATCCGCAGCAACCGCTCCGACATGAGTACCGTTCAGATTGACTCTGAATCGCCCCGAATTGTTCAGTGCGCCACGAGTTCCCGCAGAATCCACGACCTCCAGGCTCGTGCCGTTCAGGTTGACGGTGCCGTGGATATTGTTGGTGAAGCTTGTGCCCGCCGTAACCGTCCCGATATTGCCGTTATTTACATTGACAGCAAGCGTTCCGGAATTCGTGACATTGCTGGCATCTATCACACCTCCGGCAACGATCAGCGCGCTATCCCTTTGATTGTGAAGCAAAGTCGTAGCCGCCAATTCGCCCGCAACAGTCATGCGATTGCTATTCGTGATCGTGCCGCCCGTAACCATGCCTGCGACGCCATTCACGGATCGGATAACCAACTCGCCCGAGTTATCAAGGCGGGTGGCATCGACCAGGCCACCGCTGCCAACATCAATCGTACCGCCCGCCTTATTGTGCAGCAGCGTCGTGGCATCCAACTCACCAGCGACATTGATGAGATTCTCGTTATTAATCGTCCCGCCTGTAACCCGGCCTGCGGTATCATTCACCGAATTGATATTCAGCGAACCGCGATTGACGAGTCGGGCCGCATCAACCAGCCCGCCATTGACATTGATTTCACCGCTCGTCGTGTTCACAAGCAGGTCACGCGCCTTCAACTCGCCAGCAACGTCAATCAGACCGTTATTCGCGATCGTATCGCCCGCAACGGTTCCGACAGCGTCATTGACAACATTAATAAAAACGTCACCCGAATTGGTGAATGTGCCCTGATGATCCGCATCGCCAACATCAATAAGGCCACCATTGACATTAACGGTGGCACCGCGATGATTATCAAACGCCTCTTCGACCCGCGCGGTACCGATATCGCCGCCGGCAAGGCCGACATTCACAATCCCCTGATTGCCGAAACCCTCGGTTTCAATAAGACCGCCCTGAATATTCAGTTCGCGATTGGTTTTATTGCTGATCCGACCGACATTGAACAAATGCGCGTCGGATGCTTGCTGCGCATCGTCCGAACCCACGGTCATCTTGCCGTCGTTTACGATGATATTGCCGCCGGCATCCACCTCGGATCTGACCTGCAATATACCAAGGACGGGGGAACCGTCTGCAACCTGTCTGGACGCATTGATCAATGTGTCGTTTATGGTCGCGGTGCCTGCGGCATCTTCGTAGGTCAGCGTACCGACATTCCGGATTTCACCATTCAGAATAAGGTTGTGGCCAACGGTGATATTCGATGCGGGTTCGAACTGAAATTTTTCGGCATTGATGGTCAGGGTGCTGTTCTGCCCAAGAACAAAATCGCCATTCGTGCCACCGTTCAGGAAAACACCGTCACCATCGCCCTTAACGGCGGAATCGGGGTCTTCGACGGTCAGTTCGACCGAAGCGCCATCTGTAACGGTGATCTTCCCGTAATTGCTTACCCCGCCGCGCACCGTCGGATTGCCTCTGTCATCCGCATCGGTCAGCGAAATGATGCCTTGCCCGGTGTTAAGCAGTCTCGGCGTTTCCAGAACGCCGCCGAGTGCCACAATACCGCTATTCTGAACCCCGTCAGAGACGATCAGATGCTCATCCGCGCCGATATCGATTATCCCGCGCAGATCGCCATTACCCTGATTGACAAGTTGGCCGTCAATCATCCCCGTTCCGTCAACACCAAGCTGACCGGCATTGCCATTGACGAAACGCCCGCTATGCAGGCCGCCATCCACAAGCACCGTATCGCCCTGGTTCTGCAGCGTCCCGCTGGTGGTTCCCGTAATCTCGAACAGCGCGCCTTTCCGTACGCTTAACTCGCTGACGTCAGAATCATTCTCCAGCATATTGCCGGCATAGACGACGGCGCCATCCCCGGTGCCTGCAATCTCGACCTTGCCCAGAAGGCCGGATTCAATCGTCAAATCGGAATCCACGTCGCCGGAGTTATTCTCCAGCAAAAGTGTGTCGCCGTTCAGACCGCCTCGGATAAATCCTTCGGAAAACGTATATTGCCCGGAATCCAGCCGAAGGCCGCCGACATCCACCGTGACATCGCCACCGAGCAAATCATAGCGATTACCGATCGTGATCGTGACAGGGTCAGGAAGACCGTCATCGTCACGATCTGCGCCTTCGGTCAGAACACCTATCTGGCCGGATGAGATTTTCCCTGCTGCGCGCCACCATCCGTTATCGTTCAAGCCGCGCCAGAAATTCGAATTATACCATTTCGTGCCCCATTCGCCGCTTTCCGGAAGCAGTTCCACATCATTGCCTGTCGTCGGCGTGGAAAAAAGCCCTTCACGCGTATCCGTATTGTCGAAATAAAGATGGGAATCCTGCGCATGCCCCTCTGGGGTCAGCATCAATGCCCCGACACCGATCAAAGCGGTTGAAAGCAGCAGACGGGAACGAAGGACAGAGCGATGCGGACGGCGGAAATTGACAAACATGATTGAAGCTTCTCTGAATAAGATCAAATAGGGAAACTTGCCACGGGAATACCCTGTCAAACCCGGCTTTAACAAGTGCTAACTAAAACTTTCCGACCCGTTGTGACCCGATCACCCCGGCTCCGGCCCGCGCAGCTGGTCGATCGCGGCGACATAGGCCCTGACTTCCGGGGACAGTGGCGGCTCCGGGGCGACAAGCGCCGGATTCGACCTGCCCGACATTTTACGCTCGGCCCAGTTCCGCAGATCGCCCAGGCTGTAGCCGCGCAGGAACGGGTTGGCCGAGACGACACCCGCCCCCATCACGCTGCCGACCGGCAGCGAGGGATCGGCACGCAAGGCCAGATCGGCTCCGGCCGGCCCAAGAAAATGCGCAAGATAAAGACGCCCCGCAGTGATCGAATGGCCTCGGGCACGAAGGAAAGCTTCGTTTTCCTGTGCCAGCCGCCGAACCATCTCGCGCGACATTCCGGGATCGAAACGCAGATCGAGCAATTCGCGCCGGGACAGGCTGGCCATCAGGTCGGGGCGATAATCCCGCATCATGCGCAGCCATGTGGAGTCGATAAACTGTCCCAGCCCGGTAGCCGATGATCGCGGATTCTGAGCACGTGCATTGCCCGCGCTTTCCACCTGGATGATCTGACCGATCAGGGCTTCAACAGCATTCGAGGCCATGACCTGACCGGCCGAGCTAAGATAGGACATGGGATCAACCGCCTGCCCGTCCTTGAGCAATTGAAACACAAGCCCCGTCTCCTGTCCGTCATCAAGCGGCCGCCCCACCACGCCGATTGCTGTACCGTGGGAAATCCTTCCGCCCTGTGCGACCTTGCCCGACAGGGAGGCCAGCCCCGAATATCGGCTGACCATGCCATTGGGATGGGTAATCTCGACCTGTATTCCGTTTTCGCCCCCGACCGATGCAAGCGTCACCTCGCCGTCGCCCGCCGCGATGACCGGGCTGCCGGTTGGGGCCGACCAGATGACCCGGCCGCGATCTTCCTGCCCCTCGGAGGGTGGCACGAAACGCTGTGACAGGACCCCGGAAACCGGGGCGATCATCTGCAACCCACCTTCGCTTTCCCGGACCCGGGAACCCGGCGCATAGCATTCGAATCCTTCCTCTTCGTCCGGAACGACATAGCATTCGCGCGCGCCCGCCTTGCCCGTCACACCTATATAAAGGATCGAGCCGGGATCGCCGTCGCTGCCCGGCGCATAGATCAGTGTCAGCCGGTCCGATTTGTCGGCATAGCTGTCCAGATCATAGACCTTGGCCATCATCGCGATCGCTTCGCCTGCGACCTGTGTGGGAATATCGTTACGCAACGCGGCGGAATATATCAGGTCAAGCAGACGCTGCTGTCCCGCATCCTGCCCTTCCTCACCCTCGCTGGAAAGCGCCTGTTCCAGCAGAGACTGATCCGCCCAGGCATCCGCAGACGGCACAAGCTGCCCTGCGGAAGACATCCCCAATGCGCCAACGAAGCCTTCCGTATCGTAGAGGGCAAGCTGGATGACCTGCCGCTGACCGCTTTGCATCCGATAGCGCAGTGCCAGAAGCGAACCTGTTGGCAGCACCTCCTTCAGCGAAAGCTGATCCCGGATACGCTGCTCCAGATAACCGGCATTTCCTTCTTCAAAACCGTTACGCTCCAACAATTCGCCGATGGCGACCGGGGCGGTCGTTTCAAGGACGATTTCGCGCCACAGGCTTGTCCGATATGCCGATTCCCGCAGGAAGACAGTGCTGGATGTCGGCTCCTGCCCCGCATCGAACGCAGCGCCAATATTGGTGTCATCCGCGGCGGCATCTATCAGCCGGGCACGATTCCGCTCTGACTGAAACAGCGCGAATTCCTCCCGGGTCGAGGGAAGCGTGGCGACAAGCTGACGATTGCTCAGAACCAGTTCACTTTCAAGAACAGCCACGGCGCGCAATGCCGCCGGGAGGCGGCGCGTGATTGCAGGATCGGAAGGGACCGGCTTTTCGCGTATCTCTGGCGCCTCGCCATCGTCCGAGGTCGGAATGATCAGCGGATCGCCGGGAATATTGGTAAAGGTGTCCGAACGCACCACCGGCGCGATGTCAAACTCGGACTCAACTTGCACCAGTGTCTCATTCTGATCCCCAAGCCGCAATAATGCCTTGAAATCCGGCTGAAAATAGCGAGTCCCCAGAAATGCGGCCAATGAAACGGCACAAATGCCTCCGGTCCAGCGAAACAGGCGAATCCGGAAACGACGACGGCGCGCGGCCCGGCCCATCTTCTGAAAGCGCGGGTCGACCCCGATCATCTTGTCACCGGATCGACCCCACCCCCAGCAGGCCGGGGCGCAGGTTAATCTCGCGCGTTGTCGGGGCCGTTGGCTGCGCAGACGCGCTGGCTTCCGGGGCGGCAGCCTGCGCGCGCGCGGCATTGGGCGCGGGCTGTGAACGGGTATTGCCGCCGCCGCTGTTTCTGCTTGGCGTCGCCTGAGCAACCGGTTGAATATCGGGGCATTCCACTGCCTCACGGCTGATCATGCCCCGATAAAGCCCGATTTCCGGAGTCGTCGATGCCTGCGCCGCCCCAGCCTCTTCGAAATAACGGCGCAGCGCCGAAGCCGAACCCGAACCCCAGGCACCGTCGATGCCACCGTTATAACAGTTCATCCGCGCAAGTTCAGTCTGGATTGCCGCGGCAACCTGTTCTCCCTCGGGATCGAACGCGCCACGGCCAAGAAGGCGGTTGAACATCGCCGGGTCACGACGGCGAATTTCCTCCCGTGCCTGATACGGCATACCAAGCGGTCCCCGCGAATCGGCGGCCACAAGCACCGCAAGATCCCCGACGATGATCGAGGGTTCGGGCGCACCGAGTCGCCGCGCCGTGGCCACAGATTCGGGAGCAAGAGCAACGCTGTCATTTGCGGTATCGGACGCAATCACCGGATTGGGATCGGCGCTGGCCAGAATAACCGGAGACGCACCCGTGGCACGCATCGATTCAGCCGGAAGGGCAGAGATCACCAGCCCGCCCGCGGGCGCCGTCGCCGCAACCGCAGTGGCTTCGCTCAGGCGATAGCCGCCTTTCCGAAGCACCTCCCGCCGGGAGGCGCCTTCTTTCACGGCGGCCGCAGCGAATGACTGTGCCAGAGCTTCGGCATCGCAATTCCCCGCCTTGTCCGAAACGGCGATCGTCACCTGCGAACCGTCGCGCAGAGCCGATTGCATCTGATCGGGATCGACGCCCCGCTCTTGCCAACCACAATCATTGACGACAAGCATCATCGGGCGATCCGCAGGCAGTTCCACCAGCATGTCGGGCAGCGATCCGACCCCATTTTCCGGCGCGGCCCCGATATAGATCAGATCGGCCCGCCCGCCGGCCAGTTCATCGCCAATTCCATCGGCAGGCACGACGGCAGCCTTGTCTTCCAGCATCGCAAGCGGCGCGGGCATGGACGCACCCACGATCAGCACAGCCGGATCAGTCTGCGCGAATGCCTGCCTGTCCGCTGCGCACAGCATAAGCATGGCAAGTATTCCCACGCTTTCAAACCGCATGAAATGCCCTTTTCCGATCGCCATCTGACTCAATACAGTTCCTGAATATCAGCCGCCGCCATTTCATCCAAGTCTCAAACCGGGCGAAGAGAAACGAATACGGTCCAATCCCGGCGCTCACCTGTATCCACTTCCATGAATCTCGCATCCAGAAAACCGCGCAGCAGACAATTTTCCTGCCCGGCAATCTCGAAACGACGTGGCGCCACGCACATTGGCGTCGTTCCCGACAACACCTCGTTTCCGAAAACATCCGCAGCGAAAACGTAATAATTGCGGTCGCGCAGCGGTTCTCTTTTCAGGACAGCGCATTGATTCGGCGCAACCCGCCACCAGCCATAGGTTATGAAGCCCTCGCCTTCCGGAGCGCCGAAGGCCACGTTCAGCACGTCATATGACTGATTGCATATCCGCATTTCCGCGCGCGCGCCTTGCGGCAACAATATCCCGGCCAGACCAAAGACGGCTACAAATACAGGTAATATTGATTTCATTTCCTTGACCGGAATAATTGAGCAAATGGTTTGGCCATGATAGGATTACGTTATCAGGGAGTATTTTGTACATGAAACCGATCTTTATAATAGGCGCAACCATACTTGCTGCGGGCGCCGCATTCGGTTTCGCGAAAGCGGTCGATCAGTTCGCACTGTCTCCTGACACCACCGCATCGGAAACGGGGATCGCGGTCGAGCGCAGCATCAACCCTACCGCGCCGCTAAGCGAAATCCGAAAGGGGATCCGTCCGTTAGGCACTGATTCGGCCCGGATACGCGACTTCGCCGATATTCCTGTCGAACCCGCGGCATCGCCCGATCTTCCGCAAACCGAACTGCCGGCTTCAGAAGCGGCACCCACGGCATCGCACCCATCCACAGCGGTTGCCGCATTGGATTCCGGCAGCCAACCGGCGGCGCCCGTCAATTATTTTGTCGCGCCCGGCGGACAGGATATGTTGCCCGGTTCTCCGGGAGCATTTTCCGAGACGGGAGCCCTGGATGAAACGGCTCGTGACAGGTTCGAGAATTTACCCATGATCGGGGTTTATCGCTGAGTTTTTATGAAAGGATTATTCATGCGCCTCAGTGCAATTGCGCTGCTTAGCGGTGCCGCTTTGATTTTTGCCGTGCCGGCCTCATGGTCGCAATCCGCGGAGCAGGACACAGAACAAACCAACCAGCCCGAAGCGGCGGCCCCTGCTCCCGAAAGTGACGCCGCAGACAGTGCCGCCCTCGCCGGTGGCAGTATCCTTCTCGAATTGAACGGCGCTGCCGCGACCGAGGATAACGGCTGCCGGCTGACGGTCGTGACCACGAACCGGCTTGATCAGGATCTTGGCCGCGCGGCGTGGCAAGTGGCGATTTTCGATGGTGATGGCGTAGTGAAGTCCTTGCCGATTCTCGATTTCGGCGCGATGGTCACCGGCAAGACAAAAGTTGCGATGTTCGAACTGCCCGATCAGCAATGCGCGGATATCGGGCGGATCGTCGTCAATGATGTCGCCGCCTGCACGACTGACGATGGCGAAGATCTGCGCGAAGCCTGCCTTGGCGGGCTTGCGACCCAGTCGCGCACGGATATCGATTTTGGGCTCTGATCGCTGAAGGCTTTCAAAGATGATTTTTTTCAACGACCTGCCGCTGACAACCAAGGCGGTTTTTGCCGCATTGACATTGTTGTCCATCCTGACGCTGACCGTAACCATCTTCAAACTTGTCCAGTTCCGCAGACTTGGCGTCGGCGGGCACAAGCGTGGCGAAGAGATCCTGGACGACTGGCTGAACGGCCGGCCCGACGAAGCGCAGCGCAAGGCTCAGGCCGGGCAGACGGTTCTGGCCCGCGTGCTGGGCGCGGTAATGTCGGGACTGCGCGCCCGCCCGTCCGAGCCTGGCTATGGCGAGGAACTGGCGCGGCAGGTCGCGTTGGCCGAAATGTCCCGCATGGGCGCAAGGATGCGCCTGCTCGAAGCAGTTGTGCAGATGGCGCCGATGCTTGGGCTTCTGGGCACAGTGATCGGCATGATCGATGCGTTCGGCAATCTGGCCCTGAGTCAGGAAGCCACCGATCCCCGGTTGCTGGCTTCGGGCATCTGGACAGCCCTCACCACCACGGCCGCAGGGCTTGCGATTGCGTTGACCGCCTATTTCATCGCGGCGTGGCTGGAAAGCCGGATCGAGGATGAGCGCCAGACCATCGAACTGGTGATCTCATCGGCCATTCATGGCCGGATCGCGCAACCGGCCCGCGCCTGAGCCATGGCCTCGGCTGGCACATCATATTCGCATCAGGCAGTCCGGGGGCTGGGGCTTCCCCGACGACAGGTGCGCTACAGATTCTCGATGACGCCTTTGGCAGATGTTCTGTTCCAGTTGCTGATCTTCTTCATGCTATCGTCGAATATCGTTCCCTATTCCATGCTGACCCTGCGCAGTGGCGCATTGGAGGGCGGCAATGCCGGCGGGCAGCAGGAACGGGCGGAAACCACCGCAACCGCCGTCTCATCCACCGCGGTCTGGACCCTGCATCCTGATGGCCTGGTGGCGGGCGGTCAGCGTTTTGGCATGGACAGCCTGCCTTCACTGGCTGCGGCAATCTCGGCGCAAGGCACGCAGAATGTGCTGATCGTCGTGCGTTCGGGCATCCGGGTCCAGCAGATCACAACGGTTCTGGAAACCCTGGCGACACAGGGGATCGAGTCGGTTCAGATCGCAAGCGGAGGGTTGGAATGAGCCTGCAACTGCCCGCCCGCAGCTCGGAGCGCCTGCGAATCGACACGTCGCTGGCGATCGTCAATATCGTGTTGCTGCTGATCTTCTTCTTTCTCGTGGCAGGGCAGGACGCCCGCCCACCCCACGACATCAGTCTGGCCAAGACATCCCAGCTTGCGCCGTCGAACCTGCCCTCGCCGCTGCTTCAGATCCGGTCCGAGGAAGACTGGCTTCTCGACGGGCAGCCCATCCTGCCGGATCTGCTTGCCGCGGCCCTGTCGGAATCCGACGAGGTTCTGCATCTTGTCATAGACAAGGAGGCCGATGCAAATCTGCTGATCAAGGTTCTCGACCATCCCGAACTGGTGAACCGCGATGTGCGGCTTGTCACATTGCGCGAGGGCTCTGCACAATGATCGGCGGCACCCGGGGATCCTGGGCATGGGCACAGGCGGCGCTTCTGTCGGTTTCCCTGCATGGCGCCGCAGCAGCTGCACTGATCTATCGCCCGAACTGGAATTTCACGCAGCCGCCCGCGCCTGAAGAAATGCGACTTGAGGTCACAACCCTCAATCCCGCCCGCGATACTGTCCAGACACAAACGCTGACACCGGTTTCCACGCCCGAAACCTCCGTTGCCAGCATTGAACCCGAAACGGCGCAGCAGCCGGAACAGGAGGATGTTCTTGCCCGGCTGGAAAACGAAGCCGCCGCGCCTGTACTGTCGGATACGAGCCTTCCGATGGTTCAGATGCCCGATACCGAATCTGAACCCGGGCAAGATGGCGAGGATCAGGCGCAGCCTGCTGCCGCAGAGACAAGTGCGGCGGATACCGATCCGCGCCTTGTCGAATTGTTCGAGCGCATCCGCAACCTGTTAACCCAACCCTGCCTGCTGGCGTTGCCCGCTCTGCGTGGTGATAACCAGATCCAGCTTGGCGTCCTTGCCGCGAACGACCGCGAGATCTCGCGGCTGATGGACAGACTGACGGATGGTCTGGCTACTCAGGTGACCGAAGCGGCGGTGCTGCTGGATCAACGGCAATGTCCGGGGCTGGCATTCGCGCGCCGCGATCCCCGCTATCCCGTGCTTGGCCTTGGCATTCAGCTTGAAAGTCAGGATGTATCCAGCGGCGCATCCTTGCAGGGGCAGATATCGGGGGGCACCGGCTGGTACAACACCCTGCTTCTTGTGGATGACAACGGGGTCGTGCATGATCTGCGCCGCTTTCTGATCCGCTCGGCCGACCGGATCCGTTTCGATGTGCCGGTCGCGCGCTCTGGCGCCACGCGGGACACCCATCAGCTTGTGGTCGCCATCGCCACGCCCAGCCGTCCGGAAACAGTTTCCCAGCTATCCGGCGAAACCGCCGAACGTTTTTTTGATGCCCTCACCCGCGAAGTCGGGCAAGAGGCAATGGTCGGGGTCAGCAGCATCTATGTCCGCTGAACCAGTTGTAATCATGCCTTTGACGACAACCATATCCGGTTGCGGCGCATCGGCCATGAAGTCGGCCATCTGTCCGGGCAAAATCGCTACAATTGTCATCGCATGAACGGACCCATAGCAGCACTCCCTTGCCAATCCGGTTTCATCCGGGAAAATTGTACTACACCGAGCCGGTATTCGACGGCCGGACATATTTTCGGAGTGCATTTCTTATGACGTATTGTGTCGGGCTGAAGCTGGATGCCGGCCTTGTTTTGCTATCGGATACGCGCACCAATGCCGGGCTGGACAATATCGCCAGCTATCGCAAGACATTCTTTTTCGAAACTCCCGGCGAGCGTGTGGTCGCCATCATGACCGCCGGCTCGCTTTCGGTGACGCAGACCACGATCGCGCGGCTGGAGGAAGCTGCCGAGGATGCAGACGATGCGAATTCGGTTCTGAATGCGCCCTCGATGCTGCGCGTCGCCTCGATCATCGGAGAAACACTGGCCCGGACCCGCCGCAAGATCGTCGAGCAGCATCGCGATCTTAGCCAACAGGCATCCGCCAGCATGATTGTCGCCGGGCAGCGCAGAGGCGGCGATATGCGGATGTTCCTGATCTATCCCGAGGGCAACTTTATCGAGGCGACCGAAGATACCCCGTTCCTTCAGATCGGCGAACATAAATACGGCAAGCCGATCCTCGACCGGGTGGTGCGGCGCGATACCAGTCTGGCGGATGCGCAGAAAGCGGTTCTTCTTTCGATGGATTCGACCCTGCGTTCGAACCTTTCGGTCGGAATGCCGCTGGATCTGACCGTTATCGAGCAAGATGCCTGTGCAATATCTCTGAAGCGCCGCATCGAAGAGGGCGACCCCGATTTCATGAAGATGAGTGCAGCCTGGTCCGCCGCGCTGCGCGACAGTTTTGCCAGGATCGAGGTCTGATCCGACCCCGCGTCATGCCCCGCCAAGATCGCATCTTGCGAGGGAATGCGGGCGCGGATAGCTTCTTCCAATGCGCAATCCGCTGCCTCGTTTCATCGCTGCGTCCGGCCTGACCAATATGGGCGACGGCATCGCCCTTGTCGCCTGGGCATGGCTGGCGACCCAGCTGACACGTGATCCGCTGCTGATCGCGCTTGTGCCGGTGGCGCTCAAGGCGCCGTGGTTCCTGTTCTCGCTACCTGCCGGGCTGCTGATCGACCGGGCCGACCGCCGCGGGGTGATCCTTGCCGCCGATGCGGTCAGGCTGATTGCCTATGCCGCTGCGGCGGTTGTGGTCTGGCTGGCCCTGCCGCTGGATCCGCCACCCCTGCGCGGCACCGACCAGCCGGGGCTTTTCGTCCTGATCGCCATCTGCGCCGTTACCGTGGGCGCAGCCGAGGTCTTGCGCGACAACGCCGCCCAGACGCTCTTGCCCGCATTAATCCCGGAACAGCATCTTGAACGGGCGAATGGCCGCCTGTGGTCGGTCGAGATGGTGATGAACATGTTCGTGGGCACGGCGCTGGCAGGCGTGCTGATCGGGATTTCCCTCGCCCTGCCCTTTGCCGTCAATGCCGCTGCCATGGCGGCAGCGATGCTGCTGATCCTTAGCCTGCATGGCGATTTTCGCGCCGATACCTCGGATAATTCCACCCGCAGCCGCAACTGGCGGGCGGATCTGCGCGAGGGGCTGGCCTTCCTGTTAAGCCAGCCGATCCTGCGCGGTCTTGCCATCTTGACCGGCTTCTTCAACTTCGCCTTCGAGGCGATGATCGTCACGCTGGTCCTGATCGTGCAAGAGCGACTGCAGCTTGGCCCATTGGCGATCTCGGCGATCATGGCCTCGGGCGCGGTCGGCGGCGTGCTGGCCGGCACGATCAACGACCGGATCGTTATCCATTACGGGCGCAGCAGGGTGCTGCAGGCGGCGATGATCTCGACCTTTGCCTTTCCGCTTACGGTTTTGCTGGCTGGTACCGGGTATGGCGCTCTGTTCTTGATTTGCGCGGGTTTCTTCGTCAGCGAATTCATGGGCATCCTGTGGAACACGGTTTCCATCACCTACCGCCAGCGGCATATCCCCCGCAGGTTACTGGGCCGCGTCAACTCGGCCTATCGGTTATTCGCTGTCGGCATGGCCCCTCTGGGCATGCTGACCGCCGGGTTTCTGACCCGAGGCGCCACCGAGTCGTTCGGGCGCGAAACCGCATTGCTGACACCCTTCTGGCTAGCCATCCTCGTTTTCGCAGGTCTAAGCGTGATTTACTGGCGTTTTCTGGATCGCAGCTTTACCTGACCCGATCGGATCATCGGCGGACAATCCTGAAATTCCGTGCCGGTTCAGATGCCTTTCCGGAAACTTATTGAGCGCGTGCCTGCCCCGCGTTAAGCAGGCCATGAGCAAGCCGGGGGAGCAGATGGCCAACAATAGCAGACACACAAGAACCACATCCGAAGAAGCGCTCGCCTACCACATGGAACCGCATCCGGGGAAATTCGAGGTGATCGCCTCGAAGCCGATGACCACGCAGCGGGACCTGTCTCTGGCCTATTCCCCTGGCGTTGCTGTTCCCGTGCAGGCGATCGCGGATCAGCCCGAAACGGCCTATGACTATACGACCAAGGGCAATATGGTCGCGGTTATCTCGAACGGGACAGCAATTCTGGGGATGGGCAATCTGGGCGCGCTGGCCTCGAAACCGGTGATGGAGGGCAAGGCGGTGCTGTTCAAGCGTTTTGCCGATGTGAATGCCATCGATATCGAACTGGACAGCGAGGACCCCGAAGAGATTATCAACGCCGTCAAACTGATGGCGCCAAGTTTCGGCGGGATCAATCTTGAAGATATCAAGGCGCCGGAATGCTTCGTCATTGAACAGCGCCTGAAAGAAATCATGGATATCCCGGTTTTCCATGACGATCAGCACGGCACGGCGGTGATCTGCGCGGCGGGGCTGATCAATGCGCTGGAACTGTCGGGCAAGAAGATCGAGGATGTACGGATCGTTCTGAACGGTGCGGGCGCGGCGGGAATCGCCTGCCTGGAATTGCTGAAATCCATGGGCGCGCGGCATGAAAACTGCATCCTGTGCGACACCAAGGGAGTGATTTATCAAGGCCGGACCGAAGGCATGAACCAATGGAAATCGGCCCATGCGGTGGTGACCGAAGCTCGGACGCTTGAAGATGCCATGAAAGGCGCGGATGTCTTTCTGGGCGTGTCGGTCAAGGGGGCGGTAACACCGGACATGGTCGAAAGCATGGCCGAGAACCCGGTCATCTTCGCCATGGCCAACCCCGATCCCGAGATCACTCCCGAAGAAGCCCATGCCGTTCGCGCCGATGCGATCGTCGCGACAGGCCGAAGCGATTATCCCAATCAGGTCAATAACGTGCTGGGCTTTCCTTATCTGTTTCGAGGGGCCTTGGACATTCATGCCCGCGCAATCAACGATGAGATGAAAATCGCCTGCGCCGAGGCGCTTGCCCGTCTTGCCCGCGAGGATGTTCCCGATGAGGTTGCCGCCGCCTATGGCCGCAAGCTGCAATTCGGGCGCGATTACATCATCCCGACGCCATTCGATCCGCGGCTGATCCATGTGGTCCCGCCCGCCGTCGCAAAAGCCGGGATGGATACGGGTGCGGCCCGCCGCCCGATCATCGATATGGACGGGTATATCCAGTCCCTGAAGGCGCGGATGGATCCGACAGCGGCGATATTGCAGGGCATGCATGCACGGGCGCGGAATAGCCAGGCGCGGATGATCTTTGCAGAGGGCGATGATCCGCGCGTGCTGCGCGCCGCTGTTGCCTGGCAGCGGGGCGGCATGGGGCAGGCACTGGTCGTCGGCCGCGAACATGACGTGAAGGAAAAGCTGGAAGCCGCCGGGCTTGGCGATGCCGTGCGCGAGATCGCCGTGGTCAATGCCGCGAATTCCCGCCATCAGGAGGCATATCAGAATTTCCTCTATGCCCGGCTGCAGCGGCAGGGAATGGATCGCGAGGACACCAACCGTCTGGCCAATCGCGACCGGCATGTTTTCGCGGCGCTTATGCTTGCGCATGGGCATGGCGACGGGCTGGTGACGGGCGCGACCCGCAAAAGCGCACATGTTCTTGACCAGATGGGACAAGTCTTCGATCTGCGCCCGGAAGATGGCGTGGTCGGCATCACAGCCGTTCTGCACAAGGGCCGGATCGTGCTCATTGGCGACACGCTGGTTCATGAATGGCCCGAGGCAGACGATCTTGCCGATATCGCCACGCGCGGAGCAGCGGTCGGGCGGGGACTGGGGCTGGAGCCGCGGGTCGCCTTCCTGTCATTCTCGAATTTCGGCCATCCTCTCAGCGAACGCGCCATCAAGATGGCCAAAGCCCCGACAGTTCTGGACGCGCGCAAAGTCGATTTCGAATATGAGGGCGAAATGACCGTGGATGTCGCCCTGAACATAGAAGCGGCGGCGCGTTATCCTTTCAGCCGTCTGACCGGCCCGGCGAATATTCTGGTCATGCCTGCCCGTCACTCGGCCTCGATCTCGGTCAAGCTGATGCAGGAAATGGCCGGAGCAACCGTGATCGGCCCGATTCTGACAGGCGTGTCCAAGCCGATCCAGATATGCTCGACCAGTTCGACCGTGAATGACATCCTGAACATGGCGGCGATTTCGGCCGGCGGTCTGGGCGCGATTACGTAAGCGATCTCAGGTCTTTTGTGGCAAGGGCATACCGGTTGCAGGGGCGGCTGCGGGATCGATCCCATGCCGCTCGGCGGTTCGCGCCAACCAGGAACCGGGCGGCGGCAGGCCGTTCCAATACGTGACCATGACCCGTTTCGTATAACCGAAGATATGAACCGACTGGGTATTATTGGCCACGATTCCCTGATCGGGGATGCCCGGGGCCCATAATTTGCGCAATGTCTGCCGGAAAAGCGGGTAAAATACGGATTTCGGCAATGCCCGCTCGAATTCCCCGCATTGCTGCAGCGCATAGGTCAGAAGACGCGGACCCGTATCACCCCAGTTCAGACTGTCGGGGCCAAGCGTCCCCTTCTTCCGGCGCTGCTGGATCAGGAACGGCTTGACCCATGGCGGTTCCAGTATTTCGGCACTCAGAAACTCATCCATCCATAATAAAGTCGGCGATTCCGGCGGAAGCGCCATGACCCCGGACAAGACGCCCCCTTCACCGTTCAGACCGAACCCATAGCCGCCTTCAAGCTCGAACGGGCGAACGCAATATGCATCGGCATCGACCCAGACCACCTGCCGCTTGCGCAGCAGCGCCACCCGGAACAGATCGGACCATACCGCCAGTTCCTTGCGCGTCGGCGGATCCGAGACGAAACCGGGCTTTGGCATGATCTCGGCGGCATCGGCAATCCGTGCGCCCTCGGGGATGCCGGCGACAGGCTCGGCAAGGTAAATGGTGAAATCGCACCCCTGATCGAGATAAGAGCGGATCACCATCTGCTCGACAAAGGAAATCGGCTCGCCCGCCCAGAATGTCGCGACGGGCAAGGTCCAGCCTGTCATTGCCGCCCCCGCTCTTCCGCCAGATCGAACTGCCGCTGCCGTTCGCGGAAACGTTCCCGATCGGCCTCGTCATATTCATGCAGGCAGCGATGGCAGCTTACGCCCTCTTCATATTCGGGACGACTGGCATCCTCGGGTGCAAGTGGTCGGCGGCAGGCATGGCACAGGTTGTATCTGCCTTGCTCAAGCCCATGTTTCAGGCTGACGCGGCGATCGAATACGAAGCATTCGCCCTGCCAAAGGCTGTCTTGTTCGGGGATATCTTCCAGATATTTCAGAATACCGCCTTTGAGGTGAAAGACCTCTTCCACGCCCTGAGACAGCAGGTAATTCGTTGATTTCTCGCAGCGGATTCCGCCGGTGCAGAACATGGCGACGCGTTTGCCTGCAAAGCGATGCGCGTTCTGCCGCCACCATTCGGGAAATTCACTGAAGGATTTCGTGGCGGGGTCGGCCGCGCCCGCGAATGTGCCGATGGCGGTCTCGTAATCGTTGCGCGTATCGATCACCGCGACATCGGGGGCCGAGATCAATGCATTCCATTCCGCAGGCTCGACATAATGCCCGACGGCAGCGGTCGGATCGACATCCGGCTGTCCCATGGTAACGATTTCGCGTTTGATGCGAACCTTCATCCGGCCAAAGGGCATTTCGGCGGCGGTGCTTTCCTTCCACTCAAGCGTCCCGCATCCCGGCAGGCCGCGAATGTAGGAAAGGACAGCATCAATGCCTGCGCGGCTTCCGGCGATGGTTCCGTTTATTCCTTCGCGTGCCAGCAGAAGCGTACCGCGAATGCCGTGCCTTTCACAGGTCTCGAGTAACGGTGCGCGAAGGCCCGCAGGCTCGCTGAAGCGGGTGAAGTGGTAAAGGGCGGCAACAATCAGCATAGGCGGGGCATATGCCAGCCCGATATCGCAAGGCAAGGGGGAATGCTTCATTGACGGCCATCCTGTCATTTTCTACCAATATGGCAATCAACCGGAGGCTGATATGCCCAAAGCCCTGATCGTCATCGACATGCAGAATGATTTCTGCCCCGGCGGGGCGCTCGCCGTTTCCGGCGGAGATGAAATCCTGCATCCGATCAATGCGTTGATGGATGAAGTCGATGCGGTCATCCTGACGCAGGACTGGCATCCCGCCGATCATGGCAGCTTTGCGCGAAATCATCCCGGGGCCAAGCCTTTCACCATGACTGAAATGCCCTATGGCCCACAGGTCCTTTGGCCTGCCCACTGCGTGATCGGCAGCGAAGGAGCCGCTTTTCACCCTGCCCTGAACATTGATCGCGCCGATCTGGTGATCCGCAAGGGTTTTCGAAGTGAAATAGATAGTTACTCTGCATTCTTCGAAAACGACCACAAGACCCCGACCGGTCTAGCAGGTTATCTGCGCGAACGTGACCTGCTTGATCTGACATTCGTCGGGCTGGCGCATGATTTCTGCGTGGCATGGAGCGCGATAGATGCCGCCGGGCTGGGCTTTACCGCCAGCGTGGCCGAGTCGGCGACCCGCGCCATCGATCTTGACGGCAGCCTTGCAAAAGCGCGGAAGGATATGCGCGACGCGGGGGTCTTGCTTCGCTGAGCAGCGATCACGCTTGCATTCCTTAACCCTGACATGCACCAAGGAAAAACCATCCGAGGAGTCCGCTCATGGTCGATATTGCCACGCGCGTATATAATCACAAATGGAAGATCGACCCGATCGTGCGCTCGCTGATCGACGATGACTTCTACAAGCTGCTGATGTGCCAGTCGGTCTTTCGCAACCGCCCGGATACGACAGTCAGTTTCAGCCTGATCAACCGCAGTACCGATGTCCGCCTTGCGGAACTGATCGACGAAGGTGAATTGCGCGAACAGCTTGATCATGTGCGGGGATTGTCCCTGACACGCGGGGAAAGCACTTGGCTGCGCGGCAATACATTCTACGGCAAACGTCAGATGTTCCGCCCCGATTTCATGGAATTCCTCGAAGGATTGCGGCTGCCGCCCTATCATCTTGAAACACGGGATGGCCAATATGAACTGAGCTTCGAAGGCCGCTGGCCCGAGGTGATGCTGTGGGAGATCCCGGCGCTTACCGTTCTGATGGAACTCCGCTCGCGCGCGGTGCTAAAAGATATGGGGCGCTTCGAGTTGCAGGTTCTCTATGCCCGCGCCATGACCCGGGTCTGGGAAAAGATCCAGACGCTGCGGGAACTGCCCGATCTGCTGATCGCCGATTTCGGCACAAGGCGGCGGCACAGTTTCCTGTGGCAAGACTGGTGCGTGCAGGCGATGATCGAAGGGCTGGGCGACCGTTTCACAGGCACCTCGAACTGTCTGATCGCCATGCATCGCGATATCGAGGCGATCGGCACCAATGCCCATGAACTGCCGATGGTCTATGCCGCTTTGGCCGAGAATGACGAGGCGTTGCGGCGCGCGCCCTATGACGTGCTTGCCGATTGGCATGAAGAGCATGACGGCAATTTGCGGATCATTCTGCCGGACACCTATGGCAGCGAGGGTTTTCTGGACCACGCGCCCGACTGGCTGGCGGGCTGGACCGGGATCCGCATCGACAGCGGCGATCCGGCAGAGGGGGCGGAAACCGCGATCCGCTGGTGGAAAGAGCGGGGAGAAGATCCGCGCGAGAAGCTGGTGATCTTTTCCGACGGGCTGGATGTCGAGAAGATCGTTGAGTTGCACCGGCAATTTCACGGTCGCGTCAAGGTCAGTTTCGGCTGGGGCACATTGCTGACCAATGATTTTCGCGGGCTGGTTCCGGGCGACGGGCTGGCTCCGTTCAGCCTGGTCTGCAAGGCCGTCGCGGCGAATGGCAGGCCAACGGTCAAACTGTCGGACAACCCGGCCAAGGCCATGGGGCCGGAAGAGGAGGTCGACCGTTACAAACGCGTCTTCGATGTTGGCCAGCAAGTCGCGCAGAAAGTGATCGTGTAACCGGCACCGGCAGACCGTCATGCAAGGCATGGATCCTTAACCAACATCCCGGCTAGGTCTGCATCACCAGGGCGATTACCAGATAGCTTGCGGCCCCCAGTAAGGCGGTCACCGGCACTGTCACAACCCAGGCAGCGGTGATCGTGATCACATGACTGCGGCGGATCAGCAGGCGGCGGCGATTTTCTTCGGCGGGCAGGTCCGGGCGGCGGCGCTTTCCGTCAAGCCATTCGCGAGCAAAACCCACACCGAAGATTCCTCCGATCGCGATATGCGTCGTCGAAACCGGCAGCCCGGCGGCAGCGGCAAACAACACGGTCGCCGCGGTCGCCAGCGAAACGCAGAAGGCCCGAACCGGGTTCAGCCTGGTGATCCCACTCCCGACCATGACAACCAGCCGCCTGCCGAACAGCAGCGTGCCAACCGCAATGGCCAGCCCCGCCATCAGCAGGATCGTGATCGGCACCTGCATCGGCTCGCTTGTCCCGGCACGCGGAAGAATGACCGATAATGGACCGGCGACATTACCGACATCATTCGCTCCGTGGGCAAAGCCCATGATCACCACGGCCATAAGCAACGGCGGTCTGAATAATGGTTTCATCCGCGGCTTTTCCGGATTCGCAGCGATCTCGCCCCGAAGCTGCCGCAAGGTCAGCCACGCCATCGGCAGTCCGAACGGCAGCGCTCCAAGAACTACCGGCAGTGGCCAGATTCCCATCCGCAGCGTCAAAAGCAGCGCCAGATAGGCAAGAAACAGCGCCGCCATCACCCCAACCAGAAACGGCAACCATCTTAGCGCGGCTGCCGCGCGGTCCGGGGCATCCCGGACGCTGACGGTCACAAAGGCGAGAAGCGCAGCCGCAAGAGTTCCGGCCGCAAGTGGCGAGATGATCCACGCAGTCGCAATCATCATGAGATTGTTCCAATGGACCGCCGCAAATCCAAGCGCGGCGATACTGGCGCCAGCGATGGCGCCAACGATCGAATGCGAGGTACTGACCGGAAGCCCCGCACCTGTCGCCAGCGTTATCCAGAACGCCGCACCAATCAGGGCAGCCACCATCAACATCTGTGCGTCCAGGCGGGAGACAAGATATTGCGACTCGAAAATTCCGCCCGCGAGACGATGAGTGACGGCGGCACCCGCAAGACTGGCGCCGGCAATCTCGGCCAGCGCCACAAGGATCAAGCCCGGAACAAGGCTGATCGCCCCCGCGCCCACAGCGGGACCCAGCGAGTTCGCCACATCGTTCGAGCCAATCGCCAGCCCAAGCCAGCATGCCACGATCAGCCCCGCGCCCAGCCCGGTGCTATACGGCTCCAGCCCCAGCGCCCCCATCAGGAAGATCAGCACCACAACGCAGAACAGGACAACAAGGCCAAGCCGCAACACCGGACGGAATGCCTGGCTTTGCGCGGCTTCGGCATGGGTGATCCGGCCCAGATCCTTGTCCAGGATATGAAAGCCGGATTTCATGCGGATCGCACTCCTTTACCACCCTCGCCTGTTATCATTCACCCGGCTTTGATGCCGGTTTGATCGTCCCCGGCGCAGTCTGCCCTAGCTCTGCGCCGCAGACAATCCGCGTAAAATGGTTTTCAGGCCGGGTTCGGCCACTGCGGCTTCGGCCTCGATTGGCGTGAACCACTGGCGTTCACGCTCTGCCGCCTCGGGGAATGCGTCCTGCAAGGCTGTGACCTTCAGGGTATAGACCGCGACATCGACGGGTACGGAAAAGCCGCTATCCTGCGCTTTGTCATAGCGATAGCGACCCAGTTCGTCGTCGGAAACCTGCCCCTCCACCCCTGCTTCTTCCCATGCCTCGCGGGCAGCGGCACCTGCCAGGCTGCGCCCCGCCATCGGCCAGCCCTTAGGAATGACCCATCGCCCTGTTCCCCGGCTTGTGATCAGCAAAACCTTACCCGTGTCGGGATCTCGGCAAACCGCACCGACCTGCAAGGAACGTGGTCGCTTGCCGAACAGCAATCTGATCGATCTGAGCAAAGCGTTCATTCGTCCGTCTCCACCCTGCCCCGCAACGTCTTTACCTGCCCACGCACTGTCTTGGCCTTAAGCCGCCGTTTCTTGCTGGCAAGCGTCGGGCGGGTCGCGATGCGGCGTTTCGGCGCGACCAATGCGTTCCGGATCAGCTCTGCCAGGCGCTCGCGCGCGATGGCCCGGTTCCGCGACTGGCTACGGGTTTCCTGCGATTGGATCACGACGGCCCCGTCTGACGTCCATCTGCGACCCGCCAGACGCCGCAACCGCCGCTTGACCTGATCGGAAAGGTTCGGCGAACGCTCTGCCTCGAAACGCAGCTGAACCGCCGTCTCGACTTTGTTGACATTCTGACCGCCAGGCCCCTGAGCCTGAATAAACTGCTCGGACAATTCCCACTCTTCAATAACCAAATTCTCGGTGACATAGATCATGATAGCTTGATATGGCAGCTTCTTCGATAATTCCAAGCATCAATTGCGACGGAATACCGTCGAGATGCAGGCCGCCCGCGCCCCGCCGTTCCGCCGGACACCGCCGAGGGCGGATTTCCGCGGGTCTTCACGCTTTAACTCGTATCGAGAATAGGACATATAGTCCGCGAATCCGAGGACCAAGGCAGGAAGTCCAGATCATGAAGATAGTCATCCTTGGCGGCGACGGTTTTTGCGGCTGGCCCACAGCCTTGCATCTGTCCGGATGCGGACATGAAATCATCATCGTCGACAATCTCAGCCGCCGCGCCATCGATCTTGAACTCGAGGTCGAAAGCCTGACGCCCATCAGCCCTTTGGGCGAGCGGCTGCGGGTCTGGAAAGATCTGACCGGCAATGAAATCCGGTCTCTCAATTTCACCGTGGGCAAGCATTATCATCGCCTGCTGACCCTGTTCAAAGAAGAACGGCCCGACGCGGTCATCCATTTCGCCGAACAGCGCGCCGCGCCCTATTCGATGAAATCAAGCTATCACAAGCGTTACACGGTCAATAACAACCTGAACGCGACCAATGACGTTCTGGCCGCGATCGTCGAATCCGGGCAGGATATTCATCTGGTGCATCTGGGCACGATGGGGGTTTACGGCTACGGCACCGCCGGAATGAAGATCCCCGAGGGTTATCTGAAGGTGAAGGTCGAAACGCCAGAGGGGGACGCCGAGCAGGAAATCCTTTACCCAACCAATCCCGGCTCGATCTATCACATGACGAAAAGCCAGGATCAGTTGTTCTTCGCCTATTACAACAAGAACGACCGGGTCAGGATCACCGATCTGCATCAGGGCATCGTCTGGGGCACCCAGACCAGGGAAACCCGCATGGACGAGCGGCTGATCAACCGTTTCGACTATGACGGCGATTACGGCACCGTGCTGAACCGTTTCATCATGCAGGCGGCCATCGGCTATCCGATGACGGTTCATGGCACTGGCGGGCAGACGCGGGCTTTCATCCATATTCAGGATACCTGCCGCTGTATCGAACTGGCTCTGCGGAACGCACCGGCCAGCGGCGACCGTGTACATATCCTCAACCAGATGACCGAAACCCACCGCGTCCGCGATCTGGCGCAGATGATCCACGATGGCACCGGGGTCGAGATCGCCTATCTGGACAATCCGCGCAACGAGGCGGCGGAAAACGATCTGCATGTCGTCAACGACCGGTTCATCGGCATGGGACTTGATCCGATCCGGCTCGAAGCGGGACTCATGGAGGAAGTAAGCGAAATCGCCCGGAAATATGCCGATCGCTGCGACAGGACCAAGATTCCCTGCGTCTCACGCTGGAGTTGAGCGCGACCGCATCTGCTGCCACTGAGGCCAGAGTCATTCAAGACAATCGGACAGATCTTGTTTTTCTGTAAGAAAATCCGGGTGACAGGGGTTTTCAACCGGCGTGTCCCTGCGCGCCGGTAGTCATAATAGCAGCTGATTCGCAGCTTGGGGTTGCGTTGTTCGCGTTCCGCCGTACAATCATCTCACGATAGGTGGATACTGCATGGGGGAGCAGTGCCGCATTTGACGTCATTGTCCGGGGAGGAGACATAATGACTGCCGCAGCTATGCAGGCCAGAACGCTGCATTCGCCACGACCCAGCGCCGATCAGGTCAAGGAAATTCTGATCGTCGATGACCACCCGTTAATGTGCGATGCTCTGGCTCTTACGCTCAAGATCAGCTTTGGTCTTAAACATGTCCGTACCGCTCGCAGCCTTGAAGCCGCGATCGAACAAATCAAGATGCAAGGCGCGCCCGATGCGGTGATTCTCGATCTGAATCTGCCTGATGCACGCGGGGCCGAAGGTATCGTTACCCTTCGCCGCCAATTGCCCGAGGTGCCGATCACCATGATTTCGGCCGATCTGGAAGATGCAATGATCTCGACC
The DNA here is from genome assembly GCF_030678915.1 of Paracoccus wurundjeri. GTDB lineage: Bacteria > Pseudomonadota > Alphaproteobacteria > Rhodobacterales > Rhodobacteraceae > Paracoccus > Paracoccus onubensis_A. The sequence goes on along the minus strand of NZ_JAUUTZ010000011.1, from coordinate 128,510 downwards.
GCCATGGCCGCAGGCGCGCAGGGCTATATCAGCAAATCGCTTAGCCGCGAGGCGTTGGTGGACAGCCTGCGCCGAATGTGGGACGGCGAATTCGTGACGCCCGACTGCTATCAACCCGAACAAGCCGGGGCCGAGGACGAGGCGCGGGCGGAACTGGCTCGCCGCTTTGCCACGCTGACCCCGCAACAGATGCGCATCCTGCGACTGATCTGTCAGGGCAAGGCGAACAAGGAAATCAGTTACGAATTGTCGATTGCCGAGGCCACGGTGAAAACCCACATCACGGCGATTATGTCCAAGATCAATGCCCGCCGCCGTACTCAGGCGGTCTTGCTGGCCAATTCGATCAGGCTGTTCGAGGCCTGCTGATGAATACCGGCCCGGCTGCGAAGGAGGACGTCGCCGGACCGGTGGCCGTGCAGGCCAGCCGTGAAGCCCCCGATCTGGCGGATCGGCTTCTGGCAGGCCTGCACGCCATCGCGCCGGGGCTTGTACTTGTCTTTGGCGCCGCCCACGAAGGGCTGGGCAAGCTGGGTCAGGCGCTACGCGCTTCGCTTCCGGCGGAATGCGTCATATGCGGCTGTTCTTCGGCCGGGGAAATCGGGCCTTCCGGCTACAGTTCCGACAGTGTGGTTGCCATCGGCTTTCCCAAAAGCAGTTTCCGGGCCCATTCCATCACCCTGCGCAATCTTGCGACATTGCCCGTTTCAGAATGGATGACACTACTGCGCAGGATGCATAAGGGCTTTGCCCCTGCCCCGGCGCGCTCATTATTCGGGATCCTGCTGGTCGATGGCGTCTCCGGACAAGAGGATGCGCTGGTCTCGACCATCGAGGCCGCCCTGCCCGCGGTTCCCGTCATGGGCGGCTCTGCCGGCGATGGGCTGGATTTCCGGCATACGAGTCTGCTGGCCGGGGATGAGGTCTGCAGCAATGCGGCGGTTTTCCTGCTGGTGGAAACAGACCTAGCCATCAGCGAGGTGAGTTTTGCGCATTTCAGCCCGACGGAAACCCGCGCCGTCGTCACCGCCGCGATTCCGGATAAACGCCGCATCGTGGAATTGAACGCAGAACCCGCAGCCGAGGAATATGCCCGCATCGCCGGTATCGCGCAGCAGGATCTGACACCCACCGAATTCGCCCGGCACCCGCTGATGGTCCGGATGGGCAAACATCACCATGTCCGCGCGATCAGCGCTTTGACCGAGGACGGAGGTTTGTCGCTGATGTCCTCGATCGATACCGGAACGGTTCTGACGCTTGGTCGCAGCGACGACATGACCCAGGGCTTCGCCGAAGTGCTGGAAAGCCTGCCCCGCCCGCCGCTGATGGTGCTTGGTTTCGACTGTATCCTGCGGCGACTTGCGCTTGAGCGCGCCGGGCTGATGAACACCATGTCCGAGATGTTCAGGCGTTACCGGGTTGCCGGGTTCAATACCTATGGGGAACAGCACAGCGGCATGCATGTCAACCAGACATTCGTCGGCATGGCCTTCCTGCCCCCCGCTTCCGACAAAGAGGCGCATGATGCTGCGTGAAGACGATCCGCCGCTCAGGCAGATCGAGAAACTGCAGCGCATCAACAGCGTATTGATCAACCGGATCGACAGGCTCGAGGAAACCCGGGGTTCCGCTTGGTCCATGTTTCAGGCCGCCGTCGCATTGGAGCAAGAGGTTCTGGCCCGTACCAGACAGCTAGAGCAGGCCATGGCCGACCTGTCGCAGCGCAACCGGGAACTGGCGGTCGCCCGCGCCGCCGCCGAAGAGGCGAACCGCTCGAAAACCCGCTTCCTGCGCGCGGCAAGCCATGATCTGGTTCAGCCCCTGTCAGCCGCGCGGCTATTTCTGTCGGCCCTGACGGATACTCCGATGGACGAGCAGCAGAAGGAACTGACCGAACGCCTGTCAGGGGCATTCGAATCGGTCGAACAGTTGATGCATGCCGTGCTTGACATTTCACGGTTGGACAGCCAGCGGATCGAATTTCACCGTCAGCCCGTCCCGCTGGGTGAGTTGTTCCGCCGTCTGGCTGCCGAATTCGCACCGATGGCCGAGGCAAAGGGCCTGCGGCTCAGCTTCGTCCCTACAACTGCCGTGGTCGAAAGTGACCCGGTGTTCCTGCGTCGAATTGCGCAGAATCTGGTCTCGAATGCGATCAAATACACCAATCGCGGCGGTGTGGTGGTCGGGGTGCGCCGCAGCGGTGAAACCGGCTGGCTTTGCGTGTTCGATACCGGCGTCGGCATTCCGGCAGTCGACAGGAATCGGATCTTCGATGAGTTCCAGCGGCTTGGAAACGATGCCGGCACTCCGGGTATGGGGCTGGGCCTGTCCATTGTGCGCCGCGCCTGCAACAAGCTTGGCCATCGCATCAGCCTGAGTTCCGAAGCCATGCGCGGCACCCTGTTTCGCATCGCCCTGCCACTTGTCCATGGCGATTACGAGCGTCTCCCGCAGCCGAATACCGCCACGAACCAATTGCTGCGCGGGCGCGTCGCCCTTGTCGTCGAGAACGATCTCGCGGTGCGCCGGGGTTACGAGATGATCCTTGCCGAGACGCTGGGCATGGTGGCGAGAGTCACCGGAGGCACGGCAGAAGCCCTGGCGACAATGGGGGACGAGCCGCCGGACATCGTCATCGCGGACTACAATCTGGAAGGCGGTGATACCGGTCTTGCCGCCATCGCGGCGCTTCGCAATGAAGCAGGCAGGTATTTGCCTGCGATGGTCGTGACCGCTCATCGTGATCCCGAGATCGCACGACGTTGTACAGAAATGAAAATTCCGCTCGTGGAAAAACCCGTGCGGCCATCGGAACTCAGCGAGATCCTGATCCGGCTGCTTAGCTGATCCTGCGACCAAGGGATTAGGTAGGGCCATGCGGGGCTTGCTCTTCCGGGCGCGGGGCGCAAATCTGACGCTTGGGGAAGAGAGCTTAATCACGCGTAAATGTCTTGCCTTGTCGCCGCACCTCGGAGTGTCGTGTATCTGCGGCATCACGGGTTCCGCAGGCCATCATGGGGGAAACTATAATGATCCGCAGCATCGCCACGATCTTCTGGCTTGGACTGTCCGCAGGCGGCCTTGCAGCTACCTCTCTGGCTGCAGGCGAAGCCGGAGATGCCGTTTTTGCGGAACGGGGGCCGTGGTCGGTTTCGGATGAAGGGCTGAACTGGTCGATGCATGTCGAGGGCCCCGACATGGCCGGTTTTCTACCGGTGGAAGCGGGCTCGGTCATTTTGCATGAATTCACCGATCCAACCGACAACAAGCCCGCCCTTCAACTGACCGAGAAAACCGACAACCGGACCCGCAAGATCGGGCCATTCCCCATCTCTGGCGGAGATCCGGTGCTGACCTTCTTTTTAGAACAGACCACCCGCGACATCGCGAAACTGACCGGTGGCAGCCCTTTCTATATCCGCAACCGCATAAAGGAAGCGCTGTTCGAAAGCGGCGAGATCACACAGAATGACGACAACAGGACGGCAAGCTTTCATCCGCTGCAGGACGATCCGAATGCCAGCCGGATGAACGGCTTCGAGACGCTGACCCTGACTTTCGTGCTGGGTGAAGATCCCAAGGCCCCGATCCGTGAACTGCTGGCCCGGACCGAAGGCGACCAGCCCGGTTACATCAATCGCATGGTGCTGCAATGAAATTCACCCTCCCGATCGCAATTGCTCTGACGCTGGTTTCTTCAGCCGGCTGGACGCAGGCCGTGAACGACTATCCCACCAATGCCCGCGCCGAATATGTCTTTACCTGCATGGCGACCAATGGCGAGAACCGCGACCTGCTGGATCGCTGCTCTTGCGCGATAGATCAGATCGCATCGGTCCTGCCCTATGACGATTATGTCAGTGCCGAAACCGTGCTGCGCATGCGCCAGACCACTGGCGAAAGGGCATCGATGTTCAAGGGCATGCCGCAGATGACCGAAACCGTCGCCAAGCTTCGCCGCGCCGAAGCCGAGGCCGAAATTCTCTGTTTCTGATTTCTGCGACCGGGGCTCATCCTTGTGTTGCGGTTGACCTGCCGCTGCGTTCGTTCATAACCGTTAACAGCAGCGCCGGCATCATTCGCAGAAAGGATATACCATGAGCTTCGATCGCAACATCAAGATCGCGCCGTCGATCCTGTCGGCGGATTTCGCGGATTTCGGGCGCGAGATCCGCGCGATCGAGGCCGAGGGCGCGGATTGGGTTCATATCGATGTTATGGACGGACATTTCGTGCCGAACCTGACCTTCGGCCCTCCGGCAGTGAAGGCGTTCCGGCCGCATGTAACGACCTTCATGGATGTGCATCTGATGATCGCACCGGTGGACGCCTATATCGAGGCCTATGCCGAAGCCGGCGCCGACATGATCACCGCCCATGTCGAGGCAGGTCCACATCCGCACCGGACCCTTCAGGCGATCAAGGCAACCGGAAAACAGGCCGGGATCGCATTGAACCCCGGAACTCCGGTCGAAGCCGTCGAATATCTGCTAAGCCTTTGCGACATGGTTCTGGTGATGACGGTAAATCCCGGCTTTGGCGGCCAGAAATTCATCCATAGCCAACTTGACAAGATCGCCCGCCTGCGTGGCATGATCGGCGACCGCCCGATCCATATTCAGGTGGATGGCGGCGTCGATCCGAAAACCGCACCCCTTGTCGCCAAAGCAGGGGCCGATGTTCTGGTGGCGGGCTCTGCCGTGTTCAAGGGCGGCTCGGTCGATCAGACGGGCATCTACGGCGATAATATCCGCTCCATCCGCGAGGCAGCCCAGGCGATTTGACTTTCCCGCCCGACAGGCGCTTATCTTGCCGCGACCGAAAACAGGAGGACAGGATGGATCTGGGAATCAAAGGCAAGCGCGGGCTGGTCTGCGCCGCATCGAAAGGTCTTGGCCGCGCCTGCGCCGAGGCGCTGGCCGAAGCGGGTGTCGATCTGGTGATCAACAGCCGGACCGAGGCGGATATCACCAGAACCGCAGCCGAGATTGCCGATAAATTCGGGGTGCAGGTCACAGCTGTCGCAGCGGATATCACCACCGAAAAGGGCCGCGCCGATGTGCTGAAGGCTGTCGGTCAGGCCGATATTCTGGTCAATAACGCGGGCGGGCCGCCTCCGGGCGTCTGGACGGACTGGAGCCGCGACGATTTCATCAAGGCCATCGATGCGAATATGCTTTCTGCGATTGCCCTGATGCAGGCGCTTGTCCCCGGCATGATGGAGCGTGGATGGGGGCGGGTGGTGAATATCACCTCGCAATCGGTACGCTCCCCCATATCGGTATTGGGCTTGTCCAACACGGCACGGTCGGGTCTGACGGGTTTTGTCGCCGGAATGTCGCGGCAGGTGGCCGGCAAAGGCGTTTGCGTCAACAATATCCTGCCGGGCATCCATGCGACCGCACGTGCCGACTCGCTGGATCAGGGTGTTGCCCAAAAGAACGGCATCAGTCTGGAAGAGGCGCGCATCAAGCGGCAAGCGGGCATCCCGACCGGCGAATATGGTCAGCCCGAGGATTTCGGCGCAACCTGCGCTTTTCTGTGCAGCCAGCATGCCCGGTTCATCATCGGCCAGAACATCCTGCTTGACGGCGGCGCGTTGAACGTCTCGATTTAAAGCGGGTTGCGGTCATCCGGCTTCAGGGCGATTGCGTCCCGCGATGGCCGGGGGCGCTGCCCCGTCGCCGGCTGGTTCTCGAACCAGTGGCGCACCAACCGGCAACCCCGAGGTATTTCCGCAAAGAAGAAATGCGGTTATCCGAATCCAACAAGCTGCAACGCGCTATAAGAATTTGCCATCAGCCTGAAACAGGGCGGATCAAGCCCCCGTTCAGGACAATTCACCAAGATACGGACGGCAGGTTCCCGCCCCGCCCGTCATCTTTCCCAGCCGGTTTCTGCAAGCAATCTCTGCCGGATAACGGCATTATCCTCGCGGATCATTCCGGGAATGAGGAACAGATCGAGAATCGCCCACAGGCAGACGAAACCGATCGGAATCCAGCCGATCAGGATGGCCGCAGTCAACCAGCCCAGCCCCCACAGCACCAGCATCAGGAACCCGCTGACATAGCGGCCCAGATACATGCGATGGACACCGAAACCCCATAGCAGGATCAACAGCAGATAAGCGACGATCTGGGATTTCCCTTCATTCGCCACGCGCTGTTCGATCAGTAACTGTTGCTCGACATTCATCGATATTCCATCCTTGTGCCTCTATTCTTCCCGTAAAAGATAGGGTCGGCCCAGAAATGGACAAGTGCCGGGCAAAATCCCCGGGCGTCAGACCGCCGACTTGCGGCTTTCTTCAAGATAGATTTCGCGTAGCCTCGTGGCCACCGGCCCGACTTCACCCTTGCCAAGCTGCTTGCCGTCGATCTCGACCACCGGCATCACGAATGACGAGGCCGATGTGATAAAGGCTTCATCGGCCTCCTGCGCCTCGGCGATGGTAAAACTGCGCTCCTCGACCTGCATCTGCGCCTCGTGGGCAAAACGCAAAACAGCGGCGCGGGTGATCCCATGCAGGATATCGTGGCTGAGTTCGCGGGTGATGATCTTGCCGCCCTTGACGATATAGGCATTGTTCGAAGTGCCCTCGGTCACGGTGCCGTTCTCGGTCAGCCAGGCATCGTCCACGCCTCGTGCCTTGGCCTCCATCTTGGCCATCGAGGGGTAAAGAAGCTGCACCGTCTTGATGTCCCGCCGTCCCCAGCGAAGATCCTCGACACTGATGATTTTCAAACCGGTTTTTGCCACAGGGCTGTCGGCCAGCCCCGGCTTGGATTGCGTGAACATGACAACGGTAGGGGCAGTTCCCTCGGGCGGATAGGCAAAATCGCGATCTCCCGGATTGCCCCGCGTGACTTGCAGATAGATCAACCCGTCGGTGATCCCGTTCCGTTCGATCAACTGCCGATGCGCGTCGAGATATTCATCCCCGGACATCGGATTGGTCATGGCCAGCGCATCCAGAGAACGAGCCAGCCGCGTCATATGCCCAGCGAAATCAAGCAATTTTCCGTCCAGAACGCTGACAACCTCGTAAACCGCATCGGCCATCAGGAAACCACGGTCGAATACCGACACTGTGGCCTGATCTTCAGGCAGATATTCGCCATTTACATATACGGTCCGTGTCATCGCTTTCTCTCCCTTGCGGCTGGTGGTTCCGGTCCTGCGCCGAAACTGCGGCAGGGTCAAGCGACGTGGCGCGTTAACCCTTTCCCAGTACGGTTTCCCAAAGACGGCTTGCTGCCCGGAATAGGCTGCGGTAAAGGGTAGCGCAACATCGTTTCGTCACGCACCAAGGATTCGTAATGAGCTTTCGCCTCCAACCCGCAGCTCCGGCCCGCCTGAACCGCTGCCAATTGTTCGGACCGGGATCGCGCACGGCGCTGTTCGAGAAGATGGCCAAATCCGAAGCCGATGTCATCAATATCGATCTGGAAGATTCAGTTGCCCCCGATGACAAGGACACCGCGCGCAAGCAGGCCATTCAGGCCATCGGCGATATCGACTGGGGCGACAAGACGCTTTCGGTGCGGATCAACGGGCTGGACACGCCTTACTGGTACCGCGATGTGGTCGACCTGATGGAACAGGCAAGCGAGCGGCTTGACCTGATCATGATCCCAAAGGTCGGAAATGCCTCGGATATCTACGCCGTTGACGCGCTTGTCACCGCAATTGAGCGGGCCAAGGGGCGGGAAAAACGCCTTGGTTTCGAAGTCATCATCGAAAGCGCAGCCGGTATTTCACATGTCGAGGAAATCGCCGCTGCCTCGCCGCGCCTGCAGGCGGTCAGCCTTGGTGCTGCGGATTTCGCGGCATCGATGGGCATGGCCACAACCGGAATCGGCGGAACGCAAGAGAATTATTACATGCATCGCGAGGGCCAGAAATACTGGTCCGATCCCTGGCACTGGGCTCAGGCGAATATCGTCGCGGCCTGCCGGACCCATGGCGTGCTGCCGGTTGATGGTCCTTTCGGCGATTTCAGCGACAAAGAGGGCTTCGTGGCGCAGGCACGACGCTCGGCCACTTTGGGCATGGTCGGCAAATGGGCAATCCATCCCAGCCAGATCGCGCTGGCAAACGAGGTCTTCTCGCCCACGGAAGACGCCGTAACCGAAGCGCGGGAAATCCTTGCCGCCATGGAAGAAGCCAAACGCTCTGGTGCAGGGGCAACGGTTTACAAGGGCCGCCTGGTCGATATAGCTTCGATCAGACAGGCCGAGGTGATCGTGCGGCAGGCCGAACTGATTGCGAGGAAATAATCGATCACAAGCGGACTAGCCTTGTGGAGGGGGCCGGTTCGCGACGTGGGAGGGCGCGGGCTCTGTGGCAACACAGGGCCCGTTGCGTTTTCGGGCTGCGCATCACGCCCGGCGCAGCTTGCGGAACGCGGCAGAGGCGCCCCAGCCCGCAAACACCGCGACAGCCAGCGACATCAGGCCGTAAACGAGCGGCTGATCGAATGCCAGGCGGTAAAGCCAGCGTTCCAACCCGACCTTACGAACCTCGATCGGGGCGCGATAGACGTCGATCACCTTGCCGTCACGCAGCAGGAAGATGCGGGTTTTATAGTCGCCTTCGATCAGATTCGCGGGCAATCGCACATCCGCACGAAACAGGGTCTGATCGACCAGCTTGACCGCGCCTTCGTCCAGACGATACAGGCCGTTACTCTCGCGAATGCGGATCAACGCCTCGGTAAAGGGAACCGCATCCTTGACCGCGATCTGACCGGCATAGGCCCGGAGAGCCAGCGGCAGCGAGATCCGGTAGCGACGATCCCAATCCGGTTGCAGGATTTCATCCAGTGGCGCCGAACTCGCGACGGCATAGAAGCCGGGCGCGGCCCCGATCTCGACCTTTTCGGAATTGATCCAGATCCCCGCCTTGCGCTCTTTCCGCCAGATCGTCAAAGGGCGGGACGGCGCCTCGACCGTGACGATGACATCCAGCGAACCCGAAGGTATCGGCGCCTCCCGCTTGATCGCACCATAAATCAGGATATCCATCCGGTCATATCTTGCGGTGATTCCGACCGAATCCTGCGACAGACCGGCCACAACCCTTTCCCTGCGCTGTTCCTTGTCTTCGGATTCGGGACTGGGGGGAAATACCGTGACCGGGTAGACGGGAACGGCCTCGCCCTCGGTCTGCCCAGTGCCGGTATCGGGGCTTTGCGCATTGGTCGCACCGCAAAACGAAAGCGCCAGAAGGAATGCTGCGATACGCCGCATCACTCGATCCCCGACGTGATCGAGTAGAGTTCATCCGGACGCAGAACCAGATCAAGCGCCAGCTTGCCACAGACCAGCAGCACCAGCAGCGCCAGAAGAATGCGCAATTGCTCGGCCCTGAGTCTTGCGCCAAGGGTCGTGCCAACCTGCGCGCCGATCACGCCGCCCACGATCAGCAGCAACGCCAGCATGATATCCACGGTATTGTAGCTGACGGCGTGCATCACCGTAGTGAATGCGGTTACGAAGATGATCTGGAACAGCGACGTCCCGACGACGACCTTGGTCGGCACCCCAAGCAGGTAGATCATCGCGGGAACCATGATGAAGCCGCCGCCGACCCCCATGATCGCAGCCAGAACCCCGACTGCAAGCCCCACCAGAAGCGGAGGAAACACGCTGATATACAGGCCCGACGCGCGGAATTTCATCTTGACCGGCCAGCGATGCACCCACATGTGCTGATGCAGCCGTCGGCGATAGGTGGCATTCTTCGACCGGCGCAGGGCGCGTATGCTTTCCTGCAGCATCATCATGCCGATCAGGCCCAGAAACACCACATAGCAAAGCTGCACCACCAGATCGACCTGCCCAACCGATTGCAACAGGTTGAACACCCATACCCCAAGCCAAGAGCCGATCAGGCCGCCCGCCAGCAGCACACCACCCATCCGGAAATCCACGGTCTTGCGTTTGACATGCGCCAATACGCCGGAAACCGAGGAGGCGACGACCTGATTTGCGCCGGTCGCCACCGCAATCGCCGGAGGAATGCCGATAAAGAACAGAAGCGGGGTAATCAGAAAACCGCCCCCCACGCCGAACAGCCCGCTCATCAGCCCGACAAGACCGCCAAGTCCTACAAGGGTGAAAGCGTTGACCGAAACCTCGGCGATGGGAAGAAAGATCTGCATGTTGAGCGCTATCGGTCAGGTTATCCTAGGATGCAACGGTAAATTCGCTGCGTCAAACGGCTTTGCGGATCGCCGTCAAGGGAATCTCAACGGGTTGCAGCCCATCCTGCACGCAGGTAAGCAGGGAAAAGAAACAACAAGCGCGTGAACGGAACCGCAATGCGCATCCTCATCACCAATGACGACGGGATCAACGCTCCGGGGCTGGCGGTACTGTCAGAGATCGCCGCCGAAATTGCAGGCCCGTCCGGCGAAGTCTGGACAGTGGCCCCCGCATTCGAGCAATCCGGCGTGGGACATTGCATCAGCTATTCCCATCCGACGATGGTCGCCCGGCTGGATAACCGGCGCTATGCAACCGAAGGCAGCCCCGCCGATTGCGTGCTGGCAGCCGTTGCCGATGTCATGGCCGATGCCCTGCCCGATCTGGTCCTGTCAGGCGTGAATCGCGGCAACAACTCGGGCGAGAACGCAATGTATTCCGGCACGATTGGCGGCGCGATGGAGGCCGCGCTGCAAGGTCTGCCCGCAATTGCGCTGTCGCAATATCTGGGACCGCGCACAGCCGGGCTCGATGACCCGTTCGAAGCGTCGCGCCGGCATGGCGTGGCGATCATACGCGGGCTGCTTGATCATGCCGACTGGACACAGAACGACGATTACTGCCTGTTCTACAATGTCAATTTTCCCGCACTCCCGGCCGCCGAGGTATTGGGCACCAGAGTCGCCGCGCAAGGCAGGCGCAAGGATTCGCGCTTTTCAGTACAGCCATACAGCGCCCCGAACGGCAGACGGTTCATGTGGGCCAAGGGCGGCGATCAGCAGGCGATGGCGAATGAAGGCAGCGATGTCGCCGTAAATATGGCGGGTTACATCTCTGTTACACCGATGCGGGCCGATCTGACCTGCCATGATTCGCTGTCCAGCCTTGCCGGAAAGCTTGATCGGGATCTCGTGGATAGCAGAGGTACCGGATAGCAATGAGCGACGATGATCTTCCAGATCAAGATGACTCGCCAGCCGAGCGCAAGATGCGCTTTCTTTTCCAGCTTCGCTCCCGTGGGGTAACCGATCCGCGTGTCCTTTCCGTGATGGAACGTATCGACCGGGGGATTTTCATCCGCGGGCAATTCGCCGACAGAGCCTATGAAGACACGCCTTTGCCCATCCCCTGCGGTCAGACGATCAGCCAGCCATCCGTCGTTGGCCTGATGACTCAGGCACTGAACCCACGCCCGCGCGATACTGTGCTGGAAGTCGGGACCGGCTCGGGCTATCAGGCCGCCGTTCTGGCGGGGCTGTGCCGCCGGGTCTATACTGTCGACCGTCATCGCCGGCTGGTGCAGGAATCCGAAGCGATTTTTCAGAAGCTGGGTCTGTCGAATATCACCGCGCAGGTTGCCGATGGTTCTCGCGGGTTGCCGGATCAATCCCCTTTCGACCGCATTCTCGTGACCGCCGCGGCAGAGGACCCCCCCGGTCCATTATTGGCACAGCTCAAGATCGGCGGTATTATGGTGGTGCCTGTCGGGCAATCGGACGCAGTTCAGACCTTGATCCGCGTGACCCGGACGGATACCGGGTTCGATTATGACGAGTTGCGGCAGGTACGGTTCGTGCCTCTGGTCGAGGGGTTGGGACAAACATGACCCCCGTTCGGGCAGATACAGGTTGAGGATTTTGGAATGAGCAGAAATTTCAGGCGTTTGGCGGGCACATCTATGGTAATTGCCCTGCTTTCCTCTTGCGGTCCGAATGGTTTTGATCCGGATCTGCGTGGTTGGGTTCCCGGCGCGTTGAGCACGGCGGATGCTGCGGCCAAGGCCGTGCCACGCCCGCAACCGGACAGCCGCGGATTGATCACTTTCCGCGATTATCAGGTGGTGGTGGCCAGATCCGGCGACACACCGGCCAGCGTCGCGTCGCGGATCGGGCTGGGCGCCGAGGAACTGGCCCGCTACAACGCATTGCCTGCCAGCGCCACCCTACAGCAGGGCGCTGTTCTGGTCCTGCCGCGCAGCGTTCCCGGCGGCACACAGGTTCAGGGCGGCATCATCAGCAGCACCGGGCAAGTGTCCGATCCATTCGCGGGCCAGGGCATCGCCAAGCCGGACGTGCCGGGCATGGAAGGCGAACAACAGGCTGCCGCGCCCAAAGGCGAGCAACCGCAGCAGCATCAGGTTGCTTCTGGCGAAACCGCATGGTCGATCGCCCGCAAGTACGGGGTCAATGTGCAGGATCTGGCGTCCTGGAACGGATTGCCTTCAAACATGCAATTGCGTGTCGGTCAAAGGTTGATGATCCCAGTCAAGGGTCAGGCCGCCCCGGCTGCGGGAACAGGGACCACCGCACCGGGCAGCGGCAGCCCCACCCCGCGCCCGCCTTCCGCGGCTGCCCCTCTGCCGGACGAAAAGACCGATCCCGCCTCGGAGCCGGGGCCTGCGACCGACACACCGGATCTGGGTGCGACGCGGACGGGCGCCTCGGGCAACGGTCGCTTCAGCATGCCGGCCTCGGGCTCGATCATCCGGGTCTATGAAAAGGGCAAGAATGAGGGAATCGACATTTCCGCACCCGCTGGCACATCGGTCAAGGCAGCCGGGGCGGGACAAGTCGCCGCCGTTACCCGCGACACAAGCGGCGTGCCGATCGTGGTGGTGCGTCACAATGACGGTCTGATGACGGTCTATACCGGTCTGGACGAACTCAGCGTGTCCAAGGGCGATTCAGTCAGCAGTGGTCAGGCGATGGGTACATCGGGCAGCAGTGGCGTGGTGCATTTCGAGGTCCGCCGTGGTTATAACAGTGTGAACCCGGAAGATTACCTGAACTGATGGCAAACCGCCCGGTCACGGGATCGGGCGGTGCCACGCCTGCTCAGAGCCGGTCGAACTGATCGTCAACCGCGGCCGCAATCTCGCGCCGGATCACGATACGCAGGTTGCGGGAAAACCGCTCTCCCAGTTCGCCCTGCAATTCGCTTTGAATCATTTCGCGAATCTGACTGCGCACGCCTTTGACATCGTCTTCGATCACCGGACCGAAAAGCGATGCCATGCTGGCCGGAGCGTTTTTCTGCCCCTTGTCGCCCGCGCCTTCCTTTAGCGCGACCCGGTCACGCAGATCGATTTTTTCCATCTCTTCGGTTTCGGAAACGGGGGTCAGTTGTTTTGCCGTCTGCATCTGGTTTTCCTCTCTTATGTCAGTGGCGTCATTCACAACGCCCGCAGGGGACGGGCGAACATTCTTGTCCTCATCGCGCAAAGATGATGCGGGTTCTTCAATTTCGTTGCAGGAATTCGGTACGGCAGTCGCCCGGGCATCGCCGACCATGTCAGCGGACAGACTGTCCGTGACGACATCGGTGCCGGACATATCCCGACCGATGGTTTCATTTCCGTTATGTTCCGGGTTTTTTCCAACCAGCCAAACCGGCCATTTCGGACCCGCTGACCTGTCTGCCGCCTGCGGCGGACCGTCTGTCACGGGTTGTTCAACAACCGTCTGCGAGGCTAGCGCCCCGTCACGCTTTGCTCGCCCGGACAAGGAGGCGCGGTTTTTTTGCCTGCCCCGTGACATCACAGGGCGCATTTCTGGAAAAAGCAGGTGTCAGCCACGCGCAGACAGCGCGTGGCCCCGATATCAGTTTTCGCGCCCGATTGCGCGCAGGACGCGATCCAGGCTTTCACCCTGCTTGCTGGTGTAAGGCGCGTCGCGTACCGATTTATAGTATTCCGATGGGTCATATGTGGGAATTCCCAGCTTAAGGTCTTCTACCGTAAGCAAACCCATAGCGGCCAAAAGTTGATAATGTGCTAACTGAAGATTGGCCTCTGCGGAAATCTTGTCGGCCCGCGCCTCCAGAAGTGATTGTTCTGCATCAAGCACGTCCAGCGTTGTCCGGGCGCCTAGCTGAGCCTCTTCGCGCACGCCTTCATATGCCTGCTGCGCGGCAGCGATCTGTTCGTCGATCGCACCAAGCTGTGCGCCGGCCACCGAGATATTGGCCCAGGCGGTTCCGACCTGTTCATTGACGTCTCGCGCCGTGTTCAACAGCACCGCCCGCGCTTCATCGCGCGAGGCCATCGCCTTGCGGTGCTGGGCCGGCAAACGGCCTCCGGAATAGATCGTCTGGCTAAGCTCCAGGCCGACCGAGGCACTCCCCCGGGTTTCATAATCCCCTGACCCAGTAAGGGTATCCCGCTCGTAATCGCGCCCTATACCGACCTGGGCATTTGCCGAAAGATTCGGGTTACGCTCGGCCCCCGCTGCGGCAACCCCCAGTTCTGCCGCCGCAGCCATACGCTGCGCCTGCTTGATCGCCGGATGGTTCTTCTGGGCAACGGCCCGCGCCGCCTCTACATTGGCCGGCAATGTCGGCAATGGCGGAGGGGCGGCCAATGTGCCAGGCTGCTTGCCGGTTGCCGCCAGATATTGTTCCTGCGCAACCTCCAGATCGCCTTCGGCGGCCGCCAGCGCCGCGCGCGACGCGGCCAGCCGCGCTTCGGCCAGTGAAACATCCGTCACCGTGATCTCACCGACATCGAAACGATCCTGTGCCGCCTGCCGTTCCTGACCAAGCACCCGAACGGAATTTTCCTGCAACGCGACCTGTTCGGTCGCCTGACGCACGGAAAAGAAGGCATTCGTCGCCTGAAGCAGTACATCCTGCTCGATCCCGACCAAAGCCTGCCGCGTGGCAAGCACCTGCTCTTTCGCGGCATCGATCGCCAATTGCGAGCGGCCCCAGTCATAAAGCGGGATCTCGGCCCCGATCATCAGCGAACTGGAACGAATGCTGCCGTGATTGCCTTCGGTTCGGCTGACCTGATGGCTTGCCACCCATTGCAGAACCGGGCGAAGCTGCGCCACAGAACTGGCGACATCCTCATCCGCGGCCCGCAGAACCGCACGGTTCTGTTCGATCAGGGCAGAGCTTCGATAGGCGGAAACCATCGCATCGGCCAGAGAATCGGCTGCCGCCGGAAGAGCAAGGCTTACCGAAAACGTCACGGCTGCTGCCACCCGCCCGAGATTGGGAATAATTTTCACAGGCTGAACCCCCGTTCTTTTGTAAATGCCCGCAAAACGGGCGCGTGGGCGTTGAATGCGTAGCGCCAGTTGATCCGCCCGTTCAGACGATGCCCGATCCGGGCGACCCCAAGCGAACCTTCCATGAATATCGCGCCGATTCGTCCCCCCTCCTTAAGCTGGTCAAGGATCGTTCCCGGCACCTCTTCGACCGCGCCCTCGATCAGGATGACGTCATAAGGCCCCTGCTTGGCGTTCCCTTCCGTCAGATCGCCATGAAGCGCGGCGACATTGAACACCCCGGCATCGGCAAGGCGCTTTTCCGCATCTTCCGCCATGACGGGATCATCCTCGATGGCGACGACCGCTTCCGCCATGCGAGCGATGACAGCGGCCGAATAGCCGTAACCGCTGGCGATATCGAGCACCAGATCGTCAGGCTCGATATCCAGCATATCGACAAGCTTGGCCAGCGTCCGCGGCTCGAGCATGACACGGCCTTCGCCGACAGTCAGATTCTCGCCGGAATAGGCGACGTCGCGCAGCGATGGAGGCACGAATTCCTCCCGGGGAATCGCCAGCATGGCTTCAATCACCGGGAACTTGGTTACATCATTCGGGCGAACCTGCGTATCCACCATCATGGTGCGCCGCGCGGCAAAATCGATCATTGTCGGAACCCCTGCTCGACCAGTTCTCGTGGCTTATTGCCACGTTTCACATAGGTGGGCAACGCCAGTCATTCCAGACTTGCACGCCGCCCATCAATCCTTTATCGGAGACGCACTCTCGACGACGGCGGGTTGGCGGAGTGGTTACGCACCGGATTGCAAATCCGTGAAGACCGGTTCGATTCCGGTACCCGCCTCCAAATCACATTGACATCATTGGATTAAGAAAATGCCAAGAAACCACTTGGCTTAGCATGGGGCCGTTCGCATCCACGCAGCGGAACGGCCCGGCGCTAGGACCAATCGGGGCTCTTGTCATCGGTCGGAACATGCCGGCATGTCCGATCACGATCGCTGTCACCTATCTGATCCGATAAGGATTGAGGAAAGGCGCTCGGACATCAAAGGTCGGATGAGAGTTTCGTGACGATAGCAGTCATTCGGCTTCGCAGGATCACGGATATCCGGCAGAATGTCTTTAAGCCCGTTACTCCGCCAGTTCGCGCATGACCTTGATCAGGTCGGATTTGCCCTCGAATCCGATACCGGGAAGATCCGGCATGACAATATGCCCGTCTTCAACCTTTACCCCATCCGGAAACCCGCCATAAGGCTGGAACAGGTCGGGATAGCTTTCATTCCCGCCCAGCCCCAGGCCGGCCGCGATGTTCAGCGACATCTGGTGCCCTCCATGCGGGATGCAGCGGGATGGAGACCAGCCGAATTGACGCAGCACATCCAGCGTCCGCAAATATTCGACAAGCCCATAGGACAGCGCACAGTCGAATTGCAGCCAGTCACGATCCGGCCGCATGCCGCCATAGCGCAGCAGATTGCGCGCATCCTGATGAGAGAACAGATTCTCTCCGGTTGCCATCGGCGGATCGTAGAATTCCGAAATCGCCGCCTGCAACGCGTAATCCAGCGGATCACCGATTTCCTCGTACCAGAACAGCGGATAATCGCGCAGCATCTTGGCATATGCGATCCCGGTTTCCAGATCAAAGCGGCCATTCGCATCCACGGCCAGCTGCGCGTCCGGCCCGATCTCGTCCAGTACAGTCTCGATCCGGGCGCGGTCCTCGTCAATGGAAGCACCGCCGATCTTCATTTTCACGACGTTATAACCGCGATCAAGATAGCCCCGCATCTCGGCGCGGAGTGCGTTATTATCCTTTCCCGGATAATAATAACCACCCGCCGCGTAGACAAAGACCTTTGGATTCGCCTCGCGCCCGTTCATCTCTGCCAGAAGCCGGAACAGCGGCCTATCTTCGATCTTGGCCACCGCATCCCAGACCGCCATATCGATCGTGCCGACCGCGACCGAGCGTTCGCCATGCCCGCCCGGCTTTTCATTCGCCATCATCACCGCCCAGATCCTGTGCGGGTCAAGATTACTGCCAGCATCGTTCAACAGGCTCTTGGGATCGGCCTGAAGAATACGGTCCCGAAACCGTTCGCGGATCAGGCCACCCTGCCCGTAACGGCCGTTGGAGTTGAAGCCGTAGCCCACCACACGCCGCCCGTCACGCACCACATCTGTGACAACCGCAACGAGGCTGGCCGTCATCTTGCTGAAATCGATATAGGCGTTGCGGATGGGTGACGCGATGGGTTTGGTTACTTCGCAAATATCGACGATCCGCATGATTTCCTCCTGCCGGACATATGATGCATTTGTCTAACGGTACGTTATCGCAGCCGTTCCTAAGGCAAATCGTGGTAAAAAATCCAATGCCGATCCGGGCTATAACAGTGCCAAATCGGCATAGCTTAAGCAGAGGATTTTTTTGTGTTTCAGCTGAAATAGCGTTATCGATATGCAATATATGCACCGCACGAGGATCCATGGACACGAATCTTCTGGCCGATTTTCAGGCTCTGGCGCGCGTGCTGAATTTTTCGCGCGCCGCCGAGTTGCGACATATCACGCAGCCCGCCTTTGGCCGCCGCATCCGGGCGCTGGAGGAATGGTGCGGTTCGACATTGATCGACCGCAGCACACACCGGCTGAAACTGACCCCGGCAGGGAAGATCATGCTGGAGACCGCGGCAGATGTGATGCGTCGGCTGGAACGGGTTCAGCAGGAACTGGAACTGGTCCGCGCCGCGACGATAACGCTGACCTTTGCCGCGACGCATGCGCTTTCCTTCATCTTCTTTCCCCAGTGGGTACAGAAACTGGGGGCGGCGGCATCGACCATGCCGATCCGGTTACTGTCGGATAACATGAATGAATGCGAAAGGATCATGCTGTCGGGGCGTGCCCAGTTTCTGTTATGCCATCATCATCCCGACAGCCAGATCAATCTGCCGGTAACTGAGTTTCAGCATATCGGACTTGCGCAGGACCGCCTGATTCCCATTAGCGCAAAGGATCATGGCGGGCAGCCATTGCATCGCCTGCCGGGATCTGCCGCAGCACCCGTTCCCGCCATCATGTTCGAGCAGACATCGGGTATGGGGCGGATCCTGCAATCTAATCTCTTCAACCGGACAACCGAGTTGCATCTGACGCCGGTGTTCAGTTCTCATCTGGCGATGGTTCTCAAGGCGCTTGCCACGGATGGCAAGGGTGTGGCGTGGGTTCCTGAAAGTCTGGTCAGCTCGGATATCGGGCCGCAAGGACCGCTGACCCTGGCGGGCACAAAGGACTGGACAGCAGAGGTTCAAATATCCCTTTTCCGTCCGCGCATCCGCATGTCAGAGATGGCGGAAGAGTTCTGGGAACTGGCGTGCCGCGAAGCGCAAACTATCCCGGAAGTTGCAGCAAATCGGCTTGCGCCCGGATCCGATCGCGCAGAAAATCAATGAACAGGCGGACTTTTGCGGATAGATTCAGCCGCTCGGGGTAAACGGCCATCACATCCGCACGGGTAAAATATCGCGGCAGCACGACGACCAGACGCCCCGAGCGGACATGCGGGGCGATATCCCATTCGGAACGCAACATGATCCCATGCCCGTCCAGCGCCCATGAGACGGCTGTTTCTCCGTCATTGGTGGATAACCCGCCCATCACGCGCACAGTTTTGTCGCTACCGAAGCGCCAGACATCATAGGCCGCATGTTCCTGGCGCAGGACGATGCAAGAATGTCGCGTCAGATCCGCCAGCCGTTCCGGAGCGCCAAGCCGTTCAAGATAGGTGGGCGAGGCCACCAGCAGGCGGCGATTGCGCAGCAACAATCCCATCACCTGCCGCGTCGCTGTCGGCTCGCCAAAGCGGATCTGCAGGTCGAAGCCTTCTTCAATGATGTTCAGCGGCGCATCGGTCAGAACCAGTTGAACCTGCACATTCGGGTGCCCAAGGCAAAATGCCGATATCGCTGGCGCAATATGTTTGCGCCCGAACTGAAAGGTCGCATTGATCCGCAGCAGGCCCTGCGCTTCGCCCCGCGCGGATGCGATCGCTTCTTCGACGGTCGCAATTCTGTTGATGATATCGAATGAGGCAGCAAGATACGCCTCGCCCTCACTCGTCAGGCTCAACCGGCGTGTCGTGCGGTTCACCAGTCTGACGCCAAGACGGTCCTCGATCCGGGCCAGACGGCGGCTGACTGCCGATGCGGTCAACCCCAGTTCAAGCGCGGCTTCGGACAGGCTGTTCCGCTGCGCCAATACCGCGAAAAACTGGATGTCGGATTCTCCGGTCATATGCGCCTCATCTATTCACAAAATTCAATAATGAAATGAATATAAGGAAATTCTCAGCATTCATATCAGCAGTTATTCTGCCCGCCAAGGCAAGGAGAATCCAATGACCAGCAACCGCATGAAAATCGCCGTCATCCCGGGTGACGGCATCGGCAAGGAGGTGGTGCCCGAGGGCATCCGTGTTCTGGAAGCCGCCGCCAGACGCTATGGCCTGAGTTTCGATTTCGACGATTTCGATTTTTCCTCTTGCGACTATTACGCGAAACACGGCCAGATGATGCCCGATGACTGGAAAACCCGGATCGGCGGCCATGACGCGCTGTTCTTTGGTGCCGTCGGCTGGCCCGAGACCGTCCCCGACCATATCTCGTTATGGGGCTCGCTGATCCAGTTCCGGCGCGAATTCGATCAATATGTCAGCCTGCGCCCTGCCCGGCTGATGCCGGGGGTTTCCTCGCCATTGGCGGGGCGCGAACCGGGCGATATCGATATGATGATCGTGCGCGAGAATACCGAGGGCGAATATTCGTCGATCGGTGGCAGGATGTTCCCCGGAACCGAGCGCGAGGTGGTCATGCAGGAAACGGTCATGACGCGGACCGGCGTCGACCGCATCCTGCGCTATGCCTTTGAACTGGCGAAAAAGCGCAGCGGCAAGCTGACCTCGGCCACCAAGTCGAACGGCATCTCGATCACCATGCCCTATTGGGACGAGCGCGTGGCCGAGATGGCGGGAAACTATCCCGATATCAGTGTCGACAGATATCATATCGACATTCTGACCGCGCTTTTTGTGCTGCATCCGGATCGTTTCGATGTCGTCGTGGCCTCGAATCTGTTTGGCGACATTCTCTCGGATCTCGGCCCTGCCTGCACCGGAACCATCGGTATCGCGCCCTCGGCGAATATCAACCCCGAACATGCCTTCCCTTCGCTGTTCGAGCCGGTCCACGGATCTGCGCCCGATATCGCCGGGAAAGGCATCGCCAATCCGGTCGGGCAGATCTGGGCGGGCGCAATGATGCTGGATCATCTTGGCCATCCCGAAGCCGCCGCCGGAATCGTCGCCGCCATCGAGCGGGTGCTGTCCGAACCCGCGCTGCGCACGGGTGATCTGGGCGGAACATCCGATACGGTGTCCTGCGGAAAAGCCATCGCCGACGCGCTTGCCTGAGATACCGGTTCAGGTCGGGTTTATCGGAAAACCGGACCTTCGCCGCATGATATCCGGCCACCGGCCATTTGGGTCGTGATCTGCGCTCGGAATAAATCAAGGGAGTTTCCATGAGAGAATACAAGATCGCCGCCATTCCCGCCGATGGGATTGGCCCCGAAGTCATCGCAGCAGGGCTTCAGGCATTGGAGGCGCTTGCCCGGCGCGACGGCAATTTCAGCTTTGACGTAACCAGTTTCGACTGGGGGTCCGAC
This sequence comes from Paracoccus wurundjeri, assembly GCF_030678915.1. Taxonomy (GTDB): domain Bacteria; phylum Pseudomonadota; class Alphaproteobacteria; order Rhodobacterales; family Rhodobacteraceae; genus Paracoccus; species Paracoccus onubensis_A. Next base: position 107,551 of record NZ_JAUUTZ010000011.1, on the reverse strand, counting down.
CGTTACAAGAAAACCGGAGCATTGATGCCGGAAGATGGTGTCGAGCAGTTGAAAACCTTCGACGCCATATTCTTCGGTGCCGTCGGGGCGCCGGATGTGCCCGACCATATCACACTTTGGGGTCTGCGCCTGCCGATCTGTCAGGGTTTCGATCAATATGCCAATGTCCGCCCGACCAGAATTCTGCCCGGCATCCATTCGCCGCTGGAAAACATCGGCCCCGGCGATCTGGACTGGGTGATCGTGCGCGAGAACTCCGAGGGCGAATATGCGGGCAGTGGCGGCCGCGCTCATAAGGGATTACCCGAGGAAGTCGGCACCGAAGTCGCCATCTTCACCCGTGTCGGCGTCACCCGCATCATGCGCTACGCGTTCAGACTGGCGCAGTCCCGCCCGCGCAAATTTCTGACTGTGGTCACCAAATCCAACGCCCAACGCCATGGTATGGTGATGTGGGACGAGATCGCCGCCGAAGTATCGCAAGAGTTTCCGGATGTAAGCTGGGACAAGATGCTGGTTGATGCGATGACCGTACGCATGGTCAAGCAGCCGCAAAGCCTGGATACTATCGTCGCGACCAACCTGCATGCCGATATCCTTTCGGATCTGGCGGGCGCACTGGCGGGTAGTCTGGGCGTGGCGCCGACCGCAAATATCGATCCCGAGCGCCGCTACCCGTCGATGTTCGAACCGATCCACGGCTCTGCCTTCGACATTACGGGCAAAGGCATTGCCAATCCGGTCGCGACCTTCTGGACCGCCGCGCAGATGCTGGACCATCTGGGTGAGGTGGACGCCGCCAAACGCCTGATGATCGCGGTCGAGCAGGTCTGCGCCGATGGCGTGATGACACCGGATGTAGGCGGCACGGCCACCACCCGGCAGGTCACGGATGCGGTCTGCGAGGCGATCCGGGGCGCAAATCTGTAAGCGATACGCCGATCCGGCGAATGCCGGGGCGGAACAATCGGCGGCAGCTCAGATTTCGGGAATATTCTCGCGGAAGATCACCTGAAGGCGCGGAAGATAGAGGCTGCTCGTCACGTTGCGGACGGCATCGGTCAGCAGCCTGATCACCTCTCGCGCTTCGACCCGCGCATTCTGGTCGATTACCGCATCCATGGTGCGATCGATCAGCATGATACGCGTGGCATCGGTCAGGTCGTGGCCAATGAATACCGTCTTCCGGCTTGTCCGGGCCTCGTGCAACGCCTGTGCGACCCCCTGATTCCCTGATCCGACATTGTAGATCCCGGCAACCTGCCCCGAATTCAGGATCCGCTGCATCTCGTGATAGGCACGATCCCGATTGTCGCCGACTTCGGCATAGGTGGTGATCCGCAGATCGGGAAATTCGTCGGCAAGGATCGAACGGAAGCCCATCTCTCGCTCCTCGTGGCCGCGATAGGCGCGCAGCCCGACCAACAAGGCCACATCGCGCCGCGTGCCCGCGCCGATCAGCCGCCCCAGCAACAGCCCCGCCAGCCGCCCCGCGGCGCGGTTATCCACCCCGACATATCCGACCTTCTCGACCGAGGGCAGGTCCGACACCAGTGTCGCGATCTTGATACCGGTCCGGGCAAGTCTGTTCAGTTCCTCGCGCACTTCCGGACGGTCAGGAGCCACGACCCCGATAGCGTCTGTCTGGCCGTGCAGTTCCCGCAATTTCTGCGCAACACGGCCGCTGCTCCATTCCTCGACATCGTGGATGCAAATGGTCAGATCGGGCTTCCCTTCCGCCTCGCCGATCAGATGCGTTCGCAATTGTCGCATGAAACTGTTGCGGCCCGCCGGCAGGACAAAATCGATCCTGACGCCCGTTGCTGTGATATCGGTCTGCGGTCCGAAATAACCAAGATCGCGCGCAATACGCAAAACGATCTCACGCGTGCGGGGACGAACGCCTTCGCGGTCGTTCAGAACCCGGTCGACTGTCGCGGTCGAGACACCGACCTTGCGGGCTATTTCAGCGATGGTGGTGCGCATATGAACGGAAATCCTTGTTAATGCAGGTTGGCGGATTATCCTGCGTGATTCCATCAAATTATATCATTTATATTTATGATTTCGAACGCTATCCAAAAAATGATTTTAAATGATGCTTTATGATTGATTATGATGATTGTTTTTGTGCAGATCGACTGTCAGCTTCCCGGCAGCTCCGGGACCGGGAGGGTCCCGCATCAGGGAGGAAAGGATGACTGCATCGGATCTGCAACCGGATCCCGAAATACGCTGCCGCGATTTCAGGATCGGTGCCATTGGCGCCGGGATGATCATGGCGGAATGTCATCTGAAGGCCTATCAGCTTGCAGGTTTCCCGGTTGCGGCCATCGCTTCGCGCAGCCGGTCACGGGCGGAACATCTGGCGAAGCGCTATGACATCCCGGTAACCCACGATACGCCCGAAGCACTGATCGAGGATCCGCAGATCCAGATCGTCGACATCGCTTATCCGCCGCATCTGCAACCCGCCCTGATTCGCCTTGCCCTCCGGCAGCCGCATGTGAAGGGGATATTGGCGCAGAAGCCTTTGGCCCTGTCACTCGATGAGGCGCGCGCATTACGTGACGAGGCCAGGGCGGCAGGCAAGATTCTGTCGGTCAACCAGAACATGCGCTACGATCAGTCGATCCGGTCACTGAAACAGCTTCTGGACCGCGGCAGCCTTGGCGAGCCGGTCTTCGCGCAGATCGACATGCATGCGATTCCGCACTGGCAGGGTTTCCTTCAGGATTACGACCGGCTGACCTTGGCGAATATGAGCGTGCATCATCTGGATGCCTTGCGGTTCCTGTTCGGCGAACCCACCGAGGTGACGACGATCACCCGCACCGATCCCCGCACCGAATTCGCGCATGAAGACGGTATCGTCGTGACCACGCTGCGCTTCCCTTCGGGGCTTCTGGCGCTCTCGCTTGAGGATGTCTGGTCGGGACCGCGTGCCCAGAATTATGATGACGACCAGCAGATCACCTGGCGGGTCGAGGGGACGAAGGGCGTTGCCAAGGGCTCGATCGGCTGGCCGACCGGCGTTCCTTCGACCCTGTCCTATGCCTCGCAGGTGGAAACCGGCGGGCAATGGGTCAGTCCGGAATGGGACACGATGTGGTTCCCGCATGCGTTCATCGGCGTGATGGAGCAATTGCAATGGGCGATCCACAGCAGCACCGCCCCTGCCCTTTCCGTGGCCGACAATGTTCGCACGATGGCACTGATCGAGGCCGCCTATCGCTCGATCGCGCAGGGACGCAGCATCGATTTCGACATCTCACAAGACTGAACCGGGAGGAGAACAGCACAATGATGCAAACCGGCATCTTCACAGGGTATTTCCCCTATGACCTGAAAACCACAGCGCAGAAGATTCGCGCGCTTGATTTCAACACGGTGCAGCTTGATCTGCATTTCACCGATATCGACGTCTCCGACGGGCAGGTCACGCCGGATAAATGCCGCACTATCCGCGACACGTTCCGGGATCATCACCTGCCGGTAAGCTGCATCTCGGCCTATACCAATATCGTTCATCCCGACGCGGCCGCGCGCAAGACGCGGCTGGACCGGCTGAAAGAAGTTCTGGCCCATGCACAATATCTGGGTTCACCCTATGTCATCTCGGAAACCGGTACTTTCGCAACCGACAGCGACTGGGTCCACCATCCGAAGAACAAGACCGAGGAAGGCTGGGACGATTGCCGCGCCGTCATCACCGACCTTGCGCAATTCGCCTGGGATCATGGCGCGGTCTTTCTGCTGGAAACCTACGTAAACAACGTCATCGGATCGGTCGAGGAAACCTTGCGCATATTCGCCGAGGTCGACCATCCCGGTCTGGGCCTGTTGATGGATCCGACCAATTATTTCGAAGCCCATAATATCGACCAGATGGATCAGACACTGAATCGGGTCTTTGACGCGCTGTCCGACAAGATCCTGATCGGCCATGCCAAGGATGTGAAACGGTCAGGCGACGACAAATCCGAGAAACATTCGGATATCGGCGACAGCTCGGCCGCCGAAAGCCACACTTTCCGCGGCGTGGGCGAGATCGAGCTGCCCGCACCGGGTCTGGGCGAGTTGAACTATGACCTTTACCTGAAGCGTCTGGCGCAAAAGCATCCCAATATCCCGATGATCATTGAACATCTGGACGAGGCGGATGTGCCCCGCGCCAAGGCTTTCCTTGACGCCAGGCTGCGCGAAAACGGCTGCTGAAACCGACAGGCAGGGCGCCCGCGCCGCCCGGCCGCAACGGTGCGTGAAACGGATCAGGACAGAGAATGGTTGAACTATACGGAAAGACATTCACCCGCCGCGAAATCGAGGCCCGCAGCGGTGGTCTGAGCCATGCCGCAGGCGTGCGGCTGACGAAATTGCAGAACGGGCTGGAACGCGGCAACCGGCTGCTGGAATTCCGCACCGGCTCGGGCCTTCGCTTCACGGTGCTGGTCGATCGCTGCATGGATATCGCCGATTGCGATCATAATGGCCGCGCGATCGGCTGGCACTCGCCTGCAGGCTTCCGCCACCCATCGCTGGCCGAATACGAAGGCGAAGGCGGTCTTGGCTGGATGCGCAATTTTTCCGGCCTGATGGTCACATGCGGCCTGGACCATATCCTGTTCATGAACGAAGTCTCCACTGACAGCTACATATACGGTCCCCGCAGAACCGCCTCGCATTCGTTGCACGGGCGCGCGGGCGCGATCCCCGCGCATCTGACCGGATATGGCGAAAGATGGGAGGGCGACCGCTGCTTCCTCTGGGCCGAGGGCGTCGTCACCCAGGCCGCTGTCTTCGGCGAGCATCTGGAACTACATCGCCGCATCGAGGTCGAGGTCGGTCGCGATGAAATTCATCTGTCCGACCGGGTGGTGAATCGCGGCTTTTACCGCACGCCGCACATGTATTGCTACCACATCAACATCGGTCATCCGGTACTGGAGGAAGACGCGCGTTATCTGGCACCCATCGCGGAAACCGTCTGGGCGGCACATGCCGACAGTTATCGCGATCAGGGCACAGGCTATCGCCGCCTGCCCGCGCCGCAGCGGGATTTCCATGAGCAGGTCTGGCAGCACGAGTTGGTCGCGGACGGTAAGGGCGAAGTGCCGGTGGCGCTGGTCAATGACCGGCTGGGGCTGGGCTTCATGGTCGTTACCCACAAGGACCAGTTCCCCTGCCAGTATCAATGGCAGAACCTTCAGGCGGGGCAATATGCAATGGGAATCGAACCGTCGTCGCATCACGTCCTGGGCAATCTGGCCGCGCGGGAACGGGATGAGATGATCTGGTTGGAGCACGGCGACGAACGCAGCTATGACAGCCGTTTCGTGATCCTGCCCGATCAGGATGCGGTCGTCCGGGCCGAGGCGCGCATCCGCGCGATTCATGGTCAGCCGGACGAGGACTATCCTGCCCCCAGCGGGAATTTTCGAAAACTGGAGGGGCGGGCATGAGCGGGCTAAAGGGGCGGCGTATCCTTTATACCGGGGCTTCGGGCGGGCTGGGCCACAAGACCACGCTGGAGTTGCTGAACGCCGGGGCCGAGGTCTATGCGCTGGACCGCGACCACAGCAAGAACGAAGCATTGCTTGCCGATACCCCGGCGCCCTTGCAATCGCAGCTTCATCTGATCGAGGCCGATCTGGCCGATCAACCCGGTCTGCAAGCCCTGCTCGCCCAACTGACGGTAGACCGGGCACTGGACGCGGTGATCAATAACGCCGCCATCTATCCGTCGAAAGCTTTCGAGGAATACAGCCTCGCGGAACATACTCAGATCCATGCGATCAATGTTGAGGCGGCACTGATCTGCACGCTTGCGGCGCTGCCCGGGATGCGGAAGCAAGGCTGGGGCCGGATAATCAACATCACCTCTATCACCCTGTCGGGCGAGTGGGAAAACCTTGCGCCCTATATTCAGTCAAAAGGCGCATTGCTGGGGCTGACCCGGGCCTGGGCACGGGAATTCGGAAAATGGGGCATCACCGTGAATGCCATTGCTCCCGGCGCGTTCCCCACCGATGCCGAGAAGATCCATCCCGACCCGGAAGGCTACAGCGCCATGGTGCTTGACCGTCAAGCGATCAAACGGCGCGGTCACGCCGGAGACATCGCCGCTGCCATCCGCTTCTTCCTGTCCGAGGAAGCGGGCTTCATCACCGGACAAAGCCTTGCCGTCAATGGTGGCTGGACGATGCAATAAGGAGTCTCCCACTTATGGGTATTTCCAGTGAAATCACTCTCCTAAATCGTTCGTTCTCGATGACCGGACCTTTTGCCGCGCAGCGTCCGGGCAATCCGGGAGCGGATGTCATCAAGATCGAGGCGCTGGTGACAGAGGGCGCGGTTGGCAGGGGCGAAGCATGACCTGCCGGCCCCATGATACGCCTGAAATCCCCCCGCGTCCCTCTTCGATCAAAAGGCAGCGGGATGCCAGGAATTTCAATAGGCGGCGCGAGTCTGCAAAACCTGATGCAGGGCGATTCTGGAGAATGCTGAAATGACTTTCGACCTTAAAACCCTGCTACGCCAGCGTGAAATATCGGTGCTGCTCATGCTGCTTGCCGTGGCGATCTATCTTGCTTTCGCCACGGACTACTTTCTGTCGCAGCGCAACCTGATGAATGTCGGCAGGCAAGCTTCGGTCGTCGCCATCGTCGCCCTTGGGCAGGCGCTGGTCATCATCGCGCGGGGGATAGATCTCTCGGTCGGCTCGGTGATTGGATTGTCGGCGGTTTGCTCGGCTCTGGTGATGCAAGCGACCGGATCCGATGCTCTGGCCCTGACGGCAGGACTGGCGGCCGGTCTGGGGGCCGGCCTGCTGAACGGGGCGATGGTAACGCGGCTTCACATCAATCCTTTCATTGCCACGCTGGGTATGCTGTCCGTGGCCCGCGGCATCGCCCTGCTGCTGACCGGCGGCATTCCGGTACCTTATTCGGGCTGGGCCGAATGGCTGGGCGCGGGCCGCGTCTCGGGCATTCCGGTTTCGGTGGTGATGATGTTCGCCCTGGTGGTCATCGTCCATATCGCCGCATCGCGTTCCGTGACCGGCCGCGAGGTTTATGCGGTCGGCGACAATCCCAAGGCTGCCCGGCTCGCCGGAATAGATATCGCCCGGACACGGATGGTCGTTTTCGCTTTTTCGGGCCTTCTGGCCGGACTGGGCGGGATCATTCTCGCCGGCAACCTTGCCAGCGCCGATCCCAATCTGGGCATGGGCTACGAACTGGATGTGATTGCCGCGGTGATTCTTGGCGGAACCGCCCTGAGCGGCGGGAGGGGCTCGATCATCGGGGTCCTGATCGGCGCAATGCTGATGGCGTTGCTGAACAACGCTTTCGTTCTGCTAAGCATTTCAGCCTATTGGCAGGTGGTGACAAAGGGACTGATCATCATCCTGGCCGTGGGTATCGACGGGCTGCGACGCGGCGCCGAGACAGATGACTGAATGATATCAGGGAGGAAATCCGAAATGTTAACGAAATTCATGGCGCGCGCGGTCCTGGCCTGTTCGCTTGCGGCCGGCTTGCCGCTTGCCTCGGCAGCTCTGGCGCAGGACATCCCCGAAGGTGGTACGATCACTGCGGTAAAGGCGGCTGATACGGAAAAGCGCATCGCATTCCTGTCATTCCAGAACAATCCGTTCTGGACCCCGGTGACCGAAGGCGCGCATGCGGCCAATACTTATCTGGAGCAATTCAACGGCACGGTCGATTTCATCGATCTGGGTGACGAATTGGCCGCCGAAGCGGTCGTCGCCGGAATCGAGGCGGCGCTGGTGCAACAATATGACGGTATCGTGGTCGTTCCGATCTTCGATGGTACCGCCCGGATCATCAACGAAGCCGTGGATGAAGGCGTGCCGGTGATCTCGATCATCGCCGAAGGTGCACAGCCGTCGAAGCGCATGACCTTCATCGGTCAGGACGGACATGCCGCCGGACAGCAGATCGGCGCTTTTCTGGCCGAGAAAATGGAGGGCGACGGCAAGCTGGGAGTCATTACCGGCTATTTCGGCGCGACACAGCATCAGGCGCGAATGGATGGCGCGTTGGATTATCTGAAGGAGCACGCCCCGGATATCGAGATCGTCGGCCCGTTCGAGAATCGTGACAAGGCCGTTGCGGCCTATAGTCTGGTCCAGGACATGACGACCGCCCATCCCGATCTCGAGATGGTCTATGTCACGGCGGGCGGGCCTTATGGCGCGGCCAAGGCGGTGCGCGATCTGGATCTTGTCGGCAAGATCGGCGTGGTGGGATTTGACCATACGCCCGAGAATATTGCGTATCTGAAAACCGGCGAGATGGTGGGCTTGCTGGATCAGGCACCGTTCCAGCAAGCTTTCGACGGCGCGGTGATGATGTTCAACCATCTGGTCGATGGTACCGTTCCGGATGCCGATGTCGTCTCGGTCGAGGGGAACCTGCTTACCCCCGATCAGGTCGAGTAAAGGGGTCGGCATGGTGGCTGGCATATCCATGGCCGCAAGCAATCCGTCCGCTCCGCTGCTGAGGCTGGAAGAGATCGGAAAAAGCTTCGGCGCGACAAAGGTACTGGAAGCCGTGACGCTCTCTGTCGCCCCCGGCGAGGTGATCGGGCTTCTGGGCGAGAACGGTGCCGGCAAATCGACGATGATGAATATCGTCGCCGGCGCGCTGGAACCATCGGCAGGGCGTGTCGTCTTTGCCGATGCCCCGCGTCGCTTTGCCTCGATTTCCGAGGGGATCGAGGCAGGCATTGCCTTTGTCCATCAGGAGTTATCGGTGGTCGGATCACTGAGCGTCGCCGAGAACCTGTTTCTGGGCCGCATGCCCAGAAACCGTCTGGGCCTGGTCGATTTCGCCGCGATGCGGTCCGCCTCCAAAGCAATGCTGGCGGCGGTCGGTGCCAGCGACATCGATCCGGGCCGGCTGGCGGGATCATTGCGCACCGGAGAGCAGCAACTGGTCGAAATTGCCCGCGCAGCCGCACGGAATCCGCGGCTTCTCATTCTTGATGAGCCGACCTCCTCACTGACACCGCATGAAGTCTCGACCTTCCTTGATTATGTGCGAAAGGCGCGGCTTGCGGGCATCTCGATCATCTTCATCACCCATCGCCTGGAAGAGGCGATGATGATCTGCGATCGTCTGCTGGTCCTGCGCAACGGTGCAATCGTCTCGGACCGCCGCCCGGCCGGCACGACCAAAGAACAGATCATCGCGGACATGACAGGCAAGGCCAGCCTGTTCGCCTATAGTCCCCGGACCAACCCGTCGGACAAGGTTGCGCTGCGGGTCCGGAACCTGGCCGATCGTGACCACGTTTCGGGGATCAGCCTCGATATCCGGCAAGGAGAGATCTTCGGATTGTTCGGCCTTGTCGGTGCCGGGCGGACCGAGCTTCTGGAGATCATCGTCGGGGCAAGAACCATGTCTCGCGGCAATATGGAACTATTCGGCCGGAACCATGCGCCCCGCACACCGGCGCAGGCGCTGCAAGCCGGTGTCGCCCTTGTGCCAGAGGGGCGCAAGACCGCCGGGATCCTTCCGCAGCATTCCGTGCGCCGCAACGCATCCGCCTCGTCCCTGCGAAAATCCGGGGGCGGCGTCATGGTCTCGCCGCGCGGCGAAGCGGAACGAACCGCCGCCGAGTTGAAGGCACTGGCCGTCCGCATGAGGGATGACAGGCAGCCGATCACCACCTTGTCGGGCGGGAATCAGCAAAAGGTGGTCTTTGCCCGCGCCTTGCTGTCCGGGTCGCGCCTTCTGCTGCTTGACGAACCTACGCATGGTGTTGATATCGGCGCGAAATCAGAAATTTACGAGATCATCCGCCGGGCTGCTGAAAACGGCCTTACCGTGATCGTGGCGTCATCGGAACTGCCAGAGATCATCGCCCTTTGCGACCGTGTCGCAGTTCTGTCGAAAGGACGGCTGGCCGATATCGTTGAACGTGACGACATGCAGGAAGCGCATCTGCTTCGGCTCGCCTTCAGCGAATACGAAAAACAGCAATGACCAGGAGCCGTGCATAACGGCTTTGGGCAGGCTAAAGAAGAGTGATCCGAGATTTTCCACCTGATCTGCCGCAACTCCCGCGCAGTTTCTTCCTGCGCGGAATCTTGCACTCCCGACGCCGCTCCGATCCATAGCGACATGGCCAGCGAGCCTCTGCGTGATATCTTTACTGACGCAAATCCTCGGGCAGCAGCGCCTCGGGGAAATTCTGATAGCTGACCGGGCGCAGGAAACGACGGATCGCCAAAGTGCCGACCGAGGTCGCTCCGAAATTGGTCGATGCCGGATATGGCCCGCCATGAACCATGGAATCCACGACCTCGACCCCGGTCGGAAAGCCGTTAACCAGAATCCGTCCGGCCTTGCGTTCCAGAACGGGCCGCAGCTTCTGCGCATGGGGCAGATCTCCCTCATCCATGTGCAGGGTCATGGTCAACTGGCCCTCGAAACCCTTAGCGAGTGTCACCATTTCATCGACCGATGCCACCCGGACGATCAGGCCAAGCGGGCCAAACACCTCTTCGCCCAAGGCGCGGTCCTGCAAATAGGCTTCGGCGGTGGTTTCATAAAGATTCGGGTTGGCCTCGCGTCCCGGGGATTCGGTCACATGGACCGGCTTCACCGAATTGCGGGACTCGAAACGCTCTTTGCCGTCGCGATAGGCCGCCGCAATGCCTTCGGTCAGCATCGGCTGAGGGCCGGTCTTCTCCAGACCTGCTTTTGCCGCGGCAATGAAACGGTCAGTTTCCGGACCATCTATGGTCACGGCGATGCCGGGATTGGTGCAAAACTGACCAGCACCCATGGTCAGCGATCCCGCCCAGCCGCTGCCGATATCCTCGGCCCGCGCTGCCATAGCTTCCGGCATCAGGAACATCGGGTTGACCGAGCCAAGCTCGCCAAAGAACGGGATTGGCTCGGGCCGTTGTGCGCAAAGATCGAACAATGCGCGCCCGCCCGCAAGCGAGCCGGTGAAACCCACCGCCTTGATCAGGGGATGCTGGACCAAAGCCTGTCCCACGTCGCGCTTGCCGCCCTGAACAAGACTGAAGACACCCTTCGGCATCCCGGTCCTGTCAATGGCGGCAAGGATCGCCTCGGCGACAATCTCTCCGGTGCCGGGATGGGCGGAATGGCCCTTGACCACAACCGGGCAGCCCGCGGCCAAGGCGGCAGCGGTATCACCGCCCGCGGTCGAGAAAGCCAACGGGAAATTCGAGGCACCGAAGACCGCGACCGGCCCGATGGGACGCTCCACCAGCCGGATTTCGGGGCGCGGCGCAGGCTGCCGGTCGGGCAAGGCGGGATCCATACGGCGATCCAGATACTCGCCCTTGCGGATATGTTCGGCGAATAGCCGAAGCTGACCTGTCGTGCGACCGCGTTCGCCCTGAAGCCGCGCTTCGGGCAGGCCGGTCTCCTGCGTGCCGATTTCGGTAATGGCCTCCGCGCGCGCCTCGATCTCATCGGCGATGGCGTCAAGGAACGCCGCGCGTTCTACCCGCGAACTATAGCCATAGGTCCAGAAGGCATCCTCGGCCGCCTGTGCCGCGCGATCCACCAGATCGACGGTCCCGATACTGAATTCATGCGCCGGACCATGGGCGGGTTCGGATTTGAAACGCTGATCGGTCGCGATCCATTCACCTGCGATCAGATGCTTGCCGTGGGGGGTGAAGGTCATGATGCGTCATCCTTTGTCGGTGAAGGGTCGATATGAGTGAAGATTACATAGCGGCGAGGAAACCGCCATCGACATATAGGGTCTGGCCCGTCACGAAATCCGACGCGCGCGAGGCAAGAAACACTGCGACGCCGTCCAGATCCCGAACCTCACCCCATCGTCCGGCGGGCGTCCGGTGCCGCGCCCATGCCTCGAAATCGGGTTGCGCCCGCGTCGCGGCAGTCATCTCGGTGACGATATGCCCGGGCCCGATCGCATTGACCTGGATCCCATAGGGCGCCCATTCGACAGCCATCGCGCGGGTCAGCATCCGAAGCCCCCCTTTGGCCGCCGTATAAGGGCCGACATCGGGGCGCGCGACCTCCGCAGTCAGCGAGGTGATATTAACGATCTTACCGCGCCCTCGCTGCCGCATCCCCGGCACCACGTGGCGGGATACCAGGAATGCTCCGGTCAAATTGATGTCGACAATGCGGCGCCAGTCAACCGGATCCATATCCAGCATGGGCTGGCGAAGTTGCGATCCGGCATTATTGACCAGAATACTGATCATGTGCCCCATATCCGGCAATTCGCCGAACCCTTTCGCAACCGAGGTTTCATCGGCGATATCGAAACAGGCGCAACCCGCGATCCGGTCCGGCGCAAATTGCCCCGCTGCAATTTCCAGTTTCTCGCGGTCGCGCCCATGCAGCAGAACCCGTGCCCCCGCCTGCGCCAGAGCATGGGCGATACCCAGACCGATCCCGCTGCCCGAACCGGTCACCAGCGCCAATTCGCCGGTCAGATCAAAATCCGTGGCCATCAGATCGCGTCGTGAAGTCCGCGCCGGACAAGGCTGCGCATCAACTGCCGCAGCCCGAAATTCCAGGGCGGACAGCGGTCGGAGGTTTCGACGGTGTTGACCAGACAACCCAGCATAGGCGCGGAAATCTCGACCAGATCGCCGCGATGATGCGTGAAGCCCTGCCCTGCACCATCGCGATCCTTGACCGGCGCGAACATCGTGCCGGTAAGCAGAACGATCCCGTCGGGATATTGGTGGTTCGCCCCCATCGCCTGCCCGACCAGATCGGTCACATCGCGGCTGATCTGCGCCATCGACGACGATCCGTCCATCACGAAGCCGTCCCTGCCCTCGACACGCATCTCGACTTCGGTCCGGCGCAGGTCGTCCAGCCCGAAGCTGTCATCGAACAATCGCATGAAGGGGCCGATGGAGCAGCTGGCATTGTTATCCTTGGCTTTCGACAGCAACAGCGCCGACCGCCCCTCGAAATCGCGAAGATTGACGTCGTTACCCAATGTGGCCCCCACAATGCGGGCATCGGGCGAAACCGCAAGAACCACCTCCGGTTCGGGGTTATTCCAGACCGATTGCGGGTGTATGCCGACATGAGCGCCGAACCCGACGGAGGCGAACACGGTGGTCTTTGTGAATATCTCGGCATCCGGTCCGATGCCGACTTCCAGATACTGGCTCCACATCCCCTTTTCGACCAGCACCCGCTTCATCTCGGCCGCCTGTTCAGAGCCGGGGCGCAGCGCGGCCAGATCGTCACCCACGATCTGGCGCACCCGGGCGCGAATATCGGCCGCATCGGCAGCGTTGCCCCGCGCCCGCTCCTCGATGACACGTTCGAGCATCGAGACCACAAAGGTCACGCCCGCAGCCTTGACCGCCTGCAGATCCAGAGGCGGCAGCAGGTAGGGCCGGTCGCCGCCCGCTGCGTCGGGGCGCGAATGCTCCAGCACCTCGGCAAGCGAGGCGATCCGCTCGCCCGCAACCGCATTCAGTGCCGCCGCCGGATCAGGCAGGGCGTAAAGATGGCTGGTGGTGGGAAAATGCGCCGTGACGTCATGCAGCCCGGTTTCCCGCACCGCGACCAGCGAAGGTCCCTGATGGCGGGGATCCCATATCCGCGCCAGCAGCGTTCCGCGATAACCGTCCTGCGGTAGAACTTGTTCAGGAGTCATCATATCGGGCCTCATTTCCGTTGAAAGACCGGAACGCGCTTCTCGGCAAAGGCGCGGCGGCCCTCCTGCGCATCCGCCGTGGCGAAACAAATGGTCTGCAGATCACGCTCGTATTCGATCGCCTTTTCAAGCGGCATCGTATGCGCGGCACGCAGGTTCAGCTTGGCCGTCTCGGCCGCGATCGGCGCGCGCGATGCAATGATCGACGCCAGTTCATGCGCGCGCGACAACAGATCCTGCCCTGCCACGATTTCAGAGATCAGGCCCCAGGCCAGACCGCGCTCAGCCTCGATAGGTTCCCCGGTGAGAAGCATCAGTGCCGCATTGGACATGCCGGCGGAATGACAGAGAAAGGCGGCCATTCCACCTCCTCCGATCCATCCCAGCCTGATTTCCGGCGATGCAAGCTTTGCATGGGGCGAGGCGATGCGGATATCGCAGCTCATCGCCATTTCCAGACCTCCACCAAAGGCATAGCCGTTGATCGCCGCGATAGTCGGCTTCAGCAGCTTGCGGATCGCATCGCAGTAATCAGGCCGGTTGCGGAAATTCCACGGCGTGTCGTAGCCGTCCAACTCCCGGATATCCGAGCCTGCACAGAAGGATTTCTCGCCCGCGCCGGTCAGAACCACGCAACGGATTGTCTCGCTCGCGTTGCATTCGGCCACCGCATCCAGCAGGGCATCGGCCATCTCGGGCGTCATTGCATTCAGTTTGGCGGGCCGGTTCAGCGTGATCTGCGCCACATGACCGCTGATCTCGAAAAGAATGTTCTCACTCATGTCGTCCTCATGCTCAAAGCGTCGCACTGGGCCTGCCGGCCTGCGGGCGGTGATTGCGGTAAAGCCGGTTCAGATGATCAAGCAGTTCGCGTTGGGGGCGACGAGTCGCGAAACCCTCGCGCAACAGGGCCGACGCGGCGGTCTGAAAGGCGATATATCCGTCAAAGCGTGGCCGCACCCAAGCCACTTCCAGCGTGGCTTCGGTATCGAGATAGAAATTGCCCCAGCGTGCGTTTACCGTTTTGTCCGCCCAGGCCCGGCGCAGGCTTGGCTGGCCGTCATGCGCGGGGATGAAATCGCATTGCGCGGTTTCGGACATCAGCCATAGCAGATGCCGGACCAGCGCGTCCGAGATCTCGGTGCGGCGGCTCACCGCAAGCCCGGTCCCACCAAGAGTCGAGCCGATCCCCCCCGGCCCCGCAGGTGCATCGGCAAACGTGATCGGACGATGCCCCGGATCGTCCGGCGCGGCGTAATTCACATAGCCGTAGATCAACGGGCAATAGGCCACCTCGTCGCTGGTCGCCATCAGCTGCAGAATGCCGATCGGATTCAGGTTCAGAACAGCAGCCGGTGTCTGCGCATAAAGCCCGGCAAGGACGTCCAGCGCATCCAGCCCCGGCTCAGTGCCGATATAGGCGTCATCCAGCCCCGGAGATGCGCCCAGCGCCACGCAGACAGACCCAAAACTCAACAAGGCATGTGGGCCAGCTGCCGACATGGCAACCATTCCCGATTTCGATAGGTCCAGCACTTCTGGCCAGGTCGTCGGCACGGCTGTGTCCAGCAGATCACGACGCAATGCAGCAACCTGCGTCGCGGCATCCAGCGGCAGCGCCCATAACCTGCCCTCGTAGTGATACGACTGAAGCGAAGGCCCGATCACCGCGTTGGAAATTTTTTCCAATGCGTCGGCAGGCAGGACCGCGTCGATCGGCATCAGGCAGTCCTGCGCGAAGGCTTCGCCGATATGCGGATGATCCAGCACGACCAGATCATAACGCTCACATAAATCCGCGATGGGCGCGCTTTCGAATCCTTCCAGGGGCTGCTTGTCCCAATCGATGGCCAGATCGTCAAGTTCCGACAACCGCGCCGCGGCGGCGGCCAGCGCGTTATAACCGCGCGGATGATCCCAGGTCAGGCCCTTGTAGTGACGCTTCATTGGCTATCCCCCAGATGGATCGCACCCGATGCGGAAAGCGACTGAATCCGGGCGTCGTCATAGCCAAGGGCGCGCAATACCTCTGCGCTGTGCTGTCCGACCAGCGGCGTCGGGCGGTTAATGGCCGGCGGCGTTTTCGAGAATTTATAGGGAAAGCCCGGCGTACGCACCCGGCCCTCGGTCGGATGATCATATTCGACAATCGTCCCGTTATGCCGAATCTGTGCGTCATTTTCGAGATCGGCATAGCTATAGACGGGACCGCACCAGATATCCGCCGCCCGGAACAGCTCAAGCCAGTCCGACGATGATCTTTGCAACAGCTTCTCGCGCGTCAGGGCAAAGATTTCGTCGCGCCGTGCCCAGCTGTCGGTCTCGTCATCCATGTTCAGGAATGCCGGTTCACCGATAACCTCGCCAAGCGTCTTCAAGGGGGGAAAGGCAAGCGTAATGTAACCATCCGAAGTCGCAAAGGCACCATAAGGCGCACGGATATAGACATGGGCATGAGGTTCGGACGAACGTTCCTGCGGTTTGCCGGTCTGAAGATAGACTGACAATTCCTGCATCTGAAGCGTGGTAATCGCATCAAGCATGTTCACCTCGACCTTCTGGCCCTCTCCTGTCCGTTCGCGGTGGAGAAGCGCGGCAAGAACGCCCTCGAAGGCAGTGGAGGCGGCAACGGCATCGACCAGGAACTGGCCCGCCGCGGTCGGCGCCTCATCCGCGCGTCCGGCAGACAGCATCGCCCCCGACAAGCCCTGCAGGATCAGATCCTGACCGGGATGGTTCACATAAGGCCCGTCCTCGCCATAACCCGACATCGAAACATAGACGAGCCGGGGATTCAGCTTCGACAGGGTTTCGTAATCCACCCCAAGCCTGTCCGCGACCCCGGGACGGTAATTCTGGATGAAGACATCGGCGGTCTTCACCAGATCCAATAGAAGCGCCTTGCCCTCGGCATCCTTCAGATTGACCGCAAGCGAGCGCTTGTTGCGGTTCAGTGACAGGAACGAGACGTTGATCTTGTTCCCGCGCGCACCGCCGGCGGATACATGGCGCTGCCATTCGCCGCTGATGGGTTCGATCTTGATGACATCCGCCCCCAGATCGCCCAGACGCTGGGCCGCGAATGGGCCCGCCATGGCGATGGAGCAGTCAAGAACGCGGTAACCGGACAAGATATTTTTGGTCAATTCGGAATTCCCTGATCGATCGGAGGATGGAAATCCGGCAGGTGCCGGACGACAGGAGTCAGTCGATGCGCAGCCCGCTGTCGATGTCGAAATACGAGGCCTGGGCGATATCGAGCATCAGCCCGACCCGATCGCCTGCCGCAATGTCGCTGTAACCGCTCTGGCTGGCCATGATCTCGGATTGCCCATCCTCATCATGACCGACGCGTAAATTCCCGGGATCGAAGGCCAGCAGCGATTCCGCCCCCGCATGTTCGACCAGCGTCACCCGCGCCGGCAACGCATCCGCCGCATCGGCGGCGGTCAACGAGATCGCATCGGGGCGGATACCCAGCCAGACCTTGCGATCATCACCGCGCGGCGCGGTTTCCGGTAGCCGCAGAAGCCGGTCCCCGATGCGGAGACTATTGCCCTGAAACTGCGCCTCGATCAGATTCATGGGCGGTGTCCCGATGAACCGGGCGACATAGGTATTCGCCGGACGTTCATATATCTCGCGCGGCGTTCCAAATTGCTGGATGTCACCGCCGCGCAGCAGCGCGATCCTGGTGCCCATCGTCATGGCCTCTACCTGATCATGGGTCACATAGACGAAGGTGCCACCAAGGCGGTGATGCAGGCGGCCTATCTCGGCCCGCATGGCGGTACGCAGCTTCGCGTCCAGGTTAGACAGCGGTTCGTCCATCAGAAAGGCCGCAGGCTGCCGCACCATCGCCCGGCCAAGCGCGACCCGCTGGCGCTGGCCGCCCGACAGGGTGCGCGGATGCTTGTCCAGAACCTGCGTCAGGCCAAGAGTTTGGGCGGTTATCGCGACCAGTTCGCGAATGTCGGGTCTGGCTTCGATCCGTCGCTTGGCCAGATAACCGACAAGCGGGATATGGAACCACCATTTATGTTCACGCATGATCAGCGGGAAGGTGATATTCCGCCGGACCGTCATATGCGGATAAAGAGCATAGGACTGAAATACGAAAGCCATGTCACGGTCACTGGGCGGTAAATGCTCGACCTGTCTGCCGTTCAGGTGGATCTCGCCCGAAGTCACCTCTTCCAGCCCCGCGATCATCCGCAGCAGGGTCGACTTGCCGCAGCCCGACGGTCCAAGAAGGACAAGAAAATCGTCATCCCCCACATCCAGAGAGATGTCTCGGATGACCGTAAGATCTCCGAATTTCTTTTTGATATTCTGAAACCTGAGAGCCATGATCAGTGCCTGTTTGACAAATTTCCGGAACGCGGCGGCATCATCCTTTGACACCCCCGCTGGTCATGCCCGCCACGATGTAGCGCTGCACGAGAAGGTAGAAGACGACCGCCGGAAGCGTATAGGTCAGCCCCACGGCCGTGACGGTATCCATAGGTGTGGACAATTCCCCTACGAAACTGGCCAGCCCTACCGAGGCGACCTTGAGGGATTCATCCGAAATGAAGGTCTGCGCGAAGACATATTCATTCCAGCCCTGAAAGAAGGCGATCACCGTGACCGCGGCCAGTGTCGGGGCGATCAGCGGAAGCACGATCGTCAGCACGATCCCAACGCGGGAGCAGCCATCGATCCGCGCGGCTTCCTCGATTTCGGTCGGGATGCCGTCGATGGCGCCCTTCAGGATCCAGGTGACCACCGGCACGGCAAAAGCGGTATTCGCAAGGATCAGCCCGGTCAGGCTGTCCAGCAGCGCGAAACGCGAGAAGATGTCGTATAGCGGCACGACCAGCATCGCCTCGGGCAGCATCTGGGTCACGAACAGGCCCAGCGCCAGCAGCAGCTTGCCGCGAAAGCTCATCCGCGACAATGCATAGGCAGGCAGGATCGCAAGCAGCAGCGACAGCGCCGTCGTTCCAAGCGCAATGATCAGGCTGTTACCAAGCCAAGTCAGCAGCGGGGTCGAGACAAGCGCGCGAGCATAAGTGCCAATCTGCGCCGGATCGGGCAGCAGGCGGGGACTGCCGGCGAAAAGCTCCTCCGAAGAGGTCATCGAGGTAACCGCCATCCAGTAAACCGGAAAGGCGGCTATTCCCAAAACCGCCAGAACGGCAAGGATGCGAAAATGGAAGGCCCAGGATCGGTTCATCTTATTTCCCCGCTGCCCGGTCGGCACGTGCCGACAACCAGAAATAGATGAAGGTCACAACCAGCGCGGTGCAGACACCGATGACGCCGACAGCCGCCGCATGACCGAGATCCAGATAAACGAAGGCGCGGCGATACAGATCGATGACCAGCGTGTTCGTCTCGCCCAGAGGACCGCCTTGGGTCATCACCCAGATCACATCGAACCGGCGCAGGGACCACACGGTCAGCAGCAGCGCAAGAATCGCGACCGTGGGCCTGATCGTCGGCCAGACGACGGCCTTGAAGACGCTTAGTTTATCGGCCCCATCGATAATCGCGGCTTCCCGCAGCTCGGACTGGACGCCCTGAAGCGCCGACAGGATGACGACCGATGAAAAGGGAAATATCTGCCAGATCGTCGTGAAAAGAACCGCTGGAAGCGCCCGCTGCGGATCGTCCAGCCAGTTGATCGGTTCGGCACTGATGCCCAGCCCGGACAGGATGTCATTGAAGATACCGAATTGCGCATTGAACATCCAGATGAAAATCAAAGCGACTGCGACCGGCGGAGCGGCCCATGGAATGGTGACAAGCGCGCGGGCAATTCCACGCCCCCGGAAATTAAAATCCAGAAGCAGCGCCACCAGCAGGCCAAGACCGACTCCGCCGGATACACAGATCACGGTATAGATTGCGGTGATGCGCAGTACTTTGTGAAATTCGGGATCTCCCAGCACGTCACGATAATTGTCGAGACCGACGAATTCGCGAAGAGACGGATCCAGCAATGATGTATAGGTCGTGCTGAGGATAAATTCCTGCATCAGAGGGTATGCATGGAAGATCAGCAGGTAAGCCGCCAGAGGAGCAATGAAGGCATAGGGCAGGAAACGCGCCGGATCCTTGCGCCTTGTCTGAATCTTCACCGAATTGCGCATAATGCCAAAGGTCCGTGAGCGAGGGTACGAAAATCAATTCTGCAAGGATTGGCAGGCCCTGTTGCCAAGGCTCGCCAGCCGCTTTCAACGCCGGAGCATGCGGGTTTCAACATGCTCCTGGACCCGATCCATCGCGTCCTGCGGGCTGACCCCGCCCTGAAGCACCCGCAGCACCTGCTCGACCACGATCTGCTGAATTTCGGGCGATTTCTCTTCCAGCCCCTGGGCAAGCGCCGGAACAGAATTCGGGGTCTGCGCATCATAGGCGGCAAGCCATGGATTAGCGGCCAGTTCCTCGTCGCTACGCTCGACTACCGTTGCGACATTCGCCGCACCCAGAAGCTGCTGCAACTCCTGCTGCTGTTCCGGCTCTAGCGCCCATTTCAAAAACGTTCCGGCCGCGTCTGGCGCCTTGGTGTTGGCGTTGATCGTTACAGGCGCAAGAATCATCCCCTGTTCGGGATGCGGAAAGGGTGAGGCAGAGGCGTGGATCGGCTTACCGGCACCCTGCGCGGTCAGGATCGTGGCGACGCCGCCATTGTCGATCTCCATCGCAACCCGGCCTTCCCAGAACATCCGCCGGTAGGTCGCGGCATCGGTTCCGCGCGGGATCACTTCGGCATCGTATACCTGCTTGTAGGCCTCGATTCCCGCAACCACCTCGGGACTGTTGAAAGTGGGCGTACCATCGGGAAGCGACCAGCGCCCACCGAAGCCGTAAACGAAATTAGTAACATCATACCAGACACCGCCGCGTTCCGCCATTGTTGCTCGATACGCAAAACCGTAATTGTCGTTACCTGTCGCGGCCTTGGCATATTCCAGAAATTCGTCGATATCCTTCGGAGGCTCTCCGCCAGGAAGCAGATCGGCATTGTAGATCAACGCGTAATTGGCGCTGTCGAAAACCACCCCGAAGCGCGTATCGTCCACCTTCATATAGGCATCGGCGCTGGTGAAGTCATATTGCGCATCATCGATGACGTCATCCATCGGAAGCAACCGGCCGGCATTTGCCGCCGCGTAAAATTCCGGCAGATCGAACCTGACCAGATCAGGCCCCGCGCCCCCGCCCATCTGGGTAAAAATCGTCGAAGCATAGGAAGAGAACGGGATAGTGATGGGCTGGACCTCGATCTCGTCCTGACTGCCATTGAATTTCGCAACCCACTCGCGCAGCGCGTCACCGCGCCCCACCTCGGCAAAATGCGACGCCGAGAATGTGATCACGGTCTTCTCCTGCGCCGACACCTGGGTCAGCGACAAAGCGATGGCAGCAGTGCCGATTACAGGCACCATCCGGTATCCGCTTAATTTCTTAATCATGTTTCCCCCCTTGCATTTGGCGAGACGCAATTTTCAGGCAGAACACCAGATCACGACCTTGTTGCCACCTCGCATCCTGCCGTTTAATATTTAAAATTAATTTTTACAAGTAAAATTTTCCTATCTTGCAGAACGGGACAACTTGCAGGAAATGCTGCTATCCAACATGCACCGAGGCCGTCCCGGCCCGGCGTTCAGAATGGTGAGGTAAAAATGACAGCCAGCGAAAATGCAGATGTCGATGCGAGCGGCGGCAAGAAATCTCAGGCCGGCAGCTATGCCGCACCCGCGCTGGAAAAGGGATTGGACATTCTCGAGCTGATCTCGGACTCGCCGCAAGGAATCTCTCAACAGCAGATCGCCAAGCGGCTGAACCGCACCACGACCGAGATTTTCCGCATGCTGAATGTTCTCGAACGGCGGAACTATCTCAGCCGGGACAGCGATGGATCCTATCAGCTGACGCTTAAACTGTTCGAACTGTCACACCGGCATCCGCCGACCAAGCTGCTTTTGCAGGTCGCCCTGCCGTTGATGCAGAAGCTGGCTGAAGACAGTCGGCAATCCGCACATCTCGTCGTTTACCATCAGGGATGCATTCTGGTCATTGCGCAGGTCGACAGCCCGGAACCGCTTAGTTTCGGCGTAAAGCTGGGCACCCATTTCGTGATGAAGCCGGAACGAACCTCTGCCCTGGTCCTGACGGCATTCGCGCAAAGCACAAGTGCCGCTCAGATGACCAAGGAAATGCTCCAGAATGATGATTCCGGGCTGACTGCGGAAGAACTCAAGCAGAAACTTCACGGCATCCGGGCCACAGGGCATTACATGAACCCCAGTCAGACAACGGCCGGGGTCGTTGACGTCAGTTGCCCGATCTTCGGGTTGAATGGCACAACGGTCGCGGCACTTACTGTCCCCTTTCTCAGCCAGAACAACATCACTGTACAGGTGGAAGACGTCCAGCATATGCTACAGAATACCGCAAATCTGATCTCGGAAGGCATCGGAATGCGCAGGACGTGATTCGGGTGACCCATCCGCCCCGTGACAAGATCGATTGCCAAAAATCAGCGAACGGGCCGCATGTGCTATATCTGCCGGGCACTCAGCCAGAAATGTCGGGAGTTTCTCTGGCTCATAACCAGCATGCATTGCTCTGTACACTGGCCTGAGGTCAAGCCCTACAGAGGCGGTCCCGCCGCCACTGGCCAGGCAAGGAAACGCATATAAAACGATTCGCCCTCTTACAACAGGGCCCTGCAACGGCAGGGCTCTGATCAATCGGATGTTCTACTCAACCCCGCTCGCAACATACGCCTGTACATTGTCGTTCGTCCTATTCCCAAAATACGCGCCGCTTCCGAGACTTTCCCTCCGGAACGAGCAAGAGCGCGCAGCAAAACGGCGCGATCAGTCATATTCAAAGTGAGCTCCGGGTTATCCTCATTGAACTCTAAAAGCTCCGCTGCGGGAATATTCCTGATGTCCCCTTCCACATCCAGATTCAAAGCGCGACGCGCGGTGCGGGTCGCGCCGATGGCAATATCGTCCTTATCCACAGCCAGAAGTGCTGCCGGATCACCGCCGTCTTTCGAGATGGAAATAACCCGAGAATTCGGATGAGAGGCCCGAAAATACATTGCCTCGATGATCTTGGAGATATGCGTGATCTGCGACAGAATAAGCCGATTATATTGTATATTCTGCTCGCAGCGGGTTGAGGTAACATCAAGAACCGCAAGCGGTCGCCCATCCGGTCCCCAGATAGGTGTGCTCATACAGGACAGATCGATATTGCGCGCCCGGAAATGTTCATCCTGGTGAATGGAAATCCTGCGCTTTTCCACCAGGCAGGAGCCAATTCCGTTCGTTCCCTGTGCCGCTTCGGACCAATCGGCGCCATTCCAAAGGTCCCATTCCTGAAACTGAACACTGTCGGAATCATGCACACGGTGGTCAATCACAACGCCTTCGGCATCTGTCAGAAGAATGCCTTGCCCGTCCCTGCCCACCAATTTGAAAAGCTGATCAAGCTGAGGGGCTGCGATATTCAGAAATGCCCCTAACGCTTCTTGTCGCAATGACAATTCGGATTGTGTCAATCGTTCCGGGCGATAATCATCCGCAGGATCAATGCCATATTTCAGCATCGACCGCCGCCAGGATGCTGTCAGCCCAGATCCCGCAAGCGATGAGCTACAGTTTTTTAAGACCTCTGAAACGTGTTTTTTTTAAACATAACCAACCACCGTGAACTACCTGGCACTTGTCGATGTTTCCGACAAATCAGTGCGATGGGCAAGAAGATCGATAATATTTGATCTATTTTCCATATCGTCACCTAACGTTTTTCCATAACTTGTTTCGAAAATGGAACATCTCATAAAAATGTCTCTCCCCCGTCACGTCATTAAAATGACAGGCGAATGCGCAAAGCACAGTGCCTGCGCAACGGGATCGTCGCTGGCATCCCGGCGGCCGAAGGCTTTATGTCCCGCAAATCTCCTGATAAGCTCACCGCCGGTGCGGTTCCCCTGCCGGGGTCTGGCCGCGATTATTCCGAACAATTGTTTTTGCTGACCGATCATGAAAATTGACCCCACCTCGTTGCCTGATGTCTTTGTCTCCGAACCTGTCAGGTTCGGTGATGCCCGGGGCTGGTTCTCGGAAACCTGGAATGCGGCACAAATGGCTTCGGCCGGTTTCGATCTTCCCTTCGTGCAGGACAATCATTCCTTCTCGGCGGCACAATACACGCTGCGCGGTCTGCATTACCAAAGCCCGCCTCATGCGCAGGATAAGCTGGTGCGTTGCAGCCGTGGGGCGATTTTCGACGTGGCGGTCGATATCCGCCTTGGCTCGCCGCATTACGGCCGATGGACCGGGGTCGAGCTAAGCGCCGGAAACATGCGGCAGTTCCTGGTGCCGAAAGGCTTCCTGCATGGGTTTCTGACCCTGACCCCGGATTGCGAGGTGCAGTATAAATGCACCGATTTCTATGCCCCGGATTGCGATGGCGCCATTCGCTGGGATGATCCCGATATCGGCATCGACTGGCCGCTGCCATCGGGCGTGCAGCCCGTGCTTTCCACCAAGGACAGCGCCGCCCCCCAACTGGCCGGCTTCGATACCCCCTTCACATGGACGATGACGAAATGAAGCTGCTGATCACCGGCGGAGCCGGATTTATCGGATCCGCTGTAGTCCGGTTGGCAATCGCGCGGGGCCATCACGTCGTCAATCTGGATGCGCTTACCTATGCCGCCTGCCTTGAAAATGTGGCAAACGTCGCCGAAAGCCCGCTTTACGCCTTCGAGCAGGCCGATATCCGCGACCGGGTGGCGCTTGACCGGATTTTCATCACGCATCGCCCCGACGCGGTGATGCACCTGGCCGCCGAAAGCCATGTCGACCGCTCGATCGACGGGCCGGGCGCTTTCGTCGAGACGAATATCACCGGCACCTATAACATGCTGGAGACCGCGCGCGATTTCTGGGTGAGCGAAGGTCGGCCCGAAGGATTTCGCTTCCATCATATCTCGACGGATGAGGTTTTCGGTTCCCTGCCGAACGATCCTTTGGTGAAGTTCACCGAGGATACCGCCTATGATCCGCGCAGCCCCTATTCGGCATCTAAAGCGGCTTCGGATCATCTGGTCAGGGCCTGGCATGAAACCTATGGCCTGCCGGTTGTCCTGACCAATTGTTCGAATAATTATGGACCCTATCATTTCCCCGAAAAGCTAATTCCGGTGATCATCCTGAATGCCCTGGCCGGCAAGCCATTGCCCATCTACGGGGATGGTTCGAACATCCGCGACTGGCTTTTCGTCGAGGATCATGCCGATGCGCTTCTGCTGGTGGTGGAGAAAGGCCGCGTCGGCCGCAGCTATAATATCGGTGGCGAGAATGAGCGGACCAATCTGGAGCTCGTGCAGACGCTTTGCGCGATCCTTGATGAAAAGCGGCCGAAGGCGCAGGGGTCTTACGCGGACCAGATCACCTTTGTCACCGATCGTCCCGGCCATGATGCCCGCTATGCGATCGCGCCCGGACGTATCCGCGAGGAACTGGGATGGCAGCCCTCGGTCACGGTCGAGGAAGGGCTTGCGCGGACTGTGCAATGGTATCTGGACAATGAGGACTGGTGGAAACCGTTACAGGCCCGTAAGGGGATCGGTGAAAGGCTGGGGGTGAAGGCGTGACCAGCGGGAAGACCTGCGGCCCTGCGGATGGGATCGGAGAACCCGCATGAAGCTTCTTGTCTTTGGCTGCAGCGGGCAGGTTGCCACTGAATTGCAGCATCTGCGGCCCGAAGCCCTGTTTCTGGGCCGACAGGATGCCGATCTGTCGGATCCCCTGGCTTGTGCCGCCGCAATCCGTGTCCATGCGCCGCAAGCCGTGATCAATGCCGCGGCCTGGACTGCGGTGGACAGGGCCGAGGCCGAGGAAGCTGCGGCGACTGTGGTAAATGGGGACGCTCCTGCCGCCATGGCGGCGGAATGCGCCGATCTGGGGATTCCCTTCATCCAGATTTCCACCGATTACGTTTTCGGCGGCAACGGTGAAGCGCCCTTTGCTCCCGATAGCCCGACATGCCCATTGGGCGCCTATGGCCGCTCGAAACTTCGGGGCGAGGAAGCTGTCCGGATGGCCGGAGGGATCCATGCCATCCTGCGTACCTCTTGGGTCTTCTCCGCCCATGGCAATAATTTCCTGAAAACCATGCTGCGGCTTGGGCGCGAGCGTGACAGCCTGACCGTCGTGGCCGACCAGATCGGTGGACCTACCCCGGCGCGCGCCATCGCGAATGCCTGTCTGACCATCGCGGAACAACTTGCAACAGCGCCCGGAAAATCCGGAACCTATCACCTTTCGGGGGCGCCCGATACGTCCTGGGCCGACTTTGCCCGCGAGATCATGGCGCAGGCCGGACTGGATTGCACGATAAAGGATATCCCAAGCTCGGAATATCCTACCCCGGCGAAACGGCCGCTCAATTCCCGGCTGGACTGTTCGGGCCTTGCCGGTTTTGGACTTGACCGCCCTGACTGGAAACAGGCAGTCCATGAGACGTTAACCGAACTCGAGGCGATCCGATGACAACAGCTCCCTTTCCGGCCCGCAAGGGCATAGTCCTTGCCGGCGGATCGGGCACACGGCTTTACCCGATCACCATCGGCGTGTCGAAGCAACTTCTGCCGGTCTATGACAAGCCGATGATCTATTATCCGCTTTCCGTACTGATGCTGGCCGGCATCCGCGAGATTGCCATCATCACCACGCCTCATGATCAGGAACAGTTCCGTCGCACTCTGGGGGATGGCAGCCAGTGGGGCATCGGCCTGACCTGGCTGGTTCAGGATAGCCCCGACGGGCTTGCCCAAGCCTATCTTCTGGCCGAGGATTTCCTTGCCGGCGACGCTTCGGCGATGATTCTCGGGGACAACATGTTCTTCGGACATGGCCTGACCGAGCAGATGGAGACTGCTACGGCCCATCAGACCGGCGCCACCGTCTTTGGCTATCGCGTCTCGGATCCGGAACGCTATGGTGTGGTGGGATTCGATGCAGCCGGAAAGGTCGAAAGCATTGTCGAGAAACCGGCGAAACCGGCCTCGAACTATGCCGTTACCGGGCTGTATTTCATGGATGGAACGGCCCCGCAAAAGGCAAGATCGATCAAGCCCTCGGCCCGGGGTGAACTGGAGATCACCTCGCTTCTGGAACTCTATCTGGCCGAGGACAGGTTGATGGTGGAACTTATGGGGCGCGGCTATGCTTGGTTCGACACCGGGACGCATGGAAGCCTGCTTGATGCCGGGAATTTCGTCCGCACCCTGGAATTGCGTCAGGGCCTGCAGGTCGGAAGTCTTGACGAGATCGCTTTTGAAAAAGGCTGGATCAGTGCTGCCGTTCTGCGTGAACGCGCGGCATTTTTCGGCAAGAATGAATATGGCGCCTATCTGTCGGGCCTTATTCGGACATAAGATCCGGGAACTACAGGAGGGGCACATGTCGGAAATCACCTGGGATCTGAACCAACTGACCGAAGGCCCGGCCTGGCGTGGTGCGGTTGACGGATTCACCGATGAATGGATTTATGGCTGGGTGCTATCGGCCTCCGAGCCTCAACAGCCGATCGAGCTGGAGATTTCCCTGTTTGGCGAACCCGTCCTGACCACGGTCAGCACCATCTTTCGCGAAGATATCGCCGGGCTGTTGAAACGGCCGGTCCGTGCGGGCTTTTCCGTTCCTTTGCGCGACATGACGCAACCGGCCGCGCAACGGCTGCTGGATCACCTTCGCAAGGCCGGACCGGGCGAAGCCCGGATTGCCGATATCTTGCGCATCGAAATCCGCGGCACGGGCCTTGCCTTGCCGTTTTCTTCCAATCTGGCCGGGATCGACCGGGGGCTTTTGCAGCGCATCGTTACCCGCCGCGCCAACGGAGTTCCCAAGCGCGAGGAGGATCTGCTGCGCCAGCGCGGCCGCCTGCTTGAATCGACTTTGGACAACGCACCTGCATCCGCGCCGGTAATGGTGCTGGCCTTCTATCGATCGCAATTCTATCCCTATGCATTGCATGATGGCTGGTATGGCCGGGACACAACCGATTGGGCGGATGTCGCTGCCGCGCGTCCTCTATTTGACGGGCACGCCCAGCCCAGATTGCCGGGAAACGGCGGTTTTTACGATCTGCGGGTCGATGCAGTTCAGCAAAGCCAGATCGCGATTGCAAAAGATCATGGGCTGAGCGGGTTTTGCTATGACTATCACTGGGCCGCCGGGCAGGCCCGGATGACCCTGCCCATCGACCGCCACGTCACGCAGGATTACGATTTTGGCTTCTGCCTGTGCTGGGCGAATGAAGGCCGGTTGCGCGCGCCCTCGGGTGAAGATGGGGAAACCGTCTCGCCGCATGCGCATAGTTATAGCGACGATAATGATTTCATCCGGTCCTGCCTGAAATATTTCCGGTCGCCGCGTTATATCAGCATTGACGACGCCCCGCTTCTTCTGATCCGCGGCATTTCATCCCTGAAAAGCCCTCCCGAAACCATTCGCCGATGGCGCGAGATCATGCGGAACGAAGGATTCCCGGATCTGCATGTCTGTATCGTCGAAACCGAGCCCGATATGAATCCGCATGATTACGGCGGCGACAGCAGCTGTCAGTATCCGCCTGTCGGCCTTGCGGCGACTGCGGGAGAGCAGAGCGAACCTGGTATGGCTCCGGGATGGCAGGGCGACATCCAGGACTATGCCGATGCTGTGCAAGGCGAGATTTCCCGGCCAGCGGCCGGGCATATGCGCTTCCGGACCGCCATGCCGGGCTGGGACGATACGCCCCGTTATGGCCTTCGGGGAACTGTTTTCACTGGCGCGCGGCCAGAATTGTTTGGCCTGTGGATGCGTCATCTGGCTGCCGAGGCGCGCGACCAACTGCCCGAAGGGCAGCGCTTCGTCTTTGTCAGATCGTGGAATGACTGGGCCAGCGGCGCCTGTCTGGAACCCGATCGCCAAAGCGGGACACAGGCCCTGACTGCGATGCGCGACGCCCTTACGCCAAAGGCGCTTGCGCTTGCACCACTGCGGCCACCACCCGATGGGCAGCCCGATCCCTTGGCGGAAACCCGACGCTGCGTTGAAAGCCTTATCGCTGCCAATCGGGCGCTTGACGCTCTGGTCGCGCGGCGTGGCCGGGGGTTTTGGGGCGGCGACGCCTCGGTCTTCGTTCCTGTCGCGGCACCGCTGATGAAAGTCGAACGGCAAACGGGCCAGCCAACTGGAATCGACATGCTGAACGGTCATCCGGTCAGAACCGGAACCGACCTGCCCGTTGCACGCTGGCAGGGGCTTGCAATGCGCGGCTGGTTCCTGATCGGCGGGCGCGGTGCGGCAACGGCGATGATCGCCCTGCGTGACACAGAAGCGCCCGAGCGCCGCTATGTCGCGGCAATCCATAATCGTGAAGACCGCCCGGATGTGGTTGCGGCCCTGTCGCTGGATTCCGGCGCAAAGGATTGCGGCTTTACGCTTAATGCCAGCTTCAAAGATGTGCCGGCCGGACGCTATGAGGTGGAATTCCTGATCCCGGATCCCTACCGCCCGAAACACGCCCTGGCGGTCTGCCCGGATATCGTTCTGCTGGTGGGCTAGGCTCATGACGGCAGATCCTCTTGTCAGCGTTGTTGTGCCGACTTATTGCCACGCGGGCTATCTGGCCGATTGCCTGCAATCGATCCACGATCAGACTTATGACGCGCTGGAGCTGGTTCTGATCGATGATTGCTCGACCGACGAAACCTGGGAGCGCGCGCAGGATCTGCTGTCCGGCCCGCTCGCGCAGCGGTTTCGAAACACGATCCTGTTGCGCAATGAACACAATCTGGGCGCGCATGCCACGATCAACCGCGCCATCGCCGCCGCGCAGGGCAACCATCTTTCGCTGATCAATTCCGATGATCGTTATCATCCCGACCGGATCGCGACATTGATGGCAGCGCTGGCGGATACCGGTTCGGAAATCGGATTTTCGCTGGTCGAGGTGCTGGCCGAGGCGGATCCCGCCGCCGAGATAGACGAATTCTTCCGTCTCTTCGCGCTGCGGCAGCTTTTTGCATTTGATCGCGATCCCACTACCGGTTTCGCATTGATGCGGGCCAATGTCGCGATCTCCACCGGCAATCTTCTGTTCACACGCAATCTCTACCAACAGGCCGGCCCGTTCCAGCCGCTGAAATATTGTCATGACTGGGATTTCCTGCTGCAGGCGCTCTTTTTCACCGAGCCGGTCGTAGTCCAGGAACCGCATTATTTTTACCGGCTGCATGACACGAATTCCTTCTCGTCACTGGGTCATGTCACCTCGATCGAACTGGAAGAGACGACCCGCCGTTTTCTGCGCCGTGGATTGCAGGGCAAACCATCGCCCAACCCACTTTTCCCCTGCGAGGCGAACTGGCCGGGCTATTTCGAGCATGTTCTGCGCGAATGCGGTTATGAGGGCCATATGCGGCGCGAAAAGGATGGGGGCGCCGCAGGCTTTCCCTTTGCACCCAAGCTGATCAACCCTACCGGCTGACAACAAGAATGCCCTGCGGCAGATGACGGCTGCGGCCCGGTTTTGCGATATGTTGTGGATCCTTTCAACCGTATCCACTAAGCAGAAGCTGCCTTGCAGCAATGACCGCCACGTGATGGAGTGACAGAGTGAACGGGGTAGGAAATGTCTTCCAGAAACTCTGAAAAAAGCGAGCTCCTCGCATCCGGCCTGTTCGATCCTGACTGGTATCTTGAACGCAATGGCGACGTCAAATTGCTGGGGATGGATCCGCTGGAACATTATCTCTGGCTTGGCCATCGGCTTAACCGAAGCCCCGGTCCGAAATTTGATAGCGACCGATATCTGCGCATCAACAGCGATGTCGCGCGGCACAAGCTCAATCCGGTTCTGCATTATATCCGCCATGGCCGGGCCGAGGGCCGGCAGGCGTTCGAGGTTTCCGCCGCCGGAGCGGTCACCACGGGAGCAGTCCCGGGATTGCGCCGGGTAGCGGGCGGCGTCGCAACACGCCCGGGCCGGCCTGTGGTCATGCTGTGCAGTCACATAGCGGGTGACAAGCTTTTCGGCGGTGAGCGCAGCCTGCTTGACATGCTGGACGGTCTGAATGCGCTTGATTTCAATGTGATCGTGACCGTGCCGGGCGCCGATAATCCGGCTTATTTCGAAACCCTGCGCACGAAATCCGTCGCCGCTTACATCCTGTCCTATGGCTGGTGGCGCGACGGCACACCGGTGAATGACGCAGTGACGGCGCAATTTTCCCGGATTATCGCCGATGAAACCGTGGATGTGGTCCATACCAATACCATCGTCCTGCGCGAACCGCTGATTGCGGCAAGGCGGATGGGTGTCAGGAGTATCATCCATGTGCGCGAGTTGATCCGCCATGATGACGCCTTGCTGAACATGATCGGTGAATCCGCCGACGCGATCGTCGAGAAGGTATGGAACAGCTGCGACCGCGTGATCGTGAACTCCATGGCAACACTTTCGGGCTTTGCGCAGCCCGGTCGTGAAGCGGCTCTGGTGTACAATACCGTCGATTTCAGAGAACTGGCGCATCTGTCACCTGCGACGGCAGGTGACGGGCTTCGTGTTGGCCTGATCAGCTCGAATCTTCCCAAGAAAGGGCTTTGGGATTTCGTGCGTGTGGCACAGGAACTGGCCGCCCTGCCAGAGATATCCTTCCGTCTGATCGGCCCGGAAAATGAGCATACGGCCATTATCGCCGCGAAGATCCAGGCGGGCGAGCTTTCCGCCAATCTCAGGCTTATTGGCTACCGTGAAACCCCTGCACAGGCGGTCGCGGAAACCGATATCGTCCTCAGCCTGTCGCATTTTCAGGAATCTTTCGGCCGGACGGTACTTGAAGGCATGGCTGCGGGCCGTCCTGCCATCGTCTATGACCATGGTGCGCCGCCTGAATTCGTCGCACATGGGGAAACCGGCTTTGTCGTCCCGGTCGGCGATACAGGGGCCGTGGCCGACACGATCCGCAAGCTGGCTTCGGATCGCGAGGGACTGCGCAGGATGGGTCTGGCGGCCCGGGCAAAGGCTATCGCGCGCTTCGACCGGACTGCCTATATCAACCAGTTGCGCAGCGCCTATGAAGGTCTCGACCATGCACCAGAACCGCAACGCCTCAGGTTGCCGGCCCGCCGGGATCTGACGCCGCAACCGC
This sequence comes from Paracoccus wurundjeri, assembly GCF_030678915.1. GTDB lineage: Bacteria > Pseudomonadota > Alphaproteobacteria > Rhodobacterales > Rhodobacteraceae > Paracoccus > Paracoccus onubensis_A. The sequence goes on along the minus strand of NZ_JAUUTZ010000011.1, from coordinate 75,660 downwards.
GGGAGACGATGAAAGTAGCCTATTTCTGCTGGCATTTCCCGGTGCCCTCGGAAACTTTCGTACTCAATGAGCTGCGACTTCTTCGCGAACAGGGCTTCGATGTGCGGGTCTTCTGCAGACAGTCGCCTTATCCGGATTTCAGACCCGATTTCGACATCGAATGGGAGACCGTGCGCGACGCCGCTCATCTGGCCGAACGATTGACCGGGACCGGGCGCAGCATCGTGCATTCCCACTTCGTTTACCCGACCGTGACGGATATGGTCTGGCCGGCTTGCGAGGCGGCGAAGATCCCGTTCACCTTCATCGCTCATGCGCAGGACATTTTCCGCTACCGCAATGACGCGATGAACCGCATCGGCGAGGTGGCGCATTCGGATTGGTGCCGCAAGGTCTTTGTTCCGTCGCGTTTCCATCGCCAGTATCTGGCGGCGCGTAACGTGCCCGACAGCAAGATGATGATCAGCCCGAATGGCTGCGATCCCCGGCTTTACGCCAAGGGCTGGAAGGAAGGGCGAGAGAAGCGCCCCTTCCGGCGGATCATTGCCATCCATCGCTTCACCGAAAAAAAGGGACTGATCCACCTGATCCGGGCTGGGAAGCTTCTGGAACAGGACAATATTCGCATCGAGCTTTACGGCTATGGCGAACTGGAAGAGGTTTACCGAGCAGTCATCGCCGAAGAGGGCATCTCCAATGTCGCGATTTGCGGCCCGGTCAAGGGGCGCGATGCGATGCTGGCACTTTACCGCGAAAGCGATTTGTTCGCATGTCCTTCAGTCCGCGCCGCCGATGGCGACATGGACGGCATCCCGACCGTGCTGATGGAGGCCATGGCTGCGGGCCTGCCGGTGCTGACCACGGATTTGTCGGGGATTCCCGATCTGATCGAGGACGGCATCACCGGCCTTGTCAGCGACGCCACGCCCGAGGCCCTCGCGGCGCGCATCCGGGCCTATTACATGTTGCCTGACGTTGCCGTGGCCGCAATGATCGAGAATGCCGCCGAACGCATTCGCAAGGATTACAATTCCGAACATCTCGTCGATAACCTGATCCGTGTCTGGGCGGGCGAGACCATCGATCTGATGATCGTCAGCTGGAACAACCTCGCCCAGACATCCGAGGTGATCCGACGGCTTTACAAATATACGTCGCTCCCCTTCCATCTGATCATCTGCGACAATGGCAGCGATGCCCCTGCTCTGGCGCAGTTGATGGAACTTTACGGCGAGCGCGACAACATCACGATCCTGCTTAACCGCGACAACGCGATGGTTGGTCCCGGCACCAATCTTTGCCTTGCCGAGGGGAAATCGGATTATGCGATCTATGTCTGCGGCAAGGAAGGCATAACCACCCGCTACGGGTGGGAGACGGCCTTCATTCGTTACATGAACGCCCATCCCCGGGTGGGTCAGGCGGGAACGCTGTGCTACTCGCCCTCTTATCTCTTCGGGCGCGATTACCCCAAGGCTCAGGCTCTCTGGGACAAGTTCCGCAATCAGGAGTTCGCCCTGAACAATCTCGATCGAAGCTTCAGCCATGTGCAGGGCGGCTTCTTCGCGCTGCGCCGGAAAATGATCGATGAGATCGGCGGATTTTCGGACGCGGTTCCGCATAATTCGACCGATGTGGAATTTTCCTATTATGTCGAAAGCTGCGGTTGGGAACTGGGTGAAGTTCCGGGGATAATGTCTCTGTTCAACAAGACGCGCCCCGGGTTATTCCATCGGATTGATGAACATATGGGCGCGCTGCATCCTCCCAGACTTGAAGATCTGCCCGCGCTTGACGCGATCGCGCGATGTGAGGTCTATCACTGCAATGCCTGTGGCAGGCAAAGCGTGGAATTTGTGGATCTCGACGGTGCGGCCGCCTGTCCGGATTGCGGCGCCGACCGGCGCGCGCGCGCGATCCATCGGGTATTGGCGGAATCGATTCTGCTTTATCGCCGCCTGCCCGCATTGGGGGTCAATGTGCCTGCCGCCCTTGAAGCCTTCTGGCGCGAACAGTTTCAGGGACGGGTCTGCAATGCCGAAGAACTGACGCAGGACATCGCCCGGAACGGGCGGATCGATCTGGCGGATTCACGCCTGCAACTTATCCTGCTGAACGATGCGACGGGCGCAATTGACGATGATCGCCTGCTGTCAGAAACCGCGCGGGTACTGGCACCCGGAGGAACCCTGATGATCGCCGGCCGTCATGCTGACGCACCACTGACGTCACGGCTGAGAAAGATGGGGCTCGTTCCGGCCGGCGTCAGGCGCTACATAAGCAGCGTGAGCCATTACGATTGGCTGCCGGTGCTGCTTTATACCCATACTCACCGCAATGCGGCAGCGGCCAAATGACCGGGCGGATTGTCATCACGGGCGGAGCGGGCTTTCTTGGCACGGCGCTTGCACGGCGGCTGCGCTCTGACGGAGACGAGGTCTGCGTGCTTGATCTGCCGGATCGGCTCACTGCGGTGGCAGACTTGCTTGCGGGCGTCGAAACACGCCCCTTCGCCTTTCCGGATATTACCGGGATAGAACAGGCTTTTACCGGTGCCACGGCCCTGGTTCACATGGCCTGCACCACGACACCGGCCTCTTCGATGACTGACATGGCGCGAGATGCGGCCGAGAATATTGCGCCCTCGGTCGCTATATTTCAGGCCGCCGGTCAGGCCGGTATATCGCGGGTGATTTTTGCGTCATCCGGCGGCACGGTCTATGGCGATCCCAAAACCCTGCCGGTGCCGGAAAATGCGGCGGGCGGGGCATTGTCAGGCTATGGCGTCTCGAAGCTTGCCATCGAGAATTACCTGCGCCTTGTGGCCGGAAAGGCAGGCTTTACCGGAATCAGCCTGCGGATCGGCAATCCCTACGGGCGGTTCCAGCTACGCGGCGCCACGGTCGGGATCATTGCCAATTATCTTAGGCATATTCACGCCGGGCGCGCGCCCGAGGTCTGGGGCGATGGCTCCGTCGTGCGGGATTACATTCATATCGATGATGTCACATCGGCGATCTGCATCGCTCTTGCCGCCCCAGAACTTTCTTCGGGATCCTATAATATCGGCTCTGGCACCGGGTATAGTATCAACGATATCTTTGCCGCTATCCGCCGCGTGACCGGCACCGATCTCGCATTGCGATACAAGCCTGCCCGGGGGTTTGACGTCGACGCCATCGTACTTGACACGACCGAGTTTCGGCGGGTGACGCGCTGGTCACCGCAGGTAGGGCTCGAGACCGGAATCACGGAGCTCTGGAATATCCTGCGGGAACGGAAGGAATGAGAATGACAAAACTGATCATCCATGCGGGATGCCACCACGGCGACAGTGCCCCTTCGCGTCCTTTCATGAAAGCTGATCCGGACAGCAGGATAATTTCCGGTGGAATTGATAGATCCCGCTTTCGCCACGCATCCCTCCCATTCCTAGGATGTAGCTCCATATGAACAAAAAGACGTCAGATCGTACCGCCGTAGTTGTTCTGGGAATGCACCGTTCAGGCACCTCTGCGCTTTCGGGGGTGCTGAACATCCTTGGCTGCGAAGGCCCCGCCACGCTCATGGCCCCCAATGAAAGTAATGAAAAGGGCTATTTCGAATCCGGCAAGTTTTACCGGCTTCACACCGAACTTTTCGCATCGGCGGGAACGCATTGGGATGATTGGCTGCCAATGCCCGCAAGCTGGTCCGCCAGCCCCCCCGCCCGGGAATTCCACGAGCGTGCCGTCAAGACGATGACCGATGAATTCGGCCAGTCGCGCCTGTTCGTACTCAAGGATCCGCGTATTTGCCGGCTAGTCCCGTTCTGGGAGGATGTGTTCCATGAGGTCGGCGCAACGCCCGGATATGTTCTGACCCATCGCAACCCGCTGGAGGTCGCGGCCTCACTGGCCAAGCGAAACGGGATCACGAGGGGGCTTAGCCATCTGATCTGGCTGCGGCATATTCTTGACGCCGAGGCCAATACCCGCAATCGACCGCGCTGCTTCACCAGTTTCACTCAGCTTCTGACGGATTGGACCGGGGTCGCGGAAAAAATCCAGACGGCGCTGGACCTGAGTCTGCCGCGCTTTTCTTTGGGGGCCGCGACCGAGGTCGAAGCGTTTCTGGAAAGCGACCTGCAACATCATAAGGAAATGCCCGGGAAGATACTTCAAAGCCCGATGCTTTCGACCTGGGTTCGCGATACCTATGAAATTCTGGAGCGCTGGGTTTCCGATGGCGAGAATAGCGAAGATCACAAGCGTCTTGACGCGCTCCGCGGCGCACTTGATAGGGCGGCCCCGAACTTTGCGCAGATCATAAAAAGCGGCCTGGACAAGGCAGATACGCTTACGAAGGAACAGGCAACCATGACTGCCTGCATTGATGATCTGCGTCTGGACATGGCTGAGCGCGACGAGCAGGTTAAGCGGCTTGAGACTCAACTCGAACAAACGCAATCCCGGGTTTTGGAACTGGATGAAGTCCATGCTGCGCTTCTTGCCGAACGCCAGCAGGATGCTGCTGAAATTCAGCGTCTCAACAAAGAGATCGAACGTGAGCGAGCCGCCAGAAGTGCGACCGAGGCACGGTCAGCAGAATTCGACAGCCGCTTGCAGGTTCAGTTCCGGGAATTATCCGAGGTAACGCGTCTTCTGGCCGAAAGTGAAAAGCGCGAACAGGAAGGGGCTGCGCTTCTGTCGAAGGCAGAGGCCCGAAATGACGCGGAGAAGGCGGAGCTTCAGGAGGTCGCAAATCAGCTACGCGATGAGATCGCGGCCTTGCATAACAGCAGATCCTGGCGCGTCACACGGCCGTTGCGAAGATTTACCGACGGGATAAGAAGCCTGCGGAAGTAATCCCTGTCGGATTATCCCGATGACGCAGCTACGCCTTCTCCCGGCAGGATCGCCAATGGCCTGATGCGCGCCGCCGGACAGGAAAGGATAACCATCGCCGCCTTCATGGATAGCTTCATTCGGGATGGTTCCCGCGTCATCGGTTCATAGGAAATGTCGCAGTCTCGACGCTTTGACGGTCAGTCGCCGCGAATGCGGGAAATTTGCGCCACTCGTCCAGATCGAGTCCGGTCAGTCGTTCGGTCTCGGCGATGTCTTCCTGCATCAGCGCATGTATATCCTCAAGCTCGGTGCGGGTGAATTCCGGTCGACCCTCTGGTGGCGCGTCGGGGTCGTCGATGACAAGGCTGTCGCCGCGCCAAGTCAGGCTGAACCCCGCATTGACCGTTTTACGCAACACGGTTTCACGCTCGGGGATCTCCAGGAACGCAGTCGCCTTGCGGACGAAGCCCGCCGGGTCATCCCTGAGCTGGTCGAATTTCAGAAAGCAGAAAGCCTCGCGCGGATAGGCGTCAAGCCAGCGCGTCAGAGAAGAAGCATAACAGCTGGTTTTCGTTGAAGAAAGGCTGACAGGCATCGCGGCGGTGTCGCCGATCCGGATATCCCGGGCATAGCGCCCTCGCCGCCAATTATGGATGTAGAAGGAAACCGCCTTCTCGGTCGGATGGCGCATGCAGACGATAATTTTCGGCGTGTCGGGAATGAAGGACTTCAGGTTCTTCAGCGCCCGTGGCCATTGCAGATAGGTCGTCGAACCTTCGCCGACCCATTTTTCGTCCCGGGCATCGGCGAAATTGGTTTCCAGATACCGCTCGTACCGGGATTGGTCGATTTCCGGTTTCGAGAAGAACAGCGGTTCCTTGGGAGAGCAGAAGAACACGTCCGGATGACGGGCGAGTACATTGGCCAGATAGGTCGTGCCGGATTTCTGGGCGCCAATGATAAAGAGGTTCGGTGTTCTCATCACACTCTTTCTATTTTCTTATCAGAACCTTTCTTGCAGGCCCGAATGTAAAGAACTTGAGCTGCCTCCGCTAGGGGCGCGCCGATCCGACTCCAAAGTTTCACTGGCCGGCACGCAGGCCCGGCAGGTAAAAGAGTGCATGAACCGGTATGACAGATCGCGCGGCCCAGATGTTTTCCTGTGGTTAAAACCTGTTGCTAAATCAGGCCATGCAGCAGCGACCCATTCGCATCATCGACATGCGGCCCGGAATCGTCCTCCATGACCGGCTGGCCAATGAACGAGACATTGGGCAGCAGGCCCCCAAGTAATCCGTTCGAGCCATCAAGGATCTGATCAATCGCGGCGAAGATATCCGGCCCTTGACTGCCCTCGGGCGGCGTGACCGCCATATCCGCCGTATCGGTTGTCCCGAGATCGCCGGTGTCGGCCGCCGCTGTTTCGACGGTCTCTGCGACCTCAGCAGGCCCGGTAATCTCGACGGGCTCTGTCGAGGCAGTCTCCACGGCCGGTTCAGCGAGATCGGCGGCAACCTCGGTCGCCGCTGTACTCTCGTCTGCACCAGTTCCCGTCAGACCACCCAGCGCCGTGGTGAGCCCGCCCAGCAACCCATCCTGCCCGACGACCGTATCGACAACGCCGGTCACGGTTCCGGTCACCGTCGCGACGGTTGCCCCAACCGTCTCGGTCAAGGTTTCGGCGACACCTTCATCGCCCAGCAGCGCATCCGCAACTCCGGTGACGGCAGTGGAGGCAGTCTCCACGGCCGGTTCAGCGAGATCGGCGGCAACCTCGGTCGCCCCGTTATTCTCATCTGCACCAGTTCCCGTCAGACCACCCAGCGCCGTAGTGAGCCCGCCCAGCAACCCATCCTGCCCGATGACCGTATCGACAACGCCGGTCACGGTTCCGGTCACCGTCGCGACGGTTTCCCCAACTGTCTCGGTCAAGGTTTCGGCGACACCGTCATCGCCCAGCAGCGCATCCGCAACTCCGGTGACGGCGGCCGAGGCCGTTCCGACGGTCGCGCCGACAATATCCGCGACGACCGCCGTACTGCCATCGCCCTCGGCGTCAGGGCCGGTCAGGCCGTCCAGCGCAGTGGTGATCCCGCCCAGTAATCCATCCTGCCCGACCACGGCATCCAGCACGTCGGTTACGGTATCGCCTACCGTCGCCACAGTCTCTCCGACCGTCTCAAGGACGCCATCTGTCAAACCACCGTCGCCCAATAGCGCATCGGTCACGCCGGTAACTGCTTTGCCCACAGTATCAAGAGCAACATCCACGGTGCCGGTTACGGCACCGATAACGTCCCCGTCGCCCAAGGCGCCAGTCAATTCCCCGACCGTATCGGTCAACCCGTCCAGAAGGCCATCCGTGCCGACAACGACATCCACGACATCGACAACCGTGTCGGTAACGGTCTCGATCGTGTCCCCGACGGCCCCGATAGTATTAGGAATCGTGCCATCTTCATTCGTAAGCGAATCGGTCAGATCAGTGACGACATCCACGACACCTCCGACAACCCCTCCGACCGCGTCGCCGACGCCGTCCAGAGCTTCGTCATTTTCGGCCGGAGCGGCGTCGGGCGTTTCCGCTACGATCTCGGTGCTATCATCCGGCACTTCGGGCGTTTCGGGATTATCCGCAACGTCGGCCGGTTCGGAAGGCTTATCCTGGGCAGGAAGTGGCGCTGGCTTGCCGGATTCGATGCCCCCGTCACTTGGTGCCGACTCACCGAGATCAATCACCTTATCGACCGGCGCGGTCACAGTCACCGACTGCCCGCCCGATCCCGCCTGCCCGCTATGATCCGCCGGAACACCGGCGGCCATATCGGCAGATGCCGTCTGAATCGGCGCTTCACCTACGGAATCGGCAGGTGTTACCGCCTCTGCCTGTACTGCCCCGGTTTCGGCGGCGGTCGGAACCTCTACAACGGGAATATCCACCTGGACGGCATTCTGCGACGGCAAAGGCGCTTCGGCTTCCGAGATGGGCGCCGCGATCTGCTGTGCCGCGTCCGGGCTATCGGTCGCATTCGGGACAGGCTTCGGCGCGGTATCGGGCTCTATCGTGGCGGCCTCTGCCTCGCTTTGCTGAAGCATGGTCAGGCCCAGGCCAATGGCACCGGCAGCCAGCGTAACCAGACCGGCTTCGGCGGATGTTCCGTTACCCTGCCCACTGCCGTTTCGCAATTCCATGCGCTTACGAGCCTCGGGCTGTGCTTTCATGTCATGACTGGCCATGGCTTATTCCTCTCGAAAGGCATGGGTGATTTCATCCAGCAGAGGGCCAAGCAGATAGCTGACCATCGTGCGCGATCCTTTTGGAATGACGACTTCGGCGGGCATTCCCGGCCGTAACGGGACTTGCGACCGGCGGATCTCATCGGCATCCAGCCCGATCCGGACAGAAAAGTAACTGAGGCCGGACTGGCTGTCGGTCATCTTGTCGGCCGAGATGCTGATGATCTCGCCCATCAGTTCCGGGCGATCCTTGCGCGGGATGCCGGTCAGACGGATATCGGTGCTGTCCCCGACTGCGATACCATTGATATCCGACAGCGGCAGACGAGCCTCGACAATGATCGGGTTATCGTCCGGAACGATATCCATCAGTTGCTGTCCCGCTTGAATGACCCCCCCTTCGGTAAAGACCGAAAGGCCGACGATCTGACCACTGACGGGGGCAAGGATCTTACCGCGTTTCTCGACCAGAATGGCGGCATCGAGACGCGGCTGGGCTTCGGCCAGCGCCGAGCGGGTGTTCCGCAACTGGTCGGTGATCTCGTTGATCCGTTCGTCCTCCAGACGGGCAACGGCAAGCTCTGCCTCCGAGATTTCCTGCCTGGCGCTGGCGATTTCGGCGCTGCGGGACCCTTCGTCGCCGATCACGCCCGCGATGGCACGCTCCAATTCCCGGGTGCGGTTGCGCGAGGTCAAGCCCGAATCCAGCAGCTTATGCGCAGTTTCCAACTCTTCCTCAAGCAGCTTGCGTTGCCGCGCAAGCCCCTGAGACTGTGCGTCCAGACCGCTGATCTGTTCGCGCAACTGCGAAACGCGCGAAGTCAGCATCCCGGTCTCGGTCCGGAATTTCCGCGCGCGGGTCTGCAAAAGCGCGGTTTCATTCGCAAGTGCCGCGGCCATTTCCGGATGATCCTCCTTGCCATCCGCAAATTCCTGCAGACAGGATAACGGATCGCTCTGATCACGCTCGCATTCCAGCCGGGCCTGCAATGCCTGCAAGGCAATCACCTCGGATTCGGCGATATTGCGCGAGGCGCGGGCCTCCGTTTCATCGAGTTCGATCAGCAACTCGCCCCGGGCCACGGTCTGGCCTTCGATGACGTGAATCTGCGAGATCACCCCGCCATGAGGATGCTGGACGGACTGACGCTGCGCCATCACCTGCAGACTGCCTTCAGCCAAAGCGGAACTGGCCAGCCGCGCAGAATTCCCCCAAACCAGCAAAACCAGCAGAAAAACCGCCACGATGACGCAGCCCCAGATCGCGGGGCGCATCGGATCGCGGTATTCCGCCAGTTGCGGAACGGAGGCGGGCTGACTCATTCACTCTCCCCCATTTTTTCCAATGTACCGGCCAGTATCTGCTCGGGCGGGCCAAGCCGCCTGATCCGCCCGTCATCAAGCGACATGATCGTGTCCACGGTTTCCAGAACGGCAGGTTGATGGGTGATGACGACAATCGCACTGCCCTGCGCCTTCATGACGAACAGCGCCTCGCTAAGCGCACGCGCGCCGATAATATCCAGATGCGCATTCGGCTCATCCAGCACCAGCAGCCGGGGTTTGCCAAGCAGGGCGCGAGCCAGACCCAGTCGCTGGCGCTGTCCGCCCGACAGGCCCAGCCCGCCCGGACCCAGCATGGTGTCGTACTGCTTGGGCAGATCAAGGATCAGTTCGTGAATTCCGGCCAGCTTGGCGGCTTCGACGATCTGATCAACGGCCACATCCTGAAAGCGGGCGATATTCTCACGCACAGTGCCCGCGAACAGCCCGACATCCTGCGGCAGATAGCCGACGATGCGCCCGAACTCTCCGCGATCCCAATGCTCGTAATTGATGCCGCCGAAGCGCAAGCGGCCTTCCGAGGGCGATAGGGCCCCGATCATCAACCGCGCCAGCGTGCTTTTTCCCGATCCGCTTGGGCCGACAATCCCCAGAACCTCGCCCGAGTTGATGCTGAAGGACAGCTTGTCCAGAATCGGGCGTTTGCGGTTCTCGACCCGGTAAGAGAGGTCATCCACCTCAAGCGCGGTTTCTTCGCTGGGAACGATCGTGCGAACCTGCAGATCGGGGTTTTCCTGCAACAATGTGCTGACCCGTCGATAGGCCGATCTTGCCGCGACCGCATGTTTCCACGCTCCGACCGACTGCTCGACCGGGACCAGCGCGCGACCCATAATGATGCTGGCAGCGAATATGGTTGCGGGCATGATGATATGATCGATGGCCAGCCACGCCCCCGTTCCCAGCAGCAGCGATTGCAGCAGCAGCCGCGCGAAACGGATGCTGGCGGTGACCGAGGCATTTCGATCGCTGGCCAGGGATTGTTGTGCCAGCATGCGGCCGCGGTTGCCCTGCCAGTGCCGCTCGACGGATGGCAACATGCCCATGGCATGAATCACATCGGCATGTTGCATGATATTGTCGGTAAAGACGAAAGCGCGCCGCGACGAGGATTGCGCCGTCTCAAGCGCGGTCTTGGTCAGTCTTTCATTGACAAAGACCAGCAGCAACAACAGGGCGGAGCCGATCGTGGCGACAAGGCCGAGGATCGGATGGATCAGGTAAAGCAGCCCCAGATAAATCGGGATCCAAGGCAGATCGAAGGCGAAATGGATGCCCGGCCCGGTCACGAAGGCCCGGAACTCGTCCAACTCGCGCAGGGTCTGCGCGCCGGGGGACATGCCCTGTCGGGCCGCCTTGCGCACCAATGCGCCAAAAACCGGCCCGGCCAGCCGATCGTCCAGCAGGACCGAGCAGCGTACCAGCAACTTGCCCCGCAAAGCATCCAGCAACCCCATCACACCAAGAGACAGCACGAGAATGAGGGTCAGCATCGCCAGCGTAGGAATGCTTTGACTGACCAGAACGCGGTTATAGACCTGCATCAGATAGAGCGGCGAACTGAGATAAAGCAGGTTAATCACGCAAGAGAAAATACCCGCGAAAATAAAATATGTGCGCAGGGATTTCAGCGCATGGAGAACGTAATTCCCCTGCGCATCATTATCAGCTTCTTGAATATGTTGTGCCTCAACTACGGACATCGGCAACTATGGACGTCGGACTGTTCCAGAGCATGGCGAAACATCAGGCGGCTTCCATAAAAAAGCCCAGGCGGATTGGATGTCAAATACATTCCGCCGCAGCTGCATCTCAAATTAAAAGGCCCGAACATGAAGTTTCGCCCGGACCTTTTAAATATCTAACTGAAGCATTCACCTTAAAGGAGTGAGCCTGAGCCTCCCAAAATCGGCAAATCATCGGTCAAACCATCGGCGCTGCCCAGGATACCATCCGCCAGGCCAAGGGTGTTGCCCAGCAGCCCCTCGATGCCCAGACCGCCGCCATCAGCCAGGTTATGCACAACTCCGCCCGGGCCAATTACATTGGCATAGACATCGGAGATGCCACCGGTGATGTCGCCTTCGGCAAGGTTATCAAGCAGATCACTAACTGCGCCATTGTCGTTCAACAGGTTCCCTGTCGTCGTCGTTCCGTCCATCGATCCGGGAGCCAGCCCCTCAACAACGCCCTGAACTCCGTCATAAAGTGACGAGACGCCGCCGAAGAGGGAGCCCAGAACTCCGCTTACAGGTGAGAGAAGTCCACCAAGCATTGGTTCATACCCCTTGTTGATTCATTCGCATAACACTCAATTTTAGGAATTGAGCGATTGAAGTCTCTCTTGCTATGGTTGTGAAGTCAATTGTTTTTTGTTTTTACGAAATAACACCGGCGGCCGCAGTCGGCAGCCCGATAAAAGTGACAGAATTATGTCGCCCCCGGACATCATCCAAAAGTATGGAAATGAAACTTGAATAGCTATCAGGCACGAAAGATTGCAATTGTCAATTTTACCGGATTTCGTCAGAATTGGGGTTGTCAGGCGACCAGTTGGGGTTTGGTGGAACTTCTGAACCGGGAACTTGAAACTGAATTCTTGCCAAATCTGACATTCGTCCCCCTAATTCTCAGGCATGAAATAGATCGCCGGATTGACGCGGAATCCCGGCAGGATATCCATGATGCCATGACGGATGTCTGCACGGGCGGGCCGTCCGCGGGCAGGTCTCTGGACTATCTCGAACGGCTCACTTTCGAGCGATACGGCAGATATGCGGGTCAGGTCAGGAGTTCCGATCTGGTGTTTCTCCAGGCCGAAGGCACGATGGGAGGCACGGATTTCGTGTGCGGCGCACGGCTGCTGCTTCTTCCCTTCGTTGCCAAACACGCCTGGAAAAAGCCGGTTATGGCAGTGAACCAGACGATCTTTTCCTGCGATGAGTCATTCACGCAGGTCATGGCGGCGGCCTATAACAGTTTCGATCTGGTGGCTGTACGCGAGAATATCTCATTCGATGCGGCGCAAAACGCGGGTATCCGGAAGGTGTTTCATATCCCGGACGCCGCCTTTCTGACCCGCCCGCTGCCGGGAACCATCGATATTCCCGCCGGGCAGCATTTTGCGGTGACCGGCACAGGCTGGGCCGGAGATGAAACCTATCAGGACATCTTCATGGCCGCCGATCTGCTAAAGCGGGAAACTGGCCTTGTGCCGATGGTCATGATCTCGACGGCGGCGGACAGGAAGCTGCTTGAACTTGGCCGGAAACACTGGGGCGAAGACGGTTTTGCAACCATCCCCCCAGGGGTATCTTATATGGTCGCGGCCCATGCATTGCAGCGATGCCGCTTTCTGCTTGGCGGCCGCTATCACATGGCCATCATGGCAGTGGCCGTCGGAACGCCAGTCATCCAGCTTCCCGGCAATTCCTACAAGAATGAAGGGCTTTCGGCCATGCTGGGGGGATTGTCCCCGGTACGCGGCTTCGATGACCATAATGCCATCGCCGGAGATGCCGCTGGATTTCTGAACGATCCCAAGGGCACCGCATCCGAACTTCGGGCAGCGTTGGAACCGGTCGCAGAGCGATTGCAACAGGCGGGGTACTATTTCGCCGCTATTCAGAAAGGCCAACCGGCCCCGGTTCCCGAACTGCTTGGAACCGTTCCGGGCCAGCCGGTTCCCGCCGCGGCGCATTTCGCAGCTTATTGCACGAACACTCTCATGCGCGCCGAGGGATTCCAATATAGCCAGATCGCCGGCGACGGGCTGGGAAAAGAACCGCCACCGCATACGATATTCGCCCCACTTGTGACGGCCTATCATGCCGGAGATCATGCGGTGCGGAACAGTCTTCTGCAAATGCTGCGAAGCTTTCCGGGAAAGATCGGCGCGTCGCGACCGGACTTCAGAAATGAAATCTATCGATTGCCCCCGGAAATTCTGGCTCTGGCAGGCGCCCCCCGCCCCGCAAACCCGCAAGAACCCATTACCGGATTGCGTGATCTGCACCGGCTTTGCGGAGAACGCATAGAAGAGATGAAAGCCCGGATCGTGCCCGGCACCGCCCCCTCGCCGCCACGCGCCAAGGTGTCGGACATTTCCTCTCATATTGAAACGCTGCGCGAGGAATTCTCGACCAAATCCGAATTGCTCTTCTATCATGCCGCCCTTATCTGCCTGATCCGGCGCGGGATCGAGACATCGGATGCATTTACGCGCTTCAGGACCATCTGGGCCAAAGAACCGGATTTTCTGCGACAGGAGCTGGACAGCCGATGGCTGATCTCGGCCTGCGATACATTCGCGGATCATGCGTATAACCCAACCGTTCGCGCCTTGGCCATGACCGGATCGGTGCTTGTCAACACCGTGAAGCTGTATGAAACCGAGAACTGGGCAACCGGCCGCCGCGGGCAAGAGCTGAATTATCGCGCCGTCACATCACAGGCCCGGCTTTACGACGGAATTTCGGCTTTTCAGATCGGTGGCGGAGATCTTATCGCGAACATGCAGAAACGACTTGCTGCCATGCCGGACAGAAAGCACGCGATCTCGGCCATCCTTTCGGAACTGTTCAGCCGCATGCATACGTATGACACGGTTTTTCGCCGGTTCCGGGATGTCCATTACAATCCCAGATCAATTTGGGAAACAAAGCTGTAACCTCCATTCTCCGCACGCCTGGCCTGAATTTTCCCGTACCGGGCCATGGCTTTGCCATGCGCCAAACCCCGCAATCCCTGGGACTTGCTTTTAAGGCACCGGTATCGGAACCTTGAAACGAGAAGGGAGAACGGGCTGTGATCATCGATATCAATAGTGTGGCTGTGAACGAGGAAATTTCCGAACGTGACGGAATGGCCAAAGGCAATCGTGCAACCTACCTGAATACCGGCAAGAACGCTTTGAAAGCGGTGTTGCAGGTTCTCTCGGCGGCGAAGGTCGAAATTGGCAGCAACCACAGAGTTCTAGACTATGCTTGTGGGTATGGGCGTGTTCTTCGCTGGTTGCAGGCTGCGTTCCCGCACGCAGAGATGAAAGGCATGGACATCGACAAGAACGCGGTCGCTTCAGCGTCAGATATCCTTGGCGTCGATGCCCGCGTTCTGGATCCGTCTTTAAATACGCCATTGGGCGGTAAATTCGATTTGATCTGGGTCGGCTCTCTATTCACTCATCTGCCACGGGACGAGGCAATTCGGGTTCTGTCCTACCTGCGAGATCATCTCAGTGATCCGGGGGTGCTGGTTTTTACCGCACATGGAAATTATGTTCATGATCGCATGGCGGCAGGCGAGAAAACCTACAATCTCTCGGATGAAGGAGTGCGAAAGGTACTTTCTGAATATGCCTCCGGTGATTTCGCCTTCTCTCCTTATCCGCATTCCGAGACATACGGAATTGCCCTTACATCTCCGCTAACGATCTTCACGGCTCTTGCCGAGACCAGATTGTCGCCGATCTATTTTCAGGATCGTGGCTGGGTCAATCATCAGGATGTCTATGGATGCGTGCTGCAATGAATATGATCATGTCCTCGCTATCGCCTGCCAAAAACGACAATCCCTTTCTTGCGGGTCTCGAAACCATGCTGCTGAAGCAGGGCCGTCACGTCTTCCCCAGGAGATTCACCATTGCGTTCCGGGGCACAATCCACCGCGATCTTGTCGGCAAGCAGCCCGCCCTCGCCTAGCAGGATTTCAAGCTCCACTCCTTCCGCTTCGATCTTCTGGAAATCGAAGACCGTAATGTCGTTTGACCTCGCAAGCGCGGCCACGGTCTGCGTCTGCACAGTGACGGTTCTGACGATTTCACCCTTGTCCGGCACCAGAAGACCGTCATCAATCGCCGTTTCGCTGATGTTGAACTGCTGGGTACCGCAGGCATTCCACAATCCGCATTGCAACAGCGTCACATTGCCCAGACCGTTCAGATTCCGATTTGCGGCCTTGTAATTGATGGGGGACGGTTCCACCGCGATGACGCGGCTTGCCTTGCCGGCGGCGGAACTCGCCAGCCCGCCGATGAAAGAGCCACAATCCAGGACCACATCGCCCGCTTCGATCTCGCAAAACTCGGGGAAAGAGTATTTTCCCAGGATAAAATCGTGATAGCCAAGTGTCATTCTGTGCAGATGGCTCCAGAATATGCTTTTGGGGACCACCCATGTCTTATCATCGAACACGACCCGCTTCAGATCCGGATCCGGGTCGGTATCAAATCTCATATTCTGCAGGCCCGGCCAGCTTCCCGACGCAAAGGCTATAAACTCACCCGCTTTCTGAGAACCGAAGTTCAGATATATCTGGTTCCCCATCCGCGCGGCCATTTGCGGTGCGTTCGTCATCTGTCAATTCTCCTGCATGACGATTGCTTCTAAGCGGCCATGCTGCCCGAGATCAATAAGGAAGCCGCGCCCCCGCGAGTTCTGCCGGAACGATCAGCTATGCAACAGATCCCGGTGGTAACGGATCAGAAGCGCCAAGCCCAAGGCAATCAGTGTCAGCCCCAATCCGAAGACATAGATGGGGCTGACATAATCCCCCACATAAGACGGGTAGAAGGATTTGCGCATCTGCCCCACAACATGAATCAGCGGATTGAACCACAGATAGTCCTGAAATGGCTGTGGAACATTGTCAAAGATGAAGAACAGGCCAGAGATCAGGAACAAAGGCCGGGTCAGGATCGACCAGACGAATTGCCACCAGGCGAAGGCCGCGAACAGAAAGCAGTTTATCACACCGATACCGACCGCCGTGGTAAAGGCCATCAGCATCGACAGCGCGATGCCGGTTATTTGCGGGTCGGTTCTGGTCTCTTGCGTGAGATAGACCCCTGTGAAAATAAGATAGGCCACCAGGATCTGCGTCACCGAGTTGAAAATGACTCTTGCCAGAAGCGCATCCATGAAGGTCACCGCCGGATAAGCCAGAAGCGCCTTCGAATACTGAATCGACATGGCCACCTTCCCCGAGATGCTCATATAGGCCATGAAGGGAACAAGCCCGGTCGCATAGAAAATCGCGAAATTGGTCCCGATCGGCGGTGATCTGAAACCGATCGAGAAGATCATGGTCAGCAGGATGATGCCCCCGACGGGCTCGGCCACGGCCCACAGATAGCCGTGCGCCGTCCGGCCGTTGGTCGTTGACATCTCCCGCAGGATCAGCGCCCCGATGGCACGGAAACTGGCAAAACTGCGCTGCTTGTGGACCGGCCGCAGCAGGTTCTCTTGTGCCGATGTGCTGGTGCTGGGCATCTGGATCGCGGCTTATTGGCTCAAAAATTCGACATCATGTGATGTATCGGTGCTGGAACTGTTACGATAGGTTATGTATGAGGCCAGTTCAGAGATCAACCACCCGTCGAGTACCGTTCCATGCCGGATCTGAACGTTCATGAAGGAAATCGCCACCTTCCCGGGACGTTATGGGCGAAAAGCAGCGCAAAGGGGCAAAGGTGAAAGAGGGCCAAAGCGGTAAGCCGGTTCCCGGTAATGTGCAGAAGCGGCGCGAAATGAAACTGGCGGCCCAAAAGGCACCTGCAGCTGCGCCTGCGCAGCCCAACAACCCGCCGATTCAGCCCACCGCCCGCAAAGCCAGGCTGCACCGCCGGCATTTCGTGATCCTGTTCAGCTTCGTGCTGGGGGTTATTCTGCCAATCGCGGTCTCTGCATGGTATCTGTGGGCGCAGGCATCCGACCAATATGCCTCATATCTGGGCTTCTCGGTGCGCAGTGAAACCAGCCCGATCGCCTCGGGCGAAGTGCTGGGCGGATTGACCTCGTTGGCCGGAATCACCGATAACTCCGGCAGCGATACGGATATTTTGTACAAGTTCATCCAAAGCCACGACCTTGTGGCAAGGGTCGATAAAAAGCTGAATTTGCGGCAGATATGGTCCAAGGCACAGAATGATCCGGTCTTTTCCTATACCGGCGGCGAGTCCCTCGAGAATTTGCTGGAAGAATGGGAGCGTAAGGTCCGCGTCTATTACGATAACGGGATGCTTGATCTTCGGGTTCTGGCTTTCGATCCCCGGGATGCCCAGGCGATAACCCAGGCGATCTACGACGAAAGCACGCTTCTGATCAATGAATTGAATGACGTCGCGCGCGAGGATGCGCTGCGCTATGCCCGGGTTGATCTTGAAGAGGCACTGGAACGTCTCAAGACTGCGCGTCAGGCAGTGACCACCTTTCGCAACCGCCATCAGATGGTCGATCCGACCGCGGATGTACAAAGCCAGGTGGGGGTCGTCACCTCGCTGCAACAACAGCTTGCCGAGGCGCTCGTGCAGATCGGCCTCTTGCAGGCCAATGCCCAGCCGACCGATCCGCGGATCGAGCAAACCCAGTTGCGCATCGACGTGATCCGCGAACAGATCGGTGCCGAACGGCAGAAATTCGGCTCGGAAACCGCCACCGGAGAGGCACTTTCGGATGTCGTCGGGCAATATGAATCGCTTGCCGTCGATCGTGAATTCGCGGAAAGCACCTATACCGCCGCGCTGGCCGCCTATGACACCGCGCGGGCAGAGGCATCGCGCCAGTCGCGCTATCTCGCCGCTTATGTGAAGCCGACGCTTGCCCAGGATGCCGAATACCCCGAACGTGCCAAGCTGCTTCTGATCCTGTCCGGCTTCCTGCTGGTATTGTGGATCATCGCGGTGCTGGTCTTCTACAGCTTACGTGACAGGCGATGATCCGGCTGCAGGCTTTGACCAAAACCTATGTCCTGAACGGCCGCCGCAAGACCGTCGCAGACCGGATCAGTATTGTTTTTCCGACCGGCGTCTCGGTCGCATTGCTGGGCCGCAATGGCGCCGGAAAATCGTCACTTCTGCGGATGATTTCGGGTGAGATGCTGCCGACCTCGGGCGACATCCTTTCCGATGGCACGATCAGCTGGCCGGTGGGGTTTGCCGGCTCGTTCAACGGTGAGCTGACGGGCGAACAGAATTGCCGCTTCATTGCCCGCACCTATGGTGTGGATACAGACGAAATGATCCATTTCGTCCGAGACTTTGCCGAACTGGGCGAGCATTTCTATCTGCCAATCCGCACCTATTCTTCGGGAATGAAAGCACGGCTGGCCTTTGGCGTCTCGATGGCCGTGCCGTTCGATACCTATCTGGTGGATGAGGTATCGGCCGTGGGCGATGCGGCATTCAAGGAAAAATCCAACGCGGTCTTCAAGGACCGGATGAGCAAGGCCAGCGCGATCGTGGTCTCGCACTCAATGCGGATGCTGCGGCAGATATGCGATGCCGGCGCGGTTCTGGAAAACGGCCGCCTGACCTATTATGAGGATCTGGACCAAGCCGTCCAGATACATCTGGCCAATATGAAAAAACCCATACGGCAATAAACGACATTGCTGCAGAAAGGAGAAACTCCCGGACATGCAGATACTTCTGGTAGGGGCCGGGCTGTCCGGCGCAGTGATCGGCCACAAGCTGGCTGCGGCAGGACATAGCTGCCGGGTCATCGACAGTCGCGATCATATCGGCGGGAATTGCTATACCAGCCGCGATGCCGAGACCGGCGTGATGATGCATGTCTACGGGCCGCATATCTTTCATACCGATGACGAGGAAGTCTGGAATTACGTCAATGACTTCACGGAATTTCTGCCCTTCCAGAACCGGGTCAAGACGACTGCGCAGGGCGGAGTCTATTCCCTGCCGATCAACCTGCTGACGATCAATCAGTTCTTCGGCAAGACCCTGCGCCCCGACGAGGCGCGGGAATTCATCGCCGCACAGGCCGACCAGACAATCACGGATCCGCAAACCTTCGAGGAACAGGCGCTGCGTTTCGTGGGCCGCGACCTCTACGAGGCATTCTTCAAGGGCTATACCGAAAAGCAATGGGGCTGCTCGCCTACGGAGCTTCCCGCCTCGATCCTCAAACGCTTGCCGGTGCGCTTCAATTACGACGACAATTATTTCTTTCACCGGTTCCAGGGAATGCCACGCGATGGTTATACCCCGATGATCGAAGCAATCCTCGATCATCCGAATATCACCGTCGAATTGTCCACGCCCTATACGCCCGACATGGCTTCGGATGTGGACCATATCTTCTGGTCCGGCCCTTTGGACGGTTTTTTCGGTTACGAGCTTGGCCGGCTGGGTTATCGCACGCTGGATTTCGAGCGATTTACCCATCAGGGCGATTATCAGGGCTGCGCGGTCATGAATTACGGCGACCGCGACATACCCTATACCCGGATCACAGAGCACAAGCATTTCTCGCCCTGGGAATCGCACGACGCCAGCGTGTGCTACCGTGAATACAGCCGTGAGGCTGGACCTGACGACATCCCCTATTATCCGATCCGGATGGTCAAGGAGAAAGCCCTGCTTGGCGATTATGTCGCCCGCGCCGAGGCGACCGAAGGTGTTACCTTCGTGGGGCGGCTAGGCACATACCGCTATCTCGACATGGATGTGACAATCCGGGAAGCGCTTGATACGGCGGGGGTGTTTTTGAACCTTACCGCCTCGGGCCGAACGACACCGGCGTTCGTCAAACCCCCACTTTAGCCAGTTGATATATTGTTGATTCCAAATGTAAAATACGGGTCACATATGCAAAAACTACTGCACCCTCACAAGAGGGCTTACGTCGCGTGAAAATTCAACACCCTTTACATCCCAGCAACGCCTAAAACCATCATATAATACGCCCTTCGCTTGGAAAAAGCATTCGAAATAATCAAACTCGCCCCAGAGGAAGAATGGGTTTTATATTTTCAAATCCGGAGTTGGCACAAGCACTCGCAGATTATGTTTACTCATCACATTTTTAAAATCCACTAATCGTTTCAGATAAGTTTCCTTGAGACGCTTAATGGTGTCAGCATTCAAACGCGACGCAATGACATTAACTACACCTTCGGAAAGCAATTCATCTGTCGTCAGCCGTGGAAGACTATAAAAATCTGTCATCTCGGCGACGCGGTTATCATGACAAAGAAAAATTCCGGGACGTCCGGCTTGCAAAGCAGCAATACCACCATGGAATCGATCTCCAATATAAACATCATGCGCTAGCGCGGCCTGCCGCCAAGCGGAGGTCTCAGAAAAATAATAATAGTTCTGCATATTTACCGAAACGCCGGTTTCCCTACTAAGAAACTCGTTTAGAAGATCGCGATCCGCCCTGCATGTTGCGTCGTTGAAGGAACCCTTCTTCTTCAGGAGCCCTTCATAAGCGAAAAACTCATCCTGAAAGACATACGAGCTACGCATATCTTTCAGTGCTTTAGCTAGTTTTACGCCTCTGTTATAATTCCTTCCACCCTTTACTGTCAGGTAACCGGCAGTCATCACATCCGCTTGCTCGCCTTTCATTACAAGGGTCTTGTGACTTAAGGACATAATGGACGAAGGAAATACGAACATGCTTGGACAACCTAATGCACGGGCATTGGCAAAGCCATTTTTATGAAGCCAAGCTTCCGTTTCATAGCCGCGAACGGCAAAGATCAATGCGCGACGATTATAGATATCCAAAACTTCTTGGACAGAAGGGTGCATCTGAGACAATTCAGGTTGCCCTTGCAGTCCTGCCCCAAGCACAATAAACGGAACAGAATCACCGATAGCATTCAGCGCATCTCTCAGTCGAATAAGTTCTTTGGTCACCGAAATAAAATTAGCCGCGGAAAGCACCAAAAGATCGAAGCGCTGTGAAAGAACCTCACCTATTCGATCGCCAAACTGACGATGTAATGCACCAAGATTGGCAAATGCTGATCTACGTCGATCACATTCAAGAATTCGGCTTGGAGCTTCGCCATGAATGAGATTACCACGATTGCTTGTAAGGTTATGAGTCGCTCTCAGACCTATCAAATTCTCTGTGGCGGGATGCCCTAACCCGGATGTACTTGGAAGCCTGATCTCCGGGAGGTAGGATGATGTTCCCGGACCATGAAAAAGAATTCTCATTATTTTCCTACTTTCTTCGTGTCTATGCAGGCCATTCCCCGGCCTGAGTTGCGACCTTATGGCTCTTATAAGGTGGAAAACGAATACCTGTACAATTTAACAAATCTCAATGCTTCCAATTTTCAAGCCAATCGGTAATGGGCTTTGGTAATTTCTGTAAGTTGGCTTCCTGAACAAGCTCAGAGAAAATCGCTTCAACCGCCTCAGCTTCGGGTATGGAGCGACAGCGTCCAAAATCCTCCAAATCATGATAGAATGGTCTAACTTTAGTAATTTCATTCAATCGTTCGGCTATTGGCCGAAATTTGTTCAACAAGATTTCGCGATTTTCAGGACCAAACATCTCGATTTCATTATCGGTGGGATGGGGAATAGCATGTCTCGCCTTGCCGGAGGCGAGCCAGCCAACCAGTTGTCTGGCTTCTTTGCGCGGAAGATCATGTAGACCTCTCCTGCCTATCTCCGCAAACGCACACGGAACTGATGGGTTCTGATTTTCCGGAAAATCAATATCTTCCGGAAAAGGAATTTCCGATTGCTTTATAAAATCCTTTACAGCCCCACCCGCCGCTTTAACCTCATCAAAATTCCGGACGACTAATTTTGAGTCAAAGAAATAGTCCCTGATCCACCCCTCGATAAGTTTATCCTGCTGAAAGTGGGCCGTATCTAAATATTCCTCAAGCGCATTATCGGACAACTTGCCAATTTTAGCACCAAATTTCAACCGTTGCCGATGCCATGAAGATATATATTCATCAGGGCGGCGTAAGTTGCAATATATAGTAACGTCATATTTTGCGAAGCGTTTGGCGAGCCGTTCTATACTTTTACGCTGCTCGGTTAACCCTAAGAGCGCAAAAACTTCTGAACAAATAATAACAGAATGCGGATTCAAATCAGATATTTGATTTTCTATCATTTCAAACATCTGAAAGCCACTCGGCAAGTGCGGATAATAAGATGGCACACCGTGCTGATCTTCTTCGTTCTTTAATTTGAGCGCCAGCGCGTTATGTGGTTCTATTATATTCAAGCTCTCCCCAAGAGTAGGCATATCTTTTCCTGAAATGGCCACTCGCAAATTACGCGCAATTCCTTTGGAATCAACCGAAGGGTATAATATTCCGGCCTGCAACATACGCAAGTAATTGCTCGACAAAAAGCTTTGTATAGATGTAGATCCGGTTTTGAAGTGACCAATGAATATAACGAGCTTCAAATCACTTTCCTTTATTTTCGCCAAGCGGAATCCGCCAATCCATCATTCCCTACACCTTCACGATCCTTGGCCGAAACGCCACACCCCGCAGAATGGCGCGGAAGATCTGACCGCGCAGCTTCCAGGACACATCGCCCCGCTTCATCTGCTGATGTACGCCGTAAGCATAGGCCATAACACCCGGCAGCCCCTGTTCACGCCTGCGGAAAGAGGTTTCGTTACGGGCCCCGTATTTGAACTTCCAGAGACTCTTTTCATCGATAAGCCCGAAATTGACACCGCGATTATCGGGGGTGTCGTGGATGACCCGGCTTTCGGGACAGAAGATGCCCGGATAGGATTTCGACAACCGTCGCGTATATTCCGCATCGTCGAACCAGATGAAATAATCCGCGATCGGCAGACCATGTTCCTGCACCGCCCAGCGCGGAATAAGGACCGATACGAAAGAACATGAATCCACCAGCGCCCAGGGTTTTTCCGGTCGCAGAAAACGCGCCCAGTCCCAGACCGCCCGCGGCGTATTCATCTCGCACAGGCCGCCGTCGATCCACTCAACGCGCGAGCATGCGAAACTGGGCCGCCACTGGTGATTGCTTTCGAATTCATGAAGCGCGTCCAACAGCTTCCGGATCGCGTCCGGTTCGGGATAGGCGTCGTCATCCGAGATCCAGAAGTAATTGGCCCCCTGTTCATAGGCCGCCTTGATCCCTTCGTGAAACCCTCCTGCCCCGCCGATATTCTTCGGCAGGCGCAGATAACGGATGGAAGGCATTTCTTTTGCGCGCGCCTCGACCAGCGCCATGGTGTCATCGGTCGAGGCATTATCCACTACCAGGATGATTTCCGGCGCCAAAGTCTGCCTTTGCAGCGCGTCCAGCACCTTCATCAGCTTGGCCGAGCGGTTGAAGGTCACGATGACGGCAGCAATCTTGTTCAGCAGGGCCATGATCCACTTATCCCTTCCCGACAGTTCCGGCGGCATCCCGGTAATGTGGCATCAATGCCTCTTTCGCGGTCGGGTCCGCAGAAAGCCGGGCCCAGGCCGCATGCAACGCGGCTTTCTGCCGATCCAGAAAATCCCTGTCCCGCCATAGCCGCTCGACAATGCCTGTACATGTGCTGACGGTTTCCCGCGGAGAAAGCGGCAAAAGCAGATCTTCCGGGATAATTTCATTCTGCGCGCCGACATCGGTCGAGATCGGGATACATCCATGCTCGACCGCCTCGTAACAGACCAGCGCCAGTCCTTCATTATTCGACGGCAACAACAGGATGTCCGAGCGATCAAGAAGCGCGGGCACATCGCAATCGGCGGGTTCCAGCGTTACCCTGTCAAGCAGGCCAAGGCGTCGCAGCAGTTGTGTCAGGGGTGCGAGATAGGGTCCCTCGCCAACGATCGTGGCACGCAGATCGATATCGGCCTTTTTCGCCCAACCGGTCAGGGATTTCAGGATCTCGGCAAGCACGATGGGGCGCTTCTGGTAATACATCCGCCCGATAAAACTGATATGCAAGGAGTTCTGGGCGGTCTGCATGGATATCGGAGGCAGCACCTTCCGGTCATCCCTGGGGTCCAGCATCCGGCCAAGAACCACGTTATGCAGTACCTGGAAATGATCACGATAATAATTCGCCAGCTGCCTGCTGATGACATGATGAATATCGATGTAATTCGACCATACGCCTGAAATTCGGGGGAATCCGCCATCCGCATATTCGACGACATGGGTGCTGTCGATGGTCTTGACCCAGGGCGTCATCACCCGGATTTGCGGCAGGGCGTCATAAAGTTGGCGGCAATGGTGGTTGTGAACCACTCTGATATTCTCGGCCCGGATCAGATTTTCAAGATAGCGCGGCCATTGATCGTCGGGCAAGTAGCGATCAAGGCGGATGAAAGTGACATCCGGCCTGTCGGGCAGTTTCGACGCCAGACGCTGCAGGGACGGAACTCCGGCAACGACGAAGACCCGCAAACCTGCCTCGAGCGCCCAATGGATCGAGTCCAGCCCCAGTTTCTCGGCACCGCCGACCTCAAGCCAATGCATGCCGATCAGGATTGCCGGCGCCTTGTCGCTATCCGGTTCCGGTACAGCCGGCAGCAGTGAGCTGCCCCGGCTGAAAGGCAGACTGACATACTGATGACGCTTCTCGGCCAGTCGCTTCCGCCGCATCTCGGCCCGGTAGCGGATATCCTCGTAAAGGATCGGCGCGGCGGCATAAAGCGCGCCAAGCGGCCGGACGGGTCGCCAATCCGGATCCTGACGTTTGACTTCGCCCGGCGACGCTTCGCGCGGGATCGAAACGAATATGGTGATGACCGGTCCGGCCCGATCCGTTCCCGGGCATTCCATTCGGCCAAGAAATTCAGGACTCAGATGTGCAGGCTGAAGAACCGCCTTTCCTTCATGAATGGAAGGCCGCCCCCAGATCGGATTATTTCCCTCATACAGGAAGATATCCAGGTTTTCGGTCGGATACAGAACCCTGTAGATACCGATGATATGTTCGATTTCGGCCTGCAGGCGCTTTGACGCTTCCGGAGAGACAGCGACAGGCACATCATGAACGTTGTACATACTGCATTCCTTGCGGCAAGCTGGTCCTCCAAGCGCATCATAGTCATCAGGGGCTATGTACTGGAACAATCTCAAAAGTGGAAGTGAGAGCGGCGACAATCGCTTATGGGTTTAAAGAACAGCCCCCGCGCGATGCAGGATTTCCTGATGGCTACGCTCCAGACGGTTCGCCAGCCCGTCGCGAACCGCGATATTCAGCATCTGCCGGAAACGCTCGCCATCCGATCCGTAATCCCGGGCCTGCCGGCGCCATTTGGCGACAAGCAGGGGAACAAGTGGCCAGAACCAGATACCGGCGGCCACGCGATAGGCGATCAAAGCGTTGCGATACATGTAATAGGCTTTCCAGACCGGCCGCAATACGACCCCGCCATTACCTTGCCGCGACGCGGTGTCATGCTCGAAGCGGATTTGCGGCACGAAACCGATCCTCAATCCCTTGCGGCGCATCTGAAGCGTGTAAAGCTGATCGTCTCCGTAAATGAACAGCCTTGCATCGGGAAAACCGCAACATGCGATCGCTTTGCGCGACAGGAACAATCCCACAAAGGAGGCCATGTCGATCCCGATTGCTTCGGCATCTTCGGCATAGGCAGCATCCGCAAGATGAAAGCCGCGACGCCCCTGCCCCGTCAGGGTTCTGGCGAATTCGCGGAAATGCCAGAACGGATTGCGATAGGGTCTGTTCATCTCGCAGACATCGCCATCCGGGGTCAGGACCGCGGCGCCAACCGCATCCCATTCACCATGCTGCATCTTGCGGAATACCGCAACGGCGCCCTGCATCGGACGGCCGTCATCATCCATGACCACGACCCAATCCGGATCCGCCAGTTCCACTGCCTGTTGCAGCGCTTCCGAGAAACCGCCCGCACCGCCAATATTCTGTTCACTGCGCAGGACCGTCAGGCGCGGATCAGATTGTTGCCCCAGCCATTCCGGGGTGCCGTCGGACGAGGCATTGTCAAAGACAAGAACATCATCCAGCGGTTCCGCAAGCGCACGGGTAACAGTGATGCGCAGCTTCTCGATCCGGTTATGGGTCACTATTACGGCTGCGATCTTCATCTTCGTCCATCACTGATATCCCAGGGGCTGCGCTACCGGATCACGCCCAGCAGATAACACCGGCAATATTTTGCCAAGAGGTTCCGGGCCATGATCCGCCGATCCGGGGCGGAATATGCCGAAATTCGCCTGAATGCGAGTACAATCGGGACTCTGTTGCCAATTTTCGCGCAGCGCCTGCTCTGGGTCTGTTACCGCCTCGTGAGACCCCATGCAGATGGAATGGTCCAATCCACTCTTTTTCCGCCTGCGACAGTTTCCATCAAAATCGCAATGTCGCGCACCGACCGCCCGCTTATCGAATATTTAAAGGCGAAGTTTCAGGAAGAACGGGCACAATAATCGGCACCGCAGGTAAAAAATTGTTCTCCATCGGTATGTAAAAAAACATGACCTATCTTATCGTCTTTTCTTCCTCCGACTGGCATGATGGATTTGGAAATGGGCCCGTTCCGGGTCTGTTGAACACGCTGAAGGGGATGTCTCCATGCCTCGAATATCCACCGGTCTGAATGACGCATTGACCAGGCTTCCTCTGGACAAGGGGTTGCGCAAAGCCGTCGATAATCAGCGTGATGCGATCTGCGCCATCGATATGAGCGAACGCGATCTGCTGTCACCCGAACGGGCCGGACCGGTCTCTATCATCGAGCGGCGCGCCATCGCAGTCTATGTGGCTGCGCTTCATCACGAACGCGAATTGGTCGACCGTTATCTCACCTTGCTGGCCAAAAGCGATGGGGCCGGTCCCGTGCTGGCCCATGTGATCGAGGCCGAAGCCCGCCGCGCCGCCGCGCATCATCCCGCCCCGCATCTGCCCGCCCCCACGAGCCGCGCCCTGATCGGCGAGCGGCTGGCGGTGGTCTTTGCCCATATCCAGGCCCTGCTGACGGACGATCGCCGGGGTCAGGCCCGCACCCTGGGATGGAGCGCCGATGCACTTGGCGTCGTATCGCGGATCATGACCCTGATCATCTTTCAGGTCCGCATGATCGCCGGCCTGCGACAATGCGCCATTGCCCGCCAGAATGTTGTTCCCCTTGCCCGGGAAGGATACAGTCATGATGTCTGACACCAGCATTCAGCAGGGCATCTTCCATGCCTCTGTTCATCCTCGTCAGGGGTTGTTCCGCCGGGCGCAGGGCCTGGACGAGGGCGAGCGGGCTTTGGTGGCATTGGTCGTCAGTCGCGAGGCGGGCCATATGGAGCTTGCGCACCATCATGCCCGGATGGCTACGACTGCACTGCGCGACCCGTTCGCCATCGCCCTTCTGTTGGAAGAGGGCCTGCCCTCGCCGTTGACGGGGCGTCTGGGCGCGTTGGCGACAGCGGCGGGTGCGCTGGCTCGCAAACAACCCTCGCTTGGCCGTTTCGAACTGAAGCGTCTCGTCTCGAACGGAGTGGATGCGGACGAGTTGGTCGATCTGGTCGCGACAGTGGCCGAGGTCAGCGGCAGTCTCCATGCCGCCGTATCAAGGCATGATGCATGACGGTGCCCAGAACGATGGGGCGCGAAGCGGTAAGGCCCGAAGCAATAAAACCGGGGACAGGGGGCATGCGCAGCCCAGGCTGTGGCCAGGTGACAGCGCTTTCGGGTCGGCACATGCCACGTCTGATCGCTGCACCGGGCTGCCTGACGGCGCAGCGCACCGGCTTGGCAATGGTGCTTTGCGGCCGCCCTGTCCGACCCGGCACAGGCACGCATACCGAATTGCGTTTGACCAGCCCCTTCCGGCAGGAACTTGTCATCCGCGAACCACTGGCCATTCTCGCCCTGCTGGATGAGCTTTGCCCCGGCGCGCTGTTTTCCAGCGATCCGGAGCAGCGTGCGCGGCAGCAGAAACTGATCGGTCATGCGGTCATCGCCGACGCTCATCTGGCCGAGGTGACAGGCGCCGCGAACCACCGCGATCTGGACATCGCCATCCATCTGTTGCGCGACACGATGCTGCGGATCGAGCGATGTTTCAGCGATCGCGGCCCGATGCCGGTGCTGGATGCACAAGACGCCGTAATCGCACCGCTGATCTGGCGCATGACGCTGCTGGACCGTTATCACCACACGCATCTTTGCCTGGGGCTGGACCGGATCGTGACTCATGCCGCCCAGATATCGCAATTGCCCGGCGCCGATCTTGTGCTTGATCAGGATGCTGCCGGTTACTTTCTGGACCAGCTTCCCACCGACGCACTCGTCGCCCTGCCCCGGGATAAGCGCCCGGATTGGGCCCCCGCACTGGGTCCGGCGGGACGAGTACAGAACCTCTCCATCAAACCAAGACGAAAGAATCCGATCCTGCCCCCCGTTAAAAGCACCAATGCCCTGTCGCAGCCCGGCACTCCGAATCCACATGACAGAGAACTGGACGCCATCGCCGAAAAACTGCGACTGCTCCGCATCACTTCGCAGCAACGCCGTTATCCCGGCCGGCCGACACCGCGCCTGCCCTCGCGTCCTGCGGTGATCCGTCTCATGTCGAATGTCGTCGGCGCGCTTTATCCGCGCCATTACGGCCCGGCCGGGCTGGATACGCAAGTCGCGGACACATTTGTCGCACAAACCCTGCGATCCATCCGCCAACGTCTGGCCGAGCAGTTGGAGCTTGAATGGCTGCTGCAACCCGATGCCGGACAATTGGCCTGCCGCCGGCGCGCCCATACCACCGCCGATGCGTTCATGGCCAGGCTCCCGCAGATCCGCGACCTGCACGATACCGACATCAATGCTGCCTTTCAGGGCGATCCCTCGGCCAGAAGCCTCGACGAAATCGTGCTGTGCTTTCCCGGCATCGCCGCGATCCTGCGCCATCGGATCGCCCACAGCCTCTATGGGCTGGGTGCGCCGATGCTGGCGCGGATCATGGCCGAACATTCCCATTCGCAATCCGGCATCGACATTCATCCCGGCGCGAAGATCGGCCCGGCTTGCTTCATCGACCACGGCACTGGCGTGGTGATCGGGGAAACCGCCGTGATCGGCCGCAATGTGCGGATCTATCAGCAAGTCACACTTGGGGCGAAACGTTTCGAAAGCGATGGCGATGGCGGGCTGGTGAAGGGTCTGCCCCGCCATCCGCTGGTCGGCGACGATGTCGTCATCTATGCCGGCGCAACGATCCTTGGCCGGATCGAGATCGGCAAGGGCGCGCTCATCGGCGGTGGCGTCTGGCTGACCGATTCAGTCCCGCCGGGCGCCATTGTCACTCAGGCCAAGCCCAGCTTGAACGGCACCGCGCCTTGAGGCAAAACAGCCGAGCGACCGCGGAAGGACCGACCCCGACACGCCACCCTTCCGTCACTTCAATCACTGACCGGGAATCCGCCATGCTGGACAATCTGCTGAAACGCCGCTCGCAATATGCGCTGGGGGAAAGCCTGCCGATCCCGAAGAAGGAAACCGACCGCCTGATCCGCGAGGCCATCCGCCAGGCGCCGTCATCCTTCAACTCGCAAAGCTCGCGGGCGGTGATCCTGTTCGGCGAGGAAAGCCGGAAATTCTGGCATCTGGTGGAAGAAGCTTTGCGCATTATCGTCCCCGAGGCGGATTTCCCCAAGACACAAAAACGCATCGGCGGCTTCGCGGCGGGCGCAGGCACCGTCCTGTTCTTCGAGGATCAATCCGTGGTCGGAGAATTACAGGAAAAATTCCCGCTTTATGCCGAGAACTTCCCGATCTGGTCAGAACATTCGACAGGCATGGCCCAGCTTGCCGTCTGGACCACGCTTGCTGATGTCGGAATCGGCGCCAGCCTTCAGCATTACAACCCGCTGGTCGATGACAAGGTCGCCGCGACATGGGATCTGCCCGAATCGTGGAAACTGAGGGCGCAACTGCCCTTCGGCTCGAACGAGGCGCAGGTTGCGGAAAAAACCTTCATCGACGACTCGTACCGTTTCCGGACCTTCGGATAGGAACCGCCGCAATCTGCCATCGTGAACGGGAACCGGACCGGGATATTTTTAAGCCCCGGTTATCCGCCAGATGACGTTACCGACATCGTCAGCCATCAGCAAAGACGCCTTGTCCGGACCAATGGCAACGCCGACAGGGCGACCGTAGGAGAATTTCTCGTCTTCTGACAGAAAGCCCCACAGGATATCTTGCGGCGGCCCCGCTGGCCGTCCGTTCTCGAAGGGCACGAAGATCAGCCGGTATCCACTCAGGACCGAGCGGTTCCACGATCCATGCTGCCCGATCACCATACCCTCGGAGAAGCCGGGCAGCGTGCCCGCAGGCATCCAGCACAACCCCAATGACGCTGTATGGCCGCCAAGGGCATAATCCGGCGTGACCGCCCGCGACACCATCTGCGGATCCTGTGCAACGCGATCGTCCACGGTCCGGCCCCAATAGCAATAGGGCCAGCCGTAAAAGCCATCCTCCTTGACCGATGTCAGATAATCCGGTGGCGTTTCATCGCCCAGCCCGTCGCGCTCGTTCACCACTGTCCACAGGGCCCCGGTGACAGGCTCCCACGCCATGCCGACGGGATTGCGCAGGCCCGAGGCGAAGATACGCGCCGCTCCGCTGGCAAGATCGAGTTCCCAGATCCCCGCGCGCCCCTCTTCGGCCTGCATGCCCTGATCGCCGATATTGCTAAGCGATCCGACGCCGGCATAAAGCTTGCTCTGGTCAGGCGAGACGATCAGGCTGCGGGTCCAGTGACCGCCCGGCTTGAACTCCACCAGCTTGCGGCCGGGGCCTTTCAACCGCGTCTCTCCCTCTTCATATGGAAAGGCAACGATGCCGTCCGTATTCCCGACATAGAAAGTACCGTCCACCAAGGCCATGCCGAAGGGCTGATTCTGGCCTTCCAGAAAAGCCTCGCGCCGTTCCGCCACACCGTCGCCATCCGCGTCACGCCACAGGCTGATCCGATTGGCACTGACGCCGATCGCGCGGGCGCGCCGCATCGTGGCCTGCGTGGCCCGGTCCATCAGCGTCTTGGGAGGGTTGGGCTGCTCTTTCGCTTCGGCCACCAGCACATCGCCGTTCGGCAGCACCTCGATCCAGCGCGGATGATCCAAACCGGAAGCGAAAGCGTTGACCTTCAGCCCCGGGGCCGCCATGGGAAGCTGCCCGGACGCCCAGCCTTTCGCGGTAGGCATCTTCAGGGTCATGATCCCTTGTTTCCTTGCCGACGGGATTACCGGCTTGGTGCCCACTGCCTGCGTCCGGGGCGCACCAACCCGCCGCAGCATTACCATTACGCCACCAACTACGGCGGTCACTCGCGCCATAAGATCCATGATATGCCCCGATCTGTTTCTGCCGGCAGTCTACCCGGGCAGATGCTGCCGTCAAACCATCGGCAAAAGGGCTATTTCCGCAGCTATGCGGCTACCGGAATGCCGCCCGCGCCTGAACGATGCCCAGCCAGAAACGGAGGCCATGAATGATCGCCTCGTCGTTGAAATCATAGGCGGCATTGTGCAGATCGGCGCTATCGCCGTTACCGATCCAGACAAACGCGCCGGGACAACGCTCCAGCATGTAAGAGAAATCCTCGGAGCCCATTTCCGGCGGGCAACTGTCGTCGACACGCTCATCCGGCGCAATGGCCCGCACGGCGTCCAGCGCCGCATGTGCGATATCGGGATCATTGATCGTCACAGGATAGCCGGGACGCCAGTCAAGTTCGGCATCAACGCCGAATGCCGCCGCCGTACCGGACAGGATCTCGCGCAACCGGGCCTCGGCCTGTCTGCGCGTTTCGGGGCGCAGGCTGCGCATGGTGCCGCCAATGCGGATTTCGCCCGGTATGACATTCAGTGCGTCGGGGTTTCCCGCCTCAAGATAGGTGACGGACAGTACGACCGAATCCAGAGGATCGGTGTTGCGGGACGCAATCATCTGCAAGGCCGAGACCAGATGGGCCTGCGCAAGGATCGCATCCCGGGCCAGATGGGGCGATGCGGCATGACCTCCGCGCCCCTGAAGACGGATCACGAAACGATCACCCGCAGCAAGGATCGGTCCCGGCCGGGACGCGAAATACCCGACCGGCAGCCCCGGACGATTGTGCAGCGCATAGACCTCATCGATTGCGAAACGGTCCAGAAGCCCCTCGTCTATCATCACGCGGGCACCGCCTCCGCCCTCTTCGGCAGGCTGAAAGATCAGAACAACGCGGCCGGGAAAATCGCGATGACGGCTTAGATGACAGGCCGCTGCCAGCAGCATCGCCGTATGGCCGTCATGGCCGCAGGCATGCATCCGGCCCTCCACCGCCGAGGCATAAGGCAGATTGGTGCGCTCCTGGATCGGCAGCGCATCCATATCCGCGCGCAGGGCGATGCTGCGCCCGGCGCCGCCCATACCGTTGATGATCGCCACAATGCCCGATCCGGCGATACCGCGATGCACCTCGTCACAGCCGAATTCGCCCAGCTTGTCCGCGACGAAAGACGCCGTCTGCGGCAGATCGAACAGCAATTCAGGCTGCCGATGGATGGCACGCCGCCATTCGCGGGCCTTTTTGGCGATGGAGTCGAGTTCCGGGTGGTTCAGGTCAGGCATCAGCGTCTCATTTTCAGGCGGTCTAGGATTGCCGGAAAGGCGATTTGTCGGGATCGGGATCCGGCATCGCTGCCAGCAACATCCGGGTATAATCGCTTCGAGGCCGGTCGAAGATTTCGGCCACCGGACCCTGTTCGACCAGCTTTCCGCGATAGATGACCGCCACGTCGTCGCAAATGTAGCGAATGACGCCCAAATCATGGCTGATGAAGAAATAGGTCAGGCCCAGTTCTTGTTGCAGGCGATGCAGCAGATTCAGAACATCGGCCTGAACCGAGACATCCAGCGCCGAAGTAGGCTCGTCCAGAATCAGGAAATCCGGGCGCGATGCAAGGGCGCGGGCAATGCCGATACGCTGCCGCTGCCCGCCCGAGAATTCATGCGGGTAACGGAACAGATGCTCGGACCGCAGACCGACCTGCTCCAGCAGTTCAAGCACCCGCTCGCTGCGCTGGCGGGCCGAAAGCCGGAACAGATCGCGATGAATCAGCAGCGGTTCGGCGACGATATCATGGATCGTCATACGCGGATTCAACGAAGCATAGGGATCCTGGAACACGATCTGAAGCCGCGCCCGCAACCGCCGCAAATCGCGCTGGGCCAGCCCATGGATATCGGTTCCCTCGTAAAGCACTCTGCCCCGGGTCAGATTTTCCAGCCGCAGGATGCAGCGCGTCAGTGTGGTCTTACCGGATCCGGATTCGCCTACCAGACCAAAGCTGCTGCCCTTTGGCACATGCAGGCTGACATCGTCCAATGCGCGGAATCCCTCGTCCCGAGACAGAATTCCTCCACGGGCCGGGCCGAAGATCTTGGTCACATTCAGGATATCAAGGCTCATCAACCCGCCTCCGCCATGATATCGCCGATGCCGCGCAACTCACCCCGTTTCGTATGAACCGTGGGAATCGCCGCAAGCAAGGCCCGGGTATATGCATGGGACGGTTGCTTCAGAACCGTCCGCACCGGGCCGGTTTCAAGGATACGGCCACGATACATCACCGCGACATGGCTGCAAAGCTGCGCAACCACGCCCAGATTATGCGTGATCATCAGCACACCGATATCTCTTTCAAGCACAAGCTGATGGATCAGCCTCAGGATCTGCGCCTGAACCGAAACATCCAGTGCAGTCGTCGGCTCATCGGCGATCAGCAGATCCGGCTTGCCGATCATCGCCATGGCGATCAGCATCCGCTGTCGCATCCCACCCGAGAACTGGTGCGGATAGGCATCGATACGCTCGGCCGGATCGGAAATGCCAACCTTGCCCAGCATCTCGATCGCCACCTGGCGGGCAGCGCGGCGGCGCTCGCGCCGGGAGGCGTTGCCACTCAGACCGAGCACGGATGGATCATGTTCCGCCGCATGAAGCGCCACATCGACAAGCTGCGTGCCGATGCGGAAAGCCGGATTAAGATTGGTCGTGGGATCCTGAAAGATCATGCCGATCTTGCGACCGCGCAGCTTGCGCATCTCGCGTTCGGTGGCGTTCAGGACATCGGTGCCCTCGAACCGGATCGCCCCCGCAAGGTAGCGGCCCGTCGCCGCCGGAATCAGACGCGAGATGGATAAGCCGGTCAGGGATTTTCCACTGCCGGTTTCACCCACCATCCCCCAGATCTCGCCCCGCTCGATCTTCAGGTCGATACCATGCAGGATCTGCGTTTCGCCTTCATAGCTGCGCATGGCCAGATTCAGATTGGTGATCTCGAGCAGACTCATCCGGCTTACCTCCGCGCCTTGGGATCAAGGACATCGCGCAACCCGTCGCCCAGAAGATTGAAGGCAAGCACCGCCAGAAAGATCGCGAAGCCCGGAAACAACGCCGTCCACCAATAGTCGGGCATATAGCCGCGCGCCGTCGAAAGCAGCGTTCCCCATTCCGGCACCGGCGCCCGCACGCCGATTCCCACGAAACCAAGCGAGGCAACGGTCAGGATCGCGAAACCCATATCCAGCGAGGCCTTCACCACCACCGGCGAGATGATATTGGGCAGGATGTGGCGGCCAAGGATCCGGCCCGGGCCTGCACCAAGCGCGCGGGCCGCGGTGATGAACTGTTCTTCCTTCTTCACCAGAACCTCGCCCCGGATCAGCCGCGCATAGGCGGGCCACCAGGTGATCGAGATGGCGATGATCATGTTCAGAATGCCGGTGCCAAGCGCCGCCGCGACCGCCATTGCCAGGATCAGGCTTGGAATTGTCAGCAGCAGATCGGTCAGCCGCATCAATGTTTCGTCGATCCAGCCGCCGAAATAGCCTGCGACGGCGCCGACCAGCCCGCCGACGGCTATCGCGATGATAACGACCGCAAGGCCCGAGAATAACGAAACCTGCGATCCGACCAGAACCAGAGAGAACATGTCCTGACCCAATGCATTGGTACCAAACCAATGTTCCGCGCTTGGGGGCATGAAGCGGGCGGCGGTATCGGTCGCGCCGGCCACATGTTCGGGATAAGGCACGATCAATGGCGCAACCAGCGCGATCACGATCAGGACCGCAACGATAGCCAGCCCGATGACCGACAACCAGCTTTGTCGGAAGCGATAGAAGGCGCGCGACCAGTTTTCCAGCCGGGCCGAGGTGTCACGCTTGGGCAGGGAGGTCTGTATCATGGTCATGAGCTGCGGACTTTCGGGTTGAACACGCCGTAAAGCAGATCGACGATCAGCATCGACAGCAGGTAAATGATGGCGATGACCAGCGTCACGCCGATCACCGGCATGAAGTCCTGACTAAGGATCGCCTGCGTGGCGTAAAGGCCAAGCCCCGGCCAGTCGAATACCGTCTCGACCAGCACCGTTCCGCCCAGAAGCCAGGAAACATAAAGGCCGATGACCGTCAGCGTCGAGGTCATCGCGTTTTTCAGCACATATTTGAACAGGATCAGCCGGCTGGACAAGCCAAGCGCCCGCTCGGTCATGACATAATCCTGCTGCAGGACCTCGATGGTCGAGGCACGCATCATCCGGATGATCGTGGCCAATGGCGACAGCGACATCGCAAGCGCGGGAAGAGCCAGATGGGCCAGCGAGACGCGCAGCGCATACCAATCACCGGTCAGCAGTGAATCGATGGTGTAGAAGCCGGTAATCTCTTCCGGGGGAAGGTCGATCAGGGGGAAGCGCCCCGAAAGCGGCAAAATGTCCAGCCATGTGACGAAGCAAAGCTGCAACAACAGCCCCAGGAAGAAACGCGGCATCGCGATACCGCCCAGCGACACGGTGCGGGTGACGTAATCCAGAACGCCATTGCGCCAGACCGCCGCCGCCAGCCCCAGGGGAATGCCCAGCACGATCGCAATCAGCATGGCGGCGGCGACCAGTTCCAGCGTTGCCGGCAGAAAGGTGACGATATCCTCGAAAACCGGGCGACGGGTGAAGATCGACACGCCCCAGTCGCCCTGAACCAGCCCGGTCAGATAATCCCAGTATTGAAGCGGGATCGGCTTATCGAGGCCGAATTCTCTTTGAACGCTTGCCAGAACCTCCGGAGTGGCGTTCGGGCCTGCGGCAAGCGCCGCGGGATCGCCGGGCAACAGCCGGGCGATGGCAAAAACGATCACCGAAAGGCCCAGAAGCATCGGGACAAGAAGCAGCAAGCGGCGGATGACGTATCGGATCATGGGCGGTCCTGCGGTTTGCGGGCGGGGGACCGCGACCCCCGCCATGGTTCAGTCAGTCGGCATTCAGGTCAGCGACAGCGGCAACAGCTCGATGGAATTGGCCGCGACCGGGGCGAAGACATAGCCTTCGACATCGTCGCGTAGCGCCAGTTTACGCTTTTCCAGCACGCCGAAAATATCCGGCGCATCCTCGACCAGCAGTGCCTGAAGCTCTGCATAGATCTCGGCGCGGCGGGTCTGATCGATCTCGACCCTCGCAGCTTCGATCAGCTTGTCGGCTTCGGGATTGCTGTAGACAGGATTCTGCCACTGGCCATTGCGCGACGAATGATAGGCCGCGAAGGCGATATTGTCCGGATCGGCGTAATTGGCCGACTGGAAGATGCAATAGAAATCGGGCATCGTATCCGCCGACTGCGCCGAGGCGGTGATATCGGGCCAGGTGGCGGGCTGGATTTCCAGCCCGATATTCAGACTTTTCAACGCCTCCAGCAGCAGCAGGCACCAGCGGCGCTGGTTTTCGTAACCCGTCGCATGCATCACGTTAAGGGTGAATCCCCCATCCGCATATTCGGATTTGGCCAGATATTCCTTGGCCTTCTCCATATCCTGACGGTAGACCTGCAAATCGGGATCATGGCCGAAGATGCCGGTGGGCAGCGGACCGATCATCAACTCGGCCGGGCCTGCGGAATCCAGCATTCCCTGATAATTATAGGCATAGGAAATCGCCTTGCGCAGATTGGCATCCGCCAATGGACCCTTTGCGGTGTTCATCTTGATCGAGAATGTCCGGTATTCCGGCTCCACCACCCGGACGACACCGGGCATATCGGCCAGCGCTTCCATGTCCTCGGCGTAAAGCTCCAGCGCGATATGGGCCTCGCCACGCTGCAGCATCATCCGCTCGGTCGAGGCTTCGCGGACGATCTTCCAGATCGCACCTTCCAGATTGCCTCCGTCCTTGTGCCAGTCATCTTCGACCCGCAGGAATTCATAGAGATTTCCGGGCGCCACACGTCCCATGCGGAACGGGCCGGATCCGGCGGTGTTCTGCAACAGATAGGCTTGCCCGTCATCGTCGCCCAGATTGGCTTCGACCTCGGCCGGATTGACGATGAACATCCACGGCAGCACCTGCATGAACGGCGCAAAAGCCGCCTTCAGGTCGAAAGAGACCGTGCCTTCATCCTTTGCCGTGACGCTGCCGCTTTCCAGAACGCCTTCGATCATCCAGGAAACCCCGCGTTGCAGGCGCATGATCCGCTCGAAGGAATAAACCACGGCATCGGCAGTGACCGGGGTTCCGTCCTGAAAGCGGGCCTCTGGGTTCAGAGTGAATTCATAATGCAGCTGATCGTCTGATACGCTCCATTCGCTGGCCAGCCCCGGCACGACCTCTGGCGGGTTTCCGACGACGCGGACCAGCGCATCATAGGTATTCCGGAACAGCATCTGCGGCGCATAGCCGGTGGCGACATGCGGGTCGAAATTAGGAATATCGACACTGCTGGCCATGATCAGCACCTTGCGGCCACGCGCCAGCGCCTCGAATGAGGACGAGGCCAATGCCGCGGCACTGATGGTCGTCCCGATGAAAGCCCGTCTGCTGAGATTCATGTCATATTTCCCTGTCGGTATCCGTTTGAAGAAATGCGCCCCGGTATCGGCTGGGACACGGCAGTGATCATCCCGCAGTTTCCGTTTTCACCGGTGCATCCCCGCTTCGGGACAGGCCGTAGATCCGGCCCGCCGCATCCGTACTGATATAACCCTGACGCAGATCCTCGGCCACGCGCAATGGATCGCGGTCCCGGGGATCGCCATAGCCGGAACCACCGGCAAGTTGCAGTTCGATTACCGTATCGGCATCCTCCAGATCGACGATCTGCCCGGTGCCGCAATCGCCGGTCTGCACGCCATCCGTCAGCCGCAGCATCCGCCCATGGGCCGTAAGACCCGAGGCCCCGCCGAAGAGTCCCTCGACAGGCATGTCCACCCCCTCAGGTGAAACGATGGCGCGGATCGGCTGCCCGTCGGCATTGCGCCGCGAAACCCGGACCCGGACCGAAAGCCCGCCACGGAATTCTCCTGCCCCGCCGCTGTCGGTCATCAGGGTCTTTTCCCAGACCACGATCGGCGAGCGGCTTTCCAGCATCTCGATCGAGGATGTCGCCGCCGATGTCGGCCAGAGCAGCGAGGATTTCCCATCGCGCCCGGCAGACGCCCCCTGACCGCCGCCCAGAAGCAACAGCTCATAGAACAGCGCGCCCTCGTCCGATTTTCCGTAGAAGCTGAGAAGACTGGGCAGGCCCGAGAAGCTTTGCACCATTTCGGGGGCAGCATCGGCCATGGCGCGGAAGATATTCGGGGCCAGATACCAGCCGGTACGGGTGCGCAGCGATACCGGAGCCGGCTTGTCGCAATTAAGGATCGATCCCTTGGGCGCCTTGACGGTGAACGGGCGGTAGCAACCCGCATTGCCGCGCACATTCGGCGTCAGCATGCATTTGAGCGGATAGGTCGCATGCGCCGTGGTGTAACTGAGGGTGCAATTGATCCCGCCCCGCGCTGTCTGGGGCGGTGCGCCCTCGAAATCCAGTTCGATTTCCTCGCCCGCGACCGTGACCTTCAACGGGAAGGTCATCCGCGAGCCCATCGGGTTATTCGAGATTTCCGAATGGTACACGCCATCTTTCAACCTGCCGATCGCCTGCCGGATCGCCTTTTCGGACAGCGATTGCACGACAAGCGCGAAGGCTTGCAGATCATGCATTCCGTATTCGTCCATGAAAGCCTGCATCCGCGCCGCGCCCGTCGCGTTGGCCGCGATGAACGAGCGGACATCGCCCAGAACCTGCTCGCTGTCGCGAATATTCTCACCCATCAGGCGGAACAGATCCTCGTTCTCGGTGCCGCCATTGACCAGCTTCATCGCCGGAATTTGCAGGCCTTCCTCGTAAAGCTCCGAAACGCTCAACCCATCGCGTGAGCCGCCGATATCGCCGACATGCCCCACAGTTCCCATCAACGCGACAACCCGCCCCCGATGGAAGACCGGGGTCACGATCGCAAGATCGAACAGATGACCCGCGCAAAGCCATGGATCGTTGGTGATATAGACATCGCCCGGCGTCATCGCCTCGACCGGATAGCGTTTGAGGATCGCTTTCACCGCCATCGGCAAGGTCAGATTGAAAACCGGCATCACCCGCGCGGAATGGGCCAGCGTTTCGCCGTTCGGATCAAGGATGGCGCAGCCGAAATCCTGCGATTCAGAAATGATCAGCGAAAAGGCTGTACGGCAGACCGTCGACCACATCTCTTCGGCGACATTGACCAGTCGGCTCCACATCACCTCAAGCGCGATGGGATCGGACTGGATGCGCGACACCGCCTGGTCAAGGCTCATCGTTTCATCGACCACGGTCGCGCCTTTGGCGGCTGCGGCAATAGCGATATGCAGATTGCCGACCTCATCGACGCTGACATTGTCTCCGGGCGGCACGATGGTCGTCGCCTCATGCTCTTCGATGATCGCGGGGCCCTGGATTTTCTGGCCGGGCACCAGCGCGTAGCGGTCATAGATCCCGGCTTCCAGCCACTCGCCCGAGAAATAGCTGCGGCGGCTTCCCTTGCGGCCATCGCCGCCATTCCCGCCCGCGACCCCGGCCTGCCGGACGGTCAGTTGCGGCGCGGGTCCGCTGGTGCGGCAGCGGAAAGACAGGATTTCCAGACGCGCCTCGTTCGGCACGCTCGTATAGCGGGCAGCGTAGACGCGCTCGAACGCCTCGCGGATCGCGACATAGGAGCCGGATGCAAGCTCCCCCGCCGGAAGCGGCACGGTGATTTCGTGCAACTGCCCCACAAGCCGCATGTCGGCCATACGCTCGACAATGATCTGATCGTCCGCAACCCCTGCCTGCCGCAGTTGTGCGCGACCGTCCTGCGCCAGATCATCGCAAATCGCGGTGATTTCGCCCATATCCATCTGCGGCGACAGCGCCACACGATGCGACCGGACAAAATCGAACGACAGCGGCGCGGTCAGAAAGCCGAAGGCCGAAGCCGCCCCGCTTGCCGGTGGGATGATGACCTCGGACACGCCCAGGATCCGCGCGACACGGGCAGCAAAGGCCGGGCCTGCGCCACCGAAGCCGATCATGGAATAGGAGCGGGGATCCTTGCCCTTTTCGATCAGATGGATGCGCGCGGCATTGGCCATGCTTTCCGCGACGACCTGATGCACCCCCCAGGCCGCCTCTGCCGCCGAAATGCCCAAAGGCTTCGCGATTCCGTCCAATGCCCGCTCGGCGGCTTGCAGATCCAGCTTCATCCGTCCGCCAAGGAAGAAATCGGGATCGTAATAGCCCAGAGCGACACTGGCATCGGTGACGGTCGGTTTTTCGCCGCCGCGCCCATAACAGGCCGGTCCCGGTTCCGACCCGGCGGAATGCGGGCCAACCTGCATCAGCCCGACCGCATCGATCGACGCGATCGAACCGCCACCCGCGCCGATCTCGATCATGTCGACGACCGGAGCCTTTATCGGCAGTCCTGATCCGTTCTTGAAACGATGTTCCCTGCCCGCTTCAAGATAAGAGGCAATATCGGCCCTGCCGTTCTCGATCAGGCAGGCTTTCGCGGTCGTTCCTCCCATATCGAACGAGATCACATTGTCATGGCCCGCATTATGCCCGAACCACGCGGTCGCCAGCGCCCCCCCGGCGGGGCCGGATTCCAGCAGCCGGATCGGAAAAGCCCGCGCCGCATCCAGCGAAACCAATCCGCCAGCCGAATGCATCAGGCGGAAATCGCCGTCGAAGCCAAGCTTCCGCAACTCAGTCTCGAAGCGACACAGATAGCGATCCATCAGCGGCTGGACATAAGCATTGGCGCAGGTGGTGGCGAAGCGTTGATATTCCGAGATCTCGGCGACGACTTCGGACGAAATCGAGATCGACAGATCCGGAAATTCGCGGGCGATCAGATCCCGTGCCCGCCGTTCATGATCAGGGTTCGCATAGGAATGCATGAAACAGATCGCGACCGCTTCGACACCCTGTCGCACCAACGCGCTTGCCGCAGCAATCACGGCGGCTTCATCCAATGGCAGAATTTCCCGGCCAGCCGCATCGATCCGTTCGGACACTTCCAGCCGTCTGGCGCGCTCCACCAGTGCCGGCGGGAAAGACAATGCGAGATCATAAATATCGTAGCGCTGTTCGGTTCCGATCTCCAGAATGTCCCGGAACCCTTTGGTCGTGATCATCCCGACGCTCGCGCCCTTGCGCTCGATGACGGCATTCGTGACCAATGTCGTGCCATGCACGATCTCAGCCAGATCCGCAACCGAGATCGAAGCCGACTCAATCAGTTCCGACAGTCCTTTCAACGCCCCCTGCGACGGATCATGCGCCGTGGTCAGATGCTTGTGCAAACGGATCGCGGCCTGCGCCTCATCGAACAGGATGAAATCCGTGAAAGTGCCGCCGATATCGATACCTGCGCGTAATCTGCGGGTGTGAGTCATATATCCGTTCGCTCCCGATGTCCTGTCACGACGCAATGTCGAGACCTGTTTGCGGGACGCCTTCGCATTCCTTGCACAAGAAAAGATGGGCCGTCCCGCGCCCGGCGATGGGCGTATTTACGGGGCCGACTGTAATAATACCGAAAAGCTCATGTCCAGATTTTGTTTCACAATTGACACTTAGTTTCAATAATGGAACAATATATGCATAAATTTTAAGCAATCACTTCTCGTCGCGAAGAAAGGAAACCCATGGGCGCGCTTGATGATGCAATTGAAATATTTAAGATTTTTTCCCCCGAAGAGCCCGCGATCGGACAGGCCGAACTTGCGCGGCGTCTTGGCCGCCCGAAAGCCACCGTACATCGTGCTTTGCGTGCTTTGCGGGAATCGGGACTTCTGGAATATGATTCGCAGGCGCGGCTCTATTCGCCCGGAATGCGGCTGTTCGAACTGGGGCAGATCTTCAAAAGCCAGAACCCGTTCCTTGATCTGCTGCACAAGCGGGTAAAGCATATTTGCGATTCCGGCGGGCATACCGGGTATATCACCGTATTCGACGGCCCCGATCTGATGGTGCTGCGCATGCTGCGCGGCTCGAGTCCCCTGGCGATCGCCACGGCTCCGGGTTACAAAACGGCGGCTCATACGACCTCGAACGGCCGCGCGATGCTGGCGCTTCTGGAAGACGCGGAATGGCAGAAGCGCGTGCCCGAACCCTTGCCATTCGTTTCCGCGAACGCGCCCCGAGACCATGCCGAATTGCAGGAACGGATCGGACGTATCCGCGCAACGGGGCGCTCATCAGCGATGAACGAGGCTTTTGAAGGCGTCGCTTCGCAGGGGATCGCAATGCGCGACCCCGACACGTCAGAGATTTACGGCATCGCGATTTCCTATCCGGCCAGTCTGGCGACGACCGATCTGCAGGAAAAGATTGCCCTGATGCTGGATCAATTGCGCAATGAGGTGGGGTCCGCCGAACAAAGCTGAGATGATCATTTCCCGATCTCGCATTGTCTTGCCGGTTCTTCCGAAGCGGCAGGACGCACTGGTACCTTGCTGAAACAGGCCGGATTGTCGGCGGCGATGGCCGATGCGGCACGACGCCAGACGCGCTGCATCGCGGATAGCGAAATCAAAAGCCCTGTCGCGCGGCTGATTACCGGCCGCCCAAACACCGGCACCACGAGGTCAGCCCGGGGCATTTTGTGCAACTGGCAACGGGATAATGATCGAACCGCCCGCTTGTTGCCGATGGCAGCCGGCCCGGAACCGGGCCATGTTCCGCACCATTCCGATCAGGTGGTTTACAGTGTTTCTCGGAAACGCTCCACCGTCGCCTCGATCACCTGACCGGCCTTCGAGCGGCTAGGCGTATAGACATGGTATATATGATCCGCGCCTTCGATCACCAGCGCCTTCTTGTCGGTGCCTGCCGCCGCCTCCATCATCGGCGTGGCATATTGCC
Source organism: Paracoccus wurundjeri (assembly GCF_030678915.1). Lineage (GTDB taxonomy): Bacteria > Pseudomonadota > Alphaproteobacteria > Rhodobacterales > Rhodobacteraceae > Paracoccus > Paracoccus onubensis_A. The sequence continues at coordinate 32,255 of NZ_JAUUTZ010000011.1, read as the reverse complement.
GGTAAAAATCATCCTCGCCATTGATCATCATGAACGGTCCCGGATAGGCGGCCAGAGCTTCAAGCAGATCATGGGCGAAAAGACTGTCGAAGAAATCCCTCTTCAGGGCCATGGTGCGCCACCCCAGATCAAGGCCCACGACCCCCTCTTCGGCCGCGCGGTCAAAGGCTTTCTGTCCCAGACTGTCCAGCATGTCGGCGACATAGTCACCCACCGGCGACCATACCACCACCGATTTGATCGTCTCGGGTCTTGCCGCCGCCAGTTCGATCGCCGCGCCGCCGCCGAAGGAAAAACCCACAGCGCCGATCCGTTCGGGATCCACGCCCTTGGCCGACATAAGCGCCTCGAGACCGATCAGTGCGTCCTCGTTCTGCCGGTCAAGCGTGAATGCGCCGGTATCGCCGCTTGATTTGCCAAAGCCGCGAAAATCGAACCTGAGCGAGGCTATGCCCTTCTCGGCCAGAATCTCTGCGCTATCGACATAGATATTGCCGATTTCGTGGCGGTCCGCGCCAAGGCCATGCAACAAAAGCACTGCCGGAAAAGGCCCTTCCCCTTCAGGCATGCTAAGCGTGGCGGCAATACCCCGATCCAGCGTCAGATCCGCTTCCCCGGCCAAAGAAGATGATGCGAAGCAAAGGGCGATGACGAGCAGAACGAAACGGCACATGATCCAGAACCTTTTCATGCAATGCGGCAACGTTGCCTGTTTACCGGCCTGGGGATCAAGTACGGCATTGGTGTGACGCGGAAGATCAATCGGCCGGTGATCTCCCGTATTGCCTCCGGGTGACCGCGCGACGATCGAAACCGGCGAGATCGTGACCGATAGCGGCCACATCAGTAAGGACGACACCGCGGCGAGTGACCGCATTTATCCTGTTGCTTCCGACGATTGCCTGACGATCAGTTTGGGCAGCTCGGCCGTGACCATGCGGCTGTTGCCGTCGATGCGGTCAAGCAACAGATGAACCGCTTCCTCTGCGATGGTCGGCAGATACAGATCGACGGCGGTCAGCGGAGGCTGGGACAGCTTGGCTCGCAACCCGTCATAGCGGGTCACGATGCGCAACTGGCCGGGCACCGTCCTGCCCAGTTCCCGCGCCGCGCGCACCGCGCCGCTGGCGAAAGCGTCGATGGCGGCGAATATGCCGTCAATTGCCGGATTCGCATGCAGCAGACGCAGCGTTTCGCGATAGGCGATCTCTTCGCCCTCGTCTTCGTTCAGACGGATCATCGGAGACAGCCACTGGTGGCTTGCAACGAACTCGTCATAAGCCGCCTCGCTTTCGATCTGGCTGGTCCGGGACGTCGAACCGATCAGCGCTGCGATCTGGCGGCAGCCCTGCTCTGCGAGATGCGTCAACAGCAACTGCGCCGTTTCGCGCGAGCGAATGTCGACGGCCGGTATGTCGGGACGCCCCGGTACCGTCCCGATAGAGACGATCGGCGTCTTGCGCTGCTCGAAATGGGCCACCAGTGGATCGTCGCGCATCGGTTCGACCAGAATCACCCCGTCGAAACCCGCGGAACCATAGCTTTGTGCCGATGGGTGCGGCGGGATCAGGCACAGCGCAAGGTCGCGCGTCAAAGCCGACATTGCCGCAGAGGCGGCGATCTCCATCAGGAATCCAAGCCGCGACGGGCCCGCGGCCACCGCGAAGGGCATTGACGATGCCAATGCGATCGTCCCCGTCCGCCCGCTACGCAGTGCCCGTGCCATACTACTGGGATGATAACCGATCTGATCCGCAAGCGTCTGAATCCGCTTGCGGGTTTCCGGATCAACATGACGGCGGCCGCTGAACGCATGCGACACGGTGGTCACCGATACCCCGGCCGCCTTCGCAAGATCCGAAATGGTCGGTTTGCCCAATATACCCTCATTCATTTGTTTCCCCCTGCTACGCTAGCAGCATCGCCCACAAACGCAACAAAACGATTTGCACGAATCGTAAATCATGCTATCGCTCCCATTAGGCAAAACGATTTGCATAGAAGCAAACACGCAATCAGCAACAGGGAAAGCTTATGATCTCCAAATCAAAAAACCTTGCCCCGCCCGATCCCGTCGATGAGATTCTGCCGGTCAGGGATCTGATCCTTTACGGCTTTCAGCATGTGCTGGTCATGGCCGCGTCGCCGATTACCGCGGTCTTTCTGGTGGCCCAGACGCTGGGCTTCGATCCGGCGCTGACCGTATCGATCATCAGCGCGACATTCCTTGTCTGCGGGCTCGGCTCGATTTTGCAAAGCTTCGGGCCTGCGGGCTTCGGTGCGCGCCTTCCCTTCATCATGGTTCCGGGCGGCGCCCCGATCGCGATCTTTCTGGCCATCGCCAGCCAGACCGATGTGCAAACCGCCGTTGGAGCCGTGCTGATGACCGGAGTGTTCTATTTCGCCGCGCTGCCGGTCTTTCGCCGCCTGCTGCGCTTCTTCCCGCCGATCGTGGTCGGCACCATGCTGCTGCTGGTCGCGGTGAATCTGGTCAAGATATATGGCGGCACGATCACCGGCAGACCGGGCAGCGACGGATTCGCCGATCCGGTGAATGTCGGGCTGGCGCTGGCGACCATCGCGCTGACGGTCATCTTCTCCCGCGTGTTCACCGGCACATTACAGCGCATTTCAGTAATGCTGGGACTGATCGCCGGAACATTGCTGGCGGCGGCGCTTGGCAGGCTGGACATGTCCGGCGTGATGCAGGGATCGTTCATCGCGGTGCCGCATCTGTTTCCGTTCGGGGTGCCGAAATTCGACATCATCGCCTCACTGCCGCTGATCGTCTTCTCGATCATCTCGATGGCCGAGGCGACCGGCCAGACCATCGCCACGGCAGAGATCGTGGACCGCAAGGGTGACGCGCATGCCATCGTGCCGCGCACCATTCGCGGCGATGCGGTGGCCTCGGTCGTGGGCGGCATGTTCGGCACATCATTGATCATCACCTCGGGCGAGAATGTGGGCATCGTCCGCGCAACCGGAATCCGGTCGCGCTATGTGACCGCGATGGCGGGGGTGATCCTTGTCGTCATCGCATTGATCGCGCCGGTGTCACGGATGGCCAGCGTTCTTCCCGGCCCGGTCGTCGGAGGCACCGCCATCATCGTATTCTCTATCATCGGCGTAATCGGCATCCACGTCCTCAGCCGCGTCGATCTGCGCGAGCACGGCGCGATGTTCACGCTGGCATCGGGGCTTGCCATGGGGCTGATGCCGATCCTGGTCCCGGACGTCTACAGCCAGTTTCCGCAATGGTCGCAAATGATCCTTGGCAACGGGCTTGCAATGGGCACGATCACGGCAGCGGTGGTCAATGCCCTGTTTCAGTTCAACACACCAAAACCTGCCGATACCAAGGAACATGCCTGATGACCGACCTGCGCCAAAGCTTCGCCTCGACCGACAACCTGATCGTTGCTCCGGGCCGCCTGCTGATCGAGGACGGCCCCCGACCCGGAATGGCGGTGCTGCTGCGCAAAGGACGCTTTGCCGAGATCGCCGAGGCAGCGGAACTGAAGGCCCGCCATCCCGAACTGAAAGCAGTGGCGTTGCCCGATCATCTGATGATGCCGGGTTTCATCGATACGCATACCCATCTGACGCAATCGCTGGGCAAGTCGCTGGTCTTCGGCGAGCCGTCCGAGATCTTCCGCCGTATCTGGGTGCCGCTGGAAGGCAGTCTTGACGAGCATATGGTCTATCTTTCATCGAAACTGGCGGCGCTGGAATGCCTGCGCGGCGGTTTCACCAGCGCCGTCGATGCCGGAACCCGGTCAGCGGGTCATCTCGGCAAACTCGTCGATGCCGCGCGCGAGGCCGGGTTGCGACTGGTCGTGGCCCGGATCTGCAACGATCTGGGAGGCGCGGCCGTCGTGCCTGATCCGGCCCAGATCCTGCGCATGGCCGAGGCGCATCTGGCGGCTTATCACGACGATCCGCTGGTTCATCCATCGCTGGCCATCTCGATCCCCGAGGCAGCCAGCGACGGGATGCTGCACGACATCTCGGCCATGGCGGCAGCGGCGGGCGTCACCTTTCAGACCCATGTGAACGAACATCTCGTGGCGGTCGAGCGGTCTCTGGTCGCCAATGGCCGCCGCCCGCTGGAGCATCTGGCGCATATCGGCGCGCTTGGTCCGCAGACGCTGATCGCGCATTCGACGCTGATCACGCCGTCCGAACTGAACCTGCTGCGCGACACCGGCACCGCCGTGGCCTATAACCCGGTTGCCTCGGTCTGGAAGGGCAATGCGGTCGCCCCCGCGCTGCAGATGCAGGCGCTTGGCATTCGTTTCGGGCTGGGAACCGATGGCACCAGGGCCGATGGCTTCAGGCTGATGGACGCAGCCGAGGCGTTGCAGCGCGCGGCCTATGGTCTTGCCTCGGGTGACAGCTCCTGTGGCGGCGGCTGGTTGTGGCTTGATGCAGCAACACGGATGGCGGCGGATGCAAGCGGGCTTGCCGCCGTGACGGGCCGCATCGCCGAAGGGCTGGCCGCCGATTTTCTGCTGGTCGATCTGGACCGGCCCGAATTCACGCCCTCGCATGATCTGAGCTGGGAACTGGTGCGCTACGGAAACCGCGACCAGATCGATGCGGTTTTCACCAATGGCCGGTTACGGATGGTGCGGGGCTGGCCGGTAGACTGGGACGCCCGTGCCCTGATGGAAGAGATCCGCGAACTTGCCACCTCGGCCATTGCCGCCGCACCGATCCAGCGCATCCACCCCACTGCCGACAGCCTGATCGCGGCGAGGCCGGCATGAGCTTTTTCGCATTTGTCGGATTGTCGCTGCTGGTCGGCGTCTCTGCCTTTGTCCAGGGCGCGGTCGGCATCGGTTTCGCACTGATCATGGCACCCGTCTTCGGTTTCGTCGACGCCAGCTATCTGCCGGTCACGCTGCTGATCCTGATGCTGCCGCTGAACTTCCTTGTCGCCTGGAGAGAACGGGGCGCGATCGATAGGCGCGGCACAGGCTGGATCACCTTTGGCCGGTTCTTCGGAACCTTCCTTGGGATGGCGGTTCTGATTGCCCTGTCGGTGCGGCAACTTGAGATTGCGGTGGGCCTGCTGACCATTCTTGCCGCGGTCGCGGCGCTTTTTGCGCCGCCCTTCACGCCAAGCCCTCCGGCCTCTCTGGGTGTGGGGCTGTTCACCGGCGTCACCGAAACGGCGACCGGCATCGGCGGCCCGCCCCTTGCATTACTTTACCAGCACGCGCCGGGCCCGGTCCTGCGGTCGACCGTGGCGGCCTGCTTTCTGATCGGCGAGGTGATCTCGCTGGTCATCCTGATGATCGTGGGACGGATCGGACAGGATCAGGTTCTGGCAGCGCTGTACCTGATCCCGGCGGTCCTGATCGGCAGCGCGCTTTCCCGAAGCGTTCATGCGCATATCAACGGCCCGGCATTGCGGCTGGCGGTGCTGATCTTCTCGATCGTGAGCGGCGCCGCACTGATCCTGAAAGGCTGAAGGCGACAGCAGTTTTCACCCGTTCAAAAGGTTGACGCCGTTCCACGACCGAAACCGCGCATTCTGTCCTCCATACCTCGCATAAAAATCTCTGGACATATGTGTCCACAATAATTACCGTCGACGACAGGGGCCAGATCGGGAGCGCAGCATGAAGTCGGAATATCGTGTCGTGGTGATCGGAGGCGGCGTCGTCGGAGCCTCTGTCCTGTATCATCTGGCCAAGTTCGGCTGGACCGATATCTGTCTGGTAGAACGATCCGTCCTGACCGCGGGATCCAGCTGGCATGCCGCCGGCGGCTTTCACGCCCTGAACGCCGATCCGAACATCGCGGGCCTGCAATCCTATACCATCAACCTGCTCTCCGAGATCGAGAAGGAAAGCGGCCAGTCGGTCGGCATGCACATGACCGGCGGAATGACACTTGCAGGAACGCCGGACCGATGGGAATGGCTGCAATCGGCTTACCGGGTGTTCCAGTCGATCGGCATCGATGATGTGCATCTGATCACGCCGGAAGAGGTCGGCAAACGATGTCCGGTTATCTCGACCCATGGCATCCTTGGCGGCATGTTCGCCGAGCGAGAGGGCTATGTCGACACTACCGGCACAGTGCATGCCTATGCCGGGGCCGCGAAGAAGCGGGGCGCCGAAATCATCGAGCACAACCGGGTGCTGGAGCTTGTCCAGACCGCCGAGGGCTGGGACGTGGTCACCGAGAAAGGCACGATCCGCTGCGAACATGTGGTCAATGCCGCCGGCCTCTGGGCCAAGCAGGTCGGGCGCATGGCCGGGATCGAACTGCCGGTCAGCCCGCTGGCGCATCACTATCTGCTGACCGAAACCATCCCCGAGATCGCCGCACTGGAAAAAGAGATGCCGCTGGTCGTGGATCTCGAGGGCTTCACCTATATGCGGCAGGATCAGAAAGGGATGCTGCTGGGGATCTACGAGATCGATCATCAGCACTGGATGATGGATGGCGCGCCCTGGAATTACGGCATCGAGCTTCTGCAGGAAGATCCCGACCGGATCGAGAACGAACTCCGGCTTGGCTTCGAACGCTATCCGGTCCTGCAGAAGGCCGGTGTGCGCAACTGGGTCAATGGCGCGTTCACTTTCTCGCCCGACGGCAACCCGCTGGTCGGGCCGGTGCGCGGCAAGCGCGGCTACTGGTGCGCCTGTGCCGTCATGGCCGGTTTCCTGCAAGGCGGCGGCGTGGGCAAGAGCCTCGCGGAATGGATGATCCACGGAGAGCCCGAGGCGGATGTCTTCGGCATGGACGTGGCGCGCTATGGCGATTTTGCCGCGAACAAGCGCTATATCAAGGAAACGACCGGCCAGTTTTACTCCCGCCGCTTCATCATGACCTACCCGAACGAGCAACTGCCGGCCGGGCGGCCGCTGAAAATGCCGGGAGCCTATTCCGACATGACCGCGGCAGGCGCCCGCTGGGGCGCAAGCTATGGGCTGGAGCTGCCGCTCTATTTCGCCCCCGCGCCGGAGTTCAAGGAAAAGCCGACGCTCAGGCGCTCCAACGCCTTCCCCATCGTGGCGCAGGAATGCAAGGCGGTGCGCGAGGCGGTGGGCCTGCTCGACATCTCGGTTTTTTCCCGCTTCGAGGTGACGGGTCCCAAGGCCGAAAACTGGCTGAACCGGGTGATGGCATCGGAATTGCCCGAAGCCGGGCGCGCAAGGCTTGCGCCAATGCTCAGCAAGACGGGCAAGCTAAAGGGCGATCTGACCGTGTTCAACTGGGGGACGGGAACCTGGTGGATCATGGGATCCTACTATTTGCGCGAATGGCATATGCGATGGTTCGAGGATCAGATATCCGATGGCGTCACGGTCAGGGATATCTCGGACGCGACGACCGGCTTTGCGCTTGCGGGACCGAACAGCCGAAAGGTTCTGGAACAGCTGACGGATGGTCCGATCGCCGATCTGCCCTTCATGGGCTGTGGCGGTTTCGATATCGGGCTGATCCGGGCGCGGGTCGGACGGCTGTCGGTTTCGGGCGAACTGGGATACGAAATCCACTGCGCCGCCGCAGAACATGCCGTCTTGCGCCGGAGCTTGCTGGATGCAGGGGCAAAGCTGGGCCTGCGGGAGGTAGGCTACAATGCGATGTTGTCATTGCGTCTAGAGAAATCCTTCGGGATCTGGTCGGCCGAGTTCACGCAGGGCTATACCCCGGCGCAGACCGGGCTGGACCGATGGATCGACTGGAAGAAGCGCGATTTCATCGGCCGCGACGCCGCATTGAAAGAACGTGACAGCGGGGGACCCGCACAGCAGATCGTCACTCTGGAAATCGAGGCGGACAATGCCGATGCCAGTGGCTACGAGCCCGTCTGGAAGGATGGCAGGCGCGTTGGCTTCATCACCTCGGGCGGATACGGACACACCCTTGGCAAATCGCTGGCCATGGCCCTTCTCGATCGTGACTGCACGGCCGAGGGCACCCGGCTTGCCACCCATATCGTAGGGGCCGAGCGCCCCGCCAGGGTGATCGCCCCTTCGCCCTACGATCCCGAAGGGAAAGCGATGCGCGGCGCATGACGGGGCGGCGTCGGGCTTCCGGGCAATCCGGCCCCGTCACTTCACGGTTTCAGTCACATCGGCCGGTCTGGTAAGGCGGAAGCGCAACGCAATCGGAAATGGATGTTTACATGGTCGGCACGGAATTGAAGCGGAACAGGGATGCTGACGACAGCGGCAAGGCCACCCTGCCCGGGAATGTAAAGGTGACCAAGGAGGATTGGCTAAACCTGGCAATGGACCTTCTGGTCAGTCATGGCGTCTCCGAAGTCAAGGTACAGGTGATCGGCAACCGCCTTGGCGTTTCCCGCTCCAGCTTCTACTGGTATTTCAAGAGCCGCGAAGACCTGCTCAACCAACTCCTCGCGAAATGGGAGCAGACGAATACCGGCGTGTTGATCCGTTACAGCGAGCTGAAAGCCGCGACGATCACCGAGGCGGTCACCAATTTCTTCCGCTCTATCGTCGCACCGGGAGGCTTCGACCACCAGCTGGATTTCGCCGTGAGGGAATGGGCCCGCCGTGACAAGGCGGTCCGGCAGGTGATCGACCGCAGCGACGCCGCGCGCCACGAAGCGCTCATGCGGATGTATGAACGCTTCGGCTATCCGTCCGCAGAGGCCGATATCCGCGCCCGCGTCCTTTATTACCAGCAGATCGGCTATTACGCGCTCGAACTGTCCGAAACACTGGAAGAGCGGCTCGCACGCGTCGAAGGCTATCTGTATTGCTTCACGGGCGTCCGGCCCTCCCGCAATGAGGTCGAGGCATTTTTCGAATTTGCCCGAAATCCGGGACGAACATGAAACGATATTCCGCCCTCTCCCTCTTCACCGAAGGGCTGCGCGGGCATCGCGGCTGGACTCCTGCATGGCGCAAGGCCACGCCGCAGCCGGGCTATGACGCGGTCATCGTGGGCGGCGGCGGCCATGGGCTTGCGACCGCATATTACCTGGCGAAAAACCACGGTGTCTCGCGCGTGGCCGTGCTTGAGAAAGGCTGGATCGGTGGCGGCAATACCGGCCGCAATACCACGGCCATCCGTTCGAACTATTTCTACCCTGAAAGCGTCGCGCTCTATGATCTGGCACTGCGTCTCTACGAGGGGCTCTCGCAGGCACTGAATTACAACATCATGCTTAGCCAGCGGGGCATGCTGATCGCCGCACATACCCCCACGCAGATGGAGATCTGCGCAAGGATCGCCAATGCCATGCAACTGAACGGGGTCGACGGCGAGTTGGTCGGAGCCGAAGAGGCTTTGCGAAGGGTGCCGCTGCTCAACCGGGCCGCGGATGCCCGTTACAATTGCATGGGCGGCGTGTGGCAGGAGCGTGCCGGCATCGCCCGGCATGACGCCGTCGCCTGGGGCTATGCCCGCGCCGCCAGCGCCTTGGGGGTGGACATCATCGAGAACTGCACCGTCACGGATCTGCTGATCGAGTCGGGAAAGATCACCGGCGTTGAAACCGACAAGGGCAGCATCCGCGCCGGGCGGGTGGGCCTTGCCGCCGCGGGCGCGACACCGGGTCTGGCGTCCATGGCCGGGATCCGGTTGCCGATCCACACTTACGCATTGCAGGCTTTCGTATCCGAACCCGTGAAACCGATGCTGGACACCGTGCTGCTTTATCTGGGAACGGGAACCTATGTCTCGCAATCCGACAAGGGGGAACTGGTCTTCGGCGGGGGCCTCGACCGCGTGCCGACCCACGGCCAAAGAGGCAATCTGCCTGCACAGGAAGCGGTGGTTTCGGGTCTTCTGGAGATGTTTCCGGCCTTCGCTCAGTTAAAGCTGCTGAGGCAATGGGCCGGGGTCGTCGATGTAACGCCCGACAGCTCGCCGGTGATCGGCCCCGCCGGGCCCGAGGGGCTTTTTCTCAATTGCGGCTGGGGAACCGGCGGCTTCAAGGCGATCCCCGCCGGCGGCTGGCTGCTGGCTCATCTGCTTGCGACCGGCGGGCATCACGAGATCAGCCGCCCCTTCGACCTCGACCGCTTTGCCCGTGGCCGCCTGATCGACGAGGCGGCAGGTTCGGGCATTGCCCATTGACGGAAGAACCGAGATGCAGATTTTCACCTGCCCTTTCTGCGGTCCCCGCGACGAGACGGAATTCCATTTCGCCGCCGAAGCCGGCAAGAAACGGCCCATGCCGGCAGAAACCGCGACGGACGACGAATGGGCCGAGTATCTGTACATGAACAGCGCATCACGCGGTAAGGCGCAAGAGGTCTGGCTGCATGTCACCTGCGGTGAGTTCTTCCTGATGACCCGCGACACTGTCACCCGCGACGTGACCGCGGTCACCCCCTTGCCCGGGAGGAACGCATGAGCGGATGGCGTCACGGCAGTGTTGGCAGCCAGATCGATCGCGCCACCCCCCTGCCCTTCACTTTCGATGGCAGGCCGGGCTCCGGTTTTGCAGGCGACACGCCGGCATCTGCGCTGCTGGCCTCAGGCATCCGCGTGCTGGGCCGCAGTTTCAAGTATCACCGGCCGCGCGGCCTCTGGGGCATGGGAAACGAAGAGCCCAACGCCATATTCGACGTGACCGAGGATGGCCGGACCACACCGAATGTCCGCGCAACGACGGTCATGCTTCGTCGGAATATGGCGCTTCGTTCGGTGAATACGGCACCGGATGCCGCGCGGGATCGAACCGGAATGCTTGACCTTTTCAATCGCTTCCTGCCCGGAGGGTTCTATTACAAGACCTTCATGGCCTTTGGCTGGATGCGGTGGGAGCCGATGATCCGCCGGATGGCCGGGCTGGGGCGGCTCGACCCCGGGCACTGCCCGCCCGCCGATATTCCGCAGTTCAATGCGCGATGCGACCTGCTGGTCATCGGAGCCGGCGCGGCGGGGCTTGCCGCGGCACGGGCTGCCGCACGGAACGGCCGCGAGGTCTGGCTTGTCGACGATGCCCCCGAACCGGGCGGCAGCCTGCGCTGGCGCGGCGGAGATATCGACGGCGGCGATTGGCTCGAATTCACCCGTGACGCCATCGGCGCGATCACCGCCGCCGGTGGCCGCATTCTGAGCGGGACCACCATCTGGGGCGCCTTTGATCACGGGCTCTTTGCGGCATGGGAGCGGCGCGATGGCAGCCCCGATCGGCTATGGCGGATCCGAGCCGCTGAAACCGTGCTGGCGACCGGAGCCGTCGAACGGCCTCTGTGGTTCGCCAATAACGATCTGCCCGGAATTCTGTCCGCCGAGGCCGCACTGCACTATCTCTCGCTTTACGGCGCGGTTGCCGGGCGGCGTATCCTGCTCGCCACCGGGAACGATGCCAGCTATCCCGTCGCCGCCGCTCTGGCACAGGCGGGCTGTGATGTCACCCTTGCGGATGTCCGCGCCGATACGCCAGCCACCCCGGACGGTGTCGGGCATCTGAGGGCGGCACGTCTGACACATGCACATGGCCGGAACTCGGTCGCCGGAGCAGTGGTTGACGGCCGCATAATCGAGACCGATACGATTCTGGTCTCGGGTGGCTACACGCCCTCGGTCCATCTGCATTGTCAGGCCGGCGGCAAGCTGGATTGGGACACAGGCTCGGATTCCCTCATTCCCCGCCCGGGCAGTTCGGCCTTGCGGGTCGCAGGAGCGGTCAATGGCAGCTTCAGTCTTGCCCGCGCATTGGCCGAAGGTCATGCGGCAGGCCGCGGAACCGGCCCGGCACCGCGGGCCGCGGCAGGCGATTGGCAGTTTTTCCCGATGCGCCCCGATCCTGACCTGCGCGGGCGGCAATGGATTGACCCGCAAAACGATGTGACGCTCAAGGACATCAAGCTGGCCGCGCAAGAGGGTTATCGCTCGGTCGAACATCTGAAGCGTTACACGACGCTCGGCATGGCAACGGATCAGGGCCGCAGCGCGAATTTTGCCGGGCTGGCCACTATGGCGGCGCTTACCGGCCGGACCATCCCCGAAACCGGTACCACCACCTATCGCCCGCCCTTCTCTCCGGTTCCCCTCGGCGTGATTGGCGGATTACGGCGCGGGGCCGTGTTCAATGCGCCAAAACGCCTTCCGCTGGAAATCGCGCATAAGGCGCGGGGCGCCATGTTCCGGGAATATGGCGGCTGGCTGCGCCCCTCGGTCTACGGAACGGATGACGAAGCCGTGCTGGCCCAGCAAGAGGCCCTTGCCGCACGGAAAAGCGTGGGGCTTTACGATGCTTCCCCGCTGGGCAAGATAGAGGTGATCGGCCCCGGCGCAGCCGAACTGCTGGATTATTGCGGCTATCTGCGTCTCTCGACGCTGAAACCCGGGCGCGCGCGATATGGCTTTGTGCTTGGTGAAACCGGGATCGTGCATGATGACGGCGTCGTCTTCCGCCTTTCCGAGAACCGCTTCGTCGTTTCGGCATCATCATCCCATGCCGCAAGTGTCCGGATGATTTTGGAAGAGGCGCGGCAAGATGTCTTTGATCCCGCGAAAAGCTTTATCCATGATGTCACGGCTGGTTTCGCCACGCTGACCGTAACCGGCCCGAAATCCCGCGACCTTCTGATCGCGGCGAATCTGCCAGAAGCCCTGTATGACGACGCGAAGCTGCCGCATATGTCGGTGACGGAGACTTTCTGGAACGGCCACAGCCTTCGCGTCGCGCGGGTCAGCTTTACCGGCGACCGCTCTTACGAAGTGACGGTGCCGGCGCGTCACGCCCCGGCTCTTTACAGCGCATTGGAGGCCGCCCGACAAGAGGTATCCGGGCGCTGGATCGGCATGGAAGCGGTGATGATCCTGCGCGCGGAAAAAGGCTTTATCCTTGTCGGCAAGGATACCGATGGGCTTACCATGCCGCATGATCTGGGCTGGCAGGCCTCGCGCGAAAAGCGGAAGGACGAATATCTTGGCCGCCGTTCGCTTTTCACGGCAGAGGCAAGGCGCACGGATCGCCGACAGCTTGTCGGACTGGAGATCGACGGGGTTACGCCCCTGCCCACGGGGGCGCATCTCGTACCGCTCGAAGGCCAGCGGCGCTCTCTTGGATTCGTCACATCAAGCTATTTCAGCCCGATCCTCGGCCGCCCGATTGCACTTGCGCTTGTCGAGGGCGGCCGCAACCGGATCGGAACCGAACTGGGTGTGTTCCACTTGGGCAAGATCGGACGGGTCAGGATTTGCGACAGCTGTGCATTCGATCCGACATGGGAGAGATTGCATGCGTGAGCGCGACTGGACCAACGCCGCCCCCGAAGCCGGTGACCTGATCGAGGCGCAAGGCGTAACGGTGCGGTGCCTTGCGCCCGGTGGCGCCACGCTGATTTCCGGCGATCTCGATGCGGCCGTGACGGTTCTTGCCCCCGGCGCGCCGATGATCGGCCTGCTGGAGCAAATCCCCGATGGTCCCTTTGCCCTGCGGATTGCCCGGGACAGGGCGCTGCTTTGCACGCAGGAACCGCTTGATTTCAGACCCGGCTGGCATGAGGTCTTCGCCATCAGCCCTGCTGACGATCTTTACGTTCCGTTCGAAATTGCGGGGGAGAAAGCCGAGGCTCTTCGCAACGGCTGCATGTCGGCGCAGGCGGGTTCCCTGTCGGCGATGACTCTTTTCGGAGACAAGCAATGTCTCGTCACCCGTGCGCGTACCGCGATCCGCGTCTGGCTCCCCCGGTCCGAAACGGCGGAACTCTGGACACGGCTTCAGGTCTTGTCACGGGTCTGAATGCCTGGCTGACCGTTCTACAGAAGGTCGAGCCACCGTGGAATCGCCAGCGACAGGCCCGGCCAGAAGGTCGTCACCAACATCACCGGGAGCGCCACGAAGCCCATCAACCCCAGTGCCGGGCCGACGGCCTGCAAAATCGGCACCCGGCAAATCTTGCAGGACAGGAACAGGGTCGGCGCCACTGGAGGGCTGTTCGCTCCGATCACCACCGAACAGGCGACGATCGCCGCGAAATGCACCGGCTCGACCCCGTTCGCAACCATCAACGGCAAAAAGAGAGGCGCGACCACCACGGTCACCGACACGTCGTCCATCAGTGCCCCGGCAATGATCAGCACCAGATTGACCAGCAGCAGCGCCCCGATCGGGCTTCCGACGATCGACTGTATCGCCTCGGTCAGATCCTGAGGCACCCGCTCAAAAGACATGATCCGCGAGATCATGAAGGAAAACAGCAGGATCAGGATGATCGTTCCAGTCGTTTCCGCAGCGTTGACGACGCTTTTACGCAGGCTGCTCCAGGTAAACTCGCGATAGATCAGCCCGCCGATCACCAGGGTTGCGACAGCCGCGACGGCGGCGGCCTCGGTCGGGGTGAAAATGCCGCCATAGATACCGCCAAGAATGATCAGGGGAAGCGAGAGCGCCGGAAGTGCCCTGAACGTCACGCGCGCGAACCTTTCGGGTTTTTCGTCGGGGATATCCACTTCCTCGAATGCCCGCCCCACAAGGAACCTGTTATAGAGGATCAGTCCGATGATCAGGATAATCGCGGGCCCTATCGTCGCGGCGAAACAGGCTGCCACGGATTGCCGCGTCACCACGGCAAACAGGATCATGGTGATCGAGGGCGGGATAAGTATCCCGAGCAGTGAGGAAACCCCCAGCAATGCCGCGATCCGTCCGCGCGGGTAGCCGCGCTCGACCAGGGGTTCGGTCATGATCGAACCGATCGAGGCGATGGCCGCCGTCGCCGTGCCGGAGATCGCGCCGAATACGCTTGACGAAAGGACCATCGCCGTTCCCATACCGCCCCGGCCCGTCGCCAGACGGCTGACAAAGGCGATGATCCGCCGAGCGATGCCGCCTGACTGCATGAGATAACCGGTCAGGATGAACAGCGGCAACGCGACCAGCACGATCGAATTGAGAGACCGGAAGCCCTGCAGCATCAGGGTGTCCAGATTGACGTCATAGACCCATGTCAGATAGGCGAGGACCCCGGCGAATGACCATGCGACGGGAAGCCCCAATCCCATCAGGACGATCAGCAGCGGCAGAGCGATCAACCCATACATTCAGTTCCTCCGATATCGGCGGATAGCATCCAGGATATCGCGCAGCCCGTAGCAAAAGCATCCCAGAGCCGCGAGACCGATCGCCAGCTGCGGAATCCAGAGAGGAATCCGCAATGCCGGCGTCATCTGCGGCCGCTGAATCCCCCAGGAGAACATGTGATAGGCCCAGACGATGAAAAAGATCGTGATGATTGTGGTCAGCACCGCAATCAACAGGTCGTGCAAAGCCTTCTTGCGCGGCGAGGTGATATTGCCCGCGATCCAGTCCACGGTCAGATGCTCGCCCTTGCGCGAGGCGATGACGGCGCCGGTCATGTAAAGGGCGACCGCTGACAGCATGATCAGTTCATGCAAGCCGACCACCGACATGCCAAGAAGATACCTGGCCACAACCAGAAAGGCCATCATTCCTGTCAGTACGGTGGCCGAGACCACAGCAAGGAAATCAAGCGCAAACGCGATGATCCCGCCCCGGGCGCCGTTGCGGTCCTTTGCGTCAATGTTCTCCGGCATTGGCCCGGATCGTATCCATGATCTCTGAACCGATCCGCTCTTCCATGAGCGGCCAGACA
This sequence comes from Paracoccus wurundjeri, assembly GCF_030678915.1. Classification (GTDB taxonomy): domain Bacteria; phylum Pseudomonadota; class Alphaproteobacteria; order Rhodobacterales; family Rhodobacteraceae; genus Paracoccus; species Paracoccus onubensis_A. The sequence goes on along the minus strand of NZ_JAUUTZ010000011.1, from coordinate 16,683 downwards.
TCGGCACGAACCTTCTTGGCCATCTCGGCCAGTTCCTCCTCGGATGGTTCGATATAGGTCATGCCGGCTTCCTTGGCCTGTTCGATATAGTATTGGTCCCGTTCCTGCGCCTGTTCGAAAGCTTCCTCCATGACGGTCATGGCAGCTTCCTGCACAACCTCCTGATGCTCGGGCGGAAGGTTTTCCCAGGAACCCGAATTCATGGCGATCACCCCGGTCACGAATTGCATCCTGGTCTGGTTGTAATAGTCGAGCACGTCACGGAAATACTCGTAATCCCAGTAGATGATATTGGCGCCATCGCCATCGACAACGCCGGTCTGAATCGCGGTGAACACCTCGCTCCAGTCGATCGTCGCCGTCTGGTAGCCAAGCGCCTGAACCGATTCAGCCATCGGGAACATGGCGGGAACCCGGATTTTCAAGCCCGAGGCCTCTTCGGCGGTCATCGCATATTTGCCGCGCGAGGCAATCCCGTTGAAACCTTCCGGCCACGGGCCGAAGAACCTGAGGCCGAGATCATCATAGATGCCGACCAGTATTTCATTGACCCAGCCGCCGGGTTTGTATGCCTCGAATGCTTCTTCCCAACCGGTCACCATATAAGGAGTGAAAAGCACGCCGAGGCGTTCGTCATAGGCCGTGATCGGCCAGTTGATCATCATATCCACGTCGCCGGCGACGAAAAGATCGAAGACTTCTGCCTGACTTCCCAGTTCATTCTGGTAGAAGACATCGACCTGAACCTCGCCCCCGGTGCCTTCCTCGACCAAAGCGGCCCAGCGGTCGAGCGCATCCCCCGACGGAGAACCTTTGGCCCCGGAATCGGTGGCAAGCTTGAGCTGGGTTTCCGCCCAAGCCGGGCTCAGCGCCAGCATCACCGCCGCAGCCCCCAGCGTTACGACCTTCTTCATAAGCATATCGTCGCCTCCCGTTTCTGGCTTGCCGATCAATCCCGGCAGCCGTTTTACGGAAAGATTGGACATAGATGTCCATTGATGTCAATCCGTATCGGGCCTGTCAAAACAGGATCGGGCCTGAATAGCTGCCCCGGATCTTTCATCCAGCAGCGGCTGAATCCCGTTTGTGTTTGATCCGGCCCCCGAAACTTCTCTTGATCAGATCACGCCCGAAAGCCAAGGCAACATCCGCGAATTGGCTTGGACCTATACCCGGATTCCCGTTCGCAAGGACCGGCCTTGCCACAGGAATTCCCGGAACTTTGTCACGGCTGAAAGAGGTAAAAATGCAGAGGCTTCGGATCTTTGAAGAAATGGATTCCGGGGCCCGCGGATGGCATTGCAGCTTAGTGCCCGATCCGGCTTCAGCGTATATTCTTCATGACCGGTGAACTCGCGGAGTTTTCTGTGGAATATATAGCGACTTCTTATCCGTGAGGCCGCCTGAGCCTTCGGCATGTTAAAGTTCGGTCAGGGTCCCCTCAAATGCTTCGGCGGTGAAACCAAGCGTTTCCGACAGAGTCGGATGCGGATGGATAGTCAGGGCCAGATCTGTGGCATCGGCAGCCGTTTCGATGGCCAGCACCGCCTCGGCAAGCAATTCGCCCGCATTCGGGCCGGTGATGGCCGCGCCAAGGATTCTGCCGCTGTCCGGATCGAACAGCAACTTGGTCAGCCCGTCGGCCCGCCCCATCGACAGGGCGCGGCCCGATGCGGCCCATGGGAAACGCTCGACCCTCAGCTTGCGGCCCTGAGCCCTGGCCTGTACCTCGGTCAGACCGGCCCATGCGATTTCGGGATCGGTATAGGCAACGGAAGGGATCGCCATAGGAGCGAAACCCGCCTTATGTCCACAGGCGGTTTCGGCGGCGACCTTGGCCTCATGCGTGGCCTTATGCGCCAGCATCGGCTGGCCCACCACATCCCCGATGGCGAAGATATGCGGCTGGCTGCTGCGCATCTGCTCATCAACAGGGATGAAGCCCTGATCGGAGACGGTCAGCCCCGCAGCCTCCGCCTCCAGCGAGGCGCCGTTCGGCCGACGTCCCACCGCAACCAGAATGGCGTCGTATCCGGCCTGCCAGTTGCCTGACTTGCCCTCGAAACTGACGGTCAGCGTCTCGCCGGCTTCCACGGCGCTCACACTGGTTTCCAGATGCACGGCGTCATAGCGATCCTCGATGCGCGACATCAGCGGCTTGACGATATCCTTGTCGGCACCGGGAATGATCTGATCCAGCCGTTCGGCGATGGTGATACGCGATCCCAATGCATGATAGACCTGCGCCATTTCCAGCCCGATGATGCCGCCGCCCAGGATCAGCAGCCGCTGCGGAACCTGTGAAAGCTCAAGCGCGCCGGTGCTATCGATAATCCGCGGATCGTCGGGCAGGAAGGGCAGCCGGACCGGGCTGGAACCTGCCGCGATGATCGCCTGATCAAAGCGGATCTGGCGCGAACCGTCCGGCGTCTTCACCTCGACCTCATGAGAGCCGGTGAAGCGGGCCATGCCCTGCACGGTGGTGATCCTGCGTCGCCGCGCCAGCCCCGCAAGACCACCGGTCAGCTTGCCGACGATCTGCTCTTTCCAGCCCCGTATCGCATCAAGATCGATCTGTGGCGCACCGAAACGGACGCCATGCGCGGCACCTTGGGCGGCATCGTCAATCAGCCTGGCTATATGCAGAAGCGCCTTTGACGGGATGCAGCCAACATTCAGGCAAACCCCGCCAAGGGTCGGGCGCGCGTCGATCAGCGTCACTTTTCGCCCCAGATCGGCGGCGCGGAAAGCCGCCGTATAGCCGCCCGGCCCCGCACCGATGATCAGCAGTTCGGTGTGGTCCTGCGGGGAAGATGGCAAGTTTGAGTCTGTGGTCTGGACCGTCGCACCCGCTTCCACATCGGTTTCAGCCTCCACCCGCATGATCAACGTCCCGGCACCGACGCGATCACCTGCGGCCACCAGCAATTCGATCACTGTCCCCGTATACGGAGCGGGAATGTCCATCGTCGCCTTGTCGCTTTCCAGCATCATGATGGTGTCGTCAGTGGCGATACGGTCGCCGGGCCGCACGTTGATTTCAACGATAGCGACATCCTTGAAATCGCCGATATCGGGAATGTGGATTTCCTTGATCATCGGGCGCGGCTTACAGGCTGATACGGCGGAAATCGGTCAGCACGTCCCTGACGAAACCAAGGAAATACGCCGCCGCAACGCCGTCCACGGCACGATGGTCCCAGGAAAGGGACAGGGGCTGGATCAGGCGCGGCTGAAAGCCCTGCCCGTCCCATACCGCCTTGATCGCGGATCGGGTCATGCCAAGGATCGCAACCTCGGGCGCGTTGATGATGGGCGTGAAATTCGTGCCCCCGACCCCGCCAAGCGATGAAATGGTAAAGGTGGCTCCCTGCATGTCGGCAGGCTTCAGCCGCCCGGCGCGGGCATCGGCAGCCAGTTCGGTCATCTCGGCGGCGATTTCTCGCAGACCCTTGCGGTCGGCATTCTTGACCACCGGCACGACCAGCCCCTCCGGCGTGTCAGCCGCAACCCCGATATTCCAGTATTTCTTCAGCACCATTTCGTCACCATCAAGCGAAGAATTGAATGCCGGGTAGGCCTTCAGTGCAGCAACAACAGCCTTGACCACAAAAGACAGGATCGACAGCCTGGCCGCATCCTTGTCGGCATTGGCTTGCTTGCGGAACGCTTCAAGCTCGGTCACATCAGCTTCGTCAAAATTCGTGACATGCGGAATAATGATGGCATTGCGCGCCAGTGCAGGACCCGAGATGCGCACGATCCGGGACAGCGGCTTACGTTCCACCTCGCCGAATTTGGCGAAATCGACGCGCGGCCAGTCGGGCAGGCCCAGCCCGATGCCCGGGCCAGACGCGGCCGCGGGCGTCTGCAACGCGACCTTGACGAAACCCTGCACGTCCTCGCGGGTGATCCGGCCCTTGGGTCCGCTGCCGGTGACTTGCGCCAGATCGACCCCCAACTCGCGGGCGAATTTGCGGATCGAGGGCGAGGCATGGGGCGGCAGCCCGTCCGCCGGGGCCCGGACCGCAGGCGGTGAGGCAGCCGGCGGTGTCGCCCTTGCGGCAGGTGGCGCGGGTTCGGCTGCCCCCACGGGCGCGGCGCGGTCGTGCCTGGCGTCAGGGACATCCTCTGCTATCTCCTCGGGCTCGATTTCAGCCAGCAGAGAACCTTTGCTGACCTTGTCTCCCATGCCGACATGCAGCGCCGTGATACGGCCCGCCACCTCGGTCGGAACATCCAGCGTCGCCTTGTCGGATTCGACCACCACGATCGTATCGCCCGCGCCGATCACATCGCCGACCGATATCGGAATTTCGACAATCGGGACATCGCTGAAATCGCCCAGGTCCGGGACCGCGATCTTCACAAATTTGCTCATCTCGATCCGGCTCCTTCAGATAGTCCAGGGGGCGGGCGCGTCGGGGTCGACACCCAGTTCCGCAATCGCACCCAGCAGCAGTTTCCGTTCGGCATGCCCCTCGCGGACCAGCGCCTCGATCGCCGCCAGCGCGATACTTTGCGCGTCCACCTCGAAGAAGGCGCGCAGGGCTGTGCGGGTATCGCTGCGTCCGAACCCGTCGGTGCCAAGGGCTATGAGCCGCGCGTCCAGATAAGGCGCAATCATTTGCGGCAAGGCGCGGACATAATCGGTGGCGGCAATGACCGGCATCGTCCCGGCCAGCAACCTTGCGGCATGGCCGGTTTCCGGCATTTCGGCGGCAGATAACCGGTTGCGACGCTCGATTTCGCGCGCGTCGCGGGCCAGTTCGGTGAAGCTGGTGGCGCTGTAGATATCGCTGGCGATGCCGAAGCGATCCGCCAACAGATCAGCGGCAAAGATCACCTGTTGCAGGATTGTCCCCGACCCCAGCAGCCGGACCCGGGTCCCTGATCCCGAGTCCCCCCGGCTGTCCAGCTTGTAGAGCCCCTTGACGATATCCGCCTGCGTTCCCGGTTGCAGCGAGGGCTGGGCGTAATTCTCGTTCATCACGGTGATGTAATAGAACTCGTCCGCCTGATCCTGCATCATCCGCCGCATGCCGTGATCGATGATCACCGCCAACTCGCCCGCGAAGGCAGGATCATAGGCGCGGCAGTTCGGGATGGTCGAAGCGATCAGATGGCTGGTGCCGTCCTGATGCTGCAAGCCTTCGCCCGACAGAGTCGTGCGCCCCGCGGTTGCGCCCAGCAGGAAGCCACGTGCCCGCTGATCGGCGGCGGCCCAGATCAGATCGCCGATCCGCTGGAAGCCAAACATCGAGTAATAGATGTAAATCGGCAGCACCGGCGTATCATGCACGCTGTAAGAGGTGGCGGCGGCGGCCCAGCTGGAGATCGCCCCCGCCTCGGTGATCCCCTCTTCCAGCAACTGGCCGTCCTTGGCTTCCTTGTAGAACATCATCGAACCGGCATCTTCGGGTTCGTAAAGCTGGCCCTTGGGCGCATAGATACCGACCTGCCGGAACAGGTTATCCATTCCGAATGTGCGCGCCTCATCGGCGACAATGGGAACGACGCGCGGACCGAAGCTCTTGTCCTTCAGCAACCCGCCCATCATCCGCACGGCGGCCATGGTGGTCGACATCTCCTTGCCCTCGGCGGCCAGCGCAAATTTGCCGTAGCTGTCCAGTGCCGGAACGGAAATGCGGTCGCGCTCTGCCCTGCCGGTCAGGCGCGTGGGCAGCGCCCCTCCAAAAGCCGCGCGGCGCGCGCGCAGATAGACCATCTCGGGACTGTCCTCGGCGGGCCTGTAGAATTTCAGCCCTTCCAGATCTGCCTCGGATAAAGGCAGGCGGAATCGGTCCCGGAAGGCGACCAGCGCCTCCATATCCAGCTTCTTGGACTGATGCGCGGTCATGCGGCTTTCGCCGGCATTGCCCATGCCATAGCCCTTCTTGGTCTTGGCCAGAATCACGGTCGGCCGGCCCTTGTGGGCTTTGGCAGCGGCAAAGGCGGCATGCAGCTTGCGGAAATCGTGACCGCCGCGTTTCAGGGCATGAATCTCGGCATCGGTCATATGGGCGACCAGATCGCGGGTGGCGGGATCGGTGTCGAAGAATTTCGCGCGGTTATAATCGCCGTCCTTGCTGCCCAGATCCTGATACTGCCCGTCCACGGTTTCGGCAAAGCGGCGCAACAGCACCAGTTCCTTGTCGCGGGCGAACAGACCATCCCATTCCGAACCCCACAGCACCTTGATGACGTTCCAGCCGGCGCCGATGAACAGGCTTTCCAGTTCCTGGATGATCTGGCCATTCCCACGCACGGGACCATCCAGCCGCTGCAGGTTGCAGTTGATGATGAAGGTCAGGTTGTCAAGATTTTCACGCGCCGCCAATGTCAGCCCGGCAATGGATTCCGGCTCGTCCATTTCGCCATCGCCGAATACACCCCAGACGTGACGCCCCGCCGTGCTGGCCAGCCCGCGCCCTTCCAGATAACGCATGTAGCGCGCCTGATAGACCGCACTGATGGGCCCGATTCCCATCGAGCCGGTCGGGAATTGCCAGAAATCCGGCATCAGCCAGGGATGCGGATAGGAACACAGCCCGTTCCCCCCGACCTCCTGCCGGTAATTGGCCAGTTGCGCCTCGCTGAGGCGACCTTCCAGAAAGGCACGGGCATAAACGCCGGGGGCCGAATGAGGTTGGAAATAGACCAGATCTCCGCCGAATTCATCGGTTCGGGCGCGGAAGAAGTGATTGAACCCGGTCTCGAAAATCTCGGCCGCACTGGCAAAGCTGGCAATATGGCCACCCAGTTCACCATAGGCACGATTCGCGCGCACGACCATGGCCAGCGCATTCCAGCGGATAATCGAGGTAATGCGCTCCTCCATCTCCAGATCGCCGGGATAGCTGCCCTGCTGCGCAACCGGAATCGTATTGCGATAGGCGGAATAAGGCTGACCGTTCAGAAATACCCCATTACGGCGAGCCACATCCTCGAGCTGCCGCAACAGGAATTGCGCCCGCATGCTGCCGGAATTGGCCGCCACCGAGGCCAGAGCATCGATCCATTCCTGCGTTTCGACCGGATCGGGATCGGCGATCTCCATCCCGCGAGGCTGCAATTGCGTCATGATGATTGTCCCAACATAGTTTGGCGCAGACTCTAGGATGATGCTCACCGAATATGCTGCCAAAGCCGCTGGGGAATGCCAGAAAGTTAGGCAATAAATACTGGAAAATGAAATTTTTGCAGCAGAAGATGCTTTTATAAATCAAATATTACAGTCATATTGTTTGCAATTTCGTCATCTGGCGGAATTCACCCGATCCCGCCGATATTCGCGGCATGCGTCGCTGACGAAAGCATATGCGCATTTATCACCGCCTTCGCCGCGGGTTTCACGGCACCAATCGGACGAATGGCCTAGACCGGCAGTGCCGTCTTGTACTTCACTTGCTTCAGGGCAAAGCTGGAGCGGATGTTGGAGACCCCCGGAATGGTTGTCAGTTCCTTGACGATAAACCGCTCCAGCGCCTGAATATCGGTCACGATCAGGCGCACCAGATAGTCGCTGTCGCCGGTCATCAGATAACATTCCATCACTTCGGGGAAGGAATTCATCTTCTGCTCGAAGGTTTGCAACGCGCGTTCCACCTGCTTTTCCAAGGTAACCTGAATGAACACGCTGATCGACAGGTCCAAGGCCCCGGGGTCAAGCAAAGCGACATAACCCCGAATGAACCCATCCTTTTCCAGCTGCTTCACCCGGCTGAGGCAAGGCGAGGGCGACAACCCGACCCGCGCGGCCAACTCGACATTGGTCAGCTTGCTGTCTTTCTGCAATTGATTGAGGATACGACGATCCGTGGCGTCAAGCGCACGACGCAGCATAACAAGCTCCTATCTTTCAAATATCTCGTATGTTCTGCCGATATATCGGATTTTTCCGTCATTATCTGCAAGATATTTTTGCTGATCCCGCATAAAATCAAAGCATCCTTAGCACAGCAAGATCAGAGCGATGTCCGAAACTGCTCGACATAGCCAGCTTCGCATCACTTCATCAGCCAAGGCGCATCCGAGATCAGCCGGCGAATGCCAGGTTCGCATAGCCCGGAAAACCCCGCCACGGCCCAGCCCTACCCCTTTCGGGGCAAAGCGCCGAATCCGGCACGGTTTTTTCTTTCACAGAATTGAAGGGCGCGCCGAACGGTTTCAGCATTCATGGGCGCGGCCCAATGCCAAATTCTTTCTTCAATAAAATTAATGATTTATGCGATATTTTGGTGCCGGTTGCAGGAATCGAACCCGCGACCTTCTGATTACAAATTTGTCTCCGGCCATTTCCGCCACATTGTCCGAAACCCCTAGATTACCGCCGATTACCGCATAATAATTTGTTAATGTTGATTTATTTATATGCCACCCCTACCCTAACCTTCGCCACGAGAACACAGGGGTTTCCGTTCAATTGATTCCGATTTGATTCCGGAAATTCCGATTATCGAGGGAAAGCCATGGCCAGGATCACCAAGCGTATCGTCGATGCCGCAACACCGACCAACAAGGAATTCTTCATCTGGGACGAGGAACTGAAGGGCTTCGGCCTTCGCGTTTATCCATCGGGGCGCAAGATGTATCTGGCACAGTTCCGGACCGGCGGCCGGCTTCGCCGGATCAATATCGGCCTGCACGGCGCCGTCACCCCCGACCTGGCGCGAACGGAAGCCATGAAGCATCTCTCCGGCGTCCGTCTCGGTGCCGATCCCGCGGGTGAGCGCGACCGCCGGAAGGCATCTCCGACGGTAAAGGAATTCGGCACGCGCTTTCTCTCCGATCACGTCGCGCTCCATTGTAAGGCAAAGACTCATCGCGAATATCAACGCGCCTTTGACCTGTACATCAATCCGAAGTTTGGCAGTCACCGGATCACCGACATCTCTCGCACCGATGTCGTTAGGCTGCACCAGTCAATGAAGCAGACGCCCTATCAAGCGAACCGAACCGTCGCAATCCTGTCTGTGATGTTCACCGTCGCGCATTCCTGGGGCATCCGCACCGATGGAATGAACCCATGTTGGAAGGTGAAGCGCTACAGGGAAGAGAAACGCGAACGCTACCTTATCCCTGACGAGCTTGCCCGCCTCGGCAAGGTACTGGACGAGGCCAGGGACGAACCCGAGGCCGTCAACTGCATCCGCCTGTTGCTGCTGACCGGCTGCCGGCTCAGCGAAATCCAGACCCTGAAATGGGATTATGTCGACTATACCGTGGGCGTTCTCCGACTTCCGGACTCCAAGACCGGTGCCAAGCTGGTTCCGATCGGCAAGGCCGCGATCGAGGTGCTCAAGAACATACTCAAGGTTGAAGGGAACCCCTATGTCATCACCGGCCGCATCGAGGGCCAGCATCTCACCGACATGCAAAAACCCTGGCGCCGTCTGCGGAAACGCGCCGGGTTGGATGATCTGCGCATCCATGACCTGCGCCATAGCTTCGCATCAGATGCGCTGCAGCTCGGGCAGGACCTGACCATGATCGGACGCCTGCTGGGGCATACCCAGGTCCAGACCACCGCCCGCTACGCCCATCTGAAAACTGATCCAATTCGATCGGCGGCAGACGAGGTTTCCGAGGCTGTGGCGTTGGCACTTTCGGGCTCTGTCAGGGAACGTGCCGATGAGGCAAACACCGCGACCTGAGTTCTCGCAAAACCGCGCTCGCGTTTTGCAAGGCGCGAGTACCGGAGCGGATTTGTCCGGGTGGATACCTGTTTCGCCGGATCAGGAAAACCGCTGTGACTTGAAGGAAACCCCTTGATTGCCACTCATTCTGACAGCATATAATGACAGAAAGAATGGAGATGACCATGCATATTGAGGCATTTGCTGAAGGTGGACAGTTCGCCCCCGGGCGCATCGCCGCGGTTTTGCGCACCACCCGTGACGAGGTGGCCCGCACCGTGGGCCTCGGCCGCGATGCGGTGATGCGCCCCGACCGCGTGGCCAGCCCCAAGACACAGAAACGCCTGCGCGAGATGGTCGAGATCCTGAACCGGGTCGAGCCCCGGTTCGGCTCGACATTGATCGCCTATGCCTGGTACCGGTCCGAGCCCCTTGCCGGGTTCGACGGGCAAACGGCCATGCAGCTGGTGCGCGAGGGGCGGGCGAGTGAGGTCATGGATTATATCGACGCGGTCGATGCCGGCATGCATGCCTGAGCCGCCATGCGCTATCAGGGTCTTCTCTATCGCGCGCTCAATCCGGTCTGGGCGCGCGAGTCGCTATCGGGCGAAGGCGCCCGGCGATATGGCGGGCGTTTCAACCCGAAAGGTACGCCTGCGCTCTACACCAGTCAGTCGATCATGACCGCGATCCGCGAGGCGAACCAGATCGGCAGCTTGCAACCCACGACGCTTGTCGCCTACCAGGCCGATCTGGAGCCCCTGTTCGACGCGACGGACACGAAGGCGTTGCAGGAATACGAAATCACCCGCGCAGAACTGTCGGCGGATGATTGGCGGATCAGGATGCGCGAAGACGGCAAGGCACCGACGCAGACATTATCCGACCGGCTGATCACGGACGGATTTGTCGGCATGCGGGTCCAGAGCTTCGCCAAGGGAGCAACCGAGGCCGACCTGAATATCGTTCTCTGGAAATGGGACAATGCTCCACCGGCTCAATTGGCCCTGATTGACGACGAGGGGCGTCTCGGCTGAACGGATGTTCCCCTGGCCGAGAGCAGGCTCTCCATCGCCATAATTGTCGACCATCTCGGCAATGCCGACCCGGCCCATTTCACCCGCGCCTTTCGTGCCTGCACCGGAATGACCCCCAACGCCTACCGGGTCCTGCACCCGGACGAACCGTTCGTGTCACCGGGCAGTGGCAGCCTCAAGGCGCATGAGAAGATTGCCCGGAATCCGGCAGATGACCGATGTTCACGCCGCCTCAGCCGTTGAGGGCCGTGAAGACCGCGTCGAACCGCCCCTCCGCCTCGGCGTTGCGCAGAAAGGCGACGCGCTCGACAAGGATCTCATCGGGGACGATATCCTGCGACAGGATACCCATCACCTCGCCGATGAACGCATCGAGCGGCAGCGCCATTGCCTGCCGGGACTGACCGGGGGTCAGCTCGGTCGCCACGAGCGGCGGGACGATTTCATGAATGGCAACAGAGGTCTCGCGCAGCTGGTGACGCAGCGACTGCGTCCAGGAATGGATCGCGGCCTTGCTGGCCGAATAGACCGGGTTCCCCGCCTTGGGGACAAAGGCCAGACCCGAGGACACAGTGACCAGAGCAGCGGCTGGACGGCTCTGCAGATGCGGCAGCAATGCGGCGGCCAGACGGATCGGGGCCGTCAGGTTGGTGGCGATGGTCCGTTCGGCCACGTCGAGAGACACGGGATCGGCGGTGTAGTCCTCGGCCTCCATGATGCCGGCATTCAGGATCGCCGCATCGAGATCGGGATGATCGGCCAGCAGACCTGCGGGAAAGGCGGCCAGTGCGGCCTCATCGGTGACGTCCAGCATATATCCGGCCATGTCCGGGTTGCGGTCCAGCATTTGCCGCAGAGATGCCTGCTTGCGTCCAGTGATTACGATCCGGTTACCCCTGGCTTGCAAAGCCTCGGCCAGAGCCTGCCCGATACCCGAATTGCCGCCGGTGATAAGGATCTTGCGATTGGTGAATTGCATGGGTCTTTCCATTTCTTCCAGGATGGCCGAAACATGATCCCGACGCCATCACATTGAAAGTAGGCACCCAGAAAATTTATACTTACCCAAAAGAGAGCATCCTGAAATGACAGATAAATCCCTGCAAGACAGGCTGATGGGCATCCCGGAAACCGATCCGGAACTCGATCGTCTCGTGACCGGGATCATCGGCCGGGTGGCCGACAAATGGACTATGCTGCTGATCGAGATCCTGACTGAACGCGGCGATTGCCGCTTCGGTGAGCTTGGCCGGGCCTGCGAGGGCATCAGCCAGAAGATGCTGACCCAGACCCTGCGCGCGATGGAGCGTGACGGTCTGGTCACGCGCACCGTCTATCCGGTCATACCACCCAAGGTCGTCTACGCGCTCACGGATCTCGGGCTGGGATTGAGCGAGGCGTTCTGCGGCGTCTGGAAATGGGCCGAGGCGAACCGGGAGAGGATCATGGATGCGCGGGCGGATTATGCGGCGCGTGAAGCATGAATGGCGACAAGGATTGATGGTAAAGGCGTGAAGCCATGAAACGCCACCAAAGAGGTAGCCCTGCTCAGCGCACTCACAGGCAATTAGTTGATGTGACCGGCCCGTTCATGCCGTTCAGTGTCCTGTGCGATGTCGCGGTGCGACTTCACTGAACCGGTCATTCATGCCGATCGCAGCGAAATCAACCAATCAAACTGGTAAAATGCGGACAAATTTGCCTTTCGATGGAACACCTCGCTATCCGGCGCAAATTAAAGATCAGAAGCCGCCGAAGCTGCTGAACGTCGCTTCTCTGTCAGGAAATCAACGACAGCCCGCAGCTTCGGCGCCATCTGATCGTGCGTCGGAAGGTAGAGATTGAACCCGTCGAAAGGCGGGCACCAGTCTTCCAGAACCCGGATCAGCGCGCCCGACTCGACATGCCGGTGCACGGCGAAATCCATGTGCATGGCCAGACCGACACCCTGCAGCGCGGCGTCCAGCACCATGCCGTCATTGTTGACGACGAATGATCCCTGCGGGTGGAAGATAGCGCTTTGGCCGTCTTCCGGGTTGGTCAGCTCCCACCCCGCGATGGTGTGGCCCATGCCGAGGCGAAGCCCCAGGCAGTTATGGCCATCAAGATCGGACGGTTTCTCGGGTGCTGGATTGGTCGCAAAATAGGCCGGCGAGCCGATTACGGCGAGCGAGATCGGCAGGCAGAGCGGCACAGCGATCATGCTATCTCCGACATCTTCGCGTAATCTCACACCAGCGTCGCAACCTTCGCGGATGATATCGCCGAACTCGTCCTCGATCACGATCTCCAGCCGGATCTCGGGATAGCGGCGATGGAACTCGGCTAGATGCGGTAGCAGGAGATAGCCCGCCGCGATGCGCGAGCTGTTGATGCGCACCTCGCCCGTGGGCCGGTTCCGCGTGTCCTGGAGCGCGCTGATGGCATGCTCGATGGCGGCAAGACTCGGATCGATCTGCGCTAGCAGCACCCGGCCTTCCTCGGTGGCCGAGACGGAGCGCGTCGATCTGTTCAGCAGGCGGATGCCGAGCTTGTCCTCCAAAGCCTTGATCGTCTGGGAAAGGCCCGAGGCGGTAATGCCGAGTTTCGCCGCTGCACGCGTGAAATTGCCCTCGTGGGCAACTTCCGCGAAGGCTGCGATGGCGGGTAGAAGGTTTCGGTCCATGAGCTACATCATTAAGTCAGGCTACATATTGCATGTAGATATGCCCGTATTCTCATTCCAGTCCAACGGTCTATTTATTAGCCCAGATGATAAGCGACAATCTGTCCGCCCCGCGCGGCAGTAAGTGAAGGATAGATCGATGACCAAAACCCTGATCCTCGGCGCGAGCGGCCAGATCGCCCGGCATGTGGTCGACATGCTGGCGGGTCGCGGCGATGCCGACATGACCCTGTTCCTGCGCGATGCGAAGAAGCTGGGCCGCGATGTTCCCGCCAATGCCCGCGTCATCGAAGGCGATGTTCACGATGCCGCCAAGCTGAAGGACGCCTTGGCCGGTCAGGACATCGTCTATGCTAATCTCGCCGGCGATGTCGATGCACAGGCAGAAGCTATCATCACCGCGATGCAGGCAACCGGCGTCCGCAAGCTGATCTTCTGCACCACGCTCGGCATCTATGACGAAGTGCCCGGCAAGTTCGGCGAATGGAACAACCGCGAGATCGGCGAATATTTTCCGCCGTATCGCAAGGCGGCTGACCTCATCGAGGCATCGGCCCTGGACTATGCCGTGCTGCGTCCGGCCTGGCTGACCGACGCGGATGAAGTCGACTACGAGACCACCGAGCGTGACGAGCCCTTCAAGGGCACGGAAATCGCGCGCAAGAGCGTGGCAGCCGTGGTTGTCGAACTGATCGAAGCGCCGGGCGCGCTCGGCAAACGCAACATCGGCATCAACAAGCCCGGTAGCGACGGCGACAAACCTGCTTTCATGTGAGTGAAGCTGGCCCGTTCGCGGGCCGGTGAGAATGCCCCTCAAAATCCCGAAACCAAGGAGACCGCATTATGGAAACCGTGAAGATCCGCAATCGCGACATGTATTGGGATATCGCCGCCGATATCCATTTCCCGCCGAATTTCGACAAGTCGAAGAAATATCCGGCCATCATCAGCGCCCATCCGATCGGAAGCTGCAAGGACCAGACCTCGGGCAACGTCTATGGCGAGGCGCTGGCCAAGGAAGGCTTCGTCGTCATCGCCTTCGACCGTAGCTTCCAGGGCGCCAGCGGCGGCGAGCCGCGCTCCGTCGAAGATCCGACACAGGCGGTCGAGGATTTTCGCCGTGTCGCCGACTATCTGGTGACGCTCCCTTACGTTGATGAAGACCGCATCGGCGTGCTCGGCATCTGTGGCGGCGGCGGTTACGCGATCAACGCAGCGATGACGGAACGCCGCATCAAGGCGGTCGGCACCGTCACCGGCGCGAACTACGGTCGCCTGATGCGCGGCAACTTCACCGCGCTCAACCCGATCGCGGCGCTCGAAGCAATGGCGAAGCAGCGCACGGCGGAAGCCCGCGGCGAGCCCGTCAAGGTCGATGACCTGCTGCCGCCGTCGCCAGAAGAGGCCAAGCGCCTCGGCGTCACCGACCGCGACCCCTTCGAGGCAACCGAATACTACCGCACGCCGCGCGGCCAGAAGCCGAACGGGCTAAACCGCTCCGTGCCTTCGCATCAGGCGGCGGCGGTCGGTTGGGACGCCTTCCATCTTGCCGAGGTACTGCTAACGCAGCCACTCTGCGTCGTGGTCGGCGACAAAGTTGGAGCCTTCGGCGCCTATCGTGACGGCTGCGAGATCATCGAGCGTGCTGCTTCAAAGAAGAAGGAACTGGTCGTCGTCGAAGGCTGGTCACACTACGACCTCTACGACAAGCCCGAGCCGGTCAAGCTGGCGCTGGGCAAGCTGGTTCCGTTCTACAAGGAAAATCTCTGAGCATAGCAAAATGGCCGCCACTCAAGTTGGCGGCCATTTTCGTTTCGGAATCTTTGCCGAACACCGGGCTCAATCCAAGTTGCAATCTCTCGTAGGCGGCACTGCAATCGGTAACATGGGCTCGGAGCCGACTTGCAGCGCCGCAGAGTGCCCAACTCCCAGTCCGACGTGCAATCAGGCGCGCGCGGCCCTGAGCCGTCGTTCATCGCGCGACCATTGTGCTGCAGTGCGGCTAGCCAGACCAGGCTTTCGTTGCACATGCTCGATCTCCAGTGTGCCTCCAAAGGCAATCAGAAAAGTGGGTAGAAAGCGTTCTCCCCTAAGAGTACAGACATTCGTACGCTCTAGAATGGGATCTCTTCGTCAGGGCCGCTGCTGACATCTGCTCGATCGGCCTCGATATGTTCGATGAACGCGAGGGCATTGTTGCAGAATTCGAGATTAGAGCGCGGTTTCCCCTTTCCCGGTAGGGTTCAAGTCAGGCGCTCGATCTCGGCCTGGCCGAGAGCGTTGAATCGGTTCATGAGGGCGATGCGGATGTGGATTTCGGCGGTCTGGCGGTCGGGGTCTCGTGAGGCGATCCTCTCTCCGAAGGACTTGAGACCGCGCATCTTCGCCTCGATGCGACTTCGGACATGATAGCCGGACCAGTTCTTCCAGATCGCGCGCCCAAGGTGCCGGGTAGCGCGCAGAATGTCATTTCGGGCCCTCGCAGCAGGGCAGTCCTCTTTCCAGAAGCGCCCGTTCTTGCGGATGGGAATGATCGCGGTGCCGCCCCGCGCGAGGATCGCGGCATGGCAGCGGCGGGTGTCGAAGGCCCCATCGCCGGTCACGGTGCCGATCTCCCGATCCGGCGGGATCTGGTCCAGGAGGTCTGGCAGGACAGGGCTGTCGCCCTCGCGGCTTGAGGTGAATTCCACGGCCACGATGTCGCCCGAACCCGTGTCCATCGCCAGATGGACCTTGCGGTATTGGCGTCTGCGATGCGTGCCGTGCTTGCGCGCCAACCATTCTCCGTCACCCAGGAACTTGATGCCGGTGCTGTCCACCAGCAGGTTCAGCGGCCCTGGCGCCCGGCGGCGCGAGATCTCAACGGCGATGTTCTTTTGCCTGCGGCTCAGGGTGGAGAAGTCGGGGACCGGCCAATCCAGCCCGGCCATCTCCAGGATGCTGGACACCATCCCGGCCGTTTGCCGGAGCGGCAGACCAAACAGGACCTTCACCATCAGGCAAAACTGGATCGAGGCATCGGAGAACACCGGCGGGCGGCCAGTTCGCCCCGCCTTGGGCGCCAGCCAAACCATGTCCTTGTCGAGCCAGATCAGCGTAAGCGCGACGTTGCGGCCCTATGCTGCGAGGCTTGACGGCTGGTTGAAGCGCCATGGCATGAGGTCTTCGATACGGCTTTGCGGGTGACCGTCGAGGATGGCGCGCAGGGTGGTGGCGAGATAGTCGACCGGGATCACGTCGGACATCTTGCAGGTAGCGACCAGCGAGGCGAGCATAGCCCAGTTTTCGGCGCCGACTTCATTCCCGGCGAAGAGTGCATTCTTTCTTGTCAGGGCAATCGGCC
>NZ_JAUUTZ010000010.1 GCF_030678915.1 Paracoccus wurundjeri | reverse complement strand
CCCCCCCCCCCCCCCCCCCCCCCCCCCCCCCCCCCCCCCCCCCCCCCCCCCCCCCCCCCCCCCCCCCCCCCCCCCCCCCCCCCCATCGCGGGACGCAAGTAACCGGCGTTTCCGATACAGCGCGACAGGCTCTAACGTGTCGCGACCAGCTTCTTTCCTTGCGGACGCGTGGGCCGCATGGCGTCCTCGGCGGTGTCGCCGGCAGCCGGTTGCGGGCCGGGATCTGCGCTGTCCGCCAGCCCGGTGACAGAGCCCCCCAGTCTGGCCATGCGTTGCAGGGCATCGGCGCTGCGCCTTGCGGAACCGGCGATGGATATCAGGGCAAGGCTTGCCCCCGCCAGTAATATCAACACCGCCGCGCCCAGAAGCCCGGCAAAGATCGGCATGGGGGGAACACCCTCTGACTGACGGATCAACAGGATCACCGCCACGACCAGAGCCGCAAGACCGGCCAGGAAGACCACAACCACCAGTCGTTGAATCCAGATCATCGCACTTGCTCGCATTATTGCTTTTCCGGCTTTGTCCCACTGTCCTGCGGGTGCCATCAGTCCCCGCATATTTCAAGAAGTCTCGCGCGGTCCGCCGGTCACCTTGTCGTGCGCGACAGGCTTGCCAGATGCCCGGCCCCCCGTCCGGTTCGGGCCTGTCTATGCGCCCGGCAGGCATTTTCTTGCCGACATGAAGGTCGCGAAAATGCCGGAATCGGCGGGACCCCGCGCGCGGCCATTATTGCCGGTCCACGCGGCGAACCAATTCTGTCAGAGGTCGTTATGTCCGAGTGCGCGTCATGAGCCGCGCACCTGCATGACGGAAAAGGAGTTACATATGTTCCGCCAAATTACCCTCGCTCTCGGCGTCACCCTTGCGGCATCCGCGGCGTTCGCACAGGAAACCGGCGAAGCACCGGCAGCGCCGGAAGCGCCGGCGGCAGAAGCGCCCGCGGCAGGCGCAGTAGACCCGGCAGAGGTCTATGAAGCGGCACGCAACCAGTTGGGGATCCTCAAATTCTGCCAGGAGCAGGGTTTCTCTGGGGAAGAAGCGGTCGCGTCGCAAGAGAAAATGATCGCCATGTTGCCCGAGGGCGATGCTGATGCCGGTGCGGCTGCCGAACAGAAAGGTGCCGAAGGTACGGTTTCAGGCGGCGGCGCGGAAATCTCGCTTGAAGAAGCCGCCAGCCAGCAAAGCACAACAGTTGATGCTCAGTGCAAGCAGATCGAAGCGGCGGTGAATCAGGTCGCAGAGCAGCTTCCCGAGGGGTAAGATTGAAGCTTTTCGGCATTTTGGCCGGTTAAAATGATTATGGGCCAGCGGTTTCGCTGGCCCTTTTCATTTACCCGGTCAGGTCACGGGGTTAGATCGGGTGATCGCCTTTGGAATCGATGACCCGCGTCGGCAGACCCATTTCGCCCAGAAGCTCCAGGAACGGACGCGCGGGCAGTTCCTCGACATTCACCATCTTCTTGACGTCCCAGACGCCGCGCGCGATCAGGATCGCTGCCGCGACCGGAGGAACACCCGCCGTATAGCTGATGCCCTGACTGCCGACTTCGTTATAGGCATCCTTGTGATCGGCGACATTGTAGACGAACACCTCGCCCGCCTTGCCGTTCAGACTGCCCTTGACCAGATCGCCAATGCAGGTCTTGCCTTGGTATTCGGGCGCAAGACTGGCCGGGTCCGGCAGAACGGCCTTGACCACTTTCAGCGGCACGACCTCCTGCCCTTCGGCGGTCTTCACCGGATGCTCGGACAGAAGGCCAAGATTTTGCAGCACGGTGAACACGTTGATGTAATGATCGCCGAAACCCATCCAGAAACGCACATCCGCATCCTTGTAGCGGGCCGAGAGGCTGTGCACCTCGTCATGGCCGGACAGATAGGCGGTGCGTTTGCCGACCACGGGCAAATCCCATTCGCGGCCGATCTCGAACATCTTGTTTTCCTGCCATTCGCCACCCTGCCAGGAATAGACGGTGCCGGTAAATTCGCGGAAATTGATCTCGGGATCGAAATTGGTGGCGAACCATTTGCCGTGGCTGCCCGCGTTGATATCCACGATATCGATGGATTCGATCTTGTCGAAATACTCGTCCTCGGCAAAGCGGGCATAGGCATTCACCACGCCCGGATCGAAACCCGCGCCCAGAATCGCCGTGATCCCGGCCTTTGCCACATCCTCGCGCCGTTTCCATTCATAATTCGCATACCAGGGCGGCGTCTCGCAGATCTTGTCGGGTTCTTCGTGAATGGCGGTGTCGATATAGGCCGCGCCCGCACGGATACAGCCTTCCAGCACGGTCATATTGATAAAGGCCGTGCCCACATTGATCACCACGCCCGCATCGATCTTCTTCAACAACGCCTCGACATTGTCGGGATTCAGGGCATCCAGTTCATGACTGGTAAAGGCCATCTCGTGACCCTTTTCACGCAGCGACTCGACGATCTTGTCGGCCTTGGCCTTGGTGCGGTTGGCAATATGCAATTCGCCAAACTCGCCCGCCCATTGCGCAACCTTATGTGCGGTGACCCGAGCGACGCCGCCAGCGCCAATGATAAGGATATTCTTCTTCGCCAATTCTGTCTCCTTCCGGGGGTGGCAGAGGTTGGGTCGCCTTATGACAGGCTGCCTTTATAGTCATCGTAAGTAAAGCGGCGGACCAGCCGCAGCCGTCCATCCTCTTCGCGGATCGCAATAGCGGGCATGGGCACGCCGTTGAACCAGTTTTTCTTGACCATCGTATAGCCCGCCGCATCCGCGATGCTGATCCGGTCGCCGACCTTCAGCGGCTGCGGAAAACGCGCCTCGCCGAAGATGTCGCCCGCAAGGCAGGTCTTGCCCGCGATCTGGTATTCATGCCCGCCGTCCTGCGGCAATTTCGCGGTTTCGCGATAGATCAGCAGATCCAGCATATGCGCCTCTATGCTGCTATCCACGATGGCGACATTCTTGCCGTTGTCGATCAGGTCCAGAACCGAGACTTCAAGCGTGGCCGCGCCGGTGATGCTGGCCTCTCCGGGTTCAAGATAGACCTGCACGCCGAATTTCTGGCTGAATGCCGCCAGACGGTCGGCCAGACGATCTAGCGGATAGCCCTCGCCGGTGAAATGGATCCCGCCCCCAAGGCTGACCCAATCGAGGCGTTGCAGCATATCGCCGAATTCTGTCTCGATCCGGGTCAACTGGTGATCGAACAGATCGAAATCGCCATTCTCGCAATTGTAATGGATCATCACACCGCTGATCCGGTCCAGCGCTGCCTCCAGCCGGGCCGTATCCCATTCGCCCAGCCGTGAAAAAGGCCGGGCGGGGTCGGCCAGATCGAAGCCGCTGGTCGAAAAGCGCGGGTTCAGACGCAAGCCGGTGGTGATGCCTTGGGCGCGATCTGCGAAACGGTCAAGCTGACCCAGCGAATTGAAGATGATCTTGTCGGCGTAACCCAGCGCCTCGTCGATCTCGTGATCCGCCCACGCAACGGAATATGCGTGAGTTTCCTTGCCAAATTCCTCGTGCCCCAGCCGCAGTTCGAACAGCGAGGACGACGTCGTGCCATCCATGAAATCGCGCATGAAGTCGAAAACCGACCATGTCGCGAAACATTTCAACGCCAGCAGCGCCTTGGCACCCGAGCGTTCGCGCAGAAGGGCAATCTTTTCCATATTGCCGCGCAGACGGGCCTTGTCGATCAGGTAATAGGGCGTCTGCAATTCGGACATCTGGCAACCCTTCATGGCGAAAACGGACATCCCGTATAGCCATCACCCCCGCTTTTCGCAAGGAAGCATGACAGACAGGTGACGCAAGGCCGCGCCGTTTATTCGAAGGTCGCGAGCCGGCGGAATTCACGCTTGAGAAGATCAAGCTCGGCACGCATGAGCTTGATTTCGGCCACCAGCTCATGCTCCAGCGGAGCGCCTGCCATCAGATGCAGCCGATCCAGTTGCACCGCATCCGGTTGCGGCGCCTCCGCTTCCTGCCCTCCGTCCGCGATCAGGATCAGGCTATGCGCGCCATCCGACAGGAATGACGCCGGCAATTCGACCGTGACCTGCCAAAGCCCCTCGCCTTCGGCCGCGGACAGATTGGCAAGCGCCACGATCTCGCCCAGATGCACCAACGCGACACGGGCAGGCGCCTGGGCGGCGGTCAGCATCCCGGTCCAGATCCCCGCCTTCAATCCATGATTTTCAAATTGCAACATGGAAACTCCTACATCTCGGCCCGCGGATAACGCGCAAGGGCGATATCGCGAATGGTGACGGCATTCATATATGGTGACGTGAAAATCAGGTCCAGCCAGACCTTCTCGACCGACCTGTCGGACAGATCGGCATAGGCCAGATCATATTCGCCAATGCTGTAATCGCTTGTCGCGCCTTCGGGAATCCGAAGTTCGCGCAGCACCTGTTCGGTATTCGGCCCCTGCACAAGATTCAGCCGGCCATAAACGGTCAGCGGAGTCTCGGTCCGGAAAGCCGCCTCAAGCTGGATGACATGGCTTTTGCCAAGCCCGTCCAGAATATCGGCGGGCAGATCCAGCGACAGGGACAGATAGCTGCCGGTGAATGCCATTACCTCAAGCCGCAGCCCGAATGGCGCGTTATCCCCGGCATCCCGGTTCTGCAATTGCCGCAGGATCAATGCCCGATGTTCGCAATCATGCCAGACTGCGATCTCATCGGCCAGTTTCTGTCCGGCCCCCGGCGCCGCTATTCCGGCGGGAATGACCGGGCCGCACATAATCCCCGGCCGCCATGCCCAGTCGGTGCCCGGCCGGGACACGACCCGGCCCAGCCCCTGACGGGCGCGAATCGCCCGAGGGTCCGAAAGCTGCAGAAACGTGCCAACCTCACGATACAGTTTGACTGCCTCTTCGCGCAGGCTGCGCACGGGCGGACGCCCCCCGTTACGCAATGATTCTGACAATACAGACCATTTCTGCGCGGCCTTTTCACGGACAGGAGGAGCCAACCAGGCCTTCAATCCGAATGCCATCTTAAATATCCCCGATAAAAACTAATCCGGGCATAAACCGACACGCATCCGGGAACAAGCATCAGGCGACCAATGCGTTAAGTCTCGCGGCGCAAATCAGGTCGTTTTCGGTCACTCCGCCTGAATCATGGGTCGTAAAGGCGACCTCGCAATACCCCCAGCCAAAGGAAATATCGGGATGGTGACCCTGCTTGTTGCCAAGCCATGCCGCCAGATTGGCCATCTCGACGGCTTTGGCGAATCCCTTGAATTCGAACCGCCGGGAAATGGTGGTCCCGTCCTCCGACAGGGTCCAGCCGGTCAGATCGGCAAGCTCTTGCCGGATCTCATCGCGGGCCATGGGCGAAACCCCGCCCCGGCAGGGTTCGCAGCTTCGGTTTGCCCAATCCGCATTGGTCATTTGTCCAACCTGTCTGTCCATATAACGAGTTCAACATGACTCAGGTAATACTGAACCCGCTGGCAGCAAGATGCAAATGCTTGTGACGGAAGCACTAACCGGAAGATCAACACATCGAAATACTGAACCTCAAACTCGCGACTTTCGACGGCATAGCTCCACGACCGTCATGCGAAAAGCCGCGCAAGCCTTGCCTGGCCTAGAAATGAAGTGAACCGCGAAACTGTATCAGGTCCAGATCAACATCTAGGCTGTCTGGATAACCACCGCTGACATCAAACGACTGGTGGGTGAATTCCGTACCAACGGTAAACTCTTCAGACACTTTGAATTCCACGCCGAGTCCGTAGGTGAAATCGGTTTCCGAGAGGCCAGGGTCGTCGGAAAGGTGAGCGACGCCCGCATTCAGGTAAGGTAAGAAGCGATTCCAGCCGTATCCAATGCGACCGCGCAGACGCCAAAGGTCCGCAGTACCATCGAAATCATCAAACTGGACGGCGTTGTAATCAAACTCGCCACCGACGACAAACCCTCCAAGCTCACGCAAATAACCGGCGTGAAGGCCATAACCGTCGAAGTCCTCATTTTCCGACCGACCTTCCTCACTGATTTCAGCTTCGCCCTTCCCGAATTGCAATCCTGCATATCCTCCGGTCCAGTCTGTACCGGTTTTAGCGAAAGCGACATCGATAAGTTCGAAACTGGCGGGCTTCTCGCTGCCCGCGCTTGCGGCAGAGGCGACTAAAGAAATTACAATAGCTGTGGCAACGGGTCTCATCGGGATCTCCTGTATATTCTGCCACCGTTATGACCCCAAGAGCTTAATAATCCGTGTATTTCTGATATCGTCGCGGCAAACACCGCTACAGAAGCGGCGATGCCAGCGCGAGAAGGTTGTTGCGCAGCCGCCTGAGCCAGCTCCAGTTCCGCACCTCGTCCAGCGAAATCTCGCGCGATCGCTCGACATAGCTTTGCTGCCTCTGGTCCAGCCCGGCGACGAAATCCGCATCGAACAGCGCCATGTTAACCTCGTAATTCAGCTCGAAGCTGCGCCGGTCCAGATTCGCGCTGCCGATCATGGTCATGCGCCCGTCCACCGTCAGGATCTTCGCATGCAACAAGCCGGGCTGGAACAGAAAAATTCTGACCCCGGCGGCCAGCAACCCGTAATAGAACCCCTGGCTTGTCGATCCGACAACCAGCGAATCGTTCCGGGCGGGCAGGATCATGGTCACCTTGACGCCGCGCCGGGCCGCCGCCCTGATCGCGGTGTCCAAAGCCGTATCAGGCACATAATAGGGCGTGGTGATCGTCACCCGCTCGCGCGCGGCATGGATCATCGCGGACAGGCAGTCCGACACGCTGCCTTCACGCAAATCCGGCCCCGTCGCCACGACCTGCGCGATCATGCCGGGCTCCGCCACGCCGTCCACAAGCTTCAGCATATCGCCCAGATCGCGGCCCGTATAACTCATCCAGTCACCCAGGAAAACCGCCTGCAATTGCCGCACGACAGGGCCTTCGACCGAGACCAGGATATCGATCCAGGGCGCGAAACGCGGCTTGACCGCAAATGCCATGTCCGAGCAGTTCCGGCTGCCGGTAAAGGCGATCCGGTTATCCACCACCACGATCTTGCGGTGATTGCGCAAATCCACCCGCTGGAACAGAAAGCTGATGAATGGAAGCCCCCAGGGAAAGGCGGTCACGCATTCGGCGCCCGCATCCTTCATCTGCTGCCACAGTTCCGAGCGCACCAGCCCGCGCGAGCCAAGGGCATCCACGATCACCCGGCATTCGACCCCGCGCGATTCGGCGCGGATAATCGCCTCGGCAATCTTCCGGCCGCTGGGATCGGGCAGCCAGATATAGAACAACACATGGACGTGATCCCGCGCACCGTCGATGGCATCGACCATCGAATCGATCGCGGCATCCGATTCCTCCAGCAGGCGCAACCGGTTCCCGGTCACCGCCGGCATCCCGCCCACCGCAGCATTGGCGGCGATCACCGGCCGGGCGAAATTCGGAGGCTCGCTCAGAACCCGGCTGCTGGGCAGGCGCAAACCGGTCAGCCGGTCGCGCACATCCGCCATACGCTGCACCTCGGCCCGGTTCATCCGCACTTCACCGAACAGCAGATAGGCGATGATTCCAAGCAGCGGCAGCGCCTCGATCACCATGATCCAGGCAAGTCGCGCCGAAGGGTCCAGCCGCGGTCTCAGCAACACGCGGACAATCAGTGCCACGGCAATCAATGCATGAACGAATACCAGGATCGAAGCCCACATTGCGCCATCTAGCCCCGGCCATGCGGGAATTGCAATTCCCGTCCTTCCCCCCTAATTGGAACGGGGAAACAGCAAAGGCCGCACGCAATGAACTGGATCACCAATTACGTCCGCCCGCGCATCAACTCGCTGTTCTCGCGCCGCGATGTGCCCGAGAACCTGTGGACCAAATGCCCCGAATGCGGAACCATGCTGTTCCATCGGGAATTGTCGGATAACCTGAACGTCTGCACCAATTGCGACCATCATCTGGCGATCACGCCGCGCGAACGCTTTGCCACGCTGTTCGACGGCGGCCTGTTCAGCGAGGTGAAAGTGCCCGAGCCGCTGGCCGATCCGTTGCAGTTCCGCGACCAGAAGAAATATCCCGACCGGATGAAGGCCGCACAGAAATCCACCGGCGAAAAAGAGGCGATGCTGGTCGCCGAAGGCGAGATGGGCCGCACGCCCGTTATCCTTGCCGCGCAGGATTTCAGCTTCATGGCCGGCTCGATGGGCATGTATGTCGGCAATGCGATCGTCGCCGCGGCCGAGCGTGCGGTGGCTCTCCGGCGCCCGCTGGTGCTGTTCTCCGCCGCCGGCGGCGCCCGCATGCAGGAAGGCATTCTCAGCCTCATGCAGATGCCCCGTACCACCGTCGCCATCGAGATGCTGAAAGAGGCCGGTCTTCCCTATATCGTCGTCCTGACCCACCCGACGACCGGCGGCGTCACCGCCAGCTATGCCATGCTGGGCGATATCCAAATCTCGGAACCCGGCGCATTGATCTGCTTTGCCGGCCCCCGTGTCATCGAGCAGACCATCCGCGAAAAACTGCCCGAAGGTTTCCAGCGCGCCGAATATCTGCTGGAACATGGCATGCTCGACCGGGTGACGCATCGCAAGCAGCTGCGCGACGAACTGATCTCGGTGCTGCGCATGCTGGGCGGCCTGCCTGCCCCGACCCGCGCCGACCTGCCTCCTCCGGAACCTGCTGCCGAAATCGCAACGGCCGAGGAAAAACCGGCATCCTGACGTCTTCTTCTTTGTCCAAATACCTCGGGGGTGGGGGGGGGGCCCCCCCCCCCACTGCGGGCGCTGACGCCAGGCGCCCCCAACCGAAACCCCCCACAACCGGCGCCCCCCCCCCCCCCCCCCCCCCCCCCCCCCCCCCCCCCCAACGCCCCCACCCCCACCCCCCCCCCCCCCACCGGCGCCCCCCCCCCCCCCCCCCCCCCCCCCCCCCCCCCCCCCCCCCCCCCCCGCTTGTGCAGCATGAGCCATTCTGACACCATTCTCGACCGCCTCATGTCGCTGCACCCCAAGGTCATCGACCTGTCGCTGGACCGGATGCACCGCATCCTCGCCGCGCTTGGCAATCCCGAGCGCCGAATCCCTCCGGTGATCCATATCGCCGGAACCAATGGCAAGGGCTCCACCCTCGCCATGATCCGCGCCGGGCTGGAGGCTGGCGGCGCGTCTGTCCATGTCTATACCTCGCCGCATCTGGCGCGTTTTCACGAGCGTATCCGGCTTGCTGGCAAGCTGATCGCCGAACCCGATCTCGCCGCCGCGCTGGAGGAATGCGAAACCGCGAATGGCGGTCAGCCGATCACCTTTTTCGAGATCACCACGGCCGCCGCCTTCCTCGCCTTCTCACGCGTTCCCGCCGACTATACCCTGCTGGAAGTCGGCCTTGGCGGCAGGCTGGACGCCACCAATGTGATCCCCGACCCGCGCCTGACGATCATTACTCCTGTCAGTATCGACCATACCCAATATCTGGGTGAAACGCTGGCCGAGATCGCGGGCGAGAAAGCGGGCATCATCAAGCCGCGCACACCCTGCATCGTCGGCCCGCAGCAGGAAGAAGCCCTGCGCGTGATCGAGGCCCGCGCGTCCGGCATGACGGCGCCGCTGTCGATCCATGGTCAGCAATGGCAGGTCGCAGCCGACCGCGGGGGAATCGTCTTTCAGGACGATCACGGATTATGGGATCTGCCCCGCCCCAATCTGATCGGCGATCACCAGATACAGAATGCCGGCAGCGCACTTGCTGCCCTGCGCGAATTGGGTGCGGACGAGACGCAGGCCCGCGCCGCCATGACCGGCGCGGAATGGCCCGCCCGGATGCAGCGCCTGAGCCACGGCCCGCTGGTCGAGGCCGCCGGTCCGCAGGCGGAACTCTGGCTGGATGGCGGCCATAACCCGGCGGGCGGAGATGCGCTTGCGGCTGTGCTTTCCGGCCTGCCCTCCCGTCCGACGCATCTGGTCTGCGGAATGCTGAACACCAAGGATATCACCGGCTATCTGCGCCCGCTTGCCACCCATGCCGAAAGCCTGACAGCCATCGGCATCGAAGGCGAGGTCAACACCCTGCCCGCCGAAGCGACAGCCGGTTTCGCGCGCGAGGCGGGCATGACGGCGCATATCGCCGAAAGCCCGATGCAGGCGGTCACCCGGATCGTCGCATCCTGTCCTCAGGCCCGGATCCTGATATGCGGTTCGCTTTATCTGGCCGGCAGGATATTGCGCGAAAACGGGTAACCGCCCCTTCCCATCAGTCCGGGCTCAACCGGCCGGGCTTCAGATACAGCGCCCGCCATCGACCTCCATCGCGACCCCGGTGATCATCGACGCCTCATCCGAGGCAAGGAAACAGGCGGCATTACCCAGATCCTCGGGCGTGGAAAAGCGCCCGATCGGAATGGTCGACAGGAATTTCGCCCGCATTTCCGGGGTATCCTCGCCCATGAAACTTTTCAGCAGCGGTGTTTCTCCGGCAACCGGATTAAGTGCGTTCACCCGGATGCCGAACGGCGCAAGCTCGATCGCCATGGCTCTGGTCGCGGTGATCAGCCAGCCTTTCGAAGCGTTGTACCAATTCAGCCTTGGACGCGGCGAAACCCCGGCGGTCGAGGCGATATTGACGATATTGCCCTGCCCGGCCCGTTTCATGATAGGCACGATCTCGCGCGCCAGCAGATAGACCGACTTGCAATTGACCGACAGAACGCGGTCGAAATCCGCCTCACTGACATCTTCCAGCAGGCTGGGCAAATGGGTCACGCCGGCATTGTTCACCAGAATGTCGATCCCGCCCAACCTGTCCTCTGCGGTCCCGACCAGTTCCGCCACGCCGGCGCCGTCCGCGATATCGGCGGCCACTGCGATGCCCCCGATCTCATCCGCGATCCGCCCGGCGGCGTCGGAGTTGATATCCGCAACCACGACCTTCGCGCCTTCGGCCGCGAATTTCCGGGCGATCCCCGCGCCGAAACCCGAACCGCCCCCGGTCACGATCGCCCTTTTATCGGCCAGCCTCATAATCCCTTCTCCCATGTTGTGACGGATCAATGTCAATTCGGCGCGAAGGGCTGTCAAGCGGCCGGCCGGGAAAGGGGCCTGCTGCCACCGCCGTTCCGGCAACACGGGTGCGGCACTACAGAAAGCTTTGCGGATCGATATCGACGGACAGCCGTAAATTGGCCGGGGGCTTATGCGGAGCCAGCCAGTCGGCTATCGCGTTTTGCAACTGCGCCTGACGCGGCGCGTGGATCAGCATCCGCATCCGGTGCCGCCCCCGGATCAGGGCAATGGGGGCGGGCGCGGGTCCCCACAGTTCGGCCCCGGCCTCACGCAGGGGTTCGGCATGTGCGGCCAGATGGCGGGCAAAAGCTGCGACGGTCTCCAGATCGGGATGCGACAGGATGATCCCCGCCAATCGCCCGAAAGGCGGCATCCCCATCGCCTGCCGCCCCTCGGCTTCGGCATTCCAGAACGCCTCGTCCTCGCCCGACAGGATCGCGCGGATTACCGGATGATCGGGCTGATGGGTCTGTAGCATGGCCACGCCCGGCTCGGCCCCCTTTTGCCGCCCGGCCCGGCCCGCCACCTGCCGCATCAGTTGAAACGACCGCTCCGCCGCCCGCAGATCGGCCCCTTGCAGGCCAAGATCCGCGTCAATCACCCCGACCAGTGTCAGACGCGGGAAATTATGCCCCTTGGCGACGATCTGCGTCCCGATGATGATATCGGTATCGCCTTCGGAAATCTCGGCAATGGTTTCTTTCAGCACCCGCGCCGAATGAAACAGATCCGAAGACAGCACTGTCGCCTTGGCCTGTGGGAACAGCGTGGCCACTTCCTCGGCGATCCGCTCGACCCCCGGACCGACGGGCGCCAGCTTGCCCTCGACCCCGCAGGACGGGCAGGCTGTCGGAATGGGCTTTGTCTCGCCGCATTGATGGCAGACGAGCCGGTTCTGAAACCTGTGTTCCACCATTCGCGCGTCGCATTGGTGACAGCCGATCTGCTCGCCGCAGGCCCGGCAGACGGTGACCGGTGCAAACCCCCTGCGGTTCAGGAACAGAAGCGATTGCTGGCCTTTCTCGATCCGCGCCGAAACCGCCGCCGCCAGCCGGGGTGAGATCCAGCGGCCCGTGGGCATATCTTCGGCCCGCAGATCCACGGCCACCATATCGGGCAGTTCCGCCTCACCGTAACGCGCCCGCAGATCGAGGCGGCGATATTTTCCGCTGCCCGCATTCACCCAGCTTTCAAGACTGGGCGTCGCCGAGGCCAGCACCACCTGAGCGCCGCAAATCGAGGCCCGCAGCACCGCCATGTCGCGGGCGTTGTAATAGACGACATCTTCCTGTTTATAGCTGTTGTCATGTTCCTCATCGACCACGATCAGCCCCAGATCGCGGAACGGCAGGAACAGCGCCGAGCGCGCGCCGACGACCAATCCGACATCGCCGCGCCCCGCCATATGCCACAGGCGGCGGCGCTCTGTGCGGGTGATACCACTATGCCATTCACCGGGGCGAGCGCCGAAACGCGCCTCGACCCGTTCGAGGAACTCGGCCGAAAGGGCGATTTCGGGCAGCAGGACAAGCGCCTGCCGGCCCTGCGCCAGACATTCGGCGACGGCTTCCAGATAGACCTCGGTCTTGCCTGAACCGGTGACGCCGCGCAGCAATGTCGTGCCGTAACCGCCCTTTCCGATCTCCGCCCGCAGCGTATCGGCCGCGGATTGCTGATCGGCGGCAAGCGGCTTTCCGGGCAATGCGGGATCAAGCCGCGGATAGGGCGTATCGCGCGGCGCTTCGATCTCGGCCAGCGTTCCCTGAGCGACCAGTCCCTTCACGACTGACCTCCCCACACCGGCAAGCTGCGCCAGTTCCGATGGTGCGAAACTTGCGCCGCCATGATCGGCGATGACCCGAAGAACCTGAGACCGCGCCTCGGTCATCCGCGCAGGGGGATCACCCGCCGGCACGATCACCCGCCGCGCGGCGGGCGGCTGTTCCAGATCGGGCGCGCGCGTCGCCATGCGCAGCATTAAGGGCGGCAGGGTCAGCGTGTAATCGGCCGCGCGGGTCAGGAAATCGATGAAATCGGGCGGGAAGGGCTCGGCCTCGATCACCCGCCCGACAGGGCGCAGCTTGGCAAGCTCGAAATCGCCCCTGCCCTCGCCCCAGACCATCCCCAGCACCCGACGCGGGCCCAGCGGCACCTGCACCAATTGCCCCTGCCGCACACCGCCTTCGGGCGCGAGATAGTCAAGCACCCCCACAGGCTCGGTCGTCAGCACCGCAATGCGGCTGCGTTCGGGGAAGTATTCGGATGCGCTTTTGTGGATCATGTCGGGGCATTTCGATGCACAGGCCGATCAGAGCCGCGCAGCGCCCGTCCGCCGGGTGGGCGTCCCTTGGGTTGCGGTTCGCGTTTTATGGTGAAACCCCGAGCAAAGCACGATCCGCAGGTTAACGTCGCCAAAGCGCCCATCCGATGGGGCGGACGGGCGCTGCGCGGCGGCCCGCCGGGCCTTGATTCCGCGCGGGGATCATAGCTGTGATGATCGGATCTATTCGTTACATATTTCGTCAAATTTCCGAACAATCTCTTCCCGGCTCTTCCCAAAAACACCCATCTATAAACCCGACCCTTCGGTGCAGTTGCAAGAGCTTGTGAAAATCCTTGTCCCTCTTTCGGTCGGAACCCATGTGGAGTATGACGACAATCGAACCACATGAACGGAGCCGGGCCATGAAATTCTTTGTCGATACAGCAGATGTTTCCGCTATCAGGGAACTCAACGAACTGGGCATGGTGGATGGTGTGACAACCAACCCCTCGCTGATTCTGAAGGCCGGACGCGACATCACCGAGGTCACCCGCGAAATCTGCGAGATGGTGGATGGACCGGTCAGTGCCGAAGTCGTCGCCGAAAAGGCCGATGACATGATCCGCGAAGGCAAGACGCTGGCGAAGATCGCCGACAATATCACCGTGAAAGTGCCGCTGACCTGGGACGGGCTTAAAGCCTGCCGCGCGCTGTCGGATGACGGGCATATGGTCAATGTGACGCTGTGCTTTTCGCCCGCGCAGGCGATTCTGGCGGCCAAGGCCGGCGCGACCTTCATCAGCCCCTTCATCGGGCGGCTGGACGATATCCATCTGGACGGGGTCGATCTGATCGAGGATATTCGCACCATCTACGACAATTACGGATATGAGACGCAGATCCTTGCCGCCTCGATCCGCTCGGTCAATCATATCATCGAAGTCGGCAAGATCGGCACCGATGTCATCACCGCGCCGCCCAATGTCATCAAGTCGATGGCTACGCATATCCTGACCGACAAGGGTCTGGCGCAATTCACCGCCGACTGGGCCAAGACCGGTCAGAAGATTGGCTGATCGCGGCGAGAACCCGGATATGCCGCCGGAACTCGATCAGGATATCCGCGACAAGCTTTTGGCCAATCCCGGCGCGATTCTGGCCGATCGCGATCTCATGCGGGCGCTGGTCGACGCGCGAGAAGCCGAGATCGGCGAGAATGTGATCGACATTCGCGGCCGCGCGATGGAGGCGCTTGAACACCGCCTCGACCGGCTGGAGGCGCAGCATGAGAACGTGATCGCCACAGCCTATGACAACCAGTCCAGCACCGCCGTCATTCACCGCGCGGTGATCGGCCTGCTGGAAACCGCCGATCTGACCGGTTTCGTGGACAGTCTGCAATCCGCGATCGCACCGCTTCTGCGCATCGAGACGCTGCGGCTGGTTATCGAGGAAAGTCCGGCGGTTCCCGGCCTGCCCGAGGATGTGGTGCTTGCGCCGAAAGGCGGCATCGCCCGGATCGTCGCGGCTGGCAGCCGGACGCCCCGGGGCGACGATATCGTCCTGCGCCCGTCCGAGCCTGTGACCCAGCCGATCCATGCCCGCAAGATCGCATCCGAGGCGTTGTTGCCATTCGACCTTGGCGCGGATCTTCCCCGCGCGATGCTGGTCATGGGCAGCGCGGATGCCGCGCGCTTCATGCCTGCGCATGGCACCGATCTGTTGCGTTTCTTCGGGCAGATTTTCCGGCTGGTCCTGCTGATGCGGCTAAGGTCATGACCGGGTCCGGCCCGCTTGCCCTTGCACCGGCCATGTCGGATGCACTGGCCCGCTGGCTGGACACCGAAAGCGCGACGCGGGGGCGCGCGGCCCATACGATCAACGCCTATCGCACCGATCTTCTGGCATTTCTTGCTTTCCTCGGCGCGCATCACGGCGAGGCGGCGACCCCGAAATCGCTAGCCTCGCTGCGGCAGGCCGATATGCGTGCCTTTGCCGCATCGGAACGCGCGCGCGGATATGGGGCGCGATCTCTGGCACGCAGGCAATCGGCGGTGCGCAGCTTCCTGCGCTGGATATCGGACCGCGAAGGTTTCGACCTGTCCGCCGCCCTGTCCAGCCGCAGCCCGAAATATGCCCGCTCGCTGCCCCGCCCGTTATCGCCCGAACAGGCGCAGGACGCGCTTGACATGGTCGCGGCCGGTCATGACACGCCCTGGGTCGCGGCGCGCGACATGGCGGTGATGACCCTGCTCTGGGGCTGCGGGCTGCGCATTTCCGAAGCGCTTGGGCTGGATGGCCGCGAATGGCCCTTTCGCGACGCCCTGACCATCACCGGCAAGGGCGGGAAAGAGCGTCGCGTGCCGGTACTGCCGGTAGCAAGCGACGCCGTGGCCGAGTATCTGCGCCTCTGCCCCTGGCGCCTCGCACCGGATGAGCCACTGTTCCGTGGCGTGCGCGGCGGCAGGCTCGGCCCCGATGTCGTCGCCGCCTCGCTGCGCCGCGCCCGCGCCGCGCTGGGCCTGCCTCCGACCGCCACCCCCCACGCATTACGCCATTCCTTCGCCACCCATCTTCTGGCCGCCGGGGGCGATCTGCGCAGTATTCAGGAATTGCTGGGTCATGCCAATCTCTCCACCACACAGGTCTATACCGGAGTGGACGACGCCCATCTGATGGCGGTCTATCGCTCTGCGCATCCCCGGAAATAGCCGAAGCCGCCGCGCCAGATCCATGCGGCCCGCAAACGCTTTCGTCGACCGGGTTTTCATCCCGCTCTTTTCCGTCAGATATAGCAGGACGACTGTAATCCGATCATACCCGCCAGCAGCTCCACATCTTCTTCTTTGTCCAAATACCTTGCAGGGGGTCCGGGGGATGCAAAATCCCCCGGCCATCGCGGGACACAAGGGATGCGTTACCGCTGCACCCGCACCGGCTCATGCGCAGCTGCCGCCTTGTGATCCACGATCCGATCCGCGACCCAGGCACCGATGAAAAAGCAAAAGGTCGCCAGCATCAAAGGTCCGACAAAGATCGAGACCCCGGTCACCCCTGCCCCGATGGCGCAGCCCCCGGCCAGCACGCCACCGAATCCCATCAATGCCCCGCCAGTAAGGGATCGCAGCATCTGGGACACGCTGTGATAGCCTTCCAGCCGCAATTCACCGCCCACAAGCGCGCCCAGAAACGCACCAAGGAAAACGCCGGGAATCAGGCCAAGGCTGAAATCGAGGGCGAATTGCGCCGTCATCAGCGACATCACGACAGTGGCGGACGGCGCGGCGAATGTGGCCGAGACCACGCCCAGCGGCTCGAACGAGACCTGCGATTGCGCATAGGTCAGCACCCATCCGACGCTCACCGCCGCACCGGCGATCAGGGCGAAGATGCCCGCTTTCCAGCCGGTCCCCGCCCGCGCCGCCAGCCCGAATGCGGCAAGCAGGACCGCCCCGCCGATCACCATGCCCGGCACCGGACCGCCGCCGAAATGGGCCAGCAGATCCATATTCCGCCCGCCCTCGGTCATCGCCAGACCGTTCACGACCCTCCGGACCGGGGCAAGGAAGCCTCCGATAGTGAATTGGGCGACAAGGGCAAAGACCAGACCGGCCATCACGCAGCGCAGATTGCCGCTGCCCGCCAGCACCAGAAGCCTGCCCGAGCAGCCGCGCGCCAGCACCATTCCCACGCCAAAGATCAGCCCGCCGATCACCGCGCCCGACCAGCTTCCGGCGAAATTCATCAATTGCGCGGTATCGGTATCGAACAGCCCCGCCATCCGCGCCGCCTGTGCCGACAGCACCGCCGCGCCCACCGCCATCAGCCAGATCGCCATGCGCGGGCCGGGGCGTCCCCGCGCGAGTTCGACCGCCGCCGAGCGCAGGCAGAAAGCCGAACGTTGCGCCGCGAAACCGAAAAGCCCGCCTGTCAGAATGCCGATCAGCAACGCCGTATTCAGATCGCCCAGCCGTTCGGAAAGGGCGGTCAGCAATGTCAGCAGATCCATGGCGGGCTCCTTTCGCTTTCGGGCGGCTGTTTAATGACGTTTCGCTCGGGCAACTGCAAGGGCCGGCTTATTGCCGCCCGGCGACCTGCCGCCAGCAAAGCCGCCGGTCTCCTTCAACCGAACGCGCGGCATGAACGCCTCGGGCCACCGCCCGGGCCAGACTCGTCGCCGCGGCATGGCCAAGCAGGAAGGGCGCGGAAACCGCATTCGGCATCGGCTTCCTGCCGGTGGAAACCGCAAAAACCAGATCCCCGTCAAGCGGTGTATGGCTGGGCACCAGCGACCGCGCCAGCCCGTCATGCGCCGCCGTCGCCATCCGCAGAAGCCCGGCCTTGTCCATAACGGCATCCGTGGCGACAATGGCAATCGTCGTCGCCTCGCCCGGCTGTTTATAGGGCTGAGGCTCGGCATCTGCCGGAAAATGCGCGGGCAGGCCAAGGCCCCCGAACTCATCCTCCAGCTCCCACGGGGCGGCCCAGAAATGCGCGCTATCGCCGACGGTGGCCGAACCAAGCGCATTGACCGCCACAAGGGCGCCGACCGTCAATCCGTTCTCCAGCACCGCCGAGGCAGAGCCAAGACCGCCCCACAGGTTCCGGGTCAACGCGCCGGTCCCGGCGCCTTCGCTGCCAAGCGTGAATTCCTGCCCCGCCTCCGCATATGCGGCCCGTCCCAGTGCCGGATAGGGATTATCCCGCCAATCCTTGTCACCGCCATTCAACAGATCGAACAGG
The DNA here is from genome assembly GCF_030678915.1 of Paracoccus wurundjeri. GTDB lineage: Bacteria > Pseudomonadota > Alphaproteobacteria > Rhodobacterales > Rhodobacteraceae > Paracoccus > Paracoccus onubensis_A. Next base: position 151,676 of record NZ_JAUUTZ010000010.1, on the reverse strand, counting down.
ATCGCGCCGGGCACGATCGGCACCCGCGCGCTTCCCACGGCAAAGCCCCTGCCCGCCGCGGCAAGCGCCCCCATCACCCCGTCACAGGCGGCCAACCCGAAGCCCGAGCCCCCCGACAGCACAAGCGCATCCGCCTGCCCGACCAGCTTGTCGGGCGCCAGCAGATCGGTTTCGCGCGTGCCCGGAGCGCCGCCCATCACATTGACCGCCGCGACGAAAGGCGCATCCGCAGTCAGCACCGTGACGCCCGAGCGAAGCCGCCTATCCTGTGCATTGCCGACCTTCAGCCCCTCGACATCGGTAATAAGATTACGCCCGCCCGGTTTCATGTCCCGCTCCCCGCTATGGATGGCTCAGCATCACTGGCATAGCCGATCTTTACAAGCCATGCAGCGCCCCCTATCTGACTCCGTCATGGCTAATGATCGTGACAACAAGAATTACAAGGTAATCGCCGAAAACCGGCGGGCGCGTTTCGATTACTTCATCGAAAGCGATCTGGAGGTCGGCATCATGCTGACCGGGTCCGAGGTGAAATCCCTGCGCACCGGCCAGTCGAATATCGCCGAAAGCTATGCCTCGGTCGAGAATGGCGAGCTTTGGCTGATCAACGCCCATATCGCCGCTTTGTCCAATGCCGGGGTTTTCGGCCATGAAGAGCGGCGGCGGCGCAAGCTGCTGGTCAGCAAGCGGGAATTGTCCAGACTGTGGCAGGCCATTGGACGCGAAGGCATGACGCTGGTGCCGCTGGTGATGTATTTCAATCATCGCGGGCTGGTGAAGCTGAAAATCGGCGTCGCCAAGGGCAAGAAGGTCGCCGACAAGCGCGAAACTTCGGCCAAGCGCGACTGGAACCGGCAGAAGCAGCGTCTTCTTAAACAGGGAGGATAACCGCTCTTGGCAGATATTCTTGGCCCATGGTTGCCATTCATTATCCTGATTGCGGCTTTCATTCTGGCTGCGCGTTGGCAGACCAGGCAGTACCGCAACTATCTGGCCCAGCATACGGCCAGCACCCAGGAAATGGTCAAGGCGCAGAACGGCGCCCGCGACGCGGTTGAGCGTCAGACCGCCGCATTGGAGCGTATCGCCGTCGCCCTTGAGAATTCCCGCGAGCGATAGCGCCAGCAGCCATTGCAGCCAGCCCCGTCCCCCTGTAAATCATGCGTCAGCCGATAAAGGGGGAGCGATGCAGGACGATCCGAAAACGCTGGTTTCGACCGAATGGCTGGCCAGGCACCTGAACGATCCCGATCTGCGGATTCTGGACGCAAGCTGGCATATGCCTGCCACGGGCCGCGACGCCCGGGCCGAGTATGACACCGCGCATATCCCCGGTGCGCGCTTTTTCGATATCGACGCCATCTCGGAAAAACGCAGTGATTTGCCGCATATGGCGCCTCCGGTCGAGATGTTCATCAGCCGCATGCGCGCCATGGGCGTCGGCGACGGACATCAGGTCGTCATCTATGACAATTCCGATGTGCGCAGCGCCGCCCGTGTCTGGTGGACCTTCCGCCTGATGGGCAAGACCGATGTCGCGGTACTGGATGGCGGTTTCGCCAAATGGCAGGCCGAAGGGCGCGAGACCGAAGACCTGCCGCCGGTCATGCGCGACCGCCATATCACCGTGCAGCGGCAGGCGGGGCTGGTGCGCGACGTCACGCAGGTCGCGGCGGCCAGCAAGCTGAATGATCACGAGATCATCGACGCCCGCGCGCCCGAACGCTTTCGCGGCGAGGCGGACGAACCGCGCGCCGGTCTTCGCAAGGGCCATATCCCCGGCTCGAAGAACCTGCCTTTCGGTCGCCTGCTGAACAAGGATGGCACGATGAAGGACCCGGACGCCCTTCGCGCCGAATTCGAAGCCGCAGGGGTGGATCTGTCGAAACCGGCCATCACAAGCTGCGGCAGCGGTGTGACCGCCGCGATCCTCAGCCTTGCGCTGGAACGGATCGGCCATCGCAACCATTCACTTTACGACGGAAGCTGGACCGAATGGGGCAGTTTTCCAGACCTGAACATCGAAACCGGAGACGCCTGATGCTGTCGAACCTGAAACCGCAAGCCCCCGACAAGATCCTGATGCTGGTCGAGGAGTTCAAGGCCGATACCCGTCAGGGCAAGATCGATCTTGGCGTCGGCGTGTACAAAAACCCCGAAGGCGTGACACCGGTCATGCGCGCGGTCAAAACGGCGGAACAGCGCATCTGGGAAAGCCAGACCACCAAATCCTATACCAATCTTTCGGGCGAACCCGAATTCCGCAGCGCCATGGCGAAAATGGTGCTGGGCGACGTCCCGACCGACAGGCTTGCTTCGCTGGCCACCGTCGGCGGCACGGGCGCGGTGCGGCAGGGGCTGGAACTGGCCCGGCTGGCCAATCCGGATGTGACCGTACATGTCTCGGATCCGACTTGGCCGAACCATCTGTCGATCATGAAATTCATGGGCGTGCCTTTTGTCGAATACCGTTATTTCGACAATGAAACCCGCGATGTCGATTTCGACGCGATGAAGAAAGACGTCGCCAGGGCGGTCAAGGGCGATATCGTGCTGCTGCATGGCTGCTGCCATAATCCGACCGGCGCGAACCTGACGCCCGAACAATGGGTAGAAATCGCCGCGATCCTGGAGAAATCCGGGGCAATTCCGCTGATCGACCTTGCCTATCAGGGTTTCGGTGACGGGCTGGACGCGGATGCCGCGGCCACCCGCCTTCTGGCCTCGCGGCTGCCCGAAGTTCTGATCGCGGCAAGCTGCTCGAAAAATTTCGGCATCTATCGCGAACGCACCGGGAACCTGATCGTGCTGTCGGACAACACTTCCGACCGCGACCAGTCGCAGGGTTCGCTGGCCTTCCTGAACCGCCAGACCTATTCCTTCCCGCCCGATCACGGCGCCCGGATCGTCAGCACCATCCTGAACGATGAGGGGCTGCGCGCCGATTGGGCCGCCGAGCTGGAAGAGATCCGCAGCGGCATGCTTGCCCTGCGTGAACAGCTTGCTTCCGAATTGCGCGACCTGACGAATAGCGAGCGGTTCGACTTCATCGCAAGGCATCGCGGCATGTTCTCGCGACTGGGTGCCACGCCCGAGCAGGTGCAGAAGCTGAAATCCGATTCCGCCGTCTACATGGTCGGAGATTCGCGCCTGAATATCGCCGGGCTGAACCGCAATACCGTTCCACTGCTGGCCCGCGCAATCATCGAAGCAGGGATCTGATCCCACTATCGGGCAAGCTTGCGGCAAATAGCCGGCTGGCTTGCCCGACAGGTTTCGCAATGCGACGCACAACACGACCGCCTGCGCAGGGACAGCGATATTTCCGGGCGTGAAACCGGTGACGGTTTTGCCGGAATGCTTTAACGGCGCCCCAGTTTTCTTTCGATGAATTCGCGCAGATCTTCGATTTCGGCGCGGCTTTCGCGCAGGCTGTCCATGGCCGCCTGAAAATCGACCTGAGTCGCAGCCAGTTTTTGCCCAAGATCCGCCTCGCGTTCTTCCAGTTTGGCGATGGCGGCATCACGGGCATCCTCGGCCTCGTGCAGTTGCTGGGCCATGCGGTCAAGTTCGCCCATATCGGCACGGGTCGGCCGGGTCAGGCGCTGGATGATAAGGCCGATCAGCCAGCCGACGACAAATGTCGTGAACAGGATGACCGCGGTTGCGATTATGAATTCGTTTCGGTTCATTCGGCGGCGGCTTCGCTTTGCTGTTCCTGTCCTTCGTCGCCCCCGTCCTCTTCGATATCGGGCCGGCGACTGGGGCGGGGCGTGTCCTCATCGGGCGTCTGTACAGGTAGCCTAATGTTTTCCTCGCGCTCGTCCAGAGGCTGGTATTGCTCGCTTGCGCCCATCGTCGCGGGTGCGGCGCCCTGTTCGCGGTCCAGCAACTGCTGTTCGGGCGCAGGAGCTCCGCTTTCGGCTGCGGGGGCATCATTCCGTGGCCGCGGCACGATTTCCACGTCGTTATCCTCGTCCTGATCGGCGACGACCTCAACGATTTCCGGGTCATTCACCGGCTTGGCATCATCCGCGCTGGTCACGCCCTCGACCGTTTCCGGCGCCGCCAGGGGTTCGCTGCGGACCGGCTGGCTGGATACAAGACGAAACTCTATCCGGCGGTTCTCTTCGCGACCCTCTTCGGTGTCATTCGTCGCGATAGGCCGGCTTTCGCCATACCCGCGCGAGGTCATGTTCGCCGTATCGATGCCCGACTCGGACATCGCGGTCACCACGGCCTGAGCGCGCGCCCGCGACAAATCGGCATTGAACCCTTCCGAGCCCTGCGAATCGGTATGGCCACCGGCCTCCATCCGGAATTCCGAACAATCGGTCATCGCCTCGGCCAGCCGGTTCAGCGTCTCGGACGGATCGCCCGCGATCGTGGATTTGTTCGGCTCGAACCCGATCGTGGCTTCGGACATGATATTATTCAGCCGCCTGACGCATTCATCGCCATTGGGCAGCGCCAGCGCCGGATCAAGGCGGCGGTCATAACGGATCGCAAGCTTGTAATGCGCCCCCGCCCCAAGACGCTTGGAAAGAACCGCAGCGACCTGTTCGGCAGCGCGCGGATTGCCGGAATCGCCGGTCAACTCGATGAGATCGGGCGTCACCTTCAACGATCCTTTCTGCAATCCGTCAAGCGCCTCGAGCGCGGCCATGACCTTGACCGTCCAGCCAGCCGGAGCATTCTCGTCATTGCGCAGCTTGCCCTGAACATCGGCGAAGCGCGCGCGGGCGAAACTGTCTACCACTTCCTGCATCTTTTCGCCGGTCACGCGGCCGCGCATGCTCAGTTCCCGGCTGGGGGAAACGACAGCGGTGAATTCGAACGGCCCGGAAGAACCTTCCTCCGGCGCAGCCTCGAGTTCGGCATGCAGTGTAAAGACGTCGGGCAGCGCCTGTTCCAGATTGACGGTGGCCTTGTCGAATTCGCTGCGCTCGACGCCGGGGGGGATGGTCAGGGCAATATCGGCATTGGAAATCGTGACCGTACCCTGCCCCAGGGCGGCAACCGCCCCGATGGACGCAACGACGGCATCCGCCCAATCCGGCGAGGGTGCGCCAAGCGCCAGTGTACAACCGACCTGCCCCTTGGCCCCGGCTCTGATTGCCGCTCTCAGAATACGTTCCTGACCGGCCTCGTTATCAGCTGCGCAGGCATCGAAGCGCGCGCCCTGATCGTCAATCAGAAAGCGCGTCGTGAATGGCGCGATGACTGGCCGCGGCGCGGAAATATCGGTTTCAAGCTTCACGCCCTGCGGGCGCAAACGGTTCAGTTCGGTTTCAAGCCTGCCCTTCTCGTCCCGGCTTTCGGCAAGGATGCTGATCCTGACCGCTCTGGGCTCGATCGAAATCTTCGCCTGACGCGCAAGCTGTGCGGCGCGCATGGCGAAATTCAGCGAATCCTCCCATGTGTCGGGCGCCGGATAATCTGCCTGCTCAAGCAAATCCGTCACTTTCGGAGCAGCCGTCTCGCGTTCCAGCATATTGACCAGCGCCTTGCGGTCGGTCGAGGCGGGAACAAGGCCGATCAGGGAAATCCCATCATCGTTCCGCAAAAGTTCGATCGTGAAGTCGGGCGCGACAACGGGCTTCGCGGCGGTCACGGTGATCTCATCCACGATCCGGCTCGAGTCCACGATCTTGCCTGCCTCGGTGACCGCGCGGAATCGCTCGACCTCGTCCGGCGCGGTACCCGAAAGCCTGACCTGCAACCCGTCGCTTCTGACCTGAACCCAATCCTGCCCGGCGGAGATCATCGCCGACCTGACCCCTGCCTCGGAACGTTTCTCGATGAAATCGGTCCCTTCGCGCGCACCGTACCAGCACAAGCCGGCGACTCCGGCAAGGACGACGACAGTCGCCAATCTGTTTGACACGCCTTTACGGGACGACGCCATCTGCGGCACCTCGGGGTTGTTGCAAGCCGGGAAGGTCTAGCCCCGGCATCCGGCTGGCGCAATCACACAAGTCCCGCCAATGCGAGAAATATCGCCAGTATCAGCCCGGCATCGCGATTCGAGCGGAACAGGCGCAGGCAGATATCATTTTGATCTGGCTGGAAAATTCTTAGCTGCCAGAACAGATGGCCCGCGAACCCGGCCAGCCCCAGCCAGCCTATCAACAGATTGCGACCCGTAAGTGAGATCGCCACCGCCAGAAGCAGAACCGTCAGCAGGGCAAAGCCGCCCAGAATGCGCGGACTGTCATCGCCGAACAGGCGGGCGGTGGATTTGACGCCGATCAGCGTATCGTCCTCGATATCCTGATGGGCATAAATGGTATCGTAGAAGATCGTCCAGGCGATTCCCGCCAGCCACGCGATCACCGGCGCGATATCCAGCCGCCCCATATGTGCGGCATAGGCCAGCATGACGCCCCAGTTGAAGGCAAAGCCCAGGAAGATTTGCGGCCACCATGTGAAGCGCTTGGCGAAAGGATAGATCGCCACCAGCGCCAGAGACGCCACGCCCATCCAGATTGCCGCAGAGCCAAGGGTCAGCAGGATCACGAAGCCCATCAGAGCCTGCGCGACCAGCCAGATATAAGCCCCTTGCAGCGTCACCCGGCCCGATGGCAATGGGCGGGATCTGGTGCGGGCCACCTGATCGTCGATCTTCCGGTCGGTGATATCGTTCCATGTGCAACCGGCCCCGCGCATCACCAGCGCCCCCAGCCCGCAGGCAATCGCGATCCACAGGTCGCGCCACAGGGGCGCATCCGCCATCATCGCCAGCCCGATCCCCCACCAGCAGGGCAGCAGCAGCAGCCATGTTCCGATGGGCCGGTCGGCGCGGCTCAGATGCAGAAACGGCCTCCATGCTTCCGGCGCATAGCGGTCCACCCAGTTTCCCGCCGGTGCATCTGCGACTGTCTCTGGCTTTTTCGTCTGGCTTTGCATAGCGTCTGCCCATCATGGCAAGGATCAGGCTTTACATAGATCACCCGATGGCCAAGGGACAACCCGTCCCGGTCGAGGCAGCACAAGCGCATTACCTGTCGGGCGTCATGCGTCTGCGTGCGGGCGACGACATCCTGGTCTTCAACGGGCGCGACGGCGAATGGTCGGCGCGGATCGTTCAGGCGGGAAAACGCGGCGGCAGCCTTGAAATCGTCGCGCAGACCGCGCCGCAGCGCGATCCCCCGGATCTCTGGCTGCTCTTCGCGCCGATCAAGAAGGCGCGCACCGATTTCATCGTCGAGAAAGCCGCCGAGATGGGCGCCTCCCGGATCCAGCCGGTTCAGACCGAATTCACCAATTCCGAGAGGATCCGGCAAGACCGGCTGCAAGCCCATGCCATCGAGGCGGCCGAGCAATGTGGCGGAACCTATGTGCCCAAGGTCGGCGATCTTGTTTCCCTGCCGCGGCTTCTTGATGACTGGGACGAGCGGCGGCGGATTCTGTGGGCGGATGAGGTCATGGCGGGTCCCGTTCAGACATTATCGGAACTGCCTCGCGGTCCGTGGGCGATTCTTGTCGGCCCCGAGGGCGGTTTCTCTAATGCCGAGCGCGCGCGGCTGTCCGGGATGGCCGCGGTGACGCGAATCAGCCTTGGGCCGCGTATCCTGCGTGCCGATACCGCTGCCGTTGCGGCAATGACCTTGTGGCAGGCAGTGCTGGGCGATTGGCAAAAGGGCCCCGATTGAATAACCGGCCCGGTAAAAGCCACAAATATGCCGCATCGCAGCATTAACCAAAAATTCACCTACTGCGCGAAAAACGCATAGCTGCATTGCCATTTATGCGCCTACAATTCTGCAACTGCACAATCTATCTCCTGCTTATCCGAAACATGCCCGCAGATCGGGCAATCTGAATACAGGTGATAAGATGTCCGTCATTGAAACGAACCGCAGCGTAGCCGTTGGCGGGGTTGGCAATGTCGTCGCAAAATTGGTCTCGATGATCGGGTCGTGGAATGAAGCACGCAAGACTCGTCGTGAGCTGAGCCGCCTGTCGGACCGTGAACTGGACGATATCGGCCTGAACCGCGGCGACATCGAGCGGATTGCACGCGGCTACTGAGCCAAAGCAACCAGATGAACGAACCCCCGGAGGTTGTAACTCGCGGGGGTTTTTTCATGCCCGAAGCGATGCGGGCCATCCGTCTCGAAACCGGTGCCGGCATCTTTACCGGCTAATGACTGCCGGGACACAGCACTGCGCCCCGGCAGGTTCGTTCATTCGCCCGGATTCAGCGTGATCTGATGGCGCGCGGCGCGCTCGACCGCGTCGCGGGTATAGACCAGCGGGGCATATTCGCCCGCCGCCCAAAGCGGCGCCAGATCGCGGTAATGCGCGCTCATCGGATCGCCGGACTGACCGGGCGTATTGATAAAGCGGCTGTCATCCCAATTCCCCACATCCAGCACCATCCGGAACGACGCGCCTGACGTAACCCGGAACGCATCATTGTAACTGGCCGCACGCGGACTGAAGGCCGAGCCACCCATGGCAAGCGGCCCAACGTCCATCTGCTCGGCCAGACGCTCGGGCGCAAGCGTGCCAAGCGGGCTGACGAAATGCGCCTTGTGCAGATCACTCCAGCGCCAGTCCTGCATATCCTTGCCCAGAAGTTCGGTCGTCTCATCAACCGCCGCCGAAAGCGCCGCCGCCAGAATCTCGTCGCGTGCCTGTGCGGGATCGTCTCCAAGCCGGTCATCGGGCGTTTCCAGCAGATCGACGACCGCTGTCAGTGAACTGCGGCCCAGAAGATCGACCAGATCCCCGCCCAGAACACGCTCGCCGGTCAGCTTGATCAGATGTTTGCCGATCATCACCTCGGCCACCGCCGCCGCGGCGCTGTCGGCCGAGGTGACGCCATCCCAGTCCCGGATCAGCACCAACGCATCGCGATCCGCATCCGACGCGTCTTCCGGCAATTCGATCGCCTGCAACAACGCGACGATACGGCGCTGCATCATGCTGTGATCGTCATTCTGCAATGCCATGGAATCGGCGAGCGAGCTTTTCTCGGCCTCGCCCAGCACCTCGGCGATCCGCTGATAGCGCGACGGGTCGGACCATTCGAAACCGACCTTGTTCTGCTCATAGGGATAGTCGTCCGGCAGGTTCATCTGGTTCGCGGTGGCGAACCAGCCCTTTTCGGGATTATACGAGGACGGCAGTTCCGAACGGTCGAGGAACTCCCATTCATAGCTGCCATCCCCCGGCACCGGCAGCAAGCCGTCCCAGTTGGACCGCCGCGGCGACATCGCGCCGACGATCCAGCCGATATTGCCCTCGACATCGGCATAGACCTGATTTTCCGACGGGGCCGAGAAACGCTCCATCGCCGTGCTGAACTCATCCCAGTTCTGCGCGCCCATATAGTCGACCGAGCCGAAATAGGCCGAGGTGCCGGGTTCGAACCAGACGCTGCGGAAGGCGAAAGCGCGGTTGTTCTCCTCATCGATCTTCAGGACCGGGCCATGCCGGGTGAATTTCATCTCGATATCCTGCGGCGCACCGTCCCGGACATCCACCTGATCCTCGATCACCTCCATGTCGACCCATTCGCCGTCATAGCGGTACTGGTCGGGATTGTCGGGATTCAACTCGTAGACAAAGATATCTTCCTGATCGACCGCGAAGATCGTCAGTCCGAAACCGATCGTTCCGTTATGGCCGATCGAGATGCCGGGCAGCGCAGGCTCGCCCGCCCCGATGATCGACATGTCGGGCGAATTCAGATGCACCACATAGCGCAGCGACGGCACACCATGGTCACGATGCGGATCGTTGGCCAGGATCGGTCTTCCGGTCTCGGACCGGGATGGGGCAATGGTCCAGTTGTTCGAGCCGATCTCGCTGACATTCGCCCCGCTGGTGCGCAGAAACCTTATCGAATCCAGCTTTGCGTCTTCCTGCATTTCCTCGTCGGCTTCCGGCTGGGCCGGATCGATATCCGCAGGCGGTGTCTCTTCCGGCGGGGCAGCATCGGGTGGCGCGGCATCATCGGCCTTTTCGTCCGGTGCGACAAATTCGACCTTCTGAGTGGCGAGTTCATATTCGGCCAGAACGTCCTTGGGGATCGTGCAAGGATCCAGCCCCTCGGGAACGGTCGGGGTCCAGTCGGGTTCCAGCTTCTGCCGCAGTCCGTCGGCCTCGATCCCGTGTTCACAGGCGATCTGCGCGCGCGATACCTCGGACGCGGCATTACGGGTCAGGCCGTGGCTGCGAATCCGCACCACATCCTCGGTCGACCAAAGCGCCGGTTGCGAGCCGGTCAGGCCGAATTCGACCGGCAGCGGCAGTTCTTGGTCAAGAACCTGCTGGACATAGGCGTTGACGCCATCGACGAAGGCTTCGGCATAAGGTTTGCTGTTCGGGCCATAGGCTGCCCATTCCGCTTCCATATCCCCACGATACAGGAACATGCGGGCGGCTCTGTCCTGATCGACGAAACTTGGACCAAAGCTTTCCGCGAGCTGACCCAGCCCACGCTTGCGCCACAGATCGATCTGCCATAGCCGATCACGCGCGGCATTATAGCCTTGCAAAAACAGCGCATCGCGATCCGACCCGGCATAGATATGCGGCACACCCCATTGATCGATGATGATCTCGGCCGCCTGTTCCAGCCCGGGCACGTCGCGCGTCTCGCGCGTGACACCCGACGCGAGTTCTGCCGCCACCGGCATGCTCCACAAGGCGGTTCCGGCAGCCAGAAACCCCAGGAATGTCCAGTTCGTTCTCATGTCTTTTTCTCCTCTCTCCCTGCCGGACTATCGCCCGCAGGTTGAAACGAAGAAAGGGTGAAACTTGCACATCGTGAAAACTGGCAGGGTTCAGCCGGTGATTACGGGCCCGTTCCCGCGGCCGCATGCAATCGGAGCGGGTATAGCAGTCAATTTCGCACCAATCGATATGCTGATACCGCTCTTCCCGGGCTGGTTTCCAGCCTCGCGGGAATGAGATGTTGGGAAGTGTGGATTGCCGCACAATTCGCCCTTTCGGATTAAATGAAATCAAGGGGTTAGCCGAAGCGTTGCTCACCATTTTTTCCTTTTTCGCCAAGGAAAAGTACCTTTAGAGCGTCCGGTGCAATTGCTTGCTCTGCCGCGACTTTAGCCATTATGAGGAGAAGCAGATGTTCTGCGCACCACGCCCGGTACCTAGAAATAGCTGTCAGGCAAGCTGAGAGACATTTTGATCCCCTGCCTTTTACTGGCGCGCATTTCAGTCTATCACCAAGAGGCCATAGGTGAGCAGGCTTGGGCGGCAACATTGGTAAGACAGAACGATACCGGTGCCAAAATAGCGCTGATTCGGCAGCAACTGTCCGCGTTGGATGCTCGGCGAAAGAAGCTCCAGCGGGATCTGTACGCGCTCGAGGCAGAGCAACAATCCGAAAGGGCCGTAGCTAACGCGCCGCCCCTGACGACGCATGCCCCCGTAACAAGCAATTCGCCGTCGTCAGAGAAAGTCAGGCTGTTCAAGCGCATGTTCGCCGGTCGTCCTGACGTTTTCCCCATACGATGGGAGAACAAGAGAACGGGACGCTCCGGATACTCCCCAGCCTGCTCCAATGAATGGGTCAAAGGTGTCTGCGGTAAGCCGAAGGTGAAATGTGGGGCCTGCCCCCACCAAGCCTTTATCACGCCAACAGATGACATTATCGAAAGGCATTTGCGTGGCGGGGGCGGCGGCACTGGTGATTTTGTCGCCGGTGTATATCCCTTGCTCACAGATGAAACCTGCTGGTTCCTCGCCGCGGATTTCGACAAGCAGTCCTGGGCAGAAGATGCAAGGGCGTTGCTGGAGATTTGCCATGCCAAGGGGATACACGCTGCCTTGGAACGATCAAGATCGGGAAATGGCGGGCATGTGTGGATATTCTTTTCCGAACCTGTTCCGGTACGCGCAGCTCGGCAGCTTGGCGCAGCCCTGATCACCGAAACGATGGAAAAGCGGCCCGAAATCGGCTTCGCCTCGTATGATCGCTTCTTTCCCAACCAGGACACGATGCCGCTCGGCGGTTTCGGCAACCTGATCGCGCTTCCGCTGCAGAGACATGCGCGGGAAGCGGGTAACAGCGTCTTCGTGGATGCCGAACTACAACCCTATGAAGATCAGTGGGCGTTCCTGTCTTCACTGCCAAGACTGCCGGCCAGTACGGTTTTCAGGATTGTAGACGAAGCCGAACTATCGGGACGCGTGCTGGGGGTTCGGATGCCGGTGGATGACGAGCATGCGGACGAACCATGGAAAATGCCTCCGTCGCGGCGTAGCAAGCCGCCTGAACTTAACGCGGTGCTTCCACAGAGCATCAAGATCACGTTCGCGGATCAGGTCTACATCGATAGAACTGACCTGCCGCCAGCCATGATTGCTCGACTGGTGCGCCTGGCCGCATTCCAAAACCCGGAATTCTATCGCGCACAGGCCATGCGCCTTCCGACATTCGGGAAACCCCGGATCATCTCCTGCGCAGAGCTTCATAACCGGCATATTGCCCTGCCGCGCGGATGTATTGACGACGTTGTCGAACTCATACGGGGTTGCGGCAGTGACGTTACATTCGATGATCAGCGTGAACAGGGAAGACCGCTACAGACGAGCGTGTCGTTTGAGGGGGAATTGCGAGAACGGCAGCGCCAGGCTTTTGACGCGCTCACTGCCCATCACAATGGTGTACTTGCCGCTACAACTGCTTTTGGCAAGACGGTCGTGGCGGCCGCCCTTATTGCCCATCGTGCCCGGAATACGCTGATTCTGGTTCATCGCCGGGAACTGCTGACGCAATGGGTGGAGCGCCTGAGTTCCTTTCTGAAGATCGACCGAAAACAGATTGGCACCATCGGCGGCGGAAAACGGCGGCCGACCGGCATTGTGGATGTCGCGCTTATCCAAAGCCTGGTGCGCAAAGGTGAGGTGGACGATATCGTCGCCGATTACGGAAACCTGATCGTCGATGAATGCCATCATCTTTCCGCGGTGAGTTTTGAACTTGTCGCCCGGCGATCGAAGGCCCGTTACGTGACCGGCCTGTCTGCAACCGTTGCCCGAAAAGATGGACATCACCCGATCATTTTCATGCAATGTGGCCCCATCCGTCATCGAGTTGAGGCAAAGGAGCAGGCTCTCGAGCGAGGTATCCGACAACGCGCTCGCGAACGATCTACCGAATTTGAGCTCCCATTATCCCTGGCGATGGACGAGCGACCATCGATGCCGGCAATCTACGCAGCAATCGCACAGGACAGCGCTCGGAATGATTTGATCTTCGACGATGTCCTGAATTCGCTTGAAGCCAAGCGTTCGCCCATCGTGCTTACCGAGCGAAAGGATCATCTTGAATATCTACAGCAGAGGTTCTCGAGTTTCGTGAAGAATCTTGTTGTTCTGCGTGGCGGCATGTCCGCGAAGGACCGTAAGACGGCCGATTCTTCCTTGAACGTCGCCGACAACACAGAGCGCCTGATTCTCGCCACTGGTCGATATATAGGCGAAGGATTTGATGATGCTCGGCTCGACACATTGTTTCTTACCATGCCGATCGCCTGGAAGGGCACGCTGGCGCAATATGTCGGTCGGCTGCATCGTCAGTATGCCGGCAAGAAAGACGTCTTGGTCGTCGATTATGTCGATAGTGCTGTTCCCGTCCTTGCAAGAATGGCGACAAAGCGGCGTGCGGGTTATCGCGCTTTGGGTTACGTGATGGAATGATGGCTGCTTTCAGGAAGCGCTTGCAAGCTATTAACAAACGTGCCCGGCCAATTTGGCATAGATGTCACGCTCGGCTTGTTGCTCCCCGCGTCCATCCCCGACAAAAACGAACTCGAACCATGGCTTTCGCAAACGCCACCTTGCCCATAAGGCGCATCATCGTCCATGACCTTTCTTCGGATCAGAGGATTTCCGTTCAGCTGGACCGCCAAGAGTGTTGGTTGGGAAAATCTTCGATCTCACGCGGATGGGAGCTGCTCCTGCGGGCCTAGTCGAGCGTAGTTCGGGGCCTGCCAGAGGCCCCGAACCAGACGGAATGCTACTCGGAGGCTCGGTACCCCTTCGTCTGCCGCCGTTCCGCGAGGCGCTCTACAAGGTCTTCGGGCAGATCGTCCCAACGGTAGATTCGACGCACGCCAGTTTGTGCAATAGCGGGTTCGACACCAAATGCTTTGAGATCGGCGTGCTGCAATCTTAGGAGACCCGAACGATGGCGTTGAATTTTGCCAAGTGAGCCGTGGGTCGTTCGAAACCTGTCAAGTGACTGCGGTGTGACGAGAAGATTCGTAATCCGCGTGACCGTGCATTTACGCCTACGGGCTGTTAGAAAGCCGGTGTCGATCAAATACCGAAGTGTTCTCATATCGAGAAATAGTTCCCGGCAAACCGGGCCAAGAGGATACCCGTTGTGGGGCTGGTCCCGTAGCGCCTCGAGAACCTGGTCGCTCTGAACCAATAGTCCATCGAGCCGGTAAGCCTCGGTAAGCCGACCCGCTGCTGCGGTTTTTCCATCCAGGATTAACCGCAGGACATCCGGCGTACTGCACTTTGCCTTCCGCGTCGCATCTGCGACGCGTTCCATGCCGAGGCCAGGATATTCGAGGTGCTCCGTGCCTTGAAAAATGCGCGCGAGGAAGTCGTCCAGATAGAATCTGTCGAACCCTTTGTGCTTTCGCTTGTTCGGCCCTGTCCGCGGCTGAAGCAAGCCGCTCCTGTGAAGCTGCTTGAACATGTTAAAGCTGGCGCCGATATAGTCAGCGGTTTCTGCCTCGTTCAAATAACGAGCTTTCTCAGCCACCAGTTCGGCTACTATTTCAGCTGGAATTGGGCCGTCCAACCGAAAGCGGCCAGCGCCATCTCGCTCCCCGATCCCACGCGACAGCAGCATATCTTCAAGGATCTCACGCCGGCAGCCAACTTCGAGGTATGCGGAGCGTAGCGAGTGAAGACGACGCTCTTGTAGTTTCCGCCCCAGAACGACGGTTCCTGACTTGATCGGGTAATTCTCGATGAAATAAGCACGAACGACATCGCGCAGTGCCCTCAGATCCTGGCGGTGTTTTCCGTTTGCTCCCAGAAGACGTTGCAGTTCCCCATACTGGGGCGACGGCTGGTTGGCCCGTGGCTTTCGGCCACCGGCGGTGAATTCCGCAAGCGCATCGGTGATGGCCGCCTCTCCCCCATCAAGGATACGAAACCCTGTCAGAAATGCCTTCCGGAACGCGGTCAGGTCAAGCCTGGAACTGTACGCGTTCTTCCCATGACCCAGCAATGTCCCCAATGCGACCGACGCTTTGCAGAGGGCCGGGATTTCGAGATTGTCACACCAGGACGCTTCATGTTCACCGTATATTCGGGCGGTGAGATAGCGATCTATGTCGTCCGCTTCCCCGAAGGTGGCCGTGCAATCGCTGGACCCGTCGCAATCACCAAAAGCGGCACGTATAAAACCGGTTGTGTCAAGGCGGTGATACCCCTGTCCTTCCGGACGATGGGTGAGCAACAAATCTCCATGACGTACGCAGCGCATGATTTGGGGGATTTGCCAATGGAGACGATGGATCGCAGCCCAAATGTCTGATCCTGCCTCCAGATCTTCGCGGATGCACGCGGGGCAGACTCTGATTTCCCCGCGCGAAAGCGTCTGTGTGTCCATTGCTTCGGCCCCCACTCGGTAGCGCATGGTGGAGGACTTGATGACCGTCGTGGCATCAAAGGAATCGGCTGGCAGTCCTGCCAGTTTCGTCACCTCAGTCACGGTTTCCACGGCACCGGTCGAGAGTGCCGGCAGGTCGATCCCGACATCCAGACAGAAGCTCATAAGGCTTTCGCAGTGATTTCGGGCAGCCAAACGCGACAGGTAGGATGTTGGTGGTTCAGTCGGCGCGGGAGCCAGGGTTAGCGCGAGCCGGGTCATATCAAATCCCACCTCCCAAAAGTTTTCTGCTGTCGATCCGCTCGAAATCCTCTGCAACAAACGGATTCAACCCGTCCACACAGCCGGAGCGCAGCGTGAAGGCTTCTCGGAAGTCCCTTGGTTCCAAAACCGATGCTTCACGCAATAAAGCCCTCTCAATAGCTGCAATGATCAATTCAATCGTCAGGCCAAACTCCCCGGCCGCCGCATGGATCAAGCGGGCCGCAAAATCTGGCAACAGAAGGTCTTCGGCCGGAGTGAGATCGGCCTTGGCCGCATAGAAGGATATCGTGGAGAAAACTTGTTCGATGTCGTTGATCGCGTTCAGACTGGGGAACTCTATCGGATAGAAGCGTCGCGCAAGTTGCGGATCGTGGTTCAGCATGTTTTTCAGTGCGGGCATGCCCGACAAGATCATACCCACCGGCCACGACCTGTTTTGCATCAGGGATTTGAGCGTGTTGATCACCGACTGCATCTCGCGAGGAGTCTGATGCAGTGACAAATCCTGAGCTTCATCGAGATGTAGGAAGAGGGTCCGACGGGCGTGCAAATGCTCTCGAACCATGTCCCAGATGATATAGGCCGTCTTGTCCCGGCGCAGGGGATAGCCAAGAGAATGCAACGCCGTTTGTCCGACAAATTTCAGCGTTGCAGGAGAAGGCACCGGAAAGCTGACGACATCACACCTGATGTCGTCAATTCCGCCGAGAACCAGATCACTGGAGCTGCGTAGAAGCCGGTTGACGGCAGTGGTCTTGCCCGAACCGGACGCGCCGATCAGTGCTATGCCGCGTGCTTCGCTTACTACGCCTGCGTCCATCTCGAAGCGGCGGCGCTCAAGGAGGGTCTGAAACTGCCTCTGGAAGCTGGCATAGGTAGGGTTGGAGGCAAACGCTGCGCGCAAGGCGAGCATCCGTTTTGCCACATCGTTATTATTCATCGAAAAACTCCCAGCCAGTATCCGATTTCTGCTGTTTCGGATCGGTGATTTCCGTTGCTTGTCGGGGCGCGGGTTTAATCACGTCGCCCAGAAGGCCGGCACCTGTCGGAGCATCGGCAACAGGCGCTTGCTGCTGCTTCGGTTTGATCGATAAACCCAGAAAGAGTTCTCGCTCCAGCCGCTCGAGATCACGTGCGGTCAAATCGATCGGCTTTATGCGCCGCCTCGCCATTGCATCGGCATTGATTTTTCGGATTTTCTTGCGCGCCCGTATCACGATCTCTTCGGTGAGTTCCACTTCCTGTCGATGTTTCAGGCGGATGTGCTGGACCACCTCGCGCCAGCCTTCGAGAGTCATGCCCCAAACTGCCTCGGAGACCGCTTTCGCACTGTACCACTCATCGACGATGAAGACGGAAACATGCGTCAGGTCATTGGGGTCGACACGCACCGGAATCGGCTCCCAATCCCCTCGCAGGTAGGCCTCTTGAAGCTCCGGGCAACTGTAGTCGATCCCGAACACACGAAGACCATGCCGACCAACCTTGTGCTTTGCTGGAATGCCGAATGCCGCGCACCAGGTGGTCTGATCGGGAGCTGAAACTACCCCTTGCTCTCCGGCAAGGCGACGCCATGCATTGGCAGGTGTTTCTTCATTCAGACCCGCGTGCTTGCTGTTGTGGTAGATGTCCACGATGAAGAGCGTGAATATCTTCGCAAGATCATCGTCCGTCAGCGCAGCCAGCTTTTCGCCGGGATAGTCCCCCAGTTGTTGCACATTGGAAAAGGACCTACCGCTCAATTCCGGCATCAACTGGGAAGCAAAGGTCAGGAACACCCGTTCAACATGGGCGCGAAGCTTCGGCACACCAGCCGTTGTTGCCATTTGAGTGCAGCCTAGGTCGGTTGCGGTTCCGATGAATTCCGGCGCGATGAATGCGGAACCTTGATCGTGGACGATCGAACCAATCCCGCCGTAAAAATCCCATGCGCATTCACAACCTGTCGCCCGTGCGATCTCGGTCTTGTCCCTCGTTACAAGCGCCAAAGTTCTGATCGCATCAGCAGAATTGGGTTGGGCGCTTATCAGGAATCCAACCACGCAACGCGTCGCCACATCGATTGCCAGATAGAGATAGCGCCGCCCGACGTTGTAGCGGGCTTTTTCAGCTTCCTCTAAGTCATCAAGGCAACCAGCTTCGTGAAAGAGCGAGAAAACATCGATCGGCCATTCATCAATCTCGACGCGCTGAAGCGGATGGAAAACCGTGACGCCGTTCTCATAGAGCGCCATATCCCGCTTTGTTTCATCAGCACCTCGACGCGTTGCTTTCTTGATGAGTTTCCCGAGTCGCGCCAACCGGCGATAGACTTCACGCTCAGATGGTACCCGAAGTGTTGGCAGTCCGTTCGCGCGACGCCGAGCGTTCTCGTCATGAAAGCAGTCCTTCACGTCCCTGGCGATTTTCGCTTTTGGTGGCTGTCTGCGAGACAGATATCCGCCCAAGCATTCGTTCAGGAGTTTAACCGTCTCAGGACAATAGCGCGCGGCATAACTGGTATCGGATCGTTGTTTCCGCACCAGGGCCAGAGGGTCTCGGCCGTGGCGTTCGTACCGCCTCACCCACGTAAGCAATGTTCGAGGACTTGGTGGATCGAGCAGCTCGCTTTTTCTGCCGACCCTCTTGGTCGTTCCGATGTGCTGCACTGAAACTGAGCGCGCATTTACCCGCTGTGTCAGGATTGGCATGAAAGACTCAATGCTGGCTTCGGTACGCTGGACCTCTTGACGCATATAGGCACTCAGGAACTCAACGCAGTACCAGCATCCCCACGCCGCCTTCCAACGCTTTTTCTCGGGCAGAGTGCTGAAATACGTGTGCTCGTGATGCAGGCGCTGAAGGGAACGCTTTCTTGACAGGTGGCCACGTCGCAGGCGCGTCGTAGGGGCCGCGAGCAGGGTTGCCACCTCCTCCATGGTGAGAGGGCGTGTGATTGTTGGGTTGTCAATCTGTTGAAGAACAACGCCATCGCGGTGTTGGTCGGATACGAGGTAGTCGACCCCGTCCAAAGAGATGCAATCCGTTGGGTCGAAGCGAAAGCGGAGGGTCATGCTGCACCTCCCGGCACAATTCTTGTGTTCGGTTGGATGTCGCCCATGTCCAAAGCGCGCGCGGCACCGGAATAGAGGGCTCGGAAGGCGGCACGGAAACCTCTCCCCTCCAGCCTGCTCGCTTCCACACATTCCGCGATTGTTCTCTCTGAGGTGAGTGACTGCAAAACATCCAGAATGGCAGCGTCTGCCTCGGGATCCGGGTGACGCCGGAATTCATGTAGCCGTTCCGCATTTCGGGCTTCTGCGGAGGTGAACGAGCGATCCGTTACCAGCAGAACTTCATCCGCGAAATCAAACGGCGTTGCCTCGCGAATTCGTTGTAACTCAGGGCGGAATGCCCTTCGCTCAACAATCGCGGCGGGCTTGACTGCCAAGGCAAAGCGTTCGTCGGACTGTAACGTAATCAGGAAATCGAAGAAATGATCCTTGGCTCGACCTTCACCGTCAATATAGCAAATGGACGGCGGCTGATCCCAGATATCGACTACATCGGGACGTGCCAGCAGCAAGTGAAGGACCTGGAGTTCGAGATGGCTCTCGAAAATCAGCTTTCTGCTGTGTGGTTGCCCGTGAAGCCTAGCGGAAATCGTGCCACGGCAGCTAGCTCGAGAACGTGCTGGTGGACGTCGTGTCGCACGCGACGGCATGGGGGGACGGAACGAGGATGAATTGTGTTGTACCATATGGTCTGGCCCCGACGATCAGCCACAGTTCACCGATCGCCCAAAGGCGCTTCTCCTTTCATGAGACATAAAGAACCTGACCGCCGCGAGAAGCGGCGCTCAGTGTTGACTTTTTGTTCGGTTCACGGGAAAAGAGAGTATCGACGCAATCGATATTTTCTGACGGCCTTGGGAGTGTCCGCTTCCAGGGCCGTCCCCGTTTCAGGGGGGGGGTTAGGAGGTCATCATCTTGCACCCCCTTTCTCCAGATATCTTGAAGGCCAGAGTTGTTCGGGGTTGGAACCAAGCTTTTCGGCGATTGCCAGCTCGACCCGACGAGATGTGCATTTGCCTTGGCTGGCAGTGATGACAGTTGTCGTCGACAATCCAAGCTCACGGGCGATTTGTGAAAACGAACTGCCCACTGCATGCAACCGCATCTTGATCCCGTAATGGCAGTGTTGGTCCATATTCGTGCTTGACTCCAAGATATGGTGTTTGTGAGCAGTGCCCCATAGTCTATAGATTCGGGCCGCGAATCGGTCAATATGTTTAAGAATCAATTAGTTGCTGTATTCGCTCTCGTTTATGTACACCTTATAAGTTTGTTGGACGAGAGATCGAAAATGACGGGCACAAGATATGGCGAACCGAGAGGAGGTCCAATGGTCGTATATAATTTCGATGGGGCATACAGACATGACGGTGGATACGTCCCCACCCACGAAGGGTTCACATTTGTTCCCTTTAGCGAACTCATTGAGAAAATGGAGCAAACCAGGTCGCTTCTCGAAACCAGAAAGCACTTCAGGATTTCATCCCAGGCTCTCCGCGCACTTCTGACCAAAACGGGATACGATTTCGAAGCGCTGATCGTTGGTCAGTATAAAAACGAGAGGGTCAGCGCCGGCACGCTCATGCAGCGACATGGTCTGGGCTTTGCGAAATTGCACGAAATCCTGACGAAGAATGGGGTTGTTCTTAAGCAAGGCAATCGTAAAGACAAGATCGATAGTGAAATTTGCCGAAAGGCTGTCGAGCGGCACGGAGGAAATAAATCCGCCGCAGCACGGGCTCTTGGTATTGATCGGGGCACCCTGGCAAAGCGCCTTGTTGCTCGTGAGGCGCTGACCGAACCTCGCGTCAGAGGCTCAGAAACCGGGCAGTAGCCAGTTGAGCGTCGGTCTCGGAGCTGCGGAGACAAACGAAATTCGGGGCCTGGTGGATCACTTTCAGCGCCTATCTCCGGGATCGCCGGAGTTGAGCGGGATTGTGAACTCGCTGGCATCAGCCCCATATCCCCTGGAACCGCACCGCCGCCGTGCGGGTGTAGCGGGAGGTATGGCGGGGATCGCGATGGCCGAGATAATCCTGAATCAGGCGCAGATCGCGCCCGGCATGGGCAAGCGCATGGCCGCAGGAATGGCGCAGCATATGCGGATGGATCGGCCCGAGCCCTGCCCGCCTGGCGATCGCAGTGACCAGGTAATTGACGGCCTGGCGGGTCATTGGCTGGCCACGCTCCGAGAGAAACAGCCAGGGCAGCGCATCGCGTCGCACGGACAGGACACGCCGCAAGGCGCGGAGTTCGTCTCCGGTCAAGGGCTGGTTGGTGGCAAGACCGCGTTTCAGCCGCCGGACCCAGATGTGCCCGGAGTTGAGGTCGAGATCATTGCGCCGGAGCGCAATCAGCTCGCTGACCCGCAGCCCGTGGCGGTACATCAGCAACAGCATGAGATGATCGCGCGCACCATGCCGGCCGGATTTCGCCGCCGCAAGCAGGCGCGTCATCTCGGTCGGGATCAGGTAATCCCGGTCGCGCAAATGCGCATCGACCGGCTCGGTGCCGTCACTCTTGACAAAAGACCGGTTGGGACGCGGGTCGCTCATGCCATTTCTGTCCTGCAATTGCCGGGATTGCTTCCGTCAACTCTCGACAAAACGCATATTCTGTAAAGAGTTTAAGCCCTGTTCAGCCTATCGCGAAACGCTACGGGTGACGAGCCTTGAGGCTGTGACGGTTAGCTTCACTTCTCAAAGGCGTAGATTTTTTTGTGAGATCAAGAGGGTGGTGCAGAAGTGGGATTGCCGGCCTCGCCCTGGTACTCGTATGCTGAGGCAGTGGCCGCTTTTGCACCGGGATTTACCATGGCTCGATACAATCCAAGCGCCGACCTTTCGCCGCTTTATGAAACGATGGATCGCCTTCGCACCGATTGCCTGATCAATGATGGTTCGCTTCTATCACCAGGTCGGTCACTTTGGACCGCTGATAACTTTGCCGGACTCCAGCGAACCTATGTCCAAAACCTTGACGCCGGCGAAGGAAACTTTTTCGAGAAGCTCAAAGCTCAGCTTTCTGATTCCACGAGCGACGGCCGCTGTCTGATGGCCGAGTTGATCTGGTTGCTCTACGCGTTCCAGCGCTCTGATGTCGCCCCCTCGACCAAAGATCAAAAGGTTCGCGAAGTCTGGTCATGGTCCGGCGGGGAACTGCAGCCAGAGGTTGCGGCACTTACCGACCCAGTACTTCAAGGCGTCGGGCGCGCCGGACAGGGATATAATAACAATAAATGGCGCGAACTCGTCCTACTGATAACCGCCATGCAGGATCTGAAAGCGAAACCCGAGAACGAGCGTCGTCATTTAGTCTCTGACGGAGAAGCATTCGCTTCATGGATGGACGTGCATGTCGAAGGTGATAACCGTCAATTGCGGCACATCCTGCCGTTTCTGTTTTTCCCTGATGACTATGAGCGCATCAGTGCTGCATCGAATAAGCGTGACATCCTTGTAGGCTTTGGCGCAGCTTCGCCGGCGGAAGTGCGAAGCATGAGTTTTGTTGAGCTCGATGCGGCGCTCGTAACACTGCGGAAGGAACTTGAGGCAAAACACGGTTCGCGGGTCGATTTTTACGAAGGGGATTTCAGGACCGTCTGGCAGAAACCTAAAAAGAAAAAGCAAACTTCTGCACAGGAAATGAACGAGGATGAGATCGTTCCACCCTGGAACAACCATGAACTGAATACGATTTTCTACGGCCCACCTGGTACAGGAAAAACATTCAGCACCGCGAGACGTGCTGTCGAGATTTGTCTGGGGCAGGCACCGGAAGACCCGATCGCTATGCGTCAAGCATACAACCAATTGGTCAAGGACGAACGCATCGGCTTCGTCACTTTCCATCAAAGCTATACCTATGAGGACTTTGTCGAGGGACTGCGGCCTCGCCCGATGGCGTCAGGCGCGGGTTTCACCCTGGAGCCGGAAGCTGGAATCTTCAAAATAATGGCAGAGCGTGCGTCGGAACAACAAGGCAATCATGTTCTCATCATCGACGAAATCAACCGCGCGAACATTTCCAAGGTCTTGGGCGAACTCATCACGCTGCTCGAGAGCGACAAGAGAATGGGGGCATCAGCAGCGACAACGGTGACATTGCCTTATTCGAAATCCGCCTTTTGCTTGCCACGAAACCTTTACATCCTTGGCACCATGAATACCGCGGATCGCTCGATCTCGCTGCTGGATACCGCATTACGACGCCGTTTCGTCTTTGAAGAGCTCCCACCTGATATATCGATACTCGTGGATATCGAACTCGATGACAGTGCGCTCGATCTGGCGGCCGTCCTAACAAGCATCAACCAGCGACTGATTTATTTCCTCGGTGAGGACGCTCAGATCGGCCACGCATGGTTTATGGGGATGAAGACGAAGGCCGATCTAGACCGGATCATGGCCTTCAAGGTCATCCCTCTGCTGCGCGAGTATTTTCATGATGATCTCGAACGTGTTCGGGTCGTTCTGGGAGGTGGCGACGGATTTCTATCGCGATCGCAGCTGCCTGTCCCGAACGGGGCGGAAGGTTATGCGGAAGATCGGTATCGTTATTCGGACATTTATCGCGAAGAGGGGGCCTATCCGGAAGAAGCTTACATTACGCTTCTGGGTCAATCCTAATGTGGCCTGGCCGTCACCACTATACGGTGCCGGAATGGTCGTCCCTGCCCGTCGGGCCCGATGGCATAAGTGAACTACAGGCCGAGCAACTCCATCTTGCTGCGATTTCAGCGGCCAGACGACTTGGTGTTCCCGAAAACGGTGTGTTGGCGCGGGGCTTCCGGCGGTTGGAAACACGACAAGTCTGCGGGATCATTGCTGCGCCGGGGATCTCTTTGGAAATCCTGCCCAAGCTGAAAGATGACGACGGTGCGTTGCGCGCGACCCTAATCCGGATGCTCGCCTTGGCTTTTGATGTTCCACTTTCGGAGGGCCAAATCACTGGTTTGAGCACACAGGACAATGATCTCCTTGAAGTATTCATCAACTTGTTTGTGACGCGTCTTGCGCAACAGGTGCAGACTGGACTCATGCGGGCCTATGTCCCGAAAGAGGAATTGTTGCCCAAGTTGCGTGGCAATCTTGATCTACGGCAACAGATACTGCGCCGTGCGATTGATCCTTCCCGGCTGCATTGCCGTTTCGAAGAATTTTCCGAGAACACGCCTTTGAATCGCCTGCTCAAGACATGCCTTTTGCATGCTGGTTCCTTCGCGCGGACTGAACCGCTTCGTCGGCGTATTACCAGTCTAACAGAACGGTTTGCGGGAATTCCGCAAAGTCGCGCACCGTTAAAGGAGCGGATCGTCTGGAATCGGTTGAATGAACGCTTCCGCGACACTCATACTTTGGCACGCATGTTGCTTGAGGCGGTGTGGCAAAATACGACATACGGCACCTTCACTGGGGTGGCCCTGTTATTTCCAATGAACCTGTTGTTCGAGCGCTATGTATCGCGCTGGCTGCAAAGGGCGCTGCCTGCAGGAACGGTGTCGGTGCAACGCCGGACGTACACATTGCTGCAGCACGGGGCTTATCCGTTGATTCCCGACATCGTGATCGAAACCGATGCCGGACCGCTGATCATTGATACCAAGTGGAAGGATCTTGGCGACCCAATCGGATCAGTCTCCAAGGTCAGCCAAGCCGACCTCTATCAGCTCGCATCCTACGGAGCGGTTTATGACGCCAACCGCGTAATACTTCTGTATCCGGGAACTGCACAGGATCGGCAGCCAACGGTGTGGCAATATACCGCAACAGATCGACAGGTAGAAATTTGGCTCGTCGATTTGCGGGCCACTCAGAACAGGAAGGACTGGGAAATGCTCGCGCGGCAGCTCGTCACGCAAGTTTAAAGCAAGATATATCAGCGCAGGAACTTTACAAAACGCACTTTCTGTAAAGAGTGTATGCAGGCAGCCCACCTCGACTGGATCATCAGAGCATTCATTGCTACATTGCTGCTCTGAACCGGAAGCACAGGAGTTTTCCCCGCCTTCCCCACGCACCTTACCCCTGATCTCGGTATCGCATTGATGAATCTTCACCTCCACGGAACCGTGGATGTCGAGGCTGGAAATGCGCTCTGCGATTGTGGCCTCGCCTTCCCGAAACGCTTCTCTGACGTCAACACGCAAGGTCAGTTTCTTGGCTTCGACGCTATCACCTTGGAGCTCGGTGCCTATGTGGAGATCGGCCGAATCGAGCAGACCCGGGCAGCGAGGCATCGTTTCGTGACTGAGGCTTTCGCCCGAATGGCTGTCGATCAATACGCGACGGCGGAAATTGTGGTGTTCGAGCACTCTTATCTTGAGAAACTTCTGCCTGACTGGCTGGAAGCGGCTCATGAGCGCTCGGCCAGGCTCTGGCGTATCCCGCTGTCAACTTCAGTCAGCACAAAACCGTAACACGTGCAATTTCCCAAAGGATTGATTCCCGAGTCTCATCAATTTTGACTCAACGATCTCATCAGGTTTGAATAACGACCGTTCCACGCGTCAGGATGTCTGTGCATGTGCAACGGTAGCGAAACCTCTGCATCAGTTCCAGGCAGCTTCGGCACAGGCACGACGGTAGTGAAGGCGGGAAGCGCGGAGACCTCCAGTATCGCAGCGTTTCCCGCCTTCGCGGTTCAACGGGCATATTTTGTTGAAAAACTCCGCTTGTTTGACGGCCCAAGCGCTGATTCAATTCTCATATAGGGGCGGGAGGATTGGCGATGATGGGGCCGAGGCAGGAAGCGCAACCAGCGCTGTTCTACGAGTTCTCGCTGGAAGATCATGTCCCGGATGATCACCTTCTGCGATCCATTGATCGGTTCGTAGACCTGGGCAGCATCCGCGCCCACCTTGCGGATTTCTACAGCCACACAGGGCGTCCGTCCGTCGATCCCGAGTTGCTGATCCGCATGCTGTTGGTCGGCTATTGCTTTGGCATTCGCTCCGAACGGCGGCTCTGCGAGGAGGTGCATCTGAACCTAGCCTATCGCTGGTTCTGCCGCCTCGACCTGACCGACCGGCAAGGGGCGCGCCAAATATCGCGCCCTGCAACTGACCTGTCAGGTTTGTCCGTCGAAACAGAAATGCTGCCCGAACGCCGATGCCCGATGAATAGGCCTTACCTGTTCTCTAAATGTATCGATGCATCTCGGCTGGTTTGTCGCGCAACGCCCGGTTACCTTTAGTGCCGATTCGAGCCTGTAACTGGAATGAATGACGTGACGCCTGAAGAAATCGAACACGAGATGCACAAGGCGGCGTTCGACCAGAACCACGCCTCGTTTCGCTCCTTAAACCAGCAGATGTGGCAAATCCCCCTGATCTCGATGACGCTCACCGGCGGTTTATGGTTTGGCGTATCGCGCGTGGAGGAATTTCCTCTATTTCAGCTAGCTCTGCTTTTCCTCGCAGCAGCCGGAAACGGCGCGCTTTTTGTGATCATTATGCGCCTGCGCTTTGTCATGCAGCAGCATCTCGATTGGTTGGAGAAGACCTATCCAGCCGGACATGTCTCGGCCAAGGGTGCCCAATGGTACAACAAACCGTTCCTTGTTCGGTCCTTGTTCCAGTTCATGCTATTGCTCGCAGCGATCCTCAGCTTGATTCTCTTGATCGTGACTGCTTGGACTAGCCGTGGAGAGGTATTTGGCACCATGCCGCAAGACCCAGCCCTGACCTATTACGAGGAGCACGCAGCCCGCCTTGCAGACGGCTACGAAACCTTGTCACTGGAAACCGCGCACCCAAAGATTCTCACACTAATCAACGAGCATTTTGATGAACAGCCTTTGGCCGTCCTCGATGTCGGCGCGGGGACAGGACGCGATGCGTCATGGTTTGCAGCTAACGGCCACCGGATCGTTGCCGTGGAGCCCTCGGAAGCCATGCAGGCCATCGGTAAGCGTCTGCATCCATCGCCTGATATCGAATGGCGATTAGACAGCTTACCTGATCTAGCCGACACGCGCGCAACCGGCGAGACGTTTGACCTGATCATCCTCAGCGCCGTTTGGATGCACGTCAAACCGGATGACAGGCGCCACGCATTGGAAACCCTCGCCAGCCTCCTGAAACCGGGCGGACGGATTTACCTAACCTTGCGGATCGGCCCCTCCGAACCTGGGCGCGGCATTTACCGCGTCTCCGAAGAAGCATTGCAAGACCTGCTCAGGAAGCTCGCGCTGATGGCAGAAAGACTGGGCGAGCAAGCGGATTTGCTCGGACGAAATAACATCCACTGGGTCGCTATGGCCGTTTCAGCTTCGAAGAACTAAATTTCCAGTTCGAAAGTGCGTCGCCAATCTACCAAAGGAAATCTTCAGCGCTATAATCGTCTCCAATGCTGCGTTTGATCCTGGAAGATAGAGCTTTGTCCACGCTCGGCTTGATCAGGCCATAATGTTTCAGAATAACATCACGCACAATCGCGGCTCTTCCAACGCTAATCTTGTGAGTGTCGGGATCGAAGATCAGACCTGCGTATGGTCTATATGCCAGCTCCGTTGGCAGATCAGAATACAACGCAACCGCTTTCTTTATCTCATCGACTACCTTTTGCTTTACAGCAGATGGAGATTGCTTGGGTTCTTCGAATGTAGCAGTAATTGACGGTTTAACTGCCGCAGCCACCAGTTGAGCAAACATGCGAAGTCCAACAGGGCGAAACAGAATATGACCGCCGTCTTGTCTGCGGTTCTCTATGATGACCTTTTCTGGATCATTGCCCGCGAGGCACCTCTTCGTCTCAGGGAAAGCTTCCATCAAAGACGTGAAAAAACACTCAGCACACGCCCGATAAACGTCAGTCCACTCGTCATCCGGGCGGTTATACCTCAAGTCGTCTGCCGTCCTTTTAGAAATAACTTTAAAAAGATCAAACAGAAGGTCGTACAGTGTCACAATCGCGGTAAAGACCTTGGTGTCACTCGGGGAAATGTTCGCGCTGGTGCGAAAAGAGACAATGCTTTCCCTCGATAATGGATCGAACTTCTCGACGAGATGGCGAGTGGCAATAGCCATTACATCATCCTCATCCAGCGCAATTGTTTCATGTTTCTTCACAGAGACGGCTCGTTTATTCAGAGTTGTGAACAAACGTCGTGATCTTGTCCGGCCAGCATCGCTGGGATCGTGCGCAACAAGCATCACGGTCACTTCCTCAGAACCAAGGTATTCATTTTCTTTGTTAGGGTCTGAAAGTGCTTCCCGAATTCCGGCGAGTCGATGCTGGCCATCCAATGGAAAGAGGTGTTCTTCACCACTTAATGACAAAAATCCAAATGAATCTAGCTTGGCCCGATCCAGCGTGTCTGGGTCGAATACAAGATTGTCGTTCTGTTTGCGGATTGAAAACTCCAGCCAGTTGGGCTCGCCTTCAAAAACGGCGACGACCATGGCAGGGAAAAACCTTTCGACTTCATTCTTGAGGTAGGATGCAATATTCTCAGCGCGACCGGATTTGATGGAGCGCTGCACCATATCAGACAGGCTTTTGTTCTGATATATCTCATCGCTCAAATAGATGCGCTCGTTGACTTCATCCAGTGTCATCAAGGTAGTATAAAACGCCCATTTTCCGATCCTCCCCTTGAGTGCGGGTAGGTACGTAGGATCGGGTCTTTTCTTCTTCTTCATAGGCCTATCCTCTCAACACTGGAACTATGCGCCGTATCTCCGCGCTAAAATCATCTGTAACACAATGTGGTATGACGGCATCATTCAAGGCTTCTTCGATCTCTTTTAGCTCGCACATGTCGTCATCTATCGGAGCAAAAAAGAAGTCCAGATCATTTGGCCATAGCCTAAACAGGTTTTCAAATTTGGGTCGTTTGGCTCCTATTCGGCAATCTCGGACATATTCTTTGTATCTCTTGCGAAGGGTCCTGGATGTTTCACCAAAATAGACTAAGACGCCATGGGACGGCATTATCGTGTCCTTCACCGAGACACAAAAAGCATAAACGCCGCGTTGTTCCGGCACGTCATTGGCGGTATTTTCACCAAAATCAACTTTGTCCCAGTTCAACGCCTGCGCCGTTGCCGCGTTGCGCCACGCATCCGGCCATACGAACACATTGATCCTATGTTCGCGAAAATAATCTAATGGTGACTTCGGCTCACTCTTCTTGGCGGCGAGATCATATAATTCACTCACTGGTAATACTCTCCGCATACGCCACCTGATCCGCGCCCTTGGCAACCTACCATGCCTTGACCTTCTTCGTTGTCTTGTCGAACCGGACGAAGCATTGGCCTGTTTGCAGGTTAGTAAGGTTCGCGCCTTTGCCAAGCACACGGGCGGCTGCGCCGGGCTTGGCGTTTGTCGCAAAGGCGGCGACCAATCCCATGTTGTCGAGGAACTCGTCATCTTCACCCGAGAAGTCATCTGGGGATTGCGAAACCAGCATCACCGCACCACCTTTCGAGCGGCTCATGCGGATCAGGCGAGAGAGTGAAGGTAGCTTTGTGCCGAGTATCTGATGCGCTTCATCAATCATGCACAGTACGCGCAAGCCGCGCGCGCCATCCGTTCCTGTCTCGGCATCGGCAAGCCCGTTTAGATGCTGGTCTAGCGCGTCCAGAAGAAGATTGACCACGATCGTACGGCTATCTTCCGGTACATTGGGTGGCAGTTTAATGATCCAGCTCTTTTGGAAGAATTCCGCCGGAGACATCTTCGGTTCGAACAACGGGAAGCGACACAGCTCCTCCATGCTGGACGATGCGCCGTCTTCCTTGGCCTCATGTTCTTCATAGACTTCCAGCAGGCGGTCACGGATATGATGCATCTCGCAAGGCTCTTCGCTCGACAAAGCCCGCGCCGCCGCCTCATGGACATAGTTGCGTTGCCGGTCGCCAAGCTTGGAGCCCTTCAGGCGTGAGAAGGACTGACGGAAGCGAAGCGCGGCTTCGTCAATCCCGAACTGATCCTTTTGAGAGAGTGCGAGCACGTCCAGAGGGATTGGCATACGCGGAGGCTCAATAACTTTCGCTTCAAAGGCTTCACCCAGGGCCGTTTGTCCTTGCGTTCCGGTAAAGTCTGCCAAGTCACCCTTAAAATCGAACGCAATCAGCGGCACCGGCGCTTGCTCGCGAACCGAGCGCAGCATCGCAGCCGCCATAACCGTTTTGCCCGAGCCACTTCCGCCCATGATCGCGGTATGCGGCGCGCTGCCCTTGCCGTTCAGGCTCCAGAAAACTTTCTCCTTGGTCGAAACATCTTCGCCAATCTCGCCCAGGGGCACTTTGATCTCACCGCTGGAGAAGGTGACACCAGTTTCGCCCTCAGCGCCGGAGAAGAGCAACCGGCCACCAGAAGTCGGCAATTCGGCAACTTCGGCCAAGTGGCGCACGAACCTCGCAATATCCTCTCCCGCCTGCCCCCACTCTTCATCCAGCTTGGCCAACCCGCGCCGCCAATGGGCACCGACCAGAGAAATCAGGCGCTTGGTGTCAATATCCGGCTCGCCGGTTCGCTCTACAATCAGCGCTAGCCAGACCGACAAGGCCGTGCCCGTACCAAATAGCGTATCTCCTTTGATCACCTTGCCTTGATCGAATTCTTCATCCGGCAGTTGTACGGGCGCATTCATTGCCAAGGACCGTGAAATCGCCAAGCGCGCGGGCAGATAGCGCTTGCGCATCCCGAGCCGTCCCATGAAATCGGTGTTCAGCTTGTCGCTGTCATAATCGGTACGAAAATTCGCGCCCGCCACTTCAACAAGGGAGATGCTCATGCCTGACCTCCCGTCTCTTCGAAATAGCCGGGCCGGACTGTCGATTGCCCAATATCTCCAACCCGTTCAAAATGAACGAGATATTTCTTCTGGACATGCGGCTCGATTTCCCGCAAATACTCTCCGACGACTTCCGTGTTGGTCGAGAGCAGGATGACTTGATGCTCGCGCTGCACCAGGTGATTGAGGACGCCTTTGCGGTGCTCGATGTCCAGTCGCCCTAGCGGTGTATCGACCACCATGGGGAAGCCGCGTCCCGAAACGGATGACACCGCAGATATCAGGGCTTGGGTAAAAATCTGCTTCTCGCCCGCCGAGAGGTCATAGCCCCGCAAATCCATGTCATCGGTATTCAACAGTTGTACATCGCAGTTTTCGTCAATCGCGATCCGCTCCACCAGGTCCTTCTTATGGGCCATGGCACGGTGTGCCTTCGTCATGGCAGCAGCAATCGCATCGATCTGGCTCGGCACAGCCTTGGCGACAATCTCATCGACCATCAGCGCAACCTTGTTGGCACGCGCGGCGCGCCGCGCAGATGGCGCGGCCTGATCAAGCTGGCCGGAAAGCTTCGTCAATTCTGTGTTCTTCTGATTGATCTGAGTTTCTAAAGACGCCATTTCACGCTTCAGTGCGCCGATCTCCTGATCATATTGCTGAATCTCGCCGTTCACCTGGGTCAGGCGTTCGCGTTTTTTATCGACATGCGGCGCAACAGCTTCGGTGCGCGTCACCTCATCTTGCAGACGCTTCAGGGAATCCTCATTGGCCGCGATCGTGCTCAAAAGTTCTACAATCGCCGGAGCCCCCAGCTCATCCAGCTCATCCAGCCGGTCGATCACCTTGGAGCGCTCCAGCTCGTTCAGATAAGGATGCAAGTACTCATCAGCGCAGTTATCGGGCGGGGGATACCAGAGTTTTTCCCAGGCACCTCGCGCGCTATCCAGCACGCCTTCCCGTTGGCCGTCACTCAAGGAAGGATTGATCTCCTGCATTCCGGTATCAACTGAAGCCAAGAAGCGCTCCAGATTACTATCGCCCTGGTTTTTTCCACTTTCCCAACGCTCCCGCACGCCCTCACTCAAGAGCCGATCCTTGATGCTCTTGCGCAGGCCAAGGCCGGAAAGCGCCAATGCCAAATCCTTCATAAGCAGCTCTTCAAGCTGGGCATTCCCGCCTTCGATAGCGCGCTCATGGTTCTTAATTTGCTCGAATTGCTCTTGAAGCAAAGCTTGTGACCCCGAGCCAAAGCTCGCCAGCTCTCGGATTAGATGCTCCTGTTCTTCTTTGAGGGTCGCCCGGTACGGTTCTATTTCAGCAAGGCGGTCGGTCTTCTTATCGTTCTCGAAATTAAGCTGGTGGCGTTCTAGCTCAATTTTTTCGATTGTTTTATCAGAAACATTGGGCGAATCTTTTCGGCGCACTTCCGCATAAGCGCGCAAGTCTTTTGCCAACCGCTTCAAAACAGGCATTCCAAGCATGCCTTCGATACCATGCCGCACTTGATCCGACATTGATCGCTCAGCCAAAACACTTACCTGTTCGCCGTCGAACATGAAGAAATGTGCGAGCGTGAACGGCAATAGATTCTCGGCTATATACTCACGAAACCAGTCCGCGCGGTCATTGCCCTGCAACGCGCCCGGACCAACAGCTTTGCGCGTCGTGCCCTCATAAATATGAATTTCTTCGTCCTGCGCGCGGTAGACGCCGGAATCACTGAAGTGCCAGATACGCTGGATTTCCAGCGGCTCGTCATTCTCATCGGTAAAGATCAGCTTTACGGAACAGGATGTGCGGCCTGCTGCTGTCGCACCCCGGTGAAGCGCCTTTTCAAGGAAGTTCTTGTAGGATGTGGCAAGCCGTTCTTTATCCGCTCCTGAGAACGGAGAGCGGGCAATGAGCGGCAAGCCATCGCGCCCGAACATACCAAGCACAATAGCTTCGAAAAGACTTGTCTTGCCGTAGCCGTTGGGCGCGCCAATGAGAATGATATTCTTGCCGCTTGCCGGTGCGGGAAAATCGAAATTGGCCGTCGTATAGGCCTTCCAGTCTCGCAAGGTGATCTGTGAAATGTGCATAAGTTATTTTTCGTCCACCTGAATGCGGTCCAGAATATCGTCAAAGGAATCCCAGAGGCCAGCACGGCGCTGCTTTCCCGTTTGTTCGACTTCCGCCTGAACAAGCTCTTCGAATTCCGCAAAATGCATGCCGTTGGCTTTGCAGGCGTCCTTGATCATGGCGCGCCCTTCCAGGTTATCGAGAAGCACGACAACATTACGCGGCATCTACTTCTCCTTTACAATTTCACGAACACTCATGGTTCTGGCTTTACTATGGCCTGCGATTTCCTCTGACCAGAGCTGGTGAATGAGATCAACTTCCTCTTCCGTGATCAAGCTCTGCCCTGTTTCTTTTTCCAGAGCGCGCAAGCGCTCGAATATCTCGGCTCTGGTTTGAAGCGTAAAAGGGCCAGGGACAAAGATGCCGCCATCAGTGATCGTAATGCGGCCATCGCGCCGCCGGGCTTGTCTGCGATCTTTCTCGTTGCGGATAGAGGCAAGCCAGTCGCGAAAGTCGAGAAGCGGCGTGAACTCGGCGTAGCCGGACTCAACAAAGCCTTCCAGGCTCCTGTCTTTCTCCACCACAGTGCAGGTCCAGCAGCCAAAACGCGATGACGTGGTGCCGCAGGACGGAGCATCATCCTTCGACGTGACCACCGGGCATTCGCCGCCACCTGCATCACGGTACAGACCGATCAGCTTGAGATGCGACCCGCCCCAAGGCGGCTCGTTGAGCGCAAGAAATTCCCAGACATCATCGGTATCCAACTCAACAATGGGGCGGAAAACCATGCAGCCAGGTAGATCGTTGTGCTTATTCAAACGCTCACCATTGTCGTAGCGGCCCACCGAGGCCGCGCGCGTGGCGCTTTCGGACCTGCGCACTCCAAGGAGCAGTATCACTTGCCCGGCTTCTTCCGCCAAGCTCTTGATATAGCGGCTTGTTGGCAGGATTTTCATCCTGTCCGTGCACCAACGGAACGAGCGGTTCGGCGAGGGGTAGCCGCGCCCGATCAGATTCACCCAGAAAGACTGATCAGGGGCCGGTCGCGTGATTTTAGTAACGATTGGCAAGCTGAACGCTTCGGCGGCGTTGGAAATTTCTTCAATGCTGTCAATGATGTGCTGGACAACCAGCGGGCTCTCGACGAGCGTATCATTGGCAACGATATGCACCTGCCGCGTGCGCTGCGAAGGCGGAAGCGTTAGCAACATCTCGAACACGAGATGCGCGACCAGTGTGCTGTCTTTTCCGCCGGAATATCCGATAATCCAGGGCCAGTCATGTTCCTGGCGGTATTCATCAAGAAGTTCTGAGCGGATGGCCCTTAAGAGTGCCACGCTTTCATCTTCGAGTGCGAGTGCTTCAGCGCCGTCCATCTTCCTGCCATCCCTTTGCTCTCCGCGCTTCCCGCGCTTTTTCTGTATCTTGTCTAACAGGAGCCCCTTGCTACTGTAAATCGCGGATTAGTGTCTCAGATGGCATTGGGCAGGTAACACTCGCAGCGAATGGCCAGCTCCCACGGGCCGCAGCGCGGCACCCAGATAGACCGCTCAATGGCCGGTTCGTGCCGTTGCCGGTCCACCGATTTCGAACCGAACGTTCGAATTTCGCGTTGTCCTTCCCGACGCCTCTTCCTCACACAGCGTCCTCGTCATCATCTTCGGCGACAGGAATCTCGCGGACATCAATCTCAACGAGGCGCCCTATTCTGCGTTCGCGGTACTCCTCCTCACTGGAACGTCGCTCGTATTCGGGGTCATTGGCATCAATTAGGCCGTCGATCTCCCGACTTGGCCCAACTGAAGCGTTCAATTCGTCGAGCGTCGGGAAACTCCTAACGGCGACGCTATCAATGGCACGCGCCTCATCTGTAACTGAAGACAACACTCCAGAAGCTATCACGAAGCGCATCTCGGAGCCGTCCACTTCCAAAATGTCTGAAACTTCGGCGCCGACATACCGACAGCGTTCGACCAGATAATGCCAAGGGATGCAATGTGTCTCTATATCGCCCAGAGCCTTCGGAGCAATCGCCTTCACAGTATTCGCGCTGACAAGCAGGCAACCGTATTCGAATTCGACAAAATCTCCCGGAGTGGGCTTTGTGGCCCAGTGGTTACGCTGGTTCTCAGCAGAATAAATGCAGTAGATAGGCTGCAAGCGGTTGGCCTTGGCATCCTTGCTCAACAAGTCGATCTGCTGCGCGCCTGACGATTTCACCTTGTGTGGTATCTTCAGCGCGCCGTTTTTCTGCAATCGCTTCGCCTGAACCCGCATTCGGAACTTCCCGCGCCGTCCGATAATGTGCCATTCCCAGTCCGCGCCGTTCAGAGCCTCTTTCTTCTTTCCGAATGTATGCAAAGTGACAATTGTAGGATGGCGGCGACGAAGTTCCAGCAGATTGGTTTCCGTAATTGTTTCTTCGCCATAGCTGACATGAACATCGTCCCGATGCGCGAACCCAAGATTTTTCGAGGTCGCATGGGCCAACTCCAGCAAGCTATATAAAAGTGATCATCTCAAATCCACGCCTCTGCATCTTTCTGCCACAGCGTGCCGGAAATTTTGTCGGAAAAATCCAGCTTCCGGCGGTCTAAGGTTGGCGACGAGAAAACTAGGAGTATTCCTGGCCGCTCGATACGGCAGCGTTAGCGAGGGCAAGGCAAAGCTAGGAGGCTTACCAGCAGTTCGGGCTGCATTTCGCAGCATGCAAGAAGAACTATACTCAAACTGAACGACTACCAGCTAGCGCCGGTAGAATCGGCCTGGCTGTCAGACCGCATGCTGACCAGCCGCATCCACCGCCGCAAGCCAGCGGGCAAGCCGATGCCGCAGGCGACCTCCCGGGCCAATGCGAAGATCTTCCACGAGCGCCGCGCAGCGACGGGATTGGCTCCGTCCGGAGCGGCCTGAGAAGAACAAAAATCGGCCCCGAATCCTCAGGATCAGGTCCAGAAACACCCTGTTATGCGCTGAGCGCGCCGCCAACGATCAAGAAACTCAGTGGGTACTTGCGGGTGTCCACTTCATGCAGGATCAGACTACGCTCAACGGCTTCGTCAGCCACTTAAGATAGGTCAGAATCACTACATCAAAGGAAGTTTATGTGCCAGAAAGGCAGAATATCTCTGCAATCCACAGGAAGCACAAATGGTCGGAGCGAGAGGATTCGAACCTCCGACCCCCTGCTCCCGAAGCAGGTGCGCTACCAGGCTGCGCTACGCTCCGACCGTAGGATGGGCAGGTAGCGCGGCAGGCGCGGGAATGCAAGGCCCTTCATTTCCGGCGGCGCCATATTCTTTGGAGAATGGTCGATTTGGGCGTGGTCACCGATTCCGTGCGCAGGCGGGCCACCATCGCTGGGCGGTTGTCCGAATTCCCGCCGTGGCTTTCCCGCCAGACGATATAAAGACCCGAACCGATAATCACCCCGGCACCGGTCAGTGTCGCCGCATCCGGCATCTCGCTGAACAGATACCAGCCATAGACCGTCGCCCACAGAATCTGGGAATATTGCATCGGCGCGACAAGCGCGGCCTCTCCCGCGCGATAGGCGAGAATGACCAGAAACGCCCCCGCCAATCCAAGGCAAGCAATAACGCCGGTCAGGGCCAGATCGGTAAGCTGCATGGGCTGATAGGTCACGCTTAGCGCGGTGCCGGTGACGAACAGGTTGCCCAGCATCGGCCACATCAGCAGCACAAGGGGACGCTCGCTTCTGCCCAGCTTGCGGGTGATGACGGCGACGCTGGCGCTTGCGGCAGCACCCAGCATGGCGGCGAAATGGCCGGGCTCCAGGTTTTGCGCACCCGGGCGCAGCACGATCAGCACACCGACCAGACCGAACAGGATCGCCCCCCAGCGATGCAATCCGACCCGCTCACCCAGCAGCGGGATCGACAGGATGGTGATCAGCAGAGGCGTGGTGAAGAGGATCGAGTAGACCTGCGCAAGCGGCAGGACCGAGAAGGCGAAGAAACCGCAAAGTCCCGCCGTGATGCCGCAGCATGCCCTTAACACGACCCAGCCGGGGCTGTTGGGTCTGAGCGTGCCGGGATTGGGATCCTGCAGCAGGATCAGTGAGACCAGCGGAAATGACAGCAGCGACGAGAAGAACAGGATCTGGAAAGAATGGTAGCTCTCTCCCAGAACCTTGATAATGGCGTCATGGGTCGCGTAAAGGCCCATCGCCGCCAGTTGCAACATGGCACCGGCGGCATTGCCGGTCAGCCGCATTCATGTCCTCGTGGAAAGTGCCGCGACGATCCTGTCGCCCATTTCCGAGGTGCTGACCGGCGTTCCGCCCCCCGGCCCCATCAGATCGGCGGTGCGCGCGCCATCCGCCAGAACCTTCTCGACCGCCCGCTCCAGTTCGGCGGCGGCATCGCCCTGATCGAAACTGTAGCGCAGCGCCATCGCGAAGCTGAGGATACAGGCGATCGGGTTCGCCTTACCCTGCCCGGCGATATCCGGCGCGCTGCCATGCACGGGTTCATACAGCGCCTTGGGCCGGCCATTCTCCATCGGTGCGCCAAGGCTGGCCGAGGGCAGCATTCCAAGCGAACCGGTCAGCATCGCCGCCGCATCGGACAGCAGATCGCCAAACAGATTGTCGGTCACGATCACGTCGAACTGGCGCGGATTGCGGACAAGCTGCATCGCGCCGTTATCGGCATACATATGCGACAGCTCGACATCCGGGTATTCATTGTCATGCACCCACTGCACCTCTTCGCGCCAGAGGATGCCGGATTCCATGACATTGGCCTTCTCCATCGAGCAGACCCTGTTGCCGCGCCGCTTCGCCAGCTCAAAGGCGGAACGGGCCACCCGCCGGATCTCGCCGCTGGTGTAACGCTGGGTGTTGATGCCCACGCGGCCGCCCTCGTTTTCCGGGGTATTGTTGTCGTCATGGATCCCGCGCGGCTCGCCGAAATAAATCCCCGAGGTCAGTTCGCGCACGATCAGGATATCGAGGCCGGTCACGACCTCGCGCTTGAGCGACGAGAAATCGGCAAGCGCGTCGAAACATTGCGCAGGCCGCAGATTGGCGAACAGGTCCATTTCCTTGCGCAGGCGCAGCAAGCCCCGCTCGGGTTTCAGGCTGAAATCGAGATCGTCGTATTTCGGGCCACCGACCGCGCCCAGAAGCACCGCATCGACCTGTTGCGCCTTCGCCATCGTCTCATCGGCCAGCGGCACGCCATGCTTGTCATAGGCCGAGCCACCGACAAGATCGTGGCTGACATCGAAGCTCATCCCGCGATTGGCCTGAAACCAGTCGATCACCTTGACCACCTCGGCCATGACTTCGGGGCCGATCCCGTCACCGGGCAGAACAAGCAGTGAATAGGGGGCGGTCATGCGTTTCTCCTCAATAGCATGGCATGGGGTTAGACCCGGCGCGTCGGACGGTCAAGATCATCACCGCACCTGCTCCATCAGAAGCTTGCCCCGCGAACAATCCCAGCTTGCGTCCGGGGCACAATCGCGCGGTTCCAGATCACGGGTCAGGCAGATCCGCACCTCCTGAAGCGCCTCGCCGCTGCAAGTCACGGTGATGCCTTCGCGGGTCAGGTTCGGATTTACCTCGATAAAGGCATCCTCGACCACGGACGGAGGCAGGGTGATATCCTTGTCAAGATCGTCGAACACCTCGGGAACAGGGACCTGTTCTGCCGCGTCGCGGATTGCCTGATAATAGCCGCGCGCCGAAAGGCCGGAACAGCGACCGTGTTTCTTCCACTGATACCACGCAAGCCCGCCCGAACCCATGATATCCTGCATCGACTGGCTTTCGCGGCGTGACGGATCGCGTTCATCGGTTGCGCAATATTCCGGCCAGCCGTCTTCGTATTGCGGCCACAGGCCATGCACCACGAAATCGGTCTTGCGCCCCGTGTCGCATTGCGCTGCGTCCCTTCCGTCGCCTTCGTTCCGGCACCATGACGGCGACCAGCTAAGCGACAAAATGTAATAGTCAAACTCGCCGGCGACATCTTCAGCATGAACGGTCAGCGGGCACAGGGCGCACATGGCGGTGGCGATCAGGTATCTCATGGGCGTTACCCTAGCCGCATGACCGGCATCGTCCAGCCCATATTGCGCGAATCCCCTTTTCTAACCGCATGGAAATCGCTATATGCACGGACAATTCCCCCGAAAACGAGGAATGGCCCCCGCCGAAAGCCGTTTTCCCGGCACGGAGGGGACATGCAATCGGGGCAGAGACGCGAAGGAGACTGACATGAACAAGCCATTGATGGCCAAGGCCACCGCCGTCTGGCTGGTCGACAATACCACGCTGAGCTTCAAGCAAATCGGCGATTTCTGCGGATTGCACGAACTCGAAGTGCAGGGCATTGCCGATGGCGATGTGGCGGCCGGCGTCAAGGGATATGATCCGATCGCCTCGAATCAGCTTGACCCGCAAGAGATCAAGCGCGGAGAGGAAAACCCCGCCTACAAGCTGCGCCTGAAGCACAACCC
Source organism: Paracoccus wurundjeri (assembly GCF_030678915.1). Lineage (GTDB taxonomy): Bacteria > Pseudomonadota > Alphaproteobacteria > Rhodobacterales > Rhodobacteraceae > Paracoccus > Paracoccus onubensis_A. The sequence continues at coordinate 112,439 of NZ_JAUUTZ010000010.1, read as the reverse complement.
CGCCGCCGAGGGCGAGGAAAAGCGCCGTGGCCCCCGCTACACGCCCCTGTCCAAACGCAAGGATCGCCCCGCAGCGATCCTGTGGCTGGTGAAATTCCATCCGGAACTCGCCGATGCCCAGATTGCGCGGCTGGTCGGCACCACCAAACCGACCATCAACGCCATCCGCGAACGGACGCATTGGGATATTCAGAACATCCAGCCGATCGACCCGGTCGCGCTTGGCCTGTGCCGTCAGTCCGAACTTGACGCCGCCGTTCAGAAAGCCGCCAAGAAGCGCGGCGCCGAGGGCGAGGTGATGACAGATGACGAACGCCGCAAGCTGGTCAGCACCGAAACCTCGCTGGCCATGGGCGAAGAGGCACGGTTGCCGACCGCGATTGCCGGGCTCGAGAATTTCTCGCTGTCAAAGGATGACAATGCCGAGAAGGAAAAAGAGCTTGATGCGGACAGCTTCTTCAACCTGCCCGATCAGGATGACGAGGAAGAAGAAGGCGACGACGACAAGGACTGATCGTTGACGGCGGTCACATCGCCGGCGATCACATCAAAAGGGCCGGTGCGGCTGTTCCGCACCGGCCCTTTGATTTCGCAGATCCGCCGCTTGTCAGCCGCGGCTACGTATGGCGCGATAGCCCCAGATCAGGATACAGGCGCCGATCACGGCGATCACAAGCTGACCGATCCAGCCCCCGGCGGTTGTGCCAAAGATCAGCCGCGCCAGCCAGTTACCCAGCAAGGCACCGACAATACCCAGAATGATGTTCGTCAGCAGACCGTGATCTGCCTTCATGACTTTTTCGGCGATCCATCCGGCGATACCGCCCAGAATGATTGCCATAAACCAACCGACACCTGACATCTGGTACTCTCCCTTTCTTGTTGAGACGGGCGCTTGGCCCTCTTTAGCAGGAATGCGTGAACACATGAATTGGTTCCCGCAATCCCGTTGGTTTGGCCCGATCCGTTCAGCCCGGATCAGACACCTGTCGTCACTTCGGTAAACGCGCGTCGCGCCACAGTTTCAAAGCCTTTCCGGATCACCACTTGCTTGATCTTGTTAGAGGTAATGCTTGCCGCTACCCCTGTTGCGGCACTGCGGACCCCGGCGCGGAAATAACTTTGCCAGATCCCATCCGCGACCAGACCGGCAGCAAATGAAGTGAAGATATCCGCGGCGACAGTCCGGATCGACGGGTCGCGCAGATAGATATCCACATCATTGCGGGCAGCCATGGCGACTTCTGCCACTCCGGCATTCTCCATGCCGAACAGCGAAGAGCCCACACGCTCGATCAAACTGACTTCGCCATCCTTGTTGCCATCCCGGCCATCGAAATAGGATGCAATGGCAACAACATCATCGCCAATGAACCCTATGGCCCCGATATCCCGGCCGAATTTCGAAACGACGACCCAATCGAACTGATCCGGCATTCTTCTCTCCGTCACTGGAACTCGTAATGGAACTTCCCGTCTTCAACCTTGATGGTCACGTCCTGCATATCCTCTCCGTTTACCATACGGCCAAGAACCTGGCGTGACAAATCCGGAAGTATCGAATTGGTAATAATATTATCGATCATCCGGCCACCGCTATCCGGATCGCGGCACTGATCGACGATATGGGCGATCACCGCATCGTCCCAAAGCAGATTCGCGCCCTGTGAATCCTTCATCCGCCGCTTGACCGAACCCAGCTTAAGGCGCGATATCCCGCCAAGAACTTCGGCACTCAGCGGCACATAGGGGATCGAGACGATCCGGCCCAGAAGCGCGGGTGGAAAGGTTCCCAGCAATTCTTCCTTCATCGAGACTTCAAGCGTTTCCTCATCCTCGATCACGCCTTCGGGCGCCAGATTCATGATCGTGCCGGTGCCGACATTCGAGGTCATCAGGATCAGTGTGTTGCGGAAATTGATCGGGCGTCCGTTGCCGTCTTCCATCTGGCCCTTGTCGAAGACCTGAAAGAACAGTTCATGCACATCCGGATGGGCTTTCTCCATCTCGTCCAGCAGCACCACGGAATAAGGTTTGCGCCGCACCGCCTCGGTCAGACGGCCACCCTCACCATAGCCGACATAGCCCGGAGGTGCGCCTTTCAGAAGGCTGACGGAATGCGCCTCCTGGAATTCGGACATATTGATGGTGATGACATTCTGTTCGCCGCCGTAAAGCGCCTCGGCCAGCGCAAGCGCGGTTTCGGTCTTGCCGACGCCCGAGGGGCCGCACAGCATGAACACCCCGATGGGTTTTTCCGGATTGCCCAGCCCCGCCCGCGCCGTCTCGACCCGGCGGGCAATCATCTGCAGGCCCTGATCCTGCCCGATCACCCGCTCTTTCAGGTGATCCGCCAGCGTCAGCACCGCCTGCAACTCATCCGCCACCATGCGGCCCGCCGGAATGCCGGTCCAGTCGCTGATGACGGTGGCCACGGCCTGATCGTCCACATGCGGATAGATCATCCGGTCATCGGCATTGATTCCCGCCAGCTTGGCCATGCCCTCGGTCAGTTCGGTGCGGATAGCGTCGTGATCGACCTCTTCTCCGCTTTCCCCGGCCAGCCTTGTGCGCAGCGACAGGATATTCTCGACAATCGCCTTTTCGGATTCGTAAGCCTGCTGCAACGCTGCCAGTTCATCCTTTTTGGATTGCAGCGCCTCATCCAGTTCCGCCAGCCTTGCATCCGACGCGGCACCCAGTTCGCGTTCGCCCTGTTTCGCCGCGATCTCGGATTCAAGAGAGGCTATCGCGGCCTGCAAATCCGCAATCCGTGCCGGGATCGACGATTGGCTGACCGCCACCCGTGCGCAAGCCGTATCCAGCAGCGACACCGCCTTGTCGGGAAGCTGGCGGGCGGGCAGATAACGCGCCGACAGCTTCACCGCCGCCTCGACCGCAGCATCCGAAATGCGCACCTTGTGATGATCCTGCATCGGCCCAAGAAGACCGCGCATCATGTAACAGGCCGTCTCGATATCCGGTTCATCCACTTGCACGGGCTGGAAACGGCGGGTCAGGGCGGGATCCTTCTCGAAATAGTTGCGATATTCGGCCCATGTCGTCGCGCCGATGGTGCGCAGCGTTCCCCGCGCCAGCGCCGGTTTCAGCAGATTGGCGGCATCGCCCGTGCCCTGCGCACCGCCTGCCCCGATCAGGGTATGCGCCTCGTCGATGAACAGAATGATCGGCGTGGGACTGGCCTGAACCTCATCGATGACCGAGCGCAGCCGCTGTTCGAACTCACCCTTCATGCTGGCCCCGGCCTGCATCGCGCCAATATCCAGCATATGCAGCCGCATCCCCTTAAGCGCCGGGGGCACCTCGCCCGCGGCCAGCTTCTGCGCAAACCCCTCGACCACTGCGGTCTTGCCCACGCCTGCCTCGCCGGTCAGGATCGGGTTGTTCTGGCGGCGGCGCATCAGCACATCGATGATCTGCCGGATCTCGTCGTCGCGGCCCACGACCGGATCCATCCTTCCTTCCGCCGCATCCGCCGTCATATCGACCGAGAACCGGCCAAGCGCCGTCGAAGCCCCCTGCCCTCCGGCAGCCGCCCCCCCGGCATGGCGCAGCCCGCTGCCATCCATCGGGCGCATGTCCTCTTCTTCCGAATCCGCCCAGATCGTGCGTGCCTCGCGGCCGATATGATCGGGGGACAGCTTGTCGAACACACCGGAATATTGCAGCAGCGCCTGTCGCAACTGATTGTCGTTCAGAAGCGCCACCAGCAGATGCCCGGTGCGGATCTGCGCCTCGCCGAAGAACAGCGAGGCATAGGTCCATGCATGATTCAGCCCATCCGCCAACCGTTCGGATATCCCCGGCGTCTCGGTGACGTTTTTCTGCAACGACGCCATGGCGCGGTCCAGATCCTTCAGGACCTGCGCCCGGTCGAGCCCGGATTCCCGCAATGTCAGCGAGATATCGCAATTCTGGTTCGAGATCGCATGAAACAGCCAATGGCACAGCTCGACATTGCGATTCCCGTCCGAACGCGCCTGCCGCATCGCCTGAAGGAAGGCGTCATAACCGACACGGTTCATCTTGCCTGCAAATTTCTCGATGGTGATCGCGGTCATTCTTGGCCTCTTGCTTCTCAGGCCCCGTGGGTCAGGGCAAATCGTGAAATCTCGATACGTTCTTGCGCCCGCATTTCGGCGGAAGGAGTCAATGCGGCAAGCCAGCCCAGTGAAATCGTCTCTCCCATCCGAGCCGGCGGGATCTCTGATGGCGGCAGGGTCAGGGCAAGATCGACCTCGTAAGAGCGGCCGAGATACCAATACACAAGATCGGAAAGCCGCTCGTGCCGTTCCTGTCCCGGCAAAAAGCTGCGATATGTCTCGACATCCGGAATATGCAGGTGAATGCAGATCTTTTCATTGATCGACTTCAGCCGCGCGCCCAGATACACGTCCCGCCCCAAAGCACCGCCCGAGCCCAATCCACGGCGTTCATCTGCCTCGAATTCAAGCCAGGTGGGCATATGCTCGTCCACATCGGCGGTAAGGCCGAAATAACTTTCGACCATCTGGCGCAGCCGGACAGCACTGCGCACCCGCCCGCCGAAAAGCGAAACCAGCGGCAGCCGGGCGATATCGGGGAAACTGTCATGCTGCCGGAAAGCCGGGCTGCCGATCCCGGCGACGGCTGCGATATATCTTCCAAAGCGATCCTCGTCGGGGCGGTCATGCTGACTGATCGCATGGGCATCGGACCAGGCGCGGAAGAAAAGCTGATAGAACCGCGCCGCAAGAATATCGACGAATTGGACAAACCCGTCCTCGCCTTCTTCCTGCCAGCGCAGAACCTCTTCGGTCAGGCTAAGCGGCAGCGCGCCATTCGGCCCGAAAAACCCCATGAACTGCGCACGTAACCTGGTCCTGTTTCCATGTTGCGGCTCTGCCAGTTCGACTTCGCGCGCCGGAAAGGCCAGCCGCGGATCCTGCCCGATCTCGACGAAATCGTCACGCAGCCTGCTTGAGCGCCCGATACGAGGACGATCCGACGCCTCGCGTTCAAGCCGCCGCAGCAAGGCCAGAATATGCGCGCCCTCCACGCTCATATCAGGGGGCCTGTCCCGGTGCGGGGTGGCCATCTTTTGATCAACCCGCGCTGCTTGCTGATCGTCACCATCTGCGTAAAGCTGTTGATGGTGACATATTCGGCAAAGAACCGGTCAAGCACCGCCGCCAGAAGGATGACGCCGCTTCCCTCGAAGCCGGTTTCGTCGAATGTCACGGCAATCTCCAGCCCGCGCGCCGGAAAATATCCCTCGGCCCGGCGAAGCGAGCGGGTGATCGGCCGCACCTTCAACTCGACAAGCCCGTCGATCTGCGCCTCGGTCACGCTGTCCGACAGGTCGACGAACAGGGTCAGGATTTCGCGCAGACTGGCCGCGCCATCCCTGCCGTAACGATCGTCGAGCCCGAAATGATTCAGTGCCAGATACGAGATCAGCCGCCAATAGACATCCCCCTGCCCCATGCGATGAGGGCCCGCCTTTTCAGTTTCGGTCATCGCTTCGCGGGGCGCGGTCGGGCCGTTGATGCAGGTCACCGACATATCGCTGTCGGTCACGACATGGAAATCCTCGGACCGTGCCAGCGGCAGCGCGGCGGGCAGGTGCCGGTTCGAGCATAATGTCCGTAAATGCAGCCGGTGCGCACGACGCCCCACGATCGCTTCCGGTGGCTCGTAGATCGAGACATAGGTTTCGGTTCCGCGATATCCGCTGCGTGTCCCGTGACTGCGTTCGGCCTGTGTCAGACGGCGCGGTTTCCTGCGGCTGGTAAAGTAATATGTCGAATGCTGCGCGACCGAGCCTTGCGGCAACGCATATAGCGGCTGAACAGCCACGCGGTCATTGGTTGTCCCGAAACTGGCATGGACCCTCAGGATGCGATGCACCTCGTAATTGGTCATCGGGCTGGAATCGGGCGTGACGACATATTCATGCCGTTTATCGTCCAGCCGGATCTGGTTCGATCCCTCTTCGAACAGGTTGATCGCAACCGCGCAGTTCAGCCGCATATCGCCAGGCTGCGTCAATCGCGCCAGATCCTCGTCCGCGCGGTCGAATTCAAGGATCACCTGCATCTGGTCGGTGTCGATCCTGCGCAGGATATCAGCCAGCCCGGTCAGGCGGAACCCAAGAAAGCGGCGGGGAAAAGCAAAGAAATCCCGCAAAAGAGAGAAACCTTCGAACAGGGTGGATTGGCGGTCAAAAAGCTGCTCGTCCCGGTTGAATCCGATCTGCTGGATCTGGTCGGGATGCAGACGCAGGAAAACCGGATCGCCATTCGGTCGCAACCAGCGCAGCGAGATGCGCGTGACATTACAGTGAATCTGCTCGTAGAGGGCGATTGCCCTGAACATGTCGGCGGTCAGATGAAAACTCAGCTCATCCTCGTTCAACGAAGATAGCGGCTGATCATGGGTGGTCCGAAGGTCAAGCTGCAGCCCGGCGCGGGTCGCACGGTCGGGGTCCTGACCAAGACTGCCAAGCGCGGTCGTGCGGTCGTGATAGGTCAGTTCCGAGATCGCCAGCGGCATGACCTTCAATGCCGAGGTCAGGCTGAAGCGGCATGTCACGCGGGTGTCGGAATCGCGGAAATTCGCGTCCAGATAGGTTCCGCGGGGATAATTCCTGACGATCGGATCGCCCGAATCCTTCGTTGTCGGAGGGGCCTGCACGACCATGCAACTGGGAATCGGCGCAAGCGCATCGGGGAAAATCTGCTCAAGCAGTTCGGTGGTGAAGCCCCGGAACTCTTCGTCAAGCTTAAGCTGTACCCGCGCGGCCAGAAAGGCGGTTCCTTCCAGAAGCCCGGCAATCGTCGGATCGATATTCTCGCGCAGGACGCCACCAAGACGGTCGGCAAGCCCGGGAAATTCCTCGGCGAACTCGGCCGAGCGTTCATACAGAATATCAAGCTCACGCTCATAGGCGTCGCGGAAAGCCTTCTTCATCCCTCGCCCTGCATCCGCTTCATCGCCACCTTGCCCGCCGCCGGATCCACCTCGGCATAGAATTGCAGCGGGATATCCGTGGGGTCCGAGATCATCTCGGCCATGATTTCAAAGGTCAGTCTTTGCTCGGCCGAGGCATCGTTCTCATCCACCCGCACCTCGATACTGTCGGCCCGCAGGCGCGGCTCGCTGCGGATCAGGGCGATACGGATCGCATTGGCCAGATCGCCCGGGGTCCGGTTGTGCCGCCACAATGAATCCATGTCCTGAAATCCATGATTAACGATCGAGTCGCGCACCCGTGGCGTATCCGACAGATCCGCGACGACATCCAGACGGATCGTATTCATCAGATTGGCGATATCCCTTGCCAGATTGCGGCGCAAGGACGCTTCGCTTGCGCCTTCCCGGCGTTTCTGGCTGACCAAAGTCAGGTCTCGCTCACCTTCGGTATAGTGCCTTGTGCCATCGCGTGAATCGCGACGAGCGGCCGAATCCCGGAAGATATGCAGCAATGACATTTCACGCAGCCCGCCCCGCGCGATGTTGTCACCCGGAGCACCGGGAACGCGACGTGATGACATGGGTCCTCCTGACCGTCTGACTGAGGATCATGTTAGGATCATCCCGAACCAAATAAAACAGGGCCGGCACGTGAATGCGCACCGACCCCGCCTAGATCACAAGGATCAAAGAGCTTAGGCGCTCCATTCCTTGTTTTCGGCGATATCCCAGCCGGACATGGTTTCGGCGCCGGGCGCACCCGAATCTTCCTGAAGCGTGTAAACCACTTCGAATTTGCGGAAATTCAGCGTCAGGGTTTCCTGAATGCGGTCCAGACCGTCTTTCGCGCCGCCGGTGTTATAGCTGGTGATCATGATGTTTTCCATCTTGATCCGGAAATACTCGACTGGTGCAGCGCCGCCCGATTTGCGGACGATCAACTCGCCATTTTCGATATGCTCGCCCGAAGTGGCACGCTTGATCAGGTCATTGGTGGCCAGATCGACATATTTGGTCAGGGTGATGTCCTGCACATTGACCTTGCCGCCGCCGCCGCCCGAGCCGATATGCGTCGTGCCGGACTGGGTCAGACCCCAGTTCCATGCCAGAACATCGATTTCGTCGCGATGCGTATCGTCCTGGGATTCACCCTTGATGCTGTTGGAAAGTTTCAAAAAGATATCGACAGCCATATTAAGCTCCTTTTACTTCGGCAGCCATACTAGATAGTCATTTACCCTTGGGTAACTTGGAAACCAAAGACATACCGATGTCCATGCCTTCCAACTGAAAATGCGGCTTCAGATAGAATTTTCCCATGTAATAACCGGGGTTTTCCTCGTCTTCCACCACTTCCACTTTCGCCCCGGCCAACGGTTTCTTCGCCTTTTCCCGTTCGGTCGCACTTTCCGGATTGCCCGAAACATATTTGTTGACCCAGGTCTGGAGCTGGGTCTGCAGTTGCAGGCGATCAGGGCTCTGCCCGATCTTGTCGCGGACCATACATTTCAAATAATGACTGAAGCGTGACACCGCGAAAATATATGGCAGGCGCGAGGACATATTGTCGGATGCCGTCGCCTGTTCATCCACGTATTTCTTGGGACGATACAAGGTCTGCGCGCCGATGAAGGCAGCCTTGTCGGTATGTTTGCGATGGATCAGACCGATCAGCCCGGCCTTGGACAATTCGCCCTCGCGCCGGTCGGTGATCGAAATCTCGGTCGGGCATTTCAGATCCTTCGAACCGTCGCCGGTGTCGAAATTGAAGGCCGGCAGGTTCAGAACCTCACCGCCTGACTGCACGCCACGGATCTGAACGGTCCAGCCATGTTCCTTATGGGCGCGGTTGATATTCACCGCCAGCGCATGGGCTGCGTTCATCCACGAGAATTTCTTGCCCTCATGCCCGTCGGTCTCTTCCTCGAAGTTGAATTCCTCGACCACCGAATTCGAATTCTGGCCATAGGGTTCACGCGCCAGCACACGCGGCATGGTCAGGGCGACATAGCGCGAATTCTCGGAATCGCGCAGCCCGTTCCATGCGGCATATTCCGGCGTATCGAAAATCTCGGACAGATCGGGCGGCACGCTGAGTTCGTTCCAGCTATCCATGCCCAGAAGCTCGGGCGCGGATGCGGAAATGAAGGGCGCATGGGCCGCTGCGGCGATCTTGCCCATTTCACGCAGAAGCGACACATCGGCCGTGCTGTGATCGAAATAATAATCCCCGATCAACGCACCGAAAGGCTTGCCGCCAAGCGTCCCGAACTCTGCCTCGTATATGACGCGGTTCAGGGGCGACTTGTCCCATTTCGCGCCCGGATAGCGCCGGAACATCTGCTGAAGCTCTTTCTTCGAGACATTCATCACCTTGACGCGCAACGACGCGTCGGTTTCGGAATTATTGACCGTATAGGCAAGGCCGCGCCATGACGACTCGATCGTCTGGAATTCCTGATGATGGATGACCTCGTTCAACTGCTCGGTCAGCTTCTGGTCAAGCTTCGACAGCATCGCGTCGATCGTGTCGATCACATCCTCGGCGATGACGGTCTGATCGTCCAGCGCCTCGCGAACAAGTGCCACGACGGCGTTGTCCACCTCTTTGGCAGCAACTTCCGAACGGGGTTTGATGGTCTGTTTCAGAATGTCCGAAAATTCATCCAGCTCGGACAGGCCGGTGGCTTCAGAAACCTGAGCCTGATTTTCCTGCGCCATGATCAGCCGTCCTCTTCAGGGTTGTCTTTCTGGGATTCACGCTCTGCAAGCGCGGCCATCAATTCGGGGTCATTCAGCAATTTGCGAAGCTGTTCCTGAGCCTTGGGCTTCGAATTCATGTAACGCTGGAGATTGGCCAGATGCTGACGGGCCTCCAGAAGTTTCTTCAGCGCCGGGATTTGCGCCGCGACCTTCGCCGGGTTGAAATCGTCCATGCTTTCGAATTTCAGCGTGACGCCCAGACGGTCGCCGCCACCCATCTTGTTTTCCACATTGAACGAAACCGCCGGCGCGACGCTTTTCATATAATCGTCCAGGGTTGTTCCGGTGACATCAGTAAAGTCACGATCTTCGATATCGGGTTTTTCAACTTCCGACGCGTTGCCGGACAGATCGGACATCACCCCCATGACAAAGGGCAATTCCACCATTTTTTCGGAATCGTAAGGATCTTCGTATGAAATATTCACCCGCGGGGGGCGGTTGCGCTTCAGGAAATCTGTTGATTTATCGGATGCCATTTGTACCAACCCCTTCGCTGCGGGATAACAGAAACGTCATTAAGACGCAGTGTCAATGCGAACTCATCAGGAAAACTAACCTTCTTTCACTGGCGCAACAAGTAGTTCGGCCATAATCGCGTCAAATCTCTTTTCCAGCATTTCACGCGCTTTGACAAGTAAAAGAGGAATTGGGCTGGCCGGCTCCTGCGCCGAGAAATACCCCTCTACACCCAATAAATGCCCGATAAGATCGCCGCGCCGGGCAATCGGGGGAAGCGCCGCGGGCTGACCCGTGCCGTTCCTGTCCTGATCCAGCCCCGATTGCGTCAGTTCCTTCAGCCGCGCCATCGGCAGGCTGAACCCGCTGCCCTGTCCGATATTCAGCATGACATTGCCTGCCTGACCCGGCATCAGAACCTCGATCGCCTCGACCAGCGGCGCGCCGACCAGAAGCCGGGCCTGGGTCACCAGGACAAGCGCAGGCGAAGACGGTTCGTTCGCCGCAAGCCATGCTTTCGCGGCATCAAGCGCGGCGGCGCCAGTCGCCCGGTTGGGGATGGTCGGAACCGCCCCGGCGGTGGTTTTCGGTGGCAAAGCGGGTTGTCCGGCAGGGCTGACACCCGCCGCCGGGGCTTCTGTCACGGCCGGATCGCCGGTCCCTGCCTCCACCGCCGCCGCATTGGCTGGCGACCAGACGCGAAGATCGGGGCGGGCCGAGACGATCATCGCCTGCATATCGGCAATCGCCGTTCTCAGCGCGGCAAGATCGGGCGTAAAGGCCCTGGACGGATGCGATGAGGCAAGTCCGGCTATGCGATGCAATGCATCGGCGATACGGGTCAGGTGATCATTCGCAGTCTCGACCACACGCCTGTTGCCTTCGGCCCGCAAAGGCCCCAGAAGATCGCTTCCGGCGATGTCCTGTTCGGATTTGCGGGGTTCGACCTTGCCGCCCGCGACCATATGCCTGCGCAGCGTAACGTCGCCGTTGGCGACGATCGACAGGTGCAGAAGCGGCATCACGACCGTGGGCTGATGATTCAGTGCCTCTAGCGTCGCCCGCCTTTCGCCCGCGCCACGATCAAGCCGGGGATGCAGATCATCGGGCCATTGCGCCATCATTGCGGCGATATCCTCGATCGTATCCGCAAATTCGCCCAACGAGCCGCCGAGAATCTGGAACCGTGCCAGCAAGCTCATCAATCGCAGGTCGCGGCTGCGGCCCAGCAGCCTGCCGATCGTGGCTTTCTCGACGGGCAGATCGAATTCCTTCCGCGCGTCGAAAAGCTGATCCTCCATGCCGTTCTGCTCGTTTCCCGGCGTAAAATAACGCTCGGGCATCCGCGCTTCGGCTTCGAAATAATATTCGACGAATTCGGGATCGTCTTCCTGTTCCAGATCCGGCCCGCAGGGGTCTTCTTCCAAGATGGGCTCCAGCAGATTGACAGATGCCAATGCAGTTCTCCTTTTCCCTTGGGCAGCCTAGCTCCGACCCTGGCCGCCCTGCTCATCGGCTTTCCGATAAGAGGCCGCGAAAAGCCGGATGAATTCGTCCAGAATACCGTTCTCGCTGGCGGTCTTGGCGTCCCAGCGTTGCACATATGCATCCCATGCCCGCGATTTGCGGCCGCCAAGGGCGCCGCCTTTGACCTCGGTCTCGATCCGCGTCGGTTCCAGATCCTGCAACAACTCGATCAGGGCGGGCTGAAGCGCGGCGAATAATGCGCCCTGATGGCGGCGCAGATCGCCCAGTGCCTCATCGAAACCGGCGGCCCCGGTCAGGAAACCGGCGCGGGGACGCAGGAACAGCGCCTCTATCGCCTGTTCAGCATCCGGCAGGAACTTGAGCGGATTGTTATCGGTCGCACCCCGCATCGTCCGTTCGCCGCCGCGGGTGAAATGCCGCGCCGAGGCCCGGTCCTGCAGCGCGGTCATGAGTTGCGACGCCGAGGCGCGCATCGTCTCGCCCAATGCGCGGCCCAGCATATCTGGCGCAACTTCTGCGGCAAGCGAGACATCTATTCCCGCCCCTTCGCAAAAGGCGCGGACGAAGGCCGACTGATCAACCGGCGCGGGCGGAGGAGCCGGTGGAGCCGCAGGAGCTACCGGTTGCGGCGCTTTGCCGCCGGATTGCGGCGGCACGGCCGAAGGCGGCGGGGTTTCGGCGGAAGGGGGCTGGATATCGGCCGGAAAAGCAAGAAAATCATCGCTGAAATCGCTTTGGCGACGTGCGTCTTCCCCGATTGGCAGGTCGATCGGCGGAGGAATATCCCCGCCCACGGCCCAGGGATCATCGCCCGGCTCCTCGAAAACCGGCTTGTCGACCCGGTGTTCGGGCAGGGAATTGGGCGAGATCGCAACCGCGTTCTGCGGCATGTCGAACAGCGCGACGACGATGTAATGCCCGACCTGAAAGCGGTCGCCATTCCGCAGTGCATGCGCGCCGTCCAGCCGGTGCCGGTGTCCCTGCAGGAATGTCCCGTTGGTCGACACATCCCGCAGCCACCATTGCTGACCGTCGAAACTGACATCGAAATGGTGTCCCGAGATATAGCGGCTCGCATCCGGCAGCACCCAGTCCATACCCTGACGGCGCCCCACCTGAATTCCGGTTTCGGGCACAACGATACTGACCGGGCCGCCATCATCGAGGACTTGGAAATTCTCTATCTGCAGGGTCAGGGTCATGTCACATCAATACGCGCGGAAAAGGGATTCGGCCATGTCGAGAATCCGCGCAAGGTAAACCGAGCGCTGCGACAAGGGAACCCGCGCGAGACATGACAGAACCGCGCTGTTTATCGCGACCGGGGCTTTATGAACCGGCGCAGGCTCGGGATCGTTCGGCGCCGGTCTGCCCGTGGACCAGCCGACCGCAAGCCCCAGCAGAACCGAGGGCCCCCGCGCCGGCGCCCACAGCGCCTCTTTCATGATCTCATGGCGCATCCGGATCGTCGGGTTCGACAGCCAGGCGGCGATCTGCTGCATCATCGGGCGTTCCTGCGGATGCAGATGATCAGCCATCAGCCGCAGACATTCATAACCCCAGCCTGCCGCGTTCGTGGGCAATGCCGCGAAAGCGGTGAATGTCACCGCCTCTTCCGGCGTCGTCGAAGCCCGCAGCCGGGCAAGAAAACGCAGACCATCCTCGTTTTCGCGCGGCCTCAGCTTGACCAGTTCGGACAATCGTTCAAGCTGTGCGAAAAGCACATAGGGCTCTTCGTCCCGAAGTGTCCTGTGCGGCCGTTCCGTCGTTTCGTTCTGGTCAGAAGCGTTCATTTCAATCCTTCGGCAGAAATCGGCATATCACCATGACCGCGAATGGATTATGAAAAGACCAATTACCCAATACAACCCGCAACATGACATATCCGGCAATTTGCCCGAAGCCGGTCCGCCGCGGGACTGCCGTCAGAATCTTCGCGGCATTCTGGCCACCGTTCTGGTGACGCATCGCCGCCCCGAATCGTCATAAGTCTGAAGCGTCCGGGCGGACTGAACAATTTCGCGTATCTGTTCGGACGCGGATTTCGCACCCTCCATCGCGGCCTGAGCCAGATTCTGAAGTTCTGTCAGGGCGGCCCGGACCTGCTCCCTGATATCGTCATCCTCTGGCGGCGCTTGTTCCGCCGTCACCGCAAAACGTTCGATTTCTTCCAATGCTTCTGCCGCGTCACCCCTGACGACAGCGGCGCGGGCCGCCTTCAGGCGGGTGATCAACGCGCTCATTCCAGGGGTCCGAGGGCCAGATCAAGGCGGGCGGCCAGAAGCGCGGCATATTCGCGATTCATGAAGCTGGAAAACTGCTCTTCCCCATGCCCGCCACCAAACCCTTCCTGATGGGATGGAGGTCTGACATATTTCAACATTTCCTCAAGAAATGCCTGTTCGATCCGGTCCTGAAGAACCGGCGGATTGACCCTGCCCTGAATTCCAGCGCCAATTGAAGCGATTTCCATTTCGCCATCCTCGCATAACCGACGAATCCGCTTTTAGCGCCTCCGGGTAAACAATTGGTAAGAACCGGGCTGTAGAAGATCCGAACCACCTTTCGATTTCGGGATTGCTGCCGATGGATCTCAACGCGCTTCTGAACATGACCGCCGTTTCGGGCAGTATCCCGGCATCGCCCTTCGATGCATCGCTTCCCGACGCGTCGATAGCGTCGGTGATACCGGGCGAAGACATGGCGTTTTCCGATCAGCTTCTTGGGCTTCCGGCGGATTCCGGCGATGATCTTCCCGCCTTGCCAGACGCTGCGGCACGCGCAGCCGGGGATCTGCCGGAAACCGACCCGATTACCGATATGATCGCGGCCCTCACCGGAATTGCCACGGCAATACCTGCCCCGTCAGGCATGCATTCGTTACCGGAAAACCCATCCGGACAGTGGGAAGAACCGCAGCCAACAGCCGATATGCAGGATGGAAATACCTTGCATTTGAAACAATTTCAGGCTCGGAGTGCCGGTGTCGCAACAGACCATCTTCCCGCGATTGCCGCCGAGGGCGCGCAACCCCGCGCACCGGACAATGCTGCGGCCCGGATCGCGACACCGCCGGCGGATGAAGCCGCATCCCTTGTGCCGAAAGCAAAGGACCCGCCGCCGGGGACCGTGACGGCAACGGGAATCTCTCGCCATCCGAAACCAAAGGATCGCGATACCATCCTTGCGCAAGCGCCTCGGAATATCCCTGCGGAATTCGCCTCGCCCAGTTCCGAGAATATCAGGCCGACCGGCGCCCCTTCTCAGGCGCATACTCCTTTACCTCCTGTCGGCAGCGCCCCCACATTGCCAATTGAACCGGCGTCCGGTGCCGCGGCAATGCCGGGAAATTTCGAATTTCAGGGCGATGCGCTTGGAAATCCGCCGCGTCTTACACCCGGTGACGGGCTTTCGGCCAATACGGGAATATCGCCGCAGGTGGAAGCCCGGGGAACATCGCCCAACACGCCCTCGGTCATTCGTCAGATCGCGGATGCCGTCGTCACGACCCGCAATGACTCCGTCGAGATCACCTTGTCGCCCGAAGAACTGGGCAAGGTGCGCATGATCCTGACCGGTCATGAACGCGCTCCGCATCTGGCAATCTGGGCAGAACGGCCCGAGATACTCGAACAGCTTCGGCGCAATGCCGATCTGCTGATGCAGCAATTCAGCGAAGAAGGGATGCCGGACGCCACGCTAAGCTTTCAGGATCACAGGCAGCGCGGCGATGCCGACCAGATGAATGGCGACCAGCCGTCCGGGAACGAAGATAATCCGTCCCATGCCAGCGCCGGGCCGATCACCGGCGGTTCGCTTGCTCCCGAAACACCAATCGCGTCCGGGACACGCCGGATCGATGTCAGAATGTGAGGTCATGGAAAAATGATAACCGCTGCAGGACAGACCACCGCCAGCACGGCGACCGCCACCACAACGGATGAGCCGGTAATTGGCGCGGGGGCGGATTTCGACACGTTTCTTGCCCTGCTGACCACGCAGCTTCAGCATCAGGACCCGCTCAATCCGCTGGAAGGCCATGAATTCGCCGCGCAGCTTGCGACCTTTTCGGGGGTCGAACAGCAGGCATATACCAACAAGCTTCTGGGCCAGATGATGACGGCACTTGGCGCCAATGAACTGGGACAGGCTGCCGGTTGGATCGGGAAAGAGGCGCGAACCACCGCTCCGATCTGGTTCGGCAACGAGCCTTTGACGCTTGAGATCGAGCCGGTATCGCTTGCCGATGATGTCGAGCTGATCACCTATAATTCGGCGGGATTGGAGATCGCGCGGGAGCGCATCGGTTCCGGCTCCGGGCAGATCGACTGGTTCGGGCGGGATACGCAGGGCGAGAAACTGCCTGACGATCATTATTATTTCCGGATCGAAAGTATTCTGAACGGCAATGTGATCGCCCAGTCCGAGGTCGGCGCCTATGCCCGGATCGAAGGCGTCCGCAAGGTAGAGACGGGCACCGAACTGATCCTTGCCAACGGAACCACGATCGCCGCCTCGCAGATTGACGCGCTGCGCAACGCCGAATGATCGAATTGCTTCCTGGCGAATACACCCGACAAAGGGGCGGCGTGTCGCGGAAGCGTTACCGTGCGGAAGCTTCGTACCAGTCCAGAACAAGCCCGGCCCAGCCTTGCGGGACGATATGTCCGCCCGGGTGCAGCGCGAATGTCAGCGGGAAGGCGGAATCGCAATCCCAATTCCGGATCAGGAAATCGCCGCTCTGTCGGAAACCGGACGGATTTTCGCCCCTGCATCCATTCGTCGCCCGCCAGATCCGCATTGCCGCGAATACATCGCCCTGAACCATCTGACCGTTTTCGACGGCACGGCCTTCAAGCGGCACGGTGCCGTCGGACCAGCCATGAGTGTGATACAACCGGACAGGTGCCTTGCAGCTATCGGGCAGCGGATCCCAGAAACTGCCGGCCACAGGCGCATATGCACTGAAACTTTCAGGGGACTCGCAGGCGACGTAACTCACCATCGATCCACCGATGGAAAACCCGCCCAGAAGCATCCGTTCCCGATCCAGCCTGAACCGCTTTGCGGCGTCATCCGCCACCGCACGCAGAAAGGCCGCCTCGTCACGGCCCTCGCGCCGTTCAGGATGAAACTGCCAGCTTCGACCGTTACGCTCGGGGCGCGGTGATCCGTCAGGCGCGATCACCGCATAGCCACGCCCGACCAGCGCATCCATCAGTTCCCGGTTCTGCATGACCGACGCGCCATCGCTTCCCCATCCATGCAGAAAGATCACGGTCGGAAGACCGTCCGGCACGGATTCCTCATCCGGAACGGCAAGATGATAGGTTCCGTCTTCCCGCCCGCCTTCAAGGCGGCACGGCTCCGCTGCATCCGCGCATTCCGCATGCGCGGCATCCGGCAGCAGCCCGGCAAGCATGAACAGCAACATGGCCCGGAAACAGATCGTCATGCAGCTTCCCATCCTGCCGGGGCGGGCCATCTCAGTCATTCCAGCGATAAAGCCAGACTTCGCTGACCCGAACATCGTCACGACGCAGTTCCGCACGCATTTCGGGACGGCTTCCGTCCGGCGCGTCCAGCGTGAAAGCCAGCCGCATGCCCCCTGTTACCGGGTTGAACTGAACCGTGGGATTCCGGATCTCTCCTGTGCGGGTCAGAACCCGTGCCTCGATTTTCGAGGGATCGTTGCCAAGCGCCACATGTTTGGCGTAATCTATAGTGAATATCCGCCCCTTCTCGAATACCCGCAGGCCCGAGCGTGTATTCTCGATCTGCGCCACCGCGCCATCGATCGGCGCGGCGCTTCCCCAATACAGCCGGTAGGCAAAGCGATGCTCTTGCCCGGCACGGAGCGGCGCGGCGGGGCGCCAGAAAGCCACGATATTGTCGTAAATTTCCTTGTCCGCGGGAATCTCGACCAGAATGACGGAACCCGGCCCCCAGGAACCTTGCGGCTCGACCCATAGCGACGGACGGCGTTCGTAATGTGCTTCGAGATCGCCGAAATCACGACTGTGGCGCGCCCGCTGCATCAGGCCGAAGCCGCGCGTTCCGCTATCCACGAAATAGCTGATGCCAAGCCGCCTGGGGTTGGCCAGCGGCCTCCAGATCTGCTCTCCGGCGCCATTCAGCATCAAAAGCCCGTCACTGTCGTGAACCGCATCGCGGAAATCGTCGAAACGCGCGCGGTTGGTTTCATCGAACAGAAACATCGAGGTGCCGGCCGCGATCCCCGCCTCGGACAGGTCGATGCGCGGGAACAGCACGGATTCCACCTCCATCAGGGTCGTCACGCCAGGCGTGATCCGGAAACGGTAAGCCCCCGCGACACTGGGGCTGTCCAGCAATGCATGAACCACGATATCCGGGGCTCCGGGCGCGGGGGCCTCGATCCAGAATTCGCGGAAGCCGGGAAATTCTTCGCCCCCCGGACTACCGGTGCCAAGCGCAAGGCCACGCGCGGACAGGCCGTAAACCTGCCCACGTGCAAGCGCGCGAAAATAGGTTGCGCCCTGAAAAACGGTATATTCCTGAAACACCCCGCGCTTTTCCAGTTCTCCGCGCAGGCGAAAGCCCGAAAAGCCCATTCCTTCGGCCGGAAGATCGGGAAACTTGTCGGTCTTGTCGAAAACCTCAAGATCGAACAGCGCCGGGCGCGATTGCCCCTCTTCGACGATATTGATCTGCACGGGACGGTTGAACAGGTAACCCGCTGGAAAGAAATCCACTTCGGCCGGGCGATCACTTTTGCGCCAAAGCGCGTGACGTTCATCGAACCAGATGCTGCGATACTGGTCATAG
This sequence comes from Paracoccus wurundjeri, assembly GCF_030678915.1. Lineage (GTDB taxonomy): Bacteria > Pseudomonadota > Alphaproteobacteria > Rhodobacterales > Rhodobacteraceae > Paracoccus > Paracoccus onubensis_A. The sequence continues at coordinate 93,947 of NZ_JAUUTZ010000010.1, read as the reverse complement.
TTGAGTTTTCGCCATTCAGCAGGCACGGCGGATGCCGGGACGTAGAGACGTGAGGCCAGTTCCTGAGCCTTGTCGCGCAGGGTTTCGGGACCGAAAGGCACCGGCTCTCCCAACGCGACGGGGGGATGCTCTTCCGCCCGAACAGGAAACCCCAGAAAACCGGTCAATGCGGCCAATGCCGCTGACGACAACACCTTCCGTCTGTCCATCGAATTATTCCCTACACTAAAAACTTCGAACTCCGGAAATCGGGGAATGTTCCGTCACATCCGCGGCAGGTCGGACCGGCTGCCGCCACGGCTGACGCTTGATATAAGAGACGAAATAAGCAACGCCGGTGATGATTGCCATGCCAGTCAGATTGACGAATGCCGCCATGAACAGGCCGCGACCGAACTCGTCGAACAGCACGCCCAGAAGCCGGGCAAGCAGCATCGATGTCATGAATACTGCCAGCGATTGCTGCCCGACCTTGCGGATGACACCCACGATTGCGGTCCAGGTCACGCCGCCATGCAGCCAGGATCCGTTCGGCCCCGCCGCGATCCAGGCCAGATAGGCGAGACTCAGGAAATGAACATAACGCAGGATGCCGAAATCCGTCTTTGTGATCAGGAAGTTCCATTCATCCCGCCATTCCCGGATGAATTCGAATTCGCGGTAAATCCTGAACCATGCAAAGGGGATGGTTGCCAGAACGATCACGACGGCAAGAATGATCAACCCGCGATTGACCGGAGGCGCGGGCAGCCAGCCCAGCATGAAGGCAAAGCCGGTGAAGAAAACCAGTTGCCATGTCAGCGGATTGAAGAACCATTGCCGGGAACTTCCGCTGCTGAACCAATATTCGGCCGGAAAGCCAAATCCGGTGACGCTTGCCGTCAACCACAGGATGACGCAGAAGCCCATGGCAAGGTTGGGGTGAAGCCCGGCCAGCCCCATGACCAGCGGCAGCATCGCAAGGATCACCAGATACATCGGCAGGATGTCGAAATAATTCGGCACATAGGTCAGCGTCATCAGCCCGACCAGATTCGGCCCCGGATCGTTGAGAAACGGATACAGGTTCAGCGATCCCACGTAATCCTTGTTGAACCAGCCGGTAAGATCCAATGCGATCATGGCAAGCAGGATCGCGAAGAACAGGCCGATATGCGCCCAATAGACCTGCCAGACCCGATGCATGATCCGCAGCGCCCCCATCACCCAACCCGCCTTGCTGAAGACCGCGCCGAACGCGATCGCCGACGCCATGCCCGAGCAGAACACGAAAATCTCTGTCGCATCCGAGAAACCGAACCGCGCCGGGATCCACAATGTCCAGGGATTGCCGCTGATATGGGCGATCAGGATGATATACATCCCCAGCCCCCGGAAGAAATCGAGACGCGGATCCCGCGCAGGTTTCGCCGCGGGAAGCGGGCTCGAAACGGGATTGCTCATATGGTCTCCTTGGCTCGGGCACGGGCAGAGTGGCCTGAATATGCATTCTCCCTGACTGATGCCAGAAATTCCAGCCTGCGCAATGTATAACCGTCCTGACACCCGGCATGTGCCCGGGTCCGTTCCTTCAGCAGATTCTCGGTTTCATCCAGAAATCCCGCGCGCAGCCCCGCCTCGACCGCGATCCGGGAGAAGACATCGCGCTGCGCATGACTTCCGCCCACCGCCTGTAATTCCTGCACCGCCTTTTGCAGATTAAGCCAGGCCATGCGGTAGTTCCCGTTGGCATATGCATGCAGCCCAAGCGCGGTATGATGCCCGTTCCGACAGATAATCGCCTTCGCATCGCCATCGGAAGGCCGCGCTCTGGCCATATTGCCGACAAGGCGGGCCGCCGCCTGATCCCGCCCGCCACCGATCAGTCCAAGCAGATAATGCAGATCGGCAAAGGCCAGACAGCCATCGCCAGCCCGCTTTTCAGAGAATTCGGCCACTTCTTCCCAGCGATCACCGACATCGACACCCTCGATCTCGAGCCGGGCCAGAAGCGAGGTCGCATTCGCGATGTCACGGTAATCATCCGTTTTCTCGCGCCGGATCTCGCTGTCGTAAAGCGCAAGCGCGGCATCGAAATCGCCGATATCCAGATGCATCAGGGCCTGATGCCACCAGACATGGAAGCGGAAATTATTACAATGCGCCCAAGAGGCTTCGCGCCCGTTCAGCCAGTCAAGCCCCTCTTGCGCGCGGCCCGTCATATCAAAAACATGGGTCACCGCATGCAATCCCCATGCGTCATCCGGCGCAAGTTCGACCGCCCGCTGCCCCGCCCGTTCGGCAAGGGCATATTCGCCGGCTTCCTCAAGTGCAAAGGCGTGGCAGCCCAGCACATAACCTTTGGCGGAATGACCCTCGTAATGGGGTAATATCGTTTCGACCGAGCGACGCATGAGATCGGGCCGCCCCATCACGAATTGGATCGCCTGCACCATCTTCATGGCCAGTGCGTCACGCGGGTTATCGTCCAGCACCTGCTGCAGGCATTCTGCAGCGGCCACCGGAGAGCCCCGAAGCCAAAGCGCAAGCGCCTGCAGGAAACCCGCCTCTCGCGCGGTCGGGGGCCGGCGTCGCGCAGCGGCCAGCGCAGCCTGATATGCCTCTTGCGCGACTGCGATCATCTCGCGGCGGCCAAGAAGCAGGCAGGACAACCCGCGGACCGCCTGTGCCAATGCGAAATCGGGATCCCTGCCGATCACCGCATTCAGATCCGCCGCGGTGGATTCCGCATGGGAGAGGATACCATTTACCACACGGTTCCAGGTCTCGATATCCGCCGCGCCGAGCGACGTGCAGATCCCCGATAGATCCGTTGCATATGCCATTGATTGTCTCCACGATTGCGCACCCGGACAGCGCTGGCGAAGCAGTCTGCCCCGGGATCAGTGCCAGCCACTTCGCCGGTCAGGGCGAATTGTTACACCAGCGTCAACATAGTTTAACCGAATGTTATCCACATACGTGGTCATTCGTTGGCAACGCTGTCAGATACGATCAAGCAATTCCTGCGGGACCGGCGCTCTCATCGCCCCGGAGACATGACCTCGCTCACCCGCGATGCGGGTCGTGACATAGGCGTCGGACACTGTCGCCACGCCGGCCCGGATCAGGACCGAAGCGGTCAACAGCAGCGCCGTACGTTCGGCAAACCATCTCGCCTCGCCCTCGGGCGGCAGGCCGGGCCAGCGTTCGGCATGGGCTTTCAGTGCCGCGTCATAGCGCCGGTCGCTGCCTGTGGCCGCGTCCAGCTCTGCCCGCAGGCATTCCGCCGCCAGAGGTTCCCTGGCCAATGTGCGCAGGATATCCAGGCAGATGACATTGCCCGAACCTTCCCATATGCCGTTCAGCGGCGCCTCTCGGTAATAAAGCGGCTGGCCGGTTTCCTCGATATATCCCATACCGCCCAGCACCTCCATCGCCTCATAGGTGACGACGGGGCAGCGTTTATTGCCCAGAAACTTGGCCAGCGCCACGCCTATCCGCGCAAAGGCGCGGTCCTCTGGGGCCGTGCCGTCGAAAGACCGCGCCACCCGCATTCCAAGCGCCAGCGCCCCTTCGCAATCAAGCACAAGATCGGCCATGACGGCCTGCATCAGCGGCTGATCGATCAGCCGTTTCTGGAACGCGCTACGGTGAATGGCCCAATGATGGGCGGCGACCAGCGCCCCGCGCATCAACCCGGCGGGGGCAAGGGCCGTGTCCAGCCGCGTATGATGCACCATCTCGATGATGGTCCGCACGCCCGCGCCTTCATCGCCCAGACGATAAGCGATCGCATTGTGATATTCGATCTCTGCCGATGCGTTCGAACGGTTGCCCAGCTTGTCCTTCAGCCGCTGGATATGGATGGCGTTCCGTTCACCTTCCAGCCAGCGCGGCACGAGAAAGCAGGTCAGGCCGCCCGGAGCCTGCGCCAGCGTCAGGAATCCGTCCGACATCGGCGCCGAGCAGAACCATTTATGCCCGGTCAGCCGGTAATAATCACCCTCGGTGACGGCGCTCGTGGCATTGCTGCGCAGATCCGAGCCGCCCTGCTTTTCGGTCATCGCCATGCCAAGTGTAGCGGCTGATTTTTCAGCGATCGGGCGGGTCGAAGGATCGTAGTCGCGGGCGCTCAGACGCGGTTGCCAGACCGTCGCAAGCTTTGGATTCGCCGCCAATGCCGGAAATGCGGCATAGGTCATGGTCATCGGGCAGCAATGCCCCGGCTCGGTCTGGCTGGCCAGATAGACCATCGCGGCATGGGTGACATGGCCGCCTTCGGTCCCGTCCCAGGCGATACCCGCATAACCCGCCCCAAGACTCGTTTGCATCAGCCTGTGCCATGCGGGATGGAAATGCACCTCGTCCAGCCGCCGCCCGCCCGGATCGAAAAGCACCAACTCCGGACCGTGCCGGTTCGCGTCCTGCCCGGCCTGCCGCATCCCGGCACTGCCCATGGCCTTCCCATATGCAGCAATCACCTCTGCCCGACCGCCCTCGCGGAAGACGGCATCGCGCAAGGCGATATCACCCTGCCACAGGTCGCAGTCGCCGCGGCTGGGTGGCTGGTTGCCAACCTCATGCGTGCCGAAATGCCTGCGGGGCGCGGATAGGGCCATGACTCCTCCTGTATTCAGGATAGGGGCGCGAGGCTGAAACGGTCCAGCATCGCGGCGAATGACGTAGCGTTACTTATGCCGATATGCGGTCATCAGCTGTGAAGCGGCAAAAGATGACGGGCGCGGGAATACCCGTAACAGCTTGGAAAAATGATATTTCAGGGGTCGAGCAGCGACAGATCTCAACCTCCGTAAAATTCCGTATCATTTGTTCCGTACATTTATATTGTTCAAACGTACGAAATTATGTTATTCATTAACTCAACAAGAAGCAACAATCAAATCGGCAGGGGTGGTTATGGAGTATGACTATGTTATCGTCGGTGGCGGTTCCGCCGGAGCGACTCTGGCCAATCGGCTAAGCGCGGATCCGAAGAACAGGGTGTGCCTTCTGGAAGCGGGCGGAGAGGGGCGCGGCCTGATCGTGCGTGCGCCGGTCGGCGTCGTTGCCATGATGCCCGGATATGGCAAGATCAATAACTGGGCGCTCAACACCGTGCCGCAACCGGGGTTGAATGGCCGGATCGGCTATCAGCCCCGTGGCAAGGCGCTTGGCGGATCGTCCGCCATCAATGCGATGCTGTATATTCGCGGCCATGCCAGCGATTACGACGAATGGCAGGAATTGGGGAACGAGGGGTGGGGATGGCAGGACGTGCTGCCCTATTTCCGCCGTGCGGAAAATAACGAGCGCGGCGAGACGGCAGCGCATGGCGCCGAGGGCCCCTTGCAGGTCTCGAACCAGCGCTGCCCCCGCCCGATCACAGCGGCATTCATCGAGGCGGCGCAGGAAAACCAGCTTGGCTACTGCGACGATTTCAACGACGGCGATCATGAGGGCGCGGGTTATTTTCAGGTCACGCAATTCCATAGCGGGCCGAAACGGGGCGAGCGCTGCTCGGCTGCGGCCGGCTACCTTCATCCGATCATGGGCCGGCGCGGGAACCTGACGGTCGTCACCGGTGCACAGGCGACGCGCATCCTGTTCGAAGGCAAGCGTGCCGTGGGAATCCGCTATCGCCGGGGCAAGACCGACCACGAGGTCAGGGCCGGGCGCGAGGTCATACTGGCAGGCGGGGCATTCGGGTCCCCGCAACTCCTGATGCTGTCGGGGGTCGGCCGTCCCGACGATCTGCGCCAGCACGGGATCGAAACGGTGCATGAACTGCCGGGTGTCGGCCAGAACCTGCAGGACCATATCGATTTCATCATGGGCTACAAATCGAAGGACAAGGACAATTTCGGCATCGGTTTCACCGCGGGCGCCCGGATGGTGAAAAAAGCCCTGAAATGGCGCAGGAACGGCGATTCCATGATTGCCTCACCCATCGGCGAGGGGGCGGCGTTCTTCAAGACTTCACCCGATCTCGACAAGCCCGACTGCCAGATCCATTTCGTCGCCGCCATCGTCGACAATCATGCCAGGACATTGCACTGGGGCTATGGGTTTTCATGTCATATCTGCGTCTTGCGGCCGCATTCCGTGGGCGAAGTCTTCCTGCAAAGCGGCGATCCGCTTGCCCCGCTGGGAATCGATCCGAAATTCCTCTCGGATGCGCGCGATCTTCAGACGCTGGTGAAGGGGGCAAAATACACGCGGAAGATCCTCGAATCCCCGGCGCTTGCGAAATATCGGCACAAGGAACTGTTCGGCCTCCATGACGACATGACCGATCAGGAATGGGAGCAGGTGATCCGCAATCGCGCCGATACCGTCTATCACCCGGTCGGCACCTGTAAGATGGGTCATGACGATATGGCGGTCGTGGATAGCTGCCTGCGCGTACGCGGGATGATGGGGCTGCGCGTGGTCGACGCCTCGATCATGCCGACCCTGATCGGCGGCAATACCAACGGGCCGACGATCATGATCGCCGAAAAGGCCGCGGACATGATCCTTGCAGAAGCGGCGGGCGACAGGATGGGTCTGGCCGGATAAAACCAGGGAAAAATGGGAGGAAATGTCATGAGTGGAACGATGATGTATCAGCCGCTGACCACGGGCAGCCTGATCGACCATGCCGCCCGGTATCACGGCGGCACCGAGATCGTCTCGGTCGAGACAACCGGCGGAACCGCGCGAAGCGACTGGGCCACCACCCAGGCCAATGCCCGCAGGCTGGCCTCGGCGCTGGACAGGCTGGGGATCCCGGCGGGTGCGCGCTGCGGCACGATCGCATGGAACAACCGCCGCCATCTGGAAATATATTTCGGCGTCGGCGCGGGCGGTCGCGTAACCCATACGATCAATCCGCGACTGACGCCCGAGCAGTTGGTCTTCATCGCCGATGATGCGGGCGACGAGGTGATCTTTTTCGACCGCACCTTCCTTCCCGCCGCCGCCAAATTATGTCCGCATTTCAAAACTGTGAAACATGCCGTTCTGATGGGGCCGCGCGACGACGAGGCCGCCGGAATGATCGAGGGACTGCTGTTCTATGACGAACTTCTGGAACAAGGCGATCCGGATTACCAATGGCCGGATCTGGATGAGCGTTCGGCCGCGGCGCTGTGCTACACATCGGGCACCACGGGCAATCCCAAGGGGGTGCAGTATTCCCATCGTTCGCTGGTCCTGCATGCATTCGGGGCCAATCAGCCGGATGGCACCTGCATCTCGGCCATGGACTCTTTGTTGCCGGTGGTTCCGATGTTTCACGTCAACGCATGGGGTATCCCCTATATCGCCGCCATGGCCGGGGCGCGGCTGGTCATGCCGGGGCCGAAGCTGGATGGCGAAAGCCTGATGAACCTCATCAACGACGAGAAGGTGAATGTCGCCTTCGGTGTGCCGACCATCTGGATGGGGTTGTTGCAGGCCCTGCGCTCTTCAGGCGGGAAACTGCCTCTGCTCGAACGGACCTTTGTCGGCGGCACCGCTTTGCCCCCCTCTATGATCGATGCCTTCCGCGAGGAATACGGGGTCGAGCTGATCCACGCCTGGGGAATGACCGAAACCGCCCCGGTCGCCACGCTGAACAAGCTGCTGCACAAGCATCTGGATCTGCCGCAGGACGAACAGCGCAGGTTGCGCCACGGCCAGGGACGCCCCCTGTTCGGAGTCGAATTGCGGGTGACCGACAGCGAAACAGGGCGGTTGCAGCCCAATGACGGCGAAAGTCAGGGCAATCTGCAAATCCGCGGGCATTGGATCGTCGAAAGCTATTACGGCAAAAGCGAAAACGCCCTGACCGAAGACGGCTGGTTCGATACCGGCGATATCGCCACGCTGGATCCCGACGGCTATATGGTCATCCGCGACCGCGCCAAGGATATCATCAAATCGGGCGGCGAGTGGATCAGCACCGTCGATCTGGAAAATATCGCCATCGCCCATCCCGGTATCAGCAATGCCGCAGCGATCGCGGCCCGTCATCCGAAATGGGACGAACGCCCGGTGCTGATCTGCATCCGCGCCGAAGGCTCGGCCGTGGAAGAGGCAGAATTGCTGGCCAGCTATGACGGCAAGGTGGCGAAATGGCAGGTTCCCGACCGGGTGATCTTCGTGGACAGCCTGCCCATCGGCGCAACGGGCAAGGTACAGAAGAACAAGCTGCGCGAAGAATACGGACATATCCTGACGGAGGGCGCAAAATGAATGTCACGCATGCCTTCACCGATCATACCACGCTGGATACCGCATTGCAGGAACTGGATGCAGCCAAACATGATTGGGCGCGGGTCTCCGTCGCCGAACGGCAGGCGATCCTGTCCGAGATCAAGGACGCGTTGCTGCTGGTGGCCGAGGAATGGGCCAGGACCGCGTCACGCGCCAAGCAGCTTCCCGAAGGCAGCCCCCTCGAGGGTGAAGAATGGCTTTCCGGCCCCTATGCCCTGATGTCCGCCTGCAACGGCTTGTCACAGACGCTTGCGAAAATAGAGGGCAAGGCATTCCTGAACCATCTTCCGCGCCGCCAGTTGCCCAATGGCCAGCTTGCCCTGAAAGTCATGCCCCATTCGATCTGGGACCGGCTGCTGCTGTCCGGAGTCAGCGCCGATATCTGGATGCAGCCGGGCGTCACCGATGCCAATCTGCCGGCTCATGCTGCGATTGCCTATGATATCCCGGTCACGGAACGGCAAGGGAAAGTGGCATTGATCCTGGGCGCCGGAAATATCGCCTCGATCGCGCCGCTGGACGTGTTCCATAAGCTGTTCAACGAAAATCAGGTCTGCATTCTCAAGATGAACCCGGTGAACGATTACCTGACGCCGTTCCTGAAAACCGCGCTGGCGCCATTGATCCGGCGGAACGCGCTGCGGATCGTCAGCGGCGATGGCGCGACCGGCGCCTATCTGACCGAACATCCGCTGGTCGAAGAGATGCATATCACCGGTGCGCAGGCAACGCATGACGCCATCGTCTGGGGCACGGGCGAAGAGGGCAGGCGCAATCGCGCCAGCGGCACGCCCCGCAACAACAGGCGTTTCACGTCGGAACTGGGCGCGGTCTGCCCGACAATCGTCGTGCCCGGACCGTGGAGCCGCGCCGATATCCGCTTTCAGGCCGAACATATCGTCACGCAGAAACTGCATAATTCCGGTTTCAACTGCATCGCATGTCAGGTCATCATCACGCAAAGGGGTTGGGAACTTGGCCCGGCATTGTTCGAGGCCGCCAAGGCGGTCGTTGCCCGCTCGGCCCGTCCCGCCTATTATCCGGGCGCCGTGGATCGGATGGAGATTTACATGGCTAAATCGTCCGAGCGCGTAAAACTGCCGCGTGGCGATGCCCCCGCCCTGATCGTGACCGAGACGGGCGATTCCGATTATTTCCGCGAGGCCGAAGTTTTCGCCCCCGCCATGTCGCGCACCAGATTGGCTGCCTCGGATCCCGAGGATTTCCTGCGCCGCGCCGTCGCCTACGCCAATGACCAGCTGCACGGCACTTTGGGCGCGAATATCCTGATCCATCCGAAAACGCTTCGCTCCATCGGGCGCGGGCGCTTCACGGAAATCATCGCGGAACTGCGCTATGGCACCATCGCTGTCAACGCATGGACCGCGCTGGGCTTTTTGCTGGCGCCATGTCCCTGGGGCGCCTTTCCCGGCCACAGCCTTAAGGATGTGCAAAGCGGCATTGGCACCGTGCATAATTGCAGGATGCTGGAAAAGACCGAGCGGACGGTGATCGAGGCTCCGTTCCGGCCCTTTCCGCGCAATCTGCTGAGTGGCGGGCGGACGCTGTTGCCGCGCCCGCCATGGTTCATCACGAATCGGCGTCAGGATCGGCTGGGCAAACTTCTGGTCGACTTCCAGCATCGTCCCGGCTGGTCCAAACTGCCAAAGATCTTCATGAACGCTTTGCGGGGCTGAATCGAAAAGAGAACCGATGAATCAACATATCCCCGATCCGATCACCAAGCTGGAAGAGCGCGCCAATCGCAAGGCAACCAAGCGCGAAGCCCGGAAAACCGAAATCGCCGTCAGCACGCTGGACGCCCTGAAGCAGCTTGGCTACGCCAATACCACATTGCGCGACATCGCGGCGCAATCCGGCATGTCCCTTGGCAGCCTGACCTATTACTTCACGGACAAGGCAGAGCTGATCACCTATTGCGTGCGGCTCTACAAGGCCGAGTTCATCGCCCGGGTCCGGGGCTCGGTGACGCAGGCGCAGGGGCGGGATGCGGTAATCGCGGCGCTTGCGGGTGAACTGGTCCGCTCGATGACCGAGGATTTGCCGACGCATCGCCTGTGGTACGATATCCGCAATCAGGCAATATTCGAGCCCGCCTTCCGCCCCGTCGTCGCCGAGATAGAGGCCGCGCTGGTGGATACGGTGGCCGATGCAATGCGCGCGGCGGGTCACGAGGATACCAGCGCCGCCGCGATCGGCTATGCGTTACTTGACGGGTTGTTCCACTATCTGATGCAGAACCGGGGCGAGGAGACGCAAGATCAGCTTGCGGCCAGTTTTGCCGCCGTCTTGCAGCGGTTTTTCTAGATTACGCAGCGTGGTGTTCGGGAAACAGCGCGCCGTTATGTTTCGGGTCAGGAGGTAAAATGAGATTGCATATCATCGCGGCAGCATTCGGGCTGACCGTGGCCGGCGCGGCATTGGCGCAAGACGCGAACGACGCGACCGGGGCAACGCAGGCCGCCAACGCCGCCGTTCTCGAAAGCCTGCCATTCGAGGATCGGGGTTCCTTTGAAAACGCCCGTCGCGGCTTTATCGCGCCGCTGCCCGGGGACGTGATTACCGGCGCGAATGGTGCGCCGATCTGGGACCCGGCGAAATTCGACTTCCTGCAAGAAAATGCCGATGCGCCCGCAACGGTAAATCCCAGCCTGTGGCGACAGTCGCAACTGGTGAATATCGGCGGGCTGTTCGAAGTCGCCAGCGGGATCTATCAGATCCGCAATTACGACCTGTCGAACATGACCGTGATCGAGGGCGATAAGGGTATCACCGTCGTCGATCCTCTGGTATCGGCGGAAACAGCGAAGGCGGCGCTTGATCTCTATTACGCCAATCGCGGCGAGAAACCGGTAAAGGCGGTGATCTACACCCATAGCCACGCCGATCATTTCGGCGGTGTGCGCGGCGTGGTGGATGAGGCCGATGTGGCGGCGGGAAAGGTGAAAATCTACGCTCCCGAAGGCTTCATGGAACATGCCATCGCCGAGAATGTGCTTGCGGGCAACGCCATGGCGCGACGGGCCAGCTATCAATTCGGCAATCTGCTGCCCCCGGATCCCAGGGGGCAGGTCGGCTCGGGGCTGGGTACCACCACTGCAGCCGGCACGATCACCCTGATCCCGCCCACGGATTACATCAGCAAGGACGGGCATCGCGAGACGATCGACGGTCAGGTCTATGAATTCATGATGGCAAATGGCTCTGGAGCGCCGTCGGAATTCGTGTTCTACATGCCGGAACTCAAGGTTCTGAACATGGCCGAGACAGCGACGCATATGCTGCACAACACCTATACCCTGCGCGGCGCGAAGGTCCGCGATCCGCTTGAATGGTCCAAATACCTGAACGCCGCCATAAATCGCTGGGGCGACAAGGTCGAGATCCTGTATAACCAGCATCAATGGCCGGTCTGGGGCAATGCCAAGGCGGTCAGGCATCTGAAACTGCAACGCGACATGTACCGCTTCATCCATGACGAGACGCTGCGGCTGGCCAATCACGGCTATACGATGACCGAAATCGCCGAGATGATCGACCTGCCCGACGCGATCGAGAAAAGTTTCTCGAACCGCGGCTATTACGGGACGTTCAATCACAATGTCAAAGCGACCTATATGCTGTATCTGGGCTGGTTCGACGGCAATCCCGCGAACCTGAACCCCCTGCCCCCGGTCGAGACCGCGAAACGCTATGTCGAGGTGATGGGTGGCGCGGATGCGGTGCTGGAACATGGCCGCAAAGCCTATGAGGCGGGCGATTACCGATGGGTGGCGCAACTGGTCAACAATGTCGTCTATGCCGATCCCGGGAATCAGGCCGCCAGGGATTTGCAGGCGGATACGCTTGAACAGCTGGGCTATCAGGCGGAATCAGGCGTCTGGCGGAACTTCTACCTGTCGGCTGCGAAGGAATTGCGGCACGGCATCGCCGAATTGCCTGCGCCGAATGCTGTCACGCCCGACACCCTGCGCGCCATGAGCCTTGATCTCTATTTCGACTACATGGCCGTACGCCTGAATCATCCGAAGGCCGACGGCAGGAAAATCACCCTGAATTTCGTGTTTCCCGATCTGGACAAGACCTATCTTCTGGAACTGGAAAACGGCGTGCTGAATCATTCCGAAGGCTCCCGATCCGATCAGGCGGACACGACGATCACGCTTGACAGGGCAACGTTGGACGCGATCACATTGCAACAGACCACGATGCAGGAAGCCGTGCAGGCCGGGAAAGTGAGTGTCGAGGGCGATCCCGCCAAATTGCAGGAAGTGATGTCGCTTCTCGATACATTCGGGTTCTGGTTCAACATCGCCACACCGAACCCGGCGCCCGTGCAATAAAATCCGGAAAACCGGAACGGGTCGGGCTGGACATTTCTCTGGCCCGCCCCTTAGCCTCGCATTGACTCACTTCCCGAATGCGAAAGGCAACCGATATGGCGAAACCGTTCAACCGCATCCTGATCACCGGCGCAGCAGGCGATCTTGGCGGCAAGCTGCGCGAAGGGCTTGCGCCGCTGGCCAATCATCTGCGGCTTGCCGACCGGATGCCGATCCCGGATTTGCAGGCGCATGAAGAAGGGCTGACCTTCGATCTGTCCGACGAGGCCGCGACGATCGGGGCCACGCGCGATGTCGATGCCATCGTCCATTTCGGCGGCGCCTCGCGCGAGCGGGTCTGGAACGATGTGCTCGATTCCACCATTCGCGGCAGCTATCATATTTACGAAGGCGCGCGGAAACATGGGGTCAAGCGCGTGATCTATGCCTCTTCCATCCATGCGGTCGGCTATCACGCCAGCGATTCGCATATCGATACCCAGGCCCCGGTCAGGCCAGACAGTCTTTATGGCGTCTCGAAATGTTTCGTCGAAGCGCTCAGCAGCCTGTATTGGAACAAATTCGGGATCGAGACCGCCTGCCTGCGCATCGTTTCCTGTTTTCCGGAGCCGGCGGACCGCCGGATGCTGGGATCCTGGCTGAGCTATGATGATTGCATCCGGCTTGTCGCCTCTTGCCTGACGGCGAATTATGTCGGGCACAGCACCATATTCGGCGTCTCGGACAATCGCGCAAAACTTGTGGACAATTCGAAAGCCGCGCATCTGGGCTTCGTGCCGCAGGACAGTTCCGAACCCTATCGGGCACAGGTCGAGGCCACGACAGAGCCGCTGGATCCCATGGCCGCGACCACCCGCCATCTGGGGGGCTGGTTCGTCGATCTGGGCCATCCCGACGATGAGACCGCGCGATGAGCGAAAGCCGTGATGTCGTCGTCATCGGAGGGGCAGTCATCGGCTCGGCAGTGGCCTATTACCTGACTGCCAATCCCGATTTCGCCGGCTCGGTCCTCGTCATCGAACGCGACCCGACCTATGCGAATGCCTCGACCGCGCTATCTTCCTCTTCGATCCGCACGCAATTCTCGAACGAGATCAATGTCCGGATAAGCCAATACGGTTTCCAGGTCATTCAGGAATTTTCCTCGATGATGGCGGCGGGCGATCACCGGCCTGATCTGAACTTCCATCCCGGCGGCTACCTGTTTATGGCCAGCACGGAAGATGGCGTGAAAACCCTGCGCGAGAAACACCGGGTACAGCAGGCATGCGGCGCCGATGTGGTCCTGTGGACGCCCGAGGAACTGGCCCGTGCCTTCCCCCATCTGCGCGTGGATGACATTCTGCTGGCGTCATATGGCCGCTCGGGCGAGGGGTGGTTCGACAATATGGGCATGATGCAGGGTTTCAAGGCCCGGGCCCGGGCGCAGGGCGCGGAATATCTGAGTGATGAGGTCGTCGCGATCGGCCATGACGGGCGAAGGGCGGGCTCGGTCACGCTGAAATCCGGGCGTCAGATCAATGCCGGATGGATCGTCAATGCCTCGGGTCCGCGGGCGGCACTGACCGCGCGGATGGCAGGGCTTGATATCCCGGTCGAGCCGCGCAAGCGAACCTCTTTCGTGTTCGATTGCGCCCGCTCGCCCGAAGGCAGCGCGCGGGTCAATGACGGGCGCCTGCCGCTGATGGTGGATGTCTCTGGCGTTTATTGCCGCCCCGAGGGCCGCTATTTCCTGACCGGCGCGCCGCCGCACAATGATGTGGCTGTCGATCCCGACGATTTCGAACCCCGCTACGAGGAATTCGAGGATATCATCTGGCCCGCGCTTGCCGCCCGCTCGGAAGCTTTCGAGGCGATCAAGCCCGTGAACCAATGGGCAGGGCATTACGCCTTCAACGTTCTGGATCACAACCTGATCCTTGGACCGAATCCGCAGATGCCGAATTTCATCTTTGCGAACGGGTTCTCGGGTCACGGGCTGCAACAGGCCCCGGCCACCGGGCGCGGCGTATCGGAACTGATCATTTACGGCGGCTTCCGCACGCTTGACCTGTCTGAACTTGGCTTCGAACGGGTTCTGGAAAACCGCCCCTTCCTGGAGAAAGTGGTTATCTAAGACATGCACCGGCGATCAGGCTCTGGGCATATCGCCTGCCGCAACTGATCGATTTTGCCGCCCTCCCTTCTTCATCCGGATATCCCGGGATTGCCGGCGAGCCGCGCCACTGGTTCAGGAACCCGCCGGCGATAGGGAGCAATACCTTCGGCCGCCCGATATCTCAAAGCGCCTGCCCGTTCAGCAGCCTTGGCATCGGATCGACCGACAGTCCCGCCGCCTGCCGCATGAAGCGCCGCCGCAGGCCCGGGATTGCCGTGACCGCGCCCATGCCCGCGCCCCGCAAACCGGCAATCACCGGATTTTCGCTTGCGAACAGCCGGTTCACCGTATCCATTCCCAATGCAAGGCTGGTCGCGTCGAACCGGCGCCATTGCTGATACCGTTCAAGCACATCCACTGCGCCGATATCCTCGCCGCGCCGCGCCGCCTCGACGATCACCTGCGCAAGCGCCGCAACGTCGCGTAGCCCGAGATTCAGCCCCTGCCCGGCAATCGGATGCACCCCATGCGCCGCATCGCCGACCAATGCGATCCGCGGGGCTGTATAGGATTCCGCCAGGGACAGGCTCAGCGGATAGGAAAAACGCTGCCCTGCCAAAGCGATTTTTCCCATAAAACCACCAAACCGGGGTTCCAGCACCCGCAGGAACTCCTCATCGGGCAGGGATTTGATCGCCCCGGCATTGGCATCCGTTTCCGACCAGACCACGCTGCTGCGATTGCCCGGCAGAGGCAGAATCGCCAGCGGGCCGGTCGTCATGAAATACTGATGCGCGATGCCTTCATGCGGCAATTCATGATCGATCGCAGCGACAAGCGCTGTCTGCCCGTAATCCCATCCCTGACGCCCGATGCCCGCCCGCCGCGCCACGCCCGAACTGCGCCCGTCAGCTCCGATCAGCAATTGCGCCGTGATCTGCCGGTCATCCGACAGACCGGCGGTGACATGCGCCGCCCCGATATCCTGCGAGATGACGGAAACACCCGGCATATGCGTGACGGAACCATCCATTCCCGTCAGAAGCGCACGGTAAAGGAAACGATCCTCCAACATGTAACCGACCGGGCCTTCCTCGATCTCGGCGCTGTCGAAATGCAGGAAAAACGGGGCGGCCCCCTCTCCGGGCTGCCCCTGTGACGCCTTGACTTCGCGGATGGGCTGACTTTCGCCCTCCAGCCCGCCCCATAATCCAAGCGCCCGCAACAACCGCTGCGAGGCCACGGCAAGCGCATAGGCGCGCCCGTCGAATTCATCCGCCGCCCGCGCATCGGCAGGCCGCGGGTCGATCACGGCCGCGCGCAGCCCCGCCCCGGCAAGAGCAAGAGCCAATGCGGGGCCGTTCAGTCCGCCGCCCGCGATCACGATGTCAAAATCAGTCGTCATGGGCGGCACTCATGCATGGCGCGCGGGCGAAAGCAATGTCACCCGTCGCCCTCCGCTTCAAGGATTGCGGCAAGGCCGCTGCGATAATCGGGATATTTCAGCGTGATGCCCAGATCGCGCTTGATCCGCATATTCGAAACCCGCTTGCTTTCGGCATAGAAAGAACGCGCCATCGGGCCCAGATCGGCCTCTTCGAAAGGCACGGCCGGAGGGATCGGCATGCCCAGCATCTCGGCGGCGAAGGCGATGACATCCTGCGGCGGGGCCGGATCGTCATCGCACAGATTATAGATCGCCCCGGCTTCGGGGGCATTGATCGACGCCATCAGGATCCGGGCGATATCCTCGGCATGGATCCGCGAAAATACCTGTCCCGGCTTGACGATCCGCCGCGCCGTGCCGTTTCGCAGCTTGGCAAAGGGACCTCGCCCCGGACCGTAGATTCCCGCCAGCCGAAAGATATGCAGGGGCAGGTCATGCCTGTCTGCCAATGCCTGCCAGTTATGCTCCGCATCGACCCGCATCCGGCCACGGGCAGTCGAGGGCGCAAGCGCGCTGTCTTCATCGACCCAGCCGCCGCCCCGGTCGCCATAAACCCCCGTCGTGGAAAGATAGCCCAGCCAGCGGGGCCGCGCCTGTGCCAGCTTTTCGGCAAAATCCGTCAGCACCGGATCACCGCCTTCCTCAGGAGCCGCGGAAACAAGGATCGCATCGGCGCGGGTAACGGCCTCGCAGAGTTCGGCTTCCTGTCCCGGCCACAGCAAGGGCAAGGCTCCGGCGGCCGCGACGCGATCCGGATGGTTTCTGGTGGTGCCGGTAACCCGCCACCCCTGCGAGATCGCGACTGGTGTCAGATAAGCGGCGGTATAGCCATGACCGAAGATCAGCATTTCCATGACATCAGCCTAACGCCCGCGGCAAAGCTGCGCCAGACGCTTGCTTGTCGCAGACAGGGCAGGCAGGGTTGTGGAAAAGAGGTTGAAAAAATGGACACGGATTCGCGTTTTCTGCCGGTCGAGACGCCGCGCCCTTCCGCGCGCGAACAGTTTACCGATGCCGCGGAGGCTGTTTCGCGGCTGCGCGAACTCTATGACGAGGCGACCGGCTTCCTGCAGGATCACTTCATCAGACTTCTGGGCGGAGAGCGGCCGAAGGCCCGCTATCGCGCATTCTATCCAGAGCTCCGCCTGATCGTCTCGGGTCACGACAAGATCGATTCGCGGCTGTCATTCGGCCATGTCACCCAACCGGGAAGCTATGCCGCGACGATCACCCGCCCGGATCTGTTCAAGGACTATCTGACCGAACAGATCGGCCTTCTGATCCGCAATCACGGCGTTCCCGTCAGTGTCGGCAGCAGCGATACTCCGATTCCGATGCATTTCTCCCTTGCCAACCAAGATCTCAACGTCCCGCAGGAAGGCGTGCTCGACTTCTCGCTTCGCGATGTGTTCGACGTTCCGGAGCTGAACACGATGAACGACGATATCGTGAACGGGGTCGCCGGATTGCTGCCGGACGGCGCGCAGCATCTTGCCGCCTTCACCGCGCAGCGCGTCGATTATTCGCTGGCCCGGCTGCAGCATTACACCGCGACGGCGGCCGAGCATTTCCAGAATTTCATCCTGTTCACCAATTATCAGTTCTATGTGGACGAGTTCGAGGCATTCGCGCGCCGCGCCCTTGCCGATCCCTCTCTCGGTTATGAATCCTTCGTCGTCCCCGGCAATCACGAGATCACGGCAGCCGATCAGCCCCTTCCGCCGCAGGTGAAGATGCCGCAGATGCCGACCTATCACCTGAAGCGCCCCGGTTCGCAGGGGATCACGCTGGTCAATATCGGCGTCGGCCCTTCGAATGCGAAAACCGCGACCGATCATATCGCCGTCCTGCGCCCTCATGTCTGGCTGATGGTTGGTCACTGCGCCGGGCTGCGCAATTCGCAAAGCCTCGGCGATTTCGTGCTGGCCCATGCCTATCTGCGCGAGGATCACGTGCTGGACGACGACCTGCCGGTCTGGGTGCCGATCCCGGCATTGGCCGAAGTTCAGGTTGCCCTGCAAGAGGCCGTGGCCGAGGTCACCCAACTTGACGGCTACGAATTGAAACGGATCATGCGCACCGGCACGGTCGCCACGATCGACAACCGCAACTGGGAACTGCGCGACCATTCCGGCCCGGTGCATCGTCTGTCTCTGTCCCGCGCCGTTGCGCTTGATATGGAAAGCGCCACCATCGCCGCCAACGGCTTCCGCTTTCGGGTGCCCTATGGCACGCTGCTTTGCGTCAGCGACAAACCGCTGCATGGCGAGTTGAAGCTGCCCGGCATGGCGACGGAATTTTACCGGACCCAGGTCGAGAACCATCTGCTGATCGGCATCCGCGCGATGGAAAAGCTGCGCGAAATGCCGCTGGAGCGTATCCATTCGCGTAAATTGCGGTCATTCAGTGAGACGGCATTCCTTTGAAACTCCATAATCTGCACGAAATCACGCCGAATTCGCGAAGTTTGGCGAAAAAGGCTTGATCTGCCCCGCAAAACCGTGTGTAGCAAGCTTTATGCCGAAAATGGCGCAAACTGTTAGCGCATGAAACAGGGCGAGAGGAGACAGAAATTATGGCAACGCCTTCCGCGAAACCGATGACGAAAACGCAACTTGTGGCCGCTCTGGCAGAAGAGCTGGGCTCGGACAAGAAATCCGCTGCTGCAGCTCTGGACGCGATCACCACGGTCGTGACCCGCGAAGTGTCGAATGGCGGCGCAGTTACGCTGCCGGGCATCGGCAAGGTCGCCTGCCGCGCCCGCCCCGAGCGTCAGGTTCGCAACCCCCAAACCCAGGAAATGATGACCAAGCCGGCTGACAAGCAGGTCAAGGTTACCGTTGCCAAGGCACTCAAGGACAGCGTCAACAGCTGATCCTGCTCCGCTTGGCGGATTTTTCGGGCCGTACCCTATCCGGGTGCGGCCTGTTTTCTTTTCCGGCCCCGCACGAATCGAAGCTGGCCTTGACCGACGTGATCCACTGCGGTCAACGCGATCAGAGCATATCGGCCGCCCGGATTCGCTTCCCCTTACTCTCCCTTCTTCTTTGTTCAAATACCTCGGGGGTCCGGGGGGCAGCGCCCCCGGCCATCGCGGGACGCAATTAACCGGCGTTTCCGATTCAGCGCGACAGGTTCCGGGCATCCTCGGATGCCATCGCCGCAAGTTTCGCGACCGTATTCAGATTGCGGGCGGTTCCGTCATTCATGGCCGGCAATCCAAGCCGGGACCGTCCCATGCCCGACGGATAGTGGATAAAGACCTCGGTTCCATTCGGAACGATCTCTTCGTCGGCCAGTCGCTTGGCGGTAGTGACGATCCCGTCCGGCGCGGCATGATCAAGGAAAAGAACCGAAACCTTATTGGGCGCCGCATCGGGAAATGGGTTACGCTCAAGGATGCTGCGCATCTGCGCGCCATCCCGGATCATGACGCCGACCGGTTTCCCCATATGCTCGGCCAACCGCCGCTCAAGGTCAGATTTTACGGTTCCGTCCGGCAGATCGGTATCGAAAACGACATTCCCGGATTGGATATAGGTCCGTACATTCCCGAAACCGGCTTGCTCACAGATCATGCGCAGGGCCGCCATCGGAAGCTTGCCGGTTCCTCCGACATTTACGGCGCGAAGCAGGGCAACAAGTGTCTTCATGAGGGGAGCTTAAACCAGACCGTTTTCGCCGACCATGGCCGTCATCTTCGAATCGCCGGACATGAAGGATCGCTTCAGCCGGCATGTCCCGCTGCCGACCCGCTCCCTTCGCGGATACCTGGTGTGTTTTACGCCTTCCTGCGTTCCTTCCGATCTGCTAGCCGTTCTGCATTATCTGCAGGAAAGGCCGGTCATGGATATTCGCGCGATCCTGATGGGGGTTAGCTTCGCGGTCATGTGGGCCTCGGCCTTCACCACCACGCGGATGATCGTCACCGAGGCGCCGCCGCTTCTTGCCCTGTCGCTGCGCTTTGCGATTTCCGGCGTGATCGGTATCGCGGTCGCGTGGCTCATGGGCGAGACATGGCGCAATCTCAGCCGGGCTCAGTGGCGCGCCGTGATCATGCTGGGACTGTGCCAGAACGCAATTTATCTGGGGCTGAACTGGATCGCCATGCAATGGATCGAGGCCGGGCTTGCCTCGATCATCGCCGCGACCATGCCGCTGATGGTGGCGGCAATGGGATGGGTCTTCATGAAGGAACGGTTGCCGCCAATCGGATTCGCGGGGCTGCTGTTGGGGCTGACCGGGGTGGTCATCATCATGGGCGCAAGGCTTCAGGGCGGCAGCGACCCGCTTGGGATCGTTCTTGGCTTCATGGCGGCCTTTGCGCTTGCGGTGGCGACACTCTCGGTCCGTGGCGCAAGTTCGGGCGGCAATGTGATGATGATCGTCGGCCTGCAGATGCTGGTCGGCGCCCTGACGCTTGCCATCATCGCCCCGTTCTTCGAAAACTGGAATGTCACACCCGACGGGCGGCTGATCTGGGCCTTTCTTTACACCATTCTTGTACCGGGGCTGGCCGCGACCTGGATCTGGTTTTTGCTGGTCAAGCGGATCGGAGCGGTGCGCGCCGCGACATTCCATTTCCTGTCGCCGTTTTTCGGAGTCATGATCGGTGCCCTGGTGCTGGGCGAAAAACTCGGCGCAAGCGATGTGTTCGGCGTCGGAATCATCATGGTGGGAATCCTTGCCGTTCAGCTTTCCAAGGCGCCGGCGAAACTGCCACAGGTCAAACGGCCGCCCCCTGCGTGATCACCCGCCGATCAGGAGGCGTAACGGATTCCCTTCCTTGCCGATCTGGTCTAAAGCATGTCGGGAATGCTGTGGAGGCTTGCCATGTTTACTGTTTCCTTAATCGCCGCTCCGAGACTCGCCAATCTGCACGAGGAATTGCTGGATGAATTGGCAAACCGGTGGAAAGGCGCGCATCTGAAATGGCTTAATCCCGGCATCGCGGGTGAATTCGAGATTCCCGCCATTCCCGAAGATTTCGATCAGGTCCGGGCAGATTTGCAGACCATCCAGCTTGATCTGACTTTCCAGCCTGCCGAGGGGCGGCGCAAGGCCGTTCTTCTGGCCGATATGGACTCGACCATGATCGAGCAGGAATGCGTCGATGAACTGGCCGAAATGGCAGGTGTCGGCACAAGGGTGGCCGATATTACCGAACGCGCAATGAACGGCGAGCTGAATTTCCACGAGGCGCTGGTCGAACGGGTCGGGCTTCTGGCCGGGCTGAAGGAAAGCGTTATCGACGAGGTTCTGAAAACCCGGATCACGCTGGCGCCGGGCGGGCGGGAACTGGTGGCGACAATGCGGGCAAACGGCGCCTATACCGCCTTGGTTTCGGGCGGTTTCACGGCCTTTACGCAAGTTGTGGCGGAATGGCTGGGCTTTGATGAGAACCGGGCGAATACGCTGCTGGTTGAAGACGGTCTTCTGACCGGCCGTGTCGCCCTGCCCATTCTGGGGCGTGAGGCAAAGGTCGAGGCATTGGAACAGATCACCACCGAACGCGGGATTGCCTTTGCCGATGTCATCGCGGTCGGGGACGGCGCGAATGATCTGGGTATGCTGCAGATCGCCGGCGCAGGGGTCGCCCTGCATGCCAAGCCGTCAGTCGCCGAGCAGGCGAAACTGCGCATCAATCACGGCGATCTGACCGCGCTGCTGTATCTTCAGGGTTATTCCGTCGAGGAATTCGTCACCGGCTGATCGCGCCCACGGGTGTCGCCCCGGAAGCAACCCCCTCCCCCGCACGGGACCATGGCGCTTTACATCGCCCCGGCAAAAGCGCATTGCCGTGGCGGCCGCGTTTTCGGTCAACCGCCGGTAACCGCGCCGCCATTCACCTTTGCCGGAATATCCGATGTTCGAGATAAGTCTTGATCTTGTGCTGATCCTGATTGCCGCGGGTTTCGCGGCGGGTTTTATCGACGCCATTGCCGGGGGCGGAGGGCTGATCACGGTGCCAGCACTGATGCTGGCCGGTGTCTCGCCTGCGCAGGCATTGGCGACCAACAAGGTGCAAGCCGTCTTCGGTACGGCAACGGCGATCATCAGCTATGCCCGACGCGGGCTGGTCGATCCCAGGAAACAGTGGCGGGCGGCGCTGGTTGCCGGCGCGGGCGGAGTTCTGGGGGCGGCACTGGTCAGCTATCTGCCGACCGACAAGTTGCGGCTGATCCTGCCCGTGATCCTGATCGGAGTTGCCGCGTTCTTCGCCTTGAAACCAGGCCTGAACGATCTGGACCGGCGGCAAAGGATCGTTCCGGCGATTTTTACCGCCTGTATCGTGCCCTTCATCGGCTTCTATGACGGTCTTCTCGGACCGGGTGCCGGTTCATTCTACATGATCGCCTTTGTCACGCTTGCCGGTTACGGCGTGCTCAAGGCAACCGCGCATACCAAGCTGCTGAATCTGTTTTCCAATCTGGGCGGCCTGCTGAGCTTTGCACTGGTCGGGCAACCCCTGTGGCTATTAGGCGTGACGATGGGAGCGGCGCAAATTCTGGGCGCCGCACTGGGCGCAAGGCTGGCCGCACGGATCGGTGCAAGGCTGATCAAGCCGCTTCTGGTCGCGACATCCACCATACTTGCGCTGCGTCTGCTTTGGGACATGTTCTGAAGCCGTTTGCGGGCCGACACCCGCTCTGCCAAGGGGTGTCGGCCGAACGGTAATACAGAGGGTCGATTGGGGGCGTGGCCCTCTCAGCCGTTATCAAAACAGAAAATTGCGTCGGATTCGTGACGAATCAGTCGGGGAACCCCTTCGCGGTCCGCATTTCTCCGGTCACGATCCCGCGCCAGTTCCGCACCGGCCCGGTCAGCAAGGCTGAAACCACCGGATCCTTCGCATCCAGAACCCCCAGATGCACCAGCAGCGCGGTAATCGCCGCCTCGCTGGCGCGGGTGGCACCGTCCAGTGCCTTGACCGCAACACCCAGTCCCTGCTCGGGCAGAATGGCGACGAACACGCCCTCGGCCCCGGTCTTAACGGCGACGCGGCCCTGCATCGCCCGCATCAGATCGGTACAGGCGCGACCCTCGCCCGCGACCATCTCGGGATATTTCCGCATCGCATCGACCAGCCGCCGCATCGCCTGCCCGCGCAGGTCGCCGCCCGGATCGGCGAAACGGGCCATGCCACGGGCCAGCCCCTGAAGACTGCATGCGTGATTGGGTGCCGAGCAGCCATCGATGCCAAAACCGGGACTGGTTTCACCCGTCACCTCTTCAAAGGCGGCTTTCGCGGCGATCTGGACCGGGTGATCCACCTCGACATATTCCGCGCCGCCGCCAAGATGCCGGTTCAGCGTCAGGAAGCCCGCATGTTTACCCGAACAATTGTTATGCCTCTGATCCGGCTCGGTATCGGAACAGGTCAGCCGGCGGTTCTCATCCTTGTCTCTTGGCATGTGACAGCCGCAGCGCAGATCCTCCTCGCCCAAATCCAACGTCTTCAGCCAGTCGCCGACGGCCTCGGCATGCATGGCGGCCCCGCTATGGCTTGCGCAGGCCAGTGCAAGTTGCCGCTCGGACAGCCCCACCGCATCCGCCGCGCCGCTTTCGACAAGAGGCAGGGCCTGCACCATCTTGCAGGACGATCTGGGGAAGATCACCTCGTTCGGCGCGCCCCACGCCTCGACGACGCCGTCCGTATCGCAAATCACGGCATGGCCGAGATGAAGGCTTTCACAGCGTCCGCCGCGCCAGATTTCGATCATTTCCGCTGCCTGCATCGATTTTCTCCCTGACAATTGCGCGATTTTACGCATGCTCCCCTTTTTCATGCCGCGTTTTTCGGTATCCTGTCCACAGAAGGTTGAAAAGGCCGACGCAATCAGCAAAAACGTCGAACCAAGCGGCGAGAGTATGGCAGGAGATCAGAGCATGGGAAAATTCACGCTTCGCGGGATGACCGCAGTGGCGCTCCTGATGGCCGGGCTGGGGACAGCGGGCGCACAGGAATCCAACAATGTCGTGGCAACCGAAGGGGACTGGACGGTATTCGCGGCCGACAATCCCAAGGAATGCTGGGCGGTATCACCCCCGAAATCGACGGTGAACACCGATAGCGAGGGCAACGAGAAAGAGGTGACCCGGGGCGATATCCGCCTTTATGTCGCCTATCGTCCAGGAAATAACGGCGAAGCTTCCTTTACCGGCGGCTATCCTTTCGCACCCGACTCGACGGTCGAAGTCGATGTGGGCGGACAGAAATTCAATCTGTTCACCGAGGGTGAAAACGCCTGGACCGGCAGCCCGGACGAAGATCAGAAGCTGATCGCGGCGCTGCGCGGAGGATCCGAGGTCGTGATCACCGGCCGCTCTTCGCGCGGGACGGTCACCAAGGATACGTTCAGCCTGTCGGGCATCACAGCAGCCACGAATACCGCGAAAGAGCGTTGCCAGTAGCGATCCACAGCGCTTGATCCCTGCCGTCGTGGCGTGAAAGCTGATGCTTTCGTGCCATAGTGGCATTTTAACGCACAATATCACAGGCGCCCTGACAATCGCGGGACTCCTGCGTGAATGGTTGATTTACGGCCTGGATTCGCTTATGTCCGGGCCTTCAATCAATTCTCCGGTGCCCCCTCATGTCTGCTCCGATCACGCAGGATGTTCTGACCATCCCACGAAAACTTCCCGAGACCGGGCGGACGAATATCGTCGGCCTGACGCGCGGGCAACTGCGCGAGGCATTGATTGCCGCCGGCACGGCCGAGAAACAGGCAAAGATGCGCGTCGGGCAGATCTGGCAATGGATCTATCACTGGGGCCTGCGCGATTTTGCGCAGATGACCAATCTGGCCAAGGATTACCGCGCCCTTCTGGCCGAACGTTTCGAGATTTCACTGCCCGAGATCGTCTCGCGGCAGGTCAGTGCCGATGGCACGCGCAAATATTTGTTGCGGATCGCCGGCGGGCATGAGGTCGAGGCAGTCTATATCCCCGAGGAAGGCCGCGGCACATTATGCGTGTCATCGCAGGTCGGCTGTACGCTGACCTGTTCCTTCTGCCATACCGGCACGCAGAAGCTGGTACGCAACCTGACCCCGGGCGAGATCGTCGGGCAGGTGATGCTGGCGCGGGACGATCTGGGCGAATGGCCGGTTCCGGGCGCACCCAGGGATGAAACCCGGCTGATCAGCAATGTCGTCCTGATGGGTATGGGCGAACCCTTGTATAATTTCGACAATGTGCGCGATGCGATGAAGGTGGTGATGGATAACGAGGGGCTTAGCCTGTCGCGCCGCCGAATCACGCTTTCGACCAGCGGCGTCGTCCCCGAGATCGCCCGCACCGCCGAAGAAATCGGCTGCCTGCTGGCGGTCAGTTTCCATGCCACCACCGACGAGGTGCGCAACACGCTGGTGCCGATCAATCGCCGCTGGAATATTCAGGCGCTTCTGGACGCGCTGCGCGAATACCCGCGCCTGTCCAACAGCGAGCGGATCACCTTTGAATATGTGATGCTGGATGGCGTGAATGACAGCGACGAGGATGCCCGCCGTCTGGTCCGGCTGATTCGCGGCATCCCCGCCAAGATCAACCTGATCCCCTTCAACGAATGGCCCGGCGCGCCCTATAAACGTTCAAGCTGGGACCGGATTCAGGCTTTCGCGGATATCGTCCACAAGGCAGGCTATGCCAGCCCGATCCGCACCCCGCGCGGAGAGGATATCATGGCCGCCTGCGGGCAGCTTAAATCCGCGACCGAGCGTGGCCGCAAGAACCGCGCGCAGATTGCGGCGGAAGCTGCGGGGTAAGGAGCCACAGATCTTCTCAACACCGGGGTGCTGTCCGTCCGCCGGCGGATCTTTTGAACCAGTGGCGCGGCCAGCCGGGATATTTCCGTGAAGAAAAAGGGGCGAGGCGTTCTTTGCCGGGCCGCGCTTGTTTCAACCCGCTTCGTCCCATTCATCGATGATCTTCACGGCCTCATCGGCGGTTTCGACATAGCGGAACAGATCCAGATCCGAATCGCTGATGGTTCCCGCCCGGGCCAGCGCTTTCCAATTGATGACCTCATCCCAGAACTCGCGCCCGAACAGCAGGATCGGGATACGTTTCATCCGCCCGGTCTGGATCAGGGTCAGCGTTTCGAACAGCTCGTCCATCGTGCCGAAACCGCCGGGGAAGACCGTGACCGCGCGGGCGCGCATCAGGAAATGCATCTTGCGGATGGCGAAATAATGAAAATTGAAACAAAGCGCCGGGGTGACATAAGCGTTCGGCGCCTGCTCATGCGGTAGCACGATGGACAGGCCGATGGACTGGCCGCCGGCTTCTTCGGCGCCCTTGTTGCCGGCCTCCATCACGCCGGGGCCGCCACCGGTGCAGATCACATATTCGCGCCCATAGGTCTGCATGCTGCGCTCTGTCATGATATGGGCGAAACGGCGGGCCTGTTCGTAATATTTGGCCAGTTCACCCAGGATCGGGGTCCGCGCCTCATCCGCATGTTCGGGCGCGGGAATCCTTGCGCCGCCGAACAGGACCACGGTGGACTCGATCCCGCGCTCATCCATGATCATCTCGGGCTTCAGCAATTCAAGCTGCAAGCGCACGGGCCGCAATTCCTTGCGCAGAAGAAACTCCCGATCCATATAGGCCAGCCGATAGGCCGGAGCCCGGGTCTGGGGCGTATCGGGAATACGTTCCGCGCGGGCCGCATCTTCATCGCTATGGGGCATGGAATGGGTCGTGTCTTCCTTGTCGGTCATCTGGTCCTCGTGACGGGAATGGCGGCCACCGCGCATTGCACAGGGCTTTTCCTACGCTTATAGCCGTGAAGGAACAGTTTCCACCCGAAGCCGACAGATCAGGAAAATCGCCGACATGACCGAAGCTCTGGAAAAAGCCATCGAAGCCGCCTGGGAAAAGCGCGCCGATATCACCCCCGCCACGCAAGGAGAAGCCCGCGAGGCTGTGGAAGAGGCGCTTAACCGGCTGGATAACGGCGCATTACGGGTCGCGGAAAAGCGCGGCAATGACTGGCATGTGAACCAATGGGCGAAGAAAGCCGTTCTGCTGTCCTTCCGGCTGAAGGACATGGAGGAAATGGCCGGTGGCCCGCAGGGCGCGAACTGGTGGGACAAGGTCGACAGCAAGTTCAGGGACTGGGGCGACAACCAGTGGCGCGCCGCCGGTTTCCGGGCCGTGCCGGGCGCGATCGTGCGCCGCAGCGCATTCATCGGCAAGGGTGCGGTGCTGATGCCATCCTTCGTCAATCTGGGCGCGAATGTGGGCGAAGGCACGATGGTCGATACCTGGGCCACGGTGGGCTCATGCGCGCAGATCGGCAAGAACGTGCATCTGTCGGGCGGCGTCGGCATCGGCGGCGTGCTTGAGCCCCTGCAGGCCGGGCCTACTATCATCGAGGATGATTGCTTCATCGGCGCCCGGTCAGAAGTGGTCGAGGGCTGCATCATCCGCGAAGGCTCGGTTCTGGGCATGGGCGTCTATATCGGCCAGTCCACCAAGATCGTGGATCGCGAAACCGGCGAGATCATGTATGGCGAGGTGCCCGCCGGTTCGGTAGTGGTGTCCGGTTCGCTGCCATCGAAGAACGGCGTGAACCTGTATTGCGCGGTTATCGTCAAGCGCGTGGATGCGAAAACGCGGGCCAAGACCTCGGTCAACGAATTGCTGCGCGACTAGGGCGCGGCGCATCCCGATCTGCGGCGCTTCGGCATTCCGTTGAAGCGCAGGGGCGCCGCGATCATCCGTTGAGGGAAAGCAGACGCTATTGCGTCCGCACTCTCCCCCGGAAGTTCACCCCAGAGTCTTCCGGCCCCGAGCGACGAGTTCCTGCATCTCCTTCAGGGTCATTTCACCGAACATGCCTTCGTCGCCGGTGATGAAAGTCGGCGTCCCCATCAGCCCCATATGTTCAGCAAGTTCGCTGCTGTTCCGGATATGCTTTTCCACTTCGGGCAATTTCATATCGGCCCGCAGCTTATCCTCATCCAGCCCGACCTTGCGCGCGGTGCGCATCACGGTCGCCTCGACCGCGCGCTCCTTCAGGCCCATGAGCGCGGCGTGAAACTGCCAGTATTTCCCCTGTTTGAGCGAGGCGAGCGATGCCTGCGCCGCGAAATACGATCCCTCGCCGAAAACTGGCCATTCGCGGTAAACCACCCGCAATTGCGGATCGGAAGAGATCAGCTTCTGCACCGTGCCAACCATCTTGCGGCAGAACGGGCAGTTATAATCGAAAAATTCGGTCAGGGTGATATCGCCCTTGGGATTGCCCAGTACCGGCGCGGTCGGATCGCGTTCCAGATCCTTGCGCAATTCCTCGGGCATGGGATTGGGGCGATCGGCGGATTGCGCGAAAGCCGAAACCGGCCCCAGACCGGCAAAGGCGGCTGTACTGACAAGAAAAAGACGGCGGCTTGGCATCGGTAATCCTTTCACACGATCAACGCGAAATCCTTTTCAGGATAGAGGAGGCCGAATACTGGCGGCCAATCACGCTCTTGTGGGGCGGGCGGAATATATGGCCAGGTGATGCCAAAATGTCCGCCCCCCGACCCTTTTCCGGGCGCCGGAGGGCGCGGGTATGGGAAGCCGTCATCCCATGCCTGCGATATCCGGTGTCAGCGGGTGAATTTCTTGTATTTCACCCGTTTCGGCTCGACCGAATCTGGTCCAAGACGGCGGATCTTGTCTTCTTCATAGGCCTCGAAATTGCCCTCGAACCATTCGACATGCGCATCACCCTCGAAGGCAAGGATATGCGTACACAGGCGATCAAGGAAGAAACGGTCATGGCTGATGATCACGGCACAGCCCGCGAAATCGTCCAGCGCGGCCTCCATGGCCTGCAGGGTCTCGACATCCAGATCGTTGGTCGGTTCGTCCAGCAGCAGCACATTGCCGCCGGTTTTCAGCAGCTTGGCCATATGCACCCGGTTGCGCTCACCGCCTGAAAGCTGGCCGACCTTTTTCTGCTGATCGCCGCCCTTGAAATTGAAGGCGGAAGCATAGGCGCGGCTGTTCATCTGCACATCGCCCAGCTCGATCTGCTCGGCCCCGCCGCTGATTTCCTCCCATACGGTCTTGTCCCCGGCAAGCGCGTCGCGCGACTGATCGACATAGGAAAGCTGTACGGTGTCGCCATAGGTGATCTCACCCTCGTCAGGCTTTTCCTGACCGGTCAGCATCCGGAACAGGGTCGATTTACCCGCGCCGTTCGGCCCGATCACGCCAACGATCCCGCCCGGCGGCAGGCTGAAATCAAGCCCTTCGATCAACAGTTTATCGCCCATCGCCTTCTTCAGGCCCGAGACCTCGATCACCTTGTTGCCCAAACGCTCGCCATTCGGAATGATGATCTGGGCACGCGACAGCTTTTCGCGCTCGGATTGACTGGCCATTTCGTTATAGGCGTTGATCCGCGCCTTCTGCTTGGCCTGCCGCGCCTTGGCGCCGGCCCGGATCCATTCGAGTTCGCGTTCCAGCGTCTTTTGCCTGGCCTTGTCCTCGCGGCCTTCCTGCTCCAGCCGCTTGGCTTTCTGTTCCAGCCAGGCGGAATAATTGCCCTCATAGGGAATACCCCGGCCACGGTCGAGTTCCAGGATCCAGCTTGTGATATCGTCAAGGAAGTAACGGTCATGGGTCACGGTCAGGATCGTGCCGGGATACTCGATCAGGTGCTTTTGCAGCCAGGCAATAGTTTCGGCATCCAGATGGTTGGTAGGTTCGTCCAGCAGCAGCATGTCTGGCGCTTCCAGCAACAGCTTGCACAGCGCCACCCGGCGGCGCTCGCCACCCGAAAGCGTCTCGACATTGGCATCGTCGGGGGGACAGCGCAGAGCCTCCATCGCGACATCGATCTGGCTGTCCAGATCCCACAGGTTCTGGGCGTCGATCTCGTCCTGAAGCGCGGCCATCTCATCGGCGGTTTCGTCCGAATAGTTCATCGCCAGCTCGTTGTAGCGGTCCAGCTTGGCCTTCTTCGCCGCCACGCCCAGCATGACATTCTCGCGGACATTCAGCGAAGGATCAAGTTGGGGTTCCTGCGGCAGATAACCGACAGTCGCCCCTTTGGCCGCCCATGCCTCACCGCTGAAATCCTTGTCCAGGCCGGCCATCACCCGCAGCAGCGTGGATTTACCGGCGCCGTTCACGCCGACTACGCCGATCTTGACGCCGGGAAGGAAGTTCAGGCGGATATTCTCGAATACCTTCTTGCCGCCGGGATAGGTCTTGGACACGCCGTCCATGTGATACACGAACTGATAGGACGCCATCGGAATCTCCTGCTGGTTTTGCCGCTATGTAGGCCATCGCAGCGCGGCATGAAAGGGTGGACGCCGGTCAACCACATATTGGCAGCCAAAGAGGCACAGCTCGGCCAATATAGCCCGGACGATCACACGCCAACCTTGTTCGCCCGAACCTGCGCTCTTCTTCTTTGCGCAAATATCTTGCCGGGGGTCCGGGGGATGCAAAATCCCCCGGCCATCGCGGGACGCAAAAAACCCAGGAAGGTATTTAAGCAAAGAAGAAGCCCAGGGGATTTGCGCCCTATACCTGAAGCAACGAGAGTCAGGGTGATTCAGACAGTATCCAGATAAAGTTCAACAGTCTCTTCATCGGTAAGCTCAGCCATGTAATGCAGTTCCTGACGCTTGGTCATCAGGTAATTCTCGATCAGGTGATCGGGAAAGATGCGGCGGATGTCGTCGCATTTGTCAAAAGCCTCTATCGCGGCGCCCCAATCTCCGGGAAGCTGCTCCAGTTGCTTGTCATAAGCATTGCCTTTGAACGGCCTGGGCGGCTCGATACGATCCTCGATCCCGTTCAGGGCCGCGCCCAGAATGGCCGCCACTGTCAGATAGGGGTTCACGTCGCCGCCAGCCACGCGATGCTCGATCCGCCGCGCCTTGGGGGGGGAGGACGGGATGCGGATCGCCGCCGTCCGGTTCTCATAGGCCCAGCCGATCCCTGTGGGGGCATGGGCATTCGGCACCAGCCGGTCGTATGAATTCTCATGCGGCGCGAAAAGCAGGGTCGAGCCGGGCATGGCCCGCAGGCAGCCCGCCACGGCATGCCGCAACTGATCGGTGCCCGCTTCCCCGCCATCATCGAAGATATTGCGCCCATCCCCAGTCAGGATCGAGAAATGCATATGCATCCCGCTACCCGGCCAGGCGTCATAGGGTTTGGCCATGAAACTTGCGGCAAAGCCGTAAGATCGGGCCACGCCCTTGACCAGCATCTTGAACAGCCATGTGTCGTCGGCGGCCTTCATCGGATCGGCCTGATGCATCAGGTTGATTTCGAACTGCCCCGGTCCGGCCTCGGAAATAGAGGTATCGGCGGGAATATCCATCATCTCGCAGGCGTCATAAAGCGCGGAAAAGAACTGATCGAACGCATCAAGAGCGCGCAGGCTGAGGACCTCTCCGCCGGTGCGCCGCTTGCCCGAGCGGGGGCTGGGTGCGACGCGAAGCTGACGGCCGGAATCGTCGATCAGGAAGAATTCCAGCTCGGTCGCCACCACCGGCACCAGACCTGCCGCCTTGTAGCGTTCGACCACGCGGGCCAATGCCTGCCGCGGATCGCCCGCATAGGGGCTGCCATCTGGATGGAACATCCATAGCGGCAGGATCGCGGTCGGCGCGTCCAGCCAGGGCATGGGCAGAAACCCCCGTTCGGTCGGCAGCAAAAGCCCGTCGGGATCGCCGGATTCGAACACCAGCGGGCTGTCATCGATATCCTCGCCCCAGATATCCAGATTAAGCACCGAATAGGGGAACTTGGTCCCTTCCTCCATCAGTTTCTGGGCAAAGCGGGCCGGCATCCTTTTGCCGCGCGCCACGCCATTCAGATCGGCGGCGGCCACGCGGATGGTCTTGACGTCGGGATGCTGTCGCAGCCATTCCATGATTTATCTCATAAGTTGCGGACGATAGCGCAGCCGTCTTGCCGCCCCCGGCAGGTGCCGGTTCAGATAGCGGTTCACGATGCCGAACAGTCCGATCAGGATCAATGTGCAGATAATGAAATACCCTGCAACGATGGGATAGGCCACAAAGGGATTGAAGGTCTTGTCAGCGAAATAATTGGCGTAATAGAGACTGTCGCCATTTTGCCGGAATGCCGGGAAGCTTGAAAAGAAGACCAGCGTCGTGGCATGGAACAGAAAGATCGCCTCATTCGTATAGGACGGCCATGCCAGCCGCATCATGGTGGGCCATATCACCCGGCGGAATCTGGACCAGCCGGCAAGACCATAGGCATCCGCGGCCTCGATATCGCCTCTGGGGACCGACATAAGCGCGCCGTGAAAGATTTGCGCCGCATAGGCCGTGGTGTTCAGGGTCAGCACGATCAATGCGCCCGCCCATGCCTTGGTCAGCCAGCTTGTCTCGACCGTAAATCCGAAAATTTCGATCCCGGCCCGGGGCAGCATCACCAAAGCCTGATAGGCCAGAAACAACTGGATAAACAACGGGCTTCCCCGGAACAGGAAGATGAACCATTCCGCAGGTTTGCGCAGCCAGCGGTTCCGGCTTGCCTTGGCCAGGGCAAGCCCGTTGGCAAGGAAGAACCCGAAGAAAAGCGCAAGAAAGGCGAAATACAGGTTCCAGATCAGACCCGAGCCGATCAGCGTGAATTGCTGACACAGGGTGAAATCGGTTCGCGGCAGCAGCCGCTCGCCGAAGCCGATCGAACGCAGGGCATAATCCGCTATGGTTTGCGCACAGCTCATGCGGACCCTTTCGGCATGACAGGGCCGGGATGATTGCCACAGGCTGCCCGTGCGGCTGTCGTTGCGACATGCGACATTCCGCCCATTTCCATCACACTCCCTTGCGGATTGCATCGCCGCCCAAGGTCGCCTGCCCGCGCGACAGCCGCCAGGTCAGGCGGGCAAGGATTTTCTCGGAGCACCATGTCATCAGCAGATAGAAGACAAGGATCACAAGGAAGTAATACAGCCGCCAATCGGGATGCGGATATGTAAAGGCGCTTGACTTGGCGCCGCCCAGTTCCCGCGCCCAATAGACGATATCCTCGACTCCCAGCAGAAACAGCAGCGGCGTCGCCTTGATCAGGATCATCCACAGATTGGACAGGCCGGGAAGCGCATAGACCCACATCTGCGGGATCAGGATGCGCCGCGTCACCTGCCGGGAATTCATCCCGTAAGCCTCTGCGGTTTCAAGTTGGGCGTGGGGGACGGCCTGCATCGCGCCATAAAGGACATTGGCCGCAAAGGCGCCGAACACGATCGCAAAGGCCACGACCGCCAATGCAAAGCCATAGGTGTCATGCACCCAGCCGGGGCTGGAGGAAAGCGGCAGCTTGGCCGCCGCGCAGACAATAAACTCGTTGCCCTGCCTGACCGGGGCATCGCTGTCGCAATAGACCTGATGCCGCAGCCATTCCAGCCCCTGATCAAGCGCGATCGGCACGAAAAGGAAGAAAATGATATCCGGCACACCCCGCACCATCGAGGTATATATCTTGCCGAACCATCTGATCGGCAGAATACCGGAACGTGACGCGATTGCCCCGCCGAAGCCGAACAGCAAGGCAACCGGCGCGGTAATCGCCAGCAGGGCCAGCACCGTCAGGAAGCTGCCGTAAAACAGCATATGCTTGCCCGATGTGAGGTAACACATCAGCCAGGAAAGCCCCTGAAGCGAGCCGGGTTCGGCACATTGTGCAAGCATATCCGCCACCGAGTAACCGCCTCCGGCCCGACAGCAAAGCCAGGCCGGCGACCGTGATCACATCATTCCCAGGTCTGCGCGTCCTCGCCGAATTTCTCGGAGATCAAGGCGTTCAGCGAACCGTCCTCTTTCATCGAGGCGATGGCGGCATTGAATTTCTCGCGCAGTTCATTGTCGGACTGGCGGACACCGATGCCGATGCCTTCGTCGAGCTCGACCTGTTCGCCCACGAAAATCAGGTCATCCCCCTCATCGACATAGGGTTTCACGACCTCGTGGTCACCAAAGCCCGCATCGGCCTCGCCATTCCTCACGGCGGCCAGAACTTCATCGATATTGGCGAATTCCAGCAGCGTGGCGCCGCTTTCGGCGATATAGCTGGACTGCACGGTGCCGGTTTGCGTGGCAATCACCCCGCCCTCCAGATCGACATCTTCCTCGAGCGCGACATAGGACGAGGGCGCGGGCGGCAGATAGGGATCGGTGAAAGCGATGACCTTCTTGCGCTCGTCATTGATGCTCATCGCGGCAAGGATCGTGTCGTAATTGCCCGAGACGAGGTTCGGAATGATCGAATCCCAGTCATTCGTAACCCATGTGCATTCCAACTCGGCGCGTTTGCACAATTCGTCGCCCAGTTCACGCTCGAACCCGCCGACTTCGCCCTTGTCGTCGATCAGGTTATACGGAGGATAGGCGCCTTCGGTCCCCATCCGGACAGTATCGGCCCAGCCCATTCCGGCGGTCAGGGCCAGAGCGGCCGCAGTCAAGATCAGTTTTTTCATTTTACTCTCCTGTTGGATAGTTACATGGCCTATGCGGCCATCGTGGCACTAAGGAACTGGCGCAACCTTTCGGTCTGCGGATCGCCGAACAGCCGGGCTGGCGGGCCTTCTTCGCAGATCACGCCCTGATGCAGGAAAATCACGTGATCGCTGACATCCGCGGCAAGGCGCATGTCATGAGTGACGATGATCATCGTCCGATGCTCTGCCGCGAGGGTCTTGATGACGCGCACGACCTCTTGCTGCAATTCGGGATCAAGCGCGCTGGTCGGCTCATCGAACAGAAGCGCGCGCGGCTGCATGCACAGCGCGCGGGCAATCGCCGCCCGCTGCTGCTGGCCGCCCGAAAGCTGTGCG
The DNA here is from genome assembly GCF_030678915.1 of Paracoccus wurundjeri. Classification (GTDB taxonomy): domain Bacteria; phylum Pseudomonadota; class Alphaproteobacteria; order Rhodobacterales; family Rhodobacteraceae; genus Paracoccus; species Paracoccus onubensis_A. Next base: position 58,980 of record NZ_JAUUTZ010000010.1, on the reverse strand, counting down.
GGCCATGCATCCGCCTTGTCGCCGATGCCGACCTTGGCCAGAAGCGCCCGTGCCCTTTCCTCGACCTCGGCCCGGTTCTCGCCCAGAACGGTCACGGGTGCCTCGCAGACATTCTGCAGAATCGACATATGCGACCACAGGTTGAACTGCTGGAACACCATGGACAGATTGGTGCGGAACCGCGTCACCTGCGCGCGATCGGCAGGTTGCCTGTCCGCGCCCTGCCCTTTCCACCTGACGGCCTCGCCATCGAAAAGGATCTCGCCCTGCTGACTGTTCTCCAGCAGGTTGCAACAGCGCAGAAGCGTGGATTTCCCGGAACCGGACGATCCGATCAGGCTGACCACATGACCCCGTGGCGCCGTCATCGAAACGCCCTTCAGCACTTCGAGATCGCCATAGGCCTTGTGCAGCCCCGAAATCTGGATGACGGGCGGAGCATCTGCAGATGAAGGATCAATCTGGCTATTCATACATCTATTGGGCGACAATTATGCGGCGAATGCAACGGGGCAGGCACTCAAACCATCAAGATTATGGATGAATCGTGATGGTCGTCCCGTTGCAGTTCCCGGTGGAGCGGATCACAACCGCCGCAACCACTTGCAAACGCGCTCAAACGATCTCGATCGAATATTTCTCGATCACGGTATTGGCCAGAAGCCCCTCGCACATCTTCACCACCTCGGCCTGCGCGGCATCGGCATCGGTGGCGTCCAGATCCAGTTCGATCAGCTTGCCCTGACGCACGCCGCCGACTCCTTTGTGCCCCAGCCCGCCAAGCGCATGGCGGATCGCCTCGCCCTGAGGGTCAAGCACCCCGTCTTTCAGCATGATGGTGACACGGGCTTTCATGGGTTAACCTTTCAGTTGATCGCAGTCGGTTTCAGGCTGGTGGTATTCGCGGGCATCAGACCAAGACGCCGCGCGACCTCGGTATAGGCATCGGTCAGATTGCCCAGATCGCGGCGGAACACATCCTTGTCCAGCTTTTGCCCGGTTTTCGTGTCCCATAGCCGGCAGGAATCGGGGCTGATCTCGTCGGCGACGATCAGGCGCATGAAATCATTGTCCCAGACCCGGCCGATCTCGATCTTGAAATCGATCAGCTTGATGCCGACGGCAAAGAAAACGCCCGACAGGAAATCGTTCACCCGCAGGGCAAGGCTGACCATATCGTCCAGATCCTGCTGGCTGGCCCAGCCGAACGCGGCGATATATTCCTCGGAGACCATCGGGTCGCCCAGTTCGTCATTCTTGAAACTGTATTCAATGATCGGACGCGGCAGCAGCGTCCCTTCCTCGATCCCCAACCGCTTGGACAGCGAACCGGCGGCGAAATTGCGGACAATGACTTCCAGCGGGATGATCTCGACCTGCCGGATCAGTTGTTCGCGCATATTGATGCGGCGGATGAAATGGGTCGGCACGCCGATATTCGTCAGCCCGGTCATGAAGAATTCGCTCAGGCGGTTGTTCAGGACGCCTTTCCCCTCGATCACCGCCTTCTTCTGGGCGTTGAACGCGGTTGCGTCATCCTTGAAATACTGAACCAGCGTTCCCGGCTCTGTGCCTTCATAAAGGATCTTGGCCTTGCCTTCGTAAATTTTCTTGCGCCGCGGAGCCATGATGGACCGTCCTTTCGCCTTTTGACTGCACGCCCTTAGCGCAGAAAGGCATCCGGGGGCAATAAGTCTTGCGGTGCGGGACGGCGATGGGCATATCATAAACCATAGCAAAACAGGGAGGCCGAAGAATGACCACCTTTGACGACCGTGAACATGCCCACGAGGCCAAGTTCGCCCTTGATGCAGATCTGCGTTTCAAAGCCGAGGCCCGTCGCAACCGTCTTCTGGGCGAATGGGCGGCCGAGTTGCTGGGAAAGACAGGTGACGACATAAAAATCTATGCTCAGGCCGTCGTGGCATCGGATTTCGCGGAACCGGGCGAAGAGGACGTGTTCCGCAAACTTGCCGGCGATCTGGAAGGGCAGGTGGATGCCGCAACGATTCGCGCGAAAATGGCCGAATTGATGGGTGAGGCCAGACGGCAGGTGATCGACGAAGGCAAGTAGATTCGGTCTGAACCCTATCGCGATCCCGTCGGGAAGGCCGCCATTCCGCCCGCGTCAGGCGATCCCAAGATGTCCGCGCAGCGTTGTGCTGTCATAACCCGCGCGGAACAGCTTGCGGGCGGCAAGTTTCGGCATCAGTTCATCGAAGAACAGCCGCATCGACTCTGTCGATCCTCCGGGCAAGGCGATAAAACCGTCGATTGCTTCGGCGTCGAACCAGCGGATGATATCGGCCAGCACATCATCCACCGTGCCGACCGACACCCAATGCGCCGAACCCACGACCTCGGGACGGGCCAGAAGAACGCGCAATGGCGGCTGATTCTCGGTGATGTAGCGGCGCAGCAGATCCGCATGGGTCCGGCTGCGCACCGGCTGATCGCCATCCGGCAGCATGGCCGGAACGACCGTTTCATCATCCCGCATCGCGGACAGATCGGCCCCAAGGATCGCCCTGACCTTGTCCAGCCGCGTTTCGCGGCTCAGATGTTCATGGGCGCGGCGATGCAATGCCCATGCCTCTTCCCGGGTCCGGGCGATGAAGAAATAGAGCCCCGGCAGCACCCTTATGGCATCGGGCGCGCGGCCGGCGTCAACCGCCCTGCGCCGCAGATCGGCCCGCAATTCTTGCGCCGCCGTCATATCCGGCGTTGCCGCGAATATCGCATCGGCCACCGAGGCGGCAAAGCCGCGCCCCTCATCCGAGGCGCCGGCCTGAAACAGGGGTATCTCGCCTGCGGGATGTTCCGCGATATTCAGCGGACCCCTGACCTGAAAGAACTCTCCGGCGTGACCGACCGGCTGCAACTCTGCTCCGTCGGCTGAACCGGGCGCAGGATGGCTGTGCCATAACCGGCGCACGGTTTCCGTGAACTCGACGGCCTTGCGATAGCGGGTCGCAGGGTCGGGCATCCCCTGCTGCCCGAAATTCTCGGCCCCCTCTATCGAGGTGACGATATTCCAGCCGGCGCGGCCATTGCTGACCCAATGCAACGATTGCAATTGCCTTGCGGTCACAAAAGGCGGATTGAAGCTGGTCGATACTGTCGTCACCAACCCGATCCGTTCGGTTTGCAGCGCGACCGCCGTCAGGGCGATGGTCGGATCAAGCTGGGCCATGCCTCCGGCCTGCGCGCCAGAAGGTACCGACAGCGTATCCGGCTTGAATACGAAATCCAGCCCTGCACGCTCGGCCATCTGCGACAAACCGACATCGAAACTCACCGGGTCCGCCGCGACATCGCGCGCCCGGGGCCTGCCCTTCAGCCATGTCGCCGTCAGGCTGAGCCCGATGACCAGATGACGCTTCGGCGGCGCATCGGCATCTGCTTCTTCCACCGCCATGATCGTCTCAGAACGTCATCTTCATGCCGACGCCGATCTCGCGCGGTTCGACCACGGTGGCTTCATATCCGCCGACCGAGGCCGAGGGCCGTACGAAAGTTACGGAATCGTCGTCGAAGATATTGTTCACATAGGCGAATATCTCCATATCGTCGCGCGGCGCGTAAGCGGCCCGGGCATTCACGATCGTATAGCTGCCCACCCTGCGATCGCCGGAATTCGCATCATCCGAATAATAGCCATCCGTATGACGCACATCACCGCTCAGCCGGAGTTTCGGGGTCACATCCCAATCCGCGCCCAATGTCAGCGTGTGGCTGGGCGCGCGGGCGAAATCGGTGCCTTCATAATCGCCAAGCGCGTCCGAGAATTCGGTGATCTCGGTGCGCAGCAAACCTGCGCCGGCTTTCAACCGCAGATTATCTGTGACGCGATAATCCATCGCCAGTTCCAGCCCATAGGATTTCGCCTTTTCCGCATTGATCGTATAGGATGACCAGTCGCCGCTGCCCGCGATCTCGGCGAAGACATAACGCTGCGCATCGCGGAAATCGCTGTAGAACAGATTGCCCGACAGGAACAGCCGGTCATCCATCAGATGGGTCCGGGCGAACAGCTCGTAATTCCAGACTTTCTCGGCGTCATAGGTCTTGTATTCGCCGGTATTGAGATTCAGGGAAACACCGCCGGGATTATAACCCTTGCTGACCAATGCGCCGATGGTGGTATCCGGCGTGACTTCATAGGCCAGCGACAGCTTGGGCAGCCATTCATCGAATTCCTCGTCGTAATCCAGTGGCGTCGGAGACAGGTTCGACTCGCCCTGCCGCTGAATATGATCACGCTGATAACGCAAACCCGCCGACAGGGTCCAGCGATCCGCGAAACGCCAGTTGACCTCCGAGAAGATGCCAAGGCTGTCCTTCTCGTCGTCATAAGTGGTGATGCCACGCTGATACAGGATCTCGTCGGATTTCGTGTGCGACGCATATATCCCAACGACACCGCTGACCGGGTCGCCCTCTTCGCCGAATGTCGCGCGGGTCTCGTTCGACAGGTTCTCCTGATCCAGTATGGCGGTGCCCAAATCTGCGGGGTTCGTATCGCGGAATGTATGCATGTCGGAATATTGAAGCTGATTGCTCAGCACGACACCATTACCCATGTCATAGCGCAGATCGGCCACCGCGACATTGCTGCGCTGCGACCATGCCGGGTTCGACATCGTCATGCTTTCCATATCGTCGAACGGCTTGGTCGTCGCTTCCCAGGTGGGGCGGTTCGTGTTCAGATGGGAATAGGTCAGCTTGGCCGAAAAACCCGGCAGGTCAGCGGGTTCCCATAACAGCTTGAACCGGGCGTTCCTGCTTTCATAATCCTCGCCGGTCGCGGTCGGGGCGAATGCCGGATTGGTGTAGTCGATGAACGTATCCCGGGCGGAATAATCCAGCGCCACCCGCGCCGCCAGATCCGTGGCCACCGGGCCAGAGGCCATCAGCGAGACCCGCCGTTTCGACCGGCTGCCATATTCAAGCTGCACCGCGCCTTCGGGCTGAAAGGTCGGATCCTTGGTGTTCACGATGATTGCGCCCGCAATCGAATTGGCGCCCTGCGTCACGGTCTGGGGACCGCGGAACACCTCGATACTATCGACATCCCAAAGCGAAGAGGCACTGAAGACCAACTCGTTATAGCTCAGGTAATGGCCATCCAGATTGATCGAGGTTCGCGGTTGCGTGCCGCCGAAAAATGCGGTTGCGCCGGAATTCGGGCCTTCGCTGTCCTGCCCCCGGATCGTCGGCGCGCCGCCCAGCCCGCCCTGATTGGCATAGCTGATATTAGGCACGTTCGAGATGGCTTCCGAAATGGTTTCCGTCTGCGGATTGTCCTCGATATCGCTTGTGGTGACGACCGCGGCGGATGACGCCGTCTGGTCAAGGCTGCGCGCGGTCTTTTCCCCGGTCAGAATGATTTCCTTCAGCAGGGTGGTTTCCTGAGCCCCGGCATCCTGCGCCGCCGCTGGAATGGCCCCGGTGACCGTGAAGGCCGCAAGAGCGACGCCGCCCAGTAGATATCCCTTAAAACGCCCGTTCATATGCATCTTCCTGACCATGCTGATGGTTGGCGCTGGCGGAAGTGCTGGCGGTTGAGATCAATGCTGCATCGCCACGATCCGGATGCAGTCAGTTTGACCCGCTATTACAGCATACGGCTTGTTTTTCAAGGGGCAGGAAGGGGAAACCCGCTTTGTTGCCCAATTGTATTATGAACGAACGACTTAAAAATGATCATACGAACGAACGTAGCCGGGCACTGCCCGGCCGGTCTGTGGTACTTGATTCCGGGTGGGGAGGATAGATGAGAAGGGTGATCAGATTGCAGTCGTTCCACTATGCCGTCTGGTCAGCGGCCACAGCATATACAGCCCGCCCAGCATGCCGGTGGTCAGACCGATGGGCATGTTCAGCCTGAAGGGCGCATTCTGGCTGATCAGGTCGGCGGCCAGCAGCAGCACCCCGCCCATCAGGGCGCCCGACAATAGCGGTAACGCGGGCGCGCGCGTCAGGCGACGCGCCAGTTGCGGCGCGGCCAGGGCGATGAACGCGATCGGACCGGCGGCAGCCGTGGCAATCGAGGTCAGCCCGACGGCTGCCAGAACCGTAAGCAGCCGCGTCATCTCGACCCGGACGCCAAGCTGCCGGGCGATATCGTCGCCCATCTCCATCAGCGAAAGGCGGCGGGCATGCCAGAATGCAACCGGTGCGATCACAGCCAGACCGCAGGCGGCGGGCAGGACGTGCCACCATGTCCTTGTATTCAACGACCCCGCCAGCCAGACCTGCGCCGACATGGCCTGATCCAGATCGCCCTTGACCAGCAGAACGGTGTTTACCCCCGACATGATCGCTCCGAAACCGATCCCCACCAGAATCAGCCGGTATCCCCCTCCGGCCCCGCGTTTGCGCGACAACAGGAACACCGCAGCCGCCGTTCCCATGCCGGCGATCACCGCGCCAAGCGCGGTCTCCAGCGGTCCGGCATTGAACAGCACGATCTGCGCGATCGCCCCGGCCGCGGCGCCGGTGGTGAAGCCGATCACATCGGGCGAGCCAAGCGGATTGCGCGAAATCGACTGGAAGATCGCGCCCGCCATCCCCAGCGACGCGCCTACCAGCAGGGCCGTCAGCACCCTTGGCAAACGTATCCGCCAGATCACCTGACCGGCCGGCGAAGCATCGCCCGTTCCCGCCCGGGTCAACGCGCCCAGAACCTCGGCCGGGGAATAGTGAAGCGTGCCGGTCCCCAGCAGCACGATCCCGAACCCGAAAGCGCATAGCAGCAGGATCACGCAGATCACCGCCTCTCGCGGGCGCCACAGAACCGAGCGGCTGCCGATACGCAGGACCTTGCTGCTGATCGCGCTCATATCCGGGCCAATCGGAAACGCCGGACCAGAAGGATAAAGAATGGCCCGCCCAGAATCGCGGCAACGATCCCGGCGGCCACCTCGTCCGGCGCGATGACGATCCGGCCAAGGATATCCGCAAGCAGCAGCAGGATCGCCGCGAAGACTCCCGACACCGGCAGGATCCAGCGGTAATCCGGCCCGCAGACCATCCGCGCCGCATGAGGAGCGACAAGCCCGACAAAACCGATCGGCCCCGCCCCTGCCGTCGCGCCCCCCGCCAGCAGCATGACCGCGATACAGGTCAGGCCCCAGACCCGGCCCGGCCTGACCCCAAGCGCCTGCCCCATCTCCTGCCCAAGCGACAGGATGTTCAGGCTTCCCGCCAGTGACAGCGCCAATAACCCCGCGGGCAGCAGCACCATCGCCAGAATCACGGCGATCTCTGCCTCCCGGCCCGAAACGGATCCCGCGGACCAGTTCCGGAACGTGTCGAATTCCTGCAAAGGCGCATTCAGGATGACGATCCCGGTCATCGCGCCCAGCACCACGGCGATACCGGCCCCCGCCAGCACAAGGCGCACCGGATCCGTCCCCGTCTCATGCGCGCGCCCCAGCGTAAAGACCGCCACACCGGCCAGACCGGCGCCCAGAAACCCGAACCAGACATATTGCGCCATGCTTGTCAGGCCCAGAACCATGATGGCCAGCACCACGGCCACTGCGGCCCCGGCATTGATCCCCAGAATCCCCGGCTCTGCCAGCGGATTGCGCGTCACCGCCTGCATCATCGCCCCGGCGATTCCCAATGCGGCCCCGGCCATGACGGCCAGCAGGGTCCGGGGAACCCGCAAGACCCGAACGATCAGATGCAAATCATTGCGGGGATCGGGGGCCCATAAGGCCGCCATCGCCTCGGACCACGGGATCGCACGGGATCCGGTGCCAAGGCTCAGCACCATTATCAGGAGCAGCAGGACAAGCGCGCCACACAGAATCCGAAGCCTCTGCCCCCTTCCGTGCAGGTCCATGCCGTCGCTCATGGCGTTCCGAACTGCCCGGCCACCTTGTCGATCATCTGGAGGCCGGAATAATAATCGATCCGGAACGAGCTTTCGCCCAGCGGATAGACCCGCCCGGCCTTCACCGCCGGATGGTTCGCCAGCACCGGGTCATCCATGAATGCCCGCACATCCTCGTCCGAGCCGGACATCAGGAACACCGTCTCGCCGGTGATCGCCGCCGAAAGGTTTTCGCGCGAGACGAAATCGAAATTCGACGACCGCGTGATCTCGCCCTGCATATCGTCGGGTATCGGCACAATGTCGAAGCCAAGCGCGGCCAAGACCTGCGCCTGCGGGCTTTCGGGTCGCCCGACGGAATAGCTTCCGGCGATATTGTAGCCGACGATGGTGGCCTTGCCCTTCGGCAGGGTCATGGTCGCCGCGACCTCGGCGGCATGGCTGTCGAACCGTTTGATCGCAGCCTCTGCCTCGGCTTCATGCCCGGTGGCCCGACCCAGTTGCCGCGCGATGTCCTGCCAGCTGTGGGTTGAATAATCCAAAACCAGCGCAGGAAGCCCCAGCGCCTCGATCTCGGGATAGAATTGCATCACGCTGTCCCCGCCATTCGCGGATGCGATCAACAGGTCCGGCTCAGCGCCGATGATCGCCTCGATATCGAATTGCAGATCCGCATAAAGCGGCTGAACCCCACGCTGATCCGCGACCTCGGCCCATTGCGAAAAGAAGCCCTTGTCATCGGTCAGCGGGCCCTGCGCCGTCGCGGCACTGGCAATCACCGGAGCATCGATGGCCAGAAGAATCCCGGTGACGCTGGGCGTGGTCGAAACGATACGCTCCGGCGCCTGCTCAAGCGTCAGTTCGCCGGCCTCGTGCGGGACAGAGCGTGGCCAGCCGTCGGCCCCTGCCACAAGGGGCAGCGCCGACAGGGCCGCGCAGATCACCGCCCGTTTCCAGACACGCGATATCCCGAAGCTGCGCGAGGTTCCGCGATATTGATCAGGATGGCTTCGGTCTTTTGCCATTTCGGTGACGGTCATGGTCTGCTCGTATCGAAAGCCGTTTCACTTTGCCCGCATCCCTGCGGTTGATATTGGCTTTCGCGCCCGGCATGACCGGGCCGCATGGCTGCGACCATATTGCAGAACACGCCCTGCAATGCAACACAGCGGAAAGAACCAAGCCGGAGAGACCGATGAGGCACCGCCTGAAAGCTGATGCCGTCACGCTGCGCTATGACGACCGGACCATCTCGGAGAACCTGTCGATCGAGATCCCGGACGGCTCTCTGACCGTCATCGTCGGGCCGAACGCATGCGGGAAATCGACGCTGCTCCGGGCGCTGTCCCGGCTGATGACACCTGCCAGGGGGCAGGTCGTGCTGGACGGCAAGCTGATCGGCAGCTACCCCGCGCGCGAAGTCGCCCGCAGGCTTGGCCTGCTGCCGCAAAGCCCGACCACCCCTGACGGGATCACCGTGGCCGATCTTGTCGCGCGGGGCAGATATCCGCATCAATCCTTTCTGCGCCAATGGTCCCCGGAAGACAGGCAGGCGGTGACCCAGGCTTTGACGGCAACGAAAATGCTGCCATATGCGCGGCGTCTGCTTGGCGAATTGTCTGGCGGGCAGCGGCAAAGGGTGTGGATCGCCATGGTGCTGGCGCAGGAAACGCCGCTTCTGCTGCTGGACGAACCGACGACCTTTCTGGATATCGCCCATCAGGTGGAACTGATGGAATTGCTGTCCGAACTGAATGCGCAGGGCCGTACGATCATCGCCGTGCTGCACGATCTCAATCAGGCCAGCCGCTATGCCTCACATCTGATCGCCATGCGCAGCGGCGCGATCGTCGCGAAAGGCGCGCCGGCGCAAATCCTGACGGCAGAACTGGTGCAGGAGGTCTTCGGGCTGAATGCGGTCGTCATCCCCGATCCGGTTTCAGGCACGCCGATGGTCGTGCCCGGAAAGATCACCGCCTGAGCCCGTCAGGGCGGCCGTCCACCGCATGAGACCTATTCGGGATTGCCGTTCTTGCCATGCAACGCTTAGGTTGTATCCGAACCGATCAGGAGGAAACCATGTCCAGGGACCAATCGCTTGATACGCTCGTGATCCATGCCGGCACCGGGCCCGATCCGGCAACCGGCGCGCGGCAGGTGCCGATCTATCAGACGACTTCGTATCAGTTTCGTGATGCCGAACATGCGGCCCGGCTCTTTAATCTGGAAGAGGTGGGCTACATCTATTCGCGCCTGACCAACCCGACCGTAGCCGCCCTGCAGAACCGGGTTGCCGCGCTCGAGGGCGGCGCAGGCGCAGTCTGCTGCTCGTCCGGTCATGCCGCGCAGATCCTCGCGCTGTTTCCGCTGATGGGGCCGGGCAGGAATATCGTCGCCTCGACCCGGCTTTACGGCGGCACCGTCACTCAGTTCACCCATGCGATCAAACGCTTCGGCTGGTCGGCGAAATTCGTCGATCTCGACGATCCGGATGCCCTGCGGGACGCCATCGACGACGATACCCGCGCGATATTCTGCGAATCGATCAGTAATCCGGGGGGTTATGTCACCGATATCCCGTCAGTCGCAGAAGTCGCCGACGCGGCGGGCATTCCGCTGATCGTGGACAACACGCTTGCCACGCCCTGTCTGTGCCGCCCCATCGAGATGGGCGCGACGCTTGTCGTCCACTCACTGACCAAATTCATGACCGGCAATGGCACGGTCACCGGCGGCGTGGTGGTCGACAGCGGCAAGTTCGACTGGTCGGCCAGCGACAAGTTCCCCTCGCTTTCGGAACCCGAGCCCGCCTATCACGGCCTGAAATTCCACGAGACCTTCGGCGCGCTTGCCTTTACCTTCCACGGCATCGCCATCGGCCTGCGCGATCTGGGCATGACCATGAACCCGCAGGGCGCACATTACACGCTGATGGGAATAGAGACGCTGGCGCTGCGCGTGCCGCGCCATGTCGAAAACGCCGTGAAAGTGGCCGAATGGCTGGAAAATGATCCGCGGGTCACCTCGGTCACCTATGCGGGGCTGCCGTCATCGCCGTGGAACAAGACGGCGAAACGGCTTTATCCCAAGGGGGCCGGTTCACTGTTCAACTTCGCGATCAGGGGCGGCTATGACGCGGCGGTCAAGCTGGTCGATGCGCTTGAACTGTTCAGCCATGTCGCCAATCTGGGCGATGCGCGGTCGCTGGTGATCCATTCGGCCTCGACCACCCACCGGCAGCTGACCGAAGAACAGCAGCGCGCCGCAGGTGCCGCGCCCGAACTGGTGCGCCTGTCCATCGGGATCGAGAATCCCGACGATCTGATCGCCGATCTGGATCAGGCACTGGCGAAAGCCACCAGCTAGGAATTTTCACGGCAGGAGGGGCGTCCCCGCGCCCGCCCGGCTCCCCTCCCTTTGCTTCTTCTTTGTCCAAATACCTCGGGGGTCCCGGGGCGGCGCCCCCCGCGGTCGCGGAACGCAAAAAAACCCCCTTTCCAGTTAAACGCCCCACCCCCAGGCGCGGCTTATCGTTGATTTCGGGCTCAACCAGCTTTGCAAGCTTGCGCAGGGATTCCTGCCAGCCCAGATAGCAGGCCTCGGCCGGGATCACATCGGGCACACCGGCCTGTTCTATATTGACCTCAGTGCCGACCGATACCGCCTTCAGCACTATGGTAGTCTTCATCTCGCCGGGCAGGTTCGAATCCTCGAAACTGTCGGAATAGACAATTCGCTTGCCGGGGACGAGTTCCAGATAGGTGCCACCGAATGCATGGCTGCGCCCATTAGTGAAATTGCGGAACGACATCCGGTGCTTTCCCCCCTCTTTCGCGTCCAGTTCATGGACGGTGCAGACGAAGCCGAATGGCGGAAGCCAGCTTGCAACGGCATCCGGCTCAAGGAATGCACGGTAAAGTTTCTCTGGCCGGGTGGCGAATACGCGGTGAAGTCGGATCGTATTAGGCATGTTTTCCTCCCTGAAAACGGATGTCAGCCGGGATGTCCAGCCCTTGGCGGAGAGCAATCGGAATTAAGGCCGGATGGTCGGTGGCGGAATAATCGAAAACGCCTTCGACCTGACCGTTGACCTGTCTTTCCGGGCATGTGACGCCTCCTTGTAAGTACATACCGACCGGTTGGTATTTTATCAAGAAAAAAATTCCCCAAAGAAAAACCGGCGAATGAAGAGCACTTCATTCGCCGGCGTGAAACCTTGGTAACGAATTGGAAAGACGCTTGAATCTTACCTCAATCGTCTTAAAGCGCATGCTATCTCCGGGGGCCTCTTTTGCGCCGCGCGGCCTCGAATCCGCTGAAGAATGCTTCGACCAGCGCCAGCGGATCGCTTGCGGGACGGGGCGGAGGCGCGGGCGGCCGGGATGCAGGACGGCGGCTGCCGCGCATGGCAAGTATGGCCAACAGCACGGCGGACAACGCAACATAGACGCAGCCAAGGACCAATGCCGCGACAAGCGTATCATACCGGTCCGCAAGCGCGATCCATGCCGCGGCTGTCAGAAAGGCAAGCCCGATGATCAGGGAGATTCCCCCGATCATGCCAAGCATTGCCGCCCCGACAATCCTTTTCATTTGTCTTTCAAGAAAACCGGCCATCCCCGATCAGCGCCGCGAACTCACAAGACCGACAAGGAATCCCAGAGCAACCGCCAATCCAATTGTCGTCGCCGGACGCTCATGCATGAAATTTTCCGCATCATGAGCGATGTCACCGGCACGGGCGCGCAGACGCTCTACATCCTGTCCGGCCCGCGCACGCAGTTCCGCAGCGCGTTGCATGGTGCTTTGACCAACCTGCTCTGCCCGGTCGCGACCGTAATCCGCCAATAATTCAGTTAATTGGGACATATCGCCGCGCAGCGTATCAAGCTGGGCTGCCAGATCGTCAACTGTCGGAGTATCTTTTTTGCTGGTTGTAGTCGTCGCCATACCAGTATCTCCTTTAAAGCATATCCAATTACATCATGGTTGATAACAAACGCATTTGACAGAAAATTGTTCCCGTGCCGGGATTCGCAAAAAGGCGGTCACGACCGGATCGTGACCGCCCTGGCTTGAGTTCGGCAAATGTCCCGTGCCGGTAATTATTCGGCGGGTTGCGCCGCTTCGCGGTAATGATGACGCGCATTGACCGGGCGCAGCAACAGATTGGCGAAAAAGGCGATGACCAGAAGTCCGGCCATGGCATACATGGTCGTATTGTAAAGGCTCGGCGTCGGGTCGATCGTGCCTTCCGGCGCGATCTCCATCAACCGCGCCACGGTCACGGTCTTTGCCGCCACCAATTGATCAAGCTGATCCATCGGCGCACCGAATTTCTGCGCGAAAGTCTCGGGATCGACCCTGCCGGCCAGATCGGAGATCGCGCGCCCTACCGACATGTCGCGCAGCGAGGTGATGGCAAGCGGTCCCAGCACGCCCGCCGCCGACCATGCCGTCAGGATCCGGCCATGGATGCCGCCGACATGCATGGTGCCGAACATATCCGCCAAATAGGCGGGAATGGTCGAAAAGCCGCCGCCATACATGGAAAAGATGATCATCGTGGCAAGATAGAACCCGGCCAGATAAATGACGTTGGGGCTTCCTGCCCCGGCCGATGCGAAGAACGGAATGGACAGATACAGCAAGGTGCCCAGCACGAAGAAACAGTGATAGGTGTTCTTGCGCCCGATATAATCCGAGGTCGAGGCCCAGAAGAACCGTCCGCACATGTTGAAAACCGAGATCATCAGCACATAGGTCGAGGCGAAGGCGGCCGTCACAATGGTCGGCATGGTGGTGCCGAAGACGTCGGTCATCATGGTCTTGGCCACCGCAAGCACCCCGATCCCGGCGGTGACGTTCAGGCACAGCATAAGCCACATCTGCCAGAATTGCGGCGTTTTCAAAGCCTGATCGATATCCACATGTTCGCTTGTGACCATGCTTCTGGTCTGCTCTTTCGGCTGCCATCCCTCGGGCTTCCAGACAGCCGGGGGAACACGGTACAGGAAAGCGGCGATAATCATGACGCAGAAATACACGATACCCAGCGTCAGGAAGGTCGCCGACGCCCCGGTATCGCCCGTGCCGACGACATAGACGCCCGCTTCACCGCCATATGAGGCGGCCTGCGAGGCAGAGGCGACGACAACCTCTGCCTTGCCCGTCGCGGTTTCGGCAAAGCGGCGACCGCCTTCGGTGATGATATTGACCGCATTGTCCGCACCCAGATATTCAGGCGCCCTGGCATAGACCGACAGCAGCCAATCCTTGACCGGCGCGGCGATCATTGCGCCGCCGCCGAAGCCCATGATGGCCATGCCCGTCGCCATGCCGCGGCGATCGGGGAACCAGCGGAGCAAGGTCGAGACCGGCGAGACATAGCCAAGGCCAAGCCCACAGCCGCCCAGAACCCCATAGCCCAGATAGATCAGCCAAAGCTGATGCAGCGCGATCCCGGCCGATCCGATGACGAAACCGCCGCCCCACAGAAAGGCGGCGACAACGCCGACCATCCGCGGGCCGACCTCTTCCAGCCATTTCCCGGCGAAAGCCGCCGAAAGGCCAAGGAAGACGATCGCCACCGAGAAGATCCAGACGATTCCGGACAGGCTCCAGTCATCCGCGGCAGCACTGACCACGCCCAGTTCCCGCGAGAGCGCCGGATTGAACACCGACCACGCATAGACCGAGCCGATGCACAGATGGATGGCGATTGACGCTGGCGGCACCAGCCAGCGATTGAAACCGGGCTTGGCGACGATGTTCTCTTTGCGCAGGAATGCGAAAGCGCCGCCGGGCTTGGCGTTATCCATAATTTCTCCTCCCATGGTCGCGGCTGGCACCGAAAACGCTTGACGCCGCCGCATGTTACTGCGGGGATTGTGGTTAGGAGAACCTTATGGGTCAATTGATTTTTTTAATTAATTTCAATATCTTATGCGCATTTTGTCCATCACGAAGGAATAGCTTTCGGATAATCGGGACATTCCGTCCGCAGCCATTGCAGGACGGTCACCAAACCGGGACATTTTGTCCATTTCACTGATCGGAGGCGATAGGCAGAACAATTTCGAAACAGCTTCCCTCACCCGGGCTGGAACTGGCCGAAATGCGCCCACCGATTCGGCTCACAAGCTGCTGACTGATCGACAGACCCAGCCCGGTGCCCTGCGCCAGCTTGGTAGTGAAGAACGGATCGAAGATGCGTTTCAGCGTATCTGCCGGGATACCGGTGCCGGTATCCTCGACACGGATGACGACCTGCTCATCCTCATCCACCACGCTCAGGGTCAGGATTCCGCCCTCGGGCATGGCATGAACCGCATTCAGCAGCAGGTTGACGATCACCTGCTGAAGCTCGGTCCTTTCCATCAGCACCGGGCATAATGACGAAAAATCCGTGCGCACCTCGATCTGCGCGTTCTCGATCTGCCTGCGGGTCAGCACCAGACAGTCGCGCGCGACTTCCGAAGGCAGGATCACATTGGCCGCCCCCGAATACTCGGCCGGGCGGGCAAATTGCAGCAGTTTCGAAACGATCACACCGACGCGGTAAACCTGATCGTCGATCAGCCGGAACTCGGTTTCGACCTTCCTGACATCCTCGCCCAGCAAATCCCGCGCGACGTCCAGATTGCCCTGAATGACCGCGATGGGATTATTGATCTCATGCGCGACCCCGGCGGTGATCTCGCCCACGGCGGCCAGTTTTTCCGACATGATAAGCCGCTCGGTCGCGCGCTCGAGCTTGGTATTGGCCTCTTGCAAATCCCTTGTGCGTTCCTCGACCTTCTGTTCCAGGCTTTCGCCCCAGCCGCGCAATTGCCGATCGCGCTCCTGCACCGCATCCAGCAAACCGTCGAGATGCTGCGCCACCTGCGCAATCTCGCCACTGCCATCTGACAGCCCGTTGCGGGCGTTCAGGTCGCCCTCTTCGACCCGGGTGATGGTCTGGGTCATCCGTTCGAGCGGCAGGAAAATCCGGCCTGCCCAACGCAGGAAGATCGGCACCGAAAGCCCCGCGACCAGCAGGAAAACCAGCGTCAGCACGACAATCGTATTGGTTTTCTGGCGCTGGAAAGGCGCTTCCAGAAAACCGACATACAGCATCCCGACCTTCTGGCCCTTGCTGTCGATGATTGGCTGATAGGCCGAGATATACCAGTCATTGACCACAAAGGCGCTATCGAGCCATGTCGCGCCCTCACCCAGCACCTGTTGGCGCACCTCGGCCGAAACCCGGGTGCCAAGAGCGCGAAGGTTTTCGAACAGGCGCACATTGGTCGAGATACGGACATCGTCCAGAAACAGTGTCGCGGTGCCCTGGCTGCCCTGCGGCAGCGACCGTTCGCGATAAACAAGCGCGTTGATCGTATCGATGAAATCAAGGTTGCGGTTCAGCAGCAGCCCACCGACAAGCGCGCGGCGCGATCCGTCGGGCATGATCACCGGCGCGGCGGAATGAATAACCATGCCGCGATCCTCGGTGCTGCGATCCGTCGGCACGGCGGCACGGGTCGGCACAAGCCGGACAGTAGCGCGTTCCGACAGCCCTTGCGACAATGCATCAAGCTGATCGGGCAGGAATATGTCTATGGCGCTGTGCGGCTCGCCGGCAAGCGCGTCCTGCACAACCGGCCAGTCGCCCGGAACGAAACCGCCGGGCGTCCTGCCGCCATCCGAAAGGTAAAGAAAATCCAGCCCAAGCCGTTTTTGTTGTTCCGCAATGAAATCGTCCTGCTCACCTGAACTCAGTGCTGTCTGAAAGGCAACCGAATGCGCCACGGCATCCAGCCGCTCCCCCGAATTTTCAAGCAGATGCTGCAGATACTGATCCGCAATCGTCAGATCGCTGTTGACCTTGACGATCAGCAGATTGTCCATCTTTCCCGACCAGCGCAGCATCGCGCCGCCAAGAATCACCGGGAACAGCACCAGCATGGGCAGCAACGCGATCACCAGAAGCCGTACCCGGACCGAGCGAAACAGACGGCCAAGCCCCGACATGGGTCACAATCCCCAGGAGGCGCATTTGCGGTCGATGGTCTTGCGGGACACCCCAAGCCGCCGCGCCGCCTCCGAGCGGTTGCCATCGGTCGCATCAAGCGCCCGCAGGATCTCGCGCCGCTCGACCTGTGCCAGCGGCGCGATCGCATCCTGTTCGCCCCCCGGCGACAGGGTTTCCAGCGGGAAGCGCCCGAAAATCAGCGATCTTTCGATGAAATTGCGCAATTCCCGGATATTGCCCGGCCAGTCATGCCTTAGCAGCGCCGCGCGTGTCGCGTGGTCGATCTCTAGCGGCGGCAGCGCCAGCCTCGAGGCAATTTCGCGCAGGAACAGTTCGGCCAGTTCGATGATATCCGTTTCACGTTCGGCCAGAGTTGGCATCCGCAATTCGACGACATTGATGCGGAAGAACAGATCTTCGCGGAAACGGCCTTCGGCGACCTCACGCTCCAATGCCCGGCTGGTGGCAAGCACGAAGCGCAGATCAAGCCTTATCTCGCGCTCTGCCCCGACCGGGCGAACCGTGCCATCCTCGATCACGCGCCGCAGCGCCGATTGCGCCGATGGGCTAAGGCCCGTGACATCATCCAGAAACACCGTGCCGCCCTGCGCCGATGGCAAAAGCCCTTCGCGCGCATGGCTTGCGCCGGGAAACGCCCCCGCGACATGGCCAAACAATTCGCTTTCGATCAGTTCCGCCGGAATGGCCGAGCAGTTGATCGGCACGAATGGCGCCTCGGCCCGCTTCGAGGTGGAATGCATATGCCGCGCCGCCACCTCTTTGCCTGTCCCCGACGCCCCGGTCAGCAGGACCGGAGTAGAGACATCGCGGATCCGGGCCAGCATCGCGCGGGTGGCAGAAACCGCGGCAGAGGATCCGATCAGTTCGCGGCGCTGCTGACCGATATCCTGACCTTCCAGCTCGCGTTTCAGCAACATGTTCTCGCGCCGCAACTGCGCCATCTGGATACAGCGGCCCACGGCGTTCAGAAGCTGGTTCGAGCGGAACGGTTTCAGCACGAAATCCGTGGCCCCCGCCCGCATCGCCTCGATAGCGGTTTCCAGATCGGCATAGGCGGTGACCATGATCGTATCGGTGAAGCCGCCGCTGTCCCGCTGCTCGGCCAACCAGTCGATGCCCTTTTTCCCGGGCATCATGTTGTCCAGGATCATCACGTCGAAATGCCGCTGCGCCAGAAGCGCGGCGGCCTGATCGGCATTCCCGGCCTCGGCCACATGCAGGCAATAGGGCGTCAGCGTCTTGACCAGGAAATTGCGCATTCCCGGCTCATCATCGACGACCAGCACGCTGGCCCGCTCGAGCCGCCGGACGAGTTGTATATTGCCGCTATCCATTTCCGATTCCGTCACTCCGCCCCGGCTCATCGTGGCGCGAGATCGACAGAAATGCCAGAAATTCCCGCATAAGGTCAATGCAGGCCGGGATGGCTACTTGCAATAGCGACGGTTCACGGCAACCTATGCGATCCGTTTCCCCTGACTCCAGCCGGCCCGTACGATCGGGTTGCCGTTATACGTCGCGACCCGCGCAAGATCGGCGCGTTTTCCCTCGGCCAGCGTTCCGCGATCGTCCAGCCCGCTGACCTGCGCCGGCGCCAGCGTGACGGTGCGGATGGCACGGGGCAGATCACCCCATATCTCTGCCAGACGGAAAGCCGCCAGCAACAGCGCGGCAGGCACGTAATCCGATGACAGAATATCCAGCAGATCGTGATCGGCCAGTTCCCGCGCCGAGACATTGCCGGAATGCGACCCGCCGCGCACGATATTCGGGGCGCCCATCATCACGGCGATTCCGGCCTCGCGGCAGGCTTCGGCAGCTTCCAGCGTGGTGGGAAACTCCGCCAGCCGCACGCCATGCCGTGCGGATACCGCGACCTGCGCCGCAGTCGTATCGTCATGGCTGGCCAACAGCACGCCCAGTTTATGCGCAGTCTCGACCGCGGCGGCTTCGTGCCGCGTTCCATTGCGGTCATGCAACTCCTTCAGCATGGCGATATGGTGCTGAAACTCTTCCTCGCTCATGCCGCGTTTGCCCTGCATATATTCGCGCAGCTTGTCGATATCCCGGAACTGCCGCTGTCCTGGCGTGTGATCCATCAGGCTGATCAGGCCGATGCGGTCCTGCGGCGTGAATTCGGCAAGCTCCTCAAGCAGCGTTTCCGAGCAGATCTCGGCCCGCAGATGGATGAAATGCCCGATCCGCAGCGCCCCCGCCTCGCGCAGCGTGATCAGTTCCGAGGCGAGTTGCCTTGCATAACGGCGGTCACGCCCCTTGCCCGATGCGGTCGACCCGATCCGCAGCGCGTCGAACACCGTGGTGATGCCGCAGGATGCAAGTTCGGCGTCATGGGCGATCAGTGCCGCCTCATGCGGCCACGAGACTTCGGGGCGGGGCTCGAGATGCTGTTCAAGGTTGTCGGTATGCAATTCGATCAGGCCGGGGATCAGGTAATCGCCCTCAAGATCGACTGCGCCACGCGGCACGGCGGCGGTTTCAACGATCCGGGCGATATGGTTGCCGCTGATGATCAGCTGCCCGGTAATCTCGCGATCTTCCAGCACGATCCGGGCATTGGCAAGGCAGGTCTCTTCTGTCATGTGATCATCATGCTGAACAGGTAATTCGGGGGAAACAAGGGGCTTGTCCATGTCATCTCATATCCGGTTTGCAATCTATTATCTGCCGCCCGAAGGCGCATTGGCGCAGTTTGGCGCCCAGTGGCTTGGCTGGGATTGTCTGACGGGCGAATCCGCTCTGCAACCCGATCTGCCGAAAATCGCCGATGCGACCGAGGCGCCGCGCAAATATGGCTTCCACGCGACGCTGAAACCGCCCTTCCGGCTGGCGGCAGGGGCGACGACCGACGCATTGCAAAGCGCGCTTGCGCAACTGACCGCCAGCCAATCCCCGGTGGTTCTGGAGGGGTTGACCCTTGATCGGCTGGGCAATTTTCTGGCGCTTCGTCCGGTCGGCGACACGACCGCCCTGAACGCGCTTGCCGGGGAATGCGTGACGGCGCTGGACGGGTTCCGCACCCCACCCGAACCCGCCGAACTGGCGCGCCGCCGCAAATCCGGCCTCAGCCCCCGGCAGGACGAGTTGCTGCGCGACTGGGGTTATCCTTATGTGCTGGAGGAATTCCGCTTTCACATGACCCTGACCGGCAATCTGGACGATGGCGATCTGACCCGGTTCCAGGGTGAAATCGCCCGCCGCCTGCCCGCGCTGCCGCGCCCCTATATCATCGACAATATCGCATTGGTGGGGCAACGTCCGGACGGGATGTTTCAGTTGATCCAACGCTACGCCCTCACCGGATAAAGCGCCAGAAGCGCCTGCTGCACGGCCTCATCAAACGAGCCGTCATTGTCGATCTGCGCCAGTTGCAGCCCCGGCGGAAACGCCCCGGCATCGCGCGACAGGCGAAGCGCGATCTGCGCCTCATCCTCGCGCCCCCGGCCGCGCAGACGCGCCGCCAGCGTCTCGGGGCGGGCGGTGATGTTCAGGACCAGAAGATCGGGGAATTGCGCCTGCGCCGCGTTCAGTACCCCGCGCGACAGGTTCACCAGCATTTCCGCGCCTGCGGCGATCCGCTGCGAAATATCGGCGGGGATGCCGTAATGCAGCCCATGCGCCTGCCATTGCAGGCAGAATTCGCCCGCATCCGCACGGCGACGGAATTCGGCCTCACTGACCGGTTCGTAATCCTCGCCGCCGCTTTCCGGCGCGCGGGTGATTACGCGGCGAACAAGTGCCAATTCGGGTTGCGCCCGCACAAGCGCCCGCATCACGCTGTCCTTGCCCACACCCGAGGGGCCAACAACGCCGATCAGCCGCCCCGCCATCACGCGGCCTTCGCGGGGGTGAAACCCGAAACATCAATCTCGCGGTCGCAAACCCTGTTCCGCGCCGCCTCATCGTGGAAAATTCCGACAATGGCGGCCCCGCGCGCCTTGGCCTCTTCGATCAGCGACAGCACGGTTTCACGATTGGCGGCATCAAGGCTGGCGGTGGGTTCATCCAGCAAAAGGGCCGGATATTCGTGGCAGAAGCCGCGGGCGATATTCACCCGCTGCTGCTCGCCGCCCGAAAAGGTCGTGGGCGACAACGGCCACAGGTTTTCCGGAATACGCAGCCGCCGCAACAGGCTGGCGGCACGGTCGCGGGCCTCATCCGGACCCGCGCCCAGCATCAGCAACGGCTCGGCCACGACATCCAGCGTCGGCACACGGGGCACCACGCGCAGGAACTGACTGACATAGCCCAGCACCTCGCGCCGCATGGCAAGGATCTTGCGCGGTTCGGCCCGTGTCACATCGGTATCGCCGACATGGATCGCCCCGCCAGCCGCCAGATAATTGCCATAGATCATCCGCATCAGCGTGGATTTTCCGGCACCCGAACTGCCGGTCAGTGCAACGCATTCGCCGGGGGCGACCTGCAATGCCGCGCCCGCCATCACGGCGATTTCGGCACCGCCCTGATTATGCAGGGTAAATGTCTTGGAAACGTCTGATATCCGTATCATCTCACACCTGCAAAACCGAAGAGACCAAAAGCTGCGTATAGCCATGCTGCGGATCGTCCAGCACCTGATCGGTCAACCCGCTTTCCACGACATGACCGTCTTTCATCACCATCAGCCGATGCGCCAGCAGACGCACCACCGCCAGATCATGGGTCACGACGATAGCCGACAATCCCATATCCCGCACCAGCCCGCGCAGCAGATCCAGAAGCCGCGCCTGAACCGAAACATCCAGCCCGCCGGTCGGCTCGTCCATGAAGATCAGGCGCGGGCCGGTGACCAGATTGCGGGCAATCTGCAAACGCTGCTGCATTCCCCCGGAAAAGGTCGAGGGGCGGTCATCGATGCGGCTTTCGCTGATCTCGACCCGGCCCAGCCAGTCGCCCGCCGCTGCGCGGATCGTGCCATAGTTGCGCCCACCGACCGCCATCAGCCGCTCTCCGATATTGCCGCCGGCACTGACGCCCATGCGCAACCCGTCGCGGGCATGCTGATGCACAAAGGCCCAGTCGGTGCGCGACAGCATCCGGCGCGCGGCCTCGGGCATCCGCAGCACGTCGCGGGGGCCATCCGCACGGGTATCGAAGATCACCTGACCGCTATCCGCCGGGATATGCGTGGCAAGGCAATTGAGCAGCGTGGATTTCCCCGAACCGGATTCGCCGACGATACCCATCACCTCGCCGGGATACAGATCGAACGAGATATCGCCGCAGCCCAGATGCGGGCCATAGCGCTTCGTGATATTCCTGACACTCAGCAAGGGCGTCATGCCGCATCCTCCGCCAATTCGCCGCGATGTCCCGCCGCGCGGCGGCTTTCGCAGTAATCCGTATCCGAGCAGACGAACATCCGCCCGCCCTGATCGTCGGTGATCACCTCGTCCAGATAGGAATCCGCCGCCCCGCACAGGGCGCACGGATGCTCGGCCTTCGAAGGATCGAAAGGATGATCCTCGAAATCAAGCGAGACAACGCGGGTCCAGGGCGGCAGCGCATAGATTCGCTGTTCCCGTCCGGCGCCGAAAAGCTGGATCGCGGCCATCTCCATCTTGGGATTGTCGAATTTCGGGATGGGGGAAGGATCCATCACGTAACGCCCCTCGACCTTGACCGGATAGGCGTAGGCAGTGGCGATATGACCGTGGCGGGCGATATCCTCGTACAGTTTGACATGCATCAGCCCGTATTCCTCAAGCGCGTGCATCTTGCGCGTCTCACTTTCGCGCGGTTCCAGAAAGCGCAGCGGCTCGGGGATCGGCACCTGATAGACAAGGATCTGATCGTCGCTCAGCGGTTCCTCGGGGATGCGGTGGCGGGTCTGGATGATGCTGGCCTCGCTGGTAGAGGTCACGACCTCGACCCCTGCCGTCCGCTCGAAGAACTTGCGGATCGAGACGGCATTGGTGGTGTCGTCCGCCCCCTGATCGATCACTTTCAGCCGGTCATCGGGCGTCAGGGTTGCGGCAGTGACCTGTACGCCACCAGTGCCCCAGCCATAAGGCATCGGCATCTCGCGACTGGCAAAGGGCACCTGATAGCCGGGAACCGCAAGCGCCTTGAGGATCGCGCGGCGGATCATCCGCTTGGTCTGCTCATCCAGATAGGCGAAATTGTAATCGTCGCTCATTCCGCGGCCTCCATCTGTTCGGGGGTGTCGCCCGCCCCGGCCTCGCGCCGCAGCTTGCGCACCAGTTCCAGTTCGGACTGGAAATCGACGTAATGCGGCAGCTTGATATGTTCGAGAAAGCCGGTCGCCTGAATATTATCGGCGTGATACAGGACGAATTCGGTATCCTGCGCCGGTGCGCCGGTGAAATCCTCGCCCAGTTCCTCCCATCGCAGCGCCCGGTCGACCAGCGCCATCGAGATCGACTTGCGCTCGGACTGGCCAAAGACCAGACCATATCCGCGGGTGAATTGCGGCGGCTCGGTCTTCGAGCCCTTGAACTGGTTCACCGTCTCGCATTCGGTCAGGGTCACCTCGCCGATCTCGATCGCAAAGCCAAGCTCGGGGATATCCATCTCGACGGCGACCGCCCCGATCCGCAACTCGCCCACGAAAGCATGGTTGCGGGCATAGCCGCGTTGCGTCGAATAGGCGAGCGCAAGGGTAAAGCCTTCATCCGCGCGGGTCAGGGATTGCAGGCGCAGCGGGCGGCTGGCGGGCATCTCCAGCGGCTCGCGCGTCAGATCGGGGGGCGGTGTATCATCCGGCGCGGCCTCTTCGATCAGCCCCTCACGGTTAAGGAATCCGGTGACATGGGGAACCGGCTGCGACTCGGCGGGCGGCGCGGGCATCCGGGGCGCTTCGCCGTCGGCGGCCAGTTTGAAGTCAAGCAGCCGATGCGTGTAATCGAAGGTCGGCCCCAGCACCTGTCCGCCCGGCAAATCCTTGAACGTCGCCGAGATCCGCCGCTCGCAGCGCATGGCAGCGGTATCGACGGGCCGGGCATGGCCGAACCGGGGTAACGTCGTGCGATAGGCGCGGATCAGGAAAACCGCCTCGATCAGATCGCCACGCGCCTGCTTGATCGCCAGCGCTGCAAGATCGGGATCGTAAAGCGAGCCCTCGGCCATCACCCGATTGACGGCAAGCGCCAGTTGTTCGCGGATCTGTTCCGTCGAAAGCTCTGTCACCCCGGCATCGCCGCGCCGTTCCTCGGCCAGCCAGGCATGGGCATTGTCGATGGCGCGTTCACCACCCTTGACGGCAACATACATCAGGCAACCTCCGTACTGCGCGGCAGGGCGGCAAGCCGGTCCCCGCAGGTGAAAATGAAATCGAGACCCAAGGGAAAGGCCCGGGCATTCCGCTGGAACGCGACAATCTCGGGCAGCGACAATTCGGCGGTGTCGCGAATGCCGGGACCTCGCAGCGTCGCGCCCCTTGCCTCCAGCAGCGGGGTTTCGACGATCAGGGTGGCCGAACGGTCGGGATATTCCGACGTCCCCTGGGGGAAACGATCCAGCGGCAACAACTCGTCCCAAGGGCCAATCGCAAAGCTGCATTCATCGGCCCCGGCAATCGGCGCACCCGCATGAAAGCCGATCCATTGACGCAGCGATGGCAGATCAAACGAAGGCGTCAGGTGGATCGGCGTCTCGGGATCGCACAGGGTCAGCAGCACCACGCCCGCCGCCGGCGACAGCGGTGCGGGGGGTTCCGCGCCCCGCACCGCCTCGATCCTGCCGGGCCGGGCCAGCGCCGACATCACCGCGCGGAACGCTTGCGCGGATTGCTGGGCCGGATCGGAAAAGCCTCCGGCAAGGGTCAGGTCATCCATGCTCAATCCTCCCCGCGCACCATGGTGAAAAACTCCACTTTCGTCTGCGCCGCCTTCCCGGCCCGCGCCGCGCGACGGGTCTGTTCCTCGGCGTAAAGCGGGTCCAGAACCTTGTGCCGGATCTCGGTCGCCATTCCGGTCTGCATCAGTGCATCGACCAAGGCGGCAGCCTGCGCGTCGTCCCGGCGCCGCCCCTGCACATAGCCATGCCCGACCTCGCCCGTGGCCAGCTTCAGCGAACAGCGCGTCACCGTCATCTCGCCCAGATTGAAGGGGCCACCGCTGCCCCCCATACGCCCGCGCAGCATGACGCTGCCGATCTCGGGCGGGCGCAGATATTCGAATTCAGGCGCAAGACCGGCCGAGGTCAGCAATTGCGCAGCCCGGCCTTCGGGCGCACGGGCAAGGCAACCCAGCCAGTCGCGGCGCGCGCCATTCTCGGGAGTGTTCAGAGGCATCTCGACAACTTCCAGATAATTCTATACAACTATACATATTTTGCCATAACCGCGCCGAAACCGCCACCGGAGTTTTGTGAATTTTGGGTAACAACACAGGAAAAACCCCGCTCTGGCAGGCAATCGCCGCCAGTCTGCGTGACGATATCGCCGAGGGCCGCTATGGCCCCGGCGATAAAATGCCGGGTGAACTGGCGCTGGCCGAGCGGTTCGGGGTCAACCGTCATACGGTCCGCCACGCATTGACCCTGCTGAAGGAAGAAGGGCTGGTGCATAGCAGGCGCGGCTCGGGCGTCTATGTGCTGGCACGGCCGATGGATTATCCGCTGGGACGCCGGGTCCGGTTTCGCCGGAATCTGCTTGCCGCAGGACGCCTGCCCGAACTGCGGATCCTTGGCATTGAAAGCAGGGAAGCAACGGCCGAGGAGGCCGCACCGCTGGCGCTTGCACAAGGCGATATGATCTGTGTTTCCCACGGTTATTCATTGGCCGATGCACAGCCGGTCTCGCTAAGCGAAAGCCTGTTCCCACAAACCCGCCTGCCCGGAATCGCCGAGGCCCTGCGCGAGGGCAAGGGCGTGACCCATGCGTTGCAGCAGGCGGGCGTGGCCGATTACACCCGCGCCTCGACCCGCATCAGTGCAAGACTGGCCACCGCGACCCAGGCGCTGCATCTGCGGCTTCGCGAAGGCGCGCCGCTGATCTATGCGACCTCGATCAATGTCGATCCGGACGGCAAACCGGTGGAATTCGGCCGTACTTGGTTCGCGGGCGACCGCATCACTCTGACATTGGAAAATGACGGCCTCGCATAAGCCGTCATCACCTTTGCGCAAGGAATCGGGGGCAAGGCGTTCCGGGGTCGAAACACCCCGCCCCTCTGCGACCGGGCCTATCTGCCCTTGGGGCCGGGTTTCAGGGACAGCGCGCCGTCGCCGTCATGGTCAAGACGCTCGACCATGCGGTTAACCCGCTTGTCCATTTCCTCGGCACTGATCACGCCATCGCCGTCATGATCCAGCGACTGGAACGCATCGACCATGCGCGAACGGGTAAGTTCACGGTAAAGCGTGTCGAATTCCTCGATCGACAATGCGCCGTCGCCATCCGCATCGACCGCAGAGACACGGTCCGCGCGATAGGCGTCAAGCTCTTCCCGCGTGACCGTGCCGTCCTTGTCGGCATCGGCCGCCTCGAACACGTCGCGGAAGATTTCACCGCCCTTGCCGGGGCCAAACCGGTGGTGTTTCCCGTGATCCGGACGGAAATGCGCCCGGTGAAACCGTTTACCCTCCATCGGTCCATGCGCCTTATCCGCACCGGGCTGGCGCGGGGCAGCTTGTTCAGGGGCCGATTGCTCTGGTGCGGCCTGATCCGGGGCCGGCTGGTCCGGGGCCGATTGCGCAGTGGCGACCATTGCCCCTGCACCGATCATGACAAGCGCAGCGAAACCGGCAGGGAGAAATTTCGAGGTTTTCATGTAATCATCCTTTGATCTTGAATTTCCGAAGGCCGCGCCTCCGATATCCCTGATCTAGCCGGATCGTGGCCGAAATGTTTGTCAGCCCCGGCGCTGTATTGTCGTGGATTGTCGCAATGCGCCGCACTGATACAAATTGCGACAAAAAACGCCGGCCACGGCTTGGCCTGCTATGGGAATTGCGGCGAAACTGGCAATAAATGAACCCATCCGACCCCAGAACCGAAAGGCCCGGAAAATTGGAGGCTGCCGAACCCCAGATCCTGATCGTCGACGACGCCCGCGATATCCGGGAATCGCTGGGCCAGTATCTGCGCAAGCAGGGATATCGCACACAGTTGGCCGCGAATGGCATCGAGGCGCGGCGCATCATCGAGGAAGCCAGTCTCGCATTGATCGTGCTGGATGTGATGATGCCGGGGGAGGACGGGCTGAGCATCTGCCGGTGGCTGACGGCACGCGGCGGCCCTCCGGTCATCCTGCTGACGGCGATGGCGGATGAAACCGACCGGATCGTCGGGCTGGAGCTTGGCGCCGACGATTACGTGGTCAAGCCCTTCAACCCGCGCGAATTGCTGGCCCGGATCCGTGCCGTGCTGCGCCGCGCGCCGATGCCTGCACCCACCATAACCGCGGCGCGGCGCCGCTTTGCCGGATGGGAGCACGCGCCCGCCACGCAAGAGCTGCGCCACGCGGATGGGCGGCATGTGGTACTGACCTCGGGCGAGAACCGGCTGCTGACGGTTTTGCTGGACCACGCGCAGACGGTTCTTTCGCGGGACCGCCTGCTTGACCTGACCGCCGGGCGGGATGCCAAAGCCTATGACCGCGCCATCGACAACACCGTCAGCCGCCTGCGCCGCAAGATCGAGGACGATCCCAAATCCCCCCGCCTGATCGTCACGGAATGGGGCGGCGGCTATATGCTTGCCGCTCCGGTGGAAACGCTGTGAGAACCGTACCGCGCATCCTGCCCGACGGTCTGGCGGGTCGTTTCGCGGTGCTGCTGATTACTGTCCTGCTGGCGGCAGGCATCGTGGCCAGCGCGCTTCTGTTTGTCCAGCGCGGACAATCCGAGCGAAACCTTCGCGAGGCGCGCGAGATCGAACGGATCGCCTCGATCGTTCCCGCGCTTGAATCCGCCGCGCCGCCGCTTCGCAGGCAAATCGCCCATGACGCATCCAACAGGCTCACGCGATACGTGATCGGCCCCCGGCCGATCGTTCAGGACAGACGGGAGGCACCGCGCCCTTTGCGCAATCTGACCGCATCCCTTGCCGAAGCCCTGCCCGGCCGCGAAATCCGCGGCGCCGTCCTGTCGCATCGCATGAGCGGGCCACCTCCGATGGGGCCGCGTTTCGAAACACTTGCCGTCTCGGTCCAGCTTGCACATGCCGATGGACAGCCGCCGCTATGGCTCAACGTGATTTCACGTGGAAACTGGTTTCGTCCGCCCGGCGCGCGCGGCACGGTTCTACCGGTTTTCCTTGGCCTGTCGCTTTTATCCGTGCTGGGCGTGGGGCTGATCTTCGTCAGGCGCCTGACCCGGCCACTGACCGAACTGGCCCGGGCCGCGCGTGCTGCCGGGCATGGGAACCGCGAAATCCGGGTCAGCGAATCCGGCGCAGGTGAGTTGCGCGAGGCCGCGCGAGCCTTCAACGAGATGCAGGACCGCATCGGCCGTTTCGACGCCGATCGCATGCGCATGCTTGCCGCGGTCGGGCACGATCTTCGCACGCCGATCACCTCCTTGCGGATTCGCGCGGAAATGCTGGACGAAGAAGAGGCCATCCCGATGATCCGGACACTTGAGGATATGACGGTCATGGTGAACGGCCTCGTCGCCTATGCCCGTGGCGCGGGAGACGGCGAGGAAAGCGAAATGCTTGACCTTGGCGCCCTCCTTTCCCGGCTGTGCGATGAGCGCGGCGTGAGTTTCCTGTGCCGGCGAAACGCATATGTCACGGGCCGCCCGGTCGCGCTGGGCCGGGCCATCGGGAATGTGGTGGATAATGCGCGGCGTTTCGGCACATCGGCGCAGGTCGCGCTTTTGCGCGATGCGGAGGCAGCGATCATCACGGTCGAGGATGACGGACCCGGAATACCGCCCGACCGGCTGGACGCGATGTTCGAGCCCTTCGTGCGCGGCGACGAAAGCAGGAATCAGGAAACCGGAGGCGCGGGGCTGGGCCTTGCCATCGCCAGAAACATCATCGCGGCCCATGGTGGCATGATCACGCTTGAGAACATGCCGGAATGCGGATTGCGGGCGACGATCAGGCTGCCGCTATCCACCAGGCCGCATAACTGAGACAGTGGTACGCGCGAAACCAACGATATATCTGCCCGCCAGCGGCATCCCGTGTTACCTTCTTTCTCGCAGAGGAAAGAAAGCATGATGCATACTACAAATTACCACAATACGCTGATCACCGTCTCACCCGATTGCCCGGCCGCAACCGCAGCCCCACCGGCCAGACAGGACACGATCGCGGGGCGGCAATATGCGATGCTGAATGACAGCCCCTATGGGCTGACTTCGGACGAGTTGCTTCTTGCCGTCGAGAATGAACGCAAAGGGCCGATCGATGCTGTCAGCTTCTTCTCGACACCCAAAGCCTGCTTGCGCGCCTCGCCCCTGGTGAAAAGGCATGGTTATGGGCTGTATCACGATGCCAGGGGCAAGATCGCCCTGATTCCCGTGGAAAGCGTGGAATACGCGCGACTTCTGGCCGCGCCCGATGTGGAAAAACGCCCCGGCATGCGCAATTCACGTCGTTGATGCGCATCCACGCGATATGGAATGGCAAACGGTTTATCGTTCCCCAAG
Organism: Paracoccus wurundjeri; assembly: GCF_030678915.1. Taxonomy (GTDB): domain Bacteria; phylum Pseudomonadota; class Alphaproteobacteria; order Rhodobacterales; family Rhodobacteraceae; genus Paracoccus; species Paracoccus onubensis_A. The sequence goes on along the minus strand of NZ_JAUUTZ010000010.1, from coordinate 29,512 downwards.
ACCCGCAGGATTGCCATGAAAAAGGGCCGGATCGGCATCCGGCCCCTGATCTTGCTGATACCTGGCGGTTTCACATGGAAGCCGCGCGGATCCGGGTTACAGACGCGATGCGACGTTTTCCCAGTTCACCAGATTGTCGAGGAAGTTCGACAGGTATTTCGGGCGCGCATTGCGGAAATCGATGTAATAGGAATGTTCCCAGACATCGCAGCCCAGCAGCGCAATCTGATCGAAGCATAGCGGGTTGACGCCGTTCTCGGTCTTGGTCACGGCAAGCGAGCCGTCGGCATTCTTGACCAGCCAGACCCAGCCCGAGCCGAACTGACCCACACCGTTTTCGCTGAACGATTTCTTGAACTCATCGACCGAGCCGAAGGATTCGGTCAACGCCTTTTCGAGTTCCGAAGGAATGGCACCCGGATTCGGAGCCATCATTTCCCAGAACTGGGTGTGGTTCCAGTGCTGGCTGGCATTATTGAAGATACCGTTCTGAGCCACGGCGCCCTTGCTGTAGGTGCCCTTGACGATGTCTTCCAGCGACTTGCCTTCCCACTCGGTGCCGGCGACCAGTTCGTTCAGCTTGTCGACATAGGCGTTGTGGTGCTTGTCGTGGTGAAATTCCAGCGTCTCTTTCGACATGCCCGCACCGGCCAGCGCATCATGGGCATAGGGAAGATCGGGAAGGGTGAAAGCCATAGTCCTCTCCTTTTCATACAAGGCCGAAGCCGTCGTTCCGGACGCACAGTCACGTATTTGAATGGTTAACGCAAGGGGCTGCCGCTGCAATCTGCCGGTCTGCGGCCAGTTCATGCTTGCAATCATGGAGATGTGAGATCGGGCCCGTTCACGGCTCATTGCCGGGTGCCATTCCCGCGATCATGTTGGCGTCCCACCGCATCAGGCCCGGCGTGGCCGCTGCGCCCAGGGTTTCGTCCGGCTGGTGCATCGCCGCCTTCAGCCGGACAATGCATCCATGCCGGACAGCATTGCGAATGCGGTCATTGTCGCGGTCTTCATTGTTTTCTTCTCTCTCAGGAGCGTTTCCCTCCGCTCTCTTTCTGTATCATTGACCGACCGGACGGTTTATGCAAAAAATAACCTCATCGCCCGGCGGAGGAGGGCGCGGAGGAGCGGATGACATTACCAGATATAGTCGAATTTCCGAGAATTGATCGCACTATCTACCCGGCTGGCCTGCGGTCATTGATTCCGGACGGGGGCTGACATGACACCGCAGGAACTGGCCGAAGCCTGCGCCCGCCAGATGTGGTCCGATGACTGCGCTTCGCAGCAAATGGGCATGGAAATCACCCATATCGCCCCCGGCGAGGCCACCCTCCAGATGACCCTGACCGAGCGGATGACCAATGGCCACGGCAATGCGCATGGTGGTTTCCTGTTCACGCTGGCGGATAGTGCCTTCGCATTCGCCTGCAACAGCTATAATCAGGTCACCGTCGCGCAGCATTGCACGATCACCTATATCGCGCCCGGCATGCTTGGCGACCGGCTAACGGCCACGGCGCAGGAGGTATCACGCAGGGGCCGCTCTGGCATCTACGATATCCGGATCACACGCGAAGACGGCACCGTGATCGCCGAATTTCGCGGCCATTCGCGCAGTCTCGGCAAGGCAATGCTGCCGAATGACAACGCTGCCGGTTAACCGGTATCCCGAGGGAGAAACCCGATGAACGACCTGAGGCCCAGCCCCGACATCCTCGACCCGATCGAGATGGCCAGCCGAGACGAGATCACCGCCCTGCAGGAAAAGCGGATGGCCTGGTCGCTGCGACATGCCTATGAAAACTCGCCCTTCTATCGCAAGCGCTTCGACGATCACGGCGCGCATCCCGGTGATTTCACGACATTGGCCGATCTTGCCCGTTTCCCCTTCACCCTGAAGCAGGATCTGCGCGATACCTATCCTTTCGGCATGTTCGCGGTCCCGCGCGAAAAACTGGTGCGCATCCATGCGTCATCGGGCACGACCGGCAAGCCGACCGTGGTCGGATACACGAAGAACGATATCGACATCTGGGCCGACATGATGGCCCGCTCGATCCGGGCCAGCGGCGGCCGTAGCGGCGATATCGCGCATATCGCCTATGGCTACGGTCTGTTCACCGGCGGGCTTGGCGCGCATTACGGCGCCGAACGGCTGGGCTGCACCGTGGTCCCGATCTCGGGCGGCATGACCGCGCGGCAGGTCACGCTGATACAGGATTTCAAACCGCGCATCATCATGGTGACGCCATCCTACATGCTGTCTATCCTTGACGAATTTCACCGTCAGGGGCTGGACCCGCGTGAAAGCTCACTTGAGGTCGGCATCTTCGGGGCGGAGCCCTGGACCAATGCCATGCGCCAAGAGATCGAACGGGCCTTCAACATGCATGCGGTCGATATCTACGGCCTCAGCGAGGTGATGGGGCCGGGCGTGGCGAATGAATGCGTAGAGTCCAAGGACGGGCTGCATGTCTGGGAGGATCATTTCTATCCCGAGATCATCGACCCGCAGACCGGCACGGTGCTGCCCGATGGTGAAATGGGCGAACTGGTTTTCACCACACTGACCAAGGAAGGTCTGCCGATCATCCGCTACCGCACCCGCGATCTGACACGGATATTGCCGGGCACCGCGCGCTCGATGCGGCGGGTCGAGAAGATTACCGGCCGTAGCGACGACATGATCATCCTGCGCGGCGTGAATGTCTTTCCGACCCAGATCGAAGAGCAGATCCTGAAATGCAGGGGTCTTGCCCCGCATTTCCAGATCGAACTGACCCGCAAGGATCGGATGGACGTCATGACGGTTCATGTGGAATGCACCGCCAACCGGGGCACCGGCGAAGCGCGGCAGGCATCCGCGCATGAGCTTACGCATCACATCAAATCGGTCATAGGGATCTCGACGAAGATCGAGGTCCATGATCCCGACGGCGTCGCCCGTTCCGAAGGCAAGGCCAGGCGGGTGGTGGACAACCGGCCAGATTAGGCACAGGCCCCCTGCGCGCTGGCAAAATCCGTAACCCGGGGGTATGGGTGCTCATTTTCCCGCCCCGGACCCGACATGTGAAGGAGCCCTGTCGCCGATGGCACGGACGCGAGCAGAGGATTTCGAGGAAAAGCAGCATCAATTGCTGCTGACCGCCGCGCATGTCTTTGCGACACAGGGCATGGACAAGGCATCGATGTCGCAGATCGCCTTGGAAGCGGGCGTCTCGAAGTCATTGCTGTATCATTATTATCCGTCCAAGGACGCGTTGATATTCGCAATCATCCACACCCATCTGAAAGAGCTGGAGACGGCCTTGCAGCAGGCAACGGATCCCGATCTTCCGCCCGGTCAAAGGCTGGAGAAACTGGTTCTGACGATGCTCGAGGAATATCGGGGCGCGGATGACCAGCATATCGTGCAGCTGAATGCCGGATCGGCCCTATCCGACGATCAGCGGGCCCGGCTTTTGCAACTGGAGCGGCGGATCGTCAGGCATTTCTCGGCCGTCATCTGCGAGATCCATCCCATACTCGACCGGCCCGAACGCCCGCTTTTGATGCCGGTCACCATGTCGCTTTTCGGTATGCTGAACTGGGTCTATATGTGGTTCCGCGACGAAGGTCCGGTCAGCCGCGAGGATTACGCCAAACTTGCGACGACATTGATTCTGGAAGGCGTCAAGGCGGTTCGCTGAAAGGACTGCGTCCCGCGACGGCAGGGGGCTTCCCGCCCCCCGCGCCCCCGCAGGATATTTGAGTGAAGAAGACGCAACCGGCGATTCCGCGTTTTTCGGGCAGAGCCGGCGCTGTTTCCCCGGCATCGTCCCCTCAAGCGCCGATCTTGCCGCCATCCTGTTTCGTGATTGCGACGACCGCGGGACGCACCGGCATATCGTCGCTGAAATCCGGCCAGCGGGTCGAAAGATCTTCGTAATAGGACGGGCGGCCATGGCCTTCCCAGTCATCACCCCCGTCGCCCGGATGCTGGACCGCGACGAAGAAGGTCGTCAGGTCGGGGGTCGGACATGGGCCGCACATTTCGGCGCCGACCGGCACCCGGTAGAAAAGCCGCGAGGTGCCGCGCGCCGATCCTTCGGTATCCAAAGCCCAAAGGCCGTCGGTACGGCCGGTATCGGCCGGCGTATTGCCGTCGGTCGTAACCCACAGCCGGCCATCGCTGTCGACCGCGCAATTATCGGGCATGCCGAACCAGCCATCCTCGGTGGTCGCGGTCGAGAATGTGGCGCCGACCTCGGCGATCGAGGGATCGCCGCATTGCACCAGAATTTCCCAGCGTCCGCTGGTCGCAGCCAGATCGCCGCCGTCTTCGGAAATCTCGATGATGTGACCGAAAGCGTTTTCGACCCGCGGGTTGGCGGCATTCGCTTCTTCCCGATTGGTGTTGTTGGTCAGCATGACATAGGCCTTGCCCTTCGCGGCATCGGGCTCGATATCTTCCGGGCGGTCCATCGGCGTGGCTTCCAGCAGATCGGCGGCGCGGCGTGTCTCGATCAGAATATCGGCCTGCGATTCAAAGCCGTTTTCGGCAGTCAGCACGCCTTCGCCATGGGTCATCGGCAGCCATTCCATCGTTCCGTCCTCGTCGAAACGGGCGACGTAAAGCGTGCCGGCATCCAGCAGATCCATATTCGCGGCGCGATCGTCGGGATTATATTTGCCCGCGGTCACGAATTTGTAGACGTAATCGAAACGCTCGTCATCGCCCAGGTAGAAGACAACACGGCCATCGGCCGCAACCGCGCTTTCCGCGCCTTCATGCTTGAAGCGGCCCAGAGCCGTGCGTTTCTTCGGCCTGGATTCCGGATCCATCACATCGACCTCGACGACCCAGCCGAAACGGTTCGGCTCGTTGGGTTCCTTCGAGATATCGAAGCGGTCCTCGAATTCGCCCCAGGCATAGCTTTCTTCGGGAATGCCCATCCGCTCGTAATTCGCGGTCTCGGGATGGTCTTCGGGCAATGTGCCCATGAAATAACCGTGGATATTTTCCTCGGCCATGATGTAGGTGCCCCAGGGCGTCACACCACCGGCACAGTTATTGATCGTACCCAGCACTTCCTTGCCGGTCGGATCGGCATTGGTTTGCAGACGGGCATGGCCAGCAGCCGGACCGCTGATCTCCATCGGGGTCCTGGCGGTGATGCGGCGGTTCAGCTTGCCATCCAGAACCGGCTGCCATTTGCCGTCCGTCTTGCGGATCTCGATCACCGTGCCGCCATGTGCCGCCATTTCGATATTCACCCGATCCTCGGTCGCGGCGGCAAGCTCGATCTCGCCATCCTTGATCGTGACGATTCCGGGAAACATCAAATGCTCATTGGTATATTCGTGGTTCACCACCAGCAATCCGTGATCATCGGCCCCTTCCAGCGGGATGAAACCGACGAAATCGTTATTATAGCCGAACTGACGCTCTTGCGCGGCCTGGGATTGGTTCGCCGGATCGAATTCCGGCGCATCTGCGAAAACCTTGTCACCCCAGCGAAGCAGCACATCGGCGTCATAGCCTTCGGCCACGTGATGATCGGCATCGACGCCCGCCTTGACCTCGGGGAAATTGAAGGCCGAGCCTTCGACTGCCTCTTGCGCATGTGCATCATCCGCCGCCAGCAGCGCGATCGGGCTGACCGTGGCCGAGATCGCCGTGGCCGCCATCGAGCCACGAAGAAAGCCCCGGCGCGAGAAACGGGCGGCAATGATCTCGCCCATGGTACGGTTATTCGTGGGGTTCAGACCGGGACCGTCGGCATTTTCAAGCTGGCTGGTCCGGAAGACATGACGCGAATGGTTCTGATCGTTCATGGCGCTCTCCTGGCGAATGCTGGGAAGGCCCGGAAACGAGCCTTTCGCCGAAGAGTTAAGAGCGCCGTGTAACGCGACCGCAACGATTATGCGAAGGGTTTATGACAGCGGGTTACACACCCAGACAATAACGCAGAACCGCCTTCTGGGCATGCAGCCGGTTCTCTGCCTCGTCCCAGATAACGGAATGCGGGCCGTCCATGACGGCGCTGGTCACCTCGTCCTCGCGATGGGCGGGCAGGCAATGCATGAACAGCGAATCGGGCTTTGCCTTCGCCATCAGTTCTTCATTCACCTGATAGCCGCGCAGCTGATTATGCCGCCGTTCCTTGGCCGATTGCGGATCATGCATGCTGACCCATGTATCGGCAAAGACCAGATCGGCGCCCTCGACCGCCTTGTGGGGGTCGCGCTCGATGGTGACACCGACACCCTGCGAACGGGCGAAATCAAGCGCCTCGGCCTCGGGATCGAGCGGCGGAGGCCCGGTAAAGGTGAAATCGAAGCCGAACTGCCCGGCGGCATGGATCACGCTGGCGCAGACATTGTTGCCGTCACCCACCCAGACCGCCTTCTTGCCCCGGATCGGGCCGCGATGTTCCTCGAAGGTCATCACATCGGCCATGATCTGGCAGGGATGGGTGCGGTTGGTCAGCCCGTTGATGACTGGCACGCTGGCATATTCGGCCATTTCCTGAAGCGTGGCTTCCTCGAATGTGCGGATCATGATCAGATCGACATAGCGCGACAGAACCCGCGCGGTATCGGCAATCGTCTCGCCATGGCCAAGCTGCATTTCACTGCCCGACAGCACCATGGTCTGCCCGCCCATCTGCCGCACACCGACATCAAAGCTGACGCGGGTACGGGTCGAGGGCTTTTCGAAGATCAATGCGACCATATGGCCGGCGAGCGGCTGTTCATCGTCAAAGCTGCCCTTGGGGCGGCCATTGCGGGCCGATTTCATCGCCAGAGCCTGATCGATGATCAGGCGCAGGTCGCTTTTCGAGGTCGTGTGGATGTCTAGAAAATGTTTCATCTGGATGTCTTTCACGTATTTGGGTCAGCAAGCCCGCTTGCGACGGCGGGGTCAAGGGGGCGCTGCCCCCGCCCGGCCTCAAAATTGAGGCCGGACTCCCCCGAGGTATTTCGGCAAAGAAGAAGTCATCGGAGGCGGGTCATGATCCGGGCGAGTTGCCCCTCGCCGTCCTTGCGGATCGTTTCGCCGTGGAATCCGGCCTTTTCATAGGCGCGAATGGCGCGGGCGTTTTCAGGCGCGGGGTCAATGACCAGAGCCGATACTTCGCGCAGAAGCAGATCGCCAAGCGCGCGCAACCAGGCGCCGCCGTAGCCCCAGCCTTCCGGCGCGTTGAAGACATCGATCGCAATGGCGTCTTGCGGAAGATCGTAAAGATGCGGGGCGTCCCATTCATGCGCCGGGAAGTGCTGCGCGTATCCGACAGGGGTTTCGCCATGCAGAGCAATCAGCTGTCGCATGGCGGGCTGGTCGAGGTCCTCGGTAATCAGTGCCAGTTGATGCTTCGGATCCGGCCACCATTCCGCGACCGCCGGAGCCTTCAGCCATTCGGCCAGCATCGGCAGGTCGTCCCGGGTGACCGGTCTGAAGCTGTAGTCAGGCATCCAGACTTTCAGCGGCGCGGTCCAGCCTTGCCACCGCCTCGGCGATCTCTTCCTCGGTGATGTTCAGCGGCGGCAGCAGGCGCAGGGTGTTGTCGGCGGCGGGCACGGTCAGGATTTGCTGCTCGTAACCGGCCTTGACCAGATCGGCGGGCGGCAATTTGCATTTCAACCCCAGCATCAGCCCCTGCCCGCGCACGCCCTCGAATACCGAAGGATGCGCGGCGACCAGACCTTCCAGCTTTTGCCGGAACAGCGAGGATTTGCGGTTCACCTCGGCAAGGAAGGCGTCATCGGCGACGATCTCCATCACCTTCGCCCCCACCGCGCAGGCCAATGGATTGCCGCCATAGGTAGAACCATGGGTGCCCGCGACCATGCCCGCCGCCGCCTTTTCCGTGGCCAGCACCGCGCCCAGTGGGAAACCGCCGCCGATACCCTTGGCGACCATCATTATATCGGGCGCAATCCCGGCATATTCATGCGCGAACAGCCGACCGGTCCGGCCCATACCGCATTGCACCTCATCCAGGATCAGCAACGCGCCGGTTTCGTCGCAAAGCGCCCGGATCTCGCGCAGATCGGCATCCTCCAGCGGGCGGATGCCGCCCTCGCCCTGAATCGGTTCCAGCATGACGGCGGCAGTGCGGTCGGTAATCGCGGCCTTCAACGCCTCGATATCGTCCCAGGGCAGTTGCCGGAAGCCGGGCAGAAGCGGGCCGAACCCCTTGACCATCTTTTCCGAACCGGCGGCGGCGATGGCCCCGGTCGAGCGGCCATGAAAAGCGCCTTCGAAGGTCAGGATTTCGATGCGCTCGGGATCACCCGCATCGCTCCAGTATTTCCGGGCCATCTTGATGGCAAGCTCGGCCGCCTCGGTACCGGAATTGGTGAAGAAAACCGTATCGGCGAAGGTCTTTTCGACCAGCATCCCGGCCAGTTTTTCCTGTTCGGGGATCTGGTACAGGTTGGACACATGCCAGATTTTCCCGGCCTGCCCGGTCAATGCCGCCACCAGATCGGGATTGGCATGACCCAGCACATTCACCGCGATCCCCGCGCCCAGATCCAGATATCGGGTACCATCCGTGGCGATGGCCCAGACACCCTCTCCCCGCTCGAACGCGACAGGAGCACGGTTATAAGTCGGCAGAACATGCGAAATCATGGCGGATTCCCCAAATGGAATGATAAATTGTGAAGGCAGGCGTGATCGGACGGTGACGAAGCGTCAACGTCGGGAGCGGGCGATTATGGCGGTCCAGGCGATCATGACATCGCCCATAGCGCGGTTTTGCGAGACGCGCAATCACGGTTTCATCCGATAGCCCGTTTTCAGCCAGTGACGGCACAGATACAACACCGCCGCGACCACCGCGATACAGATCAGCAACCCGCGCCAGACCGGAGCATCGCTGACCCCGGTGATCCCGAATCGCGCACCGTCGATCAGGTAGAAGATCGGGTTCCAGTGCGACAGGCTGCGAAACGGCTCGGGCAATGCCTCGACCGAATAGAAGGTACCGGACAGAAAGGACAGCGGCGTGATCACGAAATTGGTGATCGCCGCCATCTGGTCGAATTTCTGTGCCATGATCCCGGCAAGGATTCCCAGCCCGCCAAGCAGCAGCGCCGCCAGCAGGATGAAGACCGCCGCCCAGAAAGGATGCGCGATACCCGCGCCCGTGACGATGACCATCCCCGTCCCGATCACCGCCGCGACCAGAGCCGCGCGGGCGACCGAACCGGCAAGATAACCGCTTAGCAGCTCGCCCGCGGAAAGCGGCGGCATCAGCGTATCGACGATATTTCCCTGAACCTTGGCCGAGGTGATCGAGGACGAGGTATTGGCGAAGGCGTTCTGGATCACCGTCATCATCAGGATGCCGGGGCCAAGGAATTCGAGATAGGGCAGACCCATCACTTCCCCCCGGTTCCGTCCCAAAGCAAGCGCGAAGACCAGAACGAACAGCCCCGCCGTCATCAGCGGCGCAAAGACCGTCTGCTGCCAGACCGCAAGGAAGCGCATCACCTCGCGCCGGGCCAGGGTCTGCAGCCCCAGCCAATTGACCCGACCGAAGCGGCGCACGCCCATTGCCGTCTGATTCTCTGGAGTCATCTCGCTGTCCTTGAATTTTCCTCGCACGAGGGCTAAATCTCGGCATCCCGTTTGTGACGGGGTCAATCGCGGGTTTCAAGATGGGGCGGCGGACAAATCCCGCCCGGAAAGGCAGTCATGTCCTGGACGGACGAACGAGTCGAGACGCTGAAACGTATGTGGGCCGAGGGTCAGTCGGCCAGCGCCATCGCCAAGGAATTGGGCGGGGTGACGCGCAATGCCGTGATCGGCAAGGTGCATCGGCTTGGCTTGTCCAATCGCAATGACGAAGCCGAACCCGCGCCCGCCCCCGCCCCGGCAGCTGAAAAGAAGGCCGGGAAGAAGCCGCCCAAACCCGCAGCTTCGTCTGCGCCAGAGCCCGCGGCAGTCAAGCCGGCGCCCGCTCCGGCCCAGGAGACCGCAGCGCAACCGTCTTTCGTCCCCGTTCCGCGCCGCCCCATCGTTCCCGCTGGTCAGCCATTGCCGCCGCAGCCTTCGGCCAATGAGATCAGCCCCGAGGCGCTGGCGACCGTGCGCGAGGTCGAGAAGAAGGCGCGCAAACTGTCTCTGATGGAATTGACCGAACGGACCTGCAAATGGCCGATCGGCGACCCGGCGACCGACAAGTTCTGGTTCTGCGGCCTGCCCAGCCAGCCCGGCAAACCCTATTGCGAAGCCCATGTCGGAGTGGCCTTCCAGCCGATGAGCTCGCGCCGCGACCGCCGCCGGTAATGCCTCTCTGTCCCCGGTTGGCTGCCCTTGCCGTCACGATTCGGGACGGTGAGGTTCTTCTTGTGCGCCGCCGCAACCCACCCGATGCCGGTCTTTGGGGATTTCCCGGCGGTCATGTGGAACTGGGGGAAACGGCATTGCAGGCCGCCGCCCGCGAACTGGCCGAGGAAACCGGCGTGATCGCCGCGCCGCGCCGTTATATCGAGAATGTCGACATGATCCGGCACGGCTCCGATGGCGTGTTACAGCATCATTTCCTGCTGGCCGCGGTTCTGTGCGATTATCTTGACGGGAAGCCTGCGGCCGCCGATGACGCGCTTGAGGCTGGCTGGTACCCGATTGAACATGTCCTTGCCGGAAATCTGCCGCTCAGCGATCAGGTTACGGCGGTTCTGCGGCGCGCTCTTGAAGTGATTTAGCAGGAGGCATGACCTCCTCTCCGAAGGATCGCGCCTGTGGCAGGCCATAAAATGGCGGCAAGCCTAGCGCTACAGCGTTCCGGCATTTCATCAAAGCGTTTCACGATCCGACGAGCCGCCTCCGACCTTACCTGCCCCGGCCTCCGTCCCTTCTTCTTTGCTCAAATACCTTGCCGGGGGTCCGGGGGATGCCAAAACCCCCCCCCCCCCCCCGCCCCCCCCCCCCCCCCCCCCCCCCCCCCCCCCCCCCCCCCCCCCCCCCCCCCATCGCGGGACGCAAAAGGCACCTCACCCATAATCGAATGAAACCATCATGCTGATGCTGTTTCTGCTGAACCTGCTGACGCAAGCCCGGCATCCTGAGATGTCTTACAGGTTGAACACCCGCTCGGGCTGGACGGTGCCGCCCTGATAGCGGCCGATGCAGACCGGGCCTTCACCATCGCTGACCCAGACGGCCTCGCCCCATTCCGCCGTGCCGGTCACCTCGCCCGGATTTCCGTTGCGGATCCGCTGCGCGCCCTGCGGCGTGGCCCGCAGCACCGGCATATCCTCCAGCGCGGCCTCAAGCGGCAGAAGCTGTTCTTCCAGCCAGCCCTGCGTCTCGCGGTCGATCTTTTCGAACCCCACGCCGTCCTTGGCGTCGAACGGCCCGGACCAGATCCGGCGCAGCCCGGCCACATGGCCAAGGCATCCCAAATCCCGCCCCAGATCCCGCGCGATAGAGCGGACATAACCGCCCTTGCCGCAAACCATCTCGAACCGCGCCGAATCCCGGTCCGTCGCGATCAGTGTCAGGCTTTCGACCCAAAGCGGACGGGCGGCGAGTTCGACCGCCTCCCCTTCGCGGGCCAGATCATAGGCGCGTTCGCCCTGCACCTTGACCGCCGAATAAGCCGGGGGAACCTGCATGATCTCGCCCAGATATCCGGGAATGACCTTTTCGATGGTATCGCCATCCGGGCGGATATCGGAACGCCGCAGCACCTCACCCGAAGCGTCGTCGGTGCTGGTTTCGGCGCCCCAGTTCACAGTGAAATCATAGCATTTCAACGCATCTGTGATATAGCTGACGGTCTTGGTCGCCTCGCCCAGCGCCACGGCCAGAACCCCGGTCGCGTCCGGATCCAGAGTGCCCGCGTGGCCCGCCTTCTTCGCGTCAAGCGCCCAGCGGACCTTGTTCACCACCGAGGTCGAGGTCATGCCCGCGGGCTTGTCCACGATCAGCCAGCCATTGATATCCCGGCCCTTCTTGCGTGCCATCCGTTACCCCTGAGTTTCCGGAAGATCGGCGGAATAGCGGCAGCGGCACGGGGCGTCAAGCCGCGACAGCATGGGCTCTGCCCGTCGCCGGCTTGTTCTCGAACCGGTGGCACGACCCGCCGGCCACCCCCGGGGTATTTGGACAAAGAAGAAGCAAAGGGCGTGGCCCGGTAGCCGGGCCGGATCGATCCGGGCTTCGCCCTTCAGCCTGTCTGATCCACCAGCCCGATCATCGGCCCAAGGCTTCGCCCGAAATCGGCGCGGTTCACGCCGGGCGCGTAGAGCCGCGAGATCGAGCCGTCGAAATACAGCGCATCGCGGACGCCCAGCCCGTCGCGGAACAGCCGTCCGAATTCGTGGAACGTCACGGGCCGGTCGGAAATGGCGAACCATGCCTGTTGCCCATCGGGTGAAACGCCCACGCCATTGCGGATATAACGGCTGTCCGAATCGACCAGAAAGCGCGGGTGCAGATCGCCATCGATCACCAGCATCGGCCCGGATTGCGTGGCCAACCGGCATTCGGGCCGGACATTGGCGAAGGCACGGCTTTCGATCACCTGAAAGGGCCGCTGGCCGCCGGTGCAGAATACCCCGTTCGGCAGCATCCCGAAATTCCCGCCGCCCGCCGCCGTGGTCAGCGGCGACAATTCCTCGCCATCGACGATCAGCAACCCTACGGGCCGGTAATCGGAATGGAACATCCCGGCATTCATGGCGAAATTCAGGCTTTGGCCCTGATCCAGCAATTTGCGGACATTCGCGAAATTCCGCAGCGGTTTTCCATCCGCGCCGTCCTGCCACAGCCGCAGCGCGGGCTCTTGCGCGGCATCGACCTGACAGATGACATAGCCCTGCCCGTCATGGCTCATCTTGCCACAGCCGCCCGCACCCGCAACTGCGGGCACCGTCATCGCCAGAATCATCCCCGCCGCAACGCCAAGCCGGCGGCGCAGATCAAGCCTCGTCTTCATCCGGAGCCTCGACATCCCGGCGCACCTGTTCATCCAGAAACATCCGCCGGGTATCGTCCATCCTGTCGAAAGTCTCGTCCAGCCGGAAACGCAGTTCAGGGGCGTATTTCAGCGACATCCCCCTGGCCACCAGATGCCGCAGCTCCGACGCGTTCTGGCGCAGGGCGGCAAGCGCCTCTTGCGCCTCTCGTCCGCCAAGTGGCAGCACATAGGCCGTCGCCACCTTGAGATCGGGCGAGCAGCTTACCTCGCCGACCGTGATCGAATGCCGGTTCAGGGCCGGGTCATGCACATCCCCGCGCAAAAGCACGTCGGAAAGTGTGCGGCGGATCAACTCGCCCACGCGCAGCTGCCGCTGCGAGGGGCCGTTGCCATGAGAAAAGCGGTTCTGTGCCATGCGTTCCGACATAGGGGCTCGCGGCGCGCATCGCAACGGGATAAAAGGGCCGAAATCATGGGGGTGACAGATGAGTGATCGGGAATTGCCGGGAATCGTGGTGACGGGCGCATCGGGCCGGATGGGACAGATGCTGGCCCGGCTGCTGCTGGAAAGCGAAACCGCCCGGCTGGTCGGCGTATTGGAACGCCCCGGCCATGACTGGATCGGGAAGGATATCGGCGAGGCCATGGGCGGCACGGCGGTCGGCGTGACGGTCAGCGACGACGCCGTGACCACGATCGCGCAGGCGCAGGCGGTGATCGATTTCACCACTCCGGCCGCCTCGGTCGCCTTCGCGGAACTGACCGCGCAGGCCCGCGCCGTGCATGTGATCGGCACGACCGGTTTCGAGGACGCCGATCTGGTGCCGCTGAAGGCCGCCGCCCGCCACGCGCCGATCATCCGGGCAGGGAACATGAGCCTTGGGGTCAATCTGCTGCTGGGGCTGACCCGCAAGGTCGCCGCCGCACTGGGCGAGGACTGGGATATCGAGGTGGTCGAGGCCCATCACCGCCATAAGGTCGACGCCCCGTCCGGCACCGCCCTGATGCTGGGTGAAGCCGCCGCCGAGGGTCGCGGCGCTTCGCTGGCCGACCTTCGCACCCCTGCCCGCGAGGGAATCACCGGCCCCCGCGAAACGGGCAGCATCGGCTTTTCCGCCATTCGCGGCGGCAATGTCGTTGGCGAGCATGACGTGATCTTCGCCGCCGATGGCGAACGCATCGTCCTGCGTCATCTGGCGACCGACCGGGCCATCTTCGCCCGGGGCGCGATTCGCGCCGCGCTTTGGGGGCAGGACAAGGGGCCGGGCGAATATGACATGGCGGATGTGCTGGGACTTGGCTGAACCCGGGGTAGCCCGGACAGAAAACCGCACTCCACTTTTCCCGAGAATGCTTTAATCTTGCACGCATGGCCCCGCGTGAACCCGTCAAAGTCCCCCTCTCCATGCGTCCGACGGGAATCCTTGGCACCGTTGCGATCGCGCGGCGCAATGTGCTGGAACTGATTCCCGGCATCGCGCTGCGCCAGCCCATCGTCTCGGGCCGCACGGGTCTGCGCTGGCATATGGTCATGGATCCGGACAGCCTGCGCCATATCCTCAAGGACCGGGTCGAGGATTACCCGAAATCCACCACCACCAAACTGATCCTCGAACCCGCCATCGGCAACAGCCTGTTCATCGCCGAGGGCGCGGAATGGCGCTGGCAGCGCCGCGCAGCCGCGCCCGCTTTTGCGCATCGTCATGTCGCGGCACTGGGCCCGGTGATGACGGCAGCGGCCGAGGCGTCATGCAGGCGGCTTGAGAATGCGTATCAGCCGGCCGATCTGTTCGCCGAAACCGTCGCCGCGACATTCGAGGTAATCTCGGACGTGACCTTCTCGGGCGGCGGCGGTTTCGACCGCGATGCCGTGCATCAGGCGATCGACGGCTATATCGCGCAAACGGCAAAGGTCTCGCTTCTGGATGTGCTGGGCCTGCCAGCATGGCTGCCGCGCCCGGGGCGGCTGATGTCCGGCGCGGGGCTGCAGCGGATGAAACAGATCGCGGATCAGGCCATCGCCCGCCGCGCGGAGGCCGCCGGAACCGATGGCCCGCCCGATCTGCTGGATCTGCTGCTGGACGCATCCGACCCGGAAACCGGGCGCAGCATGAGTCGTGGGGAATTGCGCGACAACCTGCTGACCTTCATCGTCGCCGGGCATGAAACCACGGCGCTTACGCTGGCATGGGCGCTGTATCTCTGCGCCTTCGACGCATCGGTGCAGGACCGCGCCGCGGCCGAGGCCCGCGCGGTGCTGAACGGCCGCGCCGCCGAGGCCGGGGATATCGCTGCGCTTCCCTATATCGGGCAGGTGGTGAACGAGGCGCTGCGCCTTTATCCCCCCGCCGCCTTCCTTGCCCGGACAGCGCGCGCGCCCGACCGGCTTTGCGGGCGTGAAATCCGGCCC
Organism: Paracoccus wurundjeri; assembly: GCF_030678915.1. Lineage (GTDB taxonomy): Bacteria > Pseudomonadota > Alphaproteobacteria > Rhodobacterales > Rhodobacteraceae > Paracoccus > Paracoccus onubensis_A. The sequence goes on along the minus strand of NZ_JAUUTZ010000010.1, from coordinate 14,173 downwards.
GGCGATACGATCGTGCTGCCGATCTACGCCCTGCACCGGCATCATCTGCTCTGGCAGCGCCCCGACGCTTTTGATCCCGACCGTTTCGAAACCCCACCGGACCGCTTCGCCTTTCTGCCATTCGGCGCCGGCCCCCGCATCTGCATCGGCGCCAGCTTCGCCATTCAGGAAGCCGTAATCATCTTGGCCACGCTGCTCGACCGGTTCCGTTTCACCCCGGTTCCGGGCAGCAATCCGCAACCTCGCATGATCCTGACCCTGCGCCCGCATGGCGGTGTCTGGCTGAATGTCGCGCCACGGAACTGAAGGCCATCACCCTGGGCCGGAACATCGCGCCCCTTCTTCTTTGCTCAAATACCTGCGACATTTGCCACAGGCACATCCCTGCACGCCTGCCATTCTCCGGGTACTGGGGGAAAACCAAGCAGAAGGCTTTCCCCCCGCCGCATCTGGTGCTAGTTCATGCCCCGACATGACGCCGAGGCTAACCAAATGGATGATCTGACCCCGCTGCGCCAGCAATGGCTGGACCGTATCAAATCCGCCGCCGACCCCGCCTCTATCGAAGAGGTCAGGCTGGCGGCGCTTGGCAAAAAGGGCGAGATCAGCCTGAAAATGCGCGAACTGGGCAGGATGACCCCGGAAGAGCGTCAGACCAAGGGCCGCGCCCTGAACGAATTGCGCGACGAGATCGACACCGCTCTGCGCGCCCGCAAGGCCGCGCTGGAAGATGCCGCGCTGGAAGCTCGTCTGGCAGAGGAATGGCTGGACGTGACATTGCCCGGCCGCCCGCGTGCGCAGGGCACGATCCATCCGATTTCGCAGGTCATGGACGAAATCGCGGCGATCTTCGCCGATATGGGCTTTGCCGTGGCCGAGGGGCCGCAGGTGGAATCCGACTGGTACAATTTCGACGCCCTGAACATCGCCCCCGAACATCCCGCCCGGCAAGAGCATGACACGTTCTTCATGCACCGCGCCGAGGGTGACGACCGCCCGCCGCATGTGCTGCGCACCCATACCTCGCCCGTGCAGATCCGCGCGATGGAGGAACATGGCACACCCATCCGGGTGATCGCGCCGGGGCGCACCTATCGGATGGATATGGACCAGACCCATACGCCGATGTTCCATCAGCTCGAAGGGCTGGCCATCGACCGGGATATTTCCATGGCACATCTGAAATGGGTGCTGGAAGAATTCTATTCCGCGTTTTTTGGCACCCGCGTGAAAACCCGCTTCCGCGCCTCGCATTTCCCCTTTACCGAACCTTCGGCAGAGGTCGATATCCAATGCTCATGGGAAGGCGGCCAGCTTCGCGTCGGCGAAGGCGACGGATGGCTGGAGGTGACCGGTTCGGGCATGGTGCATCCGCATGTGCTGCGCTCTGCCGGGGTGGATCCGGATCAGTGGCAGGGCTTTGCCTTCGGTATGGGGATCGACCGGCTGGCGATGCTGAAATACGGCATCCCCGACCTGCGCGCCTTCTTCGAATCGGATCTGCGCTGGCTGCGCCATTACGGCTTTGCGGCGGGGAACGTCCCCAGCCTTAGCGGCGGGCTGTCGCGTTAAACGCCGTTCGCTGCACTGCGACAGATGTTCACAACCCGTCAGATCTTGACTGAAACATTGCTTCCCCACCCCTTCGAAGCCGGGTAGCGCCCAACCGCGGGTGGGCGCCCCGGCACCTGTAGTCAGCACTTTATGGCGCAACCCCGATTGACGCCGCCCTCACAGGATAACATCACCAAAGCGCCCGCCCGTTCGGGCGGCCGGGCGCTGCCCGGCGGGCCTGTGGCCCTTGATTCCGGGCGGGGACATAGAGGCTCTTTTTAGCGTGTCGATTCGCTCTAACGCGGTGCTATCGCCGGGCGGCAGGCAAACATCGCCTCTCGCCCATCGCTATTTCACCAGCCGCGCAATCAAGGACGAGGTATCCCAGCGGCCACCGCCCATAGTCTGAACCTCTTTGTAGAATTGATCGACCAAGGCAGTCACCGGCAGCAAGGCACCGATTTCATCCCCTGCAGCCAGACAGATCGCCAGATCCTTGCGCATCCAGTCCACCGCGAAACCGTGATCGAACTCGCCCGCCGCCATCGTTTCGTGGCGGTTCGCCATCTGCCAGCTTCCGGCGGCGCCTTGGCTGATGACCTCAACCACCTGCGCGGTATCCAGCCCCGCCTTTTGCGCGAAGGCCAGCGATTCCGACAGGCCCTGTACCAGTCCGGCGATTGCGATCTGATTGCACATCTTGGTGATCTGGCCCGCGCCCACATCGCCCAGCCGGCGGCAAATCTTGGCATAGGCACCGATCACCGGCGCGGCACGGTCGAAATCGTCCTGATCACCGCCACACATCACGGAAAGCTGTCCGTTCTCGGCCCCTGCCTGCCCGCCCGAGATCGGCGCATCGACATAGCCCAGCCCGGCCTTGCGCGCCGCCTCGGCCAGCTCACGGGTGACAGCGGCGGAAACCGTGGTGTGATCGACAAAAATCGCGCCCTTTTCCATGCCAGCAAATGCGCCATCCTCACCCAGGCAGACCGAGCGCAGATCGTCGTCATTGCCGACACAGGACATGACGAAGGCCGCGCCGGCCGCCGCCTCGCGCGGGGTCGAGGCGGATCCGCCGCCATGCTGTCCGGCCCATTTCCGCGCCTTCTCGGCAGTCCGGTTATAGACGGTGACGTCGTGCCCGGCCGATTGCAGATGCCCCGCCATCGGATAGCCCATCACGCCCATTCCCAGAAATGCCAGTTTCGCCATTGTCCCCTCCTTCAGGTGATAGATGCGTCAATATCGCCTCCGCCACTCGTTGAAATGCGTGCGCGGCTGCCTTATGCAGCACCCCACCACCCCGGCGCATCAGGGTCAAGCGCCAAAGAAACGCCGAGGCCAAGCTGACGGATCGCCATTCATGGAACATCCCTTCTGATGCTGAAACTTTTCCGCTGGCTTCTCTGGCTGACAGTGACATTGATTCTGCTGCTGGTGGCGGGGGCGGTGCTGATCTGGTATTTCGCCATACGCTCGCTGCCTGACTACAATGGCAGCTATGAGATGGCGGGCATTTCCGCACCGGTCGAAATCGTCCGCTCGACCGAGAATGTGCCGCATATCTTCGGGGAAACGGACGAGGACGTCTTTTTTGCGCTGGGCGTGGCCCATGCGCAGGACCGGCTGTTCCAGCTGACCGTCCTGCGCCGCGCCGCACAGGGGCGGTTGTCCGAGATTTACGGCGCGACGGCCTTTCCGCTGGACAATCTTGCCCGGCGGCTGGGGCTGCAGGAACGCGCCGAGGCGTCGGTCGCGGCGCAAGACAGCGAAACCCTGTCCGCGCTCGAGGCATATTCTGCCGGGATCAACGAATGGATCAGGCAGGTCAACGAAAACGCCATGGGCAAGGGCGCGCCCGAATTCTTTCTGTTTCCCGATCAGATCACCTATTGGCAGCCCGCCGATTCGCTGGCCATCCTCAAGCTGCTTGCCGCAAGCAGCAGCCGCGCGGTGGGCGACGAAATCCTGCGCGCCCGGCTGTCGCTGGCATGGCCCGAACAGGGCCCCGCGTTCCTTTCGCCGAATGATCCCGTTCCGGCGCCATATGCCTCGTTGTTTCCGGGCGCCAGAATGGCCCCGCCCCGGCGCAGCCTTCCCGAAAACGCATATCCGGATCTGCGCGGGTTCCTGCATCCGGGGATCGGCCTTGGCGCGAATGGCTTTGCGGCGTCAAGCGACCGGACGGCGGCGGATGGCTCGTTGCTGGCCAATGACCCGCAGACGCCGCTGACCGTGCCCGGCCTGTTCTATCTGGCACGGCTGGAACTGACATCGGGCGGCGCGATCGGGGCGACAATTCCGGGAATTCCCGCGATCTGGTCTGGCAGGAATCAAGATCTGGCATGGGGGCTGACCCCCGCAGCCGTCGATGATGCCGATATTCACATCGAGGAAGTCCAGCCCGGCGCCTCGGATCGCTATCTGGGCCTGAGAGGATGGACCCAATTCAAGACCGACAGCGCGGTGATCAGGATACTGGACGGTCAGAGCCAAAGGATCACCCTGCGGGAAACCGAAAACGGCCCCCTTGTTCCCGGCATCGATCCCGGTCTGGACGATGTTATTCCGTCCGGACATGTCGCTTCGCTAAGCTGGACCGGGCTTTCGCGCGAGGATCGGACCATGTCGGCCCTGATCGGCCTGATGCGCTCGGACAGCCGCGAAACGGCAGCGAAAGCAATGGAAATGACGGTTGCTCCTGCGTTGTCGGCGACGCTCGCGGATAAGGCTGGCGTCACGCAGATCATCGCAGGCGCCCGGCCCATGCGCCCCGACGGTAACCCCACGGGCGGCATGATGCCCAGCCCCGGATGGCTTCCCGAAGCACGGTGGACGGGGATTTCATCCATTGCCGATGAAGCCGATCAGGGACAGCTTGCGCCCGGCATGGTGCTGGCGACGGAAGAGGGGCCGGACGGGCTGCGGCGGAGACGGCTTGCCTATCTGCTGATGGACCGCGAGGTGCATTCGCGCGACAGTTTCATCGCCACCCAGCTTGATGTCGTCAGCCCCGCCGCGCGGGCCCTGCTGCCCCTTGTCGGGGCCAATCTCTGGTTCAGCGGCGAACCCACCGAGGCCGGCTCGCCAGAGCGTCAGCGACAGGATGCCCTGAACCTGCTGGCCGAATGGGACGGCGAAATGAGCGAGCATCTGCCCGAACCGCTGATCTATGCCGCATGGATGCGCGAGTTGCAGAAACGCCTGATTCAGGACGAGTTGGGCCCGCCGGCAGAGGATATCACCCAGCTTCATCCCGCCTTTATCGAGGCGGTATTCCGGAACCGCAACGGCGCGTCGCGCTGGTGCAATATCATTCAAAGCGCCCCTGATGAGGATTGCACCACCATCGCGCGGCAAGCGCTGGACCGGGCCATTATAGACCTGACAGAGCGTTTCGGCCCCGAGGTCGCAAGCTGGCGATGGGGCGACGTGCATTATGTGCGCCAGAACCATCCGGCATTGGGCGGCATCTCGGGGCTGGGCTGGATCATGAACCTGACGCAGACGGTTTCGGGCGGCGAATACACCCTTGCGCGCAGCGGCCTGCTTGGCAGCGGGAACAATCCCTATCAGGCGATCAACGGAGCGGGCTATCGCGGCGTTTACGATCTGGCCGATCCGGACAGTTCGGTTTTCATAATCTCGACCGGCCAAAGCGGCCACCCGTTTTCAAGCCATTATGACGATCTGGCCGAATTATGGCGGCGCGGCGAATATATCGGCATGTCGCTTGACCCCGGGCTGGCCCGCGCCGCCGCTGTCGGCGTGACAAGGCTTGAACCGGCGCAATAAGGCGTTTCGGGTTTATCCGGATCAGACGGTCCTTCGTCAACCAAACATCATTGGTCTGCGTCCTGCGATAGCTTGAGGCGCTGCCCGTCGCCGGCAGGTCTCCTGGACCGATGGCGCGACCCGCCGGCACCCCAGAGGTATTTGGACAAAGAAGAAGCAGCGGTGAATTCGCTGTTTTTCGGAATTGGGCGGTCGGTAATCCGGCACGATCGCCTCGTCTTCACTCTGCCTGCGCCGTCATCGCGACGGGGCCATCGGCATAGCTGGTCCACAGCGTCAGCCGCCCTTCCTCTTCGGTTGCGTTCAGCGTGAAATTCGCGTTGTCGAACAGCGGCGACAGGCTGCGGAACTCGAAGCTTGCGGGACGGCGGCCCATGATATCGGCGGCAAGCTGCGCCAGCATCGTCGCCTGCATCGGGCCATGGACGATCAGCCCCGGATAGCCCTCCTCCTTGCGGGTATAAGGTGCGTCATAATGGATCCGGTGACCGTTGAAAGTAAGCGCCGAATAGCGGAACAGCAGCGGAGCAGATGGCACGATCTCGATGCGATGCGCGCCATGCGGTGCCGGGGGCAGCGCTTTCTTGGTCGCGCCGGGGCGGTCGGCTTCGCGGTAGACGATATCCTGCCGCTCGGTCAGCACCAGCCGCCCGTCGCTTTCGATCCGGTGTCTGACGACGACGAAGCATAACGGGCCGCCGCGCCCCTGTTTCAGCGAGACATCGCGAATCTCGGAATGTCGCGTGACGGTTTCGCCGATGCGGATATCGTCATGGAAGGCGAATGCGCCGCCCGCCCACATCCGCCGGGGCAGGGGCACCGGGGGCAGGAATCCGCCCCGCGCCGGATGCCCGTCCGGGCCAAGCTCCTGAGTGGAAACCACCGCCGGGGCAAGGCAAAGGTGGATCAGCAGCGGCGCGATATCACCGTCTTGCGTGCCGCCCGCAAGCCCGAATGTGGCATTGAACCGTTCCGCGGCGGCGGGTGTCAGCAATTCGGACCTGACCTCTTCCCTGCCGATCCATTGGCGCAGATGATCGATATCGGTCATGTCCTGCTCTTTCCGTCAGGCAGCGCGGGAACCGGGCCATAGCGCCGGGGTTCGCCATCGAAGATTGCCGCGGGCGCGGGGATCGAAACCGGCCCGTTCGGTGTCTCGACGGTGACCCGGCGCAGATGCGGATGAGCCGACAGCCCCGCCATGTCATTGACCACGGCAAGGGCCAGATCGGCCTTCAGCAATACCTCCACCGCGTCTTCCATGTCTCGCCTTGCAAAGCCTTCGCCCACGATTGCATCGGTTTCGGCACGGTTGGCGACACGGGAGACATTGTCGGCGAAACGCGGATCGGCGGCCAGATCCGGCCTGTCCAGAAAGATTTCGGCCAGCTTGCGCCATTCCCGGTCGCTTTGCACCGAGATCAGGATCGCCTGATCGTCCCGGGTCCGGAAAACCCCGTAGGGCGCGATAGACGGATGGGCCATGCCGATCCGCCGGGGCGGTTTCCCGCCTTCGTGCATCAGCAGCGGCACTGTCAGCCAATCGGCCATCACGTCAAACATCGAAACCGAGATATGCCCGCCCCTGCCCGTGATCCCCCGCCGGATCAGGGCTTCCAATATGGCGGCATGGGCGCTTGCCCCGGTGGCGATATCGACGATGGATATCCCCACGCGCGCGGGTTCATCCGGACCGCCGGTGATCGAGCAAAGCCCGGACTCGGCCTGTATCAGCAGGTCGTAAGCCTTGCGGTCTGCCATTGGGCCTTCCTCGCCATAGCCGGTGATGGAACAGGCGATCAGGCGCGGATAATCCCGCGCCAGCCGTTCCGGGCCGAATCCCAGACGCGCCAATGCGCCCCGCTTGAGGTTCTGCACCAGCACATCCGCATCTTCCAGCAACCGCGCCAATCCGGCTTTGCCCTCTGCCGAGCGCAAATCCAGCACCACGGATTCCTTGCCGCGATTCAGCCAGACGAAATAGCTGGACTGACCCTGCGCCACATCGTCGTAACCGCGGGCGAAATCGCCCTCGGGCCGCTCGATCTTGACTACCCGCGCCCCGGCATCCGCCAGACGCGAACTCGTGAAGGGCGCGGCGACCGCCTGTTCGATCGCGATGACGGTCAGACCTTCAAGCGGCAGCATCAGAAAGACCTTGGCAGGCCAAGCACATGCTCGGCGACATAGGACAGGATCAGATTGGTCGAGATCGGCGCAACCTGATACAGGCGGGTTTCGCGGAACTTGCGCTCGACATCGTATTCGCAGGCGAAACCGAAACCGCCATGGAACTGAAGGCAGGCATTCGCGGCCTCCCAGCTTGCCTTGGCGGCCAGATATTTGGCCATATTGGCCTGCGCTCCGCAGGGCTGATGCGCATCGTAAAGCCGCGCCGCCTCGTAACGCATCAGATTGGCGGCCTCGACCTCGATGAAACTTTCGGCGATCGGGAATTGCACGCCCTGATTCTGGCCGATGGGACGACCGAAGACATTACGCTCGCTGACATATTTCGAAACCCGGTCGATGAACCAGTAGCCGTCCCCGATACATTCCGCCGCGATCAGCGTGCGTTCGGCATTCAGCCCGGTCAGGATGTATTTGAACCCCTGCCCCTCTTCCCCGATCAGATTCCCGGCCGGGATTTCAAGGTTGTCAAAGAACAGCTCGTTCGTTTCGTGGTTCACCATATTCGGGATCGGGCGGACGGTCATGCCGGATTTCATCGCCTCCCTGATATCGACGATAAAGATCGAAAGCCCTTCGGATTTCTTCTTCACCTCGGCCAGCGGGGTCGTCCGCGCCAGAAGGATCATCAGATCCGAATGCTGTACGCGGCTGATCCAGACCTTCTGACCGTTGATCACATAACGGTCGCCCTTCCTGATGGCGGTGGTCTTGATCTTTGTCGTATCGGTGCCGGTGGTCGGTTCCGTCACGCCCATGCTTTGCAGGCGTAATTCGCCGGTGGCAATCCGCGGCAGATATGTCTGCCGCTGCTCTGCCGAACCGTGACGGATCAGCGTGTTCATATTGTACATCTGGCCGTGACAGGCGCCCGAATTGCCCCCGGCCCGGTTGATTTCCTCCATGATGACCGTCGCCTCGGTCAGGCCAAGGCCCGATCCGCCATATTCCTCGGGGATAAGCGCCGCCATCCAGCCCGCACGCGTCAATGCCTCGACGAATTCCTCGGGATACCCGCGCTGCTCGTCGATCTTGCGGTGATATTCGTCGGGAAATTCCGCACAAAGCGCGCGAACCGCGTCGCGGATATCCTGAAACCTGTCATATCCAATAGTTTGCATGTCAATCCTCATCAGATCGCGCTCATGACTGGCGCGATCCATATTATAATGCAAATATATATTGTATCTTACATCCATATAAAAACGGTATATCAAGGTTCCACCATGGATATCAGGCAGTTGCGCTACTTCGTGGCGATTACCGACGAAGGCTCGTTCTCGCGCGCGGCCGAGAGGCTGCATATCGCCCAGCCCGCGCTGTCCCTGCATGTGCGCAAGATGGAAGAGGCGCTGGGCACGCGGCTTCTGCTGCGCCACTCCAGTGGCGTCACGCCGACCGAGGCCGGTTTGCGCCTGATCGAACGCGCAAGGCGGCTGTTGTCGGAATTCGATCAGATGCACGAAGACATGCGCCAGATCGGTAAGGAACCGGGCGGCACGGTCAGGATCGGCCTTCCGGGAACCATCAGCGATATCCTTTCGGTCCCGCTGATCGCGCATCTGCACGAACGCCATCCCGGCATCAAGCTGATCGTCGCCGAGGCCATGAGCGGATTCGTCGGCGAATGGCTGGAAGAGGGCAGGATCGATCTGGGAGTCCTATATGGGACGGGAAATCGCAAACATATCCGGCTGACACCGCTACTGCGGGAGGAACTGGTGATTCTGCTGCCGCCAAAGGTCACGCCTCCTGCGCCTGTCACGCTGGCGGCGCTGGCCGATATGCCGCTGATCCTTCCCAGTTCATCCCACGGACTGCGCCGCATGATCGAACAGCATCTGCTGGACAATGGGCTATCTGCCAGCCCGGCAATCGAGGTGGACAGCTACAACTGCATCAAGCGGCTGGTTCAGGATGGTTTCGGCTGCTCGATCCTGCCTGTCCACGCAGTTGCCGAAGCATCCCGCAACGGGCTTTTGCAGGCCCTGCCCTTCACCGATCAACCGATCTGGCGCGGCGCTTATCTGGCCCGGCATCCGACCCGGATCCTGTCGCGGGCGGCATCGCTCGCCAGCCGATCATTGCAGGAGATCACCGCTGGCCTGATCTCTGACGGTATCTGGCTGGGCGCAAGCGACGCATAAGCGGCAATCTCTGCGATCATATCCCGCAGAAAGGAAACCCAGGTGGTTACTTGTCGTTCCGGCGGATGAACAGCTCGAATCCCAGATAAAGCCCCGCCGCCGCGAACAGGATTGCCCAGAACGGGTTGCCGTTCGCCAACTCTACCCCGGCCCAGATCAGCGGCAATACCACGCAGAGGATCCGCACCCACAAGGGCCGGAAGAACGGAGCATTCGGATCTACCAGCATCATATCTCCTGTTGTCAGTCAGCCCGACGAATCTGCGTCGTCCGTATCAATCCCGGCCGGTGTCTTTTGGCATCTCTTCCCGCAGGGCTTCAAGTGCCGCCTGCACCTTCGGAGCGCGATGCATATCCACATGCGTGACCAGCCACAGGCGCGTTTCCCATTCCGGCGGGCTCATGACATTGACCAGACCGCCTGCCCGAAAACCGGGCAGAACGCCAAGCGCTTCTCCCCCTTTCACGACCGCGCCAAGCGCGTCGCCGTCATTACTGACGAATACGAAATTGGCTGCCGGAACCCGCTCTTCCAGCCAGCGCATGAATGGCGCCCGCTGCCCGTCCGCTCCGGGCAGGGGCATGGCGAAACGATGGGCGGCCAGATCCCCCTCGACGGGACCGTAGCTATCCAGATATGCGGGCGCGGCATACAGGACCGGGCGGATCGCCAGCAAAGGACGGACGACATAATCCGGCTGGGTCGGCTGCGCCCCGGCGCGGATCGCAAGATGGGCTTCGCCCACCGCCAGCCGATACATCCTTGCATCGGTCATATAACGAAGCCGCAATCCGGGGTGACGTTTCAGCAACCGCATCAGGCGCGGCATCACCTCATCCGCCAGATCGGGCAGCGAGGTCACGACCAGCTCGCCCTCGATCCGGTCGCCGGCCCCGGCAATCCGCGAGGCCATCTGCGCGATACGCTCATCCGCCTCGCCACCCATGCGCAGCAGCAATTGCCCCGCCTCGGTCATGGCATAGCCGCGCGCGTGACGCTGGAACAACCGCGTGCCCAGCTGCGCCTCCAACGCATCCACGCGGCGGATCACCGTCGCATGATGCACGCCAAGCATTTCCGCGGCGCCGCTGACCGTTCCGGTACGGGCCACGGCCAATGCCGTGCGGATATCGTCCCAGCTTTCGATATTCATGTGCATCCTCGCACAGAGGCTGCGCATTTATCGCCATTTTGTTCGGGTTTGCAAAGGTATATCTGACAGCCAAGAACAAATCCGAAGGAACGAGACAGATGCATATTCTTCATATCGACAGCGCCGTCACGGGCGAGGATTCGGTTTCCCGCAAACTGACCGCCGATATCGTGGCCAGGCTGACATCGAAAAATCCCGGCGCCACGGTGACCTATCGCGACCTGAACGAGGGCGTTCCGGCCATCGATACCGAATGGTATCGCGGCGTCCGCCTTGCCCCCGAGAATCCGACAGCCGAACAGCAGAAGCGTATCGACGCCTCGGACGCCTATCTGAAAGAGCTGCAGGATGCCGATGTGCTGGTCCTTGCCTCGCCGATCTATAATTTCGGCATCACCGCGCAGGTGAAGAACTGGATCGACCAGATTACCCGCGCAGGCATCACCTTCCGTTATTCCGAAGCGGGGCCGGAAGGTCTGCTGAAAGGCAAACGCGCCATCATCGTCTATAGCGCGGCCGGAACGCCGAAAGGATCCGAACTCGACTTCGCCTCGGGTTATCTGCGCCACATCCTGGGCTTCAACGGCATCACCGATGTGGAATTCGTCGTTGCCGACCGTCTGGCCATGGACCGCGATGCCGGGCTGGCACGGGCGAAAGAGGCGCTGGACAACCTGGCCGCCTGAAATTTACCTGCTTGCCTATCGAATTAGGGGGCTGCGACTGCCGCAGCCCCTTTTTCATGTTCGGGATATGGTCCCGGAGCAGGCATCCATTTTCCGGCTATGGTTGAAGAACCACGGTTTTCACCGGCTCGGACAACACGAGTTCAGGCGGTTCCGCAGCCGGACCGAAGTTGCAGGTCACGGTATCCTTGTCAAAACATATCGCAAGCTGCGCATCCCGATTCCCAAGATCGCCGGAACCGAAAAGCGCATTTGTTGACTCACCCCCGGTTTTCGCATATCAGACAGCGAATTCCCGGAAGGTTTGTCCTTCCGGTCCCCGTTTACCGCGGGGATCGCCCCCCGTCAGCGCGTTGCGCCCACGGGGGCATTCGTGCTTTGAACCGGCCTTCCGGGGCCACCGATGAACCGCAGGAGGCCCGCGATGTTCGAGAACCTGTCCGACCGGCTTGGCGGCGTCTTCGACCGGCTGACCAAGCAAGGTGCGCTGTCCGAAGACGATGTCAGGACCGCCATGCGCGAGGTTCGCGTGGCGCTGCTGGAAGCCGATGTCTCGCTGCCCGTGGCCCGCAGCTTCGTCAAGGCCGTCACCGCAAAGGCCACCGGCTCCGCCGTCACGAAATCCGTGACGCCCGGCCAGCAGGTCGTCAAGATCGTCCATGACGAACTGATCAAGGTCCTGCAGGGCGAGGACGAGCCCGAAGCCCTGCGCATCGACAACCCGCCCGCGCCCATCCTGATGGTGGGCCTGCAGGGTTCGGGAAAAACCACCACGACCGCGAAACTGGCCCGCCGCCTGCAAGAGCGCGAGAAGAAGCGCGTGCTGATGGCCAGCCTCGACACCAACCGCCCGGCCGCGATGGAGCAATTGGCCGTGCTGGGTCAGCAGATCGGCGTTGATACCCTGCCCATCGTCAAGGGCGAATCCGCGACCCAGATCGCCAAACGCGCCAAACAGCAGGCATCGCTTGGCGGCTATGACGTGTTTATCCTCGATACCGCAGGCCGGCTGCATATCGATCAGGTGCTGATGGACGAGGTGCAGGCCGTCCGCGATATCGCCCAGCCGCGCGAAACCCTGCTGGTCGTCGATGGCCTCACCGGTCAAGACGCGGTGAATGTCGCCACCGAATTCGACGGCAAGGTCGGCGTCTCGGGCGTGATCCTGACCCGGATGGATGGCGATGGTCGCGGCGGCGCCGCACTGTCCATGCGCCAGATCACCGGCAAGCCGATCCGCTTCGTGGGCCTTGGCGAAAAGATGGACGCGCTGGAAAGCTTCGACGCGCAGCGTATCGCCGGCCGCATTCTCGGCATGGGCGATATCGTCGCGCTTGTCGAAAAGGCGCAAGAGGTGCTGGAGGTCGAACAGGCCGAACGCATGATGAAGCGGTTCCAGAAGGGCTTGTTCAACATGAACGACCTGAAGGGCCAGCTTGAGCAGATGCAGAAGATGGGCGGCATGCAGTCGATCATGGGCATGATGCCCGGCATGCAGAAAATGGCCAAGCAGGCCGAGGCCGCAGGCATGGACGACACCGCCGTGCGCCGCCAGATCGCCCTGATCAGTGCCATGACAAAGAAAGAGCGGGCCAATCCGGCACTTCTTCAGGCCAGCCGCAAGAAACGCATCGCGACCGGTGCCGGGCTGGATGTGGCCGAACTGAACCGGCTGCTGAAGATGCAGCGCCAGATGGCCGATACGATGAAGAAGATGGGCAAGATGGGCAAGGGCGGCATAATGAAACAGGCCATGCGCGCCATGACCGGAAAGGGCGGCGGATTGCCCGATATGGCCAGTGCCGATCCCGCGAAAATGGCCGAGGCCACAAAGATGCTTCAGGATCCCAAAGGGTTGGGCGGCCAGCTTGGCAAGGCCGGATTGCCCGGCGGGCTCAGCGGATTGTTTCCGAAGAAATAACCGCAATGCAGCCTCAACCGATCAGTTTGCCCAGACCGCACCCTTTTGAACGCGATGGCGGAAATGCTCTGGCGAACGGTTTCCGGGTGTCGTCGTCATGACCCTGATTTCCGCCGAGATCCCGGTTATCGAGACCGGGCGCCTGATCCTGCGTGAACCGCGTATGGCGGATTTCGAGGCGCATGCCGCCTTCCTCACATCCGGGCGCGCGCAATTCGTCGGCGGGCCCCTTGATCGCGCGCAGGCATGGCGCGGCTTTTCCTCGGGCTTTGGGCATTGGATATTGCTGGGCTTCGGAATGTGGACGATCGAGGAAAAGGCAACCCGTCAGCCCGCCGGGCGTGTCGGCATCCTGAATCCCGAAGGCTGGCCGGAACCCGAACTCGGCTGGCATGTCTATGACGGCTTCGAAGGCAGGGGCATCGCGCATGAAGCCGCCCTCGCTGCCCGCCGCGCCGCCGGAACGCATTTCGGCATATTCGCCCCGATCTCGTTCATCGTACCCGAAAACACCCGCTCGCGCCGCCTCGCGGAACGGCTTGGCGCCACCGTCGAGCGCGAGGGCGAGGTGCTCGGCCATCCCTGCCTCGTCTACCGCCATCCAAGGGAGGCAAGCTGATGTCCTTCTTCTTTGTCCAAATACCTTCCGAGGACGCAGTTTGGCACGCCACCGCTTCGGGAACCATCCGGCGACGGGGACAGACGCCCCCCGCCCCACAGACG
>NZ_JAUUTZ010000001.1 GCF_030678915.1 Paracoccus wurundjeri | reverse complement strand
GCGCGGGGCCACCCCGGGGGTTTACCCCGGTATGTTCCCTTCCCGGGCGGCCAATGGCAGGGGGGGGCCAACCCAAAAAAATATCCCCGGCGCCCGCCCGGGCGCCCCCCCTGCGCCGGGCCGATCAACATTCCAACAACCGCTTATGGCGGAAACTTCACCGTTCAATGTGAAGACGACAGGGAAATATATATGATCAGGGTCGAAGACCTGCACCGTCATTTTGGCGGGTTTCGCGCTGTAGACGGCGCCAGCCTGTCCATCGAGACAGGTTCGATAACCGGGCTGATCGGCCCGAATGGCGCGGGAAAATCTACGCTTTTCAATGTGGTTGCGGGCGTCCTTCCTCCGACTTCGGGGCGTGTCTTCATGGATGACCAGGAGATCACCGGCCTGCCCCCGCATGAATTGTTCCATCGCGGATTGCTGCGCACCTTCCAGCTTGCCCATGAATTCGCGTCGATGACCGTGCGCGAAAATCTGATGATGGTCCCCGGCCAGCAGACCGGAGAAACCATCTGGAACACATGGCTCCGGCGCGGCCAGATCGAGCGGGAGGAATTGGAACTGCGCAAAAAAGCAGATGAAGTCCTGGAATTCCTGACGATCCGGCATCTGGCGCATGAAAGGGCCGGCAACCTGTCCGGCGGGCAGAAAAAACTGCTGGAACTTGGCCGGACGATGATGGTCGATGCCAAGGTCGTCTTTCTCGATGAGGTCGGCGCAGGCGTCAACCGGACGCTTCTTGGCACAATCGGAGATGCGATCGTCCGGCTGAACAAGGAGCGGGGCTACACATTCTGCGTGATCGAGCATGATATGGATTTCATCGCCAGGCTATGCGATCCGGTCATCGTCATGGCGGAAGGCAAGGTTCTCGCCACCGGCGCATCGGATGAAATCATGCAGAACGAAGCGGTAATCGAGGCTTATCTGGGAACCGGCCTGAAGAATCAGATCAAAGCGGAGGCAGGATGAAAAAGCTTGTTCTGCCGACCGCATTTCAGGAAGGAAGTTATCGTATTCCGCTGCGGACCGCGTACGAGCGCGGATTCGATCAACACCTTGCAGTTCTACATTGCAAAATCGTGCGAAGCCTGAAGGCAATAGCGTCATGAATTATCTTTCCGCAACCGATATGCGCGGCGGTTATGGCAAGGCCGATATCCTGCATGGCTGCACCCTGAACGTCGAAAAGGGCCAGATTGCGGTGATCGTCGGCCCCAATGGCGCGGGGAAATCCACAGCGATGAAGGCGGTTTTCGGGATGCTGCCGCTGCGCGAAGGCCGCGTGACGCTGGATGGCCAGGACATCACCGCCCTGTCTCCGCAAGAGCGGGTCAAAAAGGGCATGGGCTTCGTGCCACAGGTCAATAACGTGTTTCCCTCGATGTCGGTCGAGGAAAACCTTGAAATGGGCGCCTTCATCCGCAACGACGATATCGCCGCGACGATGGAACAGGTCTTTGATCTTTTCCCGGTCCTGAAGGACAAGCGCCGTCAGGCCGCGGGCGAACTTTCCGGCGGACAGCGGCAGCAGGTCGCGGTGGGCCGCGCCCTGATGACCCGCCCGCAATTGCTGATGCTGGATGAGCCGACAGCGGGTGTCAGCCCGATCGTCATGGATGAATTGTTCGACCGCATCATCGAGATCGCACGCAGCGGGATCTCTATCCTGATGGTTGAACAGAACGCGCGTCAGGCGCTTGGGATCGCCGATATCGGCTATGTCCTTGTCCAGGGCCAAAACCGTTACACCGACACCGGGCAGGCCCTGCTGGCCGATCCCGAGGTCCGCCGCACATTCCTGGGGGGCTGAAAGATGGATATTCTGAACGCTGTCGTCGCAGTCCTGAATTTCGTCGTCATCCCCGCCGCATCTTACGGGGCGCAGCTTGCCCTGGGTGCGCTTGGGGTCACGCTGATTTATGGAATCCTGCGATTCTCGAATTTCGCGCATGGGGACACCATGGCATTTGGCACCGCAATCACCATTCTGGCAACCTGGGGCTTGCAGGCATTGGGGATTTCGCTTGGACCGCTGCCCACCGCATTGCTTGCGCTGCCCGTCGGGATTGCGGTCACGGCGATCATCGTTCTGGCCACGGACAGGGCGGTCTATCGCTTTTACCGTGTCCAGAAGGCGGTGCCGATCATCTTCGTCATGGCCTCGGTCGGGGTGATGTTCCTGATGAACGGCTTCACCCGTCTGCTGATCGGCGTGGATGAGCACCGCTTCGCGGATGGCGCGCGATTCATCATCAATGTCCGCGATTTCCGCGACATGACGGGATTGGCCGAAGGGCTGGCCTTCAAGACCACGCAGGGCCTGTCCATCCTCATGGCGGTCATCGTGGTCTGGATATTGTTCTGGTTTCTCAATCGCACCAGATCCGGCAAAGCCATGCGCGCTTTTTCCGATAACGAGGATCTGGCGCTGCTATCCGGTATCGATCCCGAGAAGGTTGTCCGCATGACCTGGATCATCGCGGCGGGGCTGGCAACGATTGCGGGCACCCTTTACGGTCTCGACAAGGCCTTCAAGCCTTTCAATTATTTCCAGATCCTGCTGCCGATCTTCGCCGCCGCCATCGTGGGCGGGCTTGGCAATCCGGTGGGCGCGATCGCCGGAGGTTTCCTTGTCGCCTTTTCCGAGATTGCGATCACCTATCCCTGGCGAAAGATCGCGGGCTACCTGTTCCCGGACTGGCAGCCGGACGGGCTGCTGCAACTGCTGGGAACCGAATATAAATTCGCCGTCAGTTTCGTCATCCTGATAGTGGTGCTGCTGTTCCGCCCAACCGGGCTGTTCCGTGGCAAATCGGTGTAAAGAGAGGTTCCGCGCATGTCCACGAACCGTCAGGCAGCCGCAGCCAGTCACTGGCGCGCCCCGATCCTGTTCGCCATTCTTGCCGTGCTTTTCATTCTTGAGGGCACGGTCAGGAATGGCATGTTCTCGGGAAGCTGGAACACCTCTCTGGCCATTCTGAATATGGGTCTGATTTCGGCGATCACCGCGTTGGGCGTCAACATGCAATGGGGCTATGCGGGCCTGTTCAATGTCGGCGTGGTGGGTTTTTTCGCGCTTGGCGGCCTTGCCCCGGTTCTGATCTCGACCGCCCCGGTCGAGGGCGCATGGCAGGCGGGCGGACCGCGGATGCTCATTGCCCTTGCCACGGCCGTCGGCACATTGGCTCTGGCATCAATGTTATGGCGGCATATGCCAAGGGGCAAGCTGCGGGGACTGGCACTGACCGCCCTGCTGATCGCGGGATTCGTCCTCTATCGCGGGCTTTTCGATCCGGCGGTGACGGCGATTGAATCCAACAATCCCGCGCGTCACGGCAATATCGGCGGTTTGGGGCTGCCAATTCTGCTGTCCTGGCTGGCCGGTGGCATATTCGCGGCCGCCGCGGCATGGGCCGTGGGCAAAGTCGCACTCGGGCTGCGCTCGGATTATCTTGCAATCGCGACACTTGGTATCGGTGAAATCATCATCGCCGTCCTGAAGAACGAAGACTGGCTGGCCCGCGGCGTCAAGAATATCACGGCAATCCCCCGCCCCGTTCCGTTTGAAATTCAGCTGCAACGGAATCCCGAATTCATGGAATTCGCGAATAGCTGGGGTATGGCGGCGTCGACCGCCTCGGGAATCTGGGTAAAGCTGTGCTATATGCTGCTGTTTCTGGTCGTGCTGCTGCTGCTCATCCTGCTTGCCGAACTTGCTCTGAAATCGCCATGGGGCCGCATGATGCGCGCGATCCGTGACAATGAGACTGCGGCCGAGGCCATGGGCAAGGATGTGACCGCCCGGCATCTACAGGTGTTCATCCTTGGCTCGGCGGTAATCGGTATCGCTGGCGCGATGATGATCACGCTTGACGGTTTGATGGCGCCTGTCGGTTATAATCCGCTGCGCTATACTTTCCTGATCTGGGTCATGGTGATCGTCGGTGGATCGGGGAATAACTGGGGCGCGGCTTTGGGAGGCGTACTGATCTGGTTCCTCTGGATCAAGGCCGAGGTCTGGGGACCGGCACTGATCGCGTTCCTGACTGCGCCGCTTCCTGCAAGCAGTTTCAAATCAGGCCTGCTCGAGGGTGCCGCGCATATGCGTTTCATCGCCATGGGTCTGGTGCTGCTGCTGGTCCTGCGTTTTGCCCCACGCGGGCTGGTACCCGAACGATAGGCGCTTCTTCATTGAAATATCCCGGGGAATCACCGCAAGGCGGCGGGGCCGAGCCGCATTTCCCCGGCTGACCACTTGCACCATTCGCCGCCGCCGCTTAAAGCGCATTCATGACCCAACATCAGTGCCTTCTCATCATCGATTTCGGTTCTCAGGTGACGCAGCTTATTGCCCGCCGCCTGCGCGAGTTGAACATCTATTCCGAAATCCGCCCCTTCAATGCGGTCACTGCCGAGACCCTGCAACAGATCGCCCCGAAAGCGGTGATTCTGTCAGGCGGTCCGGCCAGCGTGACCGAGGCCGAGAGCCCCCGTGCCCCTCAGGAAGTATTCGGGCTGGGCGTGCCGGTTTTCGGCATCTGCTACGGCCAGCAGGTGATGATGGAACAGCTTGGCGGTCGCGTCGAAGCCGGTCATCACGCCGAATATGGCCGCGCCTTCATCTCGCCCGCCGCCGGTCATAAAGGCGACGGCATCTTCAACGGTCTGTTCGAAACGGGCCGGGAAGAAGTCTGGATGAGTCATGGTGATCGGGTAACCCAGCTGGCCCCGGGTTTCGAGATCATCGGCACATCGCCGAATGCGCCCATGGCGATGATTGCGGATGAAGCCCGCCATTTTTACGCCGTCCAGTTCCACCCCGAGGTGCATCACACCGCCAATGGCCGGAAAATGCTGGAAAACTTCGTGCGTCTGGCCGGCTTTACAGGCGACTGGACCATGGCAAGCTATCGCGACGAAGCGATTGCCCGGATCCGCGAGCAGGTCGGCGACCGCAAGGTGATCTGCGGGCTGTCGGGCGGGGTGGATTCCTCGGTTGCGGCCGTTCTGATCCATGAGGCAATCGGCGATCAACTGACCTGCGTCTTCGTCGATCACGGCCTCTTGCGGCTGAACGAGGCACAGGAAGTCGTCTCGATGTTCCGCGACAACTACAATATCCCGCTGGTTCATGCCGATGAAAGCGAACTATTCCTTGGTGCGCTTGAAGGTGTCAGCGATCCCGAGGTCAAGCGCAAGACCATCGGCAAGCTGTTCATCGACGTGTTTCAGAAATATGCGAATGATATCGAGGGCGCCGAATTCCTGGCGCAAGGCACGCTTTATCCCGATGTGATCGAAAGCGTCTCGTTCAGCGGCGGACCGTCGGTCACCATCAAATCGCACCATAATGTCGGCGGTCTGCCCGAAAAGATGGGGCTGAAACTGGTCGAGCCTTTGCGTGCGCTGTTCAAGGATGAGGTTCGCGCATTGGGGCGTGAACTTGGCCTGCCCGAAAAATTCATTGGCCGCCATCCCTTCCCCGGTCCCGGTCTGGCGATCCGCTGCCCCGGGGAAATCACCCGTGACAAGCTGGAAATCCTTCGCAAGGCGGATGCGGTCTTCATCGATCAGATCCGCAAACATGGGCTCTATGACGAGATCTGGCAGGCTTTCGTCGCCATCCTTCCGGTTCGCACGGTCGGCGTGATGGGCGACGGGCGGACATATGATTATGCCTGCGCCTTGCGGGCTGTGACCTCGGTGGATGGAATGACTGCCGATTACTACCCGTTCAGCCATGAATTCCTTGGCGAAACCGCAACCCGGATCATCAATGAGGTCAAGGGAATCAACCGCTGTACCTATGACATTACCTCGAAGCCACCGGGCACGATCGAGTGGGAGTGATCGCGTGCGGATGATTTTTCTTTAGGTATTTAAGCAAAGAAGAAGCCCGGTCTAAGGCTGCCGCCGGAATGTCACGTAATGCGGAGTTCTGCCCTCGCGCAGGGCCTTTTGCTCGTATCTGGTGCTGATCCAGTCATCCCAGGGCCTGTCCGTCTCTTGCACAAGTTCAAATCCGGCCGAAGGCACTTCTTCCAATGTCTGGCGCACATAATCAGGGATATCGGTCGCGACCCGAAACTCGGCCCCCGGTCGCATGACACGAGCCAGAGGCAGAAGATGCTCGGGCGTTACGAAACGGCGGCGGTGATGGCGCGCCTTGGGCCAAGGATCGGGATATAGCAGGAAGCTGCGCGCAATACTTGCATCGGGCAGCACATCCATCAGGTCACGCGCATCTCCCGGATGGACCGAGAGATTACTGACCCCGGCCTGCCGGATCTTGCCCAGCAGCATCGCCACGCCATTGATATATGGCTCGCAGCCGATAATCCCGACATCCGGATAGCTGGCGGCCATATGCACCATATGCTCTCCGCCACCAAAGCCGATCTCTAACCAGACATCCCGGTTATCTCCGAAAATGGCGCTAAGAGAAATCGGTCTGCGCTCGGGGTTTTCATCGAATGTGATGCCTCGAGGACGCAATTCGCCCAGATCTTCCTGAAGATAGCCCTTCTGACTATGCCGCAGGGTTTTGCCATGCCTCCGGCCATAGAAATTCCGGCGTGGCGGGTTCGGATCGAATGCCGATTTTCCAGTCTCGCTCATCGCATCTTCTTTGCCCAAATAACTTGCGAGAAATCCGGGGGCGGCATATGCCCCCGGCCATCGCAGAACGCCTGAAACCCTATCGCTACTCTGCCGTCAAGCGGCTGATGATAACGGTCACCTCGGGCTTCTTGCCGATTTCTTCCATGCAGACCTGACGGGTAATCTTGCGGATCGCCTCGTCAAGTTTCTTGTCATCCGCGACAGTCTTGCGGTTGGCGGTTTCCAGAAACTCGGCCAGTTCGGTCTCCACATGCCGGGGCAGATCGTCGCCACCGCGCGTCTGGGCGGGAAGACCCATCAGTTCGACCCATGCGTCGGGCAGCACATTGTCCTCTTCATCCACGATCACGCTGATCAGAGCATGGCCGTTCAACGCCATGCGGATACGGTCGCGCACGATCCCGTCCATGGCGCCGATCAGGGTATTGCCGTCAAGATACAGCCGTCCGGTTTCGACATGATCGATCACCCGGGGCATATCACCGGTAAGCTCAAGCATTGTGCCATTGGTAACGATCTCGGCAATTGAGCCCTTGCTACGCGCGATCTCGACATGTTCACGCAGATGCAGATGCTCGCCATGCATCGGCACAACGATCTGCGGTTTCATCAGATCGTGGATACGTTCGATATCCGGGCGGTTTGCGTGGCCCGAGACATGATACAGCCCGTCCTTGTCATCGAACACATTCACACCCAGTTCGCTGAGCGCATTCATGATACGTCCGACCGACCGCTCATTCCCGGGAATGGTCTTCGAGCTGAACAGGAAACTGTCACCTTCTTTCAGCGACAAGCCAAGATAGCGCCCACGCGACAATTGAGCACTTGCGGCGCGACGTTCACCCTGAGAGCCGGTGACGATCAGCATGACCTTGTCGCGCGGCAGATCCGTCGCCTCATCCGGGCCGATGGTTTCGGGAAAATCGGTCAGGATGCCGGTCTCGAGCCCCACCGAAACCATTCGACGCATGGCGCGCCCCAGCAGGCATACCTTGCGGCCCGAGGCAATCGCTGCGTCGGCAAGCGTTCTGAGGCGGGCGATATTACTGGCGAAGGTGGTGGCGACCACCATGTTCTGCTGCGCGATCACCCAGTCACGGATAGGTTCGGCCAGAACGGTTTCGGACCGGCCGGGATGTGTCGTGAATACATTGGTGGAATCGCAGACCATAACCTTGATCCCCTGCCCCTCATTGGCAATCTCCTGCCATTTTGCGGGCTCGAAAGGATCGCCGACAACCGGCGTTTCATCCAGTTTCAGATCGCCGGTATGCAGGATCCGTCCGGCGGGCGTGTCGATGATCAGCCCGGCGCTTTCCGGGATCGAGTGACTGACCGGCAGGAACTGAACCGAGAACGGCCCTTTCTCGACGACATGCGGGCGCGGTTCCACGATCTTCACCGTATCGGCGGGCAAACCCACCTCTTCCAGTTTCAGCCGGCAAAGCGTGGCGGTGAACTTGCGCGCATAGACCGGCACGCCAAGCCGGGGCCACAGATGCGCGATTGCGCCAAGATGATCTTCGTGACCGTGGGTGATAAAGATCGCCTCCAGCCGATCGCGGTTTTCCTCAAGCCAGGTCACGTCAGGCATGATCAGGTCGATCCCTGGGCTGGAATCCATATCCCCGAATGTCACGCCCAGATCGACAAGGATCAGACGTTCCTTGCCCGGCGCGCCATACCCATAGACATAGGCGTTCATGCCGATTTCGCCCGCGCCGCCCAGCGGCAGATAAAACAGGCGTTCAGCCATTGCCCATCTCCTTGTTGTAATCGTGTATAAGTCGTAATCCGTGCATCGTCAGATCGTCTTCGATTGTGTCGAAGAGGTCAAATCCCTGATCGAAAAGCGGCGCAAGCCCCCCGGTCGCCACAACTTTGAAATCGTGGTTCCGTTCGATACGGATGCGCTTGATGATGCCTTCTATCAGGCCGATATAACCCCAGTAAATGCCCGACTGGATACAGGCAACCGTATTCGTTCCGATAACCCGCTCGGGGGTGGTCACATCCACATGCGGCAGCGCAGCCGCAGCCATATGCAGGGCCTCAAGCGACAGGTTCACACCGGGGGCGATAACGCCGCCCGCATAGGCACCATCGCAATCGACCAGATCGAAATTAGTCGCGGTGCCGAAATCGACCACCACCGTATAGCCGCCATGCCGGTCAAAAGCGCCCACGGTATTCGCCAGCCGGTCCGGGCCGACGCGTTGCCCCGGATCCACGCGCGGCTCAACCGGCAGAAGGCATTCAGGCTTGCCCACGACCAGCGGGCGGATGCCGAAATAGCGATTGCACAGCACACGCAGATTGAACAGAACGCGCGGGGCGGTGGCACTGATGATGCAGGCATCGATGTCCAGTTCGAATTTCCGCACCGCGATCAAGGTGGACAGCCAGACATAATATTCATCCGCAGTGCGACGGTGATCAGTCGCAATGCGCCAATGCGTCAGGAACTTGTTGCCGTCCCAGATCGAAAAAACCGTATTGGTATTGCCCGTGTCGATACACAGAAGCATGTCCTCAGCCCTCGCTGAAATATATCTCGGCAGCAGGTATTGCTTGCCTGCCACCCGCCGTTGTCAGGATCAGTGCGCCGGTTTCGTCTATGCCGTCAAAGCGGCCTTCGATCCGGGTATTCCCGGCACGCGCAAGAATGGTTTCGCCCAGTCTTGCCGCCCGCGCCAGCCATGCCTGACGGATCGGCGCAAAGCCCTCATTCTCCATGCGCCGCGCCCAGTCATTGAACGCCGGCGCAAGCGCGTCCAGCAATTCCTCGGGCGTGATCGTCAGCCCGGTTTCACCCAGCAGGCTGACGGGACGCATCGCCCCGGCCTCGACCTGTTCGGATTCCGGTGCAGCCGCAAGGTTGACGCCGATGCCGATGGCGAGCGATGTCATGCTGCCACCGGTTCCGCTGCTTTCCAGAAGAATACCCGACAGCTTGCCGCCATTCAGCAGCACATCGTTCGGCCATTTCAGGGCAAGCCGAATCTGCGGACCGCACAGGGCAACCAACGCATCGTGCAAGGCAAGTGCCGCGACAAAGGACAGCCGCGCCGCCTCACCCGGGCCGCCCGTTGGGCGAAGCACCAGTGTGGCGGCGAAATTCCCCGGAGGATCGTTCCAGGGCCGTCCGCGGCGACCGCGCCCGGCCTCTTGTCGTCGCGCCATGATCCAGGCGGGTCCGCTCAGATGCGGAGCAAGGCGAAAAGCCTCGGCATTCGTGCTGTCCACGCGCTCCAGAACATGCCGGGCCACGCCGTCGGGCCAATCCGCGATCGCCCGATTATTCACTATCCGTCCCGGCGGGGCTCTGGCCTTCCACGGCATCTGCGCCTGCTGCCGCGGCCTCGGGCGCGACAAGCGATTGCGCCGCTGTGGCGGCGGCCTGGTCGGCACCCATCATCGAGGCCGCGCCAAGCAGCAGAACGGCCGCGGGCACGATCAAAGCCAGATATTGCATCAATCCCATACGGCTTGCGATAGCGTCGCCCTCGGCGCCGAAATACATGTAATAGACGATCCGCAGGTAATAGAACGCGCCAATGACCGAGGCGACGACACCCAGCACCGCAAGCCAAGCCATTCCCGAGTCGACAGCCGCCGAAAGCACGCCAAGCTTGGCGAAAAAGCCCAGAAAAGGCGGAACGCCGGCAAGGCTGAACATCAGGAACAGCACAGCCATTCCCTTTGTCGGCTCGGACAGGGCAAAGCGGTTCAGGCTGTCCAGATCGGTCACCGGTTCGCCGTCACGTTCCATCGAGAGGATGAAGGCAAAGGTACCGACATTCATCACCGCATAGATCGCCATGTAAAGCAGCATCGCCTGCACCCCGTCGGCGGTGCCGGAGGCAAGTCCGACCAGAGCGAACCCCATATGCGCAATCGAGGAATAGGCCATCAGGCGCTTGATATTACGCTGCCCGATCCCGGCAATCGAGCCAAGGAACATCGACATGACCGCAAGCGCCGCGACGATCTGCCCCCAGTCGCCGGTCACGTTCCCGAATGCGCCGAACAACAACCGCGCCAGAAGCGCCATGGCCGCAACTTTGGGCGCGGTGGCGAAGAAGGCCGCAACCGGCGTGGGCGCACCTTCATAGACATCCGGCGTCCACATATGGAACGGTACCGCCGAGACCTTGAAGGCAAGACCGACCAGCAGGAAGACCAGACCGAAAAGAATCCCGATCGACAGACTGTCGCCGGTCACGGTTCCCGCAATCGCTTCGAAATTCGTGGTTCCAGCAAAGCCATAAACCAGCGACGCACCGAACAGCAGCAGACCGGAACTAAGCGCGCCAAGCACGAAATATTTCAGCCCTGCCTCCGAGGATTTGGCGCTTTCCCGACGCATCGCCGCCACGACGTATAGCGACAGGGATTGGAGTTCCAATCCCAGATAAAGCGACAGCAGATCTCCGGCAGAAACCATCATCATCATGCCGATTGCCGCCAGGGCAATCAGCACGGGATATTCGAACCGCATCAGGCCACGCCGCATCATGTAATCCGCGCTCATTGCAAGAACTGCGGCGGCAGAGACAAGGATCGTCACCTTCGCGAAGCGCGCAAAGGGATCGTCGATGAACATGCCATAAAAGGCGGTCTGCTGCGCGGGCTGGTTGCCAAGGCCGATATATAACCCGGCCAGCAGCAGCGCCGCGACGGTCGCCCACATGATCGGTTTTGCAATGGCATCCTTACCGAAATACGCCCCGGCCAACAGCGCCACCAGCGCATAGATGGCCAGCAGCAGCTCGGGCAGAATGGTCGAGAAATCGAGCGCGGTCATCTTGCTTTCCTCAATGGCTGGACTCAGAGGCGGCGGCAGAGCCGAGCGGGGCAAGCCCGTCAGCCGCCTCGTGCGGCAGAGCGTCGGTATAGCCGACCAGCAGTGCCTCGACTGCCGGGCCGGTGATATCGGTGACAAGGCGCGGATAAACGCCCAGAAGCAGCGTCATCGCAACCAGCGGCGCGAAAATCCATTTCTCGCGCGGGGTCAGGTCGCTGATCATCTTGAGACTTTCCTTGATCAACGCGCCAAGCGTCACCCGGCGATAAAGCCACAGCGCATAGGCCGCCGAAAGGATTACGCCCGTCGCAGCGACAAAGGCCACCCAGGTATTCGCCTTGAACGTTCCCATCAATGTCAGGAATTCACCCACGAAACCCGAGGTTCCGGGCAGGCCGACATTGGCAAGCGTGAAGAACATGAACACCAGCGCATAGGCAGGCATCCGGTTTACCAATCCGCCATAGGCATCGATCTCGCGCGTGTGCATCCGGTCATAGATGACGCCGACACACAGGAACAGCGCCCCCGAGATGAACCCGTGCGACAGCATCTGGAAGATCGCCCCGTCAAGCCCCTGCTGATTGGCGGCAAAAATCCCCATGGTCACGTAACCCATATGCGCCACCGAGGAATAGGCGATCAGCTTCTTCATATCGGATTGGGCCATAGCTACCAGCGAAGTGTAGACAATGGCGATCGCCGACATCCAGAAGACCAGCGGCTGCAACATCTCGCTTGCCACCGGGAACATCGGCAGCGAGAACCGCAGGAAGCCGTAGCCGCCCATCTTCAGCAGCACCGCCGCCAGCACGACCGAGCCCGCGGTGGGTGCCTGAACATGAGCGTCCGGCAGCCAGGTATGCACCGGCCACATCGGCATCTTGACCGCGAAACTGGCAAAGAAGGCCAGGAACAGCAGCGTTTGCATTCCGCCAACGATGGTGAAGCCCAGCACCCGCAGCGTCTCGGACGGGAAATTATAGTCCAGCAAAACGGCGATATCCGTCGTGCCTGCGGTCCGGTACATGGCAATCATCGCAACCAGCATCAGCACCGAGCCAAGGAAGGTATAGAGAAAGAACTTGAACGCTGCATAGATACGGTTCTGCCCACCCCAGATCCCGATGATCAGGAACATCGGGATCAGGCCGGCCTCGAAGAACAGGTAGAACAGGAACAGGTCAAGCGCCGTGAAAACGCCGATCATCAGCCCCTCAAGGGCCAGAAAGGCGATCATGTATTCCTTCACACGCGTCTTGACGTCCCATGTCGACAGGATCGTCAACGGCATCAGGAAGGTGGTCAGCATCACGAACAGTATCGAAATGCCATCGACGCCCATCTTGTAGCGCAAGCCCATGATCCATGCGTGATCCTCGACGAACTGGAACCCGGTATCCGCCGGATTGAAGCCCGTCAGCAGGAACAGCGAGATCACGAATGTCGCCGATGTCGCGATCAGGGCCAGCCATTTGGCATTCTTCTGCGCCGCTTCGTCATCACCGCGCAGGAACAGCGCCAGAATGATGGCCGCAACGATTGGCAAAAAGGTAATGATCGAAAGTAAGTTCGTCATATCAGTGCGTTCCCCGCATCATTACCCAGATCAGCAAGCCCACGATGCCAAGAACCATGGCAAAGGCATAATGGAACAGGTAGCCCGACTGCACCCGACCGGCAAAGCGCGTCAGACGCGGGATGATTCCCATGGCTATCCCGTTGATGGTGCCGTCGATAACCACTCCGTCGCCGCCCGTCCACAGCTTGCGGCCAAGCCATTTGGCGGGACGGACGAAAACGACGTCGTAAAGCTCGTCGAAATACCATTTATTCAGCAGGAACTGGTATAGCGCAGGCTGCTGGGCAGCCAGTTTCGCGGGGGCCTGCGGGTAACGGATGTAAAAGAGCCACGCAACCAGCAACCCTCCAAGCATGGCGATAAACGGCGAAACCTTGACCCATGCGGGCGAATGATGCGCCTCGTCCAGAACATGATTGCCGGGATGCATGTAGATCGCTCCGCCGACCGGTGCCGGAACGTCGGTGGCAATCGCATGTTCCTCACCCTCTGCGGAATCGCTCCCGGTCGCCGCTTCACCCTCGGTGGGCGCTGCCGCTTCCTGCCCTTCGGCTGCAGCGGCGGGTTCCTCGCCCGTGCCCTCTTCAGCTTCTTCGGCCTCTTCATGCCCGGCCTCGGCGCTGGCATGGACCTCGCCATGCCCCATATGGAAGAATTCGGCCACACGGTCATGGCTACCGAAGAAGGGCTGATACCAGACCATCCCGGCAAAGATCGCCCCGACCGCCAGAACACCCAGAGGTACAGTCATGACGCGCGGGCTTTCATGGGCGTGGTCATGCGCATGATGATCGCCACGCGGCTTGCCCCAGAAGGTCATGAACATCAGCCGCCAGCTATAGAAACTGGTAAATGCCGCAGCAATGACCAGCATCCAGAACGCATAGGTATTGCCTGCCCATGCGCTTTCGATCGCGGCGTCCTTGGACAGGAAGCCTGCGAAACCGATATGCGTCAGCGGGATCCCGACCCCGGTGATCGCCAGCGTGCCGATCAGCATCGCGGCGAAGGTCAGCGGCACTTTCTTCCGCAACCCGCCGTAATTCCGCATATCCTGTTCATGATGCATCGCATGAATGACCGAGCCCGCACCAAGGAACAGCATGGCCTTGAAGAAAGCATGGGTCAGCAGATGGAACATCGCCACCGAATAGACACCCACGCCCGCCGCCACGAACATATAGCCCAGCTGCGAACAGGTCGAATAGGCGATCACCCGCTTGATATCGTTCTGCACCAGCCCCACGGTCGCCGCGAAAAACGCCGTTGTCGCGCCAATGACGGTAATGAAGGTCTTGGCATCCGGAGCGAACTCGTACAGCGGAGACATCCGGCAGACGAGGAAGACGCCCGCCGTCACCATGGTCGCGGCGTGGATCAGGGCGGAAACCGGCGTCGGACCCTCCATCGCGTCGGGCAGCCATGTATGCAGCAGAAGCTGCGCCGATTTCCCCATCGCGCCAATGAACAGCAGAACCGCGATCACCTCGGCAGCGTTCCAGTCGCTCCACAGGAAATGCATCTGTGTCTGCGCCAGTTCCGGCACCTGTTCGAAAACCGTGTCGAACTGGATCGAGCCGGTCATCCAGTACAGGCCGAAAATCCCAAGAAGGAAACCAAAATCGCCAACCCGGTTGACGATGAAGGCCTTCATCGCCGCCGCGCCCGCAGATTGTTTCCTGAAATAGAAGCCGATCAGCAGGTAAGAGGCGACGCCCACGCCCTCCCACCCGAAGAACATCTGCAACAGGTTATCGGCAGTCACCAGCATCAGCATGGCAAAGGTGAAGAAGGACAGATAGGCGAAGAACCGCGCCTTGTAATTCTGATCGTGGTCGAAATTATCGTCATGGGCCATGTAGCCCATCGAATACAGATGGACGAGCGCCGAAACCGTCGTCACCACCACCAGCATGATCGCGGTCAGCCGGTCCAGCCGGATGGCCCATTCCGAAGCGAAGTCACCTGACACCACCCAGTCGAAAACCGGCAGATTCTGCACTTCGCCATCGAAACTCAGGAAGATGATCCAGCTGAACAGCGCTGCGGCGAACAGGATACCTGTTGTCAGATATTGTGCCGCCGTCTCGCCGATCACGCGCCAGCCGAATCCGGCAATGATCGCGCCCAGCAACGGGGCAAAAAGGATGAATTGCGCCATGTCTCCCTACCCCTTCATCACATTGACATCTTCCACCGCGATCGAGCCGCGGTTGCGGAAGAACACCACGAGAATGGCAAGCCCGATCGCCGCCTCGGCCGCGGCAACGGTCAGCACGAACAAGGTGAATATCTGCCCGGTCAGATCGCCGAGATGGGTCGAGAAGGCGACGAAATTGATATTCACCGCAAGCAGCATCAGTTCGATCGACATCAGGATGACGATGACGTTCTTGCGGTTCACGAAGATGCCGAAAATGCCGGTGACGAACAGGATCGCCCCCACCACGAGATAATGCGTCAGTCCAATCATCGTCCTTGTCCCTCAGGGTTTTTACCCACTGAAATATCCGTTTGCCACAAGAACCGCTGCCAGGATTCCGATGGCTATTGCAATTATGCTGCCGGTCCTCAAAGCCCCTGCCCCGGTTTCACGTCACGCAGTTCCATGGTTTTGGCCGGATCGCGGTGCATCTGTTCGACCACGTCCTGCCGCTTGATGTCGCGGCGGTGGCGCATGGTCAGCGTGATTGCCCCGATCATCGCCACCAGCAATACCAGACCGGCAAGCTGGAAGGGCAGCAGATAGTGGTCATAAAGCACGTTGCCGATCGCATGCGAGTTCATCGCCTCGCCCGTGATCGGAACGGCGCGCAATGCCTCGGCGTCCTGTGCGCTTTCCCAGGCTCCGAGCGCGATCCCAAGCTGTGCCATCAGGACAATAGCGATCAGCCCGCCAAGCGGAAGATAGCGCGCAAATTCTCCTTTGAGCTCGGCAAAATCGACATCCAGCATCATGACGACGAAAAGGAAGAGAACCGCAACCGCACCGACATAGACAATCACCAGCAACATCGCTACGAATTCCGCCCCTTGCAGCACGAACAGACCCGCGGCCGACAGGAAAGCCAGAATCAGCCACAGGACCGAATGCACCGGATTCCTGGACAGTACGACCATGAATCCGGCCACGCAGACAGAGATCGCGAACAGGTAGAATGCAAGTGTAATCATTCGGTCTCGTCCTCGTCTTCAGTGAATACGCCCTGCGCGATTTCAAGGGCTTTCTGCATCGCTGGAATACCGCCGAACATCCCCATCTGATAGATCACCTCGGCAATCTCGCGCGCGGAGGCGCCCGCTTCACGGGCATGGCGGATGGTCAGGCGAAGCTGCGGTTCGGCATGGGCGCCCTGCACGGTCATCGCAGCGATCGTCACGAGCAACCGCGTCCGCGCGTCAAGCCCGTCGCGGTTGAAGGTCTTGCCGAACCACATCTCCAGCATGTCCGAAGGCATGGTCGGAACCAGTTTTTCGAACGCTTTGGTATCGACATGCTCCAGCGCCGGATTGAAGGCGCGCGCCATCTCCTGTCCGGATTGCAGCATCTGCTGAAACATCTTGTTGAAAGCGTCGGTCATCTGTAGGGCGCGTCAATGGCAAGGTTGCGGGCGATTTCGGCTTCCCAACGGGCACCGTTATCCAGCAATTTCTGCTTGTCGTAAAACAGTTCTTCACGGCTTTCGGTCGCGAACTCGAAATTCGGCCCCTCGACGATAGCATCGACCGGGCAAGCCTCCTGACAGAATCCGCAATAGATGCATTTCGTCATGTCGATGTCATAACGCGTGGTGCGGCGGCTGCCGTCTTCGCGTGGTTCGGCATCGATGGTGATCGCCTGCGCAGGGCAGATCGCCTCGCACAGTTTGCAGGCGATGCAACGCTCTTCGCCATTTGGATACCGGCGCAGCGCATGTTCGCCCCGGAAGCGCGGCGAAAGCGGCCCCTTCTCATGCGGATAGTTCAGCGTGGCCTTGGGGGCGAAGAAATATTTCATGCCAAGGCCGAAGCCCTTGATGAAATCAATCATCAGGAAATATTTGGTGGCTCGGGCGATATCGAATGCCATAGCTTATGCTCCCGCCCAGCGGGCCCAGAACCCGCCAAGCACTTCATATTTTACAAGAAATGCCACGATCACGACCCATCCCAGCGATAGCGGCAGGAACACTTTCCAGCCGATCCGCATAAGCTGATCATAGCGGTAACGCGGCACGATGGCCTTCACCATGGCGAACATGAAGAACCAGAAGGCCATCTTCAGCACCATCCACAGCGCCCCGTCGGGAATACCCGGAATGGGCGACAGCCAGCCACCAAAGAACAGCAGCGAGATCAATGCGCACATCAGCCACATGGCAATATATTCGCCAGCCATGAACAGCAGATAGGGCGTCGAGGAATATTCGACCATGAAGCCCGCCACCAGTTCCGATTCCGCCTCGGGCAGATCGAAGGGCGGGCGGTTGGTTTCGGCCAGCGCCGAAACGAAGAACAGCACCAGCATCGGCAGATGCGGCAGCCAATACCACGACAGCAGGCCCGCCCCGCTTTGCGACTCGACGATGGTGGTCAGGTTCATCGAACCGGACGAGATGATGATACCGATGATGATCAGACCAAGGCTGACTTCATAAGAGATCATCTGAGCGGCGGAACGCAACGAGCCCAGGAACGGATATTTCGAGTTGGACGCCCAGCCCCCCATGATCACCCCGTACACCTCGAGCGAGGAGACAGCGAAGATGAACAGGATGCCGACATTGATATCGGCCATCACCCAGCCCGGCGCGAAAGGGATCGCAACGAATGCCAGCAGCGCCA
Source organism: Paracoccus wurundjeri (assembly GCF_030678915.1). Classification (GTDB taxonomy): domain Bacteria; phylum Pseudomonadota; class Alphaproteobacteria; order Rhodobacterales; family Rhodobacteraceae; genus Paracoccus; species Paracoccus onubensis_A. Next base: position 440,176 of record NZ_JAUUTZ010000001.1, on the reverse strand, counting down.
GCACCATCGACAGGAAAGGCGCAAGGAAGAAGACGAACTTGTCCGCACCGGCCGGAACGACGATTTCCTTGACGACATATTTCAAGGCGTCGGCAAAGGTCTGCAACAGCCCCCAGGGTCCGACCACGTTCGGGCCGCGCCGCATCTGGACCGCAGCCCAGATCTTGCGGTCGCCATAAACCAGATAGATGAGCGAACCCATCACAAAGGCGATCAACGCAAGTCCCTGCAATAGCAGGCTGACTGCGATTCCCAAAGAGGATGCCCAGAATTCAGCCATATAGCCCGTCCCTCTGCCTTATGCCGCGGGAATGCCGCGTGCCTTGCACTCTTGCAAAGCGTCTTGTGTTTCCATGACCCGCAATCCCAGCGGCTTTTCGTCCGAGATCGTGAATGCCGCGTCGATCAGTACTTTCCCGTTACGTGTATCCTGTAACGTACGGATATGACGCCCGTAATTCGCTCCCGAGTCATTCGCCCACCCGGCCAGTGCGCAGGTGGCATACGAAAAGGCGATATCCGCGTCCACCCCTTTACGCAGATTTGCCTTAACGCTGACCAGATCGTCACCCTTGCCGGGATTCAGAACCACCACCTGCACCGCAAGGAAATCTTCGGGATCGACCTTGGTTCCTTCCCTCATATTCGGCAAAAGCGGCTGTGTCCGCGCGGCGAACGCCTCGATCATCTTCTGCTGCGCCGATTTGCGCGGTGGCCGACCGGGTTCGGCCGGACCGGCAACGCCCGAAAGGTCGATATCCAGATTGGCGTTCAACGCCATCAGGTCGGCCTCGGTGATTGCAAAGGCTTCCTTCCCTTCTGGCGAATCGAGATCCATCGAGGTCACCTCGCCGTCCGGTTCGAGAATCAGGATTTCGCCGGATTTCGTCGAAACCCGCGCCAGTTTCAGCTCCCCTGCTTTCGCAGACTGACCGGCGGACCCGACCCGGGCCACCAGATAATTGGGCTTTTCCGGAGGGCGCTGCGGCTTGTCCCCCGCCCCGCAACCAGCCAGCAACAGCACCCCCAGAAGGGCGAGACGAAACACGGGCTTGCGAGGGGCTGGCAGCATATCAATTACTCCGCAGCTATGGCCGGCGCATGACGCGCCGCGGCCATACGCGACAATTCCCCCATCAGGGGCGAACTGCGCGCGATTGGGTTGGTGAGATAGAAATCCTTGATCGGATTACTGAAATCCGCGCGGCCAAGATCGGCCAGCTTCAAAGCCTGCCATTCATTTTCAGGCACCTGATCGATCAGGGCCAGGTGCGGAACCGCCTTGATCAGGGCGCGGCGCAGTTGCGCCAGGCTGTCCCAGGGCAATGTCTGACCCAGTTCCGCGGAAAGCGCACGCAGGATCGCCCAGTTCTCCTTGGCTTCCCCCGGCGCGAAATTGGCACGCAGCGCCAGTTGCGGACGGCCTTCGGTATTCACGAACAGCCCGTTTTCCTCGGTATAGCAGGCCGCGGGCAGGATCACATCGGCACGATGCGCCCCCCTGTCGCCATGGCTTCCCTGATAGATCACAAACTGCCCTTCGGCGATTTCGACCTCGTCAGCACCAAGATTGAAGATCACCTCGGCACCCTCGATGGCCGCAGGCAATCCGCCTTCGGTCACGGCGCCGACATCCATCGCGCCCACGCGCGAGGCGGCCGTATGCAGGATCAGCAGCCCGGAATTCGAATTCTCGGCCAGTTTCATCGCATGGGCCAGAACCGCCTCGCCATCGGCCTCTCGGATCGCGCCCTGCCCGACGATGACCAGCGTCGGCTTATCACGGGCCTCATCGCTGATTTTCTGTGAAGACAGCTTTTCAAGCACTGCCCGGTCGGTGCCGACATGGGCGTAATCATAGGTCAGATCGACGGCCTCGCCCACCAGCCCGATCCGTGCGCCGGCAGCCCACGCCTTGCGGATACGGGCATTCAATACCGGGGCCTCTTCTCTGGGATTGGTGCCGATCAACTGGATCATCGCCGCATTATCGATATCCTCGATCCGTGCCGTCCCCGCATAGCCAGCGCGGTTTCCAACGGGCAGCCGTGCCCCATCGGTGCGGCATTCGACATTGCCGCCCAACCCCTCGATCAGCGTCTTCAGGCTGAAGGCGGCTTCGGTCGGGGCCAGATCGCCGACCAGTCCCGCGATTTTCCTGCCTTGCATCGCACGGGCTGCAGCGGTCAAAGCCTCGGGCCATGTTGCCACCCGCAATTTGCCATTCTCGCGGATATAGGGCCGGTCCAGCCGCTGACGGCGCAGCCCGTCCCAGACGAAGCGGGATTTGTCGCTGATCCATTCCTCGTTCACGCCGTCATGGTTGCGCGGCATGATCCGCATCACCTCGCGTCCCTTGGTGTCGACTCGGATATTGCTGCCAAGCGCATCCATCACGTCGATCGTCTCGGTCTTGGTCAGTTCCCAAGGGCGGGCGGTAAAGGCATAGGGTTTGCTGACAAGCGCCCCGACCGGGCAAAGATCAATGATATTTCCCTGAAGATTCGAGGCCAGCGTTTCGTTCAGATAGCTGGTGATCTCGCTGTCCTCGCCACGACCGGTCTGGCCCATCTGGGTGATCCCGGCCACCTCGGTCGTAAAACGCACGCAGCGGGTGCAGGAGATGCAGCGGGTCATATGGGTTTCGACCAGCGGGCCAAGATTCAGCTCTTCCGAGGCCCGTTTGGGCTCGCGATAACGGCTGAAATCCACGCCGTAAGCCATGGCCTGATCCTGAAGATCGCATTCGCCGCCCTGATCGCAGATCGGGCAATCAAGCGGGTGGTTGATCAGCAGGAACTCCATCACGCCTTCGCGCGCCTTCTTGACCATCGGGCTGTTGGTGCGGATCTCGCTGGGTGCGCCTTCTGGGCCCGGGCGCAGATCCTTGACCTGCATGGCGCAGGATGCCGCCGGCTTTGGCGGGCCGCCGACCACCTCGACCAGACACATCCGGCAGTTGCCGGCGATCGACAGCCGCTCATGATAGCAGAATCGCGGAATCTCGACCCCGGCCTGCTCGCAGGCCTGAATGAGAGTCAGGTTGGGATCGACCTCGATTTCCTTGCCGTCGATCTTGATTGTCCGCAATTCGGCCATCATTCCATCCTTACTTTGCGTTCAGAAGCGATCCGGTGACCGTCTTCTTCGCGATTTCATCCCGCCCGAGGCGGCAATAACTCTCTGCATCGCCGTTTGTCACGCCATTGCGGGCCATGTAATCCTCGGCCACGGCATAAATGCGATCCTTATCAGGTCTGCTGTCCAGAAACGCCTCGATCTGGGCTTCGGAATAGCCCTTGTCGCGCGCATATTTCTTAAGCGCGCGCGCCTGCGACCAAGCATAAACCATCCTGGCGCTTATGGTCGGGCATTCCCGCCGGATCCGGTCGGCAATCCGCGCCGCGATCAGGCGGTCATTGATATAACGCTCCTGGCTCAGCGGTTCCAACGCGACGGCAGGAACAGCGGTCAGGGTCAGTGTCGCGGCGATTGCTGCCGCCATACAGTTACGGGCTTTCATGGCTCGTGCCTCCGATCTGTTATGTCTGCCGGACATAACACGGAACGCGGTCGCACGGTTCGGTGAAAGATGCGTGAGGGTCATCATACGTCCAGCAAAACCCATCACAGCCGCGCCAACCGCAACCACCGCCCTGCCGGACGGCGCAATCGCTATAGCTGAACGCAGTTTCATCATCACTCATTACACTCCCGGAAGCGGTAAACCGATTTGCCCTGATGCTGCGACAGGTTGCCCGGCCCGATCAGCCCCTTGCAATGCGCCGCAAAGGCCCGATAGGCCCCCTGCTCATCACCGGAGGTCATCGGCTTGCCATCCGCGCGGCTGACGACCCAGCCCGACCCGGCACCGGCAAGATCAAGCGGCGATTGTGCAACGCCGGACGCCGCGCCGGCTTCGACCGCATCGACCCGATATTGCACGCCATTCACCTGCGCAGTGGCAAGCGGCGGCGGACCGTCCGGGCCGCCGATGCCGAAACAGCCCGCCAATGCGGTCAGCCCCAGCACAGCGACCAGAGTACCGGCACGATCGGTTATGCTATGGATACCGGTCATCCTTGCCCCCTATTCAGCCGCCATGGCGCCCATGCGCCCGGTCCGTCTGGCCTTGATCCGATCCTCGATCTCCTCGCGGAAATTGCGGATCAGGCCCTGAATGGGCCATGCCGCAGCATCGCCCAACGCACAGATCGTGTGACCTTCAACCTGTTTGGTCACATCGAACAGCATGTCGATCTCTTCGATCTCGGCCTCGCCCCGGACCAGACGGTCCATCACCCGCATCATCCAGCCGGTGCCTTCACGACAGGGCGTACACTGACCGCAGCTTTCATGCTTGAAGAATTTCGACAGCCGCCAGACCGCCTTGATGACATCTGTGGACTGATCCATGACGATCATGCAGGCGGTGCCAAAGCTCGACCTCAGATCGCGCATGCCATCGTAATCCATGATCGCGGTCTCACATTGCTCGGCCGTCAGGACCGGACAGGATGCGCCGCCGGGAATCACCGCCTTGAGGTTCTTCCAGCCGCCGCGCACGCCACCGCCATGCTTTTCGATCAATTCCTTCATGCTGATCGACATGGCTTCCTCGACCACGCAGGTATTCTCGACATGCCCGGTCAGGCCGAACAGTTTCACCCCGGCATTATTCGGCCGCCCGAAACCTGCGAACCATTCCGGTCCCCGGCGCAGGATCGTCGGCACCACGGCAATAGATTCGACATTGTTCACGGTCGTCGGGCAGCCATAAAGCCCCGCCCCAGCAGGAAACGGAGGCTTCATCCGCGGCATGCCCTTCTTGCCTTCAAGGCTTTCCAGCAGTGCCGTTTCCTCGCCGCAGATATAGGCGCCTGCGCCGTGATGCAGATAACAGTCGAAATCCCAACCTGACCCGGCGGCATTCGCACCCAGCAGCCCGGCGTCGTAACATTCGTCGATCGCGGCCTGCAAAGCTTCGCGCTCACGGATATATTCGCCGCGCAGATAGATATAGCAAGCATTCGCGCCCATCGCGAAACTGGCAATCAGAGCACCCTCGATCAGCGTATGCGGATCGTGGCGCATGATTTCGCGGTCCTTACAGGTCGCGGGTTCGGATTCATCGGCATTGATGACCAGATAAGAGGGACGGCCATCGCTTTCCTTGGGCATGAAGGACCATTTCAGCCCGGTCGGGAAACCCGCGCCGCCACGCCCGCGCAACCCCGAGGCCTTGACCTCTTCGACGATCTTGTCACGGCCGCGCGCGATAATTCCCGCCGTACCATCCCAATGGCCGCGCTTCCGCGCACCGTCCAGGCTACGGTCACCCATCCCATAGAGGTTGGTAAATATGCGATCCTGATCTTTCAGCATCCGGTTCCTGTCCTCTTCATCTGGGCGTCAAGCATTCCTGCGCCGCCAAATACGCCAGGTCACAAGCAGCGACCAGACAAAAGCGCCGATAGCGGCAAGATCGATCAGATAGGCCCATTTCGCGGCCCAGCCATATTGACTGCCAAGCCACTGCATGCCCAGCCAGCCGATCATCGCAATCGCGATGACCACGGCAACCAGCCGCATCTGCCCGCTATCCTGATCGCGCCGCTGATTCATCAGTAAACGTCACCCTTCTCGACGCGCTTCGAAAACTCCGTTTCTCCGCCCGCTGCGAGTATCCTTGCCTGCCCGACCCAGTCATCGCTGCGGATACGGCTGCCCATCCGGCCGATCAACTCGGCGAAATGGTCAATCTCCGTATCGCCCCACTCCGCGATCTGCGCAAAGCGGGTCACGCCATGCTGACCTAGCAGATCTTCAAGTTTCGGACCCACGCCCTTGATCTCCTTCAGGTCATCTTTTGCCGATTCGACCTTGGCCGCCGGTTGCCCCGCAGGGCCGACTCCTGCAGATGCGACGCTTCCCGATCCGGTCGGCCTCGGGGCGGCGGCTTCTGAATCGGCACGGCCCGCGGGCTGCTTCATGACGGTATCGCGTCCCTCTGCCCCCTGTGGGGGTTCAGCTGTCCGGGACACCGCATCATCCGGATCGTCCGGCCGTTTCGCCGCCATATCGGCAAATCCAACCGCTGATGCCACCGGCTCTGGCTGGGTAACCGTCGAAGATGGTTGCCATGCCTCGCCACCGACGGAACGCGCGCCGCCACAGAGAAACCAGATCAGAAACTGGCCCATCAATCCGGCCGCAATCAGGCCCAGAAACAGGCCTTCAAACCATCGCAACGGGCCAACACCAGCAGTAAAAATCCACACGAAAAGGCCAAGCAAGGCCCCGGCGATCCAACAATTCCTGGTGCAATTAGCGGTCGACATCATCCTCTCCCGATCCTAGCGGTTTCCTGACTTACTCCTTATCATACAAATTCTCTTTTTCCGCACGGCTGGAAAATTCGGTCTCGCCGCCCTCGGCAAGCACCTTGGCCTGCGCAACCCAGTCATCGCGCGAGGCCCGGCCCTTGAAACCTTCCAGATTGGCGTCAACCCAGGCCAATTCTTCGGCACCCCAGGCCGCAACCTGATCGAAATGCCAGAATCCAAGGCTGTTCAACAGTTGTTCAAGCTTGGGTCCAACACCTTTGATCAGCTTGAGATCATCAGCAGCGCCTTCCCTCGGGGCATCAAGCCCGTCAGGCCGGCGGCCTGCTTCGGCCGGATTGTCAGCCTGCTCCGCAGTCTCGCCAGTCTCGGTCTTTGGCGCCTGTTCCACTGCTGCTGCGGGTTTGTCCGATTTCAGCCATTTCGTCAGGATCGGCACTTCGGTACCGTCGATCCGCTTGACCGTCTCGCCGAACTCGCGGGCAAGAGCCGCACTGGCATTCAACTCGCCGCCGCCGCCACCGTGATCCTGCAACGAGGTCAGACCTGCCGCCGGTTCAGATGCAAAACGGCCATTCTGGGGTCCGGGCAATGGCACCTTTCCGTCAGAGAATGCGTCAAGCAAAGCTTCAAGTTTCGCAGGGGTCAGATCCTCGTAATAATCCTTGCCGATCTGCGCCATCGGTGCATTGGCACAGGCGCCCAGGCATTCGACCTCTTCCCAGCTGAACTTGCCGTCTTCCGAAACCGTATGCGGGGTCGGCGCGATCCTGCGCTTGCAAACCTCAATCAGATCCTCGGCGCCGCAAATCATGCAGCTCGTTGTACCGCAAATCTGAATATTTGCAATTTTTCCAACCGGCTGCAATTGAAACATGAAGTAGAACGTCGCCACTTCAAGCGCCCGGATATAGGGCATACCAAGAAGTTCGGCGCAATATTCGATCGCGGCGCGGCTAAGCCAGCCTTCCTGTTCCTGCGCGCGCCACAGTACCGGAATGATCGCCGATTGCTGGCGACCCTCAGGGTATTTGGTGTACTGCGCTTTCGCCCATTCCAGATTGGCGGGCGTGAATTCGAAGCTGTCCGGCTGGACGGGATGAAGTCTGCGAAGCATGAAAACCCTCAGTTCATCGCAAATAGCGACAGGAAGGCGCCGAATGCCGCCGCCCCCCCGATCGCGAGATGAAGCCAGAACGGGTGACCCGCCCGGCGGTATATATAAGTGTCACCAAGACTGATGACGGCAATGGCGATCAAAAGGCCAAACAACACGCGTGGCGCACCGAACCAGGACGCCACCACAGCCAGCACCGTCAGCCCGGCATAACGGACCAACATGGCCTGCGGGAGCATTTCGATCCGGTGCTGAATAAGTTTCAGTCCGCTTTGCTTGTTCAACGCAAGCAATACGGTAACGCCGATCATTGCCAGCGCCAGAAGCCAGCCGAACCAATTAACAAGGGTTGCCATCACACGGCCTCTCCTTACCTGCTACCTGTCGACCTCACCGAACACGATATCCATCGTGCCGATAATCGCCGAAACATCGGCCAGCAAATGCCCCTTGGCCATCCAGTCGATGGATTGAAGATGCAGAAAACCCGGAGCCCGCAGCTTGGCACGGTAGGGCTTGTTACTGCCATCGCTGACAAGATACACGCCGAATTCGCCCTTTGGCGCTTCGACCGCGGCATAAACTTCGCCGGCAGGAACACGGAAACCTTCAGTATAAAGCTTGAAGTGGTGAATCAGGCTTTCCATGTCACGCTTCATATCGCCGCGCCGCGGCGGAGCCAGCTTTCCACGCGCCATTACATCGCCCGCAGGTTCGGCACACAGCTTGTCGATCGCCTGCCTCATGATGCGGACCGATTGCCGCATCTCTTCCATGCGGATCAGGTAGCGATCATAGCAATCGCCATTTCTGCCCACCGGAATCTGGAAGTCGAATTCGTCATAGCATTCATAAGGCTGACTGCGCCGCAGATCCCAGGCCATGCCGGATCCACGCACCATCACGCCGGAATAGCCCCAGTCGAGACAATCCTGTTCACTGACAACGCCGATATCGACATTGCGCTGCTTGAAGATGCGGTTCTCGGTCAGCAGCCCGTCCAGATCGTCCACGACTTTCAGGAACGGGTCGCACCATGCCTCGATATCATCAATCAGTTCGGGCGGCAGGTCCTGATGCACGCCGCCCGGACGGAAATAGGCCGAGTGCAGCCGCGCCCCGCAGGCGCGCTCATAGAAGACCATCAGCTTCTCGCGTTCCTCGAACCCCCACAGAGGCGGGGTCAACGCGCCGACATCCATTGCCTGCGTGGTCACGTTCAGCAGATGGTTCAGAATGCGCCCGATTTCGGAATACAGCACCCGGATCAGGCTGGCGCGGCGCGGGATTTCCGTGCCGGTCAGTTTCTCGATGGCGAGGCACCAGGCATGTTCCTGATTCATCGGCGCGACGTAATCAAGCCGATCGAAATAAGGCAGGTTCTGCAGATAGGTACGGCTTTCCATCAGCTTTTCGGTGCCGCGATGCAGCAGCCCGATATGCGGGTCCGCACGTTCGACAACCTCGCCGTCGAGTTCAAGTACCATCCGCAAAACCCCATGCGCGGCAGGGTGTTGCGGGCCGAAATTGATATTGAAATTGCGGATGCGCTGCTCACCCGTCAGATAATCGGCATTGCCGTCTTCGTAAATATTGTTGCGAATATCGCCATCCATCGATCAGCCCTCCTTGTCCGGGGCTATCATCGCCATGAACTCGGCCCCTGTCATGCGCGGACGCTCTCCGGCCAGAGAATAGCTGGAGGGTTTTTCGTCAATGAAGATTTCGCTTTCCAGCGGGAACTGCGACGGATCGTCGAAACATTGGGCGGAAACCACGTTATGCACACCGTCAACGGTGCGATACATGATGCTGCTGCCGCATTGGGAACAGAACAGCCGCTCGGCCCAGTCCGAGGACCGATAAACGCCCAACTTGCTTTCATCCGAGAAAACAGGCGGTTCAGAGAGATCGACCGCGATATTGATGCCCCCGGTCCATCTGCGGCACATATTACAATGGCAGACCGCCGCGCCGCCTTTGGGTATGGCGGTAAACCGCACCGCGCCACAAAGGCACTGACCTTGCAGTTCGGTCATTTCATCCCCTCCTTCTCGTCGCCGGGCAGGATATATTTCGCCCCTTCCCATGGCGACAGGAAATCGAACTGACGATATTCCTGCGTCAGATTCACCGGTTCGTAGACCACGCGCTTTTCGGATTCGTCATAGCGCACCTCGACATAGCCGGTTGTCGGGAAATCCTTGCGCAACGGATAACCACGGAAACCATAATCGGTCAGGATCCGGCGCAAATCGGGATGGCCCGAGAACATGATCCCGAACATATCGAAAATCTCGCGCTCGAACCAGTTGGCCGAGGGGTGGATCCCGATCAGAGACGGCACGATCTCATCCTCTCGGATGGCGACTTTCACGCGGATCCGCTGATTCTGATACATCGACAGGAAATGCCAGACCACGTCGAAACGCTGGGGTCGGGCAGGATAATCCACCGCCGTGATATCCACCAGTGTCGAGAATCGGCAGCTGGAATCGCTGCGCAGAAATTCGACCAGATCCAGCAGGCCACTGACGGTGCCGGTCACGGTCAGTTCATCGAATTCGACCTGTGTATCCAGCACGGAATTGTTGCGGCGCTGGCTGATATGCTCACCCAGTTGCTGCAGCGCATCAAGATCGGGATAGGCTGTCATGGCTTCACCTCACCAGCGTGCCGGTGCGCCGGATGCGACGCTGAAGTTGCAGGATGCCGTAAAGCAGCGCCTCGGCCGTGGGCGGGCAGCCGGGAACATAGATATCCACCGGAACGATCCGGTCACAGCCGCGTACCACCGAATAGCTGTAATGGTAATAACCGCCGCCATTGGCGCAGGACCCCATGCTGATCACATAGCGGGGTTCGGGCATCTGGTCATAGACCTTGCGCAATGCCGGGGCCATCTTGTTGGTCAGCGTGCCGGCCACGATCATCAGGTCCGACTGACGCGGACTTGCGCGCGGGGCGGTACCGAACCGTTCGACATCATAGCGCGGCATCGAAACCTGCATCATCTCGACCGCGCAGCAGGCAAGGCCGAAGGTCATCCAGTGCAGCGAACCGTTCCGCGCCCAGTTGATGATATCCTCGGTCGTGGTCAGCAGGAAACCCTTGTCCTGCAATTCGGAATTCAGGGCCTGGGTCGCGACCTCACGATCGGCCCCGGCGGTATTGGCACCGGTCATCACGCCCATTCCAAAGCACCTTTCTTCCATTCATAGGCAAAGCCCACCGTCAGAACGGCAAGGAACACCATCATCGACCAAAATGCGGTCTCGGACAGATCCGCGAAACCGACCGCCCAGGGAAACAGGAAAGCCACCTCGAGATCGAAGATGATGAACAGGATCGAGACCAGATAGAACCGGACGTCGAATTTCATCCGTGCGTCGTCAAATGCGTTGAAACCGCATTCATATGCACTGACTTTTTCCGGATCAGGGTTGCGCACCGCGATGACGACCGCAGCGAGAATCAGAATAAGGGCAAGGCCCGAGGCCATTGCCGCAAAAACGAGGATCGGCAGATATTCCTGCAGAAGATGTTCCACGGGCTAAATCCCCTTGTCAGTCGCGAGGATTTTGCTGGCTGCCCCGCGACGGGTTGGCTTGGCACGGTTTAGACCTGACGGCCAGCGGGGTCAACGGGCGGAGGGGAGCGTCCGAAGAGGAAAATGCATAGCATTTTTTCCTCTTTCCCGGGCCTGTTAGCTGGTTCTAAACATTCGTCGCGAGCACTGGAACACGACGAAACACAAGCATTCGGTGTATTATGCGTAGACTATTGTTACCTGTAACCATAATTTTTCTGCTTGGCGCCTGCGCAGATCAGGCAGGCATAAAAGCTTCTCCGAAGACCGGGCAGTCAAAGATTACTCTGGTGACCCAAGCAGATAGAGCAATCATTGAAGATCATTTCAGATCGCGTTTCGGGGTACTGATCACCGTTTCGCTATCCGATATAAAAGGCACATATCGCCAGGATCCCCAGAAATTGACGGCCTGCGGTTTGGTCAATTTCCTGCCGCTCAACGCGCAGGAAACCGGAAAAATGCCGTTCTTCGCATTCATCGACCGCGGAAGCAAAGGGAAAAAAGGCAGCCTTAAGCTCATTATCGTCGGTAAGAACGGTACAAAACTCGCCTCCGACCTGCGCGACGGCTGTAAAAAAACCGGCGCTGCTCCTGACTAATCGCACCACAACGGGAGGGTGATGCCCTCCCGTTGTGGTCGGGACGTCACTCGAATTCTACCATCAAATCTTTGGCATCGATCTGTGCGCCGGGTGAGACGTGGACTGTTTTGACGGTTCCGTCGTGATCGGCATGGATAGCTGTTTCCATCTTCATCGCCTCGATCGTCAGCAGCATATCGCCCTGTTTGACTGCCTGCCCCTTACTGACCGCGACAGAGGCAACCACGCCCGGCATGGGCGCGCCGATATGGGCCTCGTTCCCCGGATCCGCCTTGGGACGCGCCACGGTTTCGGCTTTCACCTTGCGGTTGGGCACCCGAACGCTGCGCGGCTGGCCGTTGAGTTCGAAGAACACCTTGACCTCGCCCTGCTCATCCGTCTCGCTAAGGGTCTGAAAGCGGATTTCCAGAGTTTTGCCGGGATCGATCTCGGCGGTGATCTCTTCTCCGGGCTCCATTCCGTAAAAGAAATTCCGGGTCGGCAAAGCCCGCACCGGACCATAGATACGATGCCTGCCCATATAGTCGAGGAACACTTTCGGATACATCAGATACCCGTTCAGATCCTCGTTATCGACAGCTTTCCCCTCCAGCTCTTCGGACAGTTTCGCGCGTTCGGCCTCCAGATCGACCGGGGCAAGATGTGCGCCGGGGCGATCGGTGACCGGGGCCTCACCCTTGAGGATACGCCGTTGCAGGGCTTCGGGCCAACCGCCGGGCGGCTGCCCCAGATTGCCGCGCATCATGTCGACGACCGAGTCGGGGAAGCTGACATCGACCTCCGGATCCGCCACCTGCTCGGGCGTCAGGTTCTGCGCAACCATCATCAATGCCATATCACCCACGACTTTCGAGGACGGCGTGACCTTGACGATATCGCCGAACATCCGGTTCACATCGGCATAGGCCTGCGCGACCTCGTGCCAGCGATCCTCAAGCCCCATGCTGCGTGCCTGTGATTTCAGGTTGGTGAACTGGCCGCCGGGCATTTCGTGCAGATAAACTTCGGACGCGGGCGATTGCAGGCCAGATTCGAAAGCGGCATAGTTTTCGCGCACCCGCTCCCAGTAGTTCGAGATGGCGCGGATATGGCCGATATCCAGCCCGGTATCGCGTTCGGTCACGGCCAGAGCCTCGACCACGCTGCCAAGGGTCGGCTGGCTGGTATTGCCCGAAAGCGCGTCCATGGCGCAATCCACGGCATCCACTCCCGCCTCCGCCGCGGCCAGAATCGTCGCGCTGCCCATGCCGCTGGTGTCATGGGTATGGAAATGCACCGGCAGGCCGACTTCTTCCTTCAGGGCTTTGACCAGCAATGTCGCGGCTGCCGGTTTCAGAAGTCCGGCCATATCCTTCAGGCCCAGCACATGCGCGCCGGCAGCTTTCAATTCACTGGCGGTCTTCACGTAATATTGCAGATCGTATTTGGACCGCTCCGGGTCCAGCATATTGCCGGTATAGCAAACCGAGCCTTCGCAGATCTTGCCGGATTCGATCACCGCATCCATGGCCACGCGCATATTCTCGACCCAGTTCAGACTGTCGAAAACGCGGAACACATCCACCCCGGTCTCGGCGGCCTGACGCACGAAGGATTGCACGACATTATCGGGATAATTGGTATAACCGACCCCGTTACTGGCCCGCAGCAGCATCTGCGTCATCAGGTTCGGCATCCGGGCGCGGATATCGCGCAGCCGCTGCCAGGGGCATTCCTGAAGAAAGCGATAGGCGACATCAAAAGTCGCGCCGCCCCAGCATTCGACGCTGAACAATTGTGGCAGATTGGCGGCATAGCTGGGCGCGACCCGGATCATGTCGATCGAGCGCATCCGCGTTGCCAGCAGCGACTGATGACTGTCGCGCATGGTCGTGTCGGTGATCAGCAGCCGCTTTTGCGCCGCCATCCAGTCGGCAACCGCCTGGGCGCCCTTTTCCTCGAGCAGTTGCCTTGTGCCGGGGGCAGGTTCGGCTGTCGGCGCGGGCGGCGTCGGCTCGCGCGTCTGTGCGGGCGGCAAGGGACGGCCTGCCGTCTCGGGATGGCCGTTCACGGTGATATCGGCCAGATAGGTCAGGATCTTGGTTCCCCGGTCCCGCCGTTTGCGGAACGAGAACAGATCCGGTGTCGTGTCGATGAATTTCGTCGTATAGGTATCGTCAAGGAAAACCGGGTGTTTCAGCAGGTTGATGACGAAATCGATATTCGTGCTGACGCCGCGCACCCGGAATTCGCGCAGGGCGCGATCCATCCGTTTGATCGCCTGATCCGGGGTCTGCGCCCAGGCGGTGACCTTCACCAGAAGCGAATCGTAGAAGCGCGTGATGACTCCGCCCGAATAGGCGGTACCGCCATCCAGCCGGATCCCCATGCCGGTGGCCGAGCGATAGGCGGTGATGCGCCCGTAATCGGGGATGAAATTGTTCTGCGGATCCTCGGTCGTCACCCGGCATTGCAGCGCATGGCCGGACAGTTCGATATCCTCCTGCCGTCCCGCCCCGGTCGCCTCTGCCAGAGTCGCGCCCTCGGCGATCCTGATCTGGGCCTGAACGATGTCGATCCCCGTCACCTCCTCGGTGACGGTATGTTCGACCTGAACGCGCGGGTTCACCTCAATGAAATAGAACTTCTGGCTGTCCATATCCATCAGGAATTCGACCGTGCCGGCGTTCTGGTAGCCGACCGCCTGCCCGATCTTCAACGCCAGCGCACAGACTTCCTTGCGCTGCGCCTCGCTCAGATAAGGCGCGGGCGCGCGTTCGACCACCTTCTGGTTGCGACGCTGCACGGTGCAGTCGCGCTCATACAGGTGATAAAGCCCCCCATGCGTGTCGCCCAGCAACTGCACCTCGACATGGCGCGCGCGCAGGATCATCTTTTCCAGATAGCCCTCGCCATTGCCGAATGCGGCTTCGGCCTCGCGCCGGCCTTCGCGGACCTTTTCGACAAGTTCGGCCTCGGAATTGATCGGACGCATGCCGCGCCCGCCGCCGCCCCAGCTAGCCTTGAGCATTAGCGGATAGCCGATCTCCGCCGCCTCGCGCTTGATGGCGTCGAAATCATCGCCCAGCACCTCGGTCGCCGGAATGACCGGCACACCCGCCTTGATGGCGACCCGGCGGGCGCTGGCCTTGTCGCCAAGGGCGCGCATCGTCTCGGCGCGCGGCCCGATGAAGGCGATACCCGCCTGCGCGCAGGCATCCACGAAATCCGGGTTTTCAGACAGCAACCCGTAGCCCGGATGGATCGCATCCGCGCCCGATTCCTTCGCCACCCGGATAATCTCGGGAATCGAGAGATACGCGGCTACCGGTCCCAGACCCTTGCCGATCCGGTAAGCCTCGTCCGCCTTGAAACGGTGCAGACCCAGCTTGTCTTCCTCGGCATAGACCGCGACGGTGCGCTTCCCCAACTCATTCGCAGCCCGCATCACGCGAATCGCAATCTCGCCACGATTGGCAATCAGGATTTTCTGAAACATGCCGGCTCCCTATCGACGGTTTGGCGCATCCTAGCGATGCTGCAACGCAGCGCAAGCATTTCAATCAGGCCCCTCATACCATAGGCGGAATGAGCGATCCCCGGCCAATTGACCTTAGCGCAACAAACTCAGGGCGACGAGCGCAACGACCAGTCCGGCGGCAAGCTGCATCATGCCGGGTAACCAGCGGCTCATGGCTCCAATGGCGCCCGCGCCGGAAAAAAGCGCGAAACTTCCCTCGCGTGCCCATACCGAGAGACAGGCGACCAGCAATGTCACCGTCGCGGTTCCCAGCCCCATGGCGAATGCCCCGGCAATTCCGGTACCGAAAAAGCCCATCCGCCAGGTCAGCAGCAGCAGAAAGATCGCCCCTGTGCAGGGTCGGATGGCGATCCCCGCGATCAAAGCAAGCGCATCCCGCAGCGAGCGGGTTTCGGTGACTTGATCAATGCTGGGACCATGCGCATGGCCGCATCCGCAATCCGTATCGTGATCATGGTCATGATGGTGATGGTGGTCGTGATTTGGGCTGTGCCGGGCCCGGATCAATTGCCGCGTTCCGCGCCATGCCAGCCAGATACCGACCAGCCCGATCATGACAGCACTGATATCGGCCATATGATCCTCGGACAGGCCGGTAAGCGCGTCGCGGGACAGATCGAACAATGTCAGCCCGCCCCAGACCAGCAATACCGCAGTCAGAGCCTGCGCCAAAGAAGCCACGACGGAAATCCCCGCCAATCGTCCAAGCGGAACCTTTGCGCCATAGCCATATCCGCCGATCAGAACCTTGCCATGGCCGGGTCCGACAGCATGCAGGAAGCCGTAACCGAAACAGATCGCCATCAGCGAAAGACTGGCGCCCGGATCGCCCGCGCGCAGTCCGCGCAGCGCGCCGGCCATCATGGTCTGCGCCTCGCGCTGCCGCAGCGCGGCCCATTGCTCAAGGCCCGCCAGCCACCCGCTTTGCCACAGGAAGACCACGATTGCGGCGGTCAACAATCCGGTTACGGCGAGAATACGGGCGGGTATCCTCATTCAGCCAGCCCGGCCCCGCAACGGATCCGGGCCTCATCCGCACCTGCGGCACCGATATCGACCGTTACAAGATCCGCGTCGTCATTGGACGCATTACTGCCCAGCAACGCCTCGACCGCTTGACGATAGGCCGCCGGGGCCGCGTTCGGATCGCCCGGGATCAAGGTGATTTCACAATCGTCGCGCCCCTTGGATTCGGGCGGTTCGGGAAGCGTGAAATGTACATAAAACTCAGGATCATATACCTGAATCGTTAATGATTTATCCGCAGGCAGAGGCGTGGAAAGCGGATGCAGGTGATAAGAGATAAGGCGTCCGTCACGATATTCAGCCGTAAAATCGCGCACGGGTTCCATCGCAACCGGCTGGCCATCGACGGAAGGATAAAGCCGTCCGTCGAAATCCGGTTCCCAATCGGCATCGAACCCCTGGATCATCTCGTTCTCCTCGGGTGTCAGAACGCCGTCACCATCCTGATCAAAGCTGAAATCCTCGATGATCAGCAGTGAATACAGCTCGTCATAAGCCCATTTGACGCCAAACGACGTCAGTTCCCCCTTCTCGTTATAGATCAGATCAAGACCGGCCTCGATATAGATATGCGGATGGGCCATGAGCGATGCTGGCGCAAGGGTCAGGCAGGTGGCGGCAAGAACAGGGCGGAACAAAGCGGGCAACCTCAATTCGCGTTCGATACCTGTTACTCATCCCCGCCAATCAATGCAAATGGCATCACATCGCACCCGCTTGGCAACCAAAGATCGCTACCCGCTTTCATCCTGTGCGGTTTTTCAGGTCGACACTGCCGACAATCCGATATCCTCTGGCACAAACAGGAGGAATCCCATGCTGAAAATCCACGGTGTCACCCGCTCCCGCGCGTCACGCATCATCTGGCTGTGCCATGAGATCGGCATCGAGTTCGAACAAATCCCGGTGATCCAGGCCTATCGGCTGCCGGATCCCGATGCGGCGGACGCGCCGCTGAACACCCGATCACCGCAATTCATGGCGCTTTCGCCTGCAAGCGCCATACCGGTGATCGAGGATGGCCCGCTGGTCCTGCGGGAATCGATGGCCTGCAATCTCTATCTCGCGGGGAAATATGGTCAGCCCTACGGCCCCGCCGATGCGCAGGAAGATGCATTGATGATGCAATGGAGCTTTTACGCCGCAACTAGTATCGAACCCGATGCCCTGACATTGCTTTACGTCTATGGTCCCGGGAAGGCATTGTCATCCGGTGAGAAAGCATCTGTCGAGAATGCCGCCGATCGGCTGAAAAGACCGCTCGCTGTGGTCAATGAACACCTGTCGGGCCAAAGCTATATGGTCGGAGGCCGATTCACGGTCGCCGATATCAATATGGCCGAGGTGCTGCGCTATGCCCAATGCTATGACCCGCTGATGGAGCAGTTTCCCGCCTTGAACGCATGGCTGACCGAATGCCAGATTCGCCCGGCATTCCAGAAGATGTGGAAAACAAGGCTGGCCGAGCCTGAATGAGCATTGAACCGGGCATGATCGTGCTGATTTCGGCACCGGCGACTGACGCTACCTATGACGACGCACGAATGGCAGCGTTTCGGCTTATCGGGCAGAAAGGCGTCGTGATGCCACCTGCATAGCCGCAACTGCTTGCGGAGAGCCTGCCCTGCCCTACAACCCCTTGCGCCGATACCCGCTGACATGAGATACTGGACAAAACACGACAAAAAACGAGCAGTCCGGATGGCCGACGATCTTCTTTCCACCGTTGATATGAATGCTGATGCCTATTCCGCCGCCTCCATCGAGGTACTGGAGGGGCTTGAACCGGTGCGCAAGCGCCCCGGTATGTATATCGGCGGCACGGATGAACGCGCCCTGCATCATCTTGTGGCCGAGATCCTCGACAACTCGATGGATGAAGCCGTCGCGGGTCATGCCAGCCGGATCGAGGTCGAATTGCTCGCCGATTACAGCGTGACCATCCGGGATAACGGACGCGGGATCCCCATCGACCCGCACCCCAAATTTCCGGGTAAATCGGCGCTTGAGGTCATTCTGTGCACCTTGCATGCGGGCGGGAAGTTCTCGGGCGATTCCTACGAGACGTCGGGCGGGCTGCATGGCGTCGGCGCCTCGGTGGTCAATGCCCTGTCCGATTCCCTTGTGGTGCAGGTCGCCCGCAACCGTGAATTGTTTCAGCAAAGCTTTTCCCGTGGCGTACCGCTGGGCCCTGTCGAAAAGCTGGGCGCGGCTCCGAATCGGCGGGGCACGACCACGACCTTCCACGCCGATGAAGAGATTTTCGGTCATCACCGCTTCAAGCCGGCGCGGCTGATCAAACTGGTGAAATCCAAAGCCTATCTGTTTTCGGGCGTCGAGATCCGCTGGAAGTCGGAAATCGACGATGGCGAAACACCGCAGGAAGCGGTTTTCCATTTCCCCGGCGGTCTGGCGGATTATCTGGGCGAAACGCTGGAAGGCGCGACGACCTATGCCGACCGGCCCTTTTCGGGCAGTATGGATTTCAAACGCTTCAATGCGCCCGGCAAGGTCGATTGGGCGATCAACTGGACACCTTCGCGCGACGGATTCATCCAGTCCTATTGCAACACCGTCCCCACACCCGAAGGCGGCACGCATGAAGCCGGGTTCTGGGCCGCGATCCTCAAGGGGATCCGCGCCTACGGCGAATTGGTGAACAACAAGAAGGCGGCACAGATCACCCGCGAGGATTTGCTGACCGGGGGCTGCGCATTGGTGTCCTGCTTCATCCGCGAGCCTGAATTCGTCGGCCAGACCAAGGACCGGCTGGCCACGACCGAGGCGCATAAGCTGGTCGAGGGTGCGGTGCGTGACCATTTCGACAACTGGCTGGCGGCGGATACGAAATCGGCGGGCGCGATCCTTGATTTCCTCGTGCTGCGAGCCGAAGAACGGCTGCGGCGCAGGCAGGAAAAGGAAACCGCCCGTAAATCTGCAACCAAGAAGCTACGCCTGCCCGGCAAGCTGGTCGATTGCTCGAATGCGGCACGGGACGGGACCGAGCTGTTCATCGTCGAGGGCGATAGTGCCGGCGGCAGCGCCAAGATGGCGCGGGACCGCAAGACCCAGGCCCTTCTGCCCCTGCGCGGCAAGGTTCTGAACGTGCTGGGCGCGGCGTCGAACAAAATGAGCGCCAATCAGGAAATCGGCGATATCTGTCAGGCGCTTGGCGTCGGCATGGGCAGCAAGTTCAATATAGACGATCTGCGCTATGACAAGATCATCATCATGACCGATGCCGATGTGGACGGCGCGCATATCGCAAGCCTGCTGATGACCTTTTTCTTCACCCAGATGCGTCCGCTGATCGACAAGGGACATCTGTATCTGGCCTGCCCACCGCTTTACCGGCTGACGCAGGGCGCACATCGCGTCTATGTCGCCGACGATGCCGAGAAAGAACGGATGCTGGCCAAGGGATTGGGCGGCAAAGGCAAGATCGACCTGCAACGCTTCAAGGGGCTTGGGGAAATGGACGCCAAGGATTTGCGCGATACCACGATGAACCCCGCGACACGACGCCTGATCCGTGTCAATATCGACGAGGATGCGGGCGGAGAAACCGGCGATCTTGTCGAACGGCTGATGGGCAAGAAGCCGGAACTGCGTTTCCAGTATATTCAGGAAAACGCCCGTTTCGTGGAAGAACTGGATATCTGACGCGGCTCAGGCCGGAATAATTTAAATCAGGGTGATGCGGATCTCTCCATCCGCAATTTCGATGGGAATTGCATCAAGGCCGCAACCCGCACCATGAATCACCTGACCGCTGTAAATATCGAACTGTGCGCCATGCGCCGTGCATATCAGCTTCGCACCATCCGCAGAAACAAGCTGTTCGCCGCGGTAATTCAGCGGCAGATATTGATGCGGGCAAGCATTGACATAAGCGCGCCAGCCCTGCGCCGTGTGCAGCAACAGCACTGGAAAGTCGCCCTTCCCGGTGGTGATGGTCAGGACGTTTACCGCGCCCGCCTCTGACTCTCGGCAGATAGGGGTACCGGGTGCCGGGGCCGACGCATAATCCACCCAACTCATACCGTTTCCCGCCCCTTTGGCAGGGGGCGGAACCCGGTGCCGACCGGGCACGTTGGTTTCTTACGATATCTCACAGGAAGGGAAACAGTCATGTCTATCGCACGTGTAACCGAAATTTCAGCTTCATCCCCCACCAGCTTCGAGGATGCCGTAACCCAGGGCATCAAGCGCGCGAACGATACCCTGCGCAATGTCAGAGGGGCGTGGATCAAGGAACAAAGCGTTGACTGCGACAGTGGGCAGATCACCAGTTATCGCGTCAACATGATGGTGACTTTCGTTCTGGATGATTGATTCTGTCGCCGAAAACCGGCTCCGCCGGGTGATCCGGCGGGGCCGGCGATCTCAGCTTGCCAGTTCGGCATTCAGCACGCCACGGCGAATCTGGTCCTCTTCGATGGATTCGAACAAAGCCCGGAAATTGCCCTCGCCGAAACCGTCATCACCCTTGCGCTGGATGAATTCGAAGAAAATCGGCCCGATCACGGTTTTCGAGAAAATCTGTAGCAGGATCCGCGTCTCGCCGCCGCCGACCACACCTTCGCCATCGATCAGGATCCCGTGCTTCTTCATCCGTTCGATCGGCTCTTCATGGCCTTTCACCCGCTTGTGCGACATCTCGTAATAGACATCGGGCGGCCCCGGCATGAACTGCATCCCGGCATCCGAAATCCGATCCGTGCCAGCATAGATATCCTCGGTCGCGATGGCGATATGCTGGATACCCTCGCCCTTGTATTCGCGCAGATATTCCTCGATCTGGCTATGCTCGTCACTGGATTCGTTGATCGGGATGCGGATCTTGCCATCCGGTGAGGTCAGGGCGCGGCTGACAAGGCCGGTCTGCCTGCCCTTGATGTCAAAATACTTGATTTCGCGGAAATTAAAGGTGTCGTGATAGAATTTATACCAGGTATCCATATTGCCGCGAATGACATTATGGGTCAGATGGTCGAGATAATAGAAGCCGAACCCTTCCGGCGCGGGATCGACCTCATCCAGCCAGTCGTAATCGGCGGTATAAGCACTGCCGTCTTCGCCATATCTGTCGATGAAATACAGCAGCGAGCCGCCGATCCCGAAAACCGCAGGCGCTTCGATCGATTTGCCGTCGCCGGTATATTCCTTTGCCCCCAGATCAAGCGCACGTTTCAGTGCCGCCTGTGCATCAACGACGCGCCACGCCATGGCGGGAGCGCAGGGCCCATGCTCTTTGACGAAACCGGCCGCATGAGTGCCCGGTTCGGCATTCAGCAGATAATTGATATCCCCCTGACGATAAAGGGTGATCTTCTTGCTCTTGTGCCTTGCGACAGGGACGAATCCCATCTGACGGAAAATGACGTCCAGCTTTTCGGGGTCGGGATGGGCGTATTCGACGAATTCGAACCCATCCGTGCCAGCGGGATTCACCTTGCTGATCGTGGCCTTCGGGGCGTTATGCGGGTACGGGCCCATATCTTTTTCCTCCGATAACTGCGTGATATCGCCTTGACCCAAGGATGCCGCCATGAGGATGCAATATGCTTGCAAACCCTGCCCCGATCACGGCAGTATTGCACGAAACATGCAAAATCAGCTTGAACCGCGCAGAAAATGAACCTGGATAGCTTCGACATCACCATTCTTGCCGCATTGCAGCGGGACGGAGCGATGACCAATGCCGCGTTATCCGAAGTGGTGAATCTGTCCGCCTCTCAATGTTCACGCAGGCGGGCGGCGCTGGAACAGGCTGGTGTGATCTCGGGCTATTCCGCCCGGCTGAACGCGGCCAAGCTTGGCTATGGGATGCGGGCGATCATCCGCGTGAACCTGTCCAGCCACGGCCAGAGCAAAGAGGACGATTTTGCCCGTTTCGTCGCCAGTCATCCGCAGATTCGCTCGGCCTTTTCGGTTTCCGGGGATGCGGATTACGTGCTGGATGTGCGCACCCGCGATCTGGACGCATTCGCCGAATTCGTACACCGGCAATTGCTGCCCCATCCGCAGGTCTCGCAAGTCCGGTCGGAAATCGTGCTGAAAACGCTTAAGGATGATCGGGGGATCGCGGTTTCATAGCCGTGCTTCCGTGTCCAGCGCAGGCAAAAATCGCGCCGCATTTTCAAGCAGCCATTCCCGCACCCGTTGCGCGACGATGGACAGGGGAACGTCGCGGGGCGTGATGACATACCAGGTTCGCAAGATCGGCAAACCAACCACGTTCAATGTGACCAACCGCTTCATCTGCAATTCATAAGCGACCGTATGGCCCGAGATAAGCGCAATCCCAAGGCCACTGATCACCGCCTGCTTGATCGTCTCGTTCGAGCTCATCTCGATGGTTGCGGCCTGTTTTTTCTCGGCGACATCGCTCAGAAAGCGCTCGGCAAGGATTCGGGTGCCCGACCCCGGCTCGCGCATGACGAAACGTTCGTCCACCAGATCGACGGGACGGATATCATTGCGCCCGGCCAGCGGATGATCCGGGCGCGCGATCAGCACATGCGGATGCGGCGCAAGCGATCGCGCGCCGACCAGAGGTTCGCGTGGCGGGCGGCCCATGATACACAGATCATACTCGCCTCGCTCCAACCCCTGCATAAGTTCGCTGCGATTGCCGACTTTCAGGGCAATCGTGACATCCGGCATGTCCTGCGCCAGAAGCGCGACGATCTCGGGCGCGAAATATTTGCAGGTGGTCACGACGCCCAGCGTCAAATTGCCGCAGGTACCGGCATTCAACGCCTCGACCTCGGCCAGAGCACGGGTGATTGCCGCCTCTATCTGGTCATGCGCCCGTAGCATCGCATGACCCTGCGGGGTCAGTCCGCCCTCACGGGATTCGCGGTCCACCAATGGCGTTCCGGATATTTCTTCTAGATTTTTCAATTGGATATGAACAGCCGGCGCAGTCAGGCTGATCGCCTTTGCAGCAGCGGTCACCGTGCCATGATCCGCCAATGCGCGCAGTGCGCGTAACTGTTTGAGCGTGATCCGATCCAGCAGGGACATAATTTTTCTTTAGTATTAGAAAAGAATTTTAAAATTTATTATCACCCCGCGATGAAATAGCAAGGGCCTGTCGAACTTGAAAGGGGAGGTTCAGTCGATGGCCCGAATTCAGCAGATCGCCGGCGGCGCGATTCCTGCGCATCTCGAAACACCCGTCGCGGCAATGTGCCGGGTGGCAGCAGATCTGGCCGCTCGCATCGCGGCTGGCGGGTTAGAGGGGAATCTTGCTGAAAATGTCGGCGCGAATACCGACGGCGATACGCAAAAAGCGCTGGACGTGATCGCGGATGAGGCTTTCACCGCGGCCCTGCGTGGAACAGGCATTCGCTGGTATGCGTCGGAGGAACAGGAGAACGCGGTCGAGGTCGACGCGGAAGGCAGGCTGGCGATCGCCATCGACCCGCTGGACGGTTCCTCGAATATCGACGTGAATGTCTCGATCGGGACGATCTTCAGCATCCAGCCCGCCGAGGCCGACCCCGAAACCACGTTCCTGCGTCCGGGACATCACATCGAGGCTGCGGGATATTTCATCTATGGCCCGCAGACCGCATTGATGGTCAGCTTCGGCGACGGCATCCGCAAATTTATCCTGGATCGCGAAAAGGACGTATTTGTCGAGACCCCTGCATCCGGGTTGCCGCAATCCTGCAAGGTTCCGGAATTCGCCATCAACGCCTCGAATTACCGCCATTGGCCGCAGCCGATCCGGGCCTATATCGACGATTGTCTTGCCGGAACCAACGGGCCGCGCGGCAAGAATTTCAACATGCGGTGGATCGCTTCTCTGGTGGCCGAAACGCATCGGATCATCACCCGGGGCGGAATTTTCCTTTATCCGGCAGATGCCCGCGATGGCTATCAAAGCGGTCGGCTGCGGCTGGTCTATGAATGCGCGCCGATCGCTTTTCTGATCGAGCAATCAGGTGGCAAAGCCACTAACACGCTTACCCCCATCCTCGACCTGACTCCCGATAGCCTGCACGCCCGCACACCATTCGTCTTTGGCACTCCCGACAAGGTCGAGCGTGTCGCCACCTATCACGACCTGCCCGAGCACGAGGTTTCGGCTCTGTTCGGCAATCGCGGGTTGTTCCGCGCCTGAACCAAGGGAAAATACATGTCCAGAAAACATCCCATCATCTCGGTCACCGGCTCATCCGGAGCAGGCACCACGACGGTCAAAAGCACCTTCGACCAGATATTCCGCCGCGAAGGCATCAAGGCGGTCAGCATCGAGGGCGACGCTTTTCACCGCTTTGATCGCGCCGCAATGAAAGAAGAACTTATTCGACGTCAGGCCGGCGGAGATCAGACCTTCAGCCATTTCAGCTATGACGCCAATGAGCTGGAAAAGCTGCAAGAGGTGTTCCGCGTCTATGGCAAGACCGGCAAGGGCGAAACCCGGCATTACGTTCATGACGAGGAAGAATCCGAACGTTATGGCAACCCTCCCGGCACCTTCACCGACTGGGCCCCTTTCGAGAACGGCTCTGACCTGCTGTTCTACGAAGGGCTGCATGGCGCGGTCGTCAACGACAATGTCAACCTAGCCAAGCTGGCGGATCTGAAGATCGGGGTTGTGCCGGTGATCAATCTGGAATGGATCCAGAAGATTCACCGCGACAAGGCCAGCCGCGGCTACACGACCGAGGCCGTGACCGACACGATCCTGCGCCGGATGCATGCCTATGTACATTGCATCTGCCCGCAATTCACCGAAACCGACATCAATTTCCAGCGGGTGCCGGTGGTCGATACCTCGAATC
Source organism: Paracoccus wurundjeri (assembly GCF_030678915.1). Classification (GTDB taxonomy): domain Bacteria; phylum Pseudomonadota; class Alphaproteobacteria; order Rhodobacterales; family Rhodobacteraceae; genus Paracoccus; species Paracoccus onubensis_A. The sequence continues at coordinate 415,174 of NZ_JAUUTZ010000001.1, read as the reverse complement.
CATTTGTTGCCCGCTGGATACCGACACCCGATGAAAGCCTTGTGGTGATCCGGTTCCGCAATCCGCGCGGGATCGATTTCCCCTATCTGACCTCGATGATCCAGGGCTCGTGGATGAGCCGCGCCAATTCCATCGTCGTCCCCGGTCCCAAGGTGGATCTGGCGATGCAGCTGATCCTGACCCCGATGATCCTGCGCCTGCGCGACGAATCCCGCCGCGCCTGAAGGAGGAAAAGATGAACCAGATGATCCCGATAGATACCGCGCTGGAAGCCCGCATGGCAAATGCCATCCGCGCGCTTGCCATGGATGCCGTCGAGGCGGCGAAATCCGGTCATCCCGGCGCACCGATGGGAATGGCCGATGTGGCGGCGGTGCTGTTCAACCGCTTCATGCGGGTGGATCCGGCCGCGCATGACTGGCCCGACCGCGACCGTTTCGTGATGTCGGCGGGGCACGGCTCGATGCTGGTCTATGCGATCAATCACATGCTGGGCTATGACGATATGGGCATGGATCAGATCCGCGCGTTCCGGCAGATGGGCTCGCGCACGGCAGGTCATCCCGAATACGGTCACGCCAAGGGGATCGAGACGACGACCGGCCCGCTGGGTCAGGGCATCACGACCGCTGTCGGCATGGCTTCGGCCGAGCGTATGGCCAATGCCCGCTGGGGCGATGATCTGGTCGATCACCATACCTATGTGATCGCAGGCGATGGCTGCCTGATGGAGGGCATCAGCCATGAGGCCATCGACCTTGCCGGGCATCTGCGTCTTGGCCGCCTGATCGTGCTGTGGGACGATAACGGCATCACCATCGACGGTGGCACGGATCTGTCCACTTCGACCGATCAGGCGGCGCGATTTGCCGCGGCCGGCTGGCATGTGCAGCAGGTGGACGGCCACGACCGCGAGGCAGTCGCCGCGGCGATCATGGCCGCTCGCGCAGATGATCGCCCATCGATGATCGCCTGCAAGACGGTGATCGGCTTTGGCGCGCCGAATAAGCAGGGCAGCCATTCGGTTCACGGAGCGCCTCTTGGCGCCGAGGAAATCGCGGCTGCGCGCGAAAAACTCGACTGGCCGCATCAGCCATTTACCGTGCCCGATGATGTGATGAACGCTTGGGCGGCCATTGCGGCGCGTGGAGCAAAAGAGCATGCCGACTGGGTAGCGCGACTGGAGGTTTCAGATCACCGCGCCGATTTTCTGGCCGCGCAGGGACAGCCGAACGAAGCCGCTCTGCGTTCGGCCATCGGAGAATATTGCCACAGACTGGTGGCCGAGCGTCCCAAGGTCGCGACCCGCAAATCCAGCGAGATGGCGCTTGAGATCGTCAATGCCACCCTGCCCAATACCATCGGCGGCAGTGCCGATCTGACCGGCTCGAACAATACCTTGACCAAGGGCATGCAGCCGATCCGCCCTGGCGATTATTCCGGTCGCTATATCCATTACGGTATCCGCGAGCACGCGATGGCGGCGGTGATGAACGGGATCGCGCTGCATGGCGGGTTCATCCCCTATGGCGGCACCTTCCTTGCCTTTGCCGACTATTCGCGCCCCGCGATCCGGCTGGGTGCATTGATGGGGGTCAAGGTGATCCATGTGATGACCCATGACAGTATCGGGCTTGGCGAAGACGGCCCGACCCATCAGCCGGTCGAACATGTGGCGGCGCTTCGTGCGATCCCGAATCTTCAGGTTTTCCGCCCCGCCGATGCGGTCGAGACGGCCGAAGCCTGGGAAATCGCCCTGACCAGCGAAACGACACCTTCAGTCCTCTGTCTGTCACGGCAGAACCTGCCCGCCGTGCGCACCGAGGACGAGGGCGAGAACCGCAGCCTGCGCGGCGCCTATGTCCTGCGCAGCACGCCTTCGCCTCGCGACGTGACGCTGATCGCGACCGGCTCCGAGGTCGAGATCGCGCTTGCCGCCGCCGATCTGCTGAAAGAACAGCGCATCGATGCCGCCGTCATCTCGGCCCCCTGTTTCGAGCTTTTCGCGGCACAGGATCGCGCTTACCGGCAGGGCGTGCTTTGCGACGCCCCACGCATCGGGATCGAGGCCGCCATTCGTCAGGGTTGGGATCTGATGCTGCGCCCGGATGACGGCTTCATCGGCATGACCGGCTTCGGCGCATCCGCCCCCGCCCCTGAGCTTTACCGCCATTTCGGCATCACGCCACAGGCCGTCGCGTCCTTGGCCCGGCAACTCATCGAAGGAGAGAAATAATGGCGCTCATCACCCTGAGACAGCTTCTGGATCACGCAGCCGAGCATGGTTATGGCGTGCCCGCCTTCAACATCAACAATATGGAGCAGGGTCTGGCGATCATGCAGGCAGCACAGGGCTGCGACGCGCCGGTGATCCTGCAAGCCAGTCGTGGCGCGCGGTCCTATGCGGGTGATGTGATGCTGCGGCACATGGTTCAGGCTTTGGCCGAGATGTATCCCGACAACCATATCGTGCTGCATCAGGATCATGGCAATAACGACGCCACCTGCCTGTCGGCCATCCGCCATGGCTTCACCAGCGTGATGATGGACGGCTCGCTGGAAGAGGACATGAAAACCCCTGCTTCCTATGAATACAATGTCGAGATCACCGCCCGCGTCACCCGCGCCGCTCATGCCGTCGGTGCTTCGGTCGAAGGAGAGTTGGGTGTGCTGGGCTCGCTTGAAACCGGCGAGGCGGCAGCCGAGGATGGCTCGGGCGCGGAAGGCAAGCTGGATCACAGTCAGCTTCTGACCGATCCCGATCAGGCGCTCGACTTCGTCGCAGCGACCCAATGCGATGCCCTGGCAATCGCCTGCGGCACCAGCCACGGAGCCTACAAGTTCACCCGCAAACCCGATGGCGACATCCTTGCCATGCATGTGATCGAGGCGATCCACAAGCGCCTTCCCGATACGCATCTGGTCATGCACGGATCAAGCAGCGTGCCACAGCATCTACAGGATCTGATCAACGCATCGGGCGGCGAGATGCCGCAGACCTATGGCGTCCCGGTCGAAGAGATCGAGCGCGGCATCCGTCACGGTGTCCGCAAGGTGAATATCGACACCGATTGCCGCATGGCGATGACCGGCCAGTTCCGCAAGATCGCAAGCGAAAAGCCAACGGAATTCGATCCGCGCAAATTCCTTATCCCCGCGATGGATGAACTGGAAAGCCTTTGCCGCGACCGTTTCGAACGGTTCGGCACCGCCGGGCAGGCAAGCGGCATCAAGCCAATCCCGATGGACGAGATGGCCCGGCGCTATGCATCGGGCGCACTCGCCCCGCGCATTGCCGCCGCCAAAGCCGCCTGAAGACATTTAGAGAGGAGACGACCATGAACGATCTATCCGATGCAAAGACCGTCACCGGCGCGAAGCGCTATTCCGCCGGCGTGATGAAATACGCCCAGATGGGCTATTGGGAGCCCGATTATACGCCGAAGGATACCGATGTCATCGCGCTGTTTCGTATCACGCCCCAGGATGGTGTGGATGCGATCGAGGCTGCGGCTGCGGTTGCGGGCGAAAGCTCGACCGCGACATGGACGGTGGTCTGGACCGACCGGCTGACGGCCTGCGAGAAATACCGCGCCAAGGCCTATCGCGTCGATCCGGTCCCGAATAGTCAGGGCGAATATTTCGCTTATATCGCCTATGATCTCGATCTGTTCGAAGGCGGCTCTATTGCCAACCTGACCGCCTCGATCATCGGCAATGTCTTCGGTTTCAAACCGCTCAAGGCATTGCGGCTGGAGGATATGCGCCTGCCGGTCGCCTATGTGAAGACCTTCCAGGGCCCCGCCACCGGCATCGTGGTCGAACGCGAGCGGCTGAACTGCTATGGCCGCCCGCTGCTGGGCGCGACGGTCAAGCCGAAGCTGGGTCTTTCGGGCCGAAATTACGGGCGCGTCGTCTATGAGGCGCTGCGGGGCGGGCTGGATTTCACCAAGGATGACGAGAATATCAACAGCCAGCCCTTTATGCATTGGCGGGACCGTTTCCTGTATTGCATGGAGGCCGTGAACCGCGCCTCTGCCGCCACGGGCGAGGTAAAGGGCACCTATCTGAATGTGACCGCCGCCACGATGGAGGACATGTACGAGCGAGCGGAATTCGCCAAGCAGCTTGGCTCGGTCGTGATCATGATCGATCTGGTGATCGGCTATACCGCGATCCAGTCGATGGCGAAATGGGCGCGGGCGAATGACATGATCCTGCACCTGCACCGCGCGGGCCATTCGACCTATACGCGGCAACGCAGCCACGGCGTCAGCTTCCGTGTCATCGCCAAATGGATGCGCCTTGCCGGTGTCGATCACCTGCATGCGGGTACGGTCGTCGGTAAGCTGGAAGGCGACCCCGCAACGACCAAGGGCTATTACGATATCTTCCGCGAGGAATATAACCCGATGGCGCTGGAGAACGGCATCTTCTTCGATCAGGACTGGGCCTCACTGAACAAGATGATGCCGGTCGCCTCGGGCGGTATCCATGCCGGGCAGATGCATCAGCTTCTGACCTATCTGGGCGAGGATGTCGTGCTGCAATTCGGCGGCGGCACCATCGGTCACCCGCATGGTATCGCCGCAGGCGCAACGGCCAACCGGGTCGCGCTGGAGGCCATGGTGTTCGCGCGCAATGCGGGTCGCGACATCTGGAACGAGGGCGAGGATATCCTGCGCGATGCGGCCAAGACCTGCACACCGCTGAAACAGGCGCTGGATACCTGGAAGGATGTGACCTTCGATTACGCCTCAACCGACGCGCCTGACTTTGCACCAACGCCCGAAGTTTCGATGTAACCCCACTGAGCGATCAGTTTCATGCGCATGGCTCGCAACCCTGAAATCGACTGCGCCATGCGTCTAGCGAAGGAGAATGAACATGCGTCTCACACAGGGACAATTCAGCTTTCTGCCCGATTTTTCGGATGATGATATCCGGATTCAGGCTCAATATGCCATCGATAATGGCTGGGCGGTTTCGGTCGAATATACCGATGATCCGCATCCCCGGAACACCTATTGGGAGATGTGGGGACATCCGATGTTCGACAATCCGGATGCCGCCGCTGTGGTCTTTGAAGTCAATGAATGCCGTAAGGAACATGGCGGGGAATATATCCGGGTCATCGCCTTCGATGCCTCGCCCGGATGGGAATCTATCCGCATGAGCTTTATCGTCAACCGCCCGAAAGACGAGCCGGGATTCCGTGTCGTCCGGCAGGAGGTTGATGGCCGCGCCATCCGCTACACGATCGAAAGCTACGCGGTCCGGGAACCCGAAGGGCAGCGCTACGCCTGACCGGCAATTGCGTCCCGCGATAGCCGGAGAGGGCTGTCTGCCCTCCCCGGACCCCTCCCGAAGGTATTTGGGCAAAGAAGAAGATGTGAGTTCGGGCAGGTTTCCATTTGGATCCACCCGGTTTCGGGCGGCGGTTCCCCCCTGCCGTCGCCCGAATTGATCCCTGTCTCTGCAAGAGGTTTGTGATGAACGATCAAAGCGATATCGAGAGGCCTACTACGGTCGATCTGGCCGCCGCATTCGAGGAAAGCGGCGTGCGCGACATCTTGCAGGAGCTTGACGAAACGATGATCGGCCTTGCACCGGTCAAGCAACGCATTCGCGAAACGGCGGCGCTTCTGCTGGTGGACCGGGCGCGGCAGCAGATGGGATTGAGCAGCGAAACCCCTACCCTGCATATGAGCTTTACCGGCAATCCCGGTACCGGCAAGACAACCGTAGCCCTGAAAATGGCCAGCCTGCTGCATCGTCTGGGTTATGTCCGCAAGGGTCATCTTGTCACCGTGACCCGTGACGATCTGGTGGGCCAATATATCGGCCATACCGCGCCCAAGACCAAGGAAGTCCTGAAAAAGGCCATGGGCGGCGTCTTGTTCATCGATGAGGCCTATTATCTCTATCGACCCGAAAATGAGCGGGATTACGGGCAGGAGGCCATCGAGATCCTGCTTCAGGTGATGGAAAACAACCGTGACGATCTGGTGGTCATCATGGCAGGTTACGCAGATCGGATGGACCGCTTCTTCAATGCCAATCCGGGTTTCCGGTCGCGTATGGCGCATCATATCGAGTTTCCCGATTATACCGATGAGGAACTGGATCAGATCGCCGGAGTGATGCTGAACGGATTGGGGTATCGCTTTGATCAAGGCGGAGAAAAGGCGATGGAGGAATATATCCGGCTGCGCCGCGTTCAGCCGCATTTCGCCAATGCCCGTTCGGTCCGCAATGCCCTGGACCGGGCGCGGCTGCGGCAGGCGAACCGGCTGTTCAACGAGGCCAAGGGGCCACTGGACGCCCGGGCGCTGTCGACCATCTCGGAACCGGATATCAGGGCAAGCCGGGTCTTTCAGGGCGGATTGGATGTGGATCGCAAGCCCGCCACCGGCGCGGCATGACGCTGCGCGCTCTGATTTTCGATGTGGATGGCACGCTGACCGAGACCGAAGAAGCGCATCGCCGGGCCTTCAACGAAAGTTTCGCTAAGGCAGGGCTGGACTGGCATTGGTCGGTCACGGAATACACGCGGTTGCTGGGCACGACCGGTGGGAAAGAGCGGCTCCGACGCTATCGCGACGAAATCGGAGCGGCGCGGCCATCTGATGAAGAGATTGTCACGCTGCATGCCGATAAAACCGCGCGCTATGCGGAAATCTTACGGGACGAAGTGCTGGAATTACGTCCCGGTGTCCGAGACCTGATAGATGTAGGGCGAAAAGCCGGGCTGAAAATTGCCGTCGCCACGACCACGAGCCGCAGCAATGTGGACGCGCTGTGCCGGAACTGTTGGGAAGCGAACGCAGAGTCGGTATTCGACGTGATCGCCGCCGGAGATGAGGTTGCGGAAAAGAAACCGGCGCCGGATGTTTATCTGCTTGCGCTTGACCGGCTTGGCGTTGAGGCCACGCAGGCGATCGCCTTCGAGGACAGTCTGCCGGGGCTGAATGCGGCTTTGTCTGCGGGATTGCGCTGCATGGTGACGCCCTCAGCCCATACGAGACATCAGGATTTCAGCGATGCCACCTGGCGCGGCCATGATCTGACCCGGGCACACCTGCCCGGATCGCTTGCATATCTGTTTGAAAATCAACCCTGATGCCGATGCGTTGAAACCGGTTCAGCCGGCCGCTTCCAGCGCAGCGACGATTCCGCCAAAATCCGCCGCCTTCAGGCTCGCGCCGCCGACCAGGGCACCGTCGACATTCGGAATGGCAAAGATCTCTGCAGCGTTCACGGGCTTGACGCTGCCGCCGTAAAGCAGCCGCAAATTGACCGCATCGCCTGTGCGCCCGTCAAGTTGCCTCCGGATAAAGCCGTGCACTTCGGCTATCTGCTCATTGGTCGGCGTGCGGCCCGTCCCGATCGCCCAGACCGGTTCATAGGCAATGACGGTATTTGCGGAATCGCTTCTTTCGGGCAGCGATCCGGCGATCTGATCGCCGATCACGGACAGGGTTTCACCCGCATCTCGCTGTGCCTCGGTTTCACCCACACAAATTATCGCGATCAACCCCGCCTGATGCGCGGCAGCAGCCTTGGCCGCCACATCGGCATTCGTTTCGCCATGATCCGCGCGCCTTTCGGAATGGCCAAGGATCACGTAGTCCGCGCCGGCATCCCGCAACTGCGCTGCCGAGATATCGCCCGTATGCGCCCCGGATTCCTTCGCATGGCAATCCTGTCCGCCCACCATCAGGGCATGAGTTTGCGCGCTTGCCACCATCGGATAAACCAGCAAGGCCGGAGGGCAGATCAGCATATCGCAACCCGGTTCCGGATGCGCCTTGCAAAGCTGGTCGATCTCGGTCAGCGACGCCAGATCGCCATTCATCTTCCAGTTTCCTGCGGCCAGTTTGCGCGGTGCCATATGATCCTCCTATCCGTTTCTGCGCCCGGATTAAGGATAATGGCGTCCCGGCGCAATCGTGATAGCGTCAGGATCAGCCGGAATAACGAAGAGATTACAGTTCGGCGCGGCTGCCTTCCAAAGGCTCGAACCGGACCGACTCACCACAGCCGCAACTGTCGGTAACATTCGGATTGCGGAATTTGAAACCGGATTCCAGCAGACCGGTTTCATAATCGATTTCGGTTCCGAACAGGAACATCTGTGCCATGGGCGCGATCATCACCCGCGCCCCGCCCTGTTCAACGACCTCTTCGTTTGCATTGGGCGTATCGGCCAATTCCATCGTATATTCCATGCCGGCGCATCCGCCCTTTTTCAGGCCGATCCGCAAGCCATAAGCGTTCTTGCCCGCCATCAGCCGGGCGATCTGCTTCTCGGCGGTGGGCGTGATCGTGACCGGAGATGATCCGGGAATGCCAAACATGATCGAACCTTCCTGACTCGGTTACTCCAAAGATAAGGCCCCTGCCCGCTCATCTCAAGATCCCACGAGCAGCTTCTCTTTTGCGGAAATACCTTCGGGGGAGTCGCCCGGAACGGGCGGCGGGGGCGGACAGCCCCCTTTTTCATAAGATGAACGGCGGAAAATCACATGAAGCCTAGTTCCAGCCGCGCTTCGTCGGACATCATGTCCATGCCCCATTGCGGCTGAAAGGTCATCTCGACATCAACCTGCTTGACGCCCGGCAAAGGCTCGACCGCGTCAGCCACCCAACCCGGCATTTCACCCGCGACCGGGCAACCCGGCGCGGTCAGGGTCATGATGATCCGGACATCATTCGAGTCGTTGATATCAACCGTATAGATCAGCCCCAGATCATAGATATTCACCGGGATTTCGGGATCATAGACGGTCTTGCAAGCCTCGACCACCGAATCATATAGCGGGTGATCGGTGCTTGAGGGCGCGATCAGCGGCTCTCCTTCCATCATCGATTCTGTCATATCGCGTTCCTGTCAATTTCACTTGGATATATAGGGTACCGGAAGGCGTGGGTCCAGTCCGGCCAGCGTTGCCTCTGCCAGGTAAACGGGCTATGGGCATGCGGTTTCATGAACAGGCCCAAGCACATGTCCGACCGATTTTCCTTTGCCGTGAATGCCCGCGACGGACTGGCGCGCACGGGAACCCTCCAGACCACGCGGGGCGATATCCGCACGCCAGCCTTCATGCCCGTGGGAACTGCCGCGACCGTCAAGGCGATGTTGCCGGAATCGGTGCGCGAAACCGGCGCGGATATCCTGCTGGGAAATACCTATCACCTGATGCTGCGGCCGGGCGCCGAACGGATCGCGCGACTTGGCGGCCTTCACGATTTCATGAACTGGCAGCGCCCCATTCTGACCGATTCGGGCGGATTTCAGGTGATGAGCCTTGGTCCCCTGCGCAAACTGACCGAGGAAGGCGTGACTTTCGCGAGTCATATCGACGGCTCGCGCCATGAACTCACGCCCGAGCGCAGCATGGAGATCCAAGGGTTGCTGGGTTCGGATATCGTTATGGCCTTCGATGAATGCCCCGCCCTGCCCGCGACCGAGGAAACCGTGGCGGATTCCATGCGACGCTCGATGCGATGGGCGCAACGGTCCCGCGACGCTTTCGGAGACCGCCCGGGCCATGCGCTGTTCGGCATCATGCAGGGCGGCGTCACCCGCGAATTACGCGAGGAATCGGCGCAGGCCCTGACCGGGATCGGCTTCGACGGCTATGCCATCGGCGGACTTGCCGTGGGTGAGGGGCAAGAGGCGATGTTCGGCGTTCTGGACTACGCCCCCGGGTTGTTGCCGCAGGACAAGCCGCGCTATCTGATGGGGGTGGGCAAGCCGGATGATATCGTGGGCGCGGTTCAACGCGGGGTCGACATGATGGATTGCGTCCTGCCATCGCGCTCGGGTCGCACCGGGCAGGCATGGACGCGGCGCGGGCAGATCAATATCAAGAATGCCCGGCATCAGGATGATCCGCGCCCACTGGACGAGGATTGCACATGTCCTGCCTGCCGCAGCTATTCCCGCGCTTATCTTCACCATGTCTTCCGCGCCGGAGAGATGATTTCGGGCATGCTGCTGACATGGCATAACCTGCACTATTATCAGGATCTCATGGCCGGTCTGCGCGATGCGATCAGCCAGGGGCGGCTGGACGGTTACATCGCGGATTTCCACGCGATGCGTGCGGGGGGCGATATCCCCCCGCTTTGACGAATAGCTGGCAATGTCTGCTGCCGATCCCCTCGCGTTGCCCTCTGCGTCGTGTCTTGTGTTTCAGGTGACAGCTTTGCGATACAGATGCCATGTCGCATGCCCAAGGATGGGCAGGACCACCATCAATCCCAGCAATGCCGGGATCGAACCTATCGTCAGCGACACGGCAACGATCAGGCCCCACACCATGGCCGGAATCGGGTTTTCCTTCACCACCTGCAAAGAGGTCGCGATGGCAACCGGGACACCGACCCTGCGTTCAAGCAAGAGCGGGAAAGAGACGATACTGATCGTCAGCACGACAAGCGCAAAGATAAAGCCCACCGCCGTTCCCACGATCATCATTACCGAGCCAGCGGGCGTTCCGAAGACATCGGCCAGAAAACTTCCAATGCTTGCGGGCGGCCATGTGCCGATAGTCATCAGATAGATGACATGCGCCAGCCCCAGCCAGGCGGCGAACAGCGCGAAGCACATGACGGCAAGCACCAGAATCGCCCCGATATTCGGCGAACGGATCACCTCGAATATCGCCAGCCAATCCGTCTTCTGCCCCGCTTCACGACGTCTGCTCATCTCATACATGCCAACCGATGCCACGGGACCAAGCAAGGCAAAGCCCGTGATCAGCGGAACGATCAGGTGAACCAGATTGCCCTGAAACGCCATGACGGCAAGGCAGATGCCGATGATCGGGTAAAGTGTGCAGACAGCGATCAGATCCGAGCGGAATGTCTTGAAATCATCATAACCCTGCGCAAGCGCGTCACGCAAATCCTGCAGTGACAAGGTATTGACGATGGGCAATTCCTGCTCTTCTTCGCCGCTGACCGTACGCGCCATATCGCCAACATGCGAGAATGAGGCGGATATGTGGCGTACTGCCCAAGAAACCGGGTTCCCAATGGTTTGATCCATGCCGAAGCCTCCCTTTTACAAAGCCGGCGGGCTCGGGATATGCGGATACACGCGGTTATTCCGGCAATCTCAAGCCCGGATATCAACAGTATAGCAGAAAAACCGCAAATTCCGGATCACGTTTTCCGTATTCGCCCGGCGCGGTTTTCCGGTTGCACCCATTCGCCCCGCAGCGCAGATTTACGCCCAACCACGGGGGCAGCCATGACACAGAAAATCATCATCGATACGGATCCCGGTCAGGATGACGCCGTTGCGATCCTGCTGGCGCTGGCGAGCTCGGAACTGGACCTTTTGGGGATTACCGCCGTCGCAGGCAATGTGCCCCTGAACCTGACCGAACTGAACGCCCGCAAGATACTTGAACTGGCGGGACGGCAGGAAATTCCGGTCTTCGCGGGTTGCGACGCGCCGCTTACCCGCAAACTAGTGACGGCCGAGCATGTTCATGGCAAGACCGGCCTCGACGGAATCGAACTTCCCACGCCGGCGATGCAGCTGCAATCCGTCCACGCCGTGGATTTCATCATCGACAGCCTGCGCCAGCACCCTGAGGGCAGCATCACGCTGGTGCCCATCGGCCCGCTGACCAATATTGCCACCGCTTTCCAGAAAGCCCCCGATATTGTCTCTCGTGTGAAACAGATCGTCCTGATGGGTGGCGCCTATTTCGAAGTGGGCAACATCACCCCGGCGGCAGAGTTCAATATCTATGTCGATCCCGAAGCCGCCAGCATCGTCTTTGCGTCAGGTGCACCGCTGGTCGTGCTGCCGCTGGATGTGACGCATGAGGCATTGACCTCGCACGGCTGGGTCGAGGCGATGCGCGCCCTGCCCAATCGCTGCGGCCCGGCGGTGGCAAGCTGGACCGATTTCTTCGAGCGCTACGACCGAGAGAAATACGGTAGCGAAGGGGCTCCGTTACACGATCCCTGCACGATCGCATGGCTGCTTCGCCCCGAGCTTTTCGAGGGCAGGCAGATTAATGTCGAGATCGAGACCCAGGGCGAGTTCACGACGGGCATGACGGTTGCGGATTGGTGGCAGGTCAGCGAACGCCCGGCAAATGCGCTGTTCATCCGGCATGTGGATCGCGACGGACTGTTCGCCCTGATCAGCGAAAAAATCGCTTTATTGCCATAGGATAGCCGGAATAGCTGACCTTGTTCAGTTATCGGAGGGCGCTGGTTGGATTTCGGGATCGGAAGTTTCTTGTGCCGGTCCCTCGCCGATCCGGTCATCCAGAGCGGCAATCAACTCATCCGTGATATCGATAGCGTCTAGCGAGACAAAAACCGTCCTGCGATCCAGCACGGCGATGGCACCACGGGCCTGCATGACCTCACCCATGACCGGAAGCGCCGCGCGGTAAAAATTGTTCCGATCAGCTTCTGCCTGGGCGCTTAGCTCCTGCACGACCTGCGCACGTTCGCGCCGGATTTCGGTAGCGCGGGCATCGAAGGCTTCGGCCTCCTTGCGAAACTCTGCCGGATCAAGCGTTTCACGCTTTTCGGTCAATTCCGCCTCTTCATCGGACAGTTGCTTCGCAAGCCTTTCATTCTCGGCTTCGATCTTGCTGCCCTTTTCCTCAAGTTCCCGTTGCGCGCGTTGGCCCCATTGGGAATCACTAAACAACCGCTCCTGATCCACCGTCAGAAGAGGAGCGGCCTGTAACCCCGGCGTCTCGCCATCGCTTTCGATGGTCCGGTTGGGAAGGTTTTCGCGTGGCTGCGTTTCCTGCTGGGTTTCCGGCGTTGCGAAATCCTCGGTTAATTCCTGAGCCAAAACCGCCGTCCCGGCCATCAGCCATGACAAATTCAGGCAGAAGGCCAGGATTATGCGTAACCCGCGCAGCATCAGAACCTTGTGGAAATCGTCAGGTCGAAATTCTGCTCTTCATCGTAGTCTTCCTTGCGGACGGCATGCGAGAAGTTGAAACGCAAAGGCCCGATCGGCGTGGTCCAGAAGATCGATGCTCCGACCGAAGCACGGATATTCATCGAATCGTCCACCACAGCCCCGCCATTCCCGATCGTCTGATCCAGCCCCCAGATCGAACCAACATCGGCGAACAGACCGCCGCTGATGCCGTATTCCTCGGGCAATCCAAGCGGGAATTGCGCCTCGGCCCGGGCTGCCCAGAAATAATTGCCACCCAAAGCGTCTTCGTTATCCGCGTTCAGATCGCGCGGGCCGATGCCGTTCGGCTCAAAGCCGCGAATTTTGCCACCGCCGCGGAAACGATCCAGAATCCAGGTGTCGTAATCGCCAAGCGCGTGAACTGCGCCGGCCTCGATCTCGGCGCGCAATGTCACCTCTTCACGCCAGGCGCGGCTTTCGACACCGGCCAATGCGGTTGTGGTGACGCTTTTCACATCACCGCCAAGGCCCGCAAAGTCCTGTGCGAATTCGATCTTGTAACTTGTCAGCGGATCAAGACCTGTGCGCCGCGTGTCCCAGCTATAGGTATAACCAACACCCGAACTAAGGCGCGTCCCTTCTTCTTCCCGCAGGATTCGCGAACTGCCCTCGTCAAGATTCTCAAGCTTGTCTTCATTGATCTTGTAGCGCAGTTCGAGCCGGCCATTCTCGGAAATCGGGAATTCGATCGATGGCGACAGCCCCATGGTACGGGTATCGTAATCGGAATTCAGCGATTCGGTTTCGCTATACCAGGTGCGGAAACGGAAACGCAGGTCGCGGCCAAGGAAATAGGGCTCGATGAAATTGATCGAGGCCTGCCGGTCGCCCTTGGCCGTCGCGACGGTCACGCCAACAGTCTGACCCCGCCCAAGGAAATTGGTTTCGTTAAGGGAGATGTTCACGCCGACACCGGAATTGACGCCGTAAGATGCGCCGAATGACAAGGAACCGGTCGGCTGTTCCTCAACATTGACGTCCACGATCACCCGTTCGTCGCTGGTGCCCTGACGGCTGTCTACATTCGCATTCGCGAAATATCCCAGCGCCCGGATGCGCTCGGCCGCGTTACGGATTTCGCGCGGGTTGAACGGATCGCCCTCGACAGAGGTGAATTCGCGGCGGATGACTTCATCGCGTGTCGTGGTATTTCCCTCGATATCGATGCGCTCGACGAAAACCCGCGGGCCGCGTGTCAGTGCGAATACAAGATTCAGGGTCTGATCGTGAGGATTCCGTGTTACCCGGGGCTCGATATTGACGAAATCGAGACCTTGCTGAATGGCGACGGTCTCCATCCGGCGAATGGTGTTATCGATGGCCGCAGGATTGTAATAGGCCCCGCGCTTGACCCGGTTCTGGGCCGCGAAGGGCGCGGCATCCACCCCCGGAATCTGGGATATCGTGTCAATCCGCGCAAAGCGATAGCGCGGGCCTTCCTGAATGTTGAAGGTGATATAGAACGCATCACGTTCCCGCGCGATTTCCGGTGCGATACCCTGCACCTTGAAATCAGCGAAACCGCGCGAACGGTAGAAATCCGTCAGCAGTTTTTCATCCACCGGAACCCGTTCCGGCGCAAAGGTGTCACGGCGGATCAGCGTACGCAGCAATCCGGCCTGTTTCGATTCCAGCACCTGACGCAGCCGGCGATCGGAATAAGAGCGATTGCCCGTAAATCCGATTCGTTCGATCTCGGTCAGATCGCCCTCGCGGATTTCGAACACCAGATCGACCCGATTGTCACTGCGGCGGATGATCTTGGGATCGACACGCGCGGCAAGTCGCCCCTCTGCCGCATAGGCCTGAGCAATGTTCGAAGCATCCGCCATCGCCAAGGATGGCTGATAGACCCTGCGTGCCTGGCTTTGAATGCCCTGAGCAAGCTGTTCGTCCTTGATCCGGCGATTACCCTCGAAGGTGATCTGGTTGATCGTGGGATATTCACGGACCCGAATGACCAGCAGCCCGCCTTGCGGCACGACCTCGACCGTCTCGAACAGACCGGAATTCTGCAATCTCTGCAGGGCGTCGTTCAACTCTCCGGCGGAAACGTCCTGCCCGCGCGCGATATTCGCGTAGGACAGGATGGTCGCCGGTTCGATCCGCTGCGCCCCCTCGATCCGCACATCATTGAACACATAGGCCGCAGCCGATTGCGGCACGAGCAATCCCGCCGGAACCGAGATCGTCAGAGCCGTCACCAGCGCGATAGCGCGCTTGCCCAGTTTCTTACTCATGTCCGCCCCTCATTATTTCAGCCTGCATATACGCCCTGCCGACGCCTTCTTTTGCTCTTTCTGTATCCTTAACCGGGGCGCAGTGTCAAAAGCGCATCGCGGTTCAGGGGCAGAAAAGATCGTTTGTGAGGCCGAAAATCATCAAACCCAGCACCGCAGCCATGCCCAGCGACGTCAAAAAATTCAACATCCGGTCCGACGGCGGCCGTCCGATCACGGCTTCGAAAATATAAAACATCAGGTGACCGCCATCCAGAACCGGGATCGGCAGCAGATTCAGAAACCCGATAGCCGCGGATAATACGGCAATCCACCACAGGAAATTTCCGGCGCCCTGACTGGCGGCCTGTCCGGTGCTTTCCGCAATCGAGATTGCCCCTCCAAGATTGCAACTGCCGATCTGGCCGGTGATCATCGCCCACATTCCCGACAGCGAGGACAGGATGATATCCCGGGTCTGCGCGATCCCCAGCCAAAGCCCCTCGAACAGCCCCACCGACCTGGTCGCCGGCTCGAAATAGCCCGAACCGCCGGTCACGCCGATCAACCAGCGTTTCTCATAGCCGCCATCCGCTTTTGGGATGTCCTGCTCTTTCGGCAGAAGACTGTATTGCGCGGTACCACTTCCGGGCCGCCAGACGTCCAGCAGCAAGGCTTTGCCCTGGGCCGCCTTGACCATCTCGGGCATCTGGGAAAATCGCGAGATGGGCTGATCGTCGATACCGATCACGACATCCCCCGCGCGTAAACCTGCATCGGCCGCAGCGCTGCGCGGAGCCACGCCGGATATCCGGGGCGGCAACGGATCGGGACCAGCGACCGTTATTTCCGTGCCGTCCCGCTCGACCCGCCATTCATGCTGCGCCGCAATCGGCAATTTATCCGCCACCGCGCCGATATCGCCCCAGTTTGTGACCGGATTGCCGTCGATGGCGCGTACCAGATCGCCCGCCTGCAATTCGTTCACGACCTGTGGCGGCGCGGGAGCAATGGTTCCCAGTTGAACCTCTTGCGTGGGCAGCCCCTGTGTAAAGGCAAAACCCGCAAAGATCAGGATCGACAGGATGAAGTTGAAGACCGGCCCGGCCAGCAGGGTCGAGAACCGGGCCCAAAGGGGCGCCCCGGTCAGGGTCTGCCGCCTGAAGGCCGGATCGACCTGCCGGCCGGTGCCCGCGCTTGCGGCATTGGCATCGCCCAGAAAGCGGACATAGCCCCCCAAGGGAATCGCGGCGATCTGCCAGACTGTGCCTCGCCGGTCCCTACGGGCAAAAAGTCTTGGTCCGAAGCCTACGGAAAACACCTCGGCCCTGATCCCGGACCATCGGCCAACGATGTAATGGCCGTATTCATGCACGGTCACGATCACGGCCAATGCAATGACAAATGCCGCCAGCGTCCAGATCGTGCCCCCGAATTGCGGGATCAGTTCGCTCATGCAGCGGCCTCCTGTCGGGCGATGCGATCCCAATGCAGGACCGTTTCAAGATCGACAGGTTCATCGCCGAAACCGGGCCTGCCCGCAAGGGCTTCAAGCACCGTCTCCACCATCGAAGCCATTTGAGTGAAGCCGATCCGCCCGCCGATGAAATCGTCAAGCGCCTGCTCCTTGGCGGCGTTGAATACCGCCCCCGCCATGCCACCCGCTGCCATGACCTCTCGCGCAAGGCGCAGGGCGGGCCAGCGTTTTTCGTCCGGTTCACGGAAATTCAGTCTGCCGATCGCCGCCAGATCAAGCGCGGGCACCGGCAGCGGGGCACGTTTCGGCCAGTTAAGCGCATAACCGATCGCGTGACGCATATCCGGCGCGCCAAGATGCGCAATCGTACCGCCATCGATATGCGTCACCATGGCATGAATGATCGATTCCGGATGGATCAGAACCTTGATCCGATGTTCGTCCAACCCGAAAAACTCATGTGTTTCGATGACTTCCATGGCCTTATTGAACATCGAGGCGCTGTCGATAGTAATCCGCTGACCCATCGCCCAATTGGGATGGTTCGACGCTTCGGCCACCGTCGCCGCAGCCAGACGTTCCAGCGGCCAGTCACGGAACGCCCCGCCAGATGCGGTAATGGTCACATGGTTTACCGTTTCCAGGGTTTCCGATCCAAGCGCCTGAAATATTGCGGAATGTTCGGAATCGACCGGAAGGATCCGGGTCTTGCCCCGCTTCGCGGCGGCCCGCATCAAAGAACCGGCGCAGACCAGTGATTCCTTATTGGCCAATGCCAGCACGCTGCCCTGTCCAAGCGCCGTCAGACCCGGCGCAAGCCCCGCAGCGCCGACAATCGCAGACAGCACCCAATCGGCGGGGCGCGATGCGGCCTCGGTCAATGCGGCGGGCCCGGCGGCAGCCTCGATCCCGCTACCCTCCAGCCTCGCCCGCAAATCCCCAAGCAATTCCTCATGCGCGGTCACCGCCACCTCGGCGCGCAATTCCCGCGCCATTTCGGCGAGGCGGGCAATATTGCGCCCCCCGGTCAAAGCAACGATGTCGAACAGCCCGGCTCCGCCCGCGCGCCGGATCAGGTCGATCCCGTTCGCGCCGATCGATCCGGTCGCTCCGAAAATGGAAATCCGTCGCATATCTTCAGTTAACCGCTGGCAGGCTCGTGATAAGTCCAAGCAATATCGCAGCCAGAACCGCCCCTGTCACTGCGTCAAAGCGGTCCATGAAGCCGCCATGACCGGGAATCAGGTTGGAACTGTCCTTGACCCCCGCGCGCCGCTTCAGCCAGCTTTCGGCGATATCGCCCATCTGCCCTGCAAAACAGACCAGCGGCGAGCACCAGACAAGCGCCACATCGCCCCAATTCGCAAGCCATAGCACGACACCAAGGATCAGGGCGCCGATCCAGCCGGCAACGGTGCCCGACCATGTCTTCTTGGGGCTGAGCGAGGGCCAGAATTTGCGTCCGCCGATGATCCGGCCGAAGAAATAACCCGCCGTGTCAGAGATGATTACGATTCCCATCAGCCACAGCACGAAGCCCAGCCCGAATTCTTCACGGAAACCGACCAGCCCGTAGGCAACCAGCAATATCGCGATCCCGAAAATCACAAATGTCCAGCGATCGCGAGAGGCCGCGCCGGGCAGACCAGCAAGGATAGGCAGCAACAGCAATCCCCATCCCCAGGCTCCGCCGATCATCAGTGCCGCGAATTGCGTCAGCCCGGCAATCACCGCCAGCGCAACCGGGCGCGATTTGCCGAACGGCCCGGCGTGAAAGCGCGGATAACGCCAGCCGGTCATCGCCGCAAGTTCCCAGAAGGTGAGGGCCGAAATCACCGCCACGCCCAATCGCAGCCAGACGCCCGAGGCGAACGCCAGAAGAATGCCGATGGTCAGTAAAACCGCAGTCGAGGCAAGGCGGCGCGAAAGATCGCTCCATTTACCTGTTGGCGCCGGTGCTTTCTGTACCATCGGCTCTTTCTCGTTCATACGCCCCCGAAACGGCGCTCGCGCAGGCCATATCTGTCCAGAATGGCCTTCAGGTGGTCCGGGGTGAAATCAGGCCATAATGTCGGGGTGAATTCATATTCCGCATATGCCGCCTGCCACGGAAGAAAATTCGAGGTCCGCGTCTCGCCCGAAGTCCGGATCACCAGATCCGGATCGGGATGGCCCGCAGTGTCAAGACATGCCTCAAGATCATCTTCACCGGCCTCGCTCATCTCGCCGCGCATAACCTTTCCGGCAAGACGCTGCGCCGCGCGCGCAAGTTCGTCCCGACCGCCATAATTGATGGCGACTGTCAGGTTCAGCCGGCTGTTCTTGGCGGTGCGCATCTCGATCGAGGACATCAGCGACTGCAATTTGGGATCAAGCCGGTCGCGGTCGCCGATGAAGCGCATACGCACGCCTTCGGCAGACATGCTCTCGGCTTCGTATTGGATATAGCGGCGGAAGATCTTCATCAGACCAAGCACTTCCTCGGTCGAACGCTTCCAGTTCTCGGTCGAGAAGGCATAAACGGTCAGCCAGTCCACGCCAAGATCGGGACAGGCCCTGACGATCTGCTTGACACGCTCGGCCCCTCGGCGATGCCCGACCAGACGCGGCCAGCCGCGTTCGGTCGCCCAGCGTCCATTGCCGTCCATGATGATGGCAATATGGCGCGGGCGCCGGTCGCCGCCGCCGGTCTCTTCGAATGCTGCTGCGGGTTCTGCGGCCATCCTGCGTCAGACCTGCATGATTTCGGCCTGCTTGGCCTCAAGCGCCTCGTCCACACCGGCAATCATCTTGTCGGTCAGTTCCTGCACCGCGGTTTCCCAGAATTTCTGATCGTCCTCGGGCATGCCGCTCGCTTTGCCCTTCTTGACCTGATCCATGCCATCGCGGCGCACATTGCGGACCGCGACCCGCGCATTCTCTGCATATTGAGCCGCGACCTTGGTCAGTTCCCGGCGGCGTTCTTCGTTCAACTCGGGGATCGGCAGCATGATGATCGTGCCATTGGTCTGCGGATTGATCCCAAGACCGCTTTCGCGGATGGCCTTTTCAACCTTGCCCACCAGACCCTTGTCCCAGATATTGATGGTGACCATCCGGGGTTCGGGCACGTTGACGGTGCCAAGCTGATTGATAGGTGTCAGCTGGCCATAGGCCTCGACCTGAACGGGTTCGACCATGGATGCCGAGGCACGACCCGTGCGCAGCGAAGCGAATTCATGACGCAAATTCTCCATCGCGCCATTCATCCGCCGTTCCAGATCGTCAATATCTATTTCGATGTCCTCTGCCATCTTGGACTGCCTCTGAATTGATTTTCACCGCTTGTAACCGCAATGCCATGGCTTGGCAAAGCCTTTACCCACGCATCGGCGGGCATTTGACAGCCATGATCCGGGCAGGGCAGGCAATCTCAGATATGAACCCGCGTATAGGTTCCCCGCCCTTCCAGAATGGTCCGGAACCCGCCCGGCTCATCCAGAGAAAACACGATGATCGGCAGCCGGTTGTCCCGCGCCAGCGCAATGGCCGAGGCATCCATGACGCCCAGATGTTTCTGCAGAACCTCGTCATAGGTGACGCTGTCATAACGCCGGGCCTCGGTATACTTCTTGGGATCCATGTCATAGACGCCGTCGACCTTGGTGCCCTTGAAAATCGCTTCGCAATTCATTTCATTGGCCCGCAGGGTGGCGGCGGTATCGGTGGTAAAATACGGGTTGCCGGTACCGGCGGCGAAAATCACGATCCGTTTCTTCTCAAGATGGCGGATCGCCCGGCGCCGGATATAGGGCTCGCAGACCTCATCCATGCGGATCGCACTGATCACCCGGCAATGAAGCCCCTTGGCTTCGAGCGCGGACTGCATCGCAAGCGCGTTCATTACCGTCGCAAGCATCCCCATGTAATCGGCGGTCGTCCGCTCCATTCCCTGCGCGCTGCCCTGCAATCCGCGGAAAATATTGCCGCCACCGATCACCATGCAGACTTCGACACCCATCCGGGCAACCGATTCGACCTCGTCGGCGATACGGCTGACGGTTGGGGGATGCAGGCCAAATCCCTGATCGCCCATCAGGGCCTCACCCGAAATCTTCAGCATTACCCGGCCGTATTGTGTGGGCGTATGTCCCTGTTCCTTGGTCATGTCCTGTCCTTTCATTGCCGGGCATGGCGCTTTAATTGCCGCGCAAAATGTCGCAAAAGACCGGCAGGATCAACAGCCCGGACACAACCATGCACGTCTTTGATCTTTCACGGATCGACCCGCAGCGCCATCTGATCATTGCCGGACCGACCGCAAGCGGGAAATCTGCGCTTGCGCTTGCCGTGGCGCAACGGCAGGGCGGGCTGATCGTGAATGCCGACGCATTGCAGATCTGGTCGTGCTGGCGGGTGCTGACCGCGCGGCCGACCCCGGAAGACGAGGCCGCCGCGGCTCATGCGCTATATGGCCATGTATCGTCCTCTCAAAGCTATTCGGTCGGGGACTGGCTGCGCGATGTGGAAGGCTTGCTGAACCAGCGATTGATCGTGGTGGGCGGTACCGGCCTTTACCTGACCGCCCTGACCCGGGGATTGGCACATATCCCGCCTGTCCCGCCCGGGATCCGCGCTGCCGGAGACGATATTCTGGCAAGGCCCGGCGGGCTTGGACAGATGCTGACCGAACTTGACGAGACGACCCGCGGACGCATCGACAGGCAAAATCCGGCGCGCGTTCAGCGGGCATGGGAGGTTCTTAAGGCAACCGGTCGCGGCCTGTCCGACTGGCAGGCGGACACACCGCCGCCACTGATCGCGCCCTCGGAATGCCAGCGGCTGGTACTGCAGGCCGACCGGAACTGGCTGGCCGGGCGGATTGCATCGCGTTTTCACACGATGATCAGCGAAGGTGCAATGGCCGAGGTGAAGCGGATGTTGCCTGAATGGCAGCCCGAAAAACAATGGGCCCGCGCAATCGGGGCGCCGGAACTGGTCGCCTGTCTGCATGGCGAGCTTGGGCTTGACGACGCGATCGAGCGGGCCGTCATCGCCACACGGCAATATGCGAAATCACAGCGAATATGGTTCCGCAATCGCATGAAGGACTGGAGCGATTGGCCGGTTGGGCCTCAAATCTGAAAAAAATCCCCGTGAAGCCCATGTTTTCAACAATTTATTAACCTAGTTCAGCGTTGCTGTTCCGGCAGGGTCGCATTAACTGGAGCAGGTTCGGTAATGATTGGGTTGTTCACGATGATATCGAGTTCTCGCCACGAGCAGAAATCCCGGTTCCCGTTTTCGCAAAGCGCCTTCGCCGAGCGTATTCCGGGGCTTCGTTCAAGGACCGGAGATTTGTCTGCCACCCAGATAAACGATTCCGGTATTCCCGAAGGGAATCCCCGGCTTTCCGCTTCCGGGGGGCATCATATCCTGCAGCGGCAACCGGATTTGAATGACAGAATACCGGATATGCCGCATCTTCCGCGCCGCCTTCATCTCGCGCGTTCCACGATCAGGCAGCCGGCATTGCGGTTGCTGCCACTGGCCGGTTTCGCCTGGGGCAACAGGGGAAGGCATCCACGTCCCCGAACCAATCCGGACCACGTTCTGCTCTGGATTACCGCCGGAGAATTACGCCTCGATTTTCCGCGACGGCAGCAAATTCTGCCACATGGTTCGATTCAATTCGTTCCCGCCGGAACTGCATTTGCCACCTTTCCCGGTTCCAACGCGCAAGGAAGCGCGCTCTTGCTTGCGCCACCCATTCTACCGGAATCCGAGCCTTCTTTTCCTGGGCAACCGCTGGCCGGTTCCGTAGATGGCGCGGAATCCCAGCTTTCCGATCTCTTCGCCCAGATCGAGGCCGAGACGACCCGCCCCGATCCCGATATCAAGACGCTGCATCGCATATTGCATCTATTGGCCCGGTATTTGGGGGGGTTGGAACCAGTTCGGAAACCATCGGATCGCATCATGGCTCCACATGGCCACGCGCAGGAATCATTGGCGGAACATTTTAGGGTCGCGGCTGCCATGCAGTTGCAGAACGGAACTACTGTCGCCGAGATCGCCGCGGAACTGGGAACCAATACCGGCTTTCTGGATCGCGCATGCCGCGATGCCTATGGCAAACGCGCCATCGAAGTGATGAATGAATTGCGGCTGGAACAGGCAATGGAGATGCTGCGGAACAGTAATCTGGGCGCGGCGCGGATTGCGCAGAAGATGGGATATACCAGTTTCGCGCATTTTACCCGTATCTTCGTTTCGGCCACCGGCAGCAGCCCCGAAACCTATCGCGATCAGTCACGCTAGGCCCTCATTACTGTCGTCACTGCCGCGAAATCCGGTCGCAACCACGAATTTTTCCGATGAATCGCTGCGGCTGGCCGGAGGCTTCACATTGGCAACCTTGTGAAAGTTGCGCTTGAGCATCGACTGCATTTCGCTTTCCGCACCGCCAGCAAGAACCTTGGCGACAAAAGTACCCCCGGGTTCCAGCACATCAAAGGCAAGCGCGGCTGCCGCCTCGACCAAAGCCACGATCCGCAGATGATCGGTGCCCTTATGCCCCGATGACGACGCGGCCATATCCGACATCACCACATCCGCGCGGCCGCCAAGCCATTCCTTGACCTTGTCATCCGCGCCATCCGACAGGAAATCCAGCACATGGATCTCGGCTCCCGGGATCGGATCGACCTCTTGCAGATCGACGCCAATCACACGGCCCACCGATTTGCCGGATTTCTCACCCAGCGCATTCACCCGCGACACCGCCACCTGACACCAGCCGCCCGGGGCGCATCCCAGATCGACCACCCGCGCGCCCGGCACGAGAAAGCGGTATTTATCATCCAGCTCAAGGATCTTGTAAGCCGCCCTGCCCCGATAACCGTCACGTTTGGCGCGGGCGACATAAGGATCGTTCAATTGCCGTTCCAGCCACAGTTTGCTGGACAGCTTGCGCCCCTTGGCGGTCTTGACCCGCACCTTCAGATCCCGCTGACCCCGGCCGCTGGACTTGCCTGCCCGGCTGCCGTCCGATCCCTTGATTGCCATCATGCCACTCCGTTCAGCCCCTCGGGCTTCAGCACTCCATCGCGCACCATCTGGGCATAAAGCAACCCCTCGCGCAGCCCTCTGTCTGCTACCGACAGCTTGTCCGTCGGCCAGACCCGCATCAATGTCTGCAGGATTGCCGCGCCGGACATGATGAGCGCGTGCCTTTCCCGCCCGATCCGGGGATCCGCGCGGCGGCCATCGGGACCAAGGGCAAGATAGGATTGAATCACCCGGTCGATCTGTTCGGTGCTCATCGCCAGACCATCCACCTTGGTACGGTCGTAGCGGCGCAGATTGAGATGGCTGGCCGCGACCGTCGTCACCGTGCCCGAGGTGCCGATGATCTGAAACCCCTCATCGGGGGATCCGTCCGCATAGGGCGCGAAATCAGCCAGCAATTCCTCGAAATACCAGCTCATCAATGCGAAACGGCCCTGATCGTCCTCGACATCCGAGAACATGTCGCGCAGGGTCGCAACGCCAAGCGGCACGCTGATCCAGTCGACAACGCGCGCGCCGCCAGGCTTCGGATCCCCGAATCCCTCGCTGAGTTTCATGATCGCGCGCGGACGCTCGCGTGGCTCGACATCCTCCAGATCGATCCAGACAAGCTCGGTGGAGCCGCCGCCGATATCCACGACCATCAAAGTTTCGGTCTTGTGACTAACCAGCGGCGCACAAGAGATCACGGCAAGCCGGGCCTCTTCCTCGGGTCCGATCACCTCAAGCGGCAATCCGGTTTCTCGGCGGATATTACGCATGAGATCCTTGCCATTACGCGCGCGGCGGCAAGCCTCGGTCGCGACCAGCCGCATACTCCGGACGTTATGCTGATCCAATTTGCGGCGGCAGACCTGCAATGCGTGAATGGTACGCGCCATCGAGCTGCGGGACAGACGCCCCGAAGCCTCCAGCCCCCGGCCAAGCTGCACGGGCTTGGAGAAGCTGTCCACAACCAGAAACTGACTGCCCTGCGGTCTCGCAATCAGCATCCGGCACGAATTTGTCCCAAGGTCGAGCGCCGCATAAAGCGCGCCCTCCTCGGTCTGGCGGGTGACGAACGGCTCAACCGTATTTTTCGGGAACGCGCCCCCACCCGCGGGACGCCTGGGCGTCATTTCTACGCCCTCCGATTTCAACTTGCCATAAAGGTAGCGCGTGGGTGGAGTGCGATCAAGGGTGCGACGGCGTATTAACTTATTTGGGCATTGCTCCGACGCGTGATCTGCCCATCGGAGCGGCGCCGGCGCCGATATCCCGCATCACCGGGCCAAGCGGATTTCCGCCCCGGCGGCGCAGCTATAGCCCGTTGACCGGAACTTTCAGCATCGGGCGGCCATCCTTGTCGGTCGGCACCTCGCCGGCACGCATATTCACCTGAAGCGAGGGAATAATCAGCTTCGGCATCGCCAGTTGCGCATCGCGCTCGGTCCGGAAGCGGATGAATTCCTCGCGCGTCTTGCCGCCGCCGACATGGATATTATTGGCTTTCTCTTCGGCTACCGTCGTCTCCCACTGGATATCGCGGCCATTCGGTCCGTAATCGTGGCACATGAAAAGCCGCATCTCGTCGGGCAAGGACAAGACCTTCTGGATGCTGTCATACAGCATGCCCGCATCGCCACCCGGAAAATCGGCCCGGGCCGAGCCGCCATCGGGCATGAACAGGGTATCGCCTACGAAAGCGGCGTCACCGATGACATGGGTCATGCAGGCAGGGGTATGACCGGGTGTATGGATGGCAAAGCAGGGCATTTCACCGACCATATAGCTGTCGCCATCTTCGAACAGCCGGTCGAACTGGCTGCCGTCCCGCTGAAAATCGGTGCCTTCATTGAAAATCTTGCCGAATTCTTCCTGCACTGCCATGATCTTGCTGCCGATGCCGATCTTGCCGCCACGACGATCCTGAATATAGGGCGCGGCAGAAAGATGATCTGCATGGACATGGGTTTCGATGATCCATTCCAGGCGCAGGTTTTCCCGGCTG
The DNA here is from genome assembly GCF_030678915.1 of Paracoccus wurundjeri. Lineage (GTDB taxonomy): Bacteria > Pseudomonadota > Alphaproteobacteria > Rhodobacterales > Rhodobacteraceae > Paracoccus > Paracoccus onubensis_A. Next base: position 389,459 of record NZ_JAUUTZ010000001.1, on the reverse strand, counting down.
ATTTCCTCGATCAGCCTGTCAGCATGCTCATAGGTGATCCTGCCTGCCGCGTAGTCGATATCCATAACGGAATCGACAATCGCGCATGCATCGGTGGCAGGATCCTTCACGATATAGCTGATCGTGTTCGTCGCGGAATCGAAATAGCCACGAACCTCCGGTTGAACGGACAGCGTTACGGGATATGCGGTCATCCTTCCTCCGGGATATGCGGGTCATGTTTCGAAAAGAGTATAGCGCGTCTTCTGCGTTGCTTACAGCCCCGCCTTCATTTCATGGCGCCGGCCATCCCCGCCGTTTCTGTGCTTGACGCTCTTCGCGCCACGCGGCAAGCAATCAGGATGATTGACATGCGGCCCGTTGCTCAACCGATCGGAAAAGTCACAGTCGTGCTTGGGGTTTCCATGTTCCTGCCCATGACTGTCGATCTGTGGGCCGGAGATGCACATTGGAAAGTCTTTCTTCAATGCGGTTTCCTGACCGTTGTTGCGGGACTTCTGATCGCCACGGCGGCGCAGCGGGAAGTCCGGGTTCTGAATATCCAGCAGGCTTTTCTGATCACCTCGGGATTATGGGCCGTGCTGCCGGTATTCGGCGCCCTGCCCTTCATTCTTGGCCAGCCCGGAGCCAGTTTCACCGATGCCTATTTCGAGGCGATGTCCGGCGTGACCACTACCGGCACCACCGCCTTTCCCGAACTGGACAACCTTCCGCGCGGAACGAATCTGTGGCGCTCGATCCTTCAATGGATCGGAGGGCTTGGAATCGTAGTCGTTGCGATGGTCTTCATGCCCGTGATGAAGATCGGGGGCATGCAGTTCTTTCGTTCGGAAGGTTTCGATACTTTGGGCAAAATTCTGCCCCGCGCAGGTGAAATCGCGTCCGAGATGACACGGATATACGTCTTCCTGACCATTGCAGCGATATTGACCTATATCCTGCTGGGGATGAACGGTTACGACGCTGTCGTTCATGCCCTGTCATCCATGTCGACCGGCGGATTTTCCAGTTACGATGCCAGTTTCGGAGCCTTTCTGGGTGCGCCGGAATGGGCCGCGTCATTCTATATGATTCTGGCGTCGATCCCGTTCATCCGGATGGTGCAGGCGCTGCGAGGAAATTTCGTGCCGCTATGGCAGGACATTCAGATCCGCGCTTATCTAAGATGGATCACCTATGCCTGCACGATCATCGTTCTCTACCGCCTGATCGTGATGAAGCAGGGAGAGAACCCCTCTGACCTGATCCGGGAGACGGTCTTCAACACGATCTCGACCTTTTCCGGCACCGGCTTTGCCTCGACCGACATGACGGCATGGGGTCATCTGCCGCTGGCGGTGCTGATCCTTGTGGGTCTGATCGGCGGTTGCACCAGTTCCACCGGCTGTTCGGTCAAGGTCTTTCGTTATCTGGTTCTGTTTCAGGCGGTACGCGCCCAGATCCGGCGGATCCACTCGCCCCACCGGGTTTATCCGCTTCGATATGGCGGGCGGCATATCGAACAGGAGGTCATCGATTCCGTCATTACCTTCTTCACCCTGTTCATGCTGACATTCGGCTTGCTGATCGTCGGGCTTTCGCTGACCGGGCTGCATCCGAAAACCGCCCTGACAGCGGCATGGACCGCCATTGCCAATATCGGTCCCGCATGGGGCCCCGAGATCACGGCGAACGGTTCCGTGGCCGAATTCCCGACAAGCGCCAAATGGCTGATGATCCTGGGTATGTTTCTTGGCCGGCTTGAACTGGTTTCGGTGCTGTTGCTGCTCCTGCCGAAATTCTGGCGCAGCTGACCTGGCTCAGTTTCCCATCAGCGGGCTTTCTTGCTTGAAACGCTTGACGATCCCGTTGAAAACAGGGCTGTTCCTGACCCGTGGCGCATTTTCGAGTACGTGGAAATATTGCGCCAGTTCGCGGCGATCACGAAGAACCTTGTGGAACGGCATGGTCTCGATCCGTCCCTGCACCATATTGTCGAAGAATGGTTCAAGCAGCCCGAGCCGATGAAGATAAAGCGGCAACTGATGCTGCAGGAACGGCGCATTGAGAACGTGAAGATTATGCGACGGCATGCGCGCGACATGTTTCCAGTCCAGATCATAACATCTGTCCACGATCGCATAGACCTGCCGGACCGAGGCGCATTCCTTTGCCGCATCGTGCAAGGGCCCGCACCAGTCGAAATTCGTGGCATAGTTCTGAAAGCGCGTCTCCCATGGGACAAGCCGGGGATTCAATGTCGTCAAAGGATTGAACGCGACAACGGTATCGGCCCCAAGCATGCCGGAATAGGCAAGCGCACCATATCCCCCCATCGAGCCGCCGCAGGTAATCACGCGCGCGAATCTGTCCAGAAAGCCGGAATCCTTCAGATACTGAAAAGCCTCCGTCAGACCCTGGCGCCGATACCAGTCATTTCGCCCCGGCTTGACGGCAAGATGCGAAACCCGCTTCGTCCGCAGATAATTCACCATCCAGCCCGAGCGAAGCCGGTGTTGCGCACGCCCCTGCCCCCTGAGATGCTCGAACGTGACGACAAGTGGCCCGCCATCGTCGTAGACGAACGCTTCCAGGGTATAAAACCCGGTTTGAATGACAAGATTTTCGCTTTTACTGATCTGTAACATGAATTCGGAGTTTAACTCGATCTGACAAATGAATTGCGCCGGAATATCGCAAGATAACCTGCGCAACGACAATAACGCGGCTTCAGGGCGCTGTGTTCCGGGCACAGCCATGACGCAGATACCTTACTGACCGGCCGCGATCTCCGGTTCGATACGATCTATCGGGCGGAACCGGGCTTGACGCGGCAGGAACACAGCTTTTCCACATCCGGCCGCCTTCGCATCCCGGGAACCCGGCATGGTATGGCGATCATTGCTGCACCGGAGTGATTTCCGGCCCGGTCGCGGCATCCTGACCTTCGGCCGCTTCGTTATCTTCGGTTTCGAACCGCGTAAGACTATCGCTCATCTCGGCGGCCAGCCGTTCATGGGTTTTCGCATCCGAGGCAGGCCAGACCAGCACGAATCCTTCGGCGCGACCGTCTCTTACCCATCCTTCGGCACGGCCGAAATGATCGGAATTCTGTCCTTTCAGCAGGACATGGCCGGATTCGATCTGCCGCTCGGGCTGAGGCACCCAGCCAAGCGCGGTGATCAGCCCCGAAAGATCCAGAAGCTCTTGCTGTCCGCCCGGCTGACTGAACAGAATCAACGCTCCTCCGGACCCATTCGCAGGACCATAGATCGACAATGCGCGCTCGGTCCGGTCGAATTGCAACTTGTCCAGCGGCGCCATCAGGCTCAGCCCGGTATGCTCGTCCTCCAACAGGGTCAGCCCCATCTCCTTGCGCCAATCCTCACGCCGTTCGATCAGCTTTTGCATGGCTGTCCCGGGATCCGGGGACAACCGTTCCGCAAGCATCTCGGCCTGAATGGCGGCGTTGGTCTGCGGGCCGGGCTTCCCGTCGATGTCACCCTCGTAAAAACCCGCCCAGCGAAGCGCCTGCTGCATCTCCTGAACAGGAGGCATCTCGCGCGGGCCGTCCGGCGCGGGCAGATCGGGCGCCTCGCCCGGCGTCACCACGTCGCCCATTTCATCGGCGTGAGAGGTGAAAGCGTCATCGGGCAATATCCCGCCCTGCCGGAAAACCCCAAGCCATGCCTGCGCCGTTTCTTCTTCCAGCGGTCCCAGCGCCACGCCGAACCAGTCGCCCGGCAAATGCCATATTCCGGCACCGGGGAAATCCTTGCGCCATTTGGTCAGGGCTTCCTCGGCCTCGGCTTCCGTTCTAAGTGATTGCAGGCGGATATAGGTGTCGGGGCCCGCAATGACAGGCTCGACAACCGGGTCAGGTGCATCCGCTGGCGCCGTCGCCGCCTGATCATCTGCCGGGACAGGCATGACCTCTGGATCTCTGTCGGTTCCGGCGTTCGGAACGTCATCCTGCCCCGCGGCGGCACCGTCTAATATTCCCTCCGCCCCCGGCGTCTCTCCTTCCCCTGCGTCCGCCGCCTCGACCACAGGCGTCAGGGAGACGTCACCGCCCGGGACAGTGACGAAGCTGTCCGCCGGAATACGGCCCGATCCCAGCAATTCGGCAAGCAGCGCATCCGCCTTGTCGCGCGGCAGCGGTCCCAAAGCGATCCCGATCCATTCGCCATTCAGCGGAAAGGTCACGACATCGTCGAATTCCTTCCGCCATCCCGATGCAGCCTGCGATGCGGCAGCCTCGCCGCGCTTGGCCTCGATCCGGATGACGGCATCCTGCGCGACCGCCGCCATCGGCAGACAAACCGCCAGAACCACCGATACTAATTGCCGCATACCGGCCTCCTTTGCATGTCGCTATCCGGCCCTTTATTGACCCTGCCCCCTGCCGCGCCTAGAAGGCGCGGGACGTGTTGCCTTACCTATGCAAAAAGGACGCTCCGATGACCAGCCCCAACCGTCCCCGCAGCTTTCAGGAGGTGATTCTCCGCCTGCAGAACTATTGGGCTGCGCAAGGCTGCGCGATTCTGCAGCCTTATGACATGGAGGTCGGGGCAGGCACATTTCATCCGGCAACGACCCTGCGGGCACTGGGCGCGCGTCCCTGGGCAGCCGCCTATGTGCAGCCATCGCGCCGCCCGGCCGACGGCCGCTATGGCGAGAACCCGAACCGGCTACAGCATTATTATCAATATCAGGTGATCATCAAGCCCAGCCCGGAAAATCTGCAGGATCTCTATCTGGGCAGCCTTCGCGCCATCGGTCTGGATCCGATGCTGCACGATGTGCGCTTTGTCGAAGATGACTGGGAATCCCCCACCCTTGGCGCATGGGGCCTTGGCTGGGAGGTCTGGTGCGACGGGATGGAGGTCAGCCAGTTCACCTATTTCCAGCAGGTCGGCGGACATGATTGCCGCCCCGTCTCGGGCGAGTTGACCTATGGGCTGGAGCGACTTGCGATGTATGTGCTGGGGGTCGAGCATGTGATGGATATGCCCTTCAACGACCCGGATTCCGCCATTCCCCTGACCTATGGCGACATTTTCCGCCAGACCGAGCAGGAATATTCCCGCTGGAATTTCGATCAGGCCGATACCGGCACGCTGTTCCAGCATTTCAAGGATGCCGAGGCCGAATGCGCCCGCATCCTCGACGCCGCGGCAGAAGACAAGGCCGGACGCCGTATTCCGATGGCGCATCCGGCCTATGACCAATGCATCAAGGCCAGCCATATCTTCAACCTTCTGGACGCGCGCGGGGTGATCTCGGTCACCGAGCGTCAGGCTTATATCGGCCGCGTGCGGGCGCTTGCAAAAGGCTGCGCCGATCTGTTCCTGACCACCGACGCGGCAGGAGATGCCGCGTGAGGGGCAAGATAGCCGTTATCGTGCTGATCCTCGCGCCGCTCATTGTGGGAGGCGGGATCTGGTATGCGCAGGAATATGGATATTACCAAACGGTTGAACCGGGCAGCCCCGCCGCCCAGGTTCAGATCGCCACGCCCGACGGACAGAAAGACATTGCCGGGAGCGAATTTCAGATCATCGATGCCGACAGCTCACCCATTCGCTGGCGCGCCTGTTTCAGGCTGGAAGGTGAATTGCCCGAGACAATCCCTTTCGACAATCCGACCCCGCTGATTGCGCCCGGTTGGTTCGATTGTTTCGATGCTTCGCAGATCGGAGCGGATCTCGAAGCGGGAAAGGCCCGCGCCGTACTTGCTCAGCCCGAAATCCACCCTGATGTGGACCGTGTACTGGCCATTTATCCCGATGGCCGCGCCTATGGCTGGCACCAATATAACGACAAGACCCCGGAACGCGGAGTGATGGACTGATGCCCGACCTTCTCATCGAGCTTTTCTCGGAAGAAATCCCCGCCCGGATGCAATCCCGCGCGCGGGCCGATCTGAAACGCCTGATCACCGACGGGTTGGTCGAGGCCGGGCTGACTTACGGTTCCGCAGGCGCATTCAGCACACCGCGCCGCCTGACCCTGACGGTCGAGGGTCTGAGCGCCAACAGCCCCACCCTGCGCGAGGAACGCAAAGGGCCGCGCGTGGATGCGCCCGAAAAGGCGATCGAGGGTTTCCTGCGCAGCACCGGCCTTACCCGCGATCAGCTGGAAACCCGCGACGACAAGAAGGGGCAGGTCTATTTCGCCACCATCGAAAAACCGGGGCGCCCCGCCGCCGAAATCGTGGCCGAGGCTCTGGACGCCGCGATCCGCAATTTTCCGTGGCCCAAATCCATGCGCTGGGGTTCGGGCAGCATTCGCTGGGTGCGCCCGCTGCATTCCATCCTGTGCATCCTCTCTGATGAATCGGGCGCGTCGGTCGTTCCCCTGACCATCGACGGAATCGCTGCGGGCGACAGCACGCGCGGACATCGCTTCATGTCTCCGGATGCGTTCAGCGTCAGCAATTTCGAGGATTACGCCACCCGATTGCGCCGCGCCCATGTCATGCTGGACATGGCCGAGCGTGAAGCGGCGATCCGTCAGGAAGCCGAAAGCCTCGCCTTTGCGCGCGGCTGGGAAATCGTTGCAGATGACGGGCTTTTGTCCGAAGTGGCAGGGCTGGTCGAATGGCCGGTGCCGCTGATGGGGGTGATCGAAGAGCGATTCCTCGACCTGCCGCCCGAAGTGCTGCAAACCTCGATGAAAGAGCATCAGAAATTCTTTTCCGCCCGCAATCCCAGATCCGGCCGGATCGAAGGTTTCGTGACCGTCGCCAATATCGCCACCACCGATGACGGCGCGACCATCCTTGCCGGGAACCAAAGGGTGCTGGCCGCGCGTCTCTCGGATGCGGCCTTCTTCTGGGAAAACGATTTGCGGATGGCGAAAGCGGGGATGGAGGTCTGGGCCGAAGGGCTGAAATCGGTGACCTTCCAAAGCAAGCTTGGCTCGCAAGCGGATCGGGTTCAGCGGATCGCGGCCCTCGCCCGCGAGATTGCGCCGCTGGTCGGTGCGGACAGCGATCAGGCCGAAGAGGCCGCAAAGCTCGCCAAGCTGGATCTGCGGTCGGAAATGGTCGGGGAATTCCCGGAATTGCAGGGGGTCATGGGGCGCTATTATGCCAGGTCGGCAGGTCACGCCGATGTCGTGGCCGATGCTGTGCGGGATCATTATTCGCCGCTTGGCCCATCCGATGCAGTTCCGGCGGCGCCGGTTTCGATCGCCGTCGCACTGGCCGACAAGATCGACTTGCTGACCGGCTTCTGGGCAATTGACGAGAAGCCAACGGGCTCCAAGGATCCGTTCGCGCTTCGGCGGGCCGCGCTTGGGGTGATCAGGTTGATCCTGTCGAACGATGTCCGCGCGCAACTGACAGATCTCTTCGCCAAGGGCAATGCTGACGCGGATACCGCCGATCTTCTTTCCTTCCTCCACGATCGCCTCAAGGTGCATCTGCGCGATCAGGGCATCCGCCATGATATTATCGATGCCGTGCTGGCCCAGCCCGGCAATGACGATCTGGTGCCGGTCGTGAACCGCGCCACGGCACTGAACGGCATGTTGGCGACCGAGGACGGGCAGAACCTGACGCAGGGGTTGAAACGCGCCGGGAATATCCTGTCGCAAGCTGAACAGCAGGACGGGGTCGAATACAGCTTTGGCGCCGATGTGAAATTCGCCGAAACCGATGAGGAACGCGCCCTGTTCTCGGCACTCGATCAGGCGGAACCGGCAATCTCGGATGCTGTCAAGCGAGAGGATTTCCCCGCCGCGATGACCGCAATTGCCGCGCTCCGCGCGCCCATCGATGCGTTTTTCGAAGCGGTACAGGTCAATACCGATGCGCAGATCGTGCGGCGCAACCGGCTGAACTTGCTGTCACGCATTCGCGAGGCCGGGCGGCAGATCGCGGATTTCACCCGCATCGAGGGGTAACCATCGCGACGTCGGGTGCGAAACACGGCAGGCCATTCGCGCCTTCCGGTCAGCCGGGCGGATGACGGGTGGATGACGGGTGGACCGGGGCCGAAATGCAGGTCCGACGGAACACGTCGATTATCACCCCGTCATCAGCGATTTACGGGCGGAAACTCTTTTCGGGGCGATGAAATTAGGCTAAGGCAGCGACATCTTCGCTAGGAGTTTCGCCCATGAAAGCTGCTGTCATCACCTTCCCCGGCTCTAATTGCGACCGCGATCTGGTCGTGGCGCTACAACAGGCAGGGGCGGAGGTCGCGCGGGTCTGGCACAAGGACGACTCTCTGCCCGCAGGAACCGATCTGGTCGCAGTACCCGGTGGGTTTTCCTATGGCGATTATCTGCGTTGCGGCGCGATCGCGGCCCAGTCACCGATTGCAAAAGCCCTGCGGCAACATGCCGAGCGTGGGGGCTTCGTGCTTGGAATTTGCAATGGTTTCCAAGTCTTGACCGAGCTGGACCTGCTTCCGGGCGCATTGATGCGCAATCAGGGACTGACATTCCTGTGCAAACCCGCGGTTCTGGAAGTCGCCACGACGGATAGCGTTTTTACCTCGGGCTATTCCGCACGTCAGCAGATTACGATCCCGGTTGCCCATCATGACGGCAATTATCAGATCACCCCTGACGAGCTTGAAAAACTGTACAAAGACGACCTGATCGCCTTCACCTATGCGCCCGCGATCAACGGTTCTGTCGCCGATATCGCGGGAATCCTTTCGGGCAATCGTCGTGTGCTGGGCATGATGCCGCATCCCGAACGCGCCGCGGATGAAAGACTTGGCGGCAGTGACGGCAGGCTGCTGTTCCGCGGGCTGGTTGATGCATTGGTAAGCAGTTGACTTGAGCGGAAACGGTTCTGGAACTAGACTGCCATAACCGTAACTTGCAGCCGAAAGTTCGCCTTGTGACTGAAGGAGACAATAACACGGCTCACATCCAGACCAGACGGCGCCGAAGACTGGCCGCCGCAGTGAAGCCGTGGTGGCTGCGCGGCTCCATTGTGCTGATCGTGCTGACCGCGATCGCGTCGATCTGGACGACGAATGCCTGGCTGACCGATCGCATATCCGAGAATACCCGTGTCCGGGCGGAATTGCGGCTTGCGCTTTATACCGGGAACCTGATTTCAGAATTGCGGCGCACTGCCGTGGTGCCATTGCTGCTGGCCCGCGATCCGCTGCTGATCGATGCGTTGAACAGCAATAATTTCTCTACGACCTCGGCACGGCTGATCGCGGCGCAAAAGGAAATCGGCGGCGTGTCGATCCGGCTTCTCGATGCATCCGGGCGCACCGTAAGCTCAACAGACCGTTTCCAGATCGGCACCAATTACGCGCTTGCGCGCCATTACGTCGATGCATTGCGCTCTCGCGATACGGTTTTCACTGTCTCGAACGAGAATGCGACCGGCTATGAATTCACCTATTCCCGCGCCGTCGTCGCCGAAGGCAAGACGCTGGGCGTGATCGTCGTCGGCGCGGAACTGACACAGATAGAACGGTCATGGGCGGGAATATCGGATGCCGTCGCGGTCGTCGACAGTTCAGGCAATATCATTCTGGCCACAGAGCCACGCTGGCGTGGGCTGACCATGCCCGAGGCGCTCGAGGTGCGCTCGGCGCCTTCCGCCATCCAGCGGGCGTTTCAGGTCACCACCGACTGGACCACCCCCCCTGCCGACGCGTATCTTGCCGGAAACGCGGTGATGCGCAGCGAGGCGCGGATTCCGTTCCGGGGCTGGAAAATGATCGGCTTCACCACCTATTCCTCGATCCGCGAACGTGTGAATGCCGTGTTGGCACTTGAAATCATGGGCTTTGCGATCCTGCTGGCGGCAAGTTTCTATATCCTGTCGCGCCGGGCGCGGATGCAATCCGTGGCCTATATGCGCGAGTCTGCGGACCTGCGGGCATTGAACGCTCGTCTCACGCGCGAGATCGCCGAACGCGAGCGGGTCCAGAAAGAGCTTCGGGTGGCGGAGCAAACGGTTCAGCAAAGCTCGAAGCTCGCCGCGCTTGGTGAAATGTCGGCCGGGGTCAGTCACGAACTCAACCAGCCGCTGGCCGCGATGAAAACTTATCTCGCAGGGGCACGGTTGTTGCTGCAACGCGCGCGCCCCGAAGAGGCCCTGTCCAGCTTTCAGCGTATCAATGATCTGATCGACCGCATGACCGCAATCACGCGGCAATTGAAATCCTATGCCCGCAAGGGCGGCGAGGCCGTCGAGCCTGTCGATCTTCGCGCCGCCGTCAGTTCCGCGCTCAGCATGATGGAGCCGCAGCTGCGCGAACGCCCGATCCGTGTGAACAGAAACATCCCGCGTGAAAAGATCATGGTCATGGCCGACCGTATCCGGCTTGAGCAGGTCATCATCAATCTGTTACGAAACGCTATGGATGCAGTAAAAGACAGGCGCGACGGACGAATTGACATCACGGTGGAAACCCGTGCTCACGCGTATTTGTCAGTGCGGGACAACGGCCCGGGTGTCGCCGATCTCGAAAAACTGTTTGAACCTTTCTGGACAACGAAAAAACCCGGAGAGGGAACAGGCCTTGGTCTGGCGATCTCTTCGTCTATCGTCGCGGATTTCGGAGGACGATTAACCGCACATAATGAAACCGAAGGTAGTGGAGCGGTGTTTCAGGTTGAGTTGCCCTTGCACCGGCCGGACGATCCGGGCGAGGCGCTTGCTGCCGAATGAGTAAACAGGAGAGGATGCCTGATGTCCCGCAAACTCAAGATTGCGATCGTTGACGACGAGCCCGATATGCGGGAATCGATCAGCCAGTGGCTGGTCCTTTCGGGTTTCGATACCGAAACCTTTGCAAGTGCAGAGGACGCGTTGAAGGTTATCGGGCCGGACTGGCCCGGGATTGTCCTGTCGGATATCCGCATGCCCGGCATGGACGGCATCGCATTTCTCAAACGGCTCATGAGCACGGATTCTGCCCTGCCGGTCATTCTGATCACCGGGCATGGCGACGTCCCGATGGCGGTCGAGGCCATGCGGCTTGGTGCCATGGACTTCATGGAAAAGCCGTTCAATCCGGACAAGATGACCTCGCTTGCCAAGAAGGCGACCCATGCCCGGCGGATGACACTGGATAACCGCGCATTGCGCCGCGACCTGTCAGAAGGTCAGCAGGTCATGTCGAAACTGATCGGTTCCAGCCCGGTCATGGAACGGCTGCGCGAAGACATCCTTGATCTGGGGCAGGCCGACGGCCATGTCCTGATCGATGGCGAAACCGGCACCGGCAAGACGCTGGTGGCCCATGCGCTGCATGCCGTCGGGCCACGGGCCAACAGGAAATTCGTGCCAGTCTCCTGCGCAGCCTATAATGACGAGGCGCTGACATCGCGGTTGTTCGGCCCGATGGATGACGGATTGCCCGCACTCGAAGAAACGCGCGGCGGAACATTATGTCTGGAAGATATCGAGGCCCTGTCCGAGCCCTTGCAGGCCCGGCTTCTTGCCTTCATCAACGATCAGGCCTCGCCCTCGGAAACCCGGATCATCGCCATATCGAACGCCCGTGGCGAAGGTCGCAAAGCCGAGGATTCGCTGCGCCCGGATCTGTTCTATCGCCTGTCGGCCCTGAACATCACCCTGCCCCCCCTGCGCGCCCGCGGCGAGGATATCCTGACATTGTTCAACCGCATGACCGAACAATTCGCCGAGGAGTATGGTTGCGATGCGCCCCAGGTCGGCGCACAGGAGGCAGCGCAGCTTCTGCAGGCACCGTGGCCGGGGAATATCCGTCAACTCATCAATGTCGCCGAGCGGGCGGTGCTGCAGAACAGGCGCGGCACGGGCAGCATCGTGTCGCTTCTGATGTCCGATGGTGACGACAATCAGCAGGCAACCACCACGGAAGGCAAGCCATTGAAGGAATATGTCGAAAGTTTCGAGCGGATGCTGATCGACAATACCATGCGCCGTCACAGGGGAAGCATCGCCAGCGTCATGGACGAACTATGCCTGCCCCGGCGGACGCTGAACGAAAAAATGGCAAAATACGGGTTGCAGCGCAGCGATTACCTGTAAACCGATTCCGCAACCTGCCGCCACCTCAAATGGATGCCGGCGGCAGGTTGCACCCTTGGTCATACACGGATGGACAGCGGCAAGGGCAGCAGGTCTCAGTCCAGATTCCGCCAATACCCGTTCACACGCGAAAAACTTGTCGTTTCGGCGATGCTGTCAGGATCATAGGTTCCATTCCGCGCATAATGACGCGCGACAAGTAGCGTGTCGTCGTCGCTGAATTCCAGAACGGCAAATTCGTTCGGCGGATCCTCGGGGCGTGCGCAAAGCGCGGTTCCAGCATGAATCTGCAGGATTCGCGCGGGCGAGCCTGACCCAAGCAGGAATTTTGCCTCCCATCGATGCAAATGTCCCGACAGAATGATCTGCACCCCCGCCTCTTCCAGCATCGCCAATGCCGTTCCGGCATTCCGGGCAAGTTCCTTCGGCGCGTCCGGCGCCTGCTGCAGGGGATGGTGAAGAGCGACGATATTTATCGCGGCAGGATCAATCCGGGCAATAGCAGCCCTGACCGCACCGCTGTGTAACGCACCGCGACGCCATGAAAACGGATCAACGCTGTTTATGCCCAATACCTGCACGCCGCCTACCCTCAGGACCGGCGAAAGCGCGGCAGCTATGCTGCGGCGATAGCCCGCCCAGGGCTGAGTGAAGCGCATTACAAGGCTGTACAGCGGGATATCATGATTGCCGGGCACCGCTAGCAGCGGCGCCTTGATACGTGAAAGGAAACTGGCGGCGGCCGCGAACTGGTCCGGGCGGGCGCGATGGGTCAGATCTCCGGTCACAACGACCAGATCGGCCTCTTGGCGGTTGACGCAGGCAAGCAGGGATTCGACCATTCCCGCATGTTCATAGCCGAAATGCAGGTCGGAAAGATGGACAAGCCGCGTCACGCGCCGTCACCATTGGCCTTGACGCGCCCCTCGGCGGGCAACAGCATACGCAGCGCATCCTTGCGGACACGCAGATGCAATGGGCTATGCATCAGGTTTTTTTCGCCGTCATGCGCGACATGCTGGCTTTTTCTGGTCTGGATGGTCAATTCGTCAGTGGTGATCAGGTCGAAATCATCATCCTGTGCCCCCAATCCCGCCACTAGTCGAAGGGCAGAACGGATCAACGGCAACGGTTTGCGCGCGCGGGCGATCAGCACGGCAAACTGCCCTTTGCGGATTGCATCGGCACCCTCGAGGCCAAAACTTTCAAGCTGGTATGCACTTCGGGCGACGAAGACAAGCGCGGTCGTGAAATGACGAACCTCGTCCCCGATCCGCGCGGTCAGCGTCATCGGCCGGCGCAATCGCCGCAATGAAATCAGGACCGAACCATAGGCGGCAATACGCGAGCGGCCCCAGCGCCGGTAAATGCCTTCACGCATCTTGAGGATATGCGGGTAGATGCCCAGACTAACATTATTCAGAAACACCAGATCGTTGATCTGTCCGATATCCACCGTGGCGATACGGGCATTCCGAAGCGTTTCAAGCGCCTCTTCCGGTGTCTCGCCCACGCCCAGATCGCGGGCGAAATAGTTGAATGTGCCGCCGGGCAGAACGCCCATGACGGTATCGGTCCCGGCAAGCACGCCAGCCACGGCCGCCAATGTGCCGTCACCACCTGCCGCAATGACGACCTTGAAACCGTCCGAGACGGCCTGCCTTGTCATCCGCGTCAGATCTTCACCGCGCTGGGTCTGGCGCAATTCAAATGCTGCACAAAGAGGCTGCAATGCCCCTGTTACAAGCGCGATGAATTCCCGATCGTCCTTACGGCCCGAACCAAGATTCATGATGACGCAAAGGCGGCTTTGCGACAGATCGAAGTCATTGTTGGGCATAAGGCCTCGGAAGCTATTCACCGGTTACGCGTTAAAGATAACGTACAGAGACCTTACCGGTTTCAAAGCAATTTTGCCGCAGCCTCTACTGACGGGTTCAGACCCGCGCCGCCGGACGTGATATAATCCGCCAATTGCTGGCGCATCCTTGGTTCCCAGAAATCAGAGATATGGTTGGCGATATTCTTCGCCGCATCACCGGGCTGGGTGTTGAAGAAAGTAGCGATCTGATTGGCCATCATGACCATTTTTTCAGGCGACATGCGATACCTCGGCCTTCAGCCGTTCAGGGTGGGTAAAAAGATCGAAGCCTTCGCCACGGGCGAATGCGGCGACGGTGATGCCTGCGGTATCGGCGATCCGCAAAGCGTGAAGCGTAGGCGCCGAGACAGCGATCAGGATGGTGCATCCGGCCATGGCGCATTTCTGCACCATCTCGACCGAGACGCGGCTGGTCAGGACGATGGCGCCCTGCTCTGCATCGATATCCTGCCGCGCCATTGCGCCGATCAGCTTGTCAAGCGCGTTGTGGCGGCCGACATCTTCGCGGGCAAGAACCACGCCCCGGCCGGGAATCAGGAAACCCGCGGCGTGGACCGCCCTTGTCTGGTCGTGAAACGGTTGCCAGTCGCGCAGAGAATCGGTGGCCAGGGCAACCTGCGCCACAGAAAGCGACGGCCCCTTGTCCCGCAAATCAGGCAAGGCCCGGCTCGCTTCTTCCAGCGAGTCGATCCCGCAGAGCCCGCAACCGACCGGGCCGATCATGTTGCGACGGCGGGCGGCCAATGCCTGAGCACGATCGCCGCGCAGCCACATCCGGGCCTCGATGCCCAGATCATGCGCGATGACCTCGCAAGAGGCGATATCCTCCAGCCCGGTCACGAACCCCTCGGTCAGCGAAAAGCCCGCCGCGAAATCCTGAATATCGGCGGGCGTGGCCATCATCACCGCGTGACTTGTCCCGTCATAGACCATGGCGACCGGAGTTTCCTCGGGAAGACTCCGGCTTACGCCACGTTGACTGCCCGGCCTGACATGGTTTGCAGGCATCACGCCGACGGGTTCCGGCAATTTCGTCATCACTCCGCCGCGGGCAGGATCCGGCGCGACAATTCGGCGTGCCGGTTATAGTTCTCCTGCCACTCCGAAGGTCCGTTCGAGGGGCTGACCTGCACTGCGGTGACCTTGAATTCAGGACAATTGGTCGCCCAGTCCGAGAAATCGGTCGTCACCACATTTGCCTGCGTCGTGGGGTGGTGGAAGGTCGTATAAACCACCCCGACCGCCACACGTTCGGTCACAACGGCGCGCAGCGTCGTCTCACCCGTACGCGACGCCAGCCGCACGAAATCGCCATCATTGACACCACGTTGTTCAGCATCATGCGGATGGATCTCAAGTACATCCTCGTCATGCCAGATGCTATTATGGGTCCGGCGCGTCTGAGCGCCCACATTATACTGAGACAGGATCCGCCC
This sequence comes from Paracoccus wurundjeri, assembly GCF_030678915.1. Lineage (GTDB taxonomy): Bacteria > Pseudomonadota > Alphaproteobacteria > Rhodobacterales > Rhodobacteraceae > Paracoccus > Paracoccus onubensis_A. The sequence continues at coordinate 374,155 of NZ_JAUUTZ010000001.1, read as the reverse complement.
CGTCGTCAGCAACAGCGGATAGCGCGGGCCGGTACGTTCATCCGTCGCCACATATTCGGTGATCATGAAATGACCTTTGCCCGCCTTGAAGCCGTCGACATGCATCAGAGGCGTGCCCTCGGGCGCGTCCTCGTTGCAGGGCCATTGCACGGAGCCTTTCTCTTCCAGAAGTTCGAACGTCACCCCGGCAAAGCTTGGCGTGGTCGCGGCGATCTCGTCCATGATCTGGGACGGATGGGTATAATGCCAATCGGCCCCCATCGCATTGGCCAGCATCTGCGTGACCTCCCAGTCCTCATAACCGTTCCGTGGCGCCATGACCTTGCGGACCAGATTGATCCGCCGCTCGGCATTGGTGAAGGTGCCGTTCTTCTCAAGGAAGGTCGAACCGGGCAGGAAGACATGGGCGTAATTGGCCGTTTCGTTCAGGAACAGGTCATGCACGATCACGCATTCCATCGCTGCCAGACCGGCCGCGACGTGATGCGTGTCGGGATCGGATTGCAGGATATCCTCTCCCTGGCAATACAACCCCTTGAACGTGCCCTCGACGGCGGCATCCAGCATGTTGGGGATCCGCAGACCCGGTTCGGGATCGATCTCGACGCCCCATGCTTGTTCGTAGATTGCACGCACATCCGGCAGTTTCACATGCCGGTAACCGGGCAGTTCATGCGGGAAGGAGCCCATGTCGCAGGAACCCTGCACGTTGTTCTGGCCGCGCAGCGGGTTCACCCCCACACCCTCGCGCCCGATATTGCCAGTCAACATCGCCAGATTGGCGATCCCCATGACGGTGGTCGAACCCTGCGAATGTTCGGTCACGCCAAGCCCGTAATAGATCGCGCCATTGCCGCCCGTCGCATATAGCCGCGCGGCAGCCCGCAGATCGGCGGCGGGAACGCCTGTCAGCATCTCGATCGCTTCGGGCGCATGACGCGGGTCACGAACGAATTCGACATAATGCTGGAATTCGTCCCAATCGCAGCGTTCACGAATGAACATTTCGTCATAGAGCCCTTCGGTCACGATCACATGCGCCATGGCGGTAACGACAGCCACATTGGTGCCGGGGCGCAGCGGCAGATGATGCTCTGCGCGAATATGGGTCGAGCGTACCATATCGATCCGACGCGGATCCACGACAATGACCTTGGCGCCTGCCCGCACGCGCTTTTTCATCCGCGAGGCAAAGACAGGATGCGCATCGGTCGGATTCGCACCGATGATCATGATCACATCGGAATATTGCACCGAGTCGAAATCCTGCGTTCCGGCCGAGGTGCCATAGGTCTTGCCCAGACCGTAGCCGGTGGGCGAATGGCAGACGCGCGCGCAGGTATCGGTATTGTTGTTCTTGAACACCGCGCGGGTCAGCTTCTGCACGAGATAGGTTTCCTCATTCGTGCAGCGGCTGGATGTGATCACGCCGATGGATTTCTGACCGTATTTTTCCTGCAGCCCGCGCATCCGGTTCGCCGCGAAGGCAAGAGCCTCGTCCCATTCGACCTCTTTCCAGGGCTCATCGATATGATCACGGATCATCGGCTTCAGGATGCGGTCTTTATGCTGGGCATATCCATAGGCAAAACGTCCCTTGATGCAGCTATGACCCCGGTTCGCCTTGCCGTGCTTATAGGGCACCATGCGCACCAGCTCATCGCCGTTCAATTCGGCCTTGAAGCTGCATCCCACACCGCAATAGGCGCAAGTGGTGATGACCGAGCGTTCGGGCGTGCCCAGCTCGATCACCGATTTTTCCTGAAGGGTCGCGGTCGGGCAGGCCTGTACGCAGGCACCGCAGGACACACAATCAGAGGTCAGAAAATCATCGGTTGAGGCGCCGGCACTCACCCGGCTGTCAAAGCCCCTGCCCTCGATAGTCAGGGCGAAAGTGCCCTGCACCTCTTCACATGCCCGCACGCAGCGCGAGCAGACGATACATTTCGAGGGATCATAGGTGAAATACGGGTTGCTTTCATCCTTGGGGATATAATTCGCATTCGGTCCGGCCCCGTCGCGTTGCGCGAAATGATTGGCCAGCCCGCCATTTTCGGGCGCCTTGTAGCGCACATCGCGCAGCCCCACCGCCCCGGCCATGTCCTGCAATTCACAATCGCCATTGGCAGCGCAGGTCAGGCAATCAAGCGGGTGGTCGCTGATATACAGCTCCATCACGCCTTTGCGCATCCGGCGCAGTTTCTCGTTCTGGGTATGCACCACCATACCCTCGGAAACAGGCGTCGTGCAGGATGCGGGCGTGCCGCGACGCCCTTCGATCTCGACAAGGCAAAGACGGCAGGAACCGAAAGCTTCCATATTGTCGCTGGCACAGAGTTTCGGGACCTGGATCCCGGCTTCTGCGGCCGCGCGCATGACCGATGTGCCCTCGGGCACGGTCACTTCGAAACCGTCAATGGTCAGCGAGACCGGCGCACCGCTGCGTGCGGGGGTGCCCATGTCGCGGTCGTCACCGGGCGGGAATGCGGGAATGATGAAATCTTTCATTCGGCAGCCTCCTTATGGCAGGCAAAATCATCGGGGAACTGGGTCAGAGCGGACATCACCGGCATGGGCGTCAACCCTCCAAGCGCGCAAAGCGACCCGTCCTTCATTGTTTCACAAAGATCTGTCAGCAGATCCACGGCCGCAGGGTCACCGCCCGCGATCCGATCAACGGTTTCGACGCCGCGCACCGCACCAAGGCGGCATGGCGTGCATTTGCCGCAACTTTCGACGGCGCAGAATTCAAGCGCGAACCGGGCCATTTGCAGCATGTCGGCAGTATCGTCGAACACCACCAGCCCGGCATGGCCGATCAGCCCGCCATTCTGGTCGAATTCTTCGTAGCCCATCGGCGTGTCGAATTTGCTGACCGGCATATAGGCCCCCAGGGGTCCGCCCACCTGCACCGCCTTGACCGGGCGTCCCGATGCGGTGCCTCCGCCGATTTCATTCACGACCTCGCCCAGAGTCACACCGAAAGCCGTCTCGAACAGCCCGCCATATTTGATATTGCCGGCGATCTGCAATGTGGCCGTGCCGCGCGAACGCCCGATGCCGAGACCGGAATAATACGCCGCCCCTTTCTCGAAGATAACCGGGATGGTCGCGAGGGAAATGACGTTGTTAACCACGGTCGGCCGCCCAAGGAACCCTTCCAGAGCAGGCAGCGGAGGCTTGGCCCGGACCACGCCGCGCTTGCCTTCGAGACTGTTCAGCAGTGAGGTTTCCTCACCACAGACATAGGCGCCCGCGCCCATGCGGATCTCCATGTCGAACGCCTTGCCAGAGCCCAGTACATCCGGCCCAAGCACGCCTTCCTGCCTTGCGATCCGCACGGCGTCATTCATGACCCTGATGGCGTCCGGGTATTCCGAGCGCAGATAGACATAACCTCTGGTCGCGCCAACACCGAGCCCAGCAATCGCCATCCCCTCGATCAGGGTAAAGGGATCACCCTCCATGATCATACGGTCGGCGAAAGTGCCGCTGTCGCCTTCATCGGCGTTGCAGACGATATATTTCTGCTCGGCCGTGGCTTCCATCACGGTTTTCCACTTGATCCCGGTGGGGAATCCGGCCCCGCCGCGCCCGCGCAATCCGCTATCGGTGGTTTCCTGCACGATTTCAGCCTGTGACATGCCACAGGCGCGGCGCAACCCTGTCAGTCCGCCATGCGCCCGATAATCATCCAGATCCAGCGGATCGATCACGCCACAGCGGGCAAATGTCAGCCTTGTCTGGCGCGCGTACCACGGAATCTCGTCAACCGGCCCAAGACTTTCGAGCTTGCCGTCCAGCAACGCCGGGACATCCTCGGGCGTCACGGGACCATAGCCGATCCGACCTTGCCCCTGATCGATCTCGACCAATGGCTCCAGCCAGACCATTCCGCGCGTCCCGTTGCGAACGATCTGCACATCAATTCCTCGTGACGCGGCCTCGCGGCGAACCGCATCGGCCACTTCATCCGCACCCAGGGCCTTGGCTGCGCTATCCATGGGAACATAAATCTTCATGCGCCAGCCTCGTTCAGCAGTTTGTCCATCCGCTCCTCATCCACGCGTCCAGCGACGCGATCGTCCAGCATCGCGGCCGGGGCGCAGGCGCAAAGACCAAGGCAATAAACCGGCTCGACCGTCACCGCGCCGTTGGAGGTCGTATCGTGCCAGCCGATACCCAGCTTGCGCAAAGTCGCCTCGGCCAGGGCATTGCCGCCCATCGACTGACAGGCTTCAGCACGGCAAATCTTCAGCACATGACGGCCCGCGGGCGCCTTGCGGAAGTCATGATAAAAGCTGATGACGCCATGAATTTCGGCGCGCCCCAGGTTCAGCTCATCCGCCAGAACCGGCACGGCTTCCTGTGGCACATAACCGTAGCTGTCCTGCAAAGCGTGCAGCATCGGGAGAAGTGGTCCTTCCAAAGAAGTCAGCGGCGCGACAATGCCGCGAATGTCCTCTTCGGATGGCGCTGGCGCATTAACATGCATAGCTGGCCTTTCGTCATTCCTCTTTTGTCCGATTCAACACCTTATGCGATACGGAATCAATATCGTTATCCCGTCAATTGATAGAAATCATCTATTAGAAACCATTCGGCGCGCTTCGGTGAGCAGCGCCTGGAGCACCGGGGTATGCGGCTCGCGCCACGGCGCGATCAAACCCACCGTATGAATACTGTCCACGCCGTCCAGCGGGATCAGTCGCAAATCCTTTCCCTGGGTCAGAAACCGGGCGATATCCTCGGGAAGAATCGTCAACCATCCCCCCACCAGAACATGCGAGACCATGACCACGGTTGAGCTGGATTCGACGGTGGTCATGGGCGTTACCCCGGCAGCCGCAAGATTACGGTTGATGATCCGCCGATTCTGCATGTCCGACGTCAGCAGGCAGAGTCTCTGCCCGTTCAATTCCGTCCAGGCCACGCTCTTCCGCTCGGCAAACTCGCTCTCCATTCCACAGACCAGCATGTAACGCTCGTCATATAGCGGGACGGCGCTCACCTTGCCCAACGGCTCATTGTCCAGATAGGAAATGCCCGCATCGACATCGAGATCGTCGATCATCTGCAGGATTTCGATCGAGGTGCGTGACAGAATCGTGAAACCGACCTTTGGATGCATTGCGCCGAAACGGGCACTGATCTTCGCCGCCCAGGTCAGTGCGGTGGGGATCACCGCAATCCGCAACCGCCCCGCCAGCCCGTGCCGCACTGCTCGCATCTCTTCGCGCAATTGCCGGGTATCGCCGACGATCCGTCGTGCCCAGACCAGCGCACTCTGTCCCTCGGGGGTCAGCCCCCCAAAGCGTGAGCCGCGAAAGATCAGCAGAACCCCAAGCTGCTCCTCAAGCTGCTTGATCCCTGCGGACAGCGTCGGCTGGGTGATCCCCATCGAGGCCGCAGCCCGGCCGAAATGACGCTCTTTCGCGACGGCCAGAAACATTTCAAGCTTGTCGATCACCTGCGTCCCTCCCGCCGCTGTCCAGCCGAGTTTAGCCGCAACTCGGGACAGTTCAAATGTCGCAAACAATCGGAAAGGCACGGCCCGATGACGAGCAGCGCCCGCTCACTGAACCGAACCCGTCAGCGAGACGCTTCCGCCGACGTATCCTCCCATTCGTCCTTCCGGCCAAGCAAGCGTCGCATCAGCACGAAGAACAGCGGCGCAAACAGGATCCCGAAGACCGTTGCCATCACGGTGCCGCCCAGAACGGTAGCGCCGATGGCATTACGCCCATTCGCGCCAGCGCCGGTGGACAATACCAGCGGAAGCACCCCAAGCGAAAAAGCGATCGAGGTCATGATGATCGGGCGGAAACGCTGACGCGCAGCCTCGACGACGGCATTGTAAAGCGGAACCCCGGCTTGTGTCTGTTCTCGGGCGAATTCGACGATCAGGATGGCGTTCTTGCCCGTCAGGCCGATCACCGTCAGCAGACCGACCTGGAAGAACACCCCGTTGTCGAATTTTCCCAGGAACACGCCAAGCAAGGCACCCAGAATCCCGATCGGCATCACCAGAATGACCGCCAGAGGGATCGCCCAGCTTTCATACAGCGCCGCAAGACACAGGAACACCGCCGCCAGCGACAACGCATACAGCAGCATCGTCTGGTCACCTGAATCGCGCTCTTCCAGAGACAGGCCGGTCCAGGCGATATTGAACCCGGCAGGAAGCTGCCCGACCAGATTTTCCATCTCGGCCATAGCGTCACCGGAACTGACTCCGGGGATTGGCCCCCCCTGAATCTGCATGGACGGGACACCGTTATAGCGGCTTAGACCCTGCGGACCGAAAGTCCATTCACCCTCGGTGAAGTTCGAGAAAGGCACCAGTTCTCCATGAGAATTGCGCACCCGCCATTTATCGAAATCGCTGGGCACGGAACGGGAATCCGCCTCGGCCTGAACATAGACTTTCTTGATTCTGCCCCGGTCGATGAAGTCATTCACATAAGAACCGGTCCATGCGATCTGCATCAAATTGGCGACATCGGTAGCAGTCACGCCCATGGCACCGGCCTTGCGCCAGTCGATATTCAGCCGGTACTGCGCCGCATCCTCAAGCCCCGAGGGCCGGATCTGTTCGATCAGGGGGCTTTCCCCGGCCATGCCCAGAAGCTGATTGCGCGCATCAAGCAACTGCTCATGCGATTGCCCGCCACGTGCCTGAAGATAGAAGTCGAAACCCGAGACATTGCCCAGTTCGATCACCGCAGGCGGCACAACCGGAAAGACCATGGCGTCCCTGATCTGGCTAAGTGCGCCAAAGGCACGGCCGGCCACCGCCTGCACGGATTGTTCAGGTGACGGTCGCTCGGACCAGTCCTTCATCCGCACGAAGGCCATTCCTACATTCTGCCCGGATCCGGCAAAGCTGAATCCCGAAACGGCGAACATCGAATCGACCGACTCGGATTCCTGATTCATGAAATAATTCTCGACCTCATTCAGGACGGCTTCGGTTCGCTCCACCGTGGCCCCGGTCGGCCCCTGCACCAGCACGAACATGATGCCCTGATCCTCATCGGGCAGGAAACCCTCGGGAGTACGCAGAAACAGCAGCGTCATCACCACGCCAAGACCGGCATAGATCAACAGCATCCGCAGCGGTCGGCGCACGATCCAGCCGACCGCGCCGGTATACCCGCGCGAGGTCCGGTCGAAGCCACGGTTGAACAGGCCGAACAGGCCACGAGTCTTCGCTTCATGCGCCGGACGTAAAATCGAGGCGCAAAGCGCGGGTGTCAGGGTCAACGCAACCACCACGGACAAGCCCATCGCCGAAACGATAGTGATCGCGAATTGCTGATAGATCACCCCCGTCGAGCCGCCGAAAAAGGCCATCGGCACGAACACCGCCGACAGGACCAGTGCAATACCGATCAACGCCCCGGTGATCTGCCCCATGGATTTGCGGGTGGCATCACGCGGGGACAGACCTTCCTCTTCCATGATCCGCTCGACATTCTCGACCACGACGATAGCGTCATCGACCAGAAGACCGATGGCCAATACCATGGCAAGCATGGTCAGCGTGTTGATCGTAAAGCCGAATGCGGCCATGATCCCGAATGTCCCAAGCAGAACGATCGGGACCGCCAGCGTCGGAATCAATGTCGCCCGGAAGCTTTGCAGGAAGATGAACATCACCACGAAGACCAGCCCGATGGCTTCGACCAGTGTTCGCACCACTTCTTCGATCGAAATCTCGACAAAAGGCGCGGTATCGAAAGGAATCACATATTCGACGCCTTCGGGGAAGAATTCCGCGAATTCCTTCATCCGCTCCTTCACCCGCTCGGCGGTGTCCAGGGCATTCGCGCCGGGCGCAAGGCTGAGTGCCATACCCGAGGCGGGACGGCCGTTATAGGTGGGATCGGTGAAATAGCTTTCGGAACCGATTTCGACGCGGGCAACATCCTGTAGCAGCACCAGCCCGCCATTCTCTTCGGCCCGCAATACGATCTGACGGAAATCCTCGGGCGTGGACAGCAATGACTGCGCGGTCACGGTCGCGTTCAGCATTTGCCCCTCGACCGTCGGCAGACCGCCAAACGCCCCCGCCGAAATCTGGGTATTCTGCGCCGACACGGCAGACACCACATCGGATGGCGCCAGTTCATAAGCGGCGAGCTTTGCCGGATCCAGCCAGATCCGCATGGCATATTGTCCGCCGAATACCTCGACACTGCCGATGCCTTCGATCCGGCTGAGATCATCGACCAGATTGGTCACCATGTAATCGCTTAGATCGGTCGAATCGAAGCCTTCATCGCCGATCAGGCCGACAACCATCAGAAAGCCCGAAGCCGCCTTTTCGACGACGACACCCTCTCGCTGCACCTGTTCGGGAAGCAAAGGCGTGGCTTGCGATAGTTTGTTCTGTACCTGAACCTGCGCGATATCGGGATTGGTGCCGGTCTCGAAAGTCAGTGTTGTGCTTGACGATCCATCAGAGGTCGAGTCGGACGACATGTACCGCAAGCCGTCCAGCCCGGTCATCTGCTGTTCGATGATCTGGGTAACGGTATTACTGACGGTATCGGCCGAGGCCCCCGGATAGGTCGCGCGGATCGTCACCGAGGGCGGCGCGATCTGCGGATATTGCGCGACCGGCAGCGTCATGATCGACAATACGCCGATCCCCATGATGATGATCGAGATCACCCAGGCGAATACCGGACGGTCGATGAAAAAACGGGCCATGATATCTCTCGCGCTGATCCGGTTGTCAGTTGCCGGTGTCGTCCTGAGCCTCGGCAGCCTCTTCCGCCGGGGCAGCGTCTTCTTGCGCCGGTTCCTCTTCCGCCGGTGCGGCATCCTCCTGAGCCGGATCAGCTTCCGGAGCCGCGGCCTCTTCCGCCGGAGCCTCGCCTTCTGCGGCTTCCCCGCCAGCCGAAGCGCCCTCGCCTTCCGCTGCCGGTTCCGAACCGCGTTCTTCCGGAGTCACAGGCATCCCTTCGCCGATCAGTTGAAGACCCTCGACAATCAGGCGGTCGCCGTCTTTCAGCCCCTCGGTCACGATCCAGTCGCTGCCGCGATCCTGAGCAATCTCGAGCGACCTCGTCTCGACCATGTTTTCGGCATTCACCACCATGGCAATCGGGCGGCCACGACGGTCACGGGTGACGCCTTCCTGCGGGGCAAGCACCACATTGCGCAGGAAAGCCTGCGGGATTTCGGCTTGCACATACATTCCGGGCAGCAACAGGCCGTCGGGATTGGCAAATTCCATCCGCAACGTCACGACGCCAGTCGTTTCGTCAACGCGAGGCTCGGCCGCGGTCAACGAGCCGGTATTCTCGAATGTGCTGCCATCCGCCAGTTGCAGTGAAACGGTCTGATCCGCCCCTTCAGGCAAGGCGGCATCGGCACCCAGACGCTGCCAGCGGATGATTTCTGCCGCGGATTGGGTCACATCGACACGAACCGGATCGATGCGGCGAATGACGGTAAGCGGATTGGCCTGCGATGCCGTGACCAGCGCCCCTTGCGAGGCCAACGCAAGACCGATGACGCCATCGACCGGAGCGGTGATCGTCGTGCGGTCAAGATCGATCTGCGCGGCTTGCAGGCTGGCTTCCGCCGCCTTGACCGCCGCCTCGGCGGCAAGGCGCGCGGCAACGGCGCTATCCTGCGTTTGCTCGCTGGCGACGCGACGATCGCGAAGCGCGCCGACCCGTTCGGCCTCGCGCCGTGCGGAGTCCGCCTGCGCATTCGCCTGTGCCAGAGCCGCCTCGGCTTGCGCCACAGCAGCCTGATAGCTGCGGGGATCGATCCGGTATAGCGGCTGTCCCTGTTCGACCACGCTACCCTCGTCGAACAGGCGTTCGATCACAAGGCCGTTAACCTGCGGACGCAATTCCGCCTCGGCCGATGCGAGAACGCGACCCGGCAAGGTTGAAGTCAAAGTCACATCCTCTGACTTGAGCGTCACGACGGTAACGGCGGGCGGAGGCATCTCGCCTTCACCCTGCCCTTGCGCCATAATGGCGCTGGTCCAGAATATCGCGCCAAGTGCCGAAGCAGCAACGAGAATTCGAGTATGTTCAATCATGCCCGCGGCCTGTATTCTAAAGATAAATCGTCAGATTTGTGCAACGGCAAATAACGCGGAAATTCCACAATGCCATTGCGCAACCTATGGCGATAACATACTGGACACAACCACTTGATTTTCAGCCAGTGAACCCCAGATCACTGAGTCGTCCAAATCAGAAAAGCGACCCTTGCGACGGGCCGTCATCCGTCTTCCCGCCCTTGGCCTTGCGCCCCGGTTCGGAACGGGAACCGTCCGGTCCCGCCTGAATGCGGCCATCCGCGAATTCGATTTCGAAATGCGCAAGTTTTCCAGCCGCAGCCGCCGAAGTAACGACACCGCCAGCACCATGCACAACCGCGAATCCGCGCCGAAGCGTCTGCTCATATCCCAGCGTCCGGCGCATCCGGTCAAGACGCAATAACGCATCCCGCCGATGATCGATCGCGCGCCGCGCATTTTGATCCAGCCGAAGGGACAATTCCGCCAGTCGTTCGGACTGGGTGCCGATGGCCCTGCGGGTCATGGCCGTTACCCACCGCAAGGACGCTTCCAGACGTTCCCGCAACTGCAAAAGCCGATCCCTGCGTCGTTCGACTTGCCTTTGACCGCTATTGCGCAACTGCCTGACGTTGTATTCAAGCGATTGCCGCTTGGCCGAGGTGAATTGCCGAAGGCTCGCGGCAGGCATGGGCCGTGAGGCGAGTTGCTGCCGCCGCGCCCGTACCAATCCACGCAACGCCGGCTCCAGCCGCGCGCCCCACAGATCAAGCCGCTGCCGTGCGCCTTCGGTCAGGGCCGCAGGCCGGCCCATCGCCCGGGCCAAATCGCGCAACCGCTGCCGGGGACGCTCGATCCGCAAACCGCTGGCCCGGGACATCCGCGCACCCGCCTCGGCCAGTCGCGCCGCCAGATCGCTGCGGACCGGCACGGCAAGTTCGGCCGCTGCCGTCGGCGTCGGCGCCCGGCGATCCGAGGCAAAGTCGATCAATGTCGTGTCGGTCTCATGCCCGACGGCCGAGATCAGTGGGATGTCACTGGCCGCCGCCGCACGCACGACCTCTTCTTCGTTGAAGCCCCATAAGTCCTCGATACTGCCGCCGCCCCGCGCGACGATAATCAGATCGGGGCGCGGCACGGCGCCGCCATGCGGCAGATCGTTGAACCCGCGAATCGCCGCCGCGACCTGGGGCGCGCATGCGTCCCCCTGTACCGCCACCGGCCAGATCAGCACATGGGTCGGGAAACGGTCGCGCAGGCGATGAAGGATATCGCGGATCACCGCGCCCGAAGGCGAGGTCACCACCCCGATGACACGCGGCAGAAAAGGTAGCGGGCGTTTGCGCGCATCGTCGAACAGCCCCTCGGCCGCCAAAGCCTTGCGACGCTTTTCAAGCATCGCCATCAACGCGCCCATCCCGGCGGGTTCGATCTGATCCACGATCAACTGATATTTCGACTGTCCCGGAAACGTCGTCATCCGTCCGGTGGCGACGACTTCCATTCCCTCTTCCGGGCGCTGCGCCAGGCGGGATGCCTGCCCCTTCCAGGTAACTGCCGCCAGAACCGAGCGATCATCCTTGAGATCGAAATAGAGATGCCCCGAGGATGGCCGGGACACCCGCCCGATTTCACCGCGCACACGGACGCGGCCGAACTGATCTTCGATATTGCGCTTTACCGCGCCCGAAAGTTCCGAGACGGTAAATTCATGGGCATTGTCGCCTGCGCTGTCCTCTAGCAGATCCATGTGTCAGTTTCCTTCGCAACCGCCTTCGCTGCCATCACTCATGCCCGGAACCACGGAAGCCTCCGTCGGTTTCGCCAGATTTCCGCTTTCCGCATGACGCTCTTGCTTGATGGCGACAGGTTGCGACCCTAGAAGACGGCAGAACCGGCAGCAAGCGAAAGGGCGGCAAATGAATATCCTGATCCTCGGCGGCGGCGGGCGTGAACATGCGCTGGCATGGGCTATCCGGCAGAATCCGAAATGTGATCGACTGATTGTCGCGCCGGGCAATGCGGGGATCGCCGAGGTGGCGGATTGTGCCGAAATCAACATCAATTCTCGCGCAGAGATTCTTGAATTTGCAGAAGATAACGCAATAGACTTCGTAGTTATCGGTCCCGAGGCTCCACTGGCTGCCGGTGTCTCGGATGCATTACGCGCGGCGGGGTTTCTGGTGTTTGGCCCTAGTCAGGCAGCCGCGGAACTGGAGGCTTCGAAAACCTTCACCAAGGAAATCTGCGATGCCTGCGGCGCACCGACCGCCGCATGGGCGCGATTTACCGAAGCCGCGCCAGCGAGGGATTACGTCACCGCTCAAGGCGCGCCCATCGTCGTCAAGGCAGATGGCCTTGCCGCCGGAAAAGGCGTGACGGTCGCAGAAAGTGTTGCGCAGGCGCATGACGCCATAGATCTGATTTTCCAAGGAGAATTCGGCGATACTTCAGTCGTGATCGAAGAGTTCATGCATGGCGAGGAAGCAAGCTTTTTCGTTCTGTGTGACGGAACCGATTGCCTGCCCATCGGAACCGCTCAGGATCACAAGCGGGTCGGCGAAGGCGATACCGGCCCCAATACCGGCGGAATGGGCGCCTACAGCCCGGCGCCGGTTCTGACAAAGGAGTCGCAAGCGCAGGTGATGGAACGGATCATTCGTCCCACTGTCGCGGAAATGTCTCGTCGAAACATGCCGTTTCAAGGCGTTCTTTATGCTGGCTTGATGATTGCCGATGGAAAGGCCCGGCTGGTAGAATACAATGTCCGCTTCGGCGATCCGGAATGTCAGGCATTGATGATCCGACTGGGCGCGCAGGTCCTGGATTTGTTGCATGCCTGCGCGTCAGGCAGGCTGGCCGAAACCACGGTCAATTGGGGAGACGATCATGCCTTAACGGTCGTCATGGCTGCTAACGGCTATCCGGGTACATATCAAAAAGGAAGTTTTATCAAAAATCTGGATAGCATAAATCAATCCAGTTTCGAGATGATTTTTCATGCGGGAACCGGCATGGCGGATGGGCAATTCACCGCTCAGGGCGGACGCGTTCTTGCCTGTACCGGGCGCGGCGCGACCCTGTCCGAAGCCCATGCTCGCGCCTACAATCTTGTGGATGCCATCGACTGGCCCGAGGGATTTTGCCGCCGCGATATCGGTTGGCGAGCGCTGGGCGATTAAGCGCGATTAAACTGCCAGCTGCCGTCAGGGAATTCCCCGCACCCATGCAGGTCAGGAATGAACGCGTGTCGCACCGTGATTTCTGCCAACGATCTCCCGCAGCGCGGTCATGGCTGCATTCTCTGCACGGTCGAAAAGACGGATCCGGGCGGTACATATGTTATCGTGGATAAACGCGTCGGGGTGATCCTCCAGCTGATCCGTAACCGGCAGAACCAGCATGACCGGACTCTGCGCATCGGCGAGCCCATTACCATCGTAAAGCGCCGTCACATCCTCCCAGCCGGCCTGACGGAACATCCTGCGCAACTGGTTGGGCGTATCGCCTGCCTTCGCCGGTGGCCGCAATCCTTTGACCTTTCCGCCCAGATGCGTCACGCCATCGGATTGCCAATGATCGGTAACGGACATGATCGCCAGCAGATCCGACCCATCCGACAAGGCAATATCGTCGCCGGGTTCAATCCGTCCGGCGAAATCGTCGTCGACGCCCAGCGTCACCGGCAAGGGCCAAGCCGCGCCCGAGATCAGAGTCCCGTCACGCCTGACGCTGTCGCAATCAGCCTGAGTCATGAAACCTCGCAACGGGAAAAACCCGCCATTCATCAAAAGCTCCAGATCACCTGCTTGCTGTTCGGACAAAACCCATCGCGGCAATTTCGTCCCTTCTTCGGTCAGTTTCTCGGCAGCCTCGGGCGAGACATACAGTTCTGGGATCGGGATCTGGTTCAGCGGGGTCATGTCAATCTCGTGGCAGATATCCCCTGCCCGTAACTGCCTTCCCCTTTGCCTTCAAGCGCGACAATCGGACGAGGCACCATCGCCGGACAGGCGTGGCAGCGGCAAATCATCGAGTTCCCTTTTGCTCATATGTTGAATTTCGGGATGGTCCAGCGGTTCGCAGACCTGCGGATACGGGGCCAGCTTGCCGGAACTCCGGCGCAGCAACAGGCGGAAAAGATTTAACATGATCTGAATATATTCGAAATTCTGCTTCTTCAGTATTGAGATTATCACTTCATGATTTTAGATTTTCTAAATGGATCCCTTGAACCGCATCTCGTTGACTGGCCTTCGCGCGATCGAGGCCGTCGCCCGATTGGGAAGCCTTTCGGCTGCAGCCAGAGAACTTGGCGTTACTCCCGGCGCGCTCAGTCAGCGGATCAGCCGAACCGAGGCGCAGCTTGGCCGCCCGGTCTTCGACCGCGGCGGCGCGGGGTTGAAGCTTAACGAGCTTGGCCGGGATATGGTGATCCGGCTGTCGCGTGGTTTGGCCGAATTGTCTGCGGCGGCCATGCTGGCGGATCCGGCACAGGACGATTTGCTGAATGTCTCGGTCGCGCCGCTCTTCGCCAGCCGCTGGCTGATCTGGCGCCTTTCCGGCTTTACCGAAACCCGTCCCGATATCCGCATCCGGCTGGAGCCCGTCAGCCAGATGGTCACGCCGGGCGTCGGCGGTGTGGATATCGGGTTGCGCGTCGGACGTGGAGAATGGCCGGGATTGCGGGCAGAGAAACTGCTTGATCAGCGGGTCATGCCGGTTTGCGCGCCCGCATTGGCGAAACATATCCATGAGCCCGAAGACCTGTTGCGCCTTCCGATCCTGCGAGAAAACGAATGTCTGGCAGGATGGCGGGATTGGCTTGCCCCGCATGGCATCGATCCGGCCGGCATTCCGGACGGGCCGACATTCGCCGATGGCGGATTATGTCTGGATGCGGCGATTTCCGGGCAAGGCATATTCATGGCGTGGGAAACATTGGCCAGTGACGCCCTTGCACGAGGTCAGATCACTGCGCCGCTATCCGGCCGTGCCGCGACCGGGAACAGCTATTGGTTCGTGACCGCAGCTGAAGCGCGCCGCAAACCTGCCATTACCCATTTCCGCAACTGGCTGCGCGCGGAATTGAACGCCACCGCGCGCGACTGGCCGGCCTGATACGTCTCATCCGGCGCAGATGAACGGGAATAAAACCCTTATTCCGCTGGCGCTTTCTCAGGTATTGGCTGTGCCGGAACGTCTTCGCCTTCGTCCTGCGCGGCAAGCCACTGCTCGGCATCCAGCGCCGCCATGCATCCCATTCCGGCACTGGTCACGGCCTGCCGATAGACATGATCGGTCAGATCGCCCGCCGCGAAGACGCCGGGAACCGAGGTTCGGGTGCTGCCCGGCTCGACCTTTACATAGCCGCCATTATGCAGCTCAAGCTGATCCTTCACCAGTTCATTGGCGGGCGCATGCCCAATGGCCACGAAAACGCCATCGGCCCTGACCTCTTGCGTTGCGCCATTCTTAGTGCTGCGCAGCACCGCCCCGCTGACACCCAACGGATCGTCGGTGCCTTTGACCTCGATCAGTTCGTGATCCCAGACAATTTCGACCTTGGGGTGCTTGAACAGGCGGTTTTGCAGGATCTTCTCGGCCCGCAAACTGTCGCGGCGATGCACCAGCGTCACCTTCGAGGCGAATTTGGTCAGGAACAGCGCCTCTTCGACCGCGGTATTGCCACCGCCGATCACCAGCACCTCGCGATTGCGATAGAAGAATCCGTCACAGGTGGCGCAGGCACTGACACCGAATCCCTTGAACTTTTCTTCCGAGTCCAGACCCAGCCAGCGGGCCTGAGCACCGGTCGCCAGGATCACGGCATCCGCCGTAACCCGCCGCCCACTGTCGCATTCCGCCACGAAAGGATGCAGACCAAGATCCAGATGCGTCACGTAATCGCTTACGACCTCTGCCCCCATGGCACGCGCATGCGCTTCCATCTTGACCATCAGATCGGGGCCCTGAATCTCTGTCTCGCCCGGCCAGTTTTCGACCTCGGTGGTGATGGTCAACTGCCCGCCCGGCTGCACCCCCTGGATCAGCATCGGATTCAGCATCGCCCGGGCGCCATAAACGGCGGCTGTATAACCCGCCGGTCCCGAGCCGACGATCAGGAGTTTGGTATGGGTGGTGTCGCTCATCTTGCGCCTCGATCTTGATTTCCATGCCTAGGTAATCGCCCCTGCCGTGCTGCGCAATGGATACGGTAATTACAGAAACAATGTTGCGCAATCCGGGGCCGCATTGTAGTTTCCCGCAATCCATAAGAAACAGGGAAGAAGGGCAGCATGACCGGCACCAAACTGGACGAGATCGACCGTAAAATCCTGGCCGAGCTGCAGGCTGACGGCCGGATGACGAATGTCGAGCTTGCGCGGCGCGTCGGCATTTCGGCCCCTCCTTGCCTTCGCCGGGTCCGCGCGCTTGAGGAAACCGGGTTCATTCGCGGCTATCACGCGGATATCGACGCCCGCGAGCTTGGGTTCGAGGTGCAGGTTTTCGCGATGGTCCGGCTGACCTCGCAATCAGAGCGCGATCTCTCGGCATTCGAGGCACTTGTGCTTGACTGGCCTTTCGTGCGCGAATGTCACATGCTGAACGGCGAGATCGATTTCATCCTGAAATGCGTCTCGCCCGATTTGTCGAGCTTCCAGAAATTCCTGACGGACCGACTGACCGCCGCGCCCAATGTGGCCAGCGTCAAGACATCGCTCGTGATTCGCGGAGCTAAGGACGAACCGGCCGTTCCCTTCGAAGTGGTGGAAGAACGGGTGCGGCAGGCGGGCTGAAACGCGACGGCAAAGGCCGCGACCGATCATATTGCGTAGTTCGCGAAAGCCGGAGCTTGGTCGGCTTTTGCAACAGTTTTAAGCAAATGAGATGCATGATTTCGATTTGTTCCGTGCATGCGGGTTGCCGCGCAGGGCAAATTTGCTAATCCTGACCGCGCTCAACAAGGCCAGATCATGTCCAGACCATTTAGACGCAAAGTTCTTTATATCCCAGGCTTCGATCCCATCCCGCCACGCCGCTATCGCGAGTTGTTTCGCAAGGAATCGCCTGTTCAGGCAGCCGTATCCGATTACCGGATCGAACTGGTCCGCCCGTCGCATAAGGCAGCCTTCGGCTGGCAGACCCGTGGCAGTTTCCCCAACGGAGAGGCCGAGACCCAGTTCGAAGTACTGGTCTGGGCTGATCTGGTGCAGGATTCGATGCGCCGCGGGATCACCGGCACATATATGCAGCTTTTCTCGACGGCATGGACCTATATCGGGACCGGCGCCCTTTTCCAGCTGATGAAATTGCGGCGCGGGCCGGTATTGGCGGCGCTTTATCCGATCGTGGTCCTGCTGCTTCAGGCTCTGGTCGGGCTGATCCTCGCGGGATTGGCGGGCTGGATCCTGACAAAACTGACCCTGTGGTGGATCGGACTGCCGGTTGCGCTGGCAGTCTTCTGGGGCGTGCTGTCGGGCTTTCGCCGCATCGACAATCGACTGTTCGCCTATTACCTGATGCATGATTACGCCTTCACAGCACAGCATCGCGGCGCTTATCCGGCGGAACTGGAGCAACGTCTTGCCCAATTCGGCGACCGGGTGAGTCAGGCTTTGCACGAAGATGTCGACGAAGTGTTGGTGGTCGGACATTCCTCCGGGGCATATCTGGCGGTTTCGCTGCTGGCGGATCTTCTGCGCGGCAAATCCTTGCCCGAAAAAGGTCCCGCACTTGCGCTGCTTAGCCTTGGTCATGTCGTCCCGATGGCCTCGTTTCTGCCAAAGGCCGATCGGTTGCGTGAGGATCTGGCATTTCTGTCCGAAAATGAAACGATCTTCTGGCTGGATGTCACTGCGCCGGGGGATGCCTGCTGTTTCGGATTATGCGATCCGGTAGCCGTCAGCGGGATGGCCGGGCCCGACCAGCGATGGCCTTTGGTAATCTCGGCCGCGTTTCGGCAAACGCTATCGCCCGAGATGCAGAAATCGCTCCGCTGGCGTTGGTTCAGGCTGCACTTCCAATATCTCTGCGCCTTTGACCGGCCCGGAGATTATGATTATTTCGCAATCACCGCCGGCCCGTTGAAGCTGTCCAGGCGGTTTGCCGATCGCCATCCTTCTCCGGCCCGGATCACGCGTCCCGTCGGACCGGGCCGAAGAATATGAGCGCCCCGAAACCCGATAGCACCGAAGGGCGCAGCTCCCTGTTTCGCCTGATCCGCGGGTTTCGCCGGGATCTGCTATCGACCTTTCCCAGGCGGATGTACCGGGCATGGATGGCCGAGTATCGCAATCCGTTAATTCACAGTTTCGTCTGCAACGATCCGGCACTGGTTCGACTCATCCTGCAGGAACGTCCAGAAGATTTCCCGAAATCAAACCGCCTGCGCGAGGGGTTGGCGCCGCTACTTGGAGAATCCGTTTTCGTCACCAATGGCGAGGAATGGCGGCACCAACGGCGCATCATCGATCCCGCTTTCGAAGGTGGCCGCATACGCGAAGCCTTCCCCGCAATCTGGTCAGCAGCGAGTGCGATCATCGCCCGGTTACCGTCCGGAGAGATCGATATAGAGCCTGAAACCAGCCACGCCGCCGCTGACGTCATCTTCCGTTCACTCTTCTCCCTACCGATAGAGCATGAAATTGCGTTCAAGGTTTTTCGGGCATTTCGCGCCCATCAGGACAGTCAACCCCTTGTCAATCTCGGGGTATTGCTTCCCCTGCCTCGCTGGCTGCCCCGGTTTCGCTCGCCGCAAACAAAACGGACCGCAGCAGAAATCCGGGAATTGATCAGGGAACTGGTCACCGCACGCAGGGACGCAATTCGCGACGGTGCAGCACCGGACGATCTGGCAACCAAGATCATGACAACATCGGATCCTCAGACTGGTGAGCGCTTTACCGCCTCGGAAATGGTCGATCAGGTCGCGGTTTTCTTTTTGGCCGGGCATGAAACCGGCGCCTCGGCCCTGGCCTGGGCGCTATGGCTATTGGCCGCACATCCGGAATGGCAGGATCGCGTCGCCGCCGAAGGCAGAATGCTGACACCGGATTTCAAGGCTGTGTCGGGCCTGAAGGCCACCCGCGCCGTGTTTCGCGAAACCTTGCGGCTTTACCCTCCGGTCCCGATGATGGTGCGTGAAGCTGCCCGGCCCGAAACATTCAGGAACCGGAACGTTCCCCGGAAAGCACAACTGGTCCTGTCGCCCTGGCATCTGCATCGGCATGAAAGATTATGGCAGCAACCGGATATGTTCGATCCGGGCAGATGGGACACACCCGAGGGCAAGGCAAGCGCCCGTGATGCCTATATCCCGTTTTCTGCCGGGCAACGGGTCTGCCCAGGTGCCGGTTTCGCGATGTTAGAGGGGGTGGTGATGCTGGCACGGATCGCGGCCGCATTCCGGCTGTATCCGGGCAGCGAAACCCCCATTCCGGTTGCCCGCTTGACCGTTCGGGGCAAGAACGGCATTCTGATCCGGCTGGAACGCCGCGAGGAATGAATGAGCCGCGAGGCAGTCAATCGCATATGTGCCGCATATCCGGGGGCCGAGCATTCCGATCCCTGGGGCGGAGGGCATGATTGCTGGAAGGTCGGCGGCAAGATGTTCGCGATTACCGCCGCAGTCGACCCTGCCGTTTCGGTCAAGACCGACAGTCCGGAGACCGCACAGATGTTGATCGACGCCGGCGTGGCCAAACCTGCACGTTATCTTCATCGCAGTTGGGTCGCGCTGCCCCTGGAGAGCCCCGAAGATGAATTGCAGCACCGGATCAAGGTGAGTTACGAGATTATACTCAAAGGCTTGCCTAAAAAAACTCAGGCAAAACTCATCGGGGAATGATCCGTCCTGTCAGCCCGGCGGCATCATTCGCATCAATGCGGTCAATATGGCAAGCGACCCGACGATCATACCGCCCATCTTAATGACAAGCCGGTTTTCCATATCCCGCATATCCGCGCGAACCGCCGCGATCTCCTGATACAGTTCATTCCTTAACGCCGAGCTTTCCTGTCGCAATCCATTCCTAAATGCCGCATTTTCTTGCTGCAGCTCATTTCTAAATGTCGCGTTTTCTTGCTGCAATTCGGTCCTAAACGCCGCGTTCTCCTGCTGCATTTCGGTCCTAAACGCCGTGTTTTCCCGCTGCAATTCGGTCCTAAACGCTGCGTTCTCCTGCTGCATTTCACTTCTAAATACTGAAAAGTCCCGCTGCATCTCAATTTTAAAGCTGGAGAAGTCCTGAAGCAGGCCACTTCTCAGTTCAGACATTTCCTGTTGAAGATCACCCCGAACCGCAAAGATATCCTGCTTCAGGCGCTGTTCGGTTGTTTGAAGATCCTGCCGGGTCGCCAGATCATCCGTGTCAACATCCCTGATCACCTCGGCAATCGCTTCTGCCGCCGCCGGTTCCAGACCTGCAGCCGTCAGCTTGCGCGAGAGTTTCAGCGTATCGATATTCAAAGCGTTCATCACCCCGGATAATCCATGACCTGCCCAAGAATAACACCGGTCGGCAGAGTAAGATGCTTTTGTTTGACATTAAGTTAACGAAACAGCACCAGCGATCCGGGCGACCACGCCACGCGTGCTTTGGTTCCGACCGATTGGACATCGCGACCGAAGACATTGCGCATCGAAATCCGGACGGTGTGTTGCGTTCCCTCCAGTCGCAGATCGTAATAGGTCATGTCGCCGTAATAGACGACCTCGTCGATCACCACATCAGTTTCCCGCGCGTGCTGGCTGGATTGTCCCGGCGTCAGCAAGGTCATTGTTTCGGGCCGGAAACCCAGCACCGGACCGCTATCGTCGGGATTCGCCCGGCTGACCTGAGATTCCGGCAATTCGACAGGCCCCAGCCCCGGCACATCGACGCTGACGATCCCATCCGCTTCTCTGGTAATTTGCGCCGGCAGAAAATTCATCACGCCAATGAAATCCGCCACCCGACGATCCTTTGGCCGCGCGTAAAGCGTCTCTGGTTCGTCCAGCTGTGCGATTTCACCATCGAACATCACCGCGATACGATCCGACATGACCAAAGCCTCTTCCTGATCATGTGTCACCAGCACGAAGGTGATCCCGACCTGACGTTGCAGCTTGATCAGTTCCACCTGCATCTGCTCGCGCATTTTGCGGTCAAGCGCGGACAGCGGCTCATCCAGCAGCAATACCTTGGGCTTCAGGATCAATGCGCGCGCCAAAGCCACACGTTGCCGTTGCCCGCCGGAAAGAGCATGGGCGGCACGACCGCCGTAACCCCGAAGGCCCACCATCGCCAGTGCTTCCTCGACCAGGGCCGCCTTTTCCGATTTGCCGCGCGGATCGCGGCGCAGGCCGAATGCCACGTTCTGGGCGACGGTCAGATGCGGGAATATGGCATAGGACTGGAAGACCATATTGGTCGGCCGGCTATTCGCGGGCACATTCTCCATATGCTTGCCGTCGATCAGCACAGCCCCCGAGGAAATACCCTCGAACCCGGCGATCGTGCGCAGAAGCGTCGTCTTCCCGCAACCCGATGGCCCGAGAAGCGAGAAGAACTCGCCCTCGCGAATAACCAGATCGATCCCGCGCAAAGCGTGATAATCACCGTAATATTTCTGAATCTCGTTGCATTCGATCATCGGCCTTGCGGTTTCGGGTCGTTGGTCACGGGATGCAATCACAGGAAACCTCCACCATTCTTGCCACCCATCCGGGCGATACCCCGGCGGCGGAAATATTCGCCAATCCCCAGAAGCAGGATCGACAGCGCCACCAGCACGGTTCCCAATGCCATGATCGACGGGATCTGCTTGGGGAAACGAAGCTGGCTGAAAATATAGGTGGGCAATGTCGGCTCGGTCCCGGCCAGGAAGAAGGCAATAATGAATTCGTCCAGGGAAATGGTGAACGAGATCAGTAACGACGAAATGATCCCCGGCATGACCAGAGGCAGGGTGATCAGGCGGAACGCGCCCCATTTCGTTTCACCCAAATCATAAGCTGCCTCTTCCAAAGACCTGTCGAGACTGGAAAAAGCCGTCGACAGGATGGCGATTCCATAGGGCATGCAGATCAGCGTATGGCCCAGGATCACCGTCAGGATCGACAATTCAATCCCCAGCCCAAGCAGCACGACCAGAAGCGACATGGCGACAATGATCTCGGGCAGGACCATCGGCAGCATGATGAACCCCATGATCCCGCCCTTGCCCGGAAAAGTGAATCTGGTCGTGGCACGGGCGGCGAAAACTCCAAGGCAGGTCGCCATGACGGACGCAGACACGGCAATGATCAGCGAATTGCTCAGCGCCCGGCGCAGCGTCGGATTACCCCACATCTGGGTGAACCAGTCGGTGGTGAAACCCTGAAGCGGAAAAGCGATGATGGTGCCCGAATTGAACGCAAAAAGCGGCAAAAGCAGGATCGGCGCATAAAGGAACAGCAGGTAAAGCAGCGCATAGGCGCGCAGACCATTGCTTCGACCGCTCATTGTTTCACCCTCAGAAAGCGGCGATTGAGCCACAGGAAGATCAGGCTGACCACGGCGACGACCAGCATCGCCGTTACCGCAAGCGCAGAACCAAGCGGGCGGTTATCCAGCGCAAGCATCTGCACCTGTATCAGATTGGCGATCATCGGGATCTTGCCGCCACCGATCAGTTCGGGCGTCACGTAATCGCCGATGGTCGGGATAAAGACGATCAGCACCGCGGCAACCACCCCCGGCATCGCCAGCGGCAGCGTGACCCGCCAGAAGGTCATCAACCGGTTTTCGCCCAGATCCCGCCCTGCCTCAAGCAGCGAACGGTCGATCTTTTCCAGTGCCACGAAAATCGGAAGGATGGCGAAAGGCGCATAGGCATGGGCAAGCGTCAGAACCATCGAATTGACGTTGTACAGAATGAAGGTCAATGGCTGGTCGATGATGCCAAGCCCTGTCAGCGACGAGTTGATGACGCCATTATAGCCAAGAATAACCTTCCACAGAAAAACCCGGATCAGATAGCTGGTCCAGAACGGTATCGTGATCAGGAACAGCCACATCGATTTCCGCTCGGGCCTGACCACGAAGCTGAGATAATAGGCGACCGGGAACGCAAGCAAAACGGTAACGACCGTCACGGCGGCGGAGACCGAAAGCGAACGAAGCAGTACCGCGCGCACGATCGGATCGCTCCAGACCTGGATGTAATTTCCAAAGGTGAATTCACCGATCACCTCGAGATATCCATCCGTCAGGAAACTGTAGCTGAGGATCGTCAGGACAGGCACGGCAAGAATCGCAAGCGCATAGAGGAAAGGCGGCGCGATCAGGGTCAGACCCTGTCTTGCCTCGCGATCCATTCCCGGTTTCGCCATCCCGCCGTCCCCGCTTGCCGTATCTGGGTCTTTTTCCAATTCCTTCCATAACGGAAGGCCCAAGGAAAGAGGATTTTCTTATGGGATGATTGCGATTCAATCTTGCCGCGAAATGGCGTGAACCGTCAGGAACGGATCCGGTTCAGATGTCCCATCTTG
This sequence comes from Paracoccus wurundjeri, assembly GCF_030678915.1. Classification (GTDB taxonomy): domain Bacteria; phylum Pseudomonadota; class Alphaproteobacteria; order Rhodobacterales; family Rhodobacteraceae; genus Paracoccus; species Paracoccus onubensis_A. Next base: position 350,588 of record NZ_JAUUTZ010000001.1, on the reverse strand, counting down.
CGCCCCGGCCGGGCCTCGCCCTTGCCGTAAAGATGAAGCTGCACCCCCGGTTCTGCCAGCAATTCGGGCAGCCTGTCGATGTCATTGCCGATCAGATTTTCCATCTGGATATCGGCATGACGCCTGCCATCGCCCAAGGGCAGGCCGACGACGGCACGGATATGCTGCTCGAACTGATCGACGGCGCAGCCGGCCTGTGTCCAGTGCCCGGAATTATGCACGCGCGGCGCGATTTCGTTCACGATCAGCCCCTCCGGCGCAACGAATAATTCGACCCCCATCACACCGACATAATCCAGTTCATTGACGATTTTCGCCGCGATCAGCACCGCGTCGGTCGTGATTTTCCCCGAAAGGCCGCACGGCACGGTGGTACTGCGCAAGATGCCGCCCTGATGCACATTCAGTCCCGGATCGAAAGCGGCAACCTGACCATCCGCCGCACGGGCGATGATCACGCTGATCTCGGCACTGAATTCCACATAGCCTTCCAGCACCGACGGAGCACCGGTCCATTCGGCCTGTGCCGGATCGGTAATCCTGACCTGCCCCTTGCCGTCATAGCCCATCCGCCGGGTCTTGAGGATCGACGGCGTCCCGATCTGTGTCAGTGCAGCCGGCAGGTCACGTTCTTCCGGCACATCGGCGAAAGGCGCGGTCGCCAACCCGATCGCGTTCAGGAATGTCTTCTCTTCCAGCCGGTCCTGAGATACCGCCAGCGCCCGGCGGTTCGGGCTGATCGGACGAATACTTTCCAGCAGGTCAAGCGCCGAAGTCGGCACATTCTCGAATTCATAGGTGATGACATCGACGGATTCCGCGAATGCGCGCAGCGCCGCGCGATCCTCGTATGGCGCATTGGTCAGACGATAGGCGACATCGCCCGCCGGCGCGGCGTCCGGTTCATAGATATGGCAACGCAGGCCCAGCCGGCTTGCCGCAACCGACAGCATCCGGCCAAGCTGGCCGCCCCCCAGAATCCCGATAACGCGGTTCTCACTCATCCATGGGCTCCTGCGGGATCGAGGCCGACAAGGCCTCGCGCCACTGATCCAGCCGTTCGGCCAATGCGGGATCGCTGACGGCAAGGATCGCCGCCGCCATCAGCCCGGCATTTGCCGCCCCCGCCGCGCCGATCGCCATGGTCGCCACCGGAAAACCCTTGGGCATCTGCAGGATCGAATAAAGCGAATCCACACCAGACAATGCCCGCGTCTGCACAGGCACGCCAATCACCGGCACACGGGTTTTCGATGCCATCATGCCGGGAAGATGGGCGGCCCCTCCGGCCCCCGCGATAATCACTTTCAGCCCGCGCGACACAGCCGATTTTCCATATTCCCACAGCCTGTCCGGTGTCCGATGCGCACTGACGATCCGGGCTTCGTAACCTATGCCCAATTCTTCCAGAATCTGCGCCGCCTCTCGCATGGTCGGCCAGTCCGACTGGCTGCCCATGATGATTCCCACCGGTTTGTCCATGCCCTGCCCTTATGTCTCGCATCATACTGCGTCGCCGCACGCCCAGATAACGCCTGTGCGCGACGCCCGCAATCAGGCGATGATATCGGGGGTCACTTCATCTTCCAGCCGCGAGATCTGATCCTTGAGCAGCAGCTTCTTCTTTTTCAACCGCTGAAGCGTCAGTGACGAGGCCAGCTTCTGCTGGGTCAGGGCCGTGATCTCCTGATCCAGATCGCGATGAGCGGCGCGCAGAACGGACAGTTCAGCACGAAGAATCTCGTCATGAGACATCTCATGGCTTGCGGGATGGTTTTGCATATTCATCTGGCGATGTCCGAACTGAACAATGACGCTGGTTGAGGCGATTATAGCCGGTTGTTCAGGTTCTGTTAATAGCAATGCGGCAGGAGAACAGACCAATTTTACCGATCTCTGGAAACCATGATATCAGAATATGCGCATGTTCGTCGAAGTCATGTGATATTCCTTCCATGCGTTGCGCATTGCAGGTTTCCCCGCCGGTAACGGGCGTTCCAGATGGTCAGGCCCGGCCGCCGGAATCTCCGCAGACGGCAATCCGGGGTTGCATCTGGCATTGCGCGTTCACATATTGTTTCCAGAGCGGTTGCCTCCACGGGGCCGCCTTTCACAGTCGCTTGCCGATAAAGGGCTGAAGATGAGCAAGATTTCGCTAGGGGCACATCCCTATCTGCTGGGGTTCGACCAGTTGGAGCGCATGGCGGAGCGCGCCGCAAAAGGCGCGGATGGTTATCCGCCCTATAATATCGAGCATACCGCCCCTGACGGTTTCCGCATCACTCTGGCTGTTGCCGGGTTTTCCGACGATGATCTGAGTGTCACCACCGAAGACCGACAGCTTGTCATACGTGGGCGCATGACCGACAGCGATGAGCAACGGGTTTTTCTGCATCGCGGGATCGCCGCCAGGGCTTTTCAGCGAAGCTTTGTTCTCGCAGACGGGGTCGAAGTAATCTCGGCCGAGATCGAGAACGGGCTGCTGCATATCGATCTGCGCCGGGTTCAGCCCGAACAGATTCATCAAACCATTCCGATCAGCCGCAAATAAGGGGATCATCATGGATAGCAAATTCGACTTTCACGATAACGTCGCGGAAAACACGGTATATATCCGGCAGGTCGCAACAAACACCCTGCCACAGGAATTGCAGGAGCAGCTTTCCGACGTGGACAATCTCTATGCCGTCCACGACGCCGAGGGCGAACGGCTGGCACTGGTGCGCGACCGTAAAATGGCATTCATGCTCGCGCGGCAGAATGAACTGACACCGGTCAGCGTACATTAAACGATTGCATTGACGTCGGTCGCATTAGTCGCGCAGACTAATAGTCATCATGAATGATGTGAGGGTTCTTTAAAAGCTTTGCCAAGCGTCAAGGCATCCTCACATCAAATACGATGATTTTATCGTCGCATTTTTCAGTACAGATAAATTTCATACGGCATATGTGAAAGATATTCTCGGAAATTTCTGCATAATCATTATTCAAAAATTACGCCCGTATAACTTTAGTAGCCACCGTCATATTCTGACGCAAAAGATATCCAGATATCGGCCATCATCTGAAAATTCTCATCCGCTGGAACTGATTTTCTTAAACGATCCAAGGCCGCCGCTGCTTCTGCATAGTGCCACCCGGTTCCGTTCAGCGTCAACCAGGCATAATCAAGGCGAGACTCATTCAGGAATTTATCAAAAAGCCTTGGCTTGTCTGTATTCGGATTAACCCACTCGGGAACATCCGGCAAATCATCCAACGAATCTTCTGCATATTCGAAATAGCATTGATACTTGCTTCCAATTCGACCCGGCGTAGGAAACTCGCCATCGTAATCAGCCGGATCGCATGACGAAAGCGGCGCATTCCTTTTAAAGGAGCTTAGCGCTGAAAAACCCTCTGGATCGTCACCGGAGGCCATTGTAACACCATCTATTTCATCGATATTTTCTACACCCAAATGCTTTGCAAGCCAAGTCGCATCTTCTGTCACTTCGTCCTGAAGAACAATGAGGTTTGCAACAAATATCTGAGAAAGCTGGTCTTCATTCCGTGCGATCTCTGAAATTCTATAATCATCTGAAACACTCATTGTTACAAAACTTACTTCTCTCTGGACAAACCAATGTTTCCATAAACCAATATAACTTGGCAGTGACCCATCGCTTATAATTGGCACAAGCGCAGGCGGAAACCCATACCAACCCGGCGGCACCTCGTAACTTTCGAACAAAGATGCAACCTTTTCATTGGAGATATTCCGAGCAGTCGAATAACCCAATTTGGAAACGAGTTCAGAATATCTTTTCATTTACATGATCCTGGCTTGAAATAATCGGGAGGCAACGGGGTGGAATGATCAGGTATGATTATACGATGCTGATTTGCGATGGGCCCCTTCCATATATTAGATGTATTAGAGGTCGTCGCTCGGTGAATGTCTTCATGCACCTGCCGTGATGGAGTTGGAACCAAATGTCGCGGATCGACTATTTGCGTGGGGAAGCTGCCCTTATTATAGTTCCAATGATGTACCTGTGCGACCGTATATCCAGCGTTACGCGCCGCCTTCATAAAGCGTTGGTTAACCGCCCCAAAAGCCGATTCCAGCTGTTTCGTGGTGGGCGTTTGCCCTTTTGAATATATATCGAGCAACCGTGTATAACCATTACTCCGCCTGGAACTGGCGGCATCTTTCATTGCATCGGTCCATAGTCGATGCAGAACTGGATCATCTGTAATGGTGCCTAGCCCGAAATCTCCCGGAGTAATCGGAGCTAAGCCCAGAGGATCGACCGATTCATTCGGATCCGTCACATACCCTTGCGGCCTGACGCCACCTGCCAACCCGATCGGGTCAGGCGACAGATACTGCATCGCATCCGGATCGTAATAGCGGAAACGGTTATAATGCAGCCCGCTTTCGGAATCGTACCATTGCCCCTGAAACCGGATCGGGCAATCGGTCGGCGGCGCATCGTCATTGGCCGCGCGGCGCGGCAGGCGCAGCTCTGACAATTCGCCCCAAAGACCAAGCTCGGCGCGCCATGCGACCTCGGTGCCATCCTCGGACAGCAATTCCCTTGGCGTCCCCAGATGATCGGTGACGACGTAATGCAGCGTTTCGCCGTCGATCTGGGCCAGAGGGCGGAAACTGCCGGGTTCATAGATCCAGTGGCGTGCCTGATCCCAGGCCACCATGCCATCGGCAGTCATCGGCGCCTCGGCGATCAGCTGATCGCCTTCCCACTGGTACGCATATCCCTGCCCTGACGAGTTCCGGGCAACGCGGCGGCCCAGAGGATCATAGGCATAGCGCCAGATCGTGCCATCCGGGGTCTCGACAGCGGCAAGCTGATCCCGGCCGTCCCACGCCATCTTCCAGACCCTGGGGCGGAAACCCGGTTCCTCGACCCGCTTCTCGATGACCCGGCCAGTGTCGTCATGGCGATAGCTGACAGTCCCGCGGCGCTTTACCCGCCCTGCGGCGGACTGGACCTGTTCTGTGCGTCCTGCTTCGATAACGGCGGCGATATTGCGGGCCGGATCATATTCGAAATGCGACAGCGCAGAGGCGCCGTCGACATTGTCGCGGCGGGTGGTGGTGACCTGACCGCGATTGTCATAATCGAACCGCACCTGCCCCATGATCCTGTCATTCACCGTGATCGCCCGGCCTGCACGATCCCAGTCATAGCTGCGATGGGTCAATGCGCCCATGCGCGTGGCGATCTCGATCGGCATGCCCCGGCCAAGCCCCCCGGTCCTTGCCTCATCCGGCAGCCGGGTCAGGGGACCGGCCATCTGCTCGGTCAGTTGCCCCATGATCGTGTGCCCCTGCGCCTGCGCAAAACCTGCGGATGAGGCGCGAAGTTGCTCCAGCCCGCGCGGATCGTGACGGAAGGACAGCGGCGCGTGATCGCCAATCCGCAATTCAGCCGGAAGCCCTGCCCGCGTCCAGCCAGAGGTCAGATGCAGTACATCGCCCGCCCGCGCCACCCGCTGCCCCGCGACCGAGTAATCAGAGGTGATCTGCCGGCCATTCAACCGCTCGGCCACCACACGGCCAAGGGCGTCGTAATCATATTCAACGATCGCCGCGTCATTCTCGGCCCGGACCATCAGGCCCCGGGCATCATAAGTGAACCGGGTTTCGGACTCACCTTCCACTTGCTGAACAAGAAGCCGGCCTGCGGCGGAATAGCTGTAATTGATCCGAACCCCGTTTGCCGCGATTTTCTGGATCAAACGGCCGGCGGCGTCATGGGAATAGCGGGTGATCCGGCCGGAAAAATCCTTCTCGGCCAGGATATTGCCAGTCAGGTCATAGGTGAATTCATGACGTTCGCCCATCTCGTTGACGACAGCCGACAGTCGCATTTCCCGATCATGTTCGAGACGCAGGCGATGGCCCTGTGCATCGACGGTTTCCCGAGGAAGATCGAAGGCGCCAAAGCGGAAATGCCGGGTCGTGCCATTCGGGTCGGTGATCGCGCTCAACTGGCCCTCGATATCCCAGCTCACGGTCGAGATCGCGCCGTCCGGCGTCCTGAGCTGCCGCAATGCGCCGCGCGGGTTATCGGAGCCGCGCCCCATATCATAATGCGTCGTCGCGCCGATTTCATCGGTGAGCCAGCGCAACCGGCCTTCGGTGTCATAGCCCATCCGCGTCTCGTTACCATCCGGATCACGGCGTCGATTCGGACGCAACAAGGGGTCGTAGTAGATCCGCTCTTGCGCCCCTCCGGGCAGGTCAATGCGCAGGACCTGCCCCTTTTCGCCCAGACCCAATGTGCTGATCCGGCCCAGAGCATCCGTGACGCCGACAAGGTTTCCGTTCTCGTCATGGCGAAATTCGGTACGGTTTCCCAAAGGATCGACACTGGCGATCAGCATCCCGGCGCTGTCATGCTCGAAGGTGAACGCCGCGCCTTCGGCATCCGTATGCCGGGTCAGATTGCCATAGCTGTCATATTCAAGCTGGACGCAATTTCCCAGCGGATCGACCCGTGCGGTCATGTGGAAGGCCCGGTCCCATTCGGTCAGCCAGACATGGCCAAGCGGATCCGTCTCGCGCCAGACCAGCCCGTCATCATCCCAGTCATAGACCGTCACCGCGCCTTCCGGGGTTGTCACGACCGTGCGCTTGCCGGGCAGGTCGTAATCGATCCGGCCCGCCATATGGCCGCTATCCGTCCATGTCTTCTCGATCCGGCCCGAGGGGCCATATTCGTAATGAACATGGGTCTCTTTGGAATCATGCCAGCCAGTGATCCGGCCCTGCCCGTCATAATCATAGCGGAAATAGCCGGATTGCGAGGAAATAGCCTCTTTCAAGCGGCCATCACGGGTATAATCCCATGAAAAAACACATTCATCCGCATCAGCCGAATCCAGAACGGCGCGGCGGATCAAACCGTTTTCGCTCTCCACCTGAAGCGCGAAACCGTCGGAATGCTCGACCCGGTACAACCCGTCATGCCCATATTGCAGGGTGATCCGGTTGCCGTTGCGATCCTCGATCCGTGACAGACGGCGGGTGGCTTTCTCTTCGTCGGCAAAGACGTAAAAAAGTTGTGTGATCCGGTCGTAGATGAACAGATCGGCCGATCGGCGGCCCAGCAACTCCAGATGCGGAAAGCGTAAATTGTGGCTTAACACCTCGTCTTCGGGCGCATGGAAAACGATCAGGCTGCCTTCGGAATTCTGAAAACTGATGGCTTCGCCATCGATCCGCAGATGCTGGGCCCAGGTACCCGACCAGCCGACCCCCTGCAGGCCCGTGGATTGAGGGGCATGGCAGCGATCCAAACGCAGCGGGATGGTGCCGGGAATATGGATATCGGTGCGCAATTCGACGAATTGACCGCTGGCCACGTCGATCGGGTCACGGCAGGTTGTACGACAGCTGTTCGGCAAATCGCCGCTACGCCCGGCTGAACCATCGCCGTTCCGCGGCTTTCTTCCGCCGATCGGAAGCAAATCTGCAGCCATGGTCAACAGGTTCGCGGCCCGGCTGTTCCATCCGACATCAATCGCCAAAGCGATGGCGCTGGTGTCGATATCTATCGCGATATTCGGGATACCGTCATTGATCGTTCCGTCGCAGGTCGTCTTGTGACCAATACGCGCGATGGGCCAATTATTGGCAAAGACCGTTTCTGCACCCTCGGCGACGAAGGACACGGAATGTTCGCTGCAATCGACGACATCCTTGACCCGGGCGACGGGCTTGTTGTTGAAATAGACATCGGCGGAACCGGTTTCGATCTTGCCCTTGTTGGTCCCATATTGCCCCGCGACCGAAGCAAAACCGAAGCCGATACCCCCGACAAGCCCCGCAGCACCGGCCGCCGCAGCAGCAAGCATGATCGGACCCAATGCCGCCCCTGCGGTTGCCACGACAAGAGCAGCAACCGCGACTGCCGCCACGGCGCCCAGAACCATCGCGCCCAGCGACCAGCCGCTGACATGGGCGATCGGATGGCCCTTGGTGGCGGGCATCTCGCCGTCTTCCGCGATGCGTTCGAAGCCCATCGCCTCCATCGCCCAGCCGCCAAGGGCTTCACCGGCCTTGAAGCCGACAAAGCCTGCCGCCATGCCGGCGACCACTGCCGCGGTGACCGGTGCCGCCGCCGCGGCGGCACCCGCAAGGATCGGCGTGCCCGCAATCGCAGCCGTGCCGCCCCCATAGGCTGCTGCGGCGGCAATGGGTCCATAGGTCAGGGCGTTCTGGACCGTGTCGGAATTATAGGCAGCAATCGTATTGTCGATCGACTGCTCGAACTGATTTGGCCCGGACGAGGCATTCACGGCCGAGATTTCGCTTTGATGATAATCGCTCAGATTCGCCGTCGATCCGTTCTGCGGCGATGTACCCCTGTCGCCCGGTATTCTGGAAAGGCGGCCCGCACCATATGTCATGCCATCGACGAAACCGCCCATCCGCCTAGCCTCCGGCCCTGTCCAGCTTCAGCGTTGAGACGATGCGGCGCAATTCTTTCTTCTGTCCATCGCTCATGATGTCATTTGCCGAGGCGGTCAGCACCATGACCTGCCGCTTCGCCCCCTGTACGGTCGTGATCAGTTGATGAACGCGCCCCTGCCTGGAGGTCCAGCGACATTCCAATTCAATCGCCGCTGCCTTGTTCACGGTAACTTCACGCCGGTCCAGCACCTCGAAATTCTTGAGCGCGGTCGCGGCCTGCTTGGACTGATCCTCGACATATTCACCGAAATCCATTCCCCATGGCATATCGTCACGGGTGATTGTCAGCGATACGCCGGATCCCACGGCATTCGATGCAAGAACGTTGATCGTCCGGTCCTGCCAGTCTTTCGGCAGATCGATACTGCCCTCGTTGATGCGATACATTCAGCCCGCCGAATCCTTGTTGAGATGAATCATCCCCGAAACCTGATCCAATACGCCTTCCGCCAGGGTCACCCGAGTACCGTTGAAATCCAGCACGATCCCGTCCTGGGTCATGGAGATGGTGCCGCCGCCGACCTGAAGCGTGATGCTGGTTTCAGCCTTCATCGTGATGGTTTCCTTCGCACCGGCGGCAATATCCTTCGCATCCAGCGCCATGTTGAGCGTCGCAATATGCTGCATGTCCTTGTCGGAATTGACCGAGACGAGTTTCTTCGCCGTCATCGCAATATCATCATCCGCTGAATAAGAGATGACACCCGGGCCGCCCTTGCCCGCCACGGCGGTTTCACTGACGACATTGGCCTGTACCGAACGGGTCAATGCGACGATCTCGGCAAGATTGCCGCTATCGACTGATTTGAATTCGTCACCGGCCTGCACATTGATGCTGCGGTTTCCGCCTTCGACCACCGTGGATTCGTTGTCCTTGACGACCCGCGCCAGATCCTTCTGGGCATGCATGAAGATCTGCTCGGCGCCATTGGCATCCTCAAAGCTGAGCTCGTTGAAACCCGAGCCTTCATGTGTCTTGGTCTTGAAGCCGCTTTTCGTCTTGCTGCCGGGCAAGCCGTAGATATTGCCATTCTTGCCATTCACCACGCAGCCCGTCACGATCGGCTTATCGGGGCTGCCATCGATGAAATCGACCACGACCTCCATGCCGATGCGCGGAATGACCACACCGCCAAGCCCGTTTCCGGCCCAATTCTGCGCCACGCGGCACCGCATCGACCGCGCGCCTTCCAGATCCCAGTGAAACTGAACCAGAATACGGCCGAAATCATCGCAATCGATCTCGCCATCTCCGACCACGACCGCAGTTTGCGGCCCCTGCACGATCGGCACCGGAGTCTGACGCGGAGGCGCCATCGGCGCGGTATCCGGCATCAGCGTATAAGAACCGGTAAAGGCATAACCGTCGCTGCCCGCGTCGCCCGAGCCATAAGCCTCGCTGACGAAGTTATGCGAGGCGCTCAGGCATAAATACCGCTCACTTGAACCGGGGATCGGCTCGCCGGTGAGTTCAAGCACCATACCAGAGCCAAGACTGACGCAATCACCCACCGCGCGGTTGCGCCAATCACCCCCGCGCTCCTGCCTGGTCCGCAGGCGAGCAACCGCCTTGCCTTGATCCTGATCCGCGAAATCGCCGGGATACTCATAGCTTTCAAGCTGGCCGAATGCATATTTGGCATCCCCGAGATGATCGGATTCCATCGTCGCCGTCGGCGCCTTGAAATTGTAATCGATCAGCCTGACCGCCCCAGTGGTCAGGTTTCGCTCGGGCGACCATTCCCAGAAATGCTCGCCCTGGCCATGATGATGCCCGTCATAGCGCTTGAATTCCCGCGACCCGATATTTTCATGCGTAATCACGTCATCGGTCAGCACAAGGACGTGATTGCCCATTTCGTGACGGAAATGAAAACTGATCCCGTGACGCTCCATCTGGCGGCGTGCGAAATCCAGATCACTCTCCCGGTACTGCACCGTATATTCCAGCACCGGATAGACTTCGGACAGTTTGAGTTCGAAAGCGGCATCCCCTGCCACCACGTAATCCATGAACAGTTCCTGAAGAATCTGATCCACGCTCTTGTTATGAAAAATCCGCTGGTTGCGCCGTTTGCCTGCCAGCCAGAACCACGGCCGCAAGGTCAGATCATATCGGTGGCCATTCTCACCCACGCCAACCCATCTGGCCTTGGTCACGATCCCGTCAAAGGGACGCATGCTGTCATGAGCTTCAATTTCAACCGTCGCATGAGTACCGATCAGGGCGTCGAAATCCAGATCGTCCCGGGCGGACAGTGCCTCGACCTGATATTCGAACAGATTGTTAAGACGATCCGTGCCATTGAAGCGCAACAAAACGAGTTCATCGGGCCCAAGTACTGTTATCAGACGGCCAGTACGCTGGTTTTGCTTGAAAGGTGCGTTCATTTTCCAGCCCCCTTCGCCGGATAATTCACTGCTTCCGGATCGACCCGCTCACGCCACCCGGAGCCTCCGCATCACGCTGACGATATCGACCACTTTCGGTTAACCAAAGACCCCGAATCATGGGACGATTGCAAGACTTAATATCTTTCGCGGCATGCAGCCGGCGCTTGTCAGCCGCCGCTGACCGGATGGCAAAATGACAGGAAGATTTGCCAGATCATACAGCGCTGCGCCAGCGGCCATGCAGCCCGGAAACATGCCAGCGAACCGGCCTTTACAGCGCACGGCAAATACCGGTTATTTTTCAGAAAATTGAATGGTGCCCGGAGGCGGATTCGAACCACCGACACGCGGATTTTCAGTCCGCTGCTCTACCAACTGAGCTATCCGGGCCGCTGCGCGTCCTGTCAGACGGCGGGCGTGACGCGGTGTTTACGGGCGCGGAACGGAACTGTCCAGCCCCCAACGACAGAAAAATCACTCCTTCTCGTCATCCCCGGAAGGCACATCATCCAAAGGCGGGCCGGGAATGGTATATTCACCCCGCAGCCAGCGTGCCAGGTCGACATCCGCGCATCGTTTCGAACAGAAGGGGCGATATCTGGGGGTGCTTTCCTTGGAGCAGATCGGACAGGCCATCAGCCCCTCCCGATAAGCCGGGTCAGGGGCGCCCGATCACGCTTGCGGCTGATTTCATATAGGCCCATCTTGGTCCAACCGATCAATGTGGTTTCGGTTCCTTCCCCCTTGAAAGCCGCCCGCAGCACCTGATCAAGCACCGCTCGGTCGCGTTTGGGAACCGGAGCGAAATCCACCACCACCTGCCCGCCAAGACCGCGCAGCCTGAGCTGACGGGGAAGATCGCGCGCCAACGCGATATTGGCCTTGAGCGCCGCCGCAGGACTTGTATCGCTGCCGGTATTCACATCAATCGCGATCAGGGCATGGGTCGGCTCGACCACCGCATGCGCGCCCAATGGCAGGTGAACATGCGTGGACAAAAGCGCATCGATCGCATCGCTGACACCACAGCGATCAAAACTGTCCGCGCCTTCGTCGATCGCATCGGGTTCGGGATCGGCCCATTCCGTCCAGGCCTGCTCCCATGGCGAAGCGGCATCCAGCAGGGCTTCCGGAGGTCCATCGATTTCGGCGGTAATCCGGTCGGCCAATGCGATCAATGGAACAAGATCCGCGGCGATATCCTCGGCCCCGGCGCGGGCCGAAGCGCTACGGATGATCAGCCCATGGGTACGTGCGCCCAATAACGCCTGCCCTTGTAAAAGCAGTTCCTCACGCAGATTGCTGTCAAGAATGCGGCGAGAGATATTGATGCCGGGCGCGGCAGGCGTCACCAGACCGTAGCGCCCCCGGAACATCAGCCGCGTGGAGAGGGGAATTGCCTTGCCCTCCTCGGCAACGCCGCCGATCTGGACCAGAACCGGCTTCCCTTCGCCCAGCCCGGATCTGTCGCGCAGATAGCCTCGTTGCCCGTCGGGCAAGCGGACGAATGCCCCGCCCTGCCCCTTCATCAGACGTTCTGTCACGCCGCGGCAAATCATCCCCGGCGCAAGCGTCACCTGCGGGCCGGGGTCAAGAAACAGATCGATCAGCCGTCCGTCCTGCATCAATGCGGCAGCTTCATTACCCTGAAAATGCCCCAGCACGATTTGCCGGCCCTTCATCTTGCATCTCCGTGAATATCGATAGCGGCCAGCATCGCCGCCGTCTCGGAAAGCGGCAAACCCACAACGGCCGAGAACGATCCTTGAATCCAGGGGATGAATCCGGCCGCAGCGCCCTGAATCGCATAGGCGCCCGCCTTACCCTGCCAATCTCCGAAATCGAGATAGCGTTTAAGCATGGCCTCGTCGATAGGCCGCATCCGCACCAATGTCTGAACCTGCCGCAATCTTGTATGCCCGCCATATCGAAGGGCAATGGCGGTCAGGACACGATGCCTGCGGCCCGACATCAGACGCATGAAAGCCGCCGCTTCGTCCCGGTCGGCGGGCTTGCCCAAAATCCGCCTGCCAACCGCAACGGTGGTGTCAGCGGTCAACGCGGCTTCGCCTTCGGCCAAAGACAAAGCCTCGGCCTTTTCGCGTGCCATACGCGCAACGTAATCGCGGGGCGATTCCCCTATCGCGGGCGTTTCATCGATATCTGCTGGCCGCACCTCGTCCGGGGACAGCCCGATCTGGGCCAGCAACTCCAACCGTCGCGGACTGGAAGATCCAAGGATGAACCGCGGCGGCACGGCTTTACTTGAAGCGGTAATTGATCCGCCCCTTGGTCAGGTCATAGGTGTTCATTTCCACCTGAACCCGGTCGCCGGCCAGAACACGGATGCGGTTCTTCCGCATCTTGCCCGCCATATGCGCAATGATCTCATGGCCGTTTTCCAGCTCGACCTTGAACGTCGCATTAGGCAGGAGTTCCTTCACGACGCCGGGGAATTCGAGCATTTCTTCCTTGGCCATGATCACTCCGTATTGAGCACCCCGCAAGATTCGGGGCCAGCGTTAGATGCGTCCAATAAGCAAGAAATTCAAGGAAAAAGCGCTCTGCGACCGGCAAAACAGGATTCAAGGCAGTTTATTCCTGCCGCCGGTCCTTCCGGACAAACCTTATATGGTCATCTTCGGCGATGCGATTTTACCCAACGCGGCATCGGACAATGCATCACATTCGGGCCGCAAGCCAATCATCCGTTTCAACCGGTATTCATCGGAGCGATCTCTTCCATATCGCGTTCCTGATCTTCGCCGGAATCCGCAAGGAATATATTCGGAGCATCCAGATCCACTGGCAATGCCGCACTGATCGCCTCGGGCATGAGTTCGGACATGGGCTCAACACCGGGAAGGATGGATGAAGATCCGGCCATATCATCCGCAATTGCTGCCGGATCATGCAGGCGGATGGCGTGATAACCTTCTGCCTCGCCCAGCTTGCCCCTGGCCAGGATCTCTCCCGATATCAGTTCCAATGTCACATCCGACAGTGTGACACGGGGAAGGCTGATGATCGCTCCCTCCGTCAGAGACCGCAGTTCCCCCAGCGTGATCTTGCGGCGGCAAAGCACGGCAAAAAGATCAACCGGTACATTCCGCACGCTGTCAACGAGATCGGAGGAAACGAGATCGGCACCGCGACCAGACAGGCTTTGCAGCGAACGCCCCGAGCGCGGCTCCGCGACCGGTTCGGGATCGGGGGGAGTGACCGGCTGAGATGCAGCACGTGGCAGCGCAAGAAAAATCGTCGATTGCCTGACCTGATCCTGCCCGAAGGCCAGACGGCAGGTCAGACCACGGAAAAGCCCATCATCGAGAATCAGCTGAAGTGGCCGCGGATCGTCAAGGAAAGTGGCATAACGGAAATCGCCCCAGTCCGAATAACCGTCCAGCCCGCCCAGTTCGGTGGCAAGTTCGGCAAGCAGCGAATTGGCAAACTCCGCGCACATCAGTGCATCGCCCCGGGTCAGTTTTCGGTTCGGGACGGGGCGGGCGGTGACACGGACGCAGGTCTGCATTTCGATCAGGGCGGCGACGGCTTGCCGGCATAGCGCCATGACTCCGGTTTCCTCACCCTTGCCTTGCAGGATCATCAGCAAGGCCCCCTCGGGCAGCAGTTCCGGGATTTCGGCCAGAGAAGCGCCGTTCAATGTGACGGATTCCGTTTGTACGGGCAGATGATAAAGTGTTTCTGCCGTGCGTCCGATTGCCGTGGCAGCGGCCTGGGCAGGAGTTTGTTCGGGCAATAACGGCAATTGCGGAACCCGCCCATGCGCGGCCTTGCTGTGGTTCCGGGCCAGCAGCAACTGCTGCAAAACGCCCCCGCTGTTTTCGCGATCCTGCCCGTCCATGATGCCGTTTCCGTCTTTGCCGTCACGCCGAAGCGACCATTTTGCAGCTCGTTTCTGACAGCAAAGGATTGACAAAAAGTTAGGATTTCTTCGCTCGAGCCGTCGTAGGCGGTCTTTTCGGCAAGGTGATGCGGAACGCCGCGCCGCCCTGCCCCGGCAGATAGCTGATATCCCCGCCCAAAGCGGTCATGATTTCACGGCAGATCGCAAGCCCCAGACCTGCCCCGCCTGCCCGCGAAGGCTCGTTCAACCGGGCGAATTTCTCGAAAATCAACGACTGGCGGGCAATATCGATACCCGAGCCGTTATCGCTGATATCGATCTGCGGGCCATTCCTCGTGCGCCGGTCAACCCGGATCTTCAGTTCGGGTCGCTCGGCATCGCAATATTTCCGGGCATTGCCGATCACATTGATCAGCACCTGCAGCAACCGGTCGGAATCGGTGATGACCCCCTGATGTTCGGACGGAATGTCACGATCGATCGTAAAGACCCGCTCGGGCCGAATCGCCGACGTGGCCGAGAGCGCCCGGCTGATCAGATCATGCAGATTGGCGCCCGAAACGGCAATCTGCGCATTGCCGCTTTCAAGAACCGAAAGATCCAGCAGATCGTCCAGAAGCCGGGTCAGCCGCTCCGCCTCGTTATGAATGATCCCGGCAAATCGCATGCGCTCCGCATCAGAGAGATCGGGTGTGCTCAGAATTTCCGAAAATGCTCTGACCGAGGTCATCGGCGTGCGCAATTCATGGCTGATCTGCCCCAGAAAGGCGTCCTTCTGCACGGAAAGCGCCGTCAGCTTGTCATTCGCCTCACGCAATTGCCTTGCGATCCGTTCAAGTTCCGCGCTGGCGGTCTCCAACCGCTGCGCCTCTTCCTTGGCGCGCTGGGCCTCGTCTGCGACCTCCATCAGATCCGAAACGGTCAGAGACATCCCGCCAGCCACTCTTTCGATCATCGCATGCGCCGTTGCCGCCCCGACCGAGCCGGCAAGACGCCGTTCAAGCCCGGTCAGGAAGTCGGGCGTCAGATCGGGCAGATAGCCCGATTTCCCCTGCGCCGCCGCGCGGGACCGGAAATAATGCAGGGCGGCATCCGCGCCCCAGACCCTGCGCGCCATCGCCAGAAGCGGTTCGGCGCGATCATCAGCACGTGTGTGCCGGGAATGGCTGAACGGCTGGACAGTATTGACGAATGACAGCCCCTGCAGCCTTTCGACAGGATCGGGAAAGCCGAAGATCGAAAGGCTGATGAATGCCAGGGTATTGCAGGCAAGCGACAGAAAGATCGCGAAAGTCAAAGGATCGACCTCTGGCCCTGGAACCAGCGCGGAGCCGATGCCGATCGAGGGCAGGAATATCAATGCAAGCCAAAGAGCAAACCCGATACCGACTCCCGCATATGCGCCCATCCGGTTCGCGCCACGCCACAACAGCCCGCCCAGCATCGCAGGCAGGACCTGCGCCATACCGGTAAAGGCAACCAGCCCCATCGCCGCCAAGGCCGTCGCCCCGCCCGAGGCCTGATGATAGACCCAGCCCGCGCCTGCCACGGCCACGATGGCAAGCCTTCGCGCGTTCAACACGAATCCGCGCAGATCCTCGGGATCATCACCCGCCGGGCGGCGGCGCAAAAACAGCCAGAGCGGCGTCAACCAATGGTTCGAGATCATCGTCGCCAATGCAATCGCACTGACCACCACCATCGAGGTCGCAGCCGAGAACCCGCCAAGAAAAACCAGCAATGCCAGCAAGTTCTGTCCGGATGCTTGCGGCAAGGTCAGCATATACAGATCCGGATTGGCACCCGCGGGCAATATCTCGGCCCCCACCACGGCGATAGGCAGCACGAAAAGCGACATCGCGAAGAGATAGGCGGGGAAAGCCCATCCGGCGACATGCAGACGCTCTTCATCGGCGGCCTCTACGACCATGACCTGAAACATCCTTGGAAGCGTCAACACCGCCGCAGCCGAGACGATATTCAGGGCGGTCCAGCGATCCGGACGCAATATCCAGCCTTCACGCGTTGGATCAGCGGCAGCCGAAGAGATCCGCGAGACGATATCGCCGGGACCATCCGCAAGCCCCCAGACCACAAATATCCCAAGCGCCAGGAACGCCACCAGCTTGACCACCGCCTCAAGCGCGATGGCGGTCACGACGCCATGATGCCGTTCGTCCGCATCCAGATTGCGGGTGCCGAACAGAATCGCAAACAGCGCAAGCCCTGCGGCCACCCACAAGGCAGTTCCTCCACCTATCTTCGGCGCGTTCGGGGATTGCGTGGCGAACACTTCGAATGACAGGCTGACGGATTGCAGTTGCAGCGCAATATAGGGCGTAGCGGCAATGACGGCGATCAGGGTGATCAGGGCGGCCAGCGGGTTCGATTTCCCGAAACGCGCCGAAATCAGATCGGCAATAGAGGTGACATGATGCATCCGCGCAACCCGCACCAGCCTGCGCAGTCCCCACCAGGCGCCGGTAAACACGATGGTCGGGCCGATATAGATCGTCGCGAATTCCAGACCCGAACGGCTGGCATATCCAACCGCACCGTAAAAGGTCCAGGCCGAACAATAGACCGACAAGGACAGCGTATAGACCGCCGGATGGTCGAGCCAGCGGACATGGCCGCGTTGCGCTGCCCGATCGGCCGCAAAGGCCACGCCGAACAGCAGCGCCACATAGGCAAGGCATCCTGCGACCAACGCCTCAAAGGGCATCGCGGTCATTCCTGACAGTTGCATCATCCGTCCCGGGCGCATCGCCCAGCACGGCGGTTTCCGCAAGTGCCGCGGCATCGGCACGGATCAGGGCGCGATGCAGCAGCCTGACGGACAGAATCAGCACCGCCCAGAAGCCGAACAGCGCAAGCATCCCGGTGGCAAAGCTGAACGCCTTTGGCAGCCACCAGACCGGTAACAGCATGGCAATCGCCGCCAGCACCGGTAAAACCCGCGCTGCATCTCCCAGCCGCCTGCGCCTGAACGAGGCGCGTTCGAGGAAAAGTGGACGTTCAGGCATGATTGCTCCGGATCGCGTTCATTCCAGCATTCGCCTGACTTGCGCGCATAGCATGTCATTCGCGAAGGGCTTCAGCATCACAGCATCAGCCTGTGCTGCGGCCTCTGCCGGTTGACCACGGGCGGTCAGCATCAGCACCGGCGTTCCGGCCAATGACCGGTCGCTTTCGGCCCGCAATTCCGACAGGATCTCGGCACCGGAACGGTTGGGCAGCATGAGGTCAAGTATCACCAGACGCGGGCGCAGGTTTCTGATCGCCGCCATCCCGCCCCGTCCATCGTCATGCAGTGCCAGACTCCATCCCTCGCGCGTCAGGATAAAGCGCACGGCCTCGGCGATATTCGGCTCGTCCTCGATCATCAGGATGTCGGGTATCATCAGATTAGCGCCGCCTCCTCCATCGGCTTTACCGCTTAGTTTGCAATAACCGAGCCCTCTGTCAAAGAACCAGTTTCCGGTACGGCCGATATCTCCCGCATATAAAGGTCCCGATCATGGCCCCTGTACCGCCGGGGCCGGAGAAAGAATAGACGGCTCGCGACGGGCCGGGCATTCCATGCGCGGACAGATCCGGCAAGAGGCACCAATCCGGATCACCGGAGCAGGCCCGTTCGCAGCTTTCTCGACAGGTAGGATCAGCATCTGCGCCCGGGTCAACACCGGCCCGAACGCGCCTTCGGGCTGACTGCGCGTGGCATAGCTGATGGTGCTGAACCGGTGCTGTTGCGGCGTCTCCACCTGCGCACTGATCGCGGTCTGTGGTGCTGCCAGTGCCTGATAAAGCGGCCATAGCGGACAGGCATCGCCGGGGCGCGGCAGCGGAAAGCCCGGCGCGGGACGGCGCAAGGTCAACGTCCCCGAGCCGTCGCAGACCAGCAGCCCTGCCTCTTCGAAGCCCGGCGGTCGCAGTGCCGCCAGCCGTCGCATCACCAGATCCAGCGGGGCCCGCATCCGCGTGGCGATGCGCAGCGGATCGCCTTCTTCCGACGCCGCAGCCAATGCCGCATCCGGCAGCGCAGCCCGCTCATCCTCCATTCGCACCAGATGATCCCGTGCCAGCGCACGCGCGGCATCCGAGGCAAGATCGGTAGCCTTGTCAATCGGCGGCGTACCTGCAGCCATCCATGCCTCGACCTCCTCTTGCGGGGTGAAAATCCCGCCTTCGGTCTCGAAACCATCCAGATAGGCCACCAGAGCTTGCGCCGTGGTGGACAGGCGCAAACTGTCCTCGGCCAGATTGGCATGGAACCGATGCCGCCATTCTTCGGGCACGTCGCCCTCTTCCGCAAGAATCGTGGCGGTAGAGCGCAGGGATGTCACGGCCGAAAGCACCTCGTGCAGATTGGTCAGCAGATAGGGATCCTGCGTCATCCGGTCAGACAGGTTGATCAATTGCCGTTCAAGCGCATCGGAACGCCGCGCCGTGGCGATCAATGTCGCGGACCAGCCCGGAAACCGCGCCAGAATCTCGGCCGCCTGCTCGAGTTCGGGTGCGAGTTCGCCCGTCGAGGGCGCCCGCGCCGCAGCTTCGCGCAGTGCCGCGATCCGCGCCTCTTCGCGGCCAGCGGTCAGTTCAGCAGCCGGAACCTCCAGCGCCTCGGCAAGACGCGCAACCAGCCTGTCGCCCACCGGACGGCGATTATGCTCGATCAGGTTCAGATAGGCAGGCGAAATACCGGCAACCCGGGCAATATCCGCCTGCCTTCGCCGCAGTGCAAGCCGGCGTTCACGGATACGGGTACCGGTCAGGATATGGGTGGGGCTGCGCAGGGTCATGGCGAATATGAAACCCGGCCGGGGTCAGTGACGCAAGCCATTTGCCACGCTTCCAGGTGGTTCGGCCTGCACGGACGCCAAAATGCGTCAGGCGGGATTAAAGCGCAACCCCATGCCGCCCGGCCAGATCGGTAAAGAACTGCCATGCCACCCGGCCCGAGCGTCCGCCGCGCGTGGCCTGCCATTCCACCGCCTCGGCGCGCAATTCCTCGGCCCCGATGCGAAGATCATAGGCATCACAGTAGCCCTGCACCATGGCCAGATATTCATCCTGCGAACACGGGTGGAAACCAAGCCACAGGCCGAACCGGTCAGACAGCGAAACCTTTTCCTCGACAGCTTCGCCCGGATGGATCGCGGTCGAGCGTTCATTGTCGATCATGTCGCGCGGCATCAGATGGCGGCGGTTCGAGGTGGCGTAAAGGATCACATTCGCGGGTCGCCCGCTGATCCCGCCATCCAGCACCGCCTTGAGCGATTTGTATTGCGTATCGTCATGGCTGAAGGACAGATCGTCCGAGAACAGCAGGAAACGCCGGTCCTTCGCGTTGCCCAGAATGGCCAGAAGCCGCCCGACCGATCCCAGATCCTCGCGGGCAATCTCGACCAGCACCAGCGGCAGCCCCTGCGCGACGGCCTCGGCATGAACCGCCTTCACCAACGAGGATTTTCCCATGCCGCGCGCGCCCCAGAGCAGCGCGTTATTCGCACCATAACCCCTGGCGAATTGCATTGTATTCGCCAGCAGGATGTCCTTGGCCCGGTCGATGCCGATCAATTGCACCAGATCGACGCGGTTGACCGTCTCGACAGGTTCAAGGCGGTCCGGGTCGGGATGCCAGACATAGGCGGCAGCTTCCGTAAAGCGCGGTGCGGGATAGGGCACCGGCGCCAGTCGTTCCAATGCGGCGGCGATACGCTCAAGCGCTGTGTCGTTCATATCCTTCATTCCTCATCCTCGACCCACAGCCCCTGTGCCTTCAAGTCAGCCTCGCGCCGCTTCTCGATCCGTCGGACAAGCTGGATCGAGATTTCGTAAAGCCCGTAGACCACGGCGAACAGCACCACCTGCGAAACGACATCCGGCGGCGTGGCGATTGCGGCAAGGATCAGAATGGCGACAACGGCATATTTTCGCACCGATCCCAGCCCCTCGCTGGAAACCAGCCCGGCCTTGCCCATCAAGGTCAGCAGCACCGGAAGCTGGAAGCTGAGACCGAAAGCCATCAGGAATTTCAATGTCAGGCTGAGATATTCCTGCATCGAGCCCTGAAATGCGATGCCAGCGACCCTTCGGGTTTCCGTCGCCTCTTCAGAGGTGGCGACCACGGGTCCCTGCTGGAAGCCAAGGAAGAAATCATAGGCCATCGGCAGAATGACGTAATAGGCGAATGCCGCGCCGATCGCGAACATCACCGGCGAGGCGATCAGAAAGGGCAGGAAAGCGCCTTTTTCGCTGCGATACAGTCCGGGGGCGACGAAACGCCATAGTTGATAGCCGATGATCGGGAATGCCAGGGCGAAACCGCCAAAGAACGAGATATTGATGGCGGTGAAGAAACCCTCTTGCAGCTTGATGATCTGCAATTGGCAATCCTGCCCACGCCCGGCCAGGGCATGACAGATCGGCTGGGTCAGGAAATTATAGATCGGCTGCCAGACGGTGTAGCACAGCACCATCATGACGACGAAGGCCAGAAGCGACCAGATGATCCGGGTTCGCAATTCGGCCAGATGCTCGATCAGCGGGGCCGAGCTGTCATCGATCTCGTCTTCGTCGTTGCGGGGTTTCGTGGCCAATTCAGTCGTCTTTCGTATCCGACCGGCGCACCGCATGAAGGCGTCGCTTGCCGGTGTCTGCCGTGCCGCCGGACGCTTCATTTGCCGGCCTTGACGTGATCTTGTCTGGTTCGGGTTTATCCGGCGCGGGCTCGTCCTGACCGGTTTGCGCAGGAGGCGGAGGCGCGTCGGGATCCCGGCGAATCTTGTTATTCGGGCGATTGGGCTCCCATTTCTCGAACCGTTCCGCCGCGCGGTCCAAAGCATCCAGACCCAGCGATTTCTTCGATGTCAGTGACTTGAGATCCTTGATCGAATCTGTCGCCTCATCGATGCCGGAACTCTTGGCGGCCTCTTCCATAGCCGAGGAAAACTCACGCGCCATACTGCGTGCGCGGGCGGTAAAGCGTCCCAGCGCATGGAACAGATGCGGCAGATCCTTGGGGCCGACCACGATCAGGGCAACGACCCCGATCAGCAAAAGCTCACTCCAGCCGACGTCCAGCATCGCCGTCCTTCGCCTCAGCTACGGTTGTCGCTGTGATCGGGCGTCACGTCCTTGGCACGCTCACCCGGCATGCCCTGCCCGTCATGACTACCGTCATCGGCGGCTTTCTCAATCTCTTCGGTGCCGTCTTTCACGCCTTTCTTGAAGGCGGTAATGCCCTTGCCGACCTCGCCCATCAGCGACGAAATCTTGCCGCGCCCGAACAGAACCAGCACCACGACAGCGATCAGAAGAAGGCCGGGAAGGCCGATATTGTTCAGCATTGCGATCTCCCTTGTGCGGGGCCTGACGCCCGCGTGCCACATTTAGGGACTCTGTCAGGGGATTGCAAAGCCCGATTGCGTGATCGGTCCTACTTGGCAGGGATTGGCATAGCGGTAATAAGGAAGCATGGAGATTTCGCTTTACATCACCGCTTTCGTCACACTTTTCGTGGTCATCGACCCGGTGGGGCTGACACCGGTCTTCATCGCGCTCACGCCGGGAATGTCCGCCGCCGATCGGGCGCGAATCGGGCGAAGGGCGGTGGCGATCTCGGCGATCCTGCTGACATTGTTCGGGCTGGCAGGTCAGGCAATCCTGAACGGGATCGGGATCTCGCTGCCCGCATTCCGCATCGCGGGCGGCATATTGCTGTTCCTGACCGCGCTTGACATGCTGTTCGAACGCCGGACCGCAAGGCGCGAAGGTCAGGGCAAGGACGAGGATGCCGAAAACGACCCGTCGGTCTTTCCGCTGGCGACGCCACTGCTGGCCGGTCCCGGCTCGCTGGCAACCATGATCCTGCTGGTCGGACAGGATTCCGGCGTCCTGCATGTCGTGATGGTTCATCTGACCATGCTGGCGGTGCTGGTCATCGCATTGGCGCTGTTCCACCTTGCCACGCCGCTGGCCCGCGCGCTTGGACGCACCGGCACGATGGTGGTCACGCGGTTGCTGGGAATGCTGCTGGCCGCCCTGTCGATCCAGTTCGTGATCGACGGGCTTCAGGGATCGGGGCTGTTCTGATGTTCGCCGATGACTGGGCAAGTATCGCTTACAGCGTCACGCTTCTGATGCTGCTTGGCGGCGCGTTGATCGTTGAATTCTCGGGGCGCGGGGGTCAGGCCGTCCGGCAGCTTGCGCTTTGGGTGGTCATCTTCGCCGGAGTGGCCTTTGCCGCCAATCTCTGGTTCAGCCGGCAAAGCGAGCCGCGCTTTCTGGAAGGCGGGCGAATTGAGATACCGGCCAGCCCGGATGGCCATTTCTACCTGACCGCCGAAGCGAATGGCGTGCCGGTCGAGTTCATGATCGACACTGGTGCATCGATGATGGTGCTGACCCGCGAAGACACCCGCAAGATCGGCATCGATCCCGACCGTCTGGACTATCGGGGCCGGGCCAGCACGGCAAACGGCGTGGTGCGGACAGCCCCGGTCACGATCAGGGAATTCCGGATCGGCGACATCACCGATTCCGATATTCGCGCATCGGTCAATGACGGCGCGCTAAGCGACTCGCTTCTGGGCATGTCTTATCTGAAGCGCTTCGCCCGCATCAGTTTCGAAGGCGACCTGCTGGTACTGGAGCGATGACCTGTTCCGGCAAAGATAACCGGGTTTCACCTCCGGCTGCGCCTTATTCCCGTTGCAACCGCAACCGCTCTTTGCTGTTCTGCTGGCAAAGGAGACCGTAATGCCCTTCATGCTGGATGAGTTCCTGCCCTATCGACTGAATGTCGCCGCCACCCTGATCAGCCGCCGCTTCGCCGCCCTGCATCAGGAAGAGACGGGGATATCCATTCCCGAATGGCGGGTCATGGCGCATCTGGCCAATGAAGGACAGGTCAGCATACGCGACATTCATGCCAGGGTGAATCTTGATAAATCCATCGTCAGTCGCGCCGCCGCCCGGCTGGAACAGGCCGGACATCTTCGCAAATCCGGACATATGCAGGATCGTCGCCTCATCTCGCTCGAGCTGACGCCGAAGGGACAGGACCTGATGCAGCGGCTGGGAGAAATCGCGGATGCATTTCAAGCCAGGCTTCATGCCGAACTGGGACCCGACGCCGAACGGTTCGAAACCATGCTGGAGCAGCTTATCGCCGGCGCGGCCCGGGACCGCGACACCGCAGCATGAGAAGAGGACCTGCCGCCTTGCAACCGGAACACGTTAACCCTAACAAGTGCCCGAACCCATTCTGACCCAAGGGAACGTCATGGATATTGAAACCCGCCGCAATGCCGACCCCGATCACTGGAAACTGGCCAGCGCAATCCGCATTCTGGCGATGGATGCCGTCGAGGCCGCCAATTCCGGCCATCCCGGCATGCCGATGGGCATGGCCGATGTGGCCACGGTCCTGTTCCGCAAACATCTGAAATTCGACGCCTCGGCGCCGAACTGGTTCGACCGCGACCGTTTCGTGCTGTCCGCAGGGCATGGCTCGATGCTGCTTTACGCATTGCTGCACCTGACCGGTTACAAGCAGATGACGATCGGTCAGATCAAAAATTTCCGGCAGCTTGGCTCGATTACCGCAGGCCATCCGGAATACGGTCATGCCGAAGGCATCGAGACGACCACCGGCCCGCTTGGGCAAGGCATCGCGACCGCCGTGGGCATGGCCATGGCCGAAGAGGCGATGCGGGCGGAATTCGGCGCGGATCTTTGCGATCACCGGACATGGGTCATCGCCGGCGACGGCTGCCTGATGGAGGGGATCAGCCATGAGGCCGTGGGTCTGGCCGGAAATCAGCAGCTTGGCCGCCTGATCGTCCTTTGGGACAATAACGATATCACCATCGACGGGCGCGTCAGCCTGTCGGACAAGACCGACCAGATGGCGCGCTTTGCCGCTGCGGGCTGGCGGGTGCTGGAATGCGATGGCCATGACGCGGCGGATATCGACCGCGCCCTGACCGAAGCCGCGCAGGAAGACGGCCGCCCGGTTCTGGTCTCCTGCAAGACGATCATCGGTTTCGGCGCGCCGAACAAGGCGGATTCCTCGAAAGCGCATGGTTCGCCTCTGGGTGCGGACGAAATCGCCGCCACCCGCAAGGGTTACGGCTGGGACGACACGACACCATTCGAAATTCCCGGCGATATCGCGCAAAGCTGGCATGAGATCGGCGCGCGTGGCGAAACTATCCGCAAGGAATGGCAATCGCGGGTTGATGTGCTGAGCGCCGATAGCCGCGACGAATTTGCCCGCCGTATCAGCAATGATACGCATCCGGAACTGGCGAAAACCGTCGCGCTGGTGAAACAGCAGACCTCAGAGGAACAGCCCAAGCTCGCCACCCGGAAGGCCAGCGAGAATGTTCTGGCCGCGCTTAACCCGCTGATGGCCGAGAATTTCGGCGGCTCGGCCGATCTGACCGGTTCGAACAATACCCTGACGCCGGAAATGGGCATATTCGGCCCTGAGAACCGCACGGGCCGGTATATCCATTACGGTATCCGCGAACATGGCATGGCGGCCGCGATGAACGGGATCTGGCTGCATGGCGGCTTCCGGCCCTATGGCGGCACCTTCCTGACCTTCACCGATTACGCGCGCGGCGCGATGCGGCTTTCGGCACTGATGGGGCTACCGGTCGTCTATGTGATGACCCACGATTCAATCGGTCTGGGAGAGGACGGGCCGACGCATCAGCCGGTCGAGCATCTGGCCATCTGCCGCGCCACGCCGAATACGCTGACGCTGCGCCCCTGTGATCAGGTCGAGACAGCGGAAGCCTGGGAAATCGCCCTGTCAGAAAGCGGCACGCCTGCGGTCATGGCCCTGTCGCGGCAGAACCTGCCGACGCTTCGGACCAGCCATTCAGATGAGAACCTGTCCCGCAAGGGCGCCTATATCCTGCGCGAGGCCACCGGAGGCAAACCCGCTGTGGTGCTGATGGCAACCGGCTCGGAAGTCGAGATCGCGGTCGCCGCACGCGAGACACTCGAGGCGGAAGGCACGCCGACGCGCGTCGTCTCGGTTCCCTCGATGGAGCTGTTCCGTGCGCAATCCAGGGAATATCGTGCAGAGGTCCTGCCCGGCAATACCGTGCGCGTCGCCGTCGAGGCCGCCATCCGCCAACCCTGGGAGTGGCTGCTTCTGGGCGAGCGGGGCAACGAGGCGAAATCGGCATTCGTGGGGATGGAGGGCTTTGGCGCCTCGGCTCCGGCACCCGCGCTTTACAAGGAGTTCGGGATTACCGCAGAGGCCGTGACCGAGCGCGTCAGGTCATTGTTGTGAAAAAGATTCTTGCCTCCGGCGGGGATATTTTCATGAAGAAGAAGCAGCCGGGCATTTGCTCGGCTGTTTGCATGGCGTTCTGATGCAGGTGCTGGCGCGGGCATTCGCCTTGATGGGGCGCGAACGAGACGGGCTGCGGCCGGTCCGCGACAGCAACGCCTCGGCGATCCTGCTGCTGCTTGCCGCGATCCTTGGCTTCACGCTGATGGATGCGACCGCAAAGTTCCTGACACAGCATTATCATCCGGGACAGGTGATCTGGGTGCGTTTTGCCGGCAATCTGCTGATCTTCGCCGCAATCTTCCGCGGGCGGATATTTGGGCTGTTAAGAACGAAACAGCCAGGTTTGCAGGTCGGGAGAGCCCTGTCGCAGCTTGCCTCGGTGGGACTGTTCTTCACATCGCTGCAATTCATCGGGCTGGCCGAAGCCACCGCGATCATGGATATGAACCCGGTGCTGATCACGCTGGGAGCGGCGCTGTTTCTGGGTGAGAAGATCGGCCCCCGCCGGCTGGCCGGGATCGCTGCCGCGATGATCGGTGCGTTGATCATCATCCGCCCCGGTCTGGGCGTCTTCCAGCCCGCCGCCCTGCTGCCGCTTGCCGGCACATTTACCTTTGCGGCGGGAGCCTTGCTGACGCGGATGGTGCGAAGCGATTCCGTGGAAACCTCGGTCATGTGGTCTGCAGCATTCGGAACGGCTGTCACCACGTTATTCGTGCCCTTCGTCTGGCAGCCCATCGATCCGGCGCATTGGTGGATCGTCCTGCTGCTGGCATTTTTCGGCACGCTGAGCCAGTGGCTTCTGGTCCGGGCCTTCTCGACCGGCGAAGCGGGCGTGCTGGCACCGTTCGGATATACCGGTCTGATCTGGGCCGGATTATGGGGCATCCTGTTCTTTGGACAGTTCCCCGACCGCTGGACCATTCTTGGCGCTGCGATTATCGTTGGCGCAGGTCTTTATGTATGGTCGCGCGAATATCGCGGGGCGCGAAAGGATCAATGAGCGACGGCGAGAAACTTCCACTTGGCGACCGGCTGGCGAATGCCGCCTTCGTGGCGGTGATGAGCGTCGCGAGGCTGCTGCCCTATGAACGGCGCATCCCGGCGCTGGGCTGGCTGTTTTCGAATCTCCTCGCCCCGGTGGCCGGATGGCGGCGGCGGATCCGCGACAATCTGGCGCTGGCCCGCCCCGATCTGACCCGCGAGGAGGTCGAGGACGTAGTTCGCGCGGTGCCGAACAATGCCGGCCGATCCGTCGCCGAGATCTATTCGGGACATGAATTCACAGACCGTATCCGCTCATCCGATCCGCTGGAGGGGCCGGGCCTGCCCGAGCTGGAGGCCGCTTTCGCATCCGGGCGTCCCGTCATCATCGCCTGCGCGCATTTCGGCAATTACGACGCCATGCGCACTGCGCTGTCGGCGCGGGGCTGGCCCGTGGGAGCGCTGTACAGGCCGATGAACAACGAGGCCTTCAACCGCCATTACATTCCCGCAATCACCGCCATCGCCGAGCCGCTTTTCCCACGCGGACGCGCGGGGCTTGCGGCGATGCTGCGCTTTCTGAAGGGGGGCGGCTGGCTGGCATTGGGATATGACCAGTTCGACCGGCATGCGCCCGAATTGCAATTTTTCGACCTGCCCAGCAGAACCGTCCTGACCCCCGCCGAACTGGCGATCCGTTACAACGCGTTGATCCTTCCGGTGCATGGCATCCGCCAGCCGGACGGGCTGTCATTCCGCGTCCATGTCGGAGAGCCGGTCGAACATGACGAGCCCGCAGTAATGATGCAGGCCCTGAATGACGATCTAGAGGCGCTGGTGCGCCGTCATATGGAGCAGTGGTTCTGGGTTCACCGGCGCTGGAAATAACGGCGGAGCGGGCTCAGCTTTCCGGCTCCTGATAAACGCCGCTTGCCTTCAGCGTATCGACCACTTCACGCGGCATATAGGTCTCGTCATGTTTGGCCAGCAGATCCCGCGCCTCGAAGCGGCCTTCGCGATAATGCCCCTTGGCGATCGTACCCTGCCCTTCGCTGAACAGATCCGGCCGGGGATCATTGCCAACATAGCTGACCGGAATTTCCACCAGACCATCGGTAATCACGAAATCAAAGGCCACGCCGTCGCCATTCACCACCGAGCCTTCCTTTACCAATCCGCCAAGCTGGAAATATTCATCCGGCGAAACCGCGCTTTCGCTGAGCTGCGTGGGAGAGCGGTAAAGATTGATCCCGTCGCGGAAACCATAGCCGATCAGAACCGCAGAGACAGCAAGGGCGACGGCTGCGGCCAGCAGGATCTGAATCCGGCGGCGCTTCTTCAGTGATTTCAAACCGGCCATATCGCGCCCCTCATGCTGGTTCTTTACAGGCGGATTCGAAGCGGATCGGGCAACGCAGGAACTGGACTGCCTTGCCGGATACGCGCTCGGGATCGCCGGTGGTCAGAAACCGCGACCGGGTTCCCTCGCCCAGAAATTCCGGCCTGCGCTCCAGATAATCCGCCAGACTGTCCGCGACCAGCCCCGGCTGGCTGTAGACCGCCACATCAGGCCCCAAAGCGCGGCGAAACACCGGTTCCACCAGCGGATAATGGGTGCAGCCAAGGATTGCGGCTTCGGGCTGCGGCATACGGCGCAAAAGCGCCTCGACATGGCTGGCCACAAGCGCCTCGGCCAGAATTTCATCACCCTGTTCGATCGCGTCAACGATCCCGGCACAGGGCTGCGCCTCGACATCGACGCCGACGGCGCGAAAGGCCAGTTCCCGCTGAAAAGCCCGGCTTGCCACGGTCGCAGGCGTGGCGAACAACGCCACATGCTTGACCCGGACTTCGCGCGGCGGCGAATTGTCGCCCCAGCCCCGCTCTGTCAGGGCCTCGATCATGGGCACGAAGACCCCCAGCACCCGCTTGTCCGCAGGCAGCCATGTTTCCTGCATGCGGCGAAGGGCGGCGGCGCTGGCGGTATTGCAGGCAAGGATGACCAGATCGCAGCCTTCCTGCCACAGACGTTCGACGCCCGCACAGGTCAGGTTGAAAATGTCGTCCGCGGTCCGGACACCGTAAGGCGTATGGGCATTGTCGCCCAGATAGGCCAGCGGCAGATCGGGCAGTTTCGCGGCGATGGCCTGATGAACCGTCAGCCCGCCAAGTCCCGAATCGAAAACCCCCACCGCCATGTCGCCGCTCCTTATCCCGCATGTGATATTGTTTTAGGCGTACAGGCCGGAATTGAAAATGACACAAATGAATGAGGTGGGCGGATCTGGAGCCCGCGAGCCTGCAATCACCGCCGAAAACACGCCCGCAGATTTCGCGCCTCCACACATCTTTGTGCGCAACCCGAGGCCAGCCGGTTATTCCGCCGCCTGCCGTATCGGCGCCTCGCCCGAGCGGAACTGGGCAAGAAGCTCTTCCCGGCGCAAGGCGGCCTCATCCGCCGCGCGATCCTTGACAGGGCCGTAGCCGCGCACGCTCAGCGGCAATTCCGCCAGTTCAATGGCGACCGGCATGGTCGCGTCGGTCACCTTGTCCAGAACCTCGCGCATGTCGCGTTCGTATTCGCGGATCATCGCACGCTCGCGCCGCCGCTCCGGAAAATAGCCGAACGGGTCGAAAGGCGTGCCGCGCAGTGTTTTCATGGCTGCCAGCGCCCGGAACGCCTTGAGTATCCAGGGCCCGAATTCACGTTTCTTCGGCCGTCCTTCGGCATCCTTGCCCGGCAGCATCGGCGGCGCCAGATGGAAGGACAGTTTCGTATCGCCCTCCCATGATTGGGCGATCTGTTCGGCACTGCTCAGATGCAGACGCGCAACTTCATATTCATCCTTGTAAGACAGAAGCTTATAGTAGCCTCTTGCGACGGATTCCCGAAGCGGAGCGGGTGCGGAATTAACCAGTTTGCGGAATTTATTCGCCAAAGCCTGCCCCTGATATTCCACCAGACGCGCCGCGCGGTAATCCACAGGTTCTGCAGGTAGTTCAGTGACTTCTGCAGGTTTCCTTAACTGCTCCGGGAATACTGCCGCCCAGCGCCCGATCTCGAAGGCACGCTGGTTTTCGGCGACCTTGGCACCGTTCAGCCGGATCGCCTCCATAATCGCCTCCCGGGTCAGAGGCAGCAATCCGCGCTGCCAGCAGGCCCCCAGAACCAGCATGTTGGAATAGATCGAGTCACCCAGAAGCCGCAATGCCAGCTCATTCGCGTCGAAAAATGCCAGATTATCGCCCAGACGCGCCCGAAGCGACAATTTCAGCCGGTCGGAAGGGACCTGAAAATCACGGAACCGGGTGAAATCGCCGGTGATGATCTCGTGATCGTTCACCACCGCGCCGGTGCGGCCTCCGGTCATCAGCCCGATGGTTTTGGACCCCGCGGTCACGACCAGATCGCCACCGACGACGCAATCCGCCTCGCCCACGGCCACCCGGATGGCACTGATATCTTCCGGTTTCTCGGCCAACCGCAGATGGATGTGAACCGCGCCGCCCTTTTGGGCCAGCCCCGCCATCTCCATCATGCCCGCGCCCTTGCCCTCGATATGCGCCGCCTGAGCAAGTACCGCGCCAATGGTCACAACGCCTGTGCCGCCAACACCGGTGATAACGACGTTATGCGTGCCATCGATCACCGGCAGGTCCGGCGCCGGCAGATCGGGAATTTCGAACGCTTCGGGTTTCGGCTTTTTCAGCTTGCCGCCCCGAACCGAGACAAAGCTGGGACAGAAACCGTTCACGCAGGAATAATCCTTGTTGCAGCTTGACTGGTCGATCTGCCGCTTGCGTCCCAGTTCGGTATCCAGAGGAACCACCGAGACGCAGTTCGACTGCACGCCGCAATCGCCGCATCCCTCGCACACCTCGGGATTGATCCAGATCCGCAGATCCGGATCGGGGAAACTTCCCTTCTTGCGGCGGCGGCGCTTTTCAGCGGCACAGGTCTGGATGTAAAGAATGGCACTGACGCCCTGCGCGCTTTCCAGTTCGCGCTGCACATTCATCATTTCGGCGCGTTCCTCGAACCGCATGCCCGAAGGAAACTGCGTGCGGTCGACATCCTCTTTCTCGTCATAGACAGCGACCACCGGATCGACTCCCATCGCCCTGAGTTCACGGGCGATCTGGGGCGCAGACAATCCGCCCTCATTCGGCTGGCCGCCAGTCATGGCAACGGCATCATTATACAGGATCTTATAGGTGACATTGGTTCCGGCAGCCAAAGCCGCGCGGATCGCCAGAACCCCGGAATGATTATAGGTTCCATCTCCAAGATTTTGAAATACATGGAGTCTTTTACTGAACGGGGCTTCTCCGACCCAGTTCACACCTTCGCCGCCCATATGGGTGAAGCCCTCGGTTTCGCGGCCCATCCACTGCACCATATAGTGACAGCCGATCCCCGCATAGGCGCGGCTGCCTTCGGGCAAGCGGGTGGAGCTGTTATGCGGGCAGCCCGAGCAATACCAAGGCGTCCGCGTCGCGATTTCAGGAGCATTGTCGCTACGCAAAACCTCGGTCAGGCGGGTCAGACCTGCCTTTATATGCTCGGTCCCGCGGCCCTCTTCGATCAGGATGTCGCCGATCTTCTGCGCGATCATCACCGGATCAAGCGCATAGCGCGTGGGAAACAGCTCTTCGCCCGTGCGATCATGTTTCCAGCCATGCACCCGGCGGCCGCGACGATTGTCGAATATCGCTTCCTTAAGCTGCACCTCGATCAGCTTGCGCTTTTCCTCGACGCAAACGATTAACTCAAGATTCTCAGACCACTCCTGCATGGACCTCATGTCCAGAGGCCAGGTTTGTCCAACCTTGTAAGTGGTGATCCCAAGCCGCTCTGCCTCGGTCTCGTCGATCCCCAGAAGCGACAGCGCATGCACCAGATCCAGCCAGTTCTTGCCTGCCGCGACAAAGCCGATCTTCGCCCCCGGCTTGCCCCAAATCTTGCGGTCGATGCGGTTGGCGCGGCTGAATGCCTCCGCCGCCCAGCGCTTGTGATCGATCATCCGGGCTTCTTGCAGCACCGGAGTATCGCCCAGCCGGATATTCAGCCCGCCATCGGGCATCTGGAAATCGGGCGTCACGAATGTCAGCCGGTGCGGATCGCCATTCACCACCGCCGTCGCCTCGACCGTGTCCTTCATCGTCTTGAGGCCGGTCCAGACGCCTGCAAAGCGCGACAATGCGAAACCATACAGCCCGTAATCCAGAATTTCCTGCACGCCCGCGGGCGACAGCACCGGAATATAGGCGTCGATCATCGCCCAGTCAGATTGATGCAGCACGGTCGAGCTTTCGCCGGTATGGTCGTCGCCCATCGCCATGACGACACCACCCTTTGCCGAGGATCCCGCCATATTCGCATGGCGCATCACATCGCCGCTTCGGTCTATGCCCGGCCCCTTGCCGTACCACAGGGCATAAACCCCGTCATATTTGCCCTCGCCCCGCAATTCGGCCTGCTGACTGCCCCAGATTGCCGTCGCGGCAAGATCTTCGTTCAAACCCGGCTGGAACAGGACATTCGCCTCGCTCAGGCGCTTTGCCTCGCGCATCATTTGCAAATCGACACCGCCCAGCGGGCTGCCGCGATAACCTGTCACATAGCCAGCCGTATTCAATCCGGCCGCTTGGTCGCGTGCCGCCTGCATAAGCATAAGCCTGACAAGTGCCTGCGTTCCGTTCAGCAATACCTGGGATTTCGACAGATCGAAACGGTCGGCTAGCGAGAATTCTTGCTTGCTCATCCTGCATCTCCTCCAATGCCCGAAGGCTCTGGAACGATTATAGGTCAGAATAACTGACCGATAAAGACTTAATTCCTGCCTTGACGCAGAGCGTCAGGACAGGCAGTGGAATGACAGAATTGCAAAAAACGCATAGCTGGTAAGGCAGGATTGTAACAGCGATGGACTGGGACAAGCTAAGAATATTTCACGCGGTTGCTGATGCCGGCAGCCTGACACATGCCGGCGACACGCTGCATCTGTCTCAATCCGCCGTCAGCCGCCAGATCCGCGCGCTTGAAGAGGCGCTGGGAACCACGCTTTTCCACCGCCATGCACGCGGCCTGATTCTGACCGAACAGGGAGAACTGCTGTTTGACGCCACATCCTCCATGGCGCGCAAGCTTGACAGTGCTTCGGCCAAGATGCGCGACTCGGCGGAACATGTCTTCGGCGAATTGAAGGTGACGACCACCGTCGGTTTCGGCTCCCTTTGGCTGGCCCCCCGTCTGGTGAAACTCTACGAGACATATCCCGATCTCAAAATCGACCTGATGCTGGAAGAACGTGTTCTGGACCTGCCCATGCGCGAGGCCGATGTGGCGATCCGCATGAAAGAACCAAGCCAGTCCGATCTGATCCGCCGCCGTCTGCTGAATATCCGTATGCGCCTTTATGCGACGCAGGATTATCTTGACCGCGCCGGAACACCGGGCAGCATGGCCGAACTGTCCACTCATCGGATGGTCTGTCAGAAAGCTGATCAACCTCAGGTTGCGGCGGGCGCCAAGCTGATCGAAGAGGTCATGGCGCAGAATGTCGTCTCGACCCTGACGGTGAATAATTACTTCGGCGTTCTGCAAGGGGTTCTGGCCAATGTCGGAATCGGTGTCCTGCCGGATTATCTCACGGCGGATCATCCGGATCTGATCCGGGTTCTTCCCGATATCGAATCCGGCGTGGTGCCGGTTTTTCTGGCATATCCGGAAGAGCTTCGGCAGACCCGCCGGGTCGCCGTATTCCGCGATTTCGTTCTGGAAGAGATCCAAGCCTATCGCCGCTGGCAAAGCGAAGCCGGAAAATCGCTGCAAGCCTAACCGCAGCGCGACCGGCGGAAAATTGCCGAATAGGCGTTTTCCTGGGGAAATCCGCGACTTTGTCATGAAGCCATTCGGTCACTGCATGGCCGCTATGCTGCGACAACAGCCTGTTTCCACTTGAAGGATACACAACCTGCACATAGATCGGTCTGCGAAGGCGATGATTTGCGTAATCGCTCATCACCTTCTACCTCCCTGTTGGACTTAGGCCGGGCCTTGTGCCCGGCTTTTTTTTACGACGGCGGGAAATCCGGAAAAAATCACCATCCCTGAAACCGTCGCTCCCTTCCCAAGGCAGGCAAGCTACTCTAGGTTGCCGCTTTTTCATGCATCAGGAAAGGCGGCAGGGATGGATATGCAGGATAATGGTTGGGACAGTTCCGCCACCGGCTGGCTCGCGGCGATCGGTGAGCATGGTGATTTCTCGCGCCGGCATGTTCTTGACGGGCCGATGATGGCCCGCGTCAGCGGCCGCGGGTTCACGACTGCGCTGGATATCGGCAGCGGTGAGGGCCGCTTTTGCCGGATGCTGCGCGAAGCCGGGCTGGACCCGATCGGGATAGAGCCGACAGCCGCCCTGCGCGAAGCGGCGCAAGCCCGCGACCCTGCGGGACGCTATCTCGACGCCAAGGCCGAGAAGCTGCCCTTCGAGGATTCCAGCTTTGATCTTGTGGTCAGCTACCTGACGCTGATCGATATCGACGAGATCGAGGCCGCCATTGCCGAGATGACCCGTGTCCTGAGGCCAAATGGCGCGTTGCTGATCGCAAATCTCAACAGCTTCGCCACGGCGGGAAACTGGCGCAGGCGCGAAGACGGCGCGGATTATTTCGTCATGGACAATTATCTGGAAGCGCGTGCCGAATGGGCAAGCTGGTCCGGGATCACTATTCGCAACTGGCACCGGCCCTTCAGTTTCTATCTGCAGCTTTTGCTGGCCTCGGGGTTGCAGCTCTCTCATTTCGACGAACCCTTGCCACAAGGCGGCGAGGCTTTCAGAACCAAACGCTACCGCCGGATGCCCTATCATCACGTCATGGAATGGATCAAACCGGGCGATAACAGGCCGGAAACAGAATAAACCGCCCTTTCCATATCCTCTTGCAAGTCATAAAAGGCGCCAGACTCCACAGGCAGGAAGGGCCAGACATGCAGGAACCGTCGATCACCCCGGACTTGATCGCCGCGCACGGACTGAAGCCCGATGAATATGACCGCATCCTGCAGATCATCGGACGCGAACCAAGCTTTACCGAGCTTGGCATCTTCTCGGCCATGTGGAACGAGCATTGCTCTTATAAATCGTCCAAGAAATGGCTGCGCACCCTGCCGACCGAGGGCCCGCAGGTGATCTGCGGCCCCGGCGAGAATGCGGGCGTCGTCGATATCGGCGACGGTCAGGCCGTGGTTTTCAAGATGGAAAGCCACAATCACCCCAGCTATATCGAGCCGCATCAGGGCGCGGCGACCGGTGTGGGCGGCATTCTGCGTGACGTGTTCACGATGGGCGCGCGCCCCATTGCCGCGATGGATTCGCTGTCCTTCGGGCGGCCCGAACATCCCAAGACCCCGCATCTGGTCAAGGGCGTGGTCGAGGGGATCGGTTCTTACGGCAATTGTTTCGGCGTACCGAATGTGGGCGGCGAGGTGCGGTTCCATGCCTCCTATGACGGCAATTGTCTGGTGAACGCCTTTGCGGCAGGTTTGGCCGATACCGACAAGATCTTTTACTCCGCCGCTTCGGGTGTTGGCATGCCGGTCGTTTATCTGGGCGCAAAGACCGGGCGCGACGGCGTGGGCGGCGCGACCATGGCCAGTGCCGAATTCGACGACACGATCGAGGAAAAGCGCCCCACCGTTCAGGTCGGCGATCCCTTCACCGAGAAATGCCTGCTGGAAGCCTGTCTTGAGCTGATGGCCTCGGGCAGCGTGATTTCCATTCAGGATATGGGCGCGGCAGGTCTGACCTGTTCCGCCGTCGAGATGGGCGACAAGGGCGGGCTGGGCATCCGGCTGGTTTTGGACGATGTGCCGCAGCGCGAAACCAATATGACCGCCTATGAGATGATGCTGTCCGAGTCGCAGGAACGCATGCTCATGGTGCTGAAGCCCGAGAAAGAAGCCGAGGCGCGGGCGATCTTCGAGAAATGGGATCTGGATTTCGCCATTGTCGGCGAGACCATCGCCGAAGATCGTTTCCTGATCCTGCATGGCAATGAGGTAAAGGCCGATCTTCCCCTGTCGAAGCTTTCATCAAGCGCGCCGGAATATGACCGCCCATGGATAGAAACGCCTCCTGCCCCACCGGCCACGGCTTTGCCTGCGATTACCCCGATAGCGGCCCTGAAATCGCTGTTGGGCTCGCCCAATTACGCGCATAAATCATGGGTATGGGAGCAATATGACACACAGGTCGGCGCCGACACGATCCGCCGTCCGGGCCTTGGCGCAGGCGTGGTGCGGGTGCACGGAACCGACAAGGCGCTTGCCTTCACCAGCGACGTGACCCCCCGCTATGTCCGCGCCAACCCCTATGAGGGCGGCAAGCAGGCCGTGGCCGAGGCATATCGCAACCTTTGCGCCGTGGGGGCGATACCGCTGGCCACCACCGACAATCTGAATTTCGGCAATCCCGAAAAGCCCGAGATCATGGGGCAGTTCGTCGGCGCGATCAAAGGTATCGGAGAGGCCTGCCGGGCGCTTGATTTCCCCATCGTCTCGGGCAATGTCTCGCTTTACAACGAAACCGACGGCAAGGGCATCCTGCCCACCCCTACCATCGGCGGCGTGGGACTGATTCCGCATCTCGACGAGATGATCGAGCCGGTGCTTGCGGATGGCGATCTGCTTGTCCTCATCGGCGAGACGCGGGGACATCTTGGTCAATCGGCTCTGGCCGCAGAGGCTTTTGATCTGGAAGAAGGCGATGCGCCGCCCGTGGATCTGACGGCCGAGCGGAAACACGGCGAATTCATCCGCGCCAATCGGGCGCTTTTCAGTGCCGCCACGGATCTGTCGGATGGCGGCCTTGCGCTTGCCGGTTTTGAAATGGCCGAGCATGGCGGGCGCGGCCTTGTTCTCGACAGCACGGATATCGCCCAGCTATTCGGAGAGGATCAGGCCCGCTATCTGGTCGCCTGCCCCGAAGTCTCGGCAAAGGCGCTCATGGATGCGGCCGAAGCCGCCTTGGTCCCGGTTGCCGTGGTCGGACGCATAGGCGGGGACAGCGTGACATTGGGCGATGACAGCGCGCCGCTTGCCGAATTGTCCGGGCTTTACCGCAGCGCATTCGCCCGCGCCATCAGGGGCGACATGCCCGATCACGCTTGATCGCTTTCGGATGACTGTGCGCGCCCCAGCAGGTTATGCCGCAATCATCACCGCCGCCGGGCGCGGCGCGCGGGCCGGAAGCGACCGGCCCAAGCAGTGGCGTAACCTTGGCAGCCAGCCGGTCATCGCCCATACGCTTGCGGCATTCGCGGGTTTTGACCGCATCGTTCTGGTCGTTCATCCCGATGACATGGCAGACGCCGTCACCCGCTTTGCAGGCCCCGTCACCATCGTCACCGGCGGTGAGACCCGCTCGGCCAGCGTGATGGCCGGGCTGCTTGCGCTTGAAGGACAGGCAAGCCATGTGCTGGTCCATGACGGCGCGCGCCCGCTGACGCCCGCCTCGGTCATTCAGGGCGTGGTCGACGCCTTGCAGGGCGGTGCGGTGGCCGCCGCGCCCGCCCTGCCCGTATCGGATACGCTATGGCGTGGCGATGGCGGCAATGTCACCGCGATCACCACCCGCGACGGCCTGTATCGCGCGCAAACGCCGCAGGGGTTCCGTCTTCCTGAAATTCTTGCCGCGCATCGGATGCATCCCGGAGGGGCGACCGATGACGTGGCGCTTGCCTTGAAGATCGGGCTCGAGGTCACGATCACGCCGGGCAGTGAAGACAATCTGAAAATCACATGGCCAGACGATTTCGCACGTGCCGAACGGTTGATGGGGGCCGAACGATTGATGGGGAACGCGATGGATATCCGTATGGGCAACGGCTTTGACGTGCATGCTTTCGAGCCGGGCGACCATGTCTGGCTTTGCGGTATCCGCGTCCCGCATGATTCCGGGCTGAAAGGCCATTCCGATGCCGATGTCGGCATGCATGCCCTGACAGACGCCATCTATGGCGCATTGGCCCAAGGCGATATCGGCCGGCACTTCCCCCCTTCGGATCCGCAATGGAAGGGTACTGAAAGCCATGTCTTTCTGCGTCACGCTATCGATCTGGCACGGGAACGCGGCTTCCGCCTTGGCAATGCCGATGTGACGCTGATCTGTGAAACTCCGAAAATCGGCCCCCATGCTGACGCGATGCAAACCCGCCTTGCCGAAATCATGCAGGTCGAAACCGGACGGATCAGCGTGAAAGCCACCACCTCCGAGCGTCTGGGCTTCACCGGGCGCGGCGAAGGCATCGCCGCGATCGCGACGGCGACACTGATCGGAGGATAGCGCACGGCGACGCGGACAAGCCATCAGGTCATGCCGCATCAAAAATTGCAAATCTGCTTGGTTTCCCGGTTCCCGACTCGCTAGAACGAAGCAAATATCAAAGGAGCTTCCATGCCCCGCCTTCTCTGCATCTGGTTCGGCGCCGGTCTGCTGCGCCCTGCCCCCGGCACCTGGGCCTCGGCAATCGCGGTCCTGCTTGGCGTCCTGATCCACCGGCTTGGCCATTTCCCGCTGCTGGCCGCCGCCACCCTCGCCGTGACGGTGGCAGGCTTCTGGGCCGTGCGCCGGTTTACCGACGGCTTGGACGATCCCGACCGCAGCGAAATCGTCATCGACGAAATCGCAGGGCAATGGATTGCGCTCTGCTTCCCCTCGGCGGGGTTCTTCTTTGCGCAAATGCCAAGCCATGTTTTTCCCTGGCCGGGCTGGGTGGCAGCGTTCCTGTTCTTCCGCCTGTTCGACATCTGGAAGCCCTGGCTGGTGGGCCGCGCCGACCGGGAAGGCACGGCGGCAGGGGTGATGAAGGACGATCTCTGGGCCGGGCTGTTCGCGGGTATTGCCACTGTGATTGCAGCCGCCCTGTTTCATCTGGTGATCCTGTGACCTCCCCGGGTGATGTTCTGGATGCCGCCCGTGCCCGTGGCGTGATGATCGCCACCGCCGAAAGCTGCACGGGCGGGCTGATCGCCGCCGCGTTAACCGAGATACCCGGCTCCTCCGATGTCCTGGATCGTGGCTTTGTCACCTATTCCAATGCCGCCAAACAGCAGATGCTGGGCATTCGCAGCGAGACGCTAACCGTTTATGGCGCCGTCAGCGAACAGATCGCAGCCGAGATGGCGATGGGCGCGCTGTCCCGCTCAGAGGCGTCCCTGACCGTTGCCGTCACCGGAATCGCCGGCCCCGGCGGCTCCGAGCACAAGCCGGAAGGCCGGGTCTGCTTTGGCGTGGCGACGGCATTTGGAGTGACAACGGAAACCGTCGAATTCGGTGCCATAGGCCGCAGCGATGTGCGCACGGCAACGGTCGGCCACGCGCTTGCCTTATTGCTGAAGGCATTGAACGGCTAACAGCCGCCTAACCTTTCAACGCCGCGATCAGGGCGGCGACATCCGCATCCGGGGTGTTCCATGCCGTTACCAGCCGGATCGGCACGGGATCCTGGCCTTCGGCGGATTTATCGGGCCACAGGTAATAAATGGCGCCAGCTTCCTTCGCCCTTGCATGGGCTTCGGGCGGAATTGTCGCGAAAACCGCGTTCGACTGCACCGGCGCCAGCAAATCGCCTCCGGCGGCAAGGATTGCTTCTGCCAGTCCAGCAGCCAGATCATTGGCATGTTTCGCCAGTTCCAGCCAAAGCCCCCCCTCCAGCAGTGCCAGCATCTGCACCGCCAGAAAGCGCTGCTTGGAAAAGACATGTCCCGATTGCTTTCGCCGGTAATCGAAATCCTCGGCATGCGCGGGATCAAAGAACACCACGGCCTCGGCCCCCATCGCACCGTTCTTGGTGCCGCCAAAACACAGCGCATCCACGCCCGCGCGCCATGACATATCCGCCGCCGAACAACCGGCTGCCGCGACGGCATTGGCGAACCGGGCGCCATCCATATGCAAAGGCAGCCCGGCCTCATGCGCGACATCAGCGATCGCGGCAATTTCCGGCAGCGAATAAATCGTGCCCCATTCGGTTGCGTTCGTGATGGAGATCAACCCATTGCGCCCGCCATTCATGCCCCCGGCGGCACCGCGCCACATGCGGGAGGCCAGCTCATCGGGCTGCATCTTGCCGCAATTGCCCGGCACCGTCACCAGCTTGGCGCCGCCCGTGAAGAACTCTGGCGCCCCACATTCGCTGGTTTCGATATGCGCATCCTGATGACAATAGATCCGCCCGTATCGCGGCGCATATTGCCCGCAGACCAGCGCATTCGCCGCTGTACCTGTCGCCACGAAACGCACCACGGCTTGCGGCGCTTCCAGAACCTCGCGGATCACGGCCTCTGCCCGCGCAGTGACCGGGTCCGCCCCATATCCCATCACCGCGCCGTCATTGCAGTCGCTCAATGCGGCGAGCACCGCGGGATGCGCGCCATAGGTATTGTCGGAGGCGAAATTCATGACAGATCCTCGATGATATAATCTTCCCAATCTTCTTCAGGCAACACCGCCTCGCTGACGGTCCAGCCGCGCACCGAAATCCCGGCCCGATGCACCGATTCAGCATCGCCCGAGATCAGATAATGCCAGTCATATAACGGCTTGCCTTCGGATCGCAGCCGATAGGCGCAGGTTCTGGGCAGCCACCAATCGATCTCTTTCAGCTTTTTCGGCGTCAGAACCACGCATTCCGGCACATAATCGTGCCGGTTCGCATAAGAGCCGCAGCGGCAGCTATGCCCGTCCAGAAGCTTGCAAGCCACCCGGGTGAACGCCAATTCGCCCGTATCCTCGAATTCCAGCTTGTTCAGGCAACAGCGCCCACAGCCGTCGCAAAGCGCCTCCCATTCGCCGGGGGTCAGTTGCTCTAGCGGCAAT
Organism: Paracoccus wurundjeri; assembly: GCF_030678915.1. GTDB lineage: Bacteria > Pseudomonadota > Alphaproteobacteria > Rhodobacterales > Rhodobacteraceae > Paracoccus > Paracoccus onubensis_A. Next base: position 309,648 of record NZ_JAUUTZ010000001.1, on the reverse strand, counting down.
TCCCAGAACCGCTCGCGCATCACGCGCCTACAAGAATCGCGCGCGCCTGTTCCGCATCCTTGCCGATCTGCTCGATCAGCACGTCGACCGAGTCGAATTTCGCTTCATCGCGAAGAAATTCCACCAGAGCGACGGACAGATGCTGACCGTACAGATCGCCAGAAAAATCGAACAGATGCACTTCAAGATTCGGAGCATTGCGACCGAACATGGGCCGCACGCCCAGACTGGCGACCCCCCGGCAGGACAGGCGGTCGGGGCCGGTCAGCACATCGACCAGCACCGCATAAATGCCCAGTCGCGGCAGATGCAGCCCTTCCATGCTCATATTCGCGGTGGGCCAGCCGAAATCCCTTCCGCGCTTGTCGCCATGGACAACCTCGCCCTCGATCCGGTGCCAATGGCCAAGCATCTTTTCGGCATCGCGCGTCCGGCCTTCGGCCAGTGCCTTGCGGATAGCGGTCGAGCTGTATTCCTGTCCCGCCGTTCCGGCCAGCGGCACGATCGTCACGCCAAAACCCATCTGCGCACCAAGTGCGGAAAGAACCCGAGCATCGCCGGCGCGGTCCTTGCCAAAGCGGAAATCCGCACCGACCGTAAGGTGGCGAATACCCAGCCCGTCGGTCAGGACATCGCGGGCAAAGGCTTCGGGGGTTAGCCCGGCCACAACCTGATTGAACGGCAGTTCATACAATTGCTGAACGCCAAGACGCGCAAGACGATTGGCCCGGGCCTCGGCATTCATCAGCCGGAAAGGCGGCGCGTCGGGGGCGAAAAATTCGCGCGGATGCGGCTCGAAAGTCAGAACGCCCAAGGGCGCGTCGGCGGCCTTTGCCGCTGCCTCGATGACTGCCCGATGGCCCAGATGCACGCCGTCGAAATTACCCATGGCAACCGTCGCGTCACGACAATCTGCCGACAATCCGGTCCAGTCACGATGGATCTGCAAAATGCCCCCTATCGGGGCGTTCCGCCCCGTCAGTCGAACTTACGACTTGGTGCCAATACGACAGCCTCGCCTTTCAGAACGACCGTATCGCCGACGAGACAGCGGGTTGCAAGAGTCACCCGACGTTTCGCATGGTCGATCGCCTCGACCGTGACCTCGGCGCGAACCATGTCACCGGGGCGGACAGGCGCCATGAATTTCAATGTCTGCCCAAGATAGACCGTTCCATGCCCCGGAAGCTGTTCCCCAATCACAGCCGAGATCAGCCCCGCCGTCAGCATTCCATGCGCAATCCGCCCCTCGAAGATCGTATCCTGCGCATAATCATCGTCCAGATGCACCGGATTGTGATCGGTCGAAACCTGGGCGAACATCTCGATATCGCGATCGGTTACCTGCTTTTGCAGATAGCGCGTCATGCCCAGTTCGAGATCTTCGATCACGATCGTACCACGAGGAAGATTGTCCAGCATGTCAGGTTCCATCAGATGCGCCGGGTTCAGATCAATTCATGCTGCATAGCAGCATAGGCTGCGTGACGCAAGAAAATATCTCTTTACGACCTGAAAAATGGAATTTTATTGCCGGATGAATTACCGAAGCCGGCCAATGCTGTATTTTGGCGTCATCTGATGCGCAGAAAGCCACTCGCGCAGCAATTCCTCATCCGGGTTCTCGACATCGGGTCCGAATGCCTGCGCCGCCAATCCCCCGGTAACGAACAGGCAATCAAGCGCCTCTTGCTGCGCGCCCAGCACATCGGTGCGGATACCATCGCCCACGACCAGAACCCGGGCGCTGTCGCCAAGATCCATCAGACGGCGCGCACGCTCATAGATCGGGGGATGCGGTTTGCCGAAATACAGCGACTCGCCGCCCATATCCCCATAAAGCTCGGCCAGCGCGCCGGCGCAATAGATCCGCGTTTCGCCCATATCCACGACCACGTCGGGATTGGCGCAAAGCAATTTTAGCCCCCGTTCCCGCGCCTGCGTCAGCCTGCCGCGATAATCCTCGGGGACTTCATTCTCTTCATCGAAGGGACCGGTCACGACGATGCCCTCGGCCTCTTCCAGAGACACGCGCGACACCGTAGGGGCATCTGTCCAATCTGCCGGAATATCGTCGAAAAACCCGTCATCCTTGCTGGTGCCGATATGCCAGACCTTGCGGCCGACTGCGCCCGCGAACATCGCGTCCTGCGCCGCATCGCCTGAACTGACCACCAGATCCCAGGCGTCCCCGGGCACGCCCATCCGTTCGAGCTGTGCGATGACATATTGCTTGGGGCGCGGGGCATTCGTCATCAGACAGACCCTCCCCCCTTGCCGGCGATAGTCTTGCAGCGCCGATACCGCCGCAGGATAGGGCTGCTTGCCGTTATGCAGACAGCCCCAAAGATCACAGAACAGCGCCTCATATTCGCTACCGATCTGCGACAGGTTCCCGATGATCCGGCTCATCAGACTGCCAGAACCGGGATGATCTGTTTCTTTCTGCTCATGACTCCGGGCAGAACGATCGAGTCGCCGTTCACGGTGACATCAAAGCTTTTCTCGGCAATCTCCTTGACCGTGTCATTAGGCACCAGCAGCGTTGCCTCTTCCTTCAGGATATCGATGATGAACAGGATCACCTCATCGGCGCCATCGCCTTCAGCCACGCCCGGCATTGCCTCCATCAGAGCCTGCTTGCGATCCAGCAATACCTGCGGCGCTGTAGTCTCAAGAACCGAGACGCGCAGCTTCTTGCCGCCGACCTCGAATTCCTTGCTGTCCATCCGCAAAAGTTCGGCCTCGGAAAACGCGCTTACATCGGATTTCGCAGCGAACATTTCAGCGGCATATTCGCTGATGGTGATACCCAGTTCCCCGGCGATTTTCTCGGCCACCTCGCGGTCATGGGGCGTCGTGGTCGGACTGCGGAATTCCAGCGTGTCCGAAAGAATGCAGGTCAGCATCGCCCCTTTCACACCATCGGGCGCCTTGGCGAGATCCTCGCCGATCAGGTCGTGCATGATCGTGGCGGTGCAGGCCAGCGGCCGGATGGTGATATTGATCGGCGTGCGGGTCTTTACCCCACCGGCCAGCATGTGATGATCGATGATCTCGATCACCTCGGCCTCGTTGATCGAGGCGGGCAGTTCCGCCGGATTGTTGGTATCGACGATCACGCATTGCTCGCCAGAGGCGACATCCGTGATGATTTCCGGCTTATCCAGCCCCCAGCGTTCCAACATCCAAGCGGCTTCGGTATTGGGCTCTCCCTGCAGGATCGCTTTGGCCGGAGTCTTGCGGATTTCATTCAGGTACCATGCCCAGATGATGGGAGAGCCGGTGGAATCGGTGTCGGGGGCGGTGTGGCCGAAAACCTTGATCATGCAAACCTCTGTGTTCGGAAGTTGCGGGCGTTATAGGAGGGCTGACTGCAGATGTCCACGAGCAGACCATCGCCGCATGGCAAGATTGACCGGAAAGAACAAAACAGGTACATTCAAACCTTGTCACGACATTATCGGAGATCAGCAGATGAGTGATCGGCTAAGGATCGACTATGTGGAATTCGCCTCTCCGGAACTGGAGGATACCCAGAAATTTTTCGCGGATGCCTTTGGCTGGGAGTTCATCGAATATGGTCCCGATTATCGCGACATACAGGGCGCAGGGATTGGTGGCGGAATCGAACGTGTCAGTTTGCGCGCACCACTGATCGTCCTGAAAAGCGATGATCTGGAGGCGGCCCTGGCACGCATCCGCGCGGCCGGAGGCAGGATCACCAAAGAGATTTTCGATTTCCCCGGCGGGCGACGCTTTCAGTTTCGCGAACCGGGAGGCACGGAAATGGCTGTCTGGTCAGAAAACTGAATCGCGCCAGAAAAAAGGCGCCCCGCGATAGGACGCCCCTAAAATGACTTTCAGGATTATTCAGGCCGCGCGGGACAGCAGAACCTCGTCCACGCGCTTTTGCGCCGCGCCTTCGTCCAGCCCGGCGACAGCGGCGACTTCCCGCGTCAGGCGGTCAAGGGCCGCTTCGTAAAGCTGACGTTCGGAATAGGATTGTTCGCGCTGCTCGTCATTGCGGTGCAGGTCGCGCACCACTTCAGCAATCGACAGCAGATCGCCGGAATTGATCTTCTGCTCGTATTCCTGCGCGCGGCGCGACCACATCGCACGTTTCACCCGCGCCTTGCCCTTCAGCGTTTCAAGCGCCTTGTCCACCAGATCCGGGGTGGAAAGACCACGCATTCCGATTTCGGTCGCGCGGGCGGTGGGCACACGCAGGGTCATCTTGTCTTTCTCGAAAGAAATGACAAACATTTCCAGCCGCAGCCCCGCCACTTCCTGCTCTTCGATCGACACGATGCGACCGACTCCATGGGCCGGATAAACGACGAAATCATCGGGGCGGAATTCGTTTTTCTTGGCTTTCGACATATGGCTTCCTCTAGGTGGCGCCCTGGCGAAGGGCGCAAAGGACCGAAAGCGGCAAATGCCGCGTCCGGCCCGTTTTGGTCATTGTAATTGCCCGCGCCCGGCAGAGGACACGAGAACAGCAGCTAGCGGCGCATATCATCCGGGCCTCTGACTCCCATCAGATGCGACTGGAATTGAACATAACATAAATAAGACATTAAAGGAAGTTGCCGCGAAGAAGTTTCGCGGCAGTGCAGAAAGACCGTATTTTTATTTATATTCAAATAATTAATAGAATATCAATCTACCGATCACGCAATCTCGACCGCGAATCGCCCGCAAATCGCGGCAAGCTGCAACCGCTTTTTCAGAGGATTGTAACAATCCGCCTCAATCCCCTTCGCCCGGCGCTTCCGAGAAATATTTCTCCAGCTTGCCTTCGGCGCCATCCATTTCCTCGGCCGTGGGCAACGGGTCTTTTTTCTGAGTGATCACCGGCCACTGCTCGGAATATTTCCGGTTGAACTCGACCCATTGCTCCATATCCGGTTCGGTGTCCGGGCGGATCGCATCCGCGGGGCATTCCGGCTCGCAGACACCGCAATCGATGCATTCATCGGGATGGATGACCAAGGTGTTCTCACCCTCATAGAAGCAATCCACAGGGCAGACCTCGACGCAATCGGTGTATTTGCACATAATGCAATTGTCCGTGACGACATAGGTCATGATAGGCTCCATTCCGTTCGCCGCGTAAGTACGCTTGGCCTTGGGATCATTCAAGACCACCTATGACGAAAAGACTGCGGTTTCGCGCCCGTGGGAAAGTGCAGACAGGTGTTCTGCCGAGATGCGCAGGCCGCGAATAACAATCCATACGGGAATAACTTCCGGGTCAACAACTATATGGCGGGCGACCCGTCTTCTGTCCCACTATCGTCTTCACGATAAAGTTTACGCGCTTCCGGAGCCGGACCACGCCGAAGGCCAAGGCCCAGAATCTCAAGGCTGCGCACATGGCCGCGGATCGAGACCACCAGCTTGTCCCCCGGCCTCACGGTTTTGCCGGGTTTGCGGCAGGGCTGGCCGTTCAGCCTGATCCCGCCGCCCTCGATCCGCGATGCCGCCAGCCCGCGCGACTTGAACAGCCGCGCGTGGAAAAGCCATTTATCAAGGCGCAAACCGTCGGATTCGGCAGTCACTTCTTGTCTTTAAGCACCGCCAGGACAGCAAAGGGACTGTCGGGATCGGCCTTTTTCTCCGGTCGCGATGTAAAGGTCTTTGGGCCCTGTGGCTTGCCACCCTTTCGGGGGCCGCCCTTGCCGCGCGGCTTTCCACCCTCGCGCCCGCCACCTTGCTTGCCGCCTTCGCGTCCGCCGCCCGGCTTGCCGTCTTCGGATCGCGCATTCTTCTGCGACTCGCGCCGGCCCTGCCCCTGTGGGCGACGATTGGCGCGCGGCTTGGGTGCCCAGCGGAACGTATAGAATATCTCGGTCTCGACCGGAGGCTCTTCGCCGGACACCGCTTCTCCGGACATCTCAGCCTCGGCGCGGCGTTTCTCTGCCTGCTCGGCCTCCCATTTGGCGCGCGTCTCGGCGGCAAGAACGCTTTCTTCCTCGGTCATCGGCGCATCGGAAGGCCGTTCTTCCTCCTCGGCCGCCGGGGCCTCGGATTCGGCCGCTTTCACCTTTTCACGCTCGCCCTGTTCGGCGGCATAGCCAAGCCCCTGCATCAGCCCCGCGAATTGCTCAAGCGTCATGCCGGTGATCGACAGCATATCCGCCGTCGCCTCGAACCCGCCGCGCGTATCCTGCGCGCGCAGCAGATCGGCCAGACGCTCCAGCATGTCGATACGGATCGCCCGCTCGCCTGCAGGGCAATAGCCCGACAATGTGTAATACCCGTCAGGCACTTCGGGAATATGCGGGATCGTGACCAGCCCCGGAGGCGGGCTTTCGGGAAATTCGTCCAGCCCTTCGGCCAAAGACCAAAGCACCAGCCGCAACCGCGTCGGCGCCGGTTTCAGCAGCGCTGGCATGAAGATGGTGAACTGGCCGAAACGCACGCCATGCTTTCGCAGCATCCCGCGGGATTCCTGATCCAGATCCTTGACTTCGGCTGTAACATTTGCGCGCGGCAATACGCCCAGCGCCTCGATCAGGCGGAACGCAAAACCCCTGGGCAGCCCGGTAAGCGCCTCGTCCTTCTCCATGCTCAGCAAAGGCTCGAACAGCGCGGCGATCTTGCGGTCGATGAAATGCTGCAAACGGCGGCGGACCTTTTCGGCGATCTCATCGCCGGCTTCGTCGTCGACAAAGATATCGACACCGGGATGCAGCGCATCCGCGCCTTTGATCAGCTTGCCGACAGCGGCCTCGCCCCACATCAGCCCACCCTGCTCGGTGAAATCCAGTTCAGTGTCGGGAGCGTTGTAGAAACGGTCCGCGCGCAGGTGGAAATGCGGACGCAGAGCCTCGTAACTGACCCGGTTCAGCATCTTCGCCTCGTCCGCTGTCGCGGTCTGGTCGGGACGGAAACGGAATCCTTCCAGCCGACCGGCGAATTCGCCTTCGACCGTCACTTCGCCCTTGTCGTTCACTTCGGCCACAAGGCTCTCCTTCTGCTTGAGCCGGCGCAACAGCACGGATGTGCGCCGGTCCACGAATCTTTGTGTCAACGCCGCGTGCAGCGCATCTGACAGGCGGTCTTCTACAGCGCGAGTTTCGCCGCGCCAATGGTTTTCGTCCTCGACCCATCCGCTTCGCTGTGCCACATAGGTCCAGGTGCGGATATATGCCAGCCTTTTCGACAGCGCGTCTATATCACCATGGGTCCGGTCAATCCGTTTGACGGCCTGCGACATCCAGTCGGACGGAATCGACCCTTCCCGCAGGAATCCGAAAATCCGGGCAAGAAGGCTGGAATGTTCGCTGGGCGATATTCCCCGAAAATCCGGCACCCGGCAAACATCCCATAACAGCCGCACGTCGCGCCCGTCCTGCACCCGGTCGCGGATCTCGGGCATGTCGCGCAGGGATTTAAGTGCCGCCAGATCGTCGGCCTCGCGCCCTCGTGCCAGAAGCTCATGCCCCGAAGCCGCCTCAAGGCTGGAAACCAGCCGGTCCATCGTTCCGAATTCAAGCGCGCCATTGCGCCACATCAGCCGCTGGATCGGCGCGAAGCGATGATTTTCAAGCGCCTCGATCAGTCCGGCGTCAAGCGGCTGCGCCTCGCCGGTCACGCCGAAACTTCCGGAATCGGTATGCCGCCCGGCCCGGCCGGCGATCTGGCCCAACTCATGCGGGAACAGTGCCCGAACGCGCCGGCCATCGAATTTATGGGTCGCACTGAAAGCGATGTGACGGATATCGAGATTGAGCCCCATGCCGATGGCATCGGTCGCCACCAGATAATCGACCTCGCCCGCCTGATACATGGCCACCTGTGCATTCCGGGTGCGCGGCGACAGCGCCCCCATGACCACGGCGCAACCGCCCTTTTGCCGCCGGATCAGCTCGGCCATCGCATAAACGTCATCGGTGCTGAAGCCGACAATGGCCGAACGCGCGGGCATGCGCGACAATTTCTTCGATCCGGTCCATGTCAGTTCCGAGAACCGCTCGCGCCGCTGAAACTGCACATCCGGCACCAGCGCAGCAATGGTCGGCCGCATGGTGTCGCTGCCCAGCAGAAGCGTCTCGTGCAGCCCGCGCATGTTCAGCAGGCGGTCGGTAAAGACATGCCCCCGCTCGGGATCCGCGCAAAGCTGGATCTCGTCTATGGCGACGAAATCCGCGGCAACCGATGGCATGGCCTCGGTGGTGGCGACCCAATATTGCACCCGCTCGGGCACGATACGTTCCTCACCCGTGATCAGGGCCACGACCGAAGGACCCCGCGCCTTCACGATCCGGTCATAGACCTCGCGCGCCAGCAGCCGCAATGGCAGGCCGATCACCCCGGTCCGATGGGCCAGCATCCGCTCGATGGCGTAATGGGTCTTGCCGGTATTGGTCGGGCCAAGGACTGCCGTCACCCGGCCGCGCGCCCGATCGATTGCCCGATCGATTGAATACATGTTCATGGGGTCAGATATCGGTGCCGGTCTGTTCTTTTTCCAGCCGGGCCACCGCATCTATGGCCTCTTGCTGATGCGGGTGGATTTTCAGGCTTTCACGATAGGCCGTCAATGCGTTTTCGGTCCTTTCCATCTCTTCGAAAATCGCGCCCAGCTGGGTAAGAGCGGCGAACTGCCGCGGTTCCAGCTCCAGCGCCCGGCCCAGATCGGCGATGGCAGGGCCGAAATAGCCCGCCGCGGCATAGGCCGTTCCCCGCAATTGCCAGCCCGCAGCGAAATCCGGGGCATGATCGGTCAATGCGGTCAGATGCCCGATCGCCGCATCAAGATCGCCCGTATCCAATGCGTCTTCACCGCGTTTCAGCAGCAGATCCACTGACGCAGAGCCGGATTTCGACCATTCGCGCAGGATATCGGCTTCGGTGATTCGCCATGCCTCGTTACCGGGTTGCGCCAGTTTGGCAAAAAGGTCATCCATATCCGGATCCTGTGCCATGGCAATCTGCGCTGCGCAGATCACGATCACGCAGGTGACAATTGCACGAATGCCTGCCGTAACGATAAGGTGGTAAAAATTTCGGATCGGGCGCATAGCGCGAATGTAACCTTACCGCCCGTCGGGCACCAGAGTTAGCGCAAGGAGACGCAATCAAATGAGTGACATCGTGAATGCCGCCGTCGAAAAGCTTCAGGAAAAGGTCGGCAGCTTTTCCTCTACCGCCAAATTCGTGATCGAGGATGAAGGATCGATCATGATCGACGAAAGCGGCGTGCGCGCGGGCGACGAAGACGCCGAGGTCACGCTGACCGCCAGCCGCGAGACCTTCGAGGGTATCCTGGATGGCAGCGTCAATCCGATGACCGCCTATATGAGCGGCAAGCTCTCGCTGGATGGCGACATGAGCGTAGCGATGCAACTGGGTCAGGCACTGACCTGAACCGGAAATTTATCCGAGTATGCCCCGATGATCGAACAGGCCCCCTTTCACCAGCTTCCGCGTGATCCGCTGAAACCCGGCTCGGCTTTCTGGGTCCGGACCGAGGATGACATCCGTCTGCGATTGGCGCTTTGGCGCTGCGAGACGGTCGAACCCGTGGGAGGAGTCCTGCTGTTTCCCGGCCGGACCGAATATCTGGAAAAATATGCCTCCGTCGCCCGCAGACTGACCGATACCGGTTACGAGGTCCTTGCGATCGATTGGCGTGGCCAGGGCATGTCCGACCGGCTGATCGAAGATCCCCGGCGGGGTCATATCGGTGCATTCGCGGATTATCAGCGTGACGTGCTTGAGATGGTCGTGGCCGCCTCTGCCGTCGATCTTCCGAAGCCCTGGCATTTGCTGGGCCATTCGATGGGCGGCTGTATCGGGTTGTCGGCGCTGTTCGATGAATTACCTGTGGCAAGCGCGGTCTTTTCCGCGCCGATGTGGGGGCTGGAGCGGAACGGCTTCCCCCGCCCGATCGTTCAGGCCCTCGCGGTGGTGGGCGACAGGCTGGGTTTCGGTGAAAAGATGGTGCCCGGCACAGGTGGCGAAACCACCTATTTCGTCGATGAGGCATTCGGCGGAAATGTGCTGACCAGCGATCTCGATGAATGGACCCGGCTTTTGCATGAAGCGGCCTCATGGCCGGAACTGACCATTGGCGGCGCGACCCTGCACTGGCTCAGGGAAGCAATCAGGGAATGCGACCGGCTGGCCGCCCTGCCCTCGCCCGATCTGCCGGTGACGATTACGCTGGGCGATTGCGAAAAGGTCGTGTCTCCGCGTGCGATCCGCGACCGTGCGGGCCGTTGGGATGGGGCGAGGCTGCTGGAATTCGAGAACTGCCGGCACGAGGTGCTGATGGAAGCGCCGGATCTGCGCGACCGGGTTCTGGAAGCCGCCCTGATACAGTTCCTGAGCGCAGGGACCAGTTAAAAACATACCACGGCTGAACAGGGATGCTCGCATTTTACGTCCCGCGACGGCGGGGGACCAGCCCCCTGCACCCCGGGATATTTGAATGAAGAAGAAAGGAGGGGCGATGCTTCCGGCTTCGCGCGGCAGATGCCTGTGTCCTTTCCTGTCAAACTGTTAACTGAATCTGTCAGAAAGATGAAATCCGGCCCGGAAATCGCCGCGGGCAGGGTGGACGATCTTAATTTTCAACGACCTGCTGCCTTGCATTTCCGGCATCCGGCAGCCTCAGGCGGACCCGTTTGATGCGGCGGGGATCGGCCTCGACAACCTCGAATTCCGCGCCGGATTCATGGCTGATCACCTCGCCGCGCAGCGGGACCCGTCCGGTCAGCATGAAGATCAGCCCGCCCAGCGTGTCGATCTCTTCGTCCTCGTCGTCACTGGCAAGACGCAGACCGGTTTCCGCCTCGACCTCGTTCAACTCGGCACGCGCCTGAATCAGCCATTGTCCCGGCTTCTCGACCGTCCAAAGTCCATCTTCGACCTCGTCATGTTCATCCTCGATCTGACCGATCACCTGCTCGATCAGATCCTCGATCGTCACCAGACCGTCGACTCCGCCATATTCATCGATGACAAGTGCCATGTGAATCCGTTTCTGCCGCATCTGCTGCAACAGCACGCCGATGGGCATGGATGGCGGCACATAAAGCAGCGGGCGCAGCATCGGGCGCAGACTGAACTTGCCGCCCTTGCCGAAACCGTGCTTGAGCGTCAGATCCTTGAGATGGATCAGGCCAAGCGGACTGTCCAGGGTTCCCCGGAATACCGGAATGCGCGAAACTCCGTGTTCGCGGAACATCTCGACCAGATCCTCAAGCGAAATATTCAGCGGCGCGGCAACGATCTCGACTTTGGGAATCGCCACATCGTCAACCCGCATCCGGCGCAGGTTCAGCATTCCCGGCGCATGGGGCGCAGTGGAAAGCTGCTGTCCCCCAGGTTCTTCCTGCTCGTCTTCATGACCGGTCAACGCCTCGAAAAAGCGGCCGAAAAAGCCGCGCGAGGCAGGAAGATCGCGGCCTTCTCCGCCAACGCCATCGGCAGGCGTGGCGGGTTCGTCGCCAAGATGGGATGCAGATAATCGGGGTTCGGAGCTCATGCGGTTTTCTCTTGGTAAGGATCGGGAATGCGAAGTTTTTTCAGGATGGAACGCTCAGTCCGCTCCATGGTTTCTGCGTCCGGATCGTTTTCGTGATCATAGCCCAGCAGATGCAGGGTCGCGTGAACCAGCAGATGCGTGACGTGATCGTCGAAGGGCTTGCCCTGCGCGTGGGCTTCGGCGACGCAGGTGTCATAGGCGATAGCGATATCCCCCAGTTCACCGACATCCGGCAGCGCCGGAGGAATGCCGGGTTCATGGGGAACATGCTCGACCGAGGGCCATGACAGGACATTGGTGGGGCGCGGCTTGCCACGGAAATCGGCGTTCAGTAGCGCGATCCGGGCGTCATCGCAGCCCAGCACCACGGCCTCGCCGCCGATCCCGTGCCATTCCAAGACCGCCCCGATGGCGCGGGCCGCCAGAGCGTCAAGCTCCGCGGCCTTCCATCGCTCGTCTTCTATGACGGTATCAGAGGATATCTCGTCAGGCATCTTTCCTTGCTGCCCGGCGAGGGACATAGCCGCCCCGGACCTCTTCCTTGTCGCCGCGCGCCAATGCCGCTTCGGCTTCTGCATCATACGCCTCGATGATGCGCGCGACAAGCGGGTGGCGTACCACGTCCTTGGCGGTGAAATAGCTGAAGCTGATTCCCTTGACGCCCGCCAATATCCGTTCGGCGTCGCTGAGGCCGGATTGCACGCCGCGCGGCAGATCGATCTGCGTGCGGTCGCCGGTGACGACCATGCGCGATCCTTCGCCCAGCCGCGTCAGGAACATCTTCATCTGCATGGTCGAGGCGTTCTGCGCCTCATCCAGCACAACGAAACTGTTGGCCAGCGTCCGCCCGCGCATGAACGCCAGAGGCGCGATCTCGATCCGCTTTTCCTCCATCAGCTTCTGCAACTGCTTGCCGGGCAGGAAATCGTTCAGGGCATCGTAAAGCGGCTGCATGTAAGGATCGACCTTCTCCTTCATGTCGCCGGGAAGAAAGCCCAGACGCTCTCCTGCCTCGACGGCGGGCCGCGACAGGACGATCCGATCCACCTGCCCGCCGATCAGCATGGTCACGCCAACGGCGACCGCCAGATAGGTTTTGCCGGTACCCGCAGGACCGATGCCGAAGGCCAGCGCGTTCTCGAATAACGAGCGGACATATGCCTTTTGCGCATCGGTCCGCGGTTCGACGGATTTCTTGCGGGTACGCAATTCGTAATTGCCCGAGGAAAACATCTCAAGCTGCTCGTCGGGCGTGATCTCGGTCGCGCTGTCCGTGCCCATGCGCAGAGCGGCTTCTATCTCGGGCAACTCGACGGGTTTGCCCTGTTCCAGCCGGGCATAAAGCCCTTGCAGCAATTGCGCCGCCTCGTGCTGTATCTCGGGTTTGCCGACTACGGCAAGCTGATTGCCGCGCCGCAGGATATGAACGCCCAACGCCTCTTCGATGCGGGCGAGGTGGCGGTCATTGGCGCCGCACAGATCGATCAACAGCCGGTTGTCTGGAAATTCCAGCAGAGTTTCGCTGGATGGTGTCGCAAGTTGTGACGTGGGAGTCAGACCCAAATTTCTCTCCTGCTCGAAATCATGTTCTTATGGTGGCGATCCAAGGGGATTCGCACAAGGCCATGCTGCAAATTTCTGTGGCAAGAGCATGACAGAACCCTGTCGATGCGGTACAAACCGGCAGAGATTCCTAAAGATAGCTGCGCTCGTAACGATGCCCGAGCGAGGTCAGGATTTCATAGCCGATGGTTCCGGCCCGGTCGGCAACGGCATCGATGGGTTGTTCCGGGCAAATCAGATCCAGTTCGGCGGGCACCTGCCGCAGATGCGTGACATCGGCGGTGACGAGGTCCATCGAGACGCGCCCGACGATGGGACAGGCTACGCCATCCGCATAAAGACTGGCACCACTGCCCGACAATATCCGCAGGATTCCGTCGGCATAACCGGCCGCGACCGTTGCGATGCGGCGCGGCGCGTCCGCGCTCCATGTCGCGCCATAGCCTACAATTTCACCGGGCTCTACGAACCGGGTCTGAATAACCGGCAGCGACAGGCGCACCACTGGCAGGGCATCGGCGAAAGGCATCCCGCCGTAAAGCCCGACCCCAGGCCGGACCAGATCGAAATGATAATCCTTCCCCAACAGGATTCCCCCGGTCGCCGCCAGGGACAGAGGCAGATCGACCCCTTCGGTCATCTCGCGGAATGCGGCAAGCTGCATGGCATTGGCCGGATGTTCCGGCTCATCGGCGCAGGCCAGATGCGACATGATGAAGGCGGGACCGGCAGCCAGCGCCTCGTCGCGAAGCGATGACCATTCGGCGGGCTCCATTCCCAGCCGGTTCATGCCGCTGTCCAGTTGGATCGCAAAGGGTTTGCCGGGGCGCATGGCGCGATCCCGGAAGAATTGTTCAGGACTGTTGATGACCGGCACAAGCCCGGTCAGATCGGCGCCTTCCATATGCCCGGACAGGACATTGATCCGGGCATCTGCAGGCAGATGCGGGCGGATCGCCTGCCCTTCCCGCGCCAGCGCCACGAAAAAGTCGCGCGCCCCCGCCGCGTACAGGGCGGGGACGATTTTCGCCGCGCCCAGACCATAGCCATCTGCCTTGACGACAGCGGCGGCGCGCGCCGCAGGAGCCTTGGCCGCCAAAGCCTGCCAGTTGGCCACAATGGCCTGAATATCGATCTGCAATCCCATATTGCTGCTTTTCCCCATACGGCGTTCCGCGTCAAGATGCCGCTTGTCGCGCAGGCGCCATTCACGAAACTTTGCAAACACACCCTCGCGCGGGGAAATCTACACGCGCCGCAGCGGCATCGAGCAGGCAAGCCACAATCCGCCGGCAGCAAAGCTGGTGATCACCAGAAACGCCGCACGGAAAGCATCGGATATCTCGGCCTGCGCAATCCTTCGCTGCGCGTCCGGCAATGACGCGAGAACATCCGGGCCTTCCTGAAGAATGGTTCCGAACAGCCGCGCGGTTTCGGCATCCCCGATGGCCAGCATTCCGAAAAGCACCGTCCCGACAATGGCCGTTCCAAGCGCCGCCCCAAGCGAGCGGGAAAATTGCACCGTCGCGGCCGCGATGCCCAACCTGCTGCTGCCTGCGGCTACCTGCACCGTCAGTTGCACCACCCCCATTACCGTACCCATGAAGATCGCGCCGAAACCCAGCAACCAGGAAAATTCATGCGCGCTCAGCCATGGCAGGATGATCGCCAGGGTGATCAGGACCAGCACCACGACCGCCAACCCGCCCGAGGGAAAGATCGCGGTACGGCCGGTCCGGCTGACGATGCGACCAGTCACCAGAGAGCCCAGACCGATAGCCGCCGTCATCGGCAGGACCATCAGGCCGATCTCGGCGGGAGAAGCTCCGTGAACCACACGCAGATAGATCGGCACGAATGTCATCAGCGAAACAAGCATGGCGCCGTGGCAGGCCGCCAATGCGTCGCTTCGCCAGATTGTGGGATTGCGGAATAGCGGAAGCGGCAGTAACGGATCCGGCGCGCGCTTCTCGCGCCAGATCAGCAGCACGATCGCGGCTATGCCGGCCAGTGATAGGACGATGATGACGGGAACAGAACCGAGTTCGAAGCGCTGGATCTGCTGAAGCATCACCAAGGCCGAGACGACAAAGGTCGCGAATAGCGCAAGGCCCGGAAAATCGAAGCGGATCCGCTCACCCGATCCGCTCCGTGACGGCAAGCGCAATGTCAGCATCGCCGCCAGCAGACCAAGCGGAATATTCATCAGGAAAATCGACCGCCAGCCAAAATGCTCGGTCATGAACCCGCCGACGACGGGGCCGAAGGCGCTGGAGGTCACGGCAACCGCGGCCAGATAGCCCTGATACCGCGCCCGGTCGCGCGGCGCCAGACTTTCGCCGATCAATGCCTGCGACAATGTCATAAGCCCGCCGCCCCCGAATCCCTGAAGCGCGCGCGCGCAGATCAGGAAAACCGTGCTGGTCGAGATCGCGCACAGGATCGATGCGACGATCACGATGGCCAAGGCAACGAACATCAGATTCCGCCGCCCAAGCAAATCGCCAAGACGCCCATAAACCGGCGCGGCAATCGTGGTGGTGACCAGATAGGCCACCACCACCCACGAGACCAGCTCGACATCGCCAAGGGACGCCGCGATTGCGGGCAAGGCAGCCGCGACGATGGTCTGATCGACGATCGCAAGAAACATCGGCAGCATGATCGCCGAGAAAAGCGTGAGGAAATGCGCCCTCCCGCCACTGGCAGGCGGCAATTGCCCGACCGGCGGCGAAGGAGGAGTAGATTTGGCTGACAAAAGATGAATTCCGGGTGTAGCGTGAAGGTCGTTGATGCGAATTTGGCTGAACGGGCCTATAATGTTAAGATCGGGGCATAGTCACAAGCCCTGCTGGAGTCATGGTCATGAAAACGATCCTCGTCCCGGTGGAACTTCACGAACTCTCGCAATCGACGCTTCAGACAGCGGCGCTGCTGGGGCTGGCATTCGACAGTTACCTTGAAGGTTTTACCCTCAGCCCCGCCCTCAGTCCGTTCATGGCGGCCGATGCCATGGGCACCATGGTCCTTTATCAGGAGGATGCGCAGGATAACGGCGAGAATGCCGTCAAGGCACGGCAGGCATTCCTTGACGCGATGCAGGCGCATGCGATCCCTGAAACAACCGGTACCGGCAAGGGGCCACATTTCGGCTGGCACGCAGAAACGCATGGCGATGATTTCATCGGTAATATCGGACGGGCATTCGATATCACCGTGCTTGGCCGCCCCGGCTCGAAATACGGCCAGCCGCGCGGCACCACGCTGGAGGCCGCCCTGTTCGAAAGTGGCCGGCCGGTCCTCATCGCACCGCCGGAACCGCCCCGGCAATTCGGCAAGAATATTCTCATCGTCTGGAATGGCAGCACCGAAACCGCACGCACGATCGCCTTTGCCCTGCCGCTGCTGGCGCGCGCGGACCGGGTCGTTGTCCTGACGGTCGAAGGCAGCAGCGTATCCGGCCCCGACGGCGCCGATATCGTCACCTATCTCAACCGCAACGATATTGCCTGCGAAGCCCGCTCGGTCGAACTGGAGGGGCGCGGGATCGGGGAAACCATTCTGGCCGAAACGGCAGCGCATGGGTCCGACCTGATCATCAAGGGCGCTTATACCCAAAGCCGCTTGCGGCAGTTGATCTTCGGCGGCGCGACGCGGGAAATCATTGCCGAAACCACGCTGCCGGTGTTCATGGCCCATTGATCGCGGCGGGGAATCCCGCCCGTTCAGGCCGCACGGGTCCGGAATGGGCCGGGAAGATCGGGATTGCGAAGGTTTGCGATTTTGCAATTATCACGATCACGCGGCAATGTAGTTTGCAAATTTTCCCAATTCTTCTTTCATGCGCCGAATTCGCGCGCTATTTTCCCGCAACTCAACCGAAAGGTCCCGCCCATGAAGGATATTCTGCAAGAGCTGGAACGCCGCCGCGACGAGGCCCGCCTTGGCGGAGGACAGCGCCGCATCGATGCTCAGCACGCGCGTGGGAAGCTGACGGCGCGCGAACGGATCGAATTGCTGCTGGATGAAGGCAGTTTCGAGGAATTCGACATGTTCGTCGCGCATCGTTCGACCGATTTCGGGATGGAGGCCGAACGGCCCTATGGCGACGGCGTGGTAACCGGCTGGGGCACGATCAACGGCCGCATGGTCTATGTGTTCAGCCAGGATTTCACCGTCTTCGGCGGCTCATTGTCGGAAACCCATGCGCAGAAGATCTGCAAGATCATGGACATGGCGGTGCAGAACGGCGCGCCGGTCATCGGACTGAACGATTCAGGCGGGGCACGGATTCAGGAAGGCGTGGCCTCTCTGGCCGGTTATGCCGATGTATTTCAACGCAATATCATGGCATCCGGCGTGGTTCCGCAGATCAGCGTCATCATGGGGCCATGCGCGGGCGGCGCGGTCTACAGCCCCGCCATGACCGATTTCATCTTCATGGTCAAAGATACCTCTTACATGTTCGTGACCGGGCCGGATGTGGTCAAGACCGTCACCAACGAAGTGGTCACCGCCGAACAGCTTGGCGGCGCCTCGACCCATACCCGGAAAAGTTCGGTCGCTGATGGCGCGTTCGAGGATGATGTCGAGACGCTCTCGGAAATCCGGCGGCTGTTCGATTTCCTGCCCCTGAACAATCGCGACGGCGTTCCGGTGCGGCCATTTTTCGATGACCCGGCACGGATCGATGAAAGTCTGGATACGCTGATCCCAGACAATCCCAACCAGCCCTATGATATGAAAGAGCTGATCGTGAAGGTCGCGGATGAGGGCGATTTCTACGAAATCCAGAAGGACTTCGCCGGGAATATCATCACCGGCTTCATCCGTCTGGAAGGCCGTACCATCGGTGTCGTCGCCAATCAGCCGATGGTACTGGCCGGGTGCCTCGATATCGACAGCAGCCGCAAGGCGGCGCGTTTCGTGCGCTTCTGCGACTCTTTCGAGATCCCGATCCTGACCTTTGTCGATGTTCCGGGCTTCCTGCCGGGCACCAGTCAGGAATATGGCGGCGTCATCAAGCATGGCGCCAAGCTGCTATTCGCCTATGGCGAGGCGACGGTGCCGAAAGTCACGGTCATCACCCGCAAGGCTTATGGCGGCGCCTATGACGTCATGGCATCGAAACATCTGCGCGGCGATTTCAACTATGCCTGGCCGACCGCGGAAATCGCGGTGATGGGCGCCAAGGGTGCGGTCGAGATCCTGTATCGCAGCGAATTGAACGACCCTGACAAGATCGCGGCCAGAACGAAGGATTACGAGGATCGCTTTGCCAATCCTTTCGTTGCGGCGGAAAAAGGCTTCATCGATGAGGTGATCCAGCCCCGCTCGACTCGCCGCCGGGTTGCGCGTTCTTTCGCTGCCCTGCGCGGGAAGAAGCTGTCGAACCCGTGGAAAAAACACGACAACATCCCCTTGTAAGTTACGGGAATCCCATGTGGACACACAAGCTTGTGATTGATGCAGCCGCGCCACATCCCGGCGAAGTTTCGCCGCCGTCGCAGGTGACCGGCTATCTGCATGCTCTTGGGCTGGCTATCATGGATAATTGTCAGGCCCCACAAAAGGCCGGCACAAACCCGAGCAGTCGGACGCATCGCCGTCCGCAAAACAGGAGAGTTTGCTTATGTCGAAGAAGATCATTCTCGGCCTTGTCCTGGTTTCGGCTTTCGCCGCTTGCCAGCGCCAGGAGCCCGAAGTCTATGTGCCCCCCGCACCCGCGGCGGATCCGGTCTCGCAAGAGCCGGTCTATTCGGGCAAATACGGCTAAGGCCACTCGCCCACCAATCATGCGCGGGCGGTACGATCGCCCGCGCCTTCTGCGCCCGCTATCCGTTCAGGAGGGCGCCATATGCTGAAGCATCGCGGCTTTCCCAGCCGTCTTCCCGGCACCGATTATCAGTTCACCATCCGGCGGAATAACAAGAAGGGCGCGACGCCCCTGGTCCGGCGCGAGCGTTATCGCGACCGCAAGGCCGCGGATCGGGCGGCGGATATTGGCTTCCTGGCTGCATTGATCGAGCATTTCGGCGACGCGCCGTTCGAACGCGGCAATCTGGATGCCGGACGGTTGTCCTGGCTGATCGGTCGCGAGATCGTGACCGAGGGCGAACTCGACCCTACCGATTACGAACAATTGCTGCGTGTCGACATGACCTGTGCCCAGGCATCCTTTCCGGAATTGTTTTCCGATGACGATTTCGACGATCGTCCGGACAGTGCGCCGGCGGAAACCCGCTGATGCGCGATTTACTGCCAAGCGGAACTTTTCGTGCTATAACTCCGTTGGACAAGCGCAACCGCAGTGTGATAGTTGCGCGTCCATCTCAACCGCCTCTGAATGAGGCCACGAATACAGGCATAAGAACACCATGCAAATTTCCAACATCATCCGCGTCACTGGAATTTCGCTCGCCCTTGCCGGTTTGTCGGCATGTGCGCAGCAAGGCGGTTATCAGACCGCAACGGGCCTTTCTCCGGATGCGCAGCGTGCTGCCGGTGGTGCGGTCGCAGGGGCCGTTATCGCCAAGGCGCTGGACGAGAATATTGCCGCTGGCGCAGCGCTTGGTGGCGCAGCAGGCGCATTGTGTGACGACGCCGGCGTCTGCCGCCGGGCTTACTGATCAGACTCAACATTCCCACGGAACCAATCCGTGCGGTTTAAGTTGTACTCGCATCAAACTTGTTAAGGAAGAACCATCATGGCAATCAAAATCCTTCTTGCTGGTGCTGTTGGCACCGCCCTCCTTGCGGGCTGTGCGAACCAGACCGGCCGGGCAACCGAAATCGACCGTACGGCCATGGGTGCAGCAGCAGGTGGGGTGCTTACTGCGGCTCTTGGTGGTAAGGAAAGCGACATTTACAAAGGCGCTGCCGTCGGTGCCCTTGGCGGCGCGCTTTGCGATGACGTTGGTGTCGGCGCCTGCCAATAATCGCTGCGTATACGCTCAGGCTAAACCCAGCATCACAACCAACAAAGCCGTCCGAAGCCGTTTCGCTTCGGGCGGCTTTTTCATGTCCTCTGGCCAAGGTTAATCCATGTTCAAGAAAATCCTGATCGCCAACCGGGGCGAGATCGCCTGCCGCGTCATCAAGACCGCCCGCAAGATGGGTATTCAGACGGTCGCCGTCTATTCTGATGCCGATCGCAATGCGCTGCATGTGAAAATGGCCGATGAAGCGGTGCATATCGGCCCGCCGCCCGCCAATCAGTCCTATATCGTGATCGACAGGATTCTGGATGCCATCCGCCAGACCGGCGCAGAGGCAGTTCATCCCGGCTATGGTTTCCTGTCCGAGAACAAGAATTTCGCCGAGGCTCTGGCCCGCGAAGGCGTAGCCTTTATCGGCCCCCCGGCGTCGGCAATCGAAGCCATGGGCGACAAGATCACCTCGAAGAAACTGGCAGCCAAGGCGGGCGTCAGCACCGTGCCCGGTTTCATGGGGCTGATCGCCGATGCGGATGAGGCGGCGAAGATCTCGGATGAAATCGGCTATCCGGTGATGATCAAGGCCAGCGCAGGCGGCGGCGGCAAAGGCATGCGGATCGCATGGAACGAGGCCGAGGCGCGCGAGGGCTTCGAATCCTCTAAGAACGAAGCCGCGAACAGTTTCGGCGACGACCGCATCTTCATCGAGAAATTCGTGACCCAGCCACGCCATATCGAGATTCAGGTTCTGGCAGACGCGCATGGCAATTGCGTCTACCTGCATGAACGCGAATGCTCGATCCAGCGGCGCAACCAGAAAGTGATCGAAGAGGCCCCCTCGCCCTTCCTTGACGAGGCTACGCGCAAGGCAATGGGCGAACAGGCATGCAAGCTGGCCTCAGCCGTGGGTTACACAAGCGCGGGCACCGTCGAGTTCATCGTCGATGGCGAGCGGAATTTCTACTTCCTCGAAATGAATACCCGCCTTCAGGTCGAACATCCGGTCACGGAACTGATTACCGGCGTCGATCTGGTTGAACAGATGATCCGCGTCGCCGCCGGAGAGCCGCTGCCCTTCACGCAATCCGATCTGAAGATCAACGGCTGGGCCATCGAGTCCCGGCTTTATGCCGAGGATCCCTATCGCGGCTTCCTGCCTTCGATCGGGCGACTGACCCGCTATCGTCCACCCGAGGAAATCGCCGATACCGCGCATGTCGTGCGCAACGATACCGGCGTCTATGAAGGCGGCGAGATCAGCATGTATTACGACCCGATGATCGCCAAGCTGTGCACTTGGGCACCCACGCGCGGGCAGGCGATCGAAGATATGCGGGTCGCCCTCGATACGTTCGAGGTCGAGGGGATCGGGCATAACCTGCCCTTCCTTTCCGCCGTGATGGACCATCCGAAATTCGTCGCTGGCGATATGACCACGGCCTTCATCGCCGAGGAATATCCCGATGGCTTTCAGGGGGTTGTGCCCGGAGATGATGACACCATCCGCATAGCCGCTGCCGCTGCGGCCATGCATCGCGTGGCCGAAATCCGCCGCGCGCGGATCAGCGGAAGGCTGGACAATCACGAACGCCATGTTGGCGAGAATTGGGTGGTCTTTCTGGCCGGACGCGAAGTACCGGTCAGGATCCGCGCCGACCGCGAAGGCGCTACGGTTCAGGCCGGGGCGCGCGAATTGCGCGTGGAAAGCGACTGGCGGCCCGGCCATTCGCTTGCGCGGATGCTGGTCGACGGGCAGCCTCTGGTCATGAAGGTCGACAGGATCGCCGCCGGTTTCCGCCTGCGCAGCCGCGGCGCCGACCTGCATGTCCATGTCCGCCGCCCCCGCGCCGCCGAACTGGTCAAGCTGATGCCCGAGAAGATCGCGCCGGATACCACGAAATTCCTGCTTTGCCCGATGCCCGGGCTGGTGGTGAAAATCAACGTGGCCGCGGGCGATGAGGTACAGGAAGGTCAGGCGCTTTGCACAGTCGAGGCAATGAAGATGGAAAACATCCTGCGGGCCGAACGGAAAGGCATGGTAAAATCCGTGAATGCCGAGGCGGGGCAAAGCCTGAAGGTCGATGATGTGATCATGGAGTTTGAGTGAGGCAAAACCCGAAATATCATTGACGCCAGGGAGCTAACCCGTGGATCTGTCCCCCCTCATCCTGAACGAAAGGGTTGCTGCCGCCCTTGTCACCGCCATTGTGGGCGGCGGGGTGGTGGCGGCGGGCTGGTTCTGGACACATGCGCTGTCACGCCGCCGCGATCTGGTGCTGCGTCGAGAACGGATCAACGATATACAACGGGCGCTTTTAGCGGAGATCCGGGCGCATGTGGTCGCGCTGGAGCGGCAGATGCTGGATTTACCGGATGCCGAGCAGTTGCAACTCCTGATATCCGAAGGAGCGGCGCCAATCCTGCCGCATGACGCCAATGACCGCATTTTCCGCGCGATAGTCACCGATGTGCATATGTTGCCCGAGGCAAGCATCGATTCGGTGGTCAGATATTATCGCCTTTTGGCGGTTCGGGCGGCTTTTGGGGAAGATGTGCTGCAAAATATCAGGAACAACCCCGACCGCGCGGCCAAGATGCTTCTGGATTATATCGCGATTTCGAATGAAACGCTGGAAACAGGACGGGAGGCTGTCGATACACTTACCGCCGGGCTTGGGAAAGCCGCGATCAGTAGAACATCCGTGGACCGGAGCGGCCCGTGATAGGCGTCAATCCCAAGGCAGAGGTCACGTCATTGACCGAACCATTCTTGTCCAGAAATTCCCTTCTGGCGCGGAGTAGTTCATCAAGCCGTTTGCGGAACTGCTCCATCCGCTCGGCACTGATGGCCGGAACAGGGCCCCGCTTGTCATCACGCAACATGGCCGCTTTCGCCATTTCGCATCCTCCGTTTGCGGGCAGACATATCCGCCCTGCCCTGAATATAGGGACTATGGCGGTTTTTCGCAATCCGAACCTGCGTCAAGGTGAATCCTATTGCACCCCTGCCCGTCCGATCTCCTGCCGGCGCAAAGGGAACTTGTCGATCGCGCGGCTGATTTCGCGGACATCCCAGGGCAAGGGTTTGCGCAGCTTGACCTGCCCGTCCTTGTCCAGAAGGACCAGCGAAAACCCTTTCGGATGGAATCGTTGTCGCCAGACGCTGTCTGCCTGCGGATCGGTATCGGTGAGCACCACCACATCACGCTCTACCAGCATGCGGGGATTGAGCTGCAATTCCTTCATCTGTTCGACGAAAGCAGGATCGTCCGGGTTGTCGGCAAAGACCACGACCGGGCGGGACTTCCACTGGAATTCATCCGGATCGGCATCGCCCGCATCAAGTAACCGCAATTCGGACTGCGCCTTCGGCTCTCTTTGGGTTCCGGCAAGTTCCTCGGGACTCATCGGCGTACCGGGCTCGGTCATCGGCACGTTGCGCGGAGGCGGAGCCTCGCGCACCTGGCCCATGGCAGCCAGAGCCATTGCGAAAATCAGGAATTTCAACTTCATCGGCACCTCTTCCTGTTCTGAATATAAGCAAAGCGGGCCGTTGGGAAAGGACAGATCATGACAAAATCGACATTGGAGGATTGGCGCAAGCTTGCCGAAAAGGAACTGAAAGGCCGCGACCCGGCCAGCCTTGAATGGCAGACGCTGGAAGACATCACCGTCAAGCCGCTTTACACCGAGGCGGATACAAGCGGGCTTGACCATCTGGGCAGCCTGCCCGGACTGGAGCCTTTCACCCGTGGCCCCCGCGCAACGATGTATGCCGGGCGTCCCTGGACCATCCGGCAATATGCAGGCTTTTCGACCGCCGAGGAATCCAACGCCTTCTATCGCCGCGGATTGGCCGCCGGTCAGCAGGGGGTTTCGGTCGCCTTCGATCTGGCCACCCATCGCGGCTATGACAGCGACCATCCCCGGGTCGTGGGCGATGTAGGAAAGGCCGGCGTCGCCATCGACTCGGTCGAGGATATGAAAATCCTGTTCGACGGTATCCCGCTGGACAAGGTCAGCGTCTCGATGACCATGAACGGCGCGGTGATCCCGGTTCTGGCGAATTTCATCGTCACCGGCGAGGAACAGGGGCACGACCGCTCGGTGCTGTCGGGAACCATCCAGAACGATATCCTCAAGGAATTCATGGTCCGCAACACCTATATCTACCCACCCGAACCCTCGATGCGGATCATCAGCGATATCATCGAGTTCACCAGCACCCAGATGCCGCGCTTCAACTCGATCTCGATTTCCGGCTATCACATGCAGGAGGCAGGCGCGAATTTGGTGCAAGAGCTTGCCTATACGCTGGCCGACGGACGCGAATATGTGAAGGCGGCAATCAATGCGGGCATGGATGTGGACGTCTTCGCGGGGCGCTTGTCGTTCTTCTTCGCCATCGGCATGAATTTCTTCATGGAGGTTGCCAAGCTGCGGGCGGCGCGTTTGCTGTGGCATCGGGTCATGACCGAGTTCGGGGCGAAGAAAGTCAGTTCCAAGATGCTGCGGACGCATTGCCAGACTTCAGGCGTCAGTCTGCAAGAGCAGGATCCCTATAACAATGTCATCCGCACGGCATATGAGGCGATGAGCGCAGCGCTTGGCGGCACGCAATCGCTGCATACCAATGCGCTGGACGAGGCAATCGCCCTGCCAACCGATTTCAGTGCCCGCATCGCCCGCAATACCCAGCTGATATTGCAAGAGGAAACCGGCATCACCAATGTCATCGATCCTTTGGCCGGGTCCTATTACATCGAAAGCCTGACCGCCGAACTGGCCGAAAAGGCATGGGCACTGATGGAAGAGGTCGAAGAGATGGGCGGCATGACCAAGGCAGTCGCCTCGGGGATGCCGAAACTGCGGATCGAGGAAACCGCCGCCCGCCGTCAGGCCATGATCGACCGGGGCGAGGAAGTCATCGTCGGCGTCAACAAGTATCGCAAGGACAAGGAAGACCCGATCGATATTCTGGATATCGATAACGTCAAGGTCCGCGACAACCAGATTGCCCGGCTGGAAAAGATCCGCGCCAGCCGCGACGAATCCGCCTGTCAGGCCGCGCTGGACGAGTTGACCCGCCGCGCCCGCGAGGGCGGCAATCTGCTGGAGGCCGCAGTCGAGGCCGCCCGCGCCCGTGCATCAGTCGGAGAGATCAGCATGGCCATGGAAAAGGAATTCGGCCGGCACCGCGCCGAGGTCAAGACCCTCGCCGGCGTTTACGGCGCCGCCTATGAGGGCGACGAAGGCTTCGCTGCCATTCAACGCGATGTCGAGAAATTCGCCGAGGATGAAGGCCGCCGCCCCCGCATGCTGGTGGTCAAGATGGGTCAGGATGGCCATGACCGCGGCGCCAAGGTCATCGCCACGGCCTTTGCCGATATCGGCTTTGACGTCGATGTCGGCCCGCTGTTCCAGACCCCGGAAGAAGCCGCGCAGGACGCCGTGGATAACGACGTGCATGTCATCGGCATTTCGTCTCAGGCGGCAGGTCACAAGACCCTTGCCCCGAAGCTGATCGAGGCCCTGAAGGAACAGGGGGCCGGGGATATTCTGGTGATCTGCGGCGGTGTCATTCCGCAGCAGGATTACGATTTCCTGCGCAAGGCGGGCGTCAAGGCGATCTTCGGACCCGGGACGAATATTCCGGCAGCCGCAGCCGATATCCTGCGGCTGATCCGCGAAGCACGGGGATGATCTGAGATCGCCCGGCCGGAACGGAACGCCCCCGTTCCGGCCTGGCGAGTGATAATTTCCTCTCTTGCTCTCACCGCATGGTTGTGAAACCTTCGAGCCAAACTCGCGAGGCGGTCATGAGTGACGGGCGTAACGGATCTGTCAAGCAGATCATCTGTATCAAATGGGGCGACAAGTTCGGCGCGGAATATGTCAATCGCCTGCATGGCATGATCTCACGCAATATCACGCCGCCTTTCCGGTTGTTCTGTTTCACCGATGACGGCACGGGTCTGCATCCCGATATCGCCGTGCGGCCGCTACCCGAATTCGACTACAAGACCCCCGAACGGACGCGGGGGAAATGGCCCAAATCGCGGTTATGGGGCGATCTGGGGGATGTGACGGGTGTCGTGCTGTTTCTGGATCTGGATGTCGTCATTACCGGCAATATCGACTGTTTCTTCGAACATGGCGATCCCGGGGACACGATTCTGGGGCGCAATCTGAACACGCCTTTCGAGCGCATGGGCCAGACCTCGGTTTACCGGATGAAGGTCGGCAATCTTGCCCCCTTGCAGGATATCTTCCGCGCCGATCCGCAGGCCGTGGCGGATGAATACAAATACGAACAACGCTTCGTCACCCGCAACGCGCCGGGCGGAGTGAAATTCTGGCCGCTGCGCTGGATGGTGCATTTCCGCATGCAATGCGTGCCGGTCTTTCCACTGAATTATTTCATTAAACCCCGCATCCCCCGAAACGCCCGGATCGTGATCTTTCCCGGTAATCTTAACCCGCCCGACGCCATTGCCGGACGCTGGGACGAACACGCCACGCCGCGCCCGCCGCTGGATCACCTTCGCGCGGCATTCGCCAGGGATCGCCGCGAAAGCTTCTTCAGGCATTTGCGGCATTACGTCCATCCAACCGAATGGGTTGAACGGATGTGGCGCGAATAGACGTCGTGCCCGACCCCGATCCAGCCAATCTCACGTTCAGAAGACCGCGATGACCCTCAGCCCCACTCCCGAGCGCCTGACAGATGATATGGCCACCGCGATCGGTCACGCCGTCGCCGGTTTCGGTTTTCTCGAAGAGGCCCTGAAACGCGCCATCTTTTCACTGACGCGGCAGGGGCTGGGAAAGGATGCAAGCGAGAACGAGCTTGAGAAATGGTTACAGCGGATGGAGGATATCGCCGACGATACGCTTGGCACTCTGATCGACAGTTTCATCGCCACGATCAAACATGCGCGGGTCGATGACCGGCATATCCTGACCGAGGAACTGAGCGAGCTTCGGCTAAAGCGCAACCTGCTGTGCCATGCGTCATGGCGTCCGGGATCGAAGCCCGGTTACTGGCATCCGACCTTTATCAATACCCGCGGCGAGCGTTATCCCGATGAAATGAACGCCGATGAAATCGATGCGATTCACAAGCGGACGCAGAAGATCGCCCGGCGGGTAGTGTCGATCATGCGGGCAACCGGGATCGAAGGCGAATTGGCCGGTGACGAGGAAGATTAAGGCATTTTCAACAAAAGCGGGTATCGGTTTTGCGCCGGGAATTGCGCCAAAACGAAAAGATGCGGCGTTCCGATCTTTCAGGGACAAACCGAAACCTTGCAGATCTTGCGGCCAATAAGGCACAGGCAGACCGCCGGAGCAGGCTTTCCCGATGGCATTTTCCGATCCTGCGTTGCAACCCTGCAAGAGGCAGGATAACAACCCGCGCAATCCACAATAAGAGGCTTTCATGTCGTCCCCTCTCCGCCTCGGCATTGCCGGGCTTGGTACTGTCGGTATCGGTGTCATCAAGATCGTCCAGAAACACGCTGGCCTGCTGGCCAAACGGACCGGGCGTGAGATTACGATTACCGCCGTCAGTGCCCGCGATCGGATGAAGAATCGCGATGCGGATATCTCGGCCTATCGCTGGGAGGACGATCCGATGGCCGTGGCCACGGCGGATGATGTGGACCTGTATATCGAACTGGTCGGCGGCGATAACGGCATCGCCAAAGAAAGCATCGAGGCCGCCCTGCATGCCGGTAAGGATGTCGTCACCGCGAACAAGGCTCTGCTGGCGATGCATGGCCAGGAACTGGCCGAACTGGCCGAAAGCCTTGGCCGCGTGATCCGCTTCGAGGCCGCGGTGGCGGGCGGTATCCCCGTGATCAAGACCATGACGGAATCGCTGGCCGGCAACAGCACCACCCGCGTCATGGGAGTGATGAACGGCACCTGCAACTATATCCTGACCCGGATGGAAAGTGCCGGCCTGCCCTATGAGGCGGTGTTCGAGGAAGCGCGGCAGCTTGGCTATCTGGAAGCCGATCCCAATCTGGACGTGGGCGGCATCGATGCGGGGCACAAACTGGCGATCCTTTCTTCTATCGCCTTCGGGACAAGGGTGAATTTCGATGCGGTCGAGATCGAGGGGATCGAGCGGGTCAGCATCGACGACATCAACCGCGCCTCGGATATGGGTTACCGGATCAAGTTGCTGGGCATCGCGCAGATGACTCCGCGCGGGTTGGAACAGCGCATGTCGCCCTGTCTTGTACCCGCCGACAGCCCGCTTGGGCAGCTTGCGGGCGGCACCAATATGATCGTGGTCGAGGGCGACAGCGTCGGTCAGATCGTACTGCGCGGCGCAGGTGCGGGCGAAGGTCCGACCGCAAGCGCCGTCATGTCCGATATCGCCGATATCGCGCGCGGCATCCGCCTGCCGGTCTTCGGCCAGCCCGCGACCGGGTTGAAACCCGCCCAGCCCGCACGCACCGCTGTTCCTGCCTCGTATTACATGCGGCTGGAATTGCAGGACAAACCGGGCGCCTTGGCCAAGATAGCCTCGGTCTTGGGCGAAGCCGGGATCTCTATCGACCGGATGCGGCAATACGGGCATTCCAGCGACAGCAGCGTTCCGGTTCTGGTCGTCACCCACAAGACCACGCCCGAAGCCATCGATTTCGCCATCGAGGCGCTGCCGCGCACAGGGGTTCTGGT
Organism: Paracoccus wurundjeri; assembly: GCF_030678915.1. Taxonomy (GTDB): domain Bacteria; phylum Pseudomonadota; class Alphaproteobacteria; order Rhodobacterales; family Rhodobacteraceae; genus Paracoccus; species Paracoccus onubensis_A. Next base: position 280,953 of record NZ_JAUUTZ010000001.1, on the reverse strand, counting down.
CAGCGACCCGGTGGAATTGCGGATCGAGGAGGTCTGAACGCCCCTCTCAGCCCGGCGCGGTCCCCCCACAAACCGAGCAATCCGGACGGGGCGCGATCGTTATCATCCGCGTCTCGCCATATAATCCGTCGAAGATCAGCATCCGCCCGTCAAGTCCCTGCCCCGCACCGGTCAGATATTTGATCGCCTCCAGCGCGAGAATACTGCCGATCACGCCGGGAAGCGCACCGACGACCCCCGCCTCTGCGCATGGCGGCGCGTTTCCGGGCGCGGGCTCCTGCGGGAACAAGCAGGAAAAACAGGGGCCGCCATGTGCCGGATCATATAAGGTAACCTGCCCTTCCCATTGCGCAATCGCGCCGGCAAGCAACGGAACCCCGGCCGCGACGCAGGCGCGGTTGATGGCATCGCGCGACGCATAACTGTCCGTCCCGTCAATCACGAGGTCATAGGACGCGATCATCTTCGCGCTTTCTTCCGTGATCCGATGGGGCCATGTATGGGCGTGGATATGCGGGTTCAGCTTAAGCAGGTTTTCCGCAGCCGCTTCCGCCTTCGGCTCACCCTGTTGATCATTCCGGAAAATTACCTGTCTTTGCAGGTTTGACAGATCGACAATATCGTCATCGGCCAGACAAATCTCACCGACCCCTGCCGCCGCCAGATACAACCCGACCGGCGACCCAAGCCCTCCGGCACCAACCACCAGCACCCGCGCATCGCGCAGACGCATCTGCCCCGGACCGCCGATCTCCCGCAGCACCAGATGGCGGGCATAGCGGTCAAGCTCGGGATCGGACATCCCGTCACTCTGCGGTGCGGCCTCCGGCACGGAGGGTTCCGTTGCAAGCCCCCGCAATTTCCGCAACCCGACCCGATACAGGATAACCAGCCCGCCGATCATCCCGGTCACCAGCCAGTGCCGGATATCGCCGCCGAACTGCCGCGCCAGCCAGGCATCAGGCATCTGCGACTTGAGAAGAACCACGCTCAACCACGGAACAGCAAGGGCAAGAACCGTATTCCTGCCCCGCAATCCTGCGAACCATGCAAGCCCCGCGATTGCGACGAAGATCAGGGCACCCAGCATCAGCCGATCCCCGTGGAACCGAAACCTCCGGCGCCCCTGGCCGTCTCGCTAATTTCGGCGGTTTCGAAGAAACCCGCCTGCACGGCGGGTGCCACGACCAACTGGGCAATGCGCTCGCCATGACGCAGATGATAGGGCTCATCCCCCAGATTGATCACAATTACGCCGACCGGACCGCGATAATCGCTGTCTATCGTGCCGGGCGTATTGACCAGCGTCAGACCATGTCTGAGCGCAAGCCCGGAACGCGGCCTGACCTGCACCTCCCATCCCAGCGGGATGTCAAGGATCAGCCCGGTCGGCACCAGGGCCCGCTGCCCCGGAGAAAGCAGAAGTCCGTCGCGCGCCTCGTCGGGGAAATTCGCACGCAGATCCGCGCCCGCCGCCCCGGTGGTTTCATAGGACGGCAGCGCCAGCGTGTGATCCGAATCCTCGATCCGCTTGATTCCGATTCTTGGTGCTTCGCTCATCCGATCTCCTCACATGCAAAGGCCGCGCGGCAATGCCTGCGCGGCCCCGTTTCAGCAATCTCGCACGAAAAGGCTTACCGCGGCGAGATCATCATCACCATCTGACGGCCTTCCAGTTTCGGCATGGCCTCGACCTTGCCGGCCTCGCCAACATCGTCTCTGACCCGGTTCAACAGTTCAAGACCAAGATCCTGATGCGCCATTTCGCGGCCGCGGAAGCGCAGGGTCACCTTGACCTTGTCGCCCGCATCCAGAAACTTCATGACATTCCGCATCTTGACGTCATAGTCATGCGTATCCGTGCCGGGACGGAACTTGACCTCCTTGACGTCAATGATCTTCTGCTTCTTGCGCGCCTCGGCCTCGCGTTTCTGCTGTTCGTACTTGAATTTGCCGAGATCCATCACCTTGCAGACCGGCGGGGTCGCGTTCGGGGAAATCTCGACCAGATCAAGCCCCGCATCTTCGGCCATCTGCAATCCGACCGATGGAGGCACAACGCCTACATTTTCGCCCTCGGGGCCGATCAGTCTAATTTCTGCCACACGGATACGTTCGTTGACGCGGGGACCAGTGTCACGGGTGGGCGGTGCATTATGCGGTCTGCGGGCTATGGTGTTTCTCCTTCATAACCATGACGTGAATAGCGGAAAAATAAGCGTGAGGCCCCGGCGATTCAACCGAATTCGCCGCTATTGGTTGCGCAAAGCACGCTTTTGTCGCTCATTTGTCGCGCCCGATGGCCTGATGGTGACTTTTCGCGGCGCGCTGCCTGTGCGATAGATGACGCGACCGGGTCCGAAATGAAAGATTCACCATGCAAAGGCTGTTATTTCCACTCCTGATTCTCGCTGCCGCCGCCGGCGGATGGTGGTGGTGGGACGGGCAGCGGACAAGCGAATCCCCAAGCGACGAAGCCCCGGTGACCGACGCCGCACCCGAAACCGGCAAAACCTCTGCCGAAACGGATGCCGTGCCGGACGCGACCGGGCAAGCGGATACCACCGCCCCGGCCGAAGGGGAACAATCCACGCAGGAAGAAGATACCGCGCAAGCCGCAAATGACGCCGCCGATGCTGCCGCAGATGCCGCCGCGATTGCCGCTGACGCCGCCGCGGAAGCGGTTCAGGTGACCGGAGAAGCCGCGCATCCCGCTGCAAGCTCGGCCGCGAACGAAGCCGAAGCCGCTGCCGAAGCGGCGCTGGATGCCGCGGATCGTGCCGCCGAGGCCGCCGCGCAGGCCAATGATCCCACCTCATCCGCTCAAAACGAAGCGGCGGAGGTTGCCGCGAATGCCGCCAGAGAAGCCGCCGAGGCGACCGATACCGCCGCCGACGCCGCCGTCACGGCGAGCCGGATCGAATCGGAGCTTACCCCAGAAGGATTCGATGCCGAACGCGTCATTGAACTGATTGAAACGGCAGATATCCCCGAGGCCCAGCGGGCCACGCTCAAACGTCTGATCGAAAGCGCAAGCGACAATCCCCAGCTTCTCCAGGCCGCACTCGAACAGGTCAAATCCGTAATGAAAAGCAATTGATCCCAGTGTTGAAATGACAGCCGATTTTTCCGAGCTTAACGATTTTCTGATCGACCAGCCCAAAGCCCTGTCCAAGGGGCCGCTGGCGATAATCCTGATCGAGGACGATATCGCCGTCGCGGCAACCCTGAAACATCATCTGAAAGCCGGCTTTCGCCATATTCTTGCGCTGTCTCCGGAACCGTTGATCCTGTCTGAGGAGGACAAGGCCCGGGTGACCAATCTGCGCTGTCAGACCCGGCGCCCCGCCGCGCATGTCGACGCGATCAATGCCGTCATCCGGGCCGTCCCTGAAGGGACCTGGCTATATTATTGCTTCAACGGGGAGTTCCTTTATTTCCCGTTTTCCGAAAGCCGCAGCGTCGGCGAGATGCTGACCTTCCATGTCGAGGAACGCCGCTCGGCCATGCTGAGCTATGTCATCGATCTTTATGCGCCGGATCTGAACCGCTGCCCGAATGCGGTCGATTTCGAGCATACCATGTTCGACCGCACCGGCTATTATGCCCTTGCCCGGATTGGACGCGACAATCACCCGGTGGAGCGTCAGCTTGATTTCTTCGGCGGGCTTCGCTGGCGCTTCGAAGAGCATCTGTCGGCGGATAAGCGGCGAATCGACCGGATATCGTTGTTCCGCGCGACCAAAGGTCTGGAAATTCTGCCGGATCACCGCTTCAACATTCAGGAATACAATACCTATTCCTGCCCGTGGCATCACAATCTGACGGCAGCGATCGCCTCGTTCCGCGTTGCCAAGGCACTGACCACCAATCCCGGCTCTCGCGATGCGATCGGCAGCTTCGTCTGGCGCAATTCGGTGCCTTTCGAATGGCGTGCGCAGCAATTGATGGATTTCGGGCTGATGGAACCCGGCCAGTGGTTCTGATCCGCAGAGATGCCCATATAACGCCTAAATTCGGTCATGTAGCGCCTTGCGCTTGCAGGACTTTCGCTGCGAATGATAAACGATAGATCAAGTCGGCCATGACCGGTCGAAGGAACATTAGAGGGAAGGCAGGACTTTATGGCAATGACGCAAACCAGCTTTGACCGCGACGAGCTGCTTGCATGTGCGCGGGGCGAGTTGTTCGGCCCCGGAAACGCCCAGCTGCCGGAACCTCCCATGCTGATGATGGACCGGATCACCGATATCTCCGAAGATGGCGGCCTGCATGGCAAGGGTCACGTCACCGCCGAATTCGACATCAAGCCTGATCTGTGGTTCTTTCCCTGCCATTTCCCCGGCAATCCGATCATGCCCGGCTGTCTTGGGCTTGACGGGCTATGGCAATTGACCGGCTTCAACCTTGGCTGGCGCGGATGGGAGGGGCGCGGTTATGCGCTTGGCGTCGGCGAGGTCAAGCTGACCGGAATGGTGCGCCCCGACCGCAAGATGCTGCGCTATTTCGTCGATTTCACCAAGGCCGTGCAAACCCGGCGTCTGACCATGGGCGTTGCGGATGGACGGGTCGAGGCCGATGGCGACGTCATCTATCAGGTCAAGGATATGAAAGTCGCTTTGTCGACCACTTAAGCAATTCCACAAGGAGGCCCCTATGAGACGCGTCGTTATCACCGGGCTCGGTATCGTTTCTCCTATCGGCAACAACGCCGCCGAAGTCACCGAAAGTTTGCGCCAGGGCCGTTCGGGCATCGTATTCGCGCCGGATTACGCAGAACATGGCTTTCGAAGCCAGGTTCACGGCATGCCGCAGATCGCGCTTGAAGATCACATCGACAAGCGCAACCTGCGCTTCATGGGTCCCGGGGCAGCCTATAATTTCATCGCCATGGAACAGGCAATCGCAGATAGCGGGTTGGAGGAAAGCGATGTTTCCAATCCGCGTTCGGGCCTGATCATGGGATCGGGCGGTCCGTCCACGTCGAATTTCTTCGAGGCCCATCGGATCGTCATCGAAAAGGGCGCGCCAAAGCGGATGGGTCCGTTCATGGTCACGCGCTGCATGTCTTCAAGCAATTCCGCCTGCCTTGCGACACCGTTCAAGATCAAGGGCGTCAATTACTCGATCACCTCTGCCTGTTCGACCAGCGCCCATTGCATCGGCAACGGGGTCGAACAGATCCAGATGGGCAAGCAGGATATCGTTTTCGCAGGCGGCGGCGAGGAACTGGACTGGACACTGTCCTGCCTGTTCGACGCGATGGGCGCGATGTCGTCGAAATATAACGACACGCCGGAAACCGCCTCGCGCCCCTATGACGAAACCCGCGACGGTTTTGTCATCGCCGGCGGCGGCGGGGTCGTCGTGCTTGAAGAACTGGAACATGCCAGGGCCCGCGGCGCAAAAATCTATGCCGAAGTCACCGGCTACGGCGCCACCTCTGACGGCTATGACATGGTCGCGCCTTCGGGTGAAGGCGGGGAACGCTCGATGCGGCTGGCCGTGGACACCCTGCCCGAAGGCCGCAAGGTATCCTATGTCAACGCGCATGGCACCTCGACCCCGGTGGGCGATGTGGGCGAAATCAAGGCGTTGCGTCGGCTTTTCGGGGAAGGCAATGTGCCGCCCGTCAGTTCGACCAAATCGCTGACAGGCCACAGCCTTGGCGCGACCGGGGTGCATGAGGCGATTTATTGTCTGCTGATGTTGCAAAATGACTTCATTGCAGCATCTGCAAATATTCAGACACTGGATCCCGAGATCAAACCGGAAGAGATTGCCACGACGCGCATCGACAATGCCGGGCTTGACTCGGTTCTGTCGAACAGCTTCGGTTTCGGCGGCACCAATGCAACATTGCTGATGTCCAGATATATGGAATAAGAACAAGAACGAGGTCAAAATATGGGCGAACTTCTTAAAGGCAAGCGAGGGCTTGTGATGGGGGTCGCCAATGACCGCTCCATCGCTTGGGGTATTGCGCGCGCCGTGGCGGCCGAAGGGGCCGAACTTGCATTCAGCTATCAGGGCGAGGCATTCGGTAAACGGGTCGCCCCATTGGCTGAATCCGTCGGCTCGGACTTTCTGCTGGATGTCGATGTCACCGATGATGACAGCCTGAATGCCGCCTTTGCCGGTATTACCGATCGCTGGGGCCGTCTGGATTTCCTGATCCACGCCATCGCCTTTTCCAACAAGGACGAATTGACCGGGCGTTTCGTCAATACCAGCCGCGCGAATTTCAAGCACTCGCTGGATATTTCCTGCTATTCGCTGATCGAGGTCGCCCGCCGGTCAATGCCGCTGATGGCTCCGGGTTCCACGATCCTGACCATGACCTATGCCGGGTCTAACCGGGTGACGCCCTATTACAATGTCATGGGCGTCGCCAAGGCGGCGCTGGAATCCAGCGTCCGCTATCTGGCGAATGATCTTGGCCCCGATGGAATCCGCGTCAACGCGATTTCACCCGGCCCGATGAAAACCCTTGCAGGCGCGGCCATCGGCGGCGCCCGCAAGACCTTTCGCCATACAGAGGCCAACGCACCGCTGCGCGCCAATGCTACGCTGGAAGCGATCGGCGGCACCGCGGTCTGGCTGTTGTCGGATTGGGGCGCCTCGACCACCGGTGAGGTCGTACGGGTGGATGGCGGTTATCACGTGCTTGGCATGCCGCAAAGCGAAAACCTGTGATCTGGGTCTTCGACGCATATGGCACCCTGTTCGATGTCGACGGGGCCGCGCGTCAGGCAGCGAAGGACGACCCTTCCCTGAATGCCGTCTGGAAGGCCCTTTCGGCCGATTGGCGACGCAAACAGCTTGAATATTCATGGCTGCGCACGATCACCGGGGAACATGCCGATTTCTGGCGGGTGACATCCGACGCGCTTGACTGGGTATCAAAGCATCATGGCGTCGCGCCGGAACAATCCGCCCGGCTGCTGGATCTTTACCGCCACCTGCCCGCCTATCCCGAAGTACCCAAGATGCTGGACAGGCTGCGCAGCGAAGGTGGCCGTCTGGCAATATTCTCCAACGGCAGCCCGCGGATGCTTGGCGATGCGGTCACATCCGCAAAACTGGATCAGCGGTTTGACGCGCTGCTATCGGTGGAAACCGTGGGCGAGTTCAAACCCTCGGCCAGGGCTTACGGTATCGTCACCGATCATTTCTCTTGCGCTCCGGGCGATATCCGTTTCGTGTCCTCCAATGGCTGGGACATTTACGGCGCGACACGGTTCGGCTTTCGCACCTTCTGGGTCAATCGCATGGGTTTCCCTGTGGACCGCCTGCCCTGTGAGCCCGGCACAATCGTTTCAGATCTCCGGGAACTTCGATGACCGCATTCTTCACCGGCAGGGATGGCGCCCGGCTTGCCTTTCGCGATGAGGGACAGGGGCTGCCCGTCCTGTGTCTTGCGGGCCTGACCCGCAACATGGCCGATTTCGATTATGTGGCCCCACATCTGCAGAATATCCGGCTGATCCGGATGGATTACCGGGGACGAGGCCAATCCGACTGGACGGGGCAGGACAGCTATACCGTGCCGCAGGAAGCCAAGGATGCGATAGCGCTTCTGGATCATCTGGGCATCGGCAAGGCCGCGATCCTCGGAACCTCGCGGGGCGGCCTGATCGGCCTGTTCCTTGCCGCGACTGCGCATGACCGGCTGCTTGGGCTATGCCTGAACGATGTCGGCCCAAAGATCGAGAAGGCCGGGCTTGAACAGATATTCGACTATGTCGGCAGGAATCCCGCGGCAAAAACCCATACGGAACTGGCCGCTCGCCTGCCTTTCATCATGCCGGGCTTTGCCAATGTGCCGGAAGGCCGCTGGCTTGCGGATGCGCAAAAACATTACGATGAGACCCCGGACGGACTGCGGATCAAATACGATCCCGCCTTGCGAGAGGCATTCCTGGCCGCATTTCAGGGTGAGGCACCGGATTTATGGCCGCTTTGGGATGCCTGCGACAGATTTCCCGTCGCCCTGCTGCGCGGCGCGAATTCCAATCTTCTGTCGCCGGAATCCGCTGCCGAAATGCAACGCCGTCGTCCCGATACGATCTATGCAGAGATCCCCGATCGCGCGCATATTCCCTGGCTGGACGAAACCCCGTCGCTGGATGTTCTGAACCGCTGGCTCGCCGCGATGAAGGCTGATCACGCCTGAATCGATCTGCAACCTAGAGCCAATCACACCTGCCCGGCTTCAGGCTCCCCTCCTTCTGCTTCTTCTTTGTCCAAATACCTCGGGGGTCCGGGGGGGCAGCGCCCCCGGTCGTCGCGGGACGCAAACCACCGGCGTTTCCGATTCACACCCCGCTCCGGGTGCCGATCAGCTTGTGATATTCCGCCAACAATGCCTCCGGATCGGCAGGCTCGGGGTTTTGACGCATGATCAGGGCGCGTTCCGCGCGTTGCTGCGCTCCCGCGTTCATCACTCCTGCCGCCGCAACGACAGGCTCCATCGCGGCGATATCGCCATTGCAATGCAGCACCAGATCGCAGCCGGCGGAAATTGCCGCTGCGGCGCGCTCGGCCTCGGTTCCGGGAAGCGCGTTCATGCTGATATCGTCGGTCATCAGCAAACCGTCGAATCCCAACTGATCCCGGATCAGCCCAATGATCTTCGCGGATGCCGTCGCGGGCGCCGCATCCAACGCCGTGAAACAGATATGCCCCGTCATCCCCATAGGCAGATCGTTCAGGCCCCGGAAGGGCGCAAAATCGACCGCTGCCAGTTCATCCGGCCCGGCATCGACTTTCGGCAGATCATGATGACTGTCGGCAACGGCGCGACCGTGGCCGGGCATATGCTTGATCACTGGAAGAATACCCGCGGCCAGCAACCCATCCGCCGCGGCACGCCCCAATTCAGTCACTTTCGCAGGATCGGTCCCAAGGCAGCGATTGCGCAGAAACGGATGCGTCTCGGGCTGGGCGACGTCAAGCGTCGGCGCACAATCTGAATCGATCCCGGCCTCTTTCAGTTCCGCTCCGATCAGCCGATAGCGCAACCACATCGCCCGCGCGCCCGCCTCTGCCTGATCCAGCGGCGCGGGCCATTCGCGCCAATGCGGCGCGCGCAGGCGTTGAACCCTGCCGCCTTCCTGATCGACGGTAATGACGGCATTGCGGCCCACGGATTCGCGCAGATCGCCGGTCAGGCGGCGAAGCTGTTCGGGGCTTTCGACATTGCGGGCAAAAAGGATGAAGCCCCAAGGATCAGCCGAACGGAAGAAATCCCGTTCGGCCGCAGTCAGACTTGTCCCGGCGATCCCGCCAAGAATCGTTGCGCTATGGTTCACTGGGCCGCCAGCGCGATACAATCGGTTCCGCCGGCCTTCATCTCGGCGCAGAAATTCCGGGCGTCAGACGTATCGCTGAAGCCGGCAACCCGCAGCCGCCAATAGGTGCGCCCATTCGATGCATGTTCCTGGATCACCTGACCCTTGCCGGAAAACAACGAGCCGAACTTGCCCGACAAACGATTCCATTCGCTCTCGGCGATGGCATTGCTGTCGAATGCCCCAAGCTGCACCACCGGGCCGCCTGCCGAAGCGACAGCGGTTGCCGGTTGCGCTTCAGGCGCCGGAGCAGAGGCCGCCGCAGGACGCGCGGCAGGTGCCGGCGCGGGGGCAGGAGCAGCCTCGGCAGCGGCCGTCTGGGTGGTCGCAGGGGCAGTCTCGGCGGCGCTTGTTCTCCGTGGACGAGGCGCCGGACGGGTCGATGTCGCCAATGCGTCGTTTGCCTGCTGGGCTTGTGCTTCTGCCAATGCCGCAGTGATGGCGGCGGCCTGCGCAGGAACACCGTTTTCATCGGTCACGACCTCATTGACCGGGCCTTCGCTTGCCGGAGCATCGACGATCTCGGCATTCGCAACCTCATTCTGTGCGGCGGCATGCTCCGCTGCGGCCTGACTTTCCGCCTCGGCGATCTCGCGCATCTCGCTGTCGGACAGCGGCGCGATCGGCTCGCCGTCGAAGCTTAACGGAACTTCGGATTGCTGGGTCGGTTCGCGGGCTTCGGCCCCCAGCTGGCCCATGGCCACATCTTCATCCGCCAGAGCAATTTCCGAAGAAACAACCGCGACCTGATCGACCGGCACGGTATCGGCACCCTCGGCAACATTATTCACGGCGTAACCTGTATAGTTTGTCAGTTCTCCGCCCGGGTCCTCGGGCGTCGAACGCGCCTCGCCTCCCAGCGCGTGAATGACCGGGATCCCCGAAACATCCCGCGATATGAGCTGCCATCCCCAGACCATCAGGCCGATCATCAACGCGACCGATGCCAATGCGCCCAGATAATGGGTCAGTCTGGCAAGGCGCGTCGTCAGGGGCGGAATCCCATCGGGATCACCCGCGTAACGGGCGTCATCCGCATGCGCTCCGTCTTCGTCCCAGCCACCTTGATCATAAGCAAACTCACGCCGTACCTTGTGACGCGAGAAAATATATCCGCCTTCGCGGAAATCCATCACTGCCATAGCCTGCCTGCCTGCCGGTTAACCCGGCTTTACTGTTACCTGCTCGTTCCTTGCCGACAGGGGCGCATTATATCAGCGCATTTCCTCTGCCGAAGCTACACCCAAGATACCGAGTCCACAGGAAATGACAACGCCGACGGCGCGAACCAGGGCAATTTTTGCCTGACTCGCAGCGAAATCATCATCCTGAACGAAGCGCAGGCTGGCATCGTCATTGCCACGATTCCACAATGAGTGCAGCTCTGACGCGATATCATAGAGGAAAAATGCAATGCGATGCGGCTCATGCGCACGGGCGGCATGCTCGACCAGGCGTGGCCATTCTGCAACTTTTTTCGCCAGGTCAAGCTCGGCCGGATGCGAAATCCGGGCCAGATCGGCGGAAAGCAGCGCCTTATCCGAAACATCGATCCCGGCCTCTCGCGCGCGGCGCAGCACCGAATGAACCCGTGCGCTGGCATATTGCACATACCAGACCGGATTATCCTTGGACTGTTCAAGCACCTTGGCGAAGTCGAAATCCAGAGGCGCGTCATTCTTGCGTGTCAGCATGATGAAGCGGGTCACATCGGCCCCCGCTTCCTCGACCACATCGCGCAGCGTGACAAAGGTGCCCGCGCGCTTGGACATCTTGAACGGCTCGCCATTCCTGAACAGCTTCACAAGCTGGATCAGCTTGATGTCCAGAGGCACACGACCGTTCGACAATGCCTTGACCGCCGCGTTCATCCGCTTGACATAACCGCCATGATCGGCGCCGAACACATCGATCAGCTGATCGAAACCCCGGTCGATCTTATCCCAGTGATAGGCGATGTCGGGCGCGAAATAGGTCCAGGCCCCGTCCGATTTCTGGATCGGCCGGTCCACATCGTCGCCATGCGTGGTCGAGCGGAACAGCATCTGCTCGCGCTCTTCCCAATCCTCGGGCAGCTTGCCCTTGGGCGGTTCCAGCACGCCGCGATAGATCAGGCCCATACTGTCCAGCCGCTCGATCGCGGCTTCGATCTTGCCGCTGCCGTAAAGCGCCTTTTCGCTTGAATAGACATCCATGCGCACGCCAAGCGCGTCCAGATCGTCGCGGATCATCTGCATCATCGCCTGAGTGGCGAATTCGCGGATATCGTCCAGCCAATCCTCTTCCGGCTTGTCCAGCAGAGTGTCGCCATATCTCTTCTTAAGCGCCTCGCCCACCGGAATAAGATAATCGCCGGGATAAAGCCCCTCGCTGATCGTGGGTTCAAGACCGTTGGCCTCGCGATACCGCTCATAGGCGGAACGCGCCAGAACATCGACCTGCGCGCCGCCGTCATTGATATAATATTCGCGGGTTACGTCATGGCCCGAGAAATCCAGAAGATTGGCCAGGGCATCCCCGAAGACCGCCCCGCGGACATGGCCGACATGCATCGGGCCGGTGGGATTGGCACTGACGAATTCGACATTGACGCGGGTATCGGCACCGATCCGCGAGCGACCGAAATCCGCGCCATCCTTGATCGCGGCCTTGACCACTCCATGCCAGATGTCCGGCGCAAGGCGCAGATTAAGGAATCCCGGTCCCGCCACCTCGGCGCTGCTGATACGCGGATCGGTCAGCCTTGCGGCAAGCTTTTCGGCGATATCGCGCGGTTTGGCCCCGGCAGGTTTTGCCAGCACCATGGCTGCATTGGTCGCCATGTCCCCATGCGCCGGATCGCGCGGCGGCTCGACCGCGACATTCGAGAAATCCAGACCCTTGGGCAGTTCCCCTGCCTCGGTCATCTGCTCCAGCGCGGCAAGAACGGTGCCGCGAAGATCGGTGAAAAGGTTCATTTTGGTCTTCCTGACTGATCATCGCGGGTTAACGCCACTCACCGGGGGAGGTCAACCATTCAAAGCCACGGCACCTTCCGGTCCGCAGCCCCGAAATGTCAGGTGAACCGGAACGCAAACCGGCAGACGCGGGAAACCGTCCTTACTTCCCGGTCGTCCTTACTTCCCGGTAAAGCTTGGCTTGCGCTTTTCGAGAAAGGCTGCCACCCCCTCGCGGAAATCATCGCTGCGCCCTGCCCGTCCCTGCAGACTGGCTTCAAGCTTCAGTTGCGCATCCAGATCATTGTCGAAGGATGCCGCCACCGCCTGCCGCACCGACAGATAGGCCGAGGTCGGCCCCTGAGCGAGTTGCCGGGCGCGGTCGGCAACGATCCCGGTGAAATCCTCGTCGGGAACCGCTTCCCAGATCAGGCCCCAATCGGCGGCCTTGCGGGCGGGAATTGCATCCGCGAAGAGCATCAGCCCCATGGCGCGCGCAGCCCCGACCGCACGCGGGATCGCCCATGTGCCGCCTGCATCAGGAATCAGCCCGATCCGGGTGAAAGCCTGAATGAACTTGGCGTTGTCCGCCGCGATCACCACATCGGCGACAAGCGCAAGATTGGCCCCCGCCCCCGCCGCCACGCCATTGACCGCCGCGATCACCGGAACCGGGCAGTTGCGGACCGCACGCAGCATCGGCTCGTATTCGTCGCGCAGGGTTGCTTCCAGATCGATCGCCGACCCGGCATCGGTCAGATCCTGGCCAGAGCAGAAAGCCGCGCCCGATCCGGTCATGACAACACAGCGCAATTCGTCGGGCAGTTCGGTCAGCACCTGCGTGATCTCGGCCCGCATCCTGCCGTTCAAGGCATTCATCACCTTCGGGCGATTCAGCGTCAGCGTGCCGATTCCGCCTTCGGTGGTGAACTCGATCGTTTCGTAATTCATGCCATCCCCTTCTTTGCGGCACATGATGCCCAGATTCCGCAACGATAAAAGCGGAACCCGGCGTCAATCTCGCATGATTTCGCGCAGGCGCGCCTGCTCGTCATCTTTCAGCGGTTCGGGAACCGCCGCCTCGCGCGACCGTGCCTTTACGAAACCCCATGCAATCAGCAGACCGATGAAGGCCATGACCGGACCCGCCAGCCACAGGATCAGGTTCGAGCCGCGGGCGCGTGGTTCAAACAGGACATATTCCCCGAAGCGATCGACGACCGCATCGATCACCTTGTCATCATTATCGCCCGCCACCAGACGCTCGCGCACATATAGCCGCAGATCACGGCTGATCGCCGCATTGGATTCGTCGATATTCTCACCCTGGCAAATGGGACAGCGCAGCTTTTGCGAAATCTCGCGGGCGCGCGCCTCCAGCACGGGATCGTCAAGCACCTCGTCCGGCTGCACCGCGAAAACGGGCGACACCAGCGCCAGCAACAGCGCCGCTATCAGGCTCAGCCGTTTCATTCGGCCGGCACCGCTGCCGCAGGGCTTCGGCGCTTTTCGCCCGCCGCAACACGGTAGCGGCGGTCCGACAGGCTGATCGCTCCGCCCAGCGCCATCAGGATCGCGCCCGCCCAGATCCAGTTGGCAAAGGGCTTCACATAGGATCGCACTGCCCAGCCCCCATCCTTCTGGGCATCGCCGATGACAAGATAAATGTCGCGGAACAGACCGTTATCTATCGCCGCTTCGGTCGTCGGCATCGCCTGCACCGGATAGACGCGCTTTTCAGGATGAAGCAGCGCAACCTGCCGGCCGTTCCGCTGCACCTCCATCGTCGCCATGGTCGAGATGTAATTCGGCCCTTCGATCTCATTCACCTCCTTGAGCGTGATCTGGTAGCCGGCGACCTCGAAAGGCGCGTCGATCTGCGCGACGCGGATATCCTCGGTCTGCCAGGCAGTCAGCAGCGCCACGCCGATAAAGGTCACGCCCAGCCCCGCATGCGCCACCGCCTTGCCCCAATCGGCCCGCGGCAGCCGCAACAGCCGTGACAGGCCCGAATTTCCAGTGCGGTAAATCAGTTCCGCCACCGCGCCGCCGATCAGCCACGCGCCCAGCCCGGCGCCGATCAGGGCGATGGCGGAACGACCGGTGGAGACCGAGAAGACCAACAGCATGACCGCCCCGGTAAAAATCAACGCGCCGCGCAGGGGTTTCAATGCCCGCATCGATCCGCGTTTCCAGGGGATGATCGCCCCCAAAGGCAGGGCGATGGCCAGGATCAGCATGAAGGGGGTGAATGCCTTGTTGAAGAAGGGTGCGCCGACCGAAAGCTTGCGGTCCCAAAGCATTTCAGCCAGCAGGGGCCACATGGTTCCAACGAAAACGACCAGAGCCGAGACTGCCAGCAATACATTATTGACCACCAACGCCCCTTCGCGCGATGCCGGAGTAAAGACCCCCCGCGCCGTCATCTGCCCGGCCCGCGCGGCATAAAGCGTCAATGCGCCGCCGGTAAACACGGCCAGAATGGCAAGGATGAAGATGCCACGTGTCGGATCGCTTGCGAAACTGTGGACCGAGGTGATCACGCCCGACCGGACGATGAATGTCCCGATCATCGAAAAACCGAAGGCCATGATCGCCAGCAGGATCGTCCAGCTTTTCAATGCCTCGCGCTTTTCCACGACGATTGCCGAATGCAGCAGCGCCGCCGCCAGCAGCCAGGGCATGAAACTGGCATTCTCGACCGGATCCCAGAACCAGAACCCGCCCCAGCCAAGCTCGTAATAGGCCCACCATGAACCCAGCGCGATGCCAATGGTCAGGAACATCCATGCCGCAAGCGTCCAGGGCCGGACCCATCGCGCCCATGCCGCGTCGACGCGACCTTCGATCAGGGCGGCGACGGCGAAGCTGAAGGCCATCGATAGCCCGACATAGCCCAGATAGAGAAACGGCGGATGAAAGGCCAAGCCCGGATCCTGCAAGAGCGGGTTCAGGTCGCGCCCGTCGAAAGGCGGATTCGCCAGCCGCAGAAACGGGTTCGAGGTAAAGATGATGAATGCATAGAACGCCGCGCCGATCGACGCCTGCACCGCCAGCACCCGCGCCCGAAGCTGTAGCGGCAGATTGCCCCCGAATACCGCGGCCGCCGCGCCGAACAGGGCAAGGATCAGCACCCATAAAAGCATCGAGCCTTCGTGATTCCCCCAGACGCCGGCAACCTTGTAAAGCATCGGCTTGGCGGTATGGGAATTCTCATAGACCAGTTTCAGCGAGAAATCAGAGGTCACGAATGCGACCGTCAACGCCGCGAATGACAGCCCGGTCAGCAAGAACTGCGCCATCGCCGCCGGACGCGCGCTTTCCATCCAGCCGGGCCAGCCTTTTGCCGCCCCGATCATCGGCACGATCATCTGATAGACCGCGACGGCCAGGGCAAGGATCAGGGCGAAATGGCCGAATTCTGCGATCATATGAGCGAACCTCCGTATAGGCGCAGCATAGAGCCATGAAAAAAGGGGGGAAAGTCCCCCCTTTGTCGCTACCTGTCAGTTTTCCGTGTATCCGCCGCCCTGATGCGGCAAGAATCACTGCCGTTTTCGCATATTTGCCGCCCAATCCCGCAAGGCGGCATTGTCCGGGAAATCGTCTTCGGGCACCTGAACAGCCCGTTGCGCTGCGGGTTCCGCGCCTTTCGCGGGCCAATGGCGATTGCGGAAATAATGCGCTTCACGCGCGCAGAAATAAAATCCGACAATCGCGCCAAGCAACCACCAAAGCGGCTCGGGCACCTGCTGCAGGCCCTCCATCCGCAATCCGAAGCCGGTGGGCTCGATCATCGCATAACCGAAAAGCGCCATCGTCCCCAAAGCCAGAAGCGGCCGGGGAAGCCTGTTCAATCCATTGACGATACTGTCGAACCAACCGCCGTCACGGCCCATGAATTCCTGCCCGAACTGAGTGACCGCCCGCGCATATGCCGCTTCGTCCAGTTCCATCCGGCGGGTGGCGTTCTGGACGAAGATTTCAGCCACACCCCCCACGGCGCTGCCAAGCGCGGTGGCGCCCTGCCCGCGAACAAACCTGCCGATCAGCCCCATTGCGCGATTCTCCTGCGATGTTCGGTTTCGGATAAGTGATATCTGGGCGAGATGAAGCTTTCGGCGCGGGTGATCCATCCCCCTTTGCCGCCCTTGCGGGTGCGGGCATATTTGCGGCTGGCGGATCTGCGGTCAGCCAAAGCGTAATAATAGTTGCGCCGCGCGATCCCATAGGCATCCGCAAGATGTTCGGGCGCCGCATCCGCCGCAGCATGGGCGGCTGAAACCGTCAGGGGGCCGATCACCCCGTCGGGATTTGCCGGACATCCCA
The DNA here is from genome assembly GCF_030678915.1 of Paracoccus wurundjeri. Lineage (GTDB taxonomy): Bacteria > Pseudomonadota > Alphaproteobacteria > Rhodobacterales > Rhodobacteraceae > Paracoccus > Paracoccus onubensis_A. The sequence goes on along the minus strand of NZ_JAUUTZ010000001.1, from coordinate 264,335 downwards.
TCCGCGTCACAAGCCTTTGCAGGATTTTCACGGCATTGGCACCGGAATTCACATACATGTCGAAGACCGACGCCTGCACCGTCTCTGGCAGTTCCGCCAAACGGGGGCGATGAAAATAATGTTCGACAAAGACATGTTCGGCCTGTTCGCGGGTCAGGGCCTTCACATCGGCCCGATCCACGCGGCCGTTGCCATCAAGATCCATCCCAAGCGCGCGCATGGTGCCGATGGTGACACCGTATTTGGTCGCCCCGCCCGGATCGTCCGGATCATTCACATAGCCGCCCTCGCGGGCGACGATCTCTCGTGCGATCATGCCCACGGTTGGCGCTTCAACATTTGGCATTGCATCCCTTTCGCCTGTTCCCGCCCGGATTGGCGGAGATGACGAAAGTCGCGCCCGCCGGTTAATCCCGGCTTAACCCTGCGGGCGTTGCCCTGCCTGTGGCGCCGGGCGGATCAGCTCTTCCTGCTCTTTTTGTCCGATCCCCGCGCCTCGGTGGCGGCGGCAATGGCATTGGCTGCCTCGTCCTGCATCTTCTGTGCGAAAGTCACCATCTGGGCGGCATAAGCCTCGGCCCAATCGGGGAAATTTCCGCTTTTCATGGCCGCTTTGCGCATTTCTTCGCTTTTGTCCTGCATCTTCCTGAACTGCTCTTCCCAGGCTGTCTGCATGGTCTGCCACTGGGTCCGGACATTTTCGTTCGCTTCCTCGAAATAGCCCTGCATCTGCCTGTTCAGTTCTTCCTGCCGCTGCATGGCCGTCTCTTGCCATTTGCGGGCACTGGCCATCATGTCTTCATTGCTGCTGGTCAGTTGCGCCTGCCATTCGCTGACCCGCTCTTCGAAATCGCGGGCATTGCCGGCAAGACTGGAAAACATATCGGACAGTTTCATAGCACCTCTCCTGCGGGGCAGCGGCCCGGCGAGACACACGCCGTGACAAACCCGGCCCCGGTAAACAGCCTGCTGCGGCAAGTTGATTTTGTCAAACCCGCATCAGGCCGAAACGGGCCACAAGGCGCGCTTCGGGCAAAGTGGCGTTGCAGCCGCCGAAGATCATCGTGTAACACCGGTTCTGGCAGGCAAGGAGGGGATGAGACATGACTTATCGTGACATTTACGACGCGTGGAAAGCGGATCCGGAAGCATTCTGGCTGAAAGCGGCCGAGGATATCGACTGGGACCGCGCGCCGGCCAAGGGATGGTTCGATCAGGGCCCGGTGGGGGAATGGTTCTCGGATGCGATGGTCAATACCTGCTGGAACGCCGTGGATCGCCATGTCGAGGCAGGACGCGGCGATCAGCCCGCAGTCATTCATGACAGCCCTGTCACCGGCAGCGTCCAGAAGATCACCTTTTCCGAGCTGCGCGACAGGGTCGCCCGTCTGGCAGGTGCCTTACAGGCAAAAGGCGTCGTCAAGGGCGACAGGGTCATTATCTATATGCCGATGGTTCCCGAGGCGATCATCGCCATGCTCGCATGCGCAAGGATCGGTGCGATACATTCCGTCGTCTTCGGTGGCTTTGCCGCGCGGGAACTGGCGGTGCGTATCGACGATGCAACCCCCCGCGCCATCATCTCGGCCTCCTGCGGAATCGAGCCGGGCCGGATCGTCAGCTATAAGCCGCTGCTGGACACGGCCATCAGCATGGCCACCCACAAGCCGGAATTCTGCGTGATCCTGCAACGGGAACAGGAAATCGCCGAGATGATCCCCGGACGGGATTTTGAATGGGACAGCTTCCAGCAGGATGCCGTTCCGGCGGATTGCCTGCCTGTCGAGGGCAACCATCCGCTCTATGTTCTATACACTTCGGGAACGACCGGTAAGCCCAAGGGCGTGATCAGGCATAGCGCCGGACATCTGGTGGCACTGAACTGGTCGATGAAGAATATCTACGACATCGATGCCGGAGACGTATATTGGGCCGCCTCGGATGTCGGCTGGGTGGTCGGGCATAGCTATATCTGCTATGCGCCGCTATTCACGGGCGCGACGACGATCATATTCGAGGGGAAACCGGTCGGAACGCCGGATGCCGGAACCTTCTGGCGCGTGATAAGCGAGCACAAGGTCAAAAGCTTCTTCACCGCTCCGACCGCCATCCGGGCCGTCAAACGCGAGGATCCGGATGGCAAGCTGATCGGCAATTACGATCTGTCTGCTCTCAAGGCGGTGTTTCTGGCAGGCGAACGGGCCGATCCGGATACGATCACCTGGCTTGAGGACAAGCTGAACCTGCCAGTTCTGGATCACTGGTGGCAAACGGAAACCGGCTGGTCCATCGCCGCGAACCCTTTCGGCATCGAGCATCTGCCGGTCAAGAAGGGCAGCCCCTCGGTGGCGATGCCCGGCTATGATGTTCATATCCTTGACGATTCAGGCAATGAGACGCCAACCGGGATGCTTGGGGCGATTGCGATCAAATTGCCGTTGCCGCCGGGGGCCCTGCCGAATCTGTGGAATGCCGAAGCGCGGCTTCACAAGGCTTATTTCGAGCGTTTCCCCGGCTATTACGAAACCGGTGACGCGGGATATGTCGATGCGGATGGTTATCTTTATATCATGGCGCGTACCGATGACGTGATCAATGTCGCCGGACACCGCCTGTCCACCGGCGCCATGGAAGAGGTTCTTGCCTCGCATCCGGCCGTCGCCGAGGCTGCGGTGATCGGCGCAAGCGATCCGCTGAAAGGCGAGGTGCCGCTGGGTTTCCTGTGCCTGAAACGCGGCATCGACGCGCCGGACGAACAGATCACCCGAGAGGTCGTTGCCATGGTCCGGGACAAGATCGGGCCGGTCGCCGCTTTCAAGACCGCCTGCGTGGTCGAGCGGTTGCCCAAGACCCGCTCGGGCAAGATCCTCCGCGCGATCATGGCAAAGGTCGCGAATGGCGAAACGGTAACTGCGCCCGCCACGATCGACGATCCCGCGATTCTGGATGAAATTGCCGATGCATTGAAAAAGGCCGGACATATCGGGCAAGGCGCCTCCTGACAGCGCCCCTGCCGTCCCGGCCATTCCCCCTGCACAGCCTCAGACCGGCAGAACCGCCGGTCCGTCCGGTGTCTCGATATGGCGCAAGGTGATGCCGAACGCATCCTGCACGGTCTCGTCCCGAAGCACATGCCGGGGATCGCCATCTGCCAGCACCCTTCCCCCGGCCAGAAGCACGAGACGGTCGCAGAACCGGACGGCAAGCCCAAGATCGTGCAACGATACAAGCAGGCCCCTGCCCTCTTGCGCGAGTTGCCGGAACAGGCGCAGGCAGGCAAGCTGTTGCGCCGGATCAAGCCCCGCGACCGGCTCATCCGCGACGATCAGCGGGGTTTGCTGCGCCAATGCCCGCGCAATCAGAACCCGCGCCTGTTCGCCCCCCGAAAGGCGCAGCGCGGTCCGATGGCGGAATGGCTGCAGCTCCATGCGGGTGATGGCGGATTCGATGGCGTCCCTGTCTTCTGCCCTGTATCCGCCGCCCGGCCAGGGAAGGCGCCCCAGCGAGATCAGATCCTCGACACTGACGGGCCAGGCAATTTCACGCGATTGCGGCAGATAGGCGGCTTTGCGGGCGCGCCCTTCCGTTCCCATCGCTGCAAGGCTGGAACTGCCGGAAAACGGAATCATCCCCAGCGCGGCCTCCATCAGGGTCGATTTTCCCGCGCCGTTCGGACCGATCAGCCCGACCAGTTCACCTTCGTTAATGGTCAGGCTAACATCGTTCAACACCTGCCGATTGCGCCGGATCACCGAAAGTTCCCGCAGTTCGAGCAAACTCATATCCTGCCTCCGCTGCGGGTCTTCCAGATCAGATGCAGAAACAGCGGCGCACCGATGATCGCCGTCAGCACGCCCAGTTTCAGATCCCTCTCGGGCACGATCATCCGCACGGCGATATCCGCAGTCAGCACAAGGATCGCACCGCCAAGCGCCGATGCCGGTAACAGCAGCGACGGGCGCGCGCCAACCCACGGCCTGAGGATATGCGGAACGACAAGCCCCACGAAGCCGATTACTCCGGCGACCGCAGTTGCCGGGCCAATCATAAGCGCCAGCCCCGCGATCAGGCGCCATCTTAGCGCCACCGCCGAAACTCCCATCGACATCGCCGCGGATTCCCCCAGCGTGAGTGCATCCAGCCCGCGCGCCGTGCCACAGACCAGTACAGCGCCCAGCAGGATCAACGGCAAGGCAAGCGCGACATGCAGCATCGAGCGGTCGGCCAGCGATCCCATCAGCCAGAAGACGATCTCATTCGCCGCGTAGGGATTGGGAGACAGGTTGAGAACCAATGCGGTCCCGGCATTCGCCAATGCCGAGATGGCAATTCCGGCAAGGATCAGCGTGACCGACCCGCCGCCCGGACCGGCCAGCAGGATCAGCAGGCCCGCTCCGGCCGCCGCGCCGATCAGTGCCGATAGCGGCAATACAAGTGGCGCGTTCAGGGCCATTCCGGTCTGAATCGCCAGAACCGCCCCCAGCGCGGCCATCCCCGAAACGCCGATCAGCCCCGGCTCGGCCAGCGGATTGCGCAGATAACCCTGCATCGCCGCTCCGCCAAGTCCAAGCGCCCCGCCGATTGCCAGCCCAAGGATCGCGCGCGGCAGACGGATCTCGCGCATGACGATCGGAACCGGGCCGTCGCCGCCCCATATCATCGCCAGAAGACTGTCAGCCATGCCCAGATCGGCGGGACCGGTTACCAGAGACAGGATGAACAGCCCAAGCATCAGCAGCGTCAGGAGGGCGAAAACCGGTTTCATTGCAGTTCCCCGATGGCGCGAAGAATATACGGGGTGCCGCAAACCCAGTCCCGGTCCGTCGCCTCGGCGACCCCGAATGAGAGTTTCTTCAGTGCGGGATGATCAAGGATCGCCTCGGACCGGGATTGCCCGGGCCATTTCGAGCCGGTAATCACCCGGTCCGGCTGCGACATCACGATCAGTTCCATGGGCAGCGCCGAGGTGTCGTCGATACCGAAATCTCCGGCGACATTATCGTAACCCGCCGCATCCAGAATCGTCCCGGCCAGCGTGTTCCGCCCGGAGGTGAAACCATTCGCATAATAAAGCGCAGCCCTGCCGCGCCGGGTCTTGCTGGCGGTAGCCTCCAGACCCTCATCGAAATCGGCAAGCAGGGCGTCCGCCGCTTGCTCACGGCCCAGCAACGCCCCCATATGGCGGATCTCCTTGCGGATCGACTCGATGCTTTCGGCCGGAGGAAAAACCTCGACGCGGATCCCAAGCCGCCGCAACATCTGCACGGTCGGCCCTTGCGTGAATTGCCCCGCAATAACCAGATCGGGACGCATCAGATAGATTTCCTCGGCCCGGCCATGATTTTCCTGGTACGCCGCAGCCTTGTCCGCCATCGATGACATCCGGGGATCCGCCGCCAGATCGCTGACCGAAATCAACTGCCCTTCCGCCGCAAGCAACATGGCAATCTGATCGGTGCACAGATTCATCGACACCACACGCTGCGGCGCGGACTCGGCGGGAAGGACTGCGGCGACCAGCATCGCCACCAGCCAGCCGCAGATGCGCCTAGAACGACGCACGCAGCCCCGCATAGACAGAGCGATCAGGAGTGCCATAGCTGTCAACCAATTGATATTGCTTGTCGAAGATATTCTCGATGCGCAGATAGGCTTGAGCGTTTTCGGTCAGAGGATGGCTGAACAACAGATCAACCGTCGCGAAATCCTCCAGCTCTCCCGGCCGGTGGGCCAGATACCGCAGCGCGATACCTGCCGTGGTCCCGCTTGTGAATTCCGTCTCGACGCCAAGGTGAAGACTATGCGCGGGCACATCCGCCCAGTTCGCGATCACATTGCTGTCCGTGTAGGTATAGGATGCCGTCAGGGCGTGGCCCGCGCCAAAAGCAAAGCGGCCATCGAGTTCCACCCCCTTGCGGCGGGCCTTTCCATCGACCTGCGCGTAGCATCCCGGCCAACCCGTCTCGACCGCGCTCTTGCAGGACACCGACTCCCTATCAAAGCCGATCAGGTTCTCTGCTTCAGTGTAGAACGCGGTGGCACGCAGATAATTCTCATCGCCCCAACGCTTTTCGACACCGAGTTCAGCGGTCACGCTTTCCTCGCGCTCCATATCCGGGTTGCCGTAGGAATCGTACAGTTCATAAAGCGACGGAGCGCGGAAGCCATTTCCGACCGCGGCCCGGAACAGCAAATCCTCGTTGGCGCGATAGACGGCCGTCAGACGGCCCGAGGTATAACCGCCGAAACGCGAATGTTCATCGCGGCGCAGCGATGCGTTGACGTCAAGCCGGGGACTGATCGGCACCGCGATTTCCGCGAAAGCGCCCGTCATGCGGGAATCGCCGTTGCCTTCGGATTTTTCCTTCTCGGTATCCGCACCAATGATCAGGCGCGTGCCCGCACCGCCCAGATCCATTGCGCCCTGCCAGGACAATTTGGTGCGGGTGCCGACAAAAGGATCACCATGACCATTCGTCCAACTCATGCGGTCGATATGATAGCGGGTCAGGGCGACATCGTGCTGAACCTCGCCAGTCGAGAACTGCGCGAAGGCACGCAGCCCATAGGATTCGCGTTCGTTATATTCATCGCCCGGTGTGCCCGTGATATCACCGCCGAACTCGTCGAAATCGCCCTCGCTTTTTTCCCAGAAACCGTTGAGGCCGATAATTGCCCCGTTCTGCAATTCATGCGCCGCATAGAAATTCAGACGGGTGGCGTCATATCCGTCACGCTCGAAATTGCCGTCATTCTCGTCCTTGGCGGAAAATCCGTCGCTGTGGATCCGGCTGGCCGAGAACGCCAGATCCGTTCCACCCTGCCGCAACGTGACGCCGTAACTGGCCAATAGCGTATTGAAGCTGCCCGCTTCGATCGCGAAACGATGGTGCGAACCCTCCTGTTCCGGGCGCAGCGATTGCATGCTGAGCACACCGCCAACCGCGCGCGACCCGTAAAGCGACGATTGCGTTCCGCGTAAAAGTTCGACCCGCCCGAGATTCGCACCAGTCATGCCGCCGATATCGAAAGCGGGCTGCCCCGCCGCCGGATCCGAGACGTCGATCCCGTCGATGATCACGGGCACATATTGCGCAGGCGCGCCCCGGACCTGCAGGTTTCCAGTCGTTCCCAGCGGCCCGGACTGAGTCATGGTGACCCCCGGCAACCGGCTGATGCTTTGCGATATGGGTTGCCCGGTCCGGTTCGCGAGGCTGTCTTCGTCAAGCACCGAAACCGAACTGCCCGAACGGCTGAGTTCGGTGGCCTCGCTGCCGGCGGTCAGGGTGATCTCGGACAGGAGAACAGGCTCCTGCGCGTTCGAGGAAAATGCCGTAAGTGCGGTGGTTACAGTCAGAATTGCGATGATTCTCATCTGTCGATTTCCTGTCGGCCGCCCGGTAGCGGGCTGGATACATTTTGCCCGGACAGACCGGCTGCCGAACGCGAGTATCACCACGACGGAAAAACCGTATCGCGCATGCCCCTCGCATGCACTCAGGGTGATCGCTTTGGCAGGTCTCCTGACTTTGCGGGTCCTTGCTTGGCCGGGCCTTCCCATCCGCAATGTCGCAGACAGTGGCATCCTCCGGCTTCGCTCGCCGCTCACAGTTGCGGGGGCAGTCGCGGGTTTGCACCGCGTTCCCTTTTCACCGGGCATGACGCCCGGAACCGAAGCAAGATGCAGTTAATCCAACATGAACGATTAAGCAAGCAAAGACGCGGGCGCTTGCGCGGCAATGAATGACCCCGGCCCGCAGGATTATCTGCGGGCCGGGGTCATCACTCACGGACAATCCGGTATTACGCCGCCTTCAACAGCCCCTGCGGTTCCTGTTCGACCAGCGCATGATGCAGGGCCCGGATCGCAGGCTTCATGACATCGCGTTCCACGATGAACTGGACATCGACCGGACGCGGCCCCTGTGTCGCGCCGATTGCTTCCAGCCCGTTATCAGCCAATGCGTTCAGACCACGGCTCAGCACCGCCAAGCCATTCAGATCGCGCCCGATCGCCGCCACCATCGAGATCGCCCGCGAGGTCACCTCCGCCGAGGGATAACGCTGCTCCAGATCCTTCTCGACCCTGCGCAAAACCTTGAGCGACGTGTCGACGTAATGCGTGACCGTGTTGGCGTTCGACACTTTCGAGACAATTCTGACATTATGCCGGGTCAGGATTTCCAGCACCGTGGCGTCATATCCTTTCGCACCGACCATATCCTGCTCGAACAATTCGAAAGCGAAAAGATCAAGCCCGGTCACGATCTCGACCCGCGCCTCGTCCGTGGGCTGGTCGTCGATCAGGGTGCCGGGATCCTCCGGTTCGAACGCATTGGTGACCCGCAGCGGTACGCCTGACTGGCGCAGGGTCTTGGCTGCCTTGGGATGGATGGCCTCCATCCCCATATTGGACAGCTGGTCGGCCACATCGTAATTCGTCCGGCCCAGTTTGCGCACGGCCTTCTGCCCGACAAGGTTCGGATCGGCGGAGGACAGGTGGAATTCCTTGTGAATGATCGCCTCGCGCGCGCCGGTCAGTGCCGCCAGCCGCGAAAAGGTCACTTCGGAATAACCCCGGTCGAATTCGCGCATCAGACCTTCGCTGCATTGCGCATAACCGGTGACGATAGGCATTTCATTCGCGGGATCGACACCGTCCATCGCCCCCCCGATACGCTGGTCAAGACTGACATCGCCTTCATCCTGCCAGCCCGACAGATCGACAAAGCGGGCGTTCACGCCGGCTCGCTGCAGCATCAGCGTGGTGACAAAGGCGGAATGCGCCTCGCCCAGCCCCGACAGAAGTTCGCGGGTCTGCATCATATGTTCGGACAGCCGGAAATGGCCGTAAGAGCAAAGGCGCTGCAAATCGATCAGGCAATTGCGGGCGCCAAGGATGCGGTCGCGGACGAAAGCATCGGCGCGCTCTGTATCGGCGGGATGGTCCAGAACAGCCTGATGCGCCCGGGCCATGGCTTGGGCCACGCGATCAAGCGCCTCGTGCCAGCCATGATCGGAATCCGAGCTGGCAAAAGCGGCATAAACCCCGGCCTCGCCCGATTTCTTGTGTTCCAGCAGCAGGTTGGTGATCCCGCCGAAGGCCGAGACGACAAAGATGCGCCCGTAGAGATCAGCCCCGCTGCGATCGCCGATGATCAGCGTGTCGCGCAATTCATTGATGCGCGACATCGACGTGCCGCCGATTTTATCGACAGTGTGGGTCATATTCAGTCCGTCAGTTCTTCCACCGGAGCATAAGAGCCATCTTCGCGGTGAACTTCCTTGCCCGTCACGGGCGGGTTGAAGCAGCAGGCCATGACCAGCTCTTCCTCGGCCCGCAGGGTGTGTTTGTCATTCAGATTCAATGCATACATGACGCCCGGCTTGATCTCATGCGTCTCGCCGGTGCCCAGATCGGTGATCGAGCCCTTGCCCGACATACAATAGACGCTTTCGAAATGGTGCTTGTAATGAAATGTATGCTCGGAGCCGGCTTCCAGCGTGGTGATATGGAACGAGAATCCCATCCCGTCATCGGCCAGCAGCATCCGGACCGAATTCCACCGGGCATCCGAAACTGAAGAATCGGTATCTTTCAATTTGTTGAAATCGCGCACGATCATCTTTGTTACTCCGCAGCTATCTTGGTTGTGGCAAGGACTTCTTCTGCCGATTCCAGCAGGATATCAAATCCCTTGTTGAAAATCTCGACCGAGGTTGTCAGCGGGGCAAGCACCTTGACGACCTGCCCGTCACTGCCAGAGGTTTCGATGATCAGGCCCTTTTCATAGGCACGGCCACAGATTTCATCGGCCAGTTCGCCGGTGCCCACGTCAACGCCGCGCATCAGGCCGCGCCCTTTCAGGAAAGCGCCGGGAACCAGATCGGCCAGTTCGGTCAGGCGCTTCTCGATCAGCATGGCCTTTTCGGCCAATTCCGTTTCGAATGCCTTGTTCGCCCAGAATTTCTCGATGGCGACGCGGGCTGTCACGAAGGCATGGGTATTGCCGCGGAATGTGCCATTATGCTCGGCAGGGCCGAACACGTCATATTCCGGACGCACGAGCACCAGCGCAAGCGGCAGACCGAAACCCGAGATGGATTTCGCCATGGTGACGATATCCGGCATGACGCCCATCTTCTCGAACGAGAAAAACGTGCCGCTGCGGCCGCAGCCTGCCTGAATATCGTCGATGATCAGCAATGCGCCATGCTTTTTCGCGATATCGGCAATCTTGCCGACAAATTCATCCGAAGCGGCGTTCAGCCCGCCCTCGCCCTGTATTGTCTCAAGCATGATCGCGGCAGGCGCATCGATCCCGCCCGAGGCATCGGACAGCATCTGGTCAAGCAACGCGGCAGCATTCACCCCCTTGGCATAGCCGTCATAGGGCATGCGGGTGACGCCCTGCTTGTCCATGCCCGCGCCGCCGCGATGATAGCCGTTTCCGGTCGCGGCCAATGCGCCCATCGTGACGCCATGGAATCCGTTGGTGAAAGCGATGATATTCGTGCGCCCGGTGACCTTGCGGGCAATTTTCATCGCCGCCTCGACCGCGTTCGCGCCGGTCGGGCCGGTGAACATCACGCGGTGGTCCATGTCGCGGGGGGTCAGGATATGACGCTCGAACGCTGTCAGAAACCCGGCCTTGGTATCGGTATGCAGATCCAGTCCGTGGGCCAGCCCGTCCGAGGTGATATGCCGGACAAGCGCATCTTTCATATCTGCATCGTTATGGCCGTAGTTCAGCGATGAGCAGCCAGCCAGAAAATCGATATACTCCACACCGTCCTGATCGGTCAGGATCGAACCGCTCGCAGAGGTGAATACCGCCGGAACGCTTCGGCAATACGAACGCGCCTCGCTTTCGCGGCGCGTGAAAATTTCGGGGTCAAGCTTCGTAATCATGTCGTCAGACATTGAAAGTCCTTTCGCACGTCGTGCGTTCTGATGAATTCCTGGAATACGAGGCACGCTTCAGGCAGCGTCAGAGGTCTCCGACGCATCCGCGGCCGGGAGAGTAATCGTCACCATATGTTCGGTCGCGTGCTGGCCATCGAAATGGGTGTCGCGCTTGTAATGCGCCTTGTCGGAAATCTCTCCGCCGACCTCGCGGGCCAAGCTGCGGAACAGCGCCCAGGATGCCTCGTTATCCTTGGTGATCGTAGTATTCAGCCGATCGGCTTCGGCACAAGCGTCACGACCGATCAGATGTTCAAGCATCCTGCGGCCAAGCCCAAGACCCCGCGCACGCGGGCTGACAGCCACCTGCCAGACGAAAAGCGCATCCTCGTTCGGGATCATGTGGCCTGAAATCCAGCCAACGATATTGCCGCCCATCTCGGCCACTACACAGGTGTCGCTGAAATGTTCGGCCTGCACGAGATTGCAATACATCGAGTTCTCATCCAGCGGACTGCATTCCCGCACCAATTCCCAGATGGCAGAGCCGTCGGTGCTTCGGGGTTTGCGCAGGACAAGTGTCCGCATGCGTTGCTTTTCGATCTCGTTCACGTCCTTGGGCATTAATCAGGCCTCTGAATTGCTTCGTGATACTAATTAATAAAAACACGCTTTGGTTGCAACCTTATCGGCAAGTTTTGGCTATTTCCGGTTAATTTTCTGTATTTTCATGGGTTTTTTATAATATCACCGCATTGCGATGTCAGAAAGTCATTAGTCAAGCGAAATATTTTACACGAAGCTTACAGATTGAACCGGTTCGATCTTTCATGTGATGATGTGGATATGGACGGTTCCGATGACAAACAACTTGACGATACCCTGATCGCTTTACGGCGTATTCTGCGGGCGACCGAGCTGTACGAGCGGGAACTGGCGCAGGCGGCGGGCCTGACGCCTGCCAAGCTGCGCGTGCTGCAAATCCTGTCGGGACGCAAGGAAGGCAACGCCACGCCGACCGCCATGGCCAACCAGATGGGAGTCCGTCAGGCGACCGTCACCGCACTTGTCGATCAGCTTGAAAACCGTGGAATGGTCCACCGCGAACGTTCCAGCACGGACAGGCGACAGACCCATGTCGTTATCGCCCCGGCCGGGGTCGAGGCTTTGCGCAGCGCTCCCAGCGCGCTGCAGCAGCATTTCGTTGCAAAGTACCAAAAACTGGAAACCTGGGAACAACAGATGATCCTGTCTGTGCTGAACAGGGTTGCCTTGATGCTGAACGCCGCCGATATCGAAGCCGCGCCGGTCCTGACGATCGGCGATATCCGCCAGGATCGCGGTCGCGGCTGAATTTGGGTTAAAAGCGCTGTGTAAAGGACAAGGCTTGTGCGAAACGCCGCATCATGCCAGCCTGATCCCCGCATTTGAGAAAGACGATCATGGAATGGCAGGCTGAAGGCACCGTCATCTCTGGCCGGACGCATGGGGAAACCGCGGTCATTCTGGATGTGCTGACCCTGCAACATGGCCGCCATGTCGGGCTGGTGCCCGGCGGGGCCTCGCGCAAGCGGGCGGCAATGCTGCAACCCGGATCGCGTCTGGCGTTACACTGGCGGGCGCGACAAGAGAATCATCTGGGACATTTCGCGGTCGAGCCGGTCCGGCAACGCGCGGCGCTTCTGGCGGATCCTCTTGGGCTGGCGGGGTTGAATGCGATATGCGCGCTGCTGCGCTTTGCCCTGCCCGAGCGCGATCCGCATCCGGCCCTGGTCGCGGCAACCGAAGCGTTGCTGGATGCCATGGATGAGGGCCGCGACTGGGCAGAAGATTACCTGTATTGGGAAATGCGCCTGCTTGACGAGATGGGCTTCGGCCTTGATCTGAACACATGCGCCGTGACCGGAACGCGGGATGGGCTGGCATATGTCAGCCCGCGTTCGGGCCGGGCTGTCAGCCGGGAAGGCGCCGGAGAATGGGCCGAGCGGCTATTGCCCTTGCCTGCAATGCTTGGCGGCGCGGGCGACAATCGCGGCAATGGGCTTGCCGAAGGATTGGCCATCACAGGGCATTTCCTTGAAGGCCGGCTTGCGGCAGAACTGGTCGGCCATCCGTTACCCGCGGCGCGGGGACGGCTGATCCGGCGACTGACAGCCGCAGGCCGGGGTTAACGCCGATCAGATTTCCTGCCGCAATCCTTCAGGATCGGGCAGTCCGCCTTAGCGCAGCGACTGCGCTACAGCACCCGGTGGCGTACCCGCGCCGAAAGCTCGATCGCGGCAGCATGCAGGCGCACGATGTTAAGCTGATCGCGGATCTCTGCGAGCATGGCAATTTCGCCTTCGTAAAGACGGCCATTGGCCGCGCCGACATCGCAGGCAAGCGCATAGGCGGTTTCATAAAGTTTCTCGGGCAATGCCTCGCGGATCAGACCGAAAAACGCGTCAAGCCCGTCCTCTTCTTCAAACAGGGTCATGACGGTCTGGCTGACGGGGCGGATCCGGTCGTCGTCATAATCCGCGAAAATCGGTGCATGATCGACCATGCGCTGAATCGCCACCAGTTCAGCGGTGCGCATGTTCTCATCCGAGGCGGAAACGGCGACCATGACGGCAACCAGCGCATCGCAGGGAGAAAGGGAAGGCAAGTCCGTCGTCATGTCATGTCTCCGTCAGGGTCGGACACCAGAATATTGACGATTGCTCGGCCTTTCAATAAGGCGGCAAGGTCCCGTTACAGGAGAAAATGCGATGACCACCTTGCGCGATGCCGCGATGAAATCGAAGGCCTGGCCGTTCGAAGAGGCGCGCCGGGTGCTTAAACGCTTTGAAAAGAAGGCCCCCGAGAAGGGTTACGTTCTGTTCGAGACCGGATATGGCCCCTCGGGCCTGCCGCATATCGGCACCTTTGGCGAGGTGGCGCGAACGACGATGATCCGCCGAGCCTTCGAAATCATCAGCGATATCCCGACCAAGCTGATCTGCTTTTCGGACGATCTGGACGGAATGCGCAAAGTGCCGGACAATGTCCCGCAGCCCGAGCTGTTGCGCGAGCATCTGCAAAAGCCGCTGACTTCGGTGCCCGATCCGTTCGGACAATATGAAAGTTTCGGCCAGCACAACAATGCCATGTTGCGCCGCTTTCTGGACACGTTCGGATTCGAATACGAGTTCATCAGTGCCACGGATTTCTATCGCTCGGGCCGGTTCGATCCGGTGCTGCTGCGTGCGGCCGAGCAATATGACAGGATCATGGAGGTGATGCTGGCCAGCCTGCGCGAAGAGCGCCAGCAGACCTATAGCTGCTTCCTGCCGATCAGCCCCAAATCCGGCCGCGTGCTTTATGTCCCCATCAAGCATGTCGATGCCCGTGCCGGAACGATCACCTTCGATGATGAGGGTGAGGAGCTGACCCTGCCGGTGACAGGTGGCCAGGTCAAATTGCAGTGGAAACCCGATTTCGGCGCCCGATGGGCCGCGCTGGATGTGGATTTCGAGATGTATGGGAAGGATCACTCCACGAATACGCCGATCTATGATCGCATCTGCGAGATACTTGGCGGCAGGAAACCGGAACATTTTACCTATGAATTGTTTCTTGACCAGAACGGGCAGAAGATCAGCAAATCCAAGGGCAACGGGCTTTCGATCGACGAATGGCTGACCTATGCGGCCACCGAGAGCCTGTCTTACTTCATGTATCAGAAACCCAAAACGGCAAAGCGGATGTATTTCGACGTCATCCCCAAGGCGGTGGACGAATATCATCAACAATTGCGCGCCTATCCGGAACAGACCGCCGAACAGAAACTCATGAACCCGGTGCGACATATTCACGGCGATAACGTGCCCGCCTCGGATCTGGTCGTGTCGTTCCAGATGCTGCTGAATCTTGCATCGGTCGCGGGGGCCTCGGGCAAGGAGGGGCTTTGGGGCTTCATTCGCCGCTATGCGCCCGAAGCCAGTCCCGAAACCCATCCCGGACTCGATCAGGCCGCAGATTTCGCCCTGCGCTATTTCAACGATTTCGTGGCGCCTGCACGGCAGTTCCGGGCTCCGGACGATATCGAGCGCAGGGCCATGGAAGATCTGGCCGCGCGGCTTGCCGCATGGGATCAGCCTGTTGATGCGGAAACCCTGCAATCCATGGTGTTCGCGGTTGGAAAAGACCACGGGTTCGAGCCTTTGCGGAACTGGTTCAGCGCCTTGTATCAGGTGCTGCTGGGCGCGGATCAGGGACCACGGTTCGGCGGCTTCATCGCGCTTTACGGGATCGATGAAACCCGCGATTTGATCGAGCGCGCACTTGCCGGTGAGTTGCTGGCGGCGCAATCGTCATAGGAATTTCCGGCGGCAGGGTGATAGTGAATATCCGCCCTGCCCCGTTCGTGTCTGATCGTTACAGTTTTGCGGCTGCGCAACGCGCGCGGTCTTTAGTCCGGATTAGGGGTTGGCGAGTTATCTCCCATCCATGCAGCAAAGGGGTATTCCCTGAGCCGCATCGGATTTCAGGGAGACATGGGCATGACGATCGCAATCACCAATCAACTACTGCTTGCGCCTGCACCGTTCAGTGCGGGACTTGAGCTTTGGTCACAGGGGAATGGTAGCGAGAACGAGGCGAATTGGGCCACGGCGCGCAATGCGGGAATCGTTCCGGATGATCAGCATTTCGGCACCTGTCTGGAAATCCGCAAGGAAAAAGCCACGACAAGGATACGATATCAGGGCGATACCCCGATCATTCCGGGCACCTATTTGCGGATCTCGGCAAGGGTTAAGATTCTTTCCGGGCCGTTATGCAGTGTCCGCATCGCCGGTTGGCCACGCGACCGGACACGCGCTCATGTCACGGGGCTGACCGAGACAGGTCCCGTGGTGGCCATCCGGAAATACAATCAGGTTGTAGAGATCAGCGCCATTGTCGGCCCGGGATCCCGCCCCGGAGTGGACCTGGCCTGGGGCATCAAACCGGCATTCGGTCATTTCGGTCTTGATCTGATCGGCGACAATGGCGGCGCGGTCCGGATCGAATCCCTGCGGATCGAGAATGTCACGACCGGTTTTGTCCCTGCGCTCATCGATTGGGTGGATGTTCTGGATTTTGGTGCCAAAGGCGACGGGATCACCGATGACCGCGCCGCCTTCATTGCCGCCGATCATGCCGCGAATGGCGGGAGTATCCTTGTGCCCGAGGGCGAATATTTCATCGGCGGCAATCTGAGCATCAATTCACGGATCCGCTTCAAAGGTAGATTAAAGACATCAGCTTCGACGCGAGTGTCGCTATTAAAAAGTTTCGACCTGCCGACCTATGCGGATGCGTTCGGAGGCGAAACCCCGGGCTTCAAGAAAGCCCTGCAAGCATTGCTGGGATATACCGATCACGTGACTCTCGATCTGTGCGGGCGCAGGGTCGAGATTACAGAACCGCTGGAAGTGCATCGCCTGGCACCCGATCTGCGCGGATATTCCAACCGGCGGGTGATCGCGAATGGCAGCCTGCTTGCCACTGCCGGAGGTGCATGGAATTCCAAGCTCGTGCGCAGCATGGCAAACTATGATCCCGCCGATCCGACGGCACTGACCAATGTCGAGAATATCGCGGCGATCGAACCCGGCAGTCTGGTGACGGGAACCGGCGTCGGGCGGGAGGTCTATGTCAAAAGCCGGAATATCGGTAAGCGCAGACTGGAATTGTCTCAGCCGCTATATGGTGGTGCGGGAACGTGGCGGTACAGCTTCGAACGTTTCCGTTACATGCTTGACTTCTCGGGTCTGGAGCAGCTTGCCCGCTTCAATTTCGTGGATCTCGACATCAATTGCCAGGGCGTCGCCAGTGCGATCATGCTGGCGCGCGACGGCCAGACCAATGCGATCCGCAACTGCTACATCACCCGCCCCAGGGATCGCGGCATCACCTCGATCGGCCGGGGCTGTCAGGATCTGATGGTGGATAGCTGTCAGTTCATCTCGAACGAGCTCGATGTTCTTGCACAGGAACGCAAGAGCATCGCCATCAATGTCAATGCGAATGACGTGAAGATCCGTCACAGCCGGTTCGTGCGCTTTGCGCATTTCATGATCGCCCATGGCGGCGGCCATATCATCAGCGGCAATCACTGGTTTCAGGGCGACAGTGCGGATGCGGGCCTGCGTTATGCCGGGCTGGTGCTGACACAGCCACATGTGCAGGTCACGATCACCGGGAACTATGTCGATAATGCCTCGATCGAGTGGACGAATGAGCATAGCGAGTACCCGGATTTCAATGGCCAGCAATACAGCTTCGGCGCTCTGACCATCACCGGCAACACATTCCTGACCGGCAGTTCCGTCCGGTGGTTTTCCTGGCTGGTCGTCAAGCCATATGGCAAGGGTCATTACCTGCACGGATTATCCGTCGTGGGTAATGTCTTCAAAACGCATGACAGCATTGTGGAGCGGATCGATCGCGTGGATAATTCGATCGCGGATCTCGATTATGGCAAGATGCGGAATGTGCATTTCACCGAGAACACATTCAACGGCATCTCGACCTATGTCGCGAATCCGCTGCTGGTTTCGATCAATCAGACCAGCGCGTCCAGAACATGGACATCACCGGAACTGAACGGATTACCCTTCAAAGGCCGGGCGATGTCCGTTACCTCTGTCGTGGCTGAAAGCCGGATCACCAATGCCTCTGGCGACGCGGTCACACAGATGCCCTGGGTGCAGACCCAGATCGGCACGCAAAAACGCCAGATCCGGTTGAACTGGTCCAGCCCCGCGAAAGGCCGGGTTGCCATCTATGCGCGGATGGACCGCCCCTATTAGGGCGGTTCGACGGAAACCTATAGGTTTGTGGGCAGGATCGTGGAAAGTTTTGCTGGATTTTGTTCATGTTTTGTTCTATAAATATTCCATGCTGCCGCCTCGTAATCCAGATGAACGCCTGAAGGCCCGTGGCGCGGATACCCGCCCCGATGGCCGGTTCGAACGGCATCAGCGGATACGCGAATCCGATGGCTGGGATATCGAAGAGGACACCCACCTGCTTAAAACCGATCTGATGATCGAGCGTCCGCGTTCGATAATCACGCGCAATAGCTCGCCGGATATCGGTTTTGATCGCTCCATCAATCCTTATCGCGGCTGTGAACATGGTTGCGTCTATTGCTATGCGCGGCCCAGCCATTCCTATCTGGGACTGTCGCCGGGGCTGGATTTCGAAACGAAGATCACCGCCAAGCCCAGCGCCGCGCAACTGCTTGAGAAAGAGCTTGCCCGGCCTTCCTACAATGCCGCGCCAATTGCCCTGGGAACGAATACCGACCCCTATCAGCCGATCGAGGCGAAGCTGGCGATCATGCCCGGTATTCTGCGGGTGCTGCGTGACTGGAACCATCCGGCCACGCTGGTGACGCGCGGGCGGACGGTGCTGCGCGATATCGACCTTTGGGTCGAGATGGCGGCGAAGGATCAGGCAGAAATCGGGATCAGTGTGACCACATTGGATGCCGAACTCGCACGGCTTCTGGAACCACGCGCTCCGACGCCCCGGACCCGGCTTGGCATGATCAGGGAGCTGTCGCATGCCGGTATACCGGTTCGGGTCATGGTTGCCCCGGTGATACCGGTCCTGACCGAGGCCGAGATCGAATCGATATTATCCGCCGCCCATGATGCCGGAGCCAGATGGGCAAGCATGATCCCGCTGCGTCTGCCGCGAGAGGTCGCACCGCTGTTCCGGGACTGGCTGGAGCGTCATCGGCCGGGGATGGCCACACATGTCATGAACCGGGTTCAGGCCATGCGCAGCGGTCGCGATAATGATCCGCGTTACGGATTTCGCTTCACCGGTACCGGGATAGAGGCGCAATTGATGCATCAGCGGTTCCGGCTGGCGAGGAAACGTCTGGGGTTTCGGGAAAGCAGGCCGCCACTGGATTGCAGCCGCTTCGGTCCTCCGGCACGAAAAGGCGATCAGCTCAGCCTGTTCTGAAAGCCCGCCCGGTCATATCGAATGCGAAACCGGGTGCGTCATTCACGCCACAAGCCGCGTGCCGTCCTGCCCGGAAATTTCCAGTTTCAGCAATGTACCCTCGGGCTGTTCCGTCGCAAAGCTGACTTCGGTGAATTGTTCTGTCCGGCCAAGCCGCGGCCCTTCGGTCAGCACATGATGAACACGCCCGACCTGTGCCCTCAGATGTTGTTGTAACGCCTTGTCCCCCACCTCGCGCAGCCTTGCCGCGCGTTCGCGGATGACCGGCCCCTTTACCGCAGGCATCCGTGCCGCCGGAGTTCCCTTGCGTGCAGAATAGGGAAAGACATGCAGGAAGGTCAGGCCGCATTCCTCGACCAGTCGCAGGGAGTTTTCGAACATCGCATCGGTCTCGGTCGGAAAGCCTGCGATGATATCCGCACCGAAAACAATCTCGGGGCGCAAGCGGCGTGCCTCTTCACAGAACCTGATGGCGTCATCACGCAGATGACGCCGTTTCATCCGCTTGAGAATCATATCATCGCCAGCCTGTAACGACAGATGCAGATGCGGCATCAGCCGGGATTCGGTCGCGATCGCAAGCATCAGATTCTCATCCGCCTCGATTGAGTCGATAGAGCTGATCCGCAGGCGCGGCAGATCCGGCACCAGCCGAAGGATCCGCATCACCAGATCACCCAGCCGGGGCTGCCCGGGCAGATCGGCGCCCCACGAGGTCAGGTCAACACCGGTCAGGACCACCTCGTTGAAGCCACGCCCCACAAGACGCTTGATCTGCTCGACCACCACACCCGCAGGCACGCTGCGCGAATTCCCGCGACCATAAGGAATGATGCAGAAGGTACAGCGATGATCGCAGCCATTCTGCACCTGCACATAGGCGCGATGCCGGCCGAACCCGTCGATCAGATGCCCCGCCGTTTCCTTGATCGACATGATATCGTCAACGCGGATCTTTTCGGTTTCGCCGATCAGATCGGGCGTTCGCATATTCGCCCATGTCTCGGGCTGCATCTTCTCGTGATTGCCAATCACCCGGGTCACTTCGGGCATGGCGGCAAAGGTTTCCGGCTCGGTCTGCGCCGCGCAGCCCGTCACGATCACCGGTGCGCCCGGATTTTCCCGCGCCAGCCGCCTGATTTCCTGCCGCGCCTTGCGCACGGCTTCGGCTGTCACGGCGCAGGTATTCACCACGACCGCGCCCGACATTCCCGCCGACTCGGCCATCTCGCGCATGGCCTCGGTCTCGTAGGCGTTCAGGCGGCAGCCCAGCGTGGAAAAGACCGGCGCGCTCATTCGGATAACCATTCCGGCGTCAGCATGCCTGAAAAGACATGCGCGGTCGCGCCTTCCATCCAGACGCCATCCTCGCGCCAGTCGATATGCAGGACGCCGCCAGGCACATTGACCTTGACCCGCCTGCCCGTAAGCCCGCGCCGCGCGGCGGCCACCGCTGCCGCGCATGAACAAGAGCCAGAGGCCAGTGTCGGGCCCGTCCCCCGCTCCCATATCCGCAGAAGGATTTCATCGCGGGACAGAACCTGCACGATCTCGACATTGCTGCGTTCGGGGTAAAGGGGGTGATGTTCGTGCCTGGCTCCGAATCCTTCCAGATCGACGGCGGCGGCATCCTCGACGAAGAAGGTCATATGCGGATTTCCCATCCCCGTCGCAACGGGATCGCCCGGGATCGGCAAATGATCGATATCGACATCCTGTGCCAAGGGTATCTGCCGCCAGTCAAATACGGGATGCCCCATATTCACCCGCGTCATCCCCGCCCCGGCATCCTCAGCCTGCAAGGTCCCGTGATCGGTGCGCAAACTCAGGCGGTCACGGCCGGTTTCATCCATGACATAACGCGCAATGCAACGTGTCGCGTTCCCGCAGGCGGCACTGACCGATCCGTCAGGATTCCAGAATCTCAGCCGCAGATCGGCCTGTTCATCTGCTTCAATCGTCGCAAGCTGATCGAATCCGACCCCCCGATTCCGGTCGGCAATTCGCATGATCAGCCCCGCCGCCGGAGGCTGGCCACCGGCGCGCAGGTCGATCACGACAAAATCATTGCCCAGCCCGTGCATTTTCATGAAGGGCAGAGCCTGGGGAAGATCAGCACTCATGCCCCGCATATAAGACGCCCGAGAAAAATCCGCCAGAGAGGAATGATTTCCGCTTGACGCCCCCCGCCGGGCCACCTAGTAAACCCCCCGTTGGGCCCGTAGCTCAGTTGGTAGAGCAACTGACTTTTAATCAGTGGGTCACAGGTTCGAATCCTGTCGGGCTCACCATTTCCAAGATATGTACCAAGGCGGTAGCTGTTTCAGCTACGCCTTCGTAGTTGGCTTGCGTAATGGATTGTGGCCATGAAGATGGCGGCACTGGTTCCCGATTAACCGGATCGGGCTGCAAGCGAAGATAGTGGTCAGCAGAAGAAGCAGGTCTTATCGGATTATATCCCGGCGCCGGCATTTTCACAGCATGGTGAAAACCGCGCCACAACCCAGAGTCGGCGCCATTGCTGGCTTGCAACTTTCCGGATAATAGGACAGCAAAATTCAGCTTGTCGCGATGACGTTTTCGCACAAGCGGTAGTAGTCACGAGTAAATACGCCTATATCGAAGGCACAATCACCCTGATTACCTTTCGGAGCCACATCATGATCAAAGTCATCAGCATCACGGAAGAGGTTTTATTGCGTGGCGGAGGAAAAGTAAAAGCGATTTACAATAGATTGAACGGGTTTTCCGAAATGGATGGATTTTCGGCCATCCTGATGACAACCGCCCATTCTGTAGAACAAAAACTTGATATAGAATCCCTTAGAAAAGAAGGAACATTGGCGCCGGAGGTCAAGCATTTCACATTGCCGGAACTTTGCGCCCCGGTTGCGATCACAGAGGGGGTAAAGTTATTCAACGGGTTTCCCGATTTTGATAATGCAAAGAAACAGGGAAGTAAAATTGTATACTCACGTGATGGCAAGATTGTCATGAAAGACGACAACAAGAAATCACCTGTCGGCACCATCACGGATCGCAAAGTTGTAAACGGTAAAAATACGATCCATTTCACCCTTTTGAATGGGTTTATCATAAATAAAATCGTTAATAATTCAGATGGCACGACAGAAACAACAGATTATGCGGAAAGCAGGCCGATTCGCTGGCTCAAAACCAAGAACGACAAATATCTGGTTGGGAAAAACCTGATAACCGGCCGGCTCTGCCGGACACAGAAGGCGCTGGCGCGGAACCTTCTGGAAATGGTGGAGCTTCAGGATACGGTTACATTTGTGGATGGGATCAAAGGATCATACCTGTCGAATGTCATAAAAACCCCCCGGGCACTTTTCCTGCATGCTGAACATCGCGATCAAAAGGGTGTTCTCCTTCCCGTTTACAAGAAATTCGTCGATGATTTCGATGGTCAAGCGATCATCACCGCAACCAATGTGCATAAAAAGGAAATCGAGCTTGACCTGAAGCCATCACAAGAGGTGGCTGTTATACCTCATTATTATGAGGCAAAGCCGGTTAAACCACAGAAGAGGAAAAATATCATAACGATATCCCGGCTTGATCTGTCAGGGAAACCGATTGACGAATGTATCAAGGCGTTTGCGAAAATAAAGAAAGAATTTCCTGATGTCGATTATCTGATATACGGGAAAGGAAGCGGCGGAAAAGAGTTGACCGCATTGATCAAGCGCCTGAAATGTCAGAACAGGATCAAGCTGATGGGTTATACGAAAGAGCCATTGGCAGAATTCAACGGCGCTTTGGCGTCACTATATCCCACCCTGACCGAAGGATTTGGGCTTTCCATCCTTGAATCGTTATCCGCCGCATGCCCGGTTATTACTTATGACGTCAAATATGGTCCCCAGGAAATGATCAAATCGGGATCGAACGGATATCTGATCAAGCCGGGAAAAGTAGACGATATCGCAGAAGCAATAAGGAAAGTGCTGCTTGATCCGGAAAAATACTCCAAGTCCTGCTCGGACGGGTTGGAACGGTATACGCGACAGACTTATCTTAATAATTACAAAAATCTTGTTGAAAAGCTGGTCGAAAACAATCGATCCGCACGCGCGGTCGAAAAAGCGGATGCCTGAGATCATCTTCGGAAAACGCGCCTGATCACCAAAGATATCATCGGGAATCAGGGGCGTCATTCCAGATGGCAAAGCAGAGGGTAGCGGCTGCCAGTTCGTCTATTTCCCCGGCAGTAAAACCTGCATCACGCGCAGACAGAAAACGGGACGATCAGGGAAAAACAGATGATCAGGACACACAGGAATTTCAGCCCGCTATGCCTCGCGCCCTGCCTGCATGGATGCTGCCCTTCATTCATCATCACTGCGAGGCAGCGATCAGGTGTCGGGTGTAATCCTGTTCACCCGCTCCCCGGCGCAGGGCGTCCACGGACATGATTTCGACGATCTGTCCCTGTTGCATTACCGCCAGCCGGTCGCAGATATGCCCGACCACCGCCAGATCGTGACTGACCATCACATAGGTCAGCCCGTGCTCTTCCCGTAATTCCTTCAGAAGGTTCAGAATTTCCGCCTGTACGCTGACATCCAGCGCACTGGTCGGCTCGTCCAGCAGCAGCAGGCGCGGTTCGGCGGCAAGGGCCCGGGCGATGGCGACGCGCTGGCGCTGGCCACCCGACAATTGATGCGGATAGCGGAAACGGAACCCTTTCCCCAGCCCGACATCCTCCAGCAGCCGGGTGATGCGCCGGTCGATATCGCCCATCCCCTGTAGCCGAAGCGCTTCGGACAGCACCGCGTCGACAGAATGGCGGGGATGCAGGCTGGCATAGGGATCCTGAAATACCATCTGCACGGTCTTGTAAAATGCCCTGTCGCGGCGCGCACCCTCGATCCGCGTACCATCGACTTCGATTTGCCCCGACCAGCTGTCGATCAGGCCGGCGATCGCCCTTAAGATGGTGGATTTTCCCGAACCCGACTCGCCTACCAAACCGAAGCTTTCCCCCTTGGACACGGAAAAGGCAGCATCCCTGACCGCATCCACACGGTCGGGAGGATCGCCGAACCAGACATCAAGATCGGAAACATTCAGCATGGGCGGCCCTGTCGTCTATGGATATGTCTACGAGGA
The DNA here is from genome assembly GCF_030678915.1 of Paracoccus wurundjeri. GTDB lineage: Bacteria > Pseudomonadota > Alphaproteobacteria > Rhodobacterales > Rhodobacteraceae > Paracoccus > Paracoccus onubensis_A. Next base: position 240,307 of record NZ_JAUUTZ010000001.1, on the reverse strand, counting down.
AGACGCATCTTACGTCTCAGGCGACGGATCGAGTTCACCGCTGCGCCAACTTTCTTCGCGTTGCAGGACCGGAAGGCGTTCGACCGGCGTGTCAAGGCGCGGCAGGCTGCGCAACAAGCCCTGCGTATATGGATGTCGGGCATTATGGAGATCGCGCGCGGGCAGGCTTTCGACAACGCGGCCTGCATACATGATCAGCACCCGATCACAGAATTTTGCGACCAGGTTCAGATCGTGGCTGATGAAAATCAGCCCCATCCCGCGGTCCCGCACCAACCCATCCATGATATTCAACACCTCGCCCCGGACCGAAACGTCAAGCGCCGAGGTGGGTTCGTCCGCGATCAGGATCTGCGGGTCGGGCGCCAGCATCATGGCAATCATGATCCGCTGCCCCATCCCGCCCGAAACCTCGTGCGGATAGGTGTCCATGACCCGCTCGGGGTCGCGAATCCGGACCGCATTCAGCATCTCGAGCGCCTTCTGGCGTGCGGCGGCACGGCCTCCGCCAGCATGGAGCCGGTAGGACTCCATGATCTGATCGCCGACCGTCATGACCGGGTTCAGGCTGAATTTCGGATCCTGCATCACCATGCTGATCCGGCTGCCGCGCAGTTTGCGCATCCGGCGTTCCGGCAGGTTCAGGATCGACTGCCCCTCGAGCTCCATCCGGTCGGCGGTGACCCGGCCCGGCGGACGGACGAGGCCCAGAATGGCGCGGCCGGTCATGGATTTCCCCGAACCGGATTCGCCCACCACTCCCAGCCTTTCGCGGCCAAGCTCAAAGCTGACGCCGCGGACGGCCTGAAAATCGCCGCGACGGCTGGCAAAGGTGACACACAGGTTCTTGACGGATAGCAGAGGCGTGCTCATTCCTTGGCTCCTTTCGGATCCAGAACATCGCGCAGCCCGTCTCCCAGCAGATTGAATGCAAGGCTGACGATGAAGATCGCAAGGCCGGGCATCGCGGCCACCCACCAATAGTCGAGGATATAGATCCTGCCATCCGAGATCATCGCGCCCCATTCGGGCATGGGCGGCTGCGCACCAAGGCCCAGAAAGCCCAGCCCTGCCGCCGACAGGATAATGCCCGCCATATCAAGGGCCACGCGCACGATCAGCGAACTGACGCAAAGCGGCCAGATATGCCGGATCAACAGCCGCATCGGCCCCGCGCCCTGCAATCTTGCGGCAGCGATGTAATCGGCATTGCGGATGGTCAGCGTTTCGGCACGCGCAAGGCGGGCATAAGGCGGCCATGCCGTCAGGGCCAGCGCCAGAACGGCGTTGCCGATGCTTGGACCAAGGGCGGCAACGAAGGCGAGTGCAAGGATCAGCTTGGGGAAGGCCAGAAAGATGTCGGTGATCCGCATCAGCAGCTGATCAACCCATCCGCCAGCGAATCCCGCGATAGTGCCGATCAGCAGACCCACCACCGGCGCGATCAGTGCCACGGTGCCAACGATGAACAATGTAATCCGGGAACCGTGAATCAGGCGCGACAGGATATCGCGACCAAAGGAATCGGTGCCCAGCCAATGCGCTGCCGATGGCGGTTGCAGCCGGTCGGCAAGATTCTGTGAAAACGGGCTTTGCGGCGCAAGCCAGGGCGCGAATATCGCCATGCCGAACAGCAGGATCAGGATGATCAGCCCGAACATGGCCAGCTTGTTCGCGCGGAATGTCAGCCATCCCTGATAAAGCGCGCCAAGCTGCGCCTGCCGGCGGCTTTGCGGAGCATCTGACAAAAGCCATTCGCGGCGGGATATCGGGCGGGAAAGTTCGGTTTCGCTCATTTCGACCTCGGATCCAGCACACGATAAAGAATATCGCTGAGAAGATTCAGCCCGATAAAGCAGACACCGACGACGACCGTGCCGCCCAGCACCGCGTTCATATCCCCAGCCAGCAGGGTGTTGGTGATATATTGCCCCAGCCCCGGCCAGCTGAAGATGATTTCGGTCAGCACCGACCCCTCGAGCAACGATCCGAAGCTGAGCGCAATCACCGTTACGAGAGGGATCGAGATATTGCGGAAGGCGTGACGCCAGACCACCGCGCGCTCGGACATTCCCTTGACGCGAGCCGTGGTGATATATTCCGCCGAAAGCTGTTCCAGCATGAAACTGCGGGTCATGCGGCTGATATAGGCAAGACTGTAATATCCCAGCAGGCTTGCCGGCAGGATGATATGGCTGAAAGCATCCCTGAAGGCCCCCCAGTCGCCCGTGATCAGCGAATCGACAAGGATCATCCCGGTCACATGGGGGACCATCCCGTCATAGATGATGCCCTGCCGGCCCGGTCCGCCGACCCAGCCGAGGATGCCGTAGAATACCAGAAGCCCCATCAGCCCCAGCCAGAAAATCGGCATGGAATACCCGACAAGCGCCACGACCCGCGCGATCTGATCGATCCAGCCGCCGCGCCGCGCCGCCGCAATCACGCCCAGCGGCACGCCGATGCTGACGCCGATCAACGTGCCCAGCGCCGCCAGCTCCAATGTTGCTGGAAAAACCCGCTTGATATCCTGGAGCACCGGCTGGCCGGTCGAAATGGAACGCCCGAAATCGCCGGTCAGCACTTCGCCGATATAGCGCAGGAACTGCACCGCCAGCGGCTGATCCAGTCCCATGGCCTGATAGACCGCGTCATATTGCGCCTGCGAGGCACGATCGCCCACGACCTTCAGGACCGGGTCAATCGGCATGACCCGCCCGATAATGAAGGTTACCAGTAGTAAGCCCAATAATGTCAGGGCAAGCGACAGAACTGTGCCCGCGACCCGGCGGATGCGACGATTGCGGGCAGAGCCCGGGCGAGCCATACGCTTCCCGCCCGTTTCTGTATTGGTCACGCTCAAGGCTTATTCGCCCTTTGTGACCTGATGATACATGACCGAGGTCACGGATTTGCCGGAATTCCAGTTCTGGACATTCTCCTGCAAGCCCGTCGGCTCGATACGCTGGAAGAGCGGGATGATCGGGGCCTCGGCCTGATATTTGCGCTGCAGGTCCTGATACATCTGGGCACGTTTGTCGCTATCCTGCTCCCGCGTTGCGGCCTCGGTCATTTCGGCCATGTCCTCGGGGACGGCATAGGCGTTCCGCCAGGCAAGCAAGCCGGTTGCCGCCGCGTCATCGCTGTTATCGGGGTTCCATGCAAAGGTCGCCGCATTGGTATTCGGGTCAGAGTAATCCGGCCCCCATTCGCCCAGGAAAATCGGCACATCGCGGGCGCGATAGGCATCCAGCACCTGCGCGCCGGTCATCTGCTGAATCTCCAGCGTCAACCCAACCTCGGCCATCGATGCCTGCAGGGATTGCGCCACGTCGATATATTCGCGCAGATCGCGAACCTTGGTCGTGACGGTCCCGCCCTCGATCCCGGCATCTTCCAGGATCTGCCTGGCCTTCTCGACATCATATGTCCAGGGAAGTTCTTCCAGCGCCCCCAGATATCCTTTCGGCAGGAAGGATTGATGCGGCACGAACTGACCCTTGAGGAAACTGTTGGTGATTCCATCGTAATCGACAAGATATTTCATCGCCTCGATTACAGCGGGGTTCGACAGCAATTCATCCTTCTGATTCAGCCCCATATACAGGATTCGTCCCAGCGGCTCGTCCTGGATCTTGACGCCTTCAACCCCTTGCAGACCCTCGACATCGGTCGGTGACAGATTCCGGGCGACGTCGATATCGCCCTGCTCCAGAAGCAGGCGCTGCGCGCTGGATTCCTGCACATCGCGGATGATCACCCGCTTCATCGTGGCAGGACCCTGCCAGTAATCCTCATAGGCGGTCAGTTGCACGGCCTCGTTCGGCTTCCATGCCTGCAACACATATGCGCCCGAACCGGCTTCATTATTCGCCAGCCACGCATTGCCCAGATCCTCGCCCTCGACATGTTCCAGAACCGTTTCCTTATCCACCACGCTGGCGACCATGGCGGTCAGGCAGTTGAGAACGAAGGATTGCGCATAGGGCTCATCCAGATTCAGGGTTAGCGTGTTCCCCTCGAATGTGATCTTTTCCTCGACATTCTCGGGCGTAAAGCCGAATTGCGTCAGGATGAATGCGGGCGTCTTGTCCAGCTTGACGGCACGTTGCAGCGACCATGCCGCATCTTCCGCACGCACCGGATTACCCGAATGGAAGGTGACGCCTTCACGCATGGTAAAGGTCATCGCGGTTCCATCCTCGGACATTTCCCAGCTTTCGGCGAGCGAGGGCTGGAAGCCGGCGTCCAGATCCATCGGATCGAAATCCACCAGCCGGTCGTAATTGTTGCGATTGACGTCATTCCCCGCAAACTCGAATGCCTGCGCGGGATCCAGCGTGATGATATCGTTTATCGTATGCGCCACGACCAGCACATCGGCCGGCGTTTCAGCATGGGCGGCAGGTGCAATGGCCAGGGCGGAAGCCAGTAGCATCGCACGTGTGGTCAACAGATGTTTCATGTAAGTCTCCCTGTCGGACATGTCCCGTCAACGCGGGATTGATAGCTGCAAGGTGGCGCAAGCTCGAAGCGAGGGCAAGCCCCGTGAAACCCGCCTTCCCCACCGTCATTCGGGAAGCATGACAGCAAGTTCGGTCCGGTTACGAAAACCGCTTGACGCCCCCCACCAGACCCCTTACATCGCCCCCACCCGTGGCGGAGTAGCTCAGTTGGTTAGAGCAGAGGAATCATAATCCTTGTGTCGGGGGTTCAAATCCCTCCTCCGCTACCATTTAATTCACTGGAAATGACTGAATAATCCGAAACAGGTCTTAACTGTTTCGGCTCGCCGGAACACTCCGGGTTGACTTCCCGTGCCTGTCGGTCCCGCGATTGCGTCACGGTCAGACTGCCGTCATGCATCGGCTGAACGATCCCGGCCACGGGTACATCGGAATGCCGGGCCATGTTCCGGCATTGCGGGTTTAAGGATCTATCGCCCCCAGTCCCCGCGCTCCAGCTCGATATTTGTGGGCAGAACGCCAAGCAGATTAAGCCGGATTTCGACCTCCTGCGCCCTCTCGATCGCTTCGCGGGAATAATCCGGGTTCGCCTCCCATGCCTGCCAGTATTGCGATTGGGTGACGATCAGGGTGCCGTTATGCATGGGCTGGACGATCTCGGCCTCGGGCACGTCCGAAGGATTGAGCGTGAAGGGGATCCAGCCAATCCAGCGGATGCCCGCGCGGGAACGGTCCAGCGGGTGATGATCGCGGAGATACACGCCCGGCCCGAAGGCCAGATGCTGCGGACGCTTCCACCCGAGAATGGCGTCGATCAGGCCGACATAAAGCTGGAATTGGGTGCCGTATTGGGGATGAGGGCGATAAACTTCGCCGGACAGGTGGTTCGTGCTCCAATTGTTCCAGCGATATGTCAAATCATATAAACGATCACTGCTTTCATGCGCCCAAATGCTGAAGTGATCTGCTTTCTCAGCATTATTTTCGCGGAATTGCTGAAGATAAGTTTCACGGTCTTTCCAAACATCATAACGGGGACCATCTTTTTCCCATATTGCATACCAGTCCACATCGAAACCGCGTACCTGACGCAGTTGCGTGAGAAGTTCCAGAAAATCCGCCGCACCCTCTTCAAAACCATAGTTTTGAGGGGGCAGCTTCACGGACAACGCCAGATCACTCATCGTCATATCTTTCCTGCTCAAATGGGCGCACCTCGGCCTCGATTGGAGGAACCCATCCATTGTCTATAAATCTTTGAAATACATAAAGCTTGGTTATCATGCTGCTGAACACCCATGTCAGCCTGACATTCGGGTAATGTGACACAACAACTGCGTGCTGCCGATCCGCTTGATCGATGATCTTATCAAAAGCGTTGCTAGCCCAGTCTTGCAAACCAGGCCTGCCCTCCGCATTCCAATCATCCTGCTTCAGAAACCCGTCATATCCATGCTTGGCCTCGAACAGGTGGCATTCGCTTGGGTGCAGCCCATCGAAAATCACCCCGAGCCAATCCCATTCCCCGATCTGCGACCTTGCCGGATCATAGTAATGCCACGGACAGACCCAGTACTGATAATCATAGCCACGCTTCTGTTCCGGGCGCTTCTGCGGCGCGGACTGGGGCGTGAGATGCCCTTGCTGTCGCGGCGGGCATCTTTCGCATTTCGCGCATTCCGGCTCGTCTCTGGTATTCGGCGTCTTGTTATGCTCGCTCTCGGCATCCGTTTCAGGATCGAATGCGGGAATGCCGGGTTTGCGTCTTTCCGGATCCGGATCGGGTTCCGGAGCCGCAGGGTCGTCAGCCCCGGGATTCAGCACCGGAGCGGGCGGGACGACGAAATCTCCGGGCGGGATTCCCTTCAGAGGTGTGGGCACATTCCAGATATCGTCATCCGGGACGGTGCGACGTCGTCTGAAATATTGTTCGATCCGCCGCAAAGTCTGTTCGATCGGGGCTTTCAGAATACGCGTCTTGCCCATTACCACCACACCCGGTCCGACATGCCGTTGCGGACGGCCGCCATCTTGATCAAGGCGCAAACATCGCCAAAGCGGGTATCCGCAGTTCCCGTCTCTGCATGCATCAGCGATTGCACCGCCTCATCGCGCCAGAAACCGGGCAGGCGAAAGACATCCAGCATGATGAACCGAAACCGCAATTTCAGATCGGAGATTCCGAAACCGACCACCGTTTCACGCGCCGCGCGGATAGCGGCCAAAAGCTCCTGATCGTTCAGATGGGCTACCTCGTCCGCGTTCTTGAACCGAAAACGTGCGGCGCTATCCCGATCCAGATTCTGCTCAGCATGCGCCCTGAAGACCGCCAGGTCTTCCCTGGACAGGCGGATCATATCGAAGTCGCGGCTTGGGTGAAATCAAGGCGGTTGCCGCCGCCCAGAGAGGGTAATGGTGAGAGATGACAATTATGGCAGGAACAGATATCGCTTTCGCGGCGGGCTTTCGGCATGATTTTAAAATCTTATTCACTGGTAACACGGATCTCACCCTAGCCGCGGCATAAGAGTGCGGCAAGGATTCCCCCGTCAGAATTCGGTCCGGATCATCCGGGTAAGCAGTTGCCGGTATTGACCGCTCCTCTGCGCCGACCGGTTCCGCAGCGTGCCGATTCGCGGCGCCGGGATGAGGCAAGGATCCGCTGACCGGTGACTTCCAGATAAAAACCGACCTGCTCATGCGATTGTTATAGCCTGCTTTTAACGCTCAAAGCGCACGAAAATAATAAGCAACATTCTTGTGACGAAAAAATATTGCCTTAAAGGCACTCTGATGTTCTTATAGGTCCAAACCGAATGAACCAGTTCACAATACTGGTCTTACCACAATTGGGAGAAGCAAGGAACATGACCAAGCGTATTGCCATCATTGGCGCTGGACCTTCGGGGCTGGCACAGTTGCGTGCATTTCAATCGGCCGCCAAGCAAGGCACCGAGATTCCCGAGATCGTCTGTTTCGAGAAACAATCCAATTGGGGCGGGCTTTGGAATTACACCTGGCGCACCGGCGTCGATGAGAATGGCGATCCGGTCCATGGATCGATGTATCGCTATCTTTGGAGCAACGGTCCGAAAGAGGGGTTGGAATTCGCCGATTATTCTTTCGAGGAACATTTCGGCAAGCAGATCGCCTCTTATCCGCCGCGCGCGGTACTGTTCGATTATATCGAGGGGCGGGTGAAGAAAGCGGGCGTGCGCGACTGGATCCGGTTCCGGAGCATTATCCGCTGGATCGATTACGACCCCGAGACGGAACAGTTCACCGTCACTGTCCATGACGCGGAAAAAGACAGCGTATACAAAGAACAATTCGATCATGTGATCTGCGCCTCAGGGCATTTCTCCAGCCCCAACGTGCCGGAATATCCCGGATTCGCACAGTTCAACGGCCGGATCGTCCATGCCCATGATTTCCGCGATGCCCGTGAATTCACCGGCAAGGACGTGCTGCTGCTGGGCTCGTCCTATTCAGCCGAGGATATCGGCTCGCAATGCTGGAAATATGGCGCAAAGACAGTAACCACCTGCTATCGCAGCGCGCCGATGGGTTTCAAATGGCCGGATAACTGGCAGGAACTGCCCGCATTGGAGCGTGTCGACGGCCGGACCGCGCATTTCTCTGACGGCAGCAGCAAAGAGGTCGACGCGATCATCCTTTGCACCGGGTACCGGCATTATTTCCCGTTCCTGCCCGACGATCTGCGACTGAAAACCGCCAACCGGCTGGCGAGTGCCGATCTGTATAAGGGGGTCGCCTATGTCCATAATCCGAAGATGTTCTATCTGGGCATGCAGGACCAGTGGTTCACCTTCAACATGTTCGACGCTCAGGCGTGGTGGGTGCGCGATGCGATCCTTGGGCGGATCGAACTGCCCACGGACAAGCAGGTGATGATGGCCGATGTGCAAGAGCGTATCACGCGCGAGGAAGCCTCGGACGACGCCAAATATGCGATCCAGTATCAGGGCGACTACGTCAAGGAACTGATCGCCGAGACGGATTATCCCAGCTTCGATGTCGATGGCGCATGTCAGGCCTTCTTCGAATGGAAGAAGCACAAGGCCGAGAACATCATGACCTTCCGCGATCACTGCTATCGCTCGGTGATCACCGGCACGATGGCTCCGGTCCATCATACGCCGTGGAAGGATGCGCTGGACGATAGCAAGGAAGTCTACCTGCAGAACTGACGATGAATAGTCAAAGGCGCCGCCCGGCGCCTTGGAATCTTCTCTCAGGATGAGGCAAAAGATGTTGTCATTACCGCCAGACAATCTGCTTCGGCCGGGCCCGCCGGTTGCAACGCGCCCGCGCCGGGCTGCGAAATACAATCTTTCGGTGGCCAGCGAACGCTATGCGGTTCCCGGCGGCGGGGCCATTCTGGTCCAGATCGCCACAGGGGACCGGATCGAGATTGTGAATGACGAGGGCGGCCAGCATGCCGAACTTCTGGCTGCGCATCGCGATGGCCGGGTGGACAGCCAGATCCTGGGTGTAAAGGCGGATCGACCGGCCAATGGGTTACAGGCGCTGCTGTCTTCGGATCAGCCCAGTCTTGCGCGATTGCGCAAGGGGCTGGCCGCAAGAGGGATCGAGATAAAGCGAGCGATCGGATTGTTTTCCGCCGAGACCGAACCGGGCGCCCAGGCCGGTTTCACCGCAGCCGCCGAAGGGTGGCTTGTGGTCGCGGCCCCCGGCGCGCCGATGGATTTCGAGCTTCAGAACACCACGACGCCGCTGACCCTGAACATCACCCGTGCGGCGCCACGCCGCAATGCCGGATTCGCCCTGCCCGATCCGCTGGCCGATCCGATCCTTGATCTGCGGGTGAAATCCTCTACCGCCGAGGCCTATCTGGTCCGCAAGGGCGAGTTCATTCAGATCATCGATGTCGATGGCCGCCAATGCACGGATTTCCAATGTTTCGATGCCCGCAAGCTGGATCGTGGACAAGCGCTGCCGCTGGATGTGACGACGACCCGCACCTATCAGAACCATGCCTATCCTATGCCGGGCCTGCATGCGAAATATTACGATCAGGATCTGACGCCACTGGTAGAGGTGATCCAGGATACCTGCGGTCGGCATGATGCTTTCGCCATGGCCTGCTCGGCCAAATATTATGACGATATCGGCTATCCCGGTCATGTGAACTGCACCGATAATTTCAACGCGGCGCTGTTGCCTTACGGGGTGCCCGAGCGGCGCGGCTGGATGGCGGCGAATTTCTTCTTCAATACCTCGATCGACGAGCATGGCGTCATGTATACCGACGAGCCATGGTCGCGGCCCGGTGACTACGTCTTGCTGAGGGCTTTGACCGATATTGTCTGCGTATCCTCGGCCTGCCCGGATGACACCTCGCCAGCCAATGGCTGGATGCTGACCGATATTCATTTACGCAGCTACGCCGCGACCGAGCGCATTCAACGCGCAGTCGCATGGCGCGCCACACCAGATTCGGAGCCGATCATGACGCGCGAGACCGCCTTCCACCAGAAATTCGCCGGAATGACGCGTGATTTCGTCGAATATCGCGGCTTCTGGCTGCCGAATTCCTTCCCGGAATGCGACGCGGTCGAAAGCTATTTCGCCTGCCGCGAAGGCGTGGTGGCCATGGATTTGTCGGCGCTGCGCAAATTCGAGGTAACAGGCCCGGATGCCGAAGCCCTGATGAACTGGGTGCTGACCCGGAATGTCAGCACGCTGGGTCATGGGCAGGTCGTCTATTCGGCGATGTGTTACCCGCATGGCGGCATGATTGATGACGGCACGCTGTTCCGGCTGGGCGAGCAGAATTTCCGCTGGATCGGAGGCTCTGACGAAGGCGGCGTCTGGATGCGTGAGGAAGCCGCCCGATTGGGGTTGAACGTGATGATCCGCTCGTCCACCGATCAGATGCATAATCTGGCGGTTCAGGGGCCGAAATCCCGCGAATTGCTGTCCGGGATCATCTGGACGCCTCCGCATCAGCCCGCCTTGCCGGAATTGGGTTGGTTCCGCTTTACCGTGGGCCGGATCGGTGGCGAACAGGGCGTGCCGGTCGTCGTCTCGCGCACCGGCTATACCGGCGAACTGGGTTACGAAGTGTTCTGTCACCCGAAAGACGGCGAAACGGTGTTCGATGCCGTCTGGCAGGCGGGGCAGCCACTGGGCATCAAACCGATGGGACTGGCCGGACTGGATCTGGTGCGGATAGAAGCCGGGCTGGTCTTTGCAGGCTACGATTTCAACGATCAGACCGATCCGTTCGAAGCCGGTATCGGCTTTACCGTTCCGCTGAAATCCAAGACCGCCGATTTCGTAGGCCGCGATGCATTGATCCGGCGCAAGGAACATCCCTCGCGCAAATTCGTGGGGCTTGAGATCGAAGGTCAGGAGCCTGTGGCGCATGGCGATTGCATCCGGATCGGGCGCGCGCAGGTGGGCGAGATCTGCTCGGCCATGCGGGTGCCGCGAACCGGGCAGATGATCGCGCTGGCGCGTGTGGATATCGCCCATGCCGAGCCGGGCACGGCAGTAGAGGTGGGTCGGCTGGACGGACATCAGAAACGTATCGCGGCGAAAATCGCCTCTTTCCCGCATTACGATCCCGAAAAGAAACGCCCCCGGTCATGATATTATCGTGGACGTCCCGTGCCGTTACCCATCGCCGCCCTGCCTTACGCCCGGAGGCGAAGGGCCGGGACGGGATGGGAGTCACTTTGAACGCTGGCCAGACGATCCGCAGCAGAGCTGTGGCGTTGACGATATCGGAACCGGCAACAGCCCATGCGGCTGACAAGGTGGCGACACGCATCGTCGAAAATACCGGGGCGGGCTGCCGGCTCACGGGCGACATGCCAGATCATCCGGAACTGGTGAAGTGATCATGGCGGCGACCTGTTCATCATGGTGGCCGTCCCCAAGCTTCCCAAGCTCAATACCCTCTTACATCCGAATGGATGTTCAGCCGGTCCCGCGACAGAAGGCTGGCATCATCAGACATGTTCACCGACGACCGGTTTGCCAAATGGACGATATCCGCAAACGGGCCGCGGCGTTCCTGGTAATTGTCGATACCCCGCAACCTGAGCAAAAGGACTAGATGAATGCAGCCCATGGCGCTTGGAACCACTCTGACGCTCTTACTTCTAATTGCCTTCTTCGGGATCACCTTCGTCATCTCGCTATCCATCGGCAAGAAGCAGGAGAATGCCGACAGCTACATGACAGCGGGCAATAATGTCGGTTTCGGCATCTCGGCTGCGTCAATGACGGCCACATGGATCTGGGCAGCATCTCTCTATGCCTCGGCGACGTCGGGTTATACCTATGGGCTTTCCGGTCCGATCCATTACGGGCTGTGGGGCGCATTGATGATCCTGTTCATCTATCCCTTCGGCAAGCGCATCCGATCACTGGCGCCAAGGGCCCATACCCTGGCTGAAATCCTGCATGCCCGACATGGGCAGTCCAGCCAGTTGCTTCTTGCCGGATCGAACCTGCTTGGAAGCCTTCTCAGCCTGACGTCCAATTTCATCGCCGGAGGTGCCCTGATTTCGATGATGTCGCCGCTGTCCTTCTCGACGGGGGTGCTGCTGATCGCGGGAGGGGTGCTGCTCTATACGCTCTGGTCAGGAATCCGGGCCTCGATGCTGACGGATTTCATTCAGGTCTGTGCCATGCTGGGCGCAGTCGTCATCGTTGTTCCCATGATCTTCTTCGCGGCGGGTGGCAGTTCGATCTTCGTTGAAGGCGCACAGAACCTGACGGCACAGCAACAAAGCTTCTTCTCATCCGACGCGTTCTTCAATCAGGGCGCGCCCTTCATCGCCGCGGTTCTGGCCTATGCGATCGGGAATCAGACCATCGCACAGCGCCTTTTCGCCGTGCGCGAAGATATGATCAAGCAAACCTTCGTCACCGCGACCGTGGGTTATGGCGCGACGGTGATCGGGGTCGGAATGCTTGGCGTGCTTGCCCTTTATATCGGCATCGACCCGGCGGATGGCGACGTCAACAATCTGATCCCGCAGCTTGCGGCTGGCTATCTGCCGCTGGCCTTCCTGTGCGTCTTCTTCATCATGATCATCGGGTCGCTCGCCTCGACCGCAGACTCGGATCTGGCGGCCATGTCATCCATCGTCATGACCGACATCTATGGCCGCAATATCGCGGGAAAGACGGGCGCCAAGCCGCAACTCATGCTGCTGATCGGCCGCATCACCATGATCGTCGCAACCGGAATGGCAATGTATTTCGCCAGCAGCCGCTTTGATATTCTTGATCTGCTTGTTCTTGTCGGGGCGATATGGGGAGCGCTGGTCTTTCCGGTTATCGCCAGTTTCTACTGGAACAAGGTCAACAATACCGGCTTCACCATCTCGGTCCTTGCGGCATTGGCGGTCTTCACGCTGGTGCGCACGGGCTGGCTGCCGCTGGAAGGCACAGTTGCAATCGTCACCGATCTTCTGTCGGTCGTCGGCATAGGCGTCATCGCCGGACTGATGATCTTCGGCTTTTTCGGCCTGCGGGCCGGCGTGGCGGCGGTGGTGCTGGCGATGCTGATCACCCTGCCCTTCGCACTTGGTTTCCTGCATCAATATCCGGTCCTGACCGCCTCGCTTCTGGCCTATGCGGTATCGGCGATCCTGTGCGTGGTGCTTTCCTGGTTCAATAAAGATGAGTTCGATTTCGACCGGATCGCGCGTCATGCCGGCCAATTCGACACGCAAAACACCTGAGTGAAAGGACTGATGACCATGACCGAAATTCTGCTGAGCGCATATGTTCTTGTCTGGCCCGTCATTGTCGCCGGAGTGTTATTCGTTCTCGTCCGCGCCTTTCTGCGGGAAATCCGAGAGGCGCGGAAAGATGGAAGACCGATGATCTGATCCGGGAGGGGGGATCGACGGATTCCCCCTTCAATTCGCGGATCGCGGAAAGCAGAGCCTGCGTGGAAGCATCAGGCGAGACAATGAATTTTCGTGACGTCCCACACGAAGCAACAGATGGAAAGCCTTGAGAAACAAAGGGACTGAAAACAGGGAGCAACAATAATGGAATCTAACGCAGCCATGCTCTATTCAGAGCAAGTCACGCTGAGTTCGCTTGTGCAGAACCTTATCTACGGTTCTGGCGCGGTCGGTGCGATCCTTGTCGTCGTCGGGCTTCTGATGATCGACGCAGGCACGACCCGCAGCGAAAATCTGTACAATTCCACCGTCGAGAAAATGGTGGGGTTTTTTCTGGGTTTTACCACCTATTTCGTGATCGGCTTCGGTTTCTGGGCCGGACAATATTATATCATGGAAGGCGCGACGCTTGGCGATGCCCTTCATGACTGGTGGCTGGGCGGCAGCCTGGCCAACAGTCTGGCGCATCATACCGATCCGGCGATTTTCCCAGGATTGAACACATTCCAGATATTCGTGTTCTTCCTAGCCTGCTTTGCCGGGATCGTTAACGTCTTGCTGCATTTCTCGGTATCCGAGCGGATGACGGCGACCTCCTACTACATCACCGCGGTCGTGGCGACCATCGTGTCCTCGGTGCTGAGCTGGATCACCTGGGGATCTGTCGGTCCGCTGACCAATGCGGGATTCCACGATTTCTTCGGGGTCGGTTTCGTCTACCTGTTCCCGGCGGGGATGGCGGCGGCTCTGGTGCCGAAACTGGGGCAACGACCGGGCATGTTCGAGCCTCATCCCAAGGTTCCGTCATATAACGCGCCCAGCATCGGCCTTGCCGCGACCGGGCTGGTGACGATCTTTGCCGGATTGCCGATGGTGATCCTGTCATGCCTGTTCTTCTTCGACCCCGAGGCATTGGCCGTCAGTGTGACCATGGCGGATACCAGCGTCGGCATTGCGTTCAACAATTACGGCCTCGCCTGGGCGGGCGGTGCGATCACCGGGGCGATCATCTCTTACAGAACCAAATCCTATATCTATTTCCTGTTCGGACCGCTGGCGGGCTATGTGGCTTGTGCATCGGGCTTTGATGTCTATCTGCCGTGGCAGGCCTTCCTTGTCGCGCTGTTCGCGCCCGTCACATGTTGGGCGGTTTACGAATTCACGCTAAAGCGCGGCATCGATGAGCATAAGCTTTTCCCGCTTTTCTTCGGCGCAGGCATATATGGTTTGATCATGGTCGGACTCGTGAAGGCCGGAACACCTCGTGGCGGTTATTTCGGCATCGAAGAGGGCGCCTATGCGTTTCAGCACGGTCAGATCAGTCTTCTCATGCAGCTTGCGGGAATCGCGATATGTATCGGTGCCGGTGTCGTGACAGGTGCGATTCTGGCCTTCCTGCTGGAACGGACCGTCGGATTGTGTGTGCCGGTTGAAGATCAGGCTTCCGGCCTGGACGAGTTGTACTGGAGCCTGAAAACCGACGAGAAACCCGCCGCGCCACAACCGGCGACCATCTCGCCCGAGATCGGCAGAAGCGCCTGAACCACAATTTCCGCGACAAATACCGTCGCCGTCATCCGTTTTCCGGAACGGCGGCGACGGGCTGAAAACCTGCCCCCGCCACACAAGGCGAGATGCACATCCACGGCCACCTACCGCTTGCGCGCCACGATATAGGGGCGGGCATCCCTGCGCCCGGTTGCATGGCTTTCAGAGACAAGAATGTCGAAGCCTGCATCCCGTATATGCCGGTTCAGCTCTGCTGCCGCGAAAACATTCGCATAAGGCGCTTTGCCGACCATGCGCATCGCGGGTAACAAGGCAAACCCGATAAGCGGGTTCATATCGCCAACGCAGGGTGTCTTGGAAATGAAGAGGCCGTCAGCGGCTAGCAAGGCACGAATGCGGCGCAGAGCGTCTGGCAAGTCGCGGACCAGATGGAGATAATTGAATCCCAGTATCGCATCAAAGCCTGCCATATCCGGCACAACCGTTTCCACCGTGGCTATGTGAAAAACCAGTCCGGAGACGGGATTGGCCGCGCATTTTTCATTGGCAATCGCGATCATCTCCGCGGAAATATCCGTCGCAAGATAGCTTTTCACATCGCCCGCAAGCCGCAAAGCCGTCGTTCCCGTACCGCAGCCCAGTTCCAGCACCCGGCCCTCCGGTTCCAGCAAAGCGCGGGTCCGATCCAGGCTGCGCTCGTATCCGGCGTGATCCGCAATCGCCCCCTTGGCGTATTTCCGTGAAGCCCGGTCCCAGAATCTGGCGTCTTTTTCTGTGTTCATGATGCTCGCGGTACAAAATGCTCTCTGGCTGATCCGGCAATTCTCCCAAGGCATGGTAACAGAACGACGACAGCTGGGCCCCTCCGGTGTCCTGCGGAACATTCGCCGCGCGATAGCCTGACCAAGACGGGCATTTCGCCCCCCAGCGGATCATTGCAGTCTTATTGATGGGCCATCTATCCGAAATAAGTATCCTGCCGGAGATGGGTTTTGCTTCAGCCCTGCGCTACCGCAGCCAATCCAGAAAACGTCGTTCCCCATCCGGAGTAAATGCGATGACGCGGGACGCCGGCAAACGCCGCGCCCAGGACAGCGCCAGGATGTGGTCAAGAATCATCCTGCCCACCAGACCCGCAAGGTGATGACGGCGCTGGCTCCAGTCCAGGCAGGACCGGCAAAGCGGGCGGTTGCTGCGCGGCAATTTCGCCGGCGTCAGACCGATTGCGGCAAGATGCGTCCACCCCTTTTCGGTAATGGTCAGATCATCGGACAACCAGCCTCGCTCGCGCATCCGGTCGTGAAGTTCCACGCCCATTTCACCGGCAAGATGGTCATAACAGATCCGTGCCTTGCGAAGTGCGAAATCCTTTGGTCCGGTACGCAACGGTGGAACGGAATCGCTGGAAAACACCATCAGCGCCTCAAGCAAAGCCGCCACATGCGGTCCCTCAAGCTGGAAATAGCGGTGACGCCCCTGCGCCTCCACCCGCAGCACCTCGCCATCCACCAGCTTCGCCAGATGACTACTGGCTGTCTGCTTGGTGATCCCGGCAAGGCCGGCAAGCTCGGTCGCGGTCAGGGCGCGACCATCCATCAATGCCAGCAGCATGGAACAGCGGGCGGGATCTGCGACCAATGCGGCAATGCGCGCGATATCCGGACCTTCTCTCATGGTTCGATATTAACCGAACCATTACGTATCGGCAATCTGCTATCCAGATGACAGCAAGGAAAGGCCAAGACATGATAACCTGCATCATCACCTATGATATAGATCCGAACCGGCGTGACCTGTTCGAGGAATATGCCCGCAACTGGGGACAATGCATTCCGCGTTGCGGGGCCGATCTGTTCGGCTATTTCGCGCCGCATGAAGGATCGGCAACGACCGCTTACGGGATATACTCCCTGCCCTCTCTGGCGGAATACGAGGATTATCGCGCCCGATTGGCAGCCGATCCTCTGGGACGCGAGAATTACGAATTCGCCCGCGATCAGGGTTTCATCCGGCGCGAAGATCGCCTGTTCGTCAAGATGGCCTCGGCGCCGCATGGGGTGCACCCATGATCGCGGTCATCTTCGAAGTGGAAATCACCACGGAAACCCAAAGCGAATATCTTGATCTGGCTGCCCAGCTTCGCCCCTTGCTGGAAGACATAGACGGGTTCCTTTCGATCGAGCGTTTCCGGAGTCTTACGAATCCCGATAAAATTCTGTCGCTGTCCTTCTGGCGCGACGAAGCCGCCATCGCGCAATGGCGCAACCTGTCAGAGCATCGCGCGGCACAGACGGCCGGCCGGGATCACATCTTTGCCGATTACCGTCTGCGGATCGCCAATGTTTTGCGCGATTACGGCATGAACGCCCGAGACGAAGCACCGGCAGACAGCCGCAATATCCATTCCGGCGGCTGAGCGGCTGCCCGGTGATTGCCGTCATATCTGACCGGCTCCACCTCTGCCCTTCTTCATTCAAATATCCAGCGCATCACCGTCAACCGGCGCAGCACTGGTTCAGAAAGCCATCGGCGAAGACGCGGCGTTTTACTGCGCGTATTGAAAATCCTCGGGGTGGTTCTCGATACTTCCGGTCACTGCGGCGAATAACAGGGTCTTGCCGTCGATCGATTCCGGCCCGCCGCCGATATTGAGCCAGGTCAGCGTCTCGCCGCCGCTTTCCTCATCCTCGGCGGTCAAAAGGCCATACATCGTTCCGGATTGTTCCTCGTAAAGCACCGCGATCTTGTGAGCGCCGCATTGATGCTGCTCGCAACCGGTCATGGCCAGATATTCCTTGCCGTCAAAACTGACCCGCTGACCCGGAGATGTCACCGCCTTGGACTTGACCCAATCGGGCAATTCCACGTCCCCGGCCATGTCATCGAATGCCGCTTCCATCTTTTCGTCCGCGGTCAGATCGGCCAGGGACGGTTCGGTCTTTTCACTTTGGGCGAATGAGGTCGCCGGCAGGGAAAGCACAAGCACGATCAGGGCACAGAATCTGGTATTCATCGGTCGGACCACGGTTCTTGTTTCGGAAATTGGCGGAATGTCTTTCGCCGCGCCTCACGAAACTAGGCCAGACGAACGGGCGCAGCAAACGAATTATATGTGATGGCACCGCTGGGTAAAGGGGGTGGCTGCGCCCTGCCCGCAACTCTTATGGCCAAACTTCGCCAGCAGCAGCAAGGCGCCGGGAACTGTGTCTTGCGTCACATCCGCATTCATGGGCAATTGGGAGACGACGCACCATCCCCGGAGGAAAAATTGAAACCTGCCGTATTTGTCGCCCTATTCGCCACATTCCCTGCCACGCTTCTTGCCGACGAGAATTACAGCAGTCTGCCGATGCGGGAGCTTCTTGATCAATGCGAGACGGCGCTTGAGAGCGATCCCTCCAGCGATGCCGCAAAAGAAATCGGGGAAGAGCTTCTGAGCAGGGAAGGTGTGATCTTCAATCTGCAGGACTCGACCCGCGGAATGGTCTGTCTGGAGAAAATTTATGAGGACGAATTTGCCTTCGATCCGCCGTCGGGAAGATTCATGAAGATGTCCGAGGCGGCCTCTGTCGAGGGGAATCGTCCCGAACGACCGCAACCCGGAACAATGTATGAGCGCCGCCTGAGATCGGCCTGTTATGCAAAGCTTTCGGAAGACGAATTTACCGCATTGACCGAACCGCTATGCGCGGATTTCTTCAAATCGGAAGGCTTGAGCGGCCAATAAATCCGCCGGGCGTGGTCACGTCCGCCCGGAATTTGCTATCGTCGGCCGTGTCAGCATGGCTGACGTGATATGAGGGCGAGGCTGGACATGACGGAATCCCAGGAAAGAAAAGCGGCCGTTATTCGTGGGTTGATGAACCGTTGCCCGAATTGCGGGGAGGGAAAACTTCTGACGGGCTATCTGACGATCTCTCCTGAATGCGAAAACTGCAAGGCTCCGCTTGGAAATTATCGGGCCGCGGACGGTCCGGCATTCTTCACCATGACGATCATGCTATTGCTTTTGATCCCGCTGATCGGCTTTACTTGGGTGCTGTTCAGGCCAAGCCCGCTGACTCTGCTGCTCATCGTTGGCCTGATCACGACGCTTCTGACCCTTGTGTTGCTGCGGATCGTGAAAGGCGCATTCATCGGTTATCTCTGGTCCCATCAGGAGCAGGATCCCGGGGCGTAGTTTTCGTTTACAAGATATCGCGGCGCCCGGTCGGCATCCAGTTGTCGCCGGTTCGGAATGCTCCTGTGCCTATCCGCATTTCGAATGGCCGCAATTCGGGCAGGTCATGCAGCCCTCAAGCATTTGCATGCCGAATTGCCCGCAGCTTGGGCAGGCCGGGCCTTTCGGGCGTTCCCCAACGGCCACGACCTCTGCTCGCGGATCGGATTTCAGGCCCATTCCCTCACCTGCCAGAAACCCGGTCGAGATCATATGTCGTTCGATCACTCCGCCGATCGCCGCCAGAATGGACGGCACATAACGGCCCTGCATCCAGGCGCCGCCGCGCGGATCGAACACCGCTTTCAATTCCTCGACCACGAAAGACACATCCCCGCCGCGACGGAACACCGCCGAGATCATCCGCGTCAATGCGACGGTCCAGGCGAAATGCTCCATATTCTTCGAGTTGATGAACACTTCGAAGGGGCGGCGATGTCCGCCCTGCACGATGTCATTCACGGTGATATAGATCGCATGTTCGCTGCCCGGCCATTTCAGCTTGTAGGTCGACCCCTCCAACGCGGACGGCCGGTCAAGCGGCTCTGTCAGATAGACGACATCGGCGCCCTGATCGGCTTCGGGCGCGGCCTCGGTTTTTTCGGAAACGGACAGGACCGAACCCGTCACATCATTCGGGCGATAGGTCGTACAGCCCTTGCAGCCCAGATCCCATGCCGCAAGATAAACATCCTTGAAATCCTCGAAAGAGATATCTTCGGGGCAGTTGATGGTCTTGGAGATCGAGCTGTCCACCCATTCCTGCGCCGCCGCCTGCATGGCGACGTGATCGCGGGGCGCAAGGGTCTGCGCATTCACGAAGTGATCCGGCAGGGGTGCGTCGCCCTTCAGATCGCGCCACATCTGCACCGCGTAATCGACCACCTCTTCCTCGGTACGGGAACCGTCCTTTTGCAGCACCTTGCGGCTATAGGCATAAGCGAAGACCGGTTCGATCCCGGAACTGACATTGCCCGCATAAAGGCTGATCGTCCCGGTCGGCGCGATCGAGGTCAGAAGCGCGTTACGGATGCCATGCGCCGCGATGGCGTCACGCACATCCACATCCATCCGCTGCATGAAACCCGACTTCAGGAACTCATCCGCATCGAACAGCGGGAATGCCCCCTTCTCACGCGCCAGATCGGCGCTTGCCAGATAGGCCGAACGCGCAATTGCCTTCATCCAGACCCGCGTTTGCGCAGCCGCATCCTCTGCCCCGTATCGCAGGCCAAGCATCAGCAAGGCATCCGCCAAGCCGGTGACACCAAGCCCGATCCGGCGTTTGGCCTGTGCTTCAGCGGCCTGCTGATCCAGCGGGAATTTCGAGGCATCCACCACGTTATCCATCATCCGCACGGCAGTCCGCACCAGTTCGTCAAGCGCCGCCTCATCCAGCCTTGCGGCATCCGAGAACGGTTCCGTCACCAGCCGGGCCAGATTGATCGAGCCCAACAGGCAGGCGCCATAGGGCGGCAATGGTTGCTCGCCGCAGGGATTGGTCGCCGAGATCGTCTCGGCGTAATGCAGATTGTTCGCCTGATTGATCCGGTCGATGAAGATCACGCCGGGCTCGGCGTAATCATAGGTCGCGCGCATGATCCGGTTCCACAGATCGCGCGCCTGCAAGGTCCGATAGACCTTGTCGCCGAATTTCAGATCCCATGTGCCGTCGACCTTCACGGCCTCCATGAACGCATCCGTGACCAGCACCGAAAGGTTGAACATCCGCAAACGGGCGCTGTCCTGCTTGGCCTCGATGAATTGTTCGATATCCGGATGATCGCAGCGCATCGTGGCCATCATCGCACCGCGCCGGCTGCCCGCCGACATGATCGTGCGGCACATCGCATCCCAGACATCCATGAAGGAAAGCGGCCCCGAGGCATCCGCCGCCACGCCCTTCACCTCGGCCCCCTTGGGGCGGATGGTGCTGAAATCGTAGCCGATCCCACCACCCTGCTGCATGGTCAGGGCGGCTTCTTTCAACATGTCGAAGATGCCGCCCATATTGTCGGGGATCGTCCCCATGACAAAGCAATTGAACAGCGTCACCGTCCTGCCTGTTCCCGCTCCGGCCAGAATCCGGCCTGCGGGCAGGAATTTGAAATCCTCGAGCGCGGCATAAAAACGATCTTCCCAGATCTCCGGCTCTTTCTCGACCTGTGCAAGATCACGGGCAACGCGCCGCCAGCTATCCTCGACCGTTGCATCTACAGGTTGCCCGGCGGCATCCTTCATCCGGTATTTCATGTCCCAGATCTGTTCGGCAATTGGGGCGGCAAAACGAGTCATCTGGCTTCCTTGGCGGCAATGGCGGAGGGGGATACAATATATGGTATTATGGCGGCAGATTCAATCTTGATTATCCGCTTCTCCAAGCGCGGCATCAAGCCCTTCACGCACGGATTCACCTGTCTTCAGGGCCAATGTCTTCCGGGTTTCTCCGGCAACCGGAACGGGCGGAAGCAGAACCACCTCGACCCGGCCCTGACGCGGCGCGGACAGCACCGTCAGCAAATGATCCCCCAGCCCCATATCACCCCACCAGCCATAGAATCGCGGGTCGCACCCGCTGGGCGCGTGATAGGCAACGCTCATCGGTTGAATCGCCAGGGCTTCGGGCAGTTCGGGATCCAGAAAACCCTGAAACAGCGTCGGTTTGAACGGCAGGACCCGCCGCCCATCGGTCGAGGTTCCCTCGGGGAAGAACAGCAACCGATGACCCGCCCGCACACGCGCGGCGAATTCCCTTGCCTGCTGCCGGGCGAATTTCGGATCGCGAACCACGAAATGGGTATTGGTGACCGCAGTCAGGATATTGATGCCCGGCCAGCCGCGCACCTCGGCCTTGGAAACGAAGAAGATCGGCAGCGCCGCATTCATCGTCAGGATATCCAGCCAGCTTGAATGGTTCGCCACGATGGCGCCGGGACCGCGCATGGGCAGCCCTTGGCAGCGCCAGCCAAGCCCGATGCAAACCAGCACCAGACGGCAGACGATCTGAACATGAGGCCCGGTCCAGGGGCGGCGAGGACCATGAAGCAACTTTTCGATTCCGCGCATCGGCAGGATCAGGATCACACCGATCAGAAGCACAAGAATCGCAGGTATTCCACGGCGCATAACCCGCCACCAGCCCAAAAACCCCGCCGGCCGCGCCAAGGCAGGAACGTCATCGCTTCGCCATGTCATCTCACCCCGGACGGGTTCGATGCGCTCACGTGTTCCGCTCATTGCCCTTGCCAGCGGCTTTCGTAAAATTTCTTGTGCTTTTCGGACATGGCCGCGGTATCCATCAGAAGGAAAACATCGGTCGTATTGAAATCCCGGTCGATATAAGCGCCATCCCCGACCCGGCCACCAAGCCGGAGATAAGCCTTGATAAGCGCAGGCATGCCGATCATCACCTCGCGCCGGTCAAGCTGGTCCGGAGGGATCAAATTCATCGGCTGATAACCTTCTGCCCGGGCCGTGGGGCGCAATGTCTCATCGGCAAGGTGATGATGGTAAAGCCAACTTAGCGACGGAGCCAGTATCCCGGAATCAGTACCATGAAAACTGGCCACGCCGAACAGCAGTTCTATCCCCAGATCAAGAACGTAATCGGCCAGGGCGTTCCACAGCAGAAACATCCCCGAACCACCCCGGTAATCCCGATCCACGCATGACCGGCCAAGTTCGAGAAGAGATCGCCCCGAGGTACGCAATCTGGTCAGATCATATTCGCTATCGCAATAGAAACGGCCGAACTCTTCCGCCCGAAGCCCCGGTAAAAGCCGATAAGCCCCTACGACATGATCCAGCGCATCCGTGCTGCGCCGTTTATCGATCAGGCAGAGATGATCAACGACGGGATCGAACTCGTCCCGCTCAAGCCGATTCTCGTGATCCACCAAAGGGCCATCGCCACCAAGCTCTTCGACAAAAACCCGGTAGCGCAGCCTTTGCGCCGCGCGCAGATCACGCTCACTCGTGGCAATGCGGATATCGAAATAAGAAGGGTCGGATTTCATCGGACCTGCCGGTATTGCCGAAATGCGCTCAGGATTGCTGTCTAAATGTGCAAATGTCGCATTGCAACCAAATGCAGGATCCTGTTACACGCAAAAGATGCCGTAATCAGGCATAAAACAACCCAAAGAAGAGTAATTATTGGTCACAATGTCACGATTGATTCCACCGCAGGATCTCCAGAGTAACCCTTTTACCGTCGATAACCTGCTTTCCGGCGTTGGTAAAATTCACGGTAATCCGGTCGCCGATACGCGATTGCACCTGTCCTTCTCCCCATTCCGGAGCACCGGGATGCCGGACGATCATTCCGGGTTCGAGAAGTTCATTCATGATTAATCCTTTGATGTCAGGTTCAGAAGGTACATTCTGATGAGTGCCCATACAATGCGTATCGATCCCCGCCAGTTGGCGACACTGGTTGGTTCCCGGCTGTGTCATGATCTTGTTTCTCCGATCGGAGCGATCGGCAATGGCATAGA
This sequence comes from Paracoccus wurundjeri, assembly GCF_030678915.1. Classification (GTDB taxonomy): domain Bacteria; phylum Pseudomonadota; class Alphaproteobacteria; order Rhodobacterales; family Rhodobacteraceae; genus Paracoccus; species Paracoccus onubensis_A. The sequence goes on along the minus strand of NZ_JAUUTZ010000001.1, from coordinate 216,699 downwards.
ACTGCTTGAACTTTCGGACGAGTTTCCCGGCCTGACCCGGACGCCCGAAATGCGTCTTATCGCGGATTCAGTCAGTGCGGCCCATAACCGGCTTCAATCTTTCCGGATCGCTTTCGGCCATGCCTCGGCGGATCAGTCGATCACCGCCGCACAACTGAAGAAGCTGCTATCCGGCATGACGGCGCAGCATCGGATCAAGGTTGATCTGATCGCCTATGGCACATTTCCACGCGATCGCGTCCGGATGGTTTTGCTTGCCATGATGTGTCTTGAACATGCCTTGCCCAAGGGCGGAAATGTCATGGTACGGCATTCCGAAACCGGCTGGAAACTGACGGCGGAAGCCGAAGAAATCCGGGCCGATACCACCCTGTGGGCCTGGCTGGATCAAAGCGAAACGCTACCGCAACGCAGCCCCTCGCCCTCAGAGGTTCAGTTTCTCCTGCTTGCGGAAGCGGCGGCGGATTGCGGTCGCGCATTAAGCTGGAAGCTGACCGGGCGCAGCGTCGGAATCGCGTTCTGACATTCGAAAAGACCGCCCCAGCCAAAGGGGCGGTCCCGCCAGAGAGCCGGCCTAGCTCCTGATCGTTCCCTGCCCCGTGACCTGATATTTGAAGCTGGTCAGTTGCTCGGCTCCCACCGGGCCGCGGGCATGCAGTTTTCCGGTCGCGATGCCGATTTCCGCCCCCATGCCAAATTCGCCTCCATCCGCGAATTGCGTCGAGGCGTTCCGCATGAGGATCGCACTGTCCAACCCGGCAAAAAACGCCTCGGCCGTCGCATCGTTGCCGGTCAGGATCGATTCAGTATGCTGGCTGCCATATTTCCGGATATGCGCAATCGCCTCGTCAACGCCATCCACAAGCCGGACCGCGATGATCATATCCAGAAATTCCCGCCCGAAATCATCAGGCTGCGCGCGAACGGTTCCCGATATCTTCGACAACTCGTCTTCCGCCCGGACCTCTACACCGGCGGCGATCAGATCCTCGATGACGGTGGCCCCGTGTTGCGTGTAAAACCGCCAGTCGATCAGCAGGCATTCCGCCGCACCGCAAATGCCCGTGCGCCGCGTCTTGGCATTCAGTACCACCTTGCGGGCCATTTCGGGGTCGGCATCGCGATCCACATAGATATGGCAGATCCCTTCAAGATGCGCGAAGACCGGCACCCGCGCCTCTCGCTGTACAAGCCCGACCAATCCCTTGCCGCCACGCGGAATGATGACATCGATCAGCCCCTGCGCCGTCAGCATGGCACTGACCGCCGCACGGTCACGGGTAGGGACAAGCTGAATCGCTGCTTCCGGCAGTTTCGCCTGACGCAAGCCTTCGACCAGACAGGCATGGATCGCTTCCGACGAATGCAGGCTTTCCGAGCCGCCGCGCAGGATGACCGCATTCCCGGATTTCAGGGCAAGCGCACCGGCATCCGCCGTCACATTCGGACGGCTTTCATAGATCACGCCCAACACCCCGATCGGTGTACGGACACGCTGGATATGCAATCCGGTCGGACGGTCCCATTCATCGATGACCGCACCGATCGGATCCGGCTGCTCGGCCACGGCGCGCAAACCGTCCTCGATCCCGCGCAACCGGTCGTCATCCAGCCGAAGGCGGTCGATCATTGCATCGGACAGGCCCTTTTCGCGGCCATATTCCAGGTCGCGCGCATTCGCCGCAAGAATTTCGGGCGCGCGTTTACGAATTTCATAGGCTGCGCCGATCAACGCGGCGTGTTTCCGTTCGGCTGGGGCTTGCGCCAATTCCGTCGCGGCCGCGCGCGCGGCTTCGCCCATTTTCGCGATCAACGCCTCTGCTTCGACCATATCCTTCATCGCATGTCACCCAGTTTGCCGAATGAGACGCCCGATTTCTGCGCCCCTGTATTTCGCCTGTTCTACATAAACAGGTCTGTCGCAAAACAGGAGTCCCGAAATGCAAATCCGTTTCCGTCCGATCCCGACCGCGTTGGCACAGGCATGGCGCAACGGCGCAGCTGACGCCTATGGTCTGGCGCCCGAACATGTCGCGGCCTCACCCGGCAATGGCACGCCCTGCCGTCACTGCATGGATCAGGTGCCGGAAGGCGAACCTTATCTGATCGTCGCGCATAGGCCATTCGAGGGGCTGAACCCCTATACGGAATCCGGCCCGATCTTTCTTTGCGCCGCGGAATGCGCGGCAGGCGGGCCGGATTTCCCCGCAGGCTTTCTGCGATCAGAGCAATATATCGTCCGCGGCTATTCCGCCGATGAACGTATCGTCTATGGAACCGGCGGAGTCGTCCCGACCGGACAAATCGAGGCCCGGTGCCGTGAACTCTTCACGCGGGACGAGATCGCATTCATCCATATCCGCTCGGCCAGCAATAATTGCTTCCATTGCAGGGTCGAGCGCGGATAAGCCGATAATCAGGCGGCGCGGATCCCGGCCCGATAGGCGTCGAATTCCGTGACGATCCGGCGTGGCTGCTCTTCACGGCTGAAATAGCCGAACATCTGCTCCAGAGCGTTGTCGGCCTCTTTTCCGTTCTGACGGCTGGCGATGCTTTGCGGTTGTGTATCTTGGCTCATATCTGAATCTGCCATATTGGAGTTATCCTCCCGCACCCGTGCAGATAAGAAAGCCGAAACCCGAATTCCAGTGCCGCGACGTGGCGTCACATGGCCGCGCAAGGCAGCCATGCGGTTTCCGCCCTAACCGATCCGGACCATCCGATGCTTCTTCTTGCCGACCGAGACTTTCATGCCGTCACCGATCATTCCCGCATCGACAGGCAGCAGCGGATCGCCGACAGGCTGATTATTCAACCGCAGTCCGCCTTCGGCAATCAGTCGCTTTGCCTCCTTGCCGCTTGCCGTGATGCCGGCTTTGACCAGCATCTGAACCACGCTCAGCCCGCTGTCAAAGGCATCCGCCGGCAACAGTGCAACCTCCAGGTCGCCGCCCGCCCCGCCCTGTTCAAACACCTCACGCGCGGTTGCTTCGGCGCTCGCCGCCGCGTCGGCGCCATGCAAAAGCGTCGTGACCTCATTGGCCAGACGGATCTTCGCCTCGTTGATCTCCGAGCCCTGCAAAGCGGCAAGGCGGTCACATTCCTCAACCGGCAATTCGGTATAAAGCTTCAGGAACCGTCCGACATCGGCATCAGTAGTATTTCGCCAGAACTGCCAGAATTCATAAGGTGACAGCATCCCGCCATTTAGCCAGACGGCACCGCCCTGCGACTTGCCCATCTTGCGCCCGTCGCTGGTCGTCAACAGGGGTGAGGTCAGCCCCCAGATCACCTTGTCATCCACACGCCGGGTCAGGTCGATCCCGTTGACGATATTCCCCCATTGATCCGAGCCGCCCATCTGAAGCTGACAGCCATAGCGGCGATTCAACTCAAGGAAATCATAGGCTTGCAGGATCATGTAGTTGAATTCAAGAAAGGACAGCGACTGCTCGCGATCCAGCCTCGACTTGACCGACTCGAATGACAGCATCCTGTTGACGCTGAAATGCCGGCCGATATCGCGCAGGAATTCCAGATAGTTCAGCCCGTCCAGCCATTCGGCGTTGTTCAGCATCAGGGCCTGCCCGTCGCCGTAAACAAGATAGCGCGCGAACACCTGCTGCATCCCGTCGATATTGCCCTGAATCGCGGCATCATCCAGCAATGGCCGTTCATCCGCGCGAAACGAGGGATCGCCCACCTTGGTCGTCCCGCCGCCCATCAGCGTGATCGGCTGGTTGCCGGTTTTCTGGAACCAGCGCAGCATCATGATATTCAGCAGATGCCCGACATGCAGGCTGGCCGCCGTCGCATCATAGCCGATATAGGCCGTCACCGGACCGGCCAGCAGCGCCCTGTCCAGACCTTCGTAATCGGTGCAATCGGCCAGATAGCCGCGTTCGGACATGATTTGCAGAAAATCGGATTTGGGCTGGTAGGTCATGGGTGTTTCCTTTGCTGCGCTGCGGATATACCGGCTGCAAGAGCAAAGGAAAAGCCATGATGATCCGCGTTCTGGGAATGATGTCGGGAACCTCGCTGGACGGAGTCGATGCAGCGATGATCGAGACGGACGGCATCCGCATCGGCGGCTTTGGCCGCAGCGGTTATCGCGCCTATTCGGATAACGAGGCGGCAGCGCTGCATGCGGCGCTTGGACGCTGGCCCGGCGAGGCCGGGGTGAAAGAGGCGGCGGAGATCTCTGTTCTCAGCCATGCCGCGCTGGCGGGGGATTTTCCCGAAGCCGAGTTGATCGGCTATCACGGCCAGACATTGGCGCATGACCCGCAGGGCCGCGGCACGCATCAGGCCGGAGACGGCGCGGCGCTGGCCCGCATGTCAGATCGCCCTGTCATCTGGGATTTCCGCAGCGAGGATGTCCGGCAGGGCGGCGAAGGCGCCCCGCTTGCGCCGTTTTTTCACTGGGCTTGCGCAGAATGGGCCATCGCGCAGGGGCATTTGCCCGTCGAACCCGTCGCGTTTCTGAATCTCGGCGGGGTCGGGAATATCACCTGGGCCGATCCCTCTGTCCCCGCGCCCGAGGCCCCCGGCGCATGCATCGCCTTCGACACCGGCCCTGCAAATGCGCCGATCAACGATCTGATGCGCAACCGCCTGCACCGGGAACGGGACGAGGACGGCAGGCTGGCCTCATCGGGGCGGGTTGACCACGACATTCTGGCCGAATTCCTGCGCCATCCGTATTTCGAGCGCCCGCCGCCAAAATCGCTGGATCGGAATCAGTTTTCAGGGCTTTCCCAGGCCGTTTCCCATTTGACCGATGCCGATGCGGCGGCCACGCTGGTCGCGGCATTGGCCCGCTCGGTCGCGGCGGGGTTGCGCTGGCTGCCCGCCCCTCCGGCGGTTCTTCTGGTCTGCGGCGGCGGGCGTCATAACACCGCGATCATGGAGGCATTGCGCGCGCAGCTGACCACCAGGGTGCAACCCGTCGAATCGGCGGGGCTGGACGGCGATATGCTTGAGGCACAGGCTTTCGGCTGGCTGGCGGCTCGCGTCGTGAAAGGGCTTCCAACTTCCGGCCCGATGACAACCGGGGTTCCCGCGCCGGTTTGCGGCGGGCGGATCAGCCACAGCCGGTAAATGCAGTTCGCCCTTCTGTGTCACCAAATGCCGTTGTCACATCGCAATTTCATCTGGCATTCCGGGAAGACGGCGCAAAATCAGCTTTCTTCCGCCGATCCCAAGACGGGCACCACAAAGCATTCCGGGCATTCTCTTCTGATCCGCAGATGTTTTTTCCCATGCTGTCTTGACGTGTCGCCACGCTACGCTTAAACCCCGCTCACCCCGGCGGGCGATCAGCCGGGGAAGGTGAGTGTGCGGTTGTAGCTCAGTTGGTTAGAGTACCGGCCTGTCACGCCGGGGGTCGCGGGTTCGAGCCCCGTCAACCGCGCCACTTGCACCTTTTCGCCCGGATAAATGCGCGGTTGTAGCTCAGTTGGTTAGAGTACCGGCCTGTCACGCCGGGGGTCGCGGGTTCGAGCCCCGTCAACCGCGCCATTATCCCCTTATTGCCATCTTGACGATGCCATGCGTCCCAAGCCCGATCCGGTGCTTTTCAACGGGCAACAGCCCGGTATCCCTTGTCCCGAAGCAGGTTCAGTGCGGCCACCAGCGAACGGCGGTCGTCAAACGGGCCGGCCAGGATGACCCGCGATTTCCGGTCCGCGCCCTGTCGATAAGCCCGCGCGACCGGATAGCCCAATGCGGATAAATGCCGGATCGCCGGTTCGGAACTGAGGTCATCGGAAAACGTGCCAATCTGAATATAGCGTGCCGATGCCGGAATCAGCTCTGGAACAGGATCACGGCGCGGCGCGGCTGGCTTAGCCTTCGCGACCGGGGCTGTCCTGCCGGGTGCCGAGCTATCACGCACGGGTCGCTTCACGGCTCGTCTGACCGATGGCTGCGCGTCGAGCGTCACCGATGCCCGCCGCGCGGCAGGTGCCGTTCGGGACACAGCCTCCCCCCCTCGGTCCAGCCGCTTCCCCGGAAGAATATGCGCTTCTGGCGTCGCAGGAGGTTGACCGCGGCAAAATCCCGACAGGACATCGCCCCCTGGAATCGGACGGGCAACCGGATCGGGGACATAGCCCAATCGCGCGCAGAGAGCAGAATCGGCCGGACGACCCGCAAGCTTCGCCCCAATCGCCGCCCGTAATTTCAGCACTGCCTGCGCCTCGGCGATCAGACCCTGGCTGGCATCGGGAATTTCCGGTTCCCGCCGTTCCTCGGCCTGTCGCGGATCGGCGGCAAACTCACCCTGACGCAGTTCACCGGCCAGTTGTTCCCGCAGCAATTGCGCAGGATCCGGCGGTTCCGGTTGGCGAAGCGGCGCGAGAACGGTTTCGGCATCCGGATCGGTCCGGCGCGCCGAGAGACTGGAGGGAAAGCCGCAGACGGCTTTGCCGTCGCGATCGGTTCGGGCAATCCATCGTCCGCCGGTACGGTTAAAGACGCAACCTGACCCGTCGATATACTGATCACCCGAATAATCCCGCGGGGGCTCAGGTGACGGGGTCGCCTGCGCAACAGAGGCACTCAACAGAAACAACAAGCCCCAGACATACCGCATTGGCCACCTGCGCAGATTCATCTTATGGCCGATGGATAATCCGGAACTTTGAACAAACGCTTAATGCGCCTTTATTTCGTACCGAACATCCGGTCACCCGCGTCGCCAAGCCCGGGCACGATATAGCCGTGATCGTCCAGCCGCTCATCCAGGGCGGCGGTAAAAACCGGTACATCCGGATGCGCCTGCCGCATCCGCTCCACCCCTTCGGGCGCGGCCAGCAGGCACAGGAAACGCAGGTTTTTCGCGCCATGCTCTTTCAGCTTGTCGATAGCCGCGACCGAAGAGTTTCCCGTGGCCAGCATGGGATCGACCACAATGGTCATGCGGGCATCAAGCGCATTCGGCACCTTGCAGTAATATTCCACCGGCTGCAGCGTCTCGGGATCGCGATACAGCCCGACGAACCCCACCCGCGCACCGGGGATCAATTCAAGGATCCCGTCAAGCAATCCGTTCCCGGCCCGCAGGATCGAGATCAGTGCAAGTTTCTTGCCCTCAAGCGTAGGGGCCTGCATCTCGCAGATCGGCGTCTCGATCGTGGTGGTTGTCAGTTCCAACTCTCGCGTGACCTCATAGGCCAGAAGCAGGCTGATTTCACGCAAGAGCCTGCGGAACCCCGCGGTCGAGACGTCCTTCTTGCGCATGATCGTCAGCTTGTGCTGGACCAGCGGATGATTGATGATCGTCAGATGCTGCTTGTTCACGTGAACTCCTTTCTCAGCCGCGCACGTGTTTCCTCGTCGCAGAAGGCGGCGTCAATGGCCCATTGATTCATTTGCGTGAATTCCTGTTCGCCCCAACCGAATGCATCGGCGAGGCGCGCATATTCATGGCGCATGGTGGTGTGGAAAAATGGCGGATCGTCGGTCGAGATGGTCAGTTTCATCCCCGCATCCAGCAGCCGGGCAATGGGATGGGCGGCCCAGTCCGGCCAAAGGCCAAGCGCGATATTCGAGCCGGGGCAAACCTCCAGCACCGTTTCACGCGCCGCGAGATCGCGAACCAGCGCCGGATCGTCGATGGCGCGCACGCCGTGACCAATGCGCGAGACGCCAAGATCCAATGCGTCGCGGATACTGTCCGGCCCGCCCCATTCCCCTGCGTGACAGGTCAAACCCAGTCCGGCTTCGCGCGCGCAGTCAAAGCTCCATGCGTAATCGGTCGCGCGGCCGACGGTTTCCGCGCCGCCCATGCCGAAACCGGTGATCCATCCGTCCGCCGTTTCGGCGGCGCAAATGGCGGATTTGCGGGCACGGTCAGGACCAAAGTGACGAATCGCGGTGACGATGCCGCGGCTGTCGATGCCCTTAAGACGCATCCTTGCCGCCACCTCGGACATGGCGGCAAGATAATCGCGCCATGCGGATAAATCCGCGCCGCCGCAGAATTCGGGCGAAACAAAAAGCTCGGTATAGATAACGCCCTGCTCGGCGGAACGCTCCAGCACTTCGGCCAGAAGCCGGGCGAAATCCTGCGGGGTTTGCAGGACGCTGATGGCGGCTTCATAGACGCGCAGGAATTCGGCGAAATCGCGATAGGCATAATGCCCGTGGGCATCGAATGCCCCCGACAGATCGATATGTTTCTCGGCGGCAAGACCGCGGATGAAGGATGCGGGCGCGGCCCCTTCGAGATGCAGGTGAAGTTCGATCTTCTTCACAGGAAGGACCTTCCAGTTTGCGGCGCAGGCAGGCCCAGATGCGCCATGACAGAAGCGCCGATATCCGAAAATCCCACCTGTCCGATTGCCTTAGCCCCCAGTCCCGCGCCCAGAACCGGAACCCGTTCGCGCGTGTGATCGGTACCGGACCAACTGGGGTCATTGCCGTGATCGGCGGTGAAAATGGCAAGATCGCCGGGCCGCAGGCATTCGATCAGGCGGCCCGCCACCCGATCGAACCATTCAAGCTGTGCCGCATAGCCGGGAATATCGCGGCGATGGCCGAAATTCATATCGAACTCGACGAAATTGGCAAAGGTCAGGCTGCCGGATTCAGCCTCTTGTCCCAGCGTGATGAGATGATCGGCGAGATCGGCATCAGATTTTCCCTTGTGCAGATGGGTGATGCCGCGATGACTGAAGATATCACCGATCTTTCCGATGGCATGGGTGACGCGGCCCGCCTTTGCCGCGATGTCCAGAATGGTATCCGACGGAGGAGCAATAGCGAAATCGCGCCGGTTAGGGGTCCGTTTGAACCCGCCGGGACGCTCGCCGATAAAGGGCCGTGCGATTACTCTGCCCAGCCGCATGTCATGCAGCATCGGCGCGATGCTCTGGCAGAGCGCAAGCAGACGGTCGAGGCCGAAATGCTTTTCATGCGCGGCGATCTGCAGCACGCTGTCGACCGAGGTGTAGCAGATCGGCCAGCCGGTACGGATATGCGCTTCGCCGTATTCCTCGATCACCTGCGTGCCGGAGGCGTGACAATTCGCCAATATCCCCTCGGTCCCGGCCAGCTCGCAAAGACGCGCGGTAACTTCTGGCGGAAAGGCCGGGATCGTCTTGGGGAAATAGTGCCATTCCCACGGAACCGGCACGCCCGCGATTTCCCAATGCCCCGAGGGGGTATCCTTGCCCTTGGACATCTCGGTCGCGGCGCCCCAAAGCCCCTGAGGGGCGGCACCCAGTCCCGGTGCCTCCAGCCCCGAAGCCAGTCGGATGGCGGCGCCCAGTCCCAGCCGATCCAGATTAGGCATCTGCAAGGGCTGCGCCTGCGCGATATGACCAAGGGTATTCGCGCCGGTATCCGGCCTGCCGTCATTAAAGAAACGGTCGGCGTCAGGTGCGCCGCCGATGCCGACGGAATCCATGACGATCAGAAATGCGCGTTTATCCGGCATCGATACATCCATGTAACAAGGTTTTTCGCATCGGGTCGAAGCGGGTCACCCCGCCCTCACGCGCAGCCGCAGCGGATGCCGGCTGAACGATTGCCCTGCACATTGCCCTAATCATCGCCACCGATCCTGTCGCGGATCAAAGGTCCGGACGGCGTGGGTTCTCCGATTCGATAGGCCGATTGAACTGCGGCGACGGCAATATCAGCGGCGGTGTCATCGGCGGCATGAACCATGGCAATGGGCGCGTCGGGGCCAACCGCATCGCCCAGCTTCGCAAGGGCAGACAAGCCGACCCGGTGATCGATCCTTTCCCCCGCCCGGACGCGCCCGCCGCCAAGGGCGACAACGGCATGACCCAGCGCCGTGACGTCAATCGCCGAAACCGCTCCGGCACCCGCCAAAACCGGACGGATGACCGGGGCAGCGACCAAATAGGCATCGGATCGGTCAAGCAGATCGGCAGGGCCGCCCTGCGCGGCAATCATGCGACCGAAAGCCTCGGCGGCAGCGCCACTGTCCAGCAGTTGTTCCAGCCGATTTGCATCTTGCCCGGACAAACGCAGGCATTCCGCCGACAGCGCAAGGGACAGATCGCGCAATGCACCCTTTTCACCGCGCAGCACCCGGATCGCCTCGGTCACCTCGAGCGCGTTTCCGGCGCTGCGCGCCAAAGGCTGATCCATATCGGTGATCAGGGCCGAAGTCCGGCACCCTGCCCCGTTCGCCGTCTGCACAAGCGCCTGGGCCAGCCGTTCCGACGCCTCGGGCCTGGGCATGAAAGCGCCCGAGCCCGCCTTGACGTCCAGCACCAGCGCATCCAAACCCGCGGCAAGCTTCTTGGACAGAATTGACGCTGTGATCAGATCGATGGATTCGACCGTACCTGATTCGTCACGGATCGCGTAAAGCCGACGGTCGGCAGGGGCGAAATCCGTAGTTGCCGCCACGATGGCGCAGCCGCAATTCGCTACGATCTGGCGAAACTGTTCTTCGGATTGATCGCAAATATATCCGGGAATCGATTCCAGCTTGTCCAGCGTGCCACCCGTATGGCCCAGCCCGCGCCCCGAGATCATCGGAACGAATACCCCGCTCGCCGCCAGAAGCGGCGCAAGGATCAGGCTGACGGCATCTCCGACACCGCCGGTCGAATGCTTGTCCGCGACCGGCCCCGGCAAGTCCCAGTTCATGACATGGCCCGAATCGCGCATCGCCCGGGTCAGGGCTACCCGTCCCTTTTCGCCCGCCCCGCGCGTCAGCACGGCCATGGCAAATGCCCCTGCCTGCGCGTCCGTTACCGAACCGTCCGCCAATCCCTGCGCAATCAGAGCCGCGCCCGAGCCATCAAGGCCCCGCCCATCGCGCAAAGCGGCAATGACACTGCGCGGATCGGTCATGTGGCGTTGCCCATATGGGCGGCATCGAAGCGCCCGGGCAGCAATTCCCCGATCGTCGTCGAAAGCGTTGCACCCGACACCGTCGCCAGCAAAACCGGCGTATTGGCATGTCCGAACTCGGCCAGTTTCTGGCGGCATCCCCCGCAAGGCGGCACGGGGGACGGGCTGTCGGCGATCACCGCAACCTCGATCAGTTCGGTCTCTCCGGCGGCGACCATCGCCGCAATTGCGCCGGCCTCGGCGCAGGTGCCTTCGGGATAGGCAACGTTTTCCACATTGCAGCCGCGATAGACCTCACCCGAGGCGCTGCGAATCGCGGCGCCAACCTTGAACCGGGAATAAGGAGCATATGCCGCCTCGCGCACTTCTCGTGCGGCATCCAGTAATGACATGGCTTGCTGCTCCTTTGCTGTCAAAATTTTTACGAGTTTTGCGCCCATCAGCACATAACGCAAGCTGAACCCTCCTGTTCCCCGCCGCAGAAATGGTTTAACGGTGAACTAATATGAGAACCGGAGGGGCAAATATGGAAGATCGCAGGCAGGATAACGCCCGGCAAGCCGCACTTGATTATCACGAATTCCCAAGACCGGGTAAGCTGGAAATCCGGGCAACCAAGCCGCTGGCCAATGGTCGCGACCTGTCGCGCGCCTATTCCCCCGGTGTCGCCGAAGCCTGCATTGAAATCCAGGCAGATTCAGCCAATTCCAGCCGCTATACCTCGCGCGGGAATCTGGTCGCGGTCGTCTCGAACGGCACGGCGGTTCTGGGGCTGGGCAATATCGGCGCGGCGGCCGCCAAACCGGTAATGGAGGGCAAGGCGGTCCTTTTCAAGAAATTCGCCAATATCGACTGTTTCGACATCGAGATAGATCAATCGGATCCCGAAAAACTGGCCGATATCGTCTGTTCGCTGGAACCCACATTCGGAGCGATCAATCTTGAAGATATCAAGGCCCCCGATTGCTTCATCGTCGAGAGAATCTGCCGCGAGCGGATGAACATCCCGGTTTTCCACGACGACCAGCACGGCACCGCCATCGTCGTGGGTGCTGCGGCGCATAATGCGCTGCGCGTGGCCGGCAAGAGGTTCGAGGATATCAAAGTCGTCTCGACCGGCGGCGGTGCGGCGGGAATCGCCTGTCTCAACATGCTGCTGAAACTTGGCGTCAAGCGCGAGAATGTCTGGCTTTGTGATATCAACGGGCTGGTTTACGACGGCCGGACCGAAGACATGAACCCGCAGAAACAGGCATTCGCCCAGAACTCGGACAAGCGGGAACTGGACGAGGTGATCGAAGGCGCGGATTTGTTCCTTGGCCTTTCCGGGCCCGGCGTGCTGAAACCGGAGATGGTGGCGAAAATGTGCAAGGCGCCGATCATCTTTGCGCTGGCCAATCCCATCCCGGAAATTCTGCCGGACGAGGCCCGGAAGGTTGCGCCCGATGCGATCATCGCCACCGGACGCAGCGATTTTCCCAATCAGGTCAATAACGTTCTGTGCTTCCCCTTTATTTTCCGGGGGGCGCTGGATGTAGGTGCGACCACGATCAATGACGAGATGCAGATCGCCTGTGTCGAAGGCATCGCCGCGCTTGCCCGCACCACCACGGCAGCCGAAGCCGCAGCCGCCTATCATGGCGAAACCCTGAGCTTCGGCCCCGAATACCTGATCCCGAAACCTTTCGATCCGCGGTTGGTCGGCGTCGTTTCCTCGGCGGTGGCGAAGGCGGCGATGGATACCGGCGTCGCCACCCGCCCGATCGAGGATCTGGAAGCCTATAAGCGCAAGCTGGACGGCTCGGTCTTCCGTTCGGCCATGATCATGCGTCCGGTCTTCGAAGCAGCTGCAACCGCGACGCGGCGCATCGTCTTCGCCGAGGGCGAGGATGAACGGGTGCTGCGCGCCGCCAACGCGATGCTGGAGGAAACCACCGATGCGCCGATCCTGATCGGACGACCCGAGGTCATCACGATGCGGGCGGAACGCGCGGGGCTGCCGATCCGGCCCGAACGGGATTTCGAGATCGTGAATCCCGAAAACGATCCCCGTTACCGTGATTACTGGGAAACCTATCATCAACTCATGGCGCGGCGCGGCGTCAGTCCGGATATCGCCCGTGCGATCATGCGCACCAATACGACAGCCATCGGCGCGGTCATGGTGCACCGGCAAGAGGCCGACAGCATGATCTGCGGCACCTTCGGGCAATATAAGTGGCATCTGCAATACATCCAGAATGTCCTGGCCCGTGACGGGCTGCGGCCAATTGGCGCATTGTCGATGATCATTCTCGAGGATGGCCCGCTCTTCATCACCGATACGCAATGCCATAACGATCCTACGCCTCAGCAGGTCGCCGATACCGTCATCGGCGCCGCCCGCCATGTCCGCCGCTTTGGTCTTACTCCGCGAATCGCTTTGTGCGCTCATTCGCAATTCGGCAATATGGATTCCTATACCGGCCGCAAGATGCGTGATGCGATCGCGCTTCTCGATGCGCAGAAGCCTGATTTCATGTATGATGGCGAAATGCAGGTCGATGCGGCGATCAATCCCGAATTGCGGGAACGGATTTTTCCGGGCTCGAAGCTGGAAGGCAAGGCGAATGTTCTGGTTTTCCCGGGCACAGACACCGCATCCGGTGTACGCAATGCATTGAAGATGTGCGCGAACGGGCTGGAGGTCGGGCCGATCCTCATGGGCATGGGCAACCGCGCCCATATCGTCACCTCGTCGATCACCACGCGCGGCCTTTTGAACATGAGCGTGCTGGCGGGCACCCCGGTCGCCTATTACCGCTGAGTCCTTGCAACCCGCAGCATTCATCCCGTCCTGGGGATGGGTGCTGAGGGTTGTCCGGGCAAAGGCGTTTACGAACCTTCCCCAACGTTCCTGTTGCAGGAAGCCGGGATTGCCCGCAAAAAGAACGGGCTGGCTCGCCACACTCATCATATGCCCAAAGCTCATTCAGGGGACGCGCCATGGATCGAACTTCGATGCCCGAACTGGCTCGCCGGATCTTCGCGAGCCAACCCTTTACGCAACTGCTTGGGGCTGCACTCATCAAGGCGTCCGAAAGCGGCGTGACCATGGAGTTGCCCCTGCGCAGGGAATTACAGCAGCAGCATGGTTTTGCGCATGGCGGCGTGATTTCCTATCTGGCCGACAATTCATTGACTTTCGCCGGAGGCATGGCACTGAACGACGACGCCCTGACCTCTGAATTCAAGATCAATTACGCCCGCCCGGCAAAGGGCGCGCGATTACGGGCCCAGGCCGAAGCGGTCTCGGTCTCCGGAAAGCAGGCCATCTGCCAATGCCGGATCTGGTCTGTGGATGATGATCGTGAAACGCTCTGCGCGGTGGCCCAGGGGACCATCGTTCGCGTCTCCGGCAGCCCCGGCCGGTCCTGAGCCCGATCGCCACTTTCATTCGCCCGGCATCGCGGCTAGATAAGCGCCGATACAAAGGACGCGAATATGGCCCGCCATCTGATTACTTCTGCCCTGCCCTATATCAACGGCATCAAACATCTGGGAAATCTCGTCGGCTCGCAACTGCCCGCCGATCTTTATGCCCGTTACCTGCGGGGGCGCGGGCATGAGGTGATGTTCATCTGCGCCACCGATGAGCATGGCACCCCGGCCGAGCTTGCCGCCGCCAAGACCGGCGAGCCCGTGGCCGATTACTGTGCCCGGATGCATGGCGAACAATCCGCACTCGCGCGGGGCTTCGGTCTGTCTTTCGATCATTACGGACGCTCTTCCAGCGACCGCAACCGCGTGCTGACCCAGCATTTCGCAGGAAAGCTGGCGGATCGCGGATATATCCGCGAAGTCAGCGAGAAACAGGTCTATTCCATTGATGATGGCCGCTTCCTGCCCGACCGCTATATCGAGGGCACCTGTCCGAATTGCGGTTACGACAAGGCGCGCGGCGATCAATGCGAAAACTGCACCAAGCAGCTTGATCCCACCGACCTGATCGACCCGCGCTCTGCCATCAGCGGCAGCACCAATCTGGAAGTGCGCGAAACCCGACATCTCTATCTGCGGCAATCCGCACTGAAAGATGATATCGCGGCATGGATCGATTCAAAGACCGACTGGCCGATCCTGACCACTTCGATCGCAAAGAAGTGGCTGAATGACGGAGACGGCTTGCAGGATCGCGGCATTACGCGCGACCTGAACTGGGGCGTGCCGGTCAAACGCGGAGATCAGGAATGGCCGGGAATGGAGGGCAAAGTCTTCTATGTCTGGTTTGACGCCCCCATCGAATATATCGCCGCAACCGCCGAATGGGCCGACGCGAACGGCAAAGCCGAAGCCGATTGGCGCGGCTGGTGGCGCACCGATGAAGGCGCGGATGATGTCACCTATACGCAATTCATGGGCAAGGATAACGTCCCTTTCCATACGCTCAGCTTCCCGGTTACGCTGATCGGTTCGGGCGAGCCGTGGAAGATGGTCGATTACATCAAGTCCTTCAACTACCTGACCTATGACGGCGGACAGTTCAGTACCTCTCAGGGGCGTGGCGTCTTCATGGACCATGCACTTGAAATCCTGCCTGCCGATTACTGGCGCTGGTGGCTTCTGTCCCATGCTCCCGAATCCGGCGACAGCGAATTCACATGGGAAAATTTCCAGCAATCCGTGAACAAGGATCTGGCCGATGTGCTGGGCAATTTCGTCAGCCGGATTACCAAGTTCTGCCGCTCGAAGTTCGGCGAAGCGGTACCCGAAGGCGGCACGTTCGGTCCCGATGAACACCGGCTGATCGACGCATTGATCACCCGTGTCCGGGCCTATGAAGCCAGCATGAACCGGATGGAGGTGCGCCGCTCGGCTTCGGAATTGCGTGCGATCTGGGTGCTGGGTAACGAATATCTGCAAGCTGCGGCGCCCTGGGCCACTTTCAAGGCCGATCCTGAAAAGGCGGCGATGCAGGTACGGCTGGGTCTGAACCTGATCCGTCTCTATGCCGTCCTGTCTGCCCCTTTCATTCCCTTCGCCTCGAAAACGATGCTGGAAGCGATGCAGACCAACAACGCCGACTGGCCCGGCGATCTGCAAAAGGCTCTGGCCGCACTGCCTCCTGGTCATGCCTTCACGGGGCCCGAGATGCTGTTCGCCAAGATCACCGATGACCAGCGCGAAGAATGGGCAGAGCGTTTCAAAGGCGAAAGACAGTAAGTCCGCCTGCCTTCTTCATCCAAAAATATTCCGAGGGCATCGCCGGCAGCTACGCCACCGGTTCAAGAGACCTGTTGGCAACGGACGAGCCCCCGCCCCCGGCCTCAATTCCGGTGATAAGGTGTCCCGGCAAGGATGGTGGTGGCCCTGTAAAGCTGCTCGGCCAGCATGACCCGCACCAGCATATGCGGCCAGACCATCTTGCCGAAACTGATCTGCCATTCCGCGCGGGATCGCAGTGACGGATCGATCCCGTCCGCGCCGCCGATCACAAAGCACAAATCCCGGGCCTGATCGCGAAATGTCGCGATACGTGCGGCGAAATCGGGCGATGTTGGCTGATCCCCCCGCTCGTCCAATGCAATCATGGCGGAACCTGCGGGAATTGCGCGGGTCAAAAGCCCGGCTTCCGCCGCCATACCGCCGCCACGCTTGTCCTCTACCTCGATAAGCCTGACCGAGGGCAGGCCCAGCCCTCGCCCGGTTTTGGCGAAACGGTCAAGATAATCCGCGACCATCGCCGCCTCCGGCCCCTTGCGAAGCCGCCCGACGGCAGCGATGTCGATCCGCATGTCTTACTGAGGCTGCGGGCCGGCCTCTCGCACCCGGGCAAGTGCATCGGCGGGCATCCACATCTTCTCGAGCTGATAGAAATCGCGAACTTCGGGGCGGAATACATGGACGATGACGTCGTCGGTGTCGATCAGCACCCAATCACCGGTGTCCTTGCCTTCGATCCGCGCGCTGCGACCAGTTGCCTGCTTGAAGCGGTCGGCCAGCTTTTCGGCGATGGCACCAACCTGACGTGCACTGCGGCCCGATGCGATCACCATGTGATCCGCCATGGCCGATCGGCCGCGCAGGTCGATCGTAACGATATCCTCGGCCTTGTCGTCTTCAAGCGAGGACAAGATGCGGGACAACAGCTGCTCACTGCTCAGCTGATCTCCCGCGGCGGTCGCAGCCGGCCTATCAGCCGGCGAGACGTGTTCTGACAGGGTCATATCCTCCGGTCAACGCGCCGATCGCCCCCGGCGCAGGGGTTATACTAAAGATAGCATCTTTTCGTCTCATCTCAATCCACAGACGTAAAATTGGCATTCCGGAAAAATGACATGGCTTGCAATGCCAGCCTGCGCAACCAATATTGCAGGTTACGAAAATCATGCGTAGAATATGATCCATGACCGGATTCATCTATTTCGACATCCATGACCGTGCCCGTCTTCCATCACGGTTTTACGGCGAAACGCGCTGCGTGACGGCCCGCGGCTGACGGCTTGCGGCATCCTGCCGATTCTTGCCATCATGCACTTAATCTCACAGCCGAAAGCCACGAGCCATGACGAATCCCGAAATCACCCCGCGTACCCTGTATGACAAGATCTGGGACGCCCATGTCGTCGATCGTTCCGAAAGCGGCACCTGCCTGCTTTATATCGACCGTCATCTGGTCCACGAAGTCACCAGCCCGCAGGCATTCGAAGGTCTGCGCATGACCGGCCGCAAGGTACACGCGCCCGAGCGCACCATTGCCGTCCCCGATCATAATGTACCCACCACGCTGGACCGTCAGGACGGGATCGAGAACGAGGAATCGCGGATTCAGGTCGATGCGCTTGACAAAAACGCCCGCGATTTCGGCGTTGAATATTATCCGGTCAACGATATCCGGCAGGGCATCGTCCATATCGTCGGCCCGGAACAGGGCTGGACCCTGCCCGGCATGACCGTTGTCTGCGGTGACAGCCATACCGCGACGCATGGCGCATTCGGCGCGCTTGCCCATGGCATCGGCACCTCCGAGGTCGAGCATGTCCTGGCGACGCAAACCCTGATCCAGTCGAAATCGAAGAACATGAAGGTCGAGATCACCGGCCGCCTTGCCCCCGGCGTCACCGCCAAGGACGTGGTTCTGGCCATCATCGCCGAGACGGGCACAGCGGGCGGCACCGGCCATGTCATCGAATATTGCGGGGAAGTGATCCGCAATCTGTCGATGGAGGGCCGGATGACGATCTGCAACATGGCGATAGAAGGCGGCGCGCGCGCAGGACTGATCGCGCCGGACGAAACCACGTTCGAATATGTCAAAGGCCGCCCCCACGCGCCGAAGGGCGCGCAGTGGGAGGCTGCTCTGGCATGGTGGAAGACGCTGCATTCCGACGATGGCGCGCATTTCGACAAGATCGTGACCCTGCGGGGCGAGGATATTGCGCCGACGGTCACATGGGGCACCTCGCCCGAGGATGCGCTGCCGATCACCGCGACCGTTCCCGCCCCCGAAGATTTCCAGGCCGGCAAGGTCGATGCCGCACGGCGTTCGCTGGAATATATGGGGCTGAAGCCTGGTACGAAACTGACCGATATCGCGATTGATGCGGTCTTCATCGGCTCTTGCACCAATGGCCGGATCGAGGATCTGCGCGCTGCCGCCGACGTGCTGCGCGGGCGCAAACTTGCCGCGAATGTACGCGGCATGGTGGTTCCCGGTTCGGGGCTGGTGCGGGCGCAGGCAGAAGAGGAAGGGCTGGATCAGATCTTCATCGATGCCGGATTCGAATGGCGGCTGGCCGGATGCTCGATGTGCCTGGGCATGAACCCGGACCAATTGGCGCCGGAAGAGCGCTGTGCCGCCACCTCGAACCGTAATTTCGAGGGGCGTCAGGGCTACAAGGGCCGGACCCATCTGATGTCACCCACCATGGCAGCAGCAGCCGGAGTTGCCGGACATCTGGTGGATGTGCGCGAATTTGCGGCCGAAAACGCCTGAGGAACCGAGACATGGATAAATTCACCACACTGACCGGGATCGCGGCCCCCATGCCGCTGGTCAATATCGACACCGATATGATCATCCCCAAGCAATTCCTGAAAACCATCAAGCGCACAGGGCTGGGCGTCAACCTGTTCGACGAGATGCGCTATGACCGAGACGGCAAGGAATTGCCGGATTTCGTCCTGAATCAACCTGCTTACCGCGATGCGCAAATTCTTGTGGCAGGCGATAATTTCGGCTGCGGATCGTCGCGGGAACATGCGCCATGGGCGCTGCTGGATTTCGGGATTCGCTGCGTCATCTCGACCAGCTTTGCCGATATCTTCTTCAACAATTGCTTCAAGAACGGTATTCTTCCAATCACCCTACCGCAAGAGGCGGTGGATGCCCTGATGGATGATGCCCGCAAAGGCGCGAATGCCCGGATGACCGTCGATCTGGAAAACCAGACCGTCAGCAGCTCAGACGGGCAAGAATTCCGTTTCGACATCGATCCGTTCCGCAAGCATTGCCTTCTGAACGGGCTGGACGATATCGGCCTGACGATGGAAAAGGCCGGAGCGATTGACAGCTACGAGTCGCAAATGACGCAAGCCCGCCCCTGGGTCTGAGGTCGCTTCACAGCCGGATTGAGTTCCGGTCATGATAAGGCGATCCTGAAGAGAGAGAGTGTCGCGTTGAAGCGACAATGCCGGTTACTTGCGTCCCGCGATGGGGGGGGGGGGGGGGGGGGGGGGGGCGCCCCGCGCACCCCCGAGGTATTTGAACAAAGAAGAAGGGGAGGAGGAAAGAAGGAGAATGCGGGCAGGTGCTACAGGCTCTGGGTCTTCTTGGCGCGGGTTTCTTGACGCGCCAGTTCCTTAAGGACTTCTGCCCGGCCGAATTCCTGCATCGCGGCATGGCGAATCCGCTCGAAGCCCGGTTTCAGACGTTCGGCATCCTGTTCTGCCATCCATAATTCCCGGGCGACACGGCCGGCTTGCGCGGTCTCGATCCGGGCAATGGGCAAAGAAAGCGGCGCCCGGTTGCGATAGCTTTGTTCAAGCGTCTGCCGCATCGCCGAAACGCGCTGCCGGGCAGCGGCCATATGCGCGTTGATCGCTGCGAATTTTCCAAGTTCACGTTCGGCCTTCAGCCTTGCGATCCGTTCAAGCCGGGTCAGATCACTGCTTCTGTTCACCATCCCGCCCGCGCTTTCTGCCGCATCTTCTCGGCAAAACGGATGGCGATCGCCACAGCGGCGAAATGCTCTCTTCGTATTTCCTCTCCGATACCGACAGTGGCGTGCAGCGCCCGCGCGCATGGCGGATCGGAATGGATTGGCACGTCATGCGCGCGCGCCTTGTCACGGATCCGGGCCGCGAGATCGTCGGTGCCCTTGGCAAGGCAAACCGGCGCACGCCCGCTTCCCCGTTTCCATTCAAGCGCAACCGCGTAATGCGTGGGATTGACGATGACCACATCCGCGCGCGCGACATCCGAAAGCATCTGTTTCATCGCAAGATCAATGGCTTTCTGACGACGCGCCGCCTTGATATGCGGATCACCTTCGGTATCCTTGTTCTCGTCATCAAGTTCCTTGCGGGTCATCCGATGACGCTTCAGATATTCATGGCGCTTCCAAAGCAGGTCGATGACCGCGAACAACGCCGAGATCGCGACAGCCATCGTCACGACATCCTGCAACAGTTTCCGCAGCCCCGGAATCCATTGGTTGCCGGCTCCCGACATGGTCGCGGCAAGATGGTTCAGAAGCGACGAAAACAGATACCATCCGCCAAGACAAACAAATGCCGCCTTGAGGACCGAGATCCCGAAAGTCACCAATCCGGCGGGGCCGAATTTCTGCCCGGCATTCCTGATCGGGTTCAGACGTTTGGGATCGAACGCGATCTTCTTGACTGAAAAGACCAAACCGCGTTGCGCGAGGAGTGCGATGAAGATCGTCGCAAACGGCACCATCATCAGACCGATCACGGCCACGGCGGCAAAACCGCCGACCGGCATGGCAATGGCAACGACCGATCCGCCAAGCCAGGCGTCGCTACCCAATGCCCGGCTTGCCGAGGCCAGCCATTCACGGGTTGCGACGCCTGCACCGATTGTCAAAACCAGCCAGGCCCCCAGATACATGCCCAGCACATTGACTTCGGTCGAGCGTGGAACATCGCCATCTTTACGGGCCTTTTGTAATTTCCGTTCGGATGGTTCGAACGGTTTTTCGTCCTTCTCCTCACTCATAATGGCGACAAGGTGAAGTCAAGCACCGCATTCGCCCAGATCTCGATAAGCAGCGGCGCCATCATCGCCGCCCCCGCAATCGCCAGAAATACCGACAATGGGGAGCCGATGAAGATCACCGGCAAGGATGGCATTACGCGATTGATCACCCCGGACAGGGCCTGAAAGAGAAAACCCCCAAGGGTGAACGGAGCAGCCAGCAACATGGCAAGGCCGAATGCCCGCGCAACCGTCGGTATCGCCTCATAGGCCAGATCGCGCAAATCCGGCCAGCCGCCCGGCGGCCATATCGACAGTCCGTCGGCCATGAATTGCAGAACCATGACCGGCAATCCCAACGCCAGCAGAACCGCCATTCCACCCAGATGCAGCAGGTTGCCCAGCGGATGCGGAGCGGCATCGAGCGAAATACCGACAAGCTGCGATAATGAGGAAGCGGTGGCAATCGCCGTCGCCGCGATATCGATGGCAATTGCAAGAATCCGAAGCAGGCCCCCGCTTGCCAGACCGATCACCATTTCGACAGCAATCTGTCCCAGAATTTCCACGGGTGCCCGGGGTATTCCGGCAACCGGAAGCCCCGAAGTCAGCAGCGGCACGATTACCATCGCCAGCCCCACCTTGACGCGTGCGGGGATCACCTGCTCTCCGAAACCCGGCAAAATCAGCAGGCAGGCCTGAACCCGCGCATAGACAAGTACCATCGTCCAGCTGAACCCGGGCAGCAATTCCACCGCTTGCTGCCACATCACGCCGCCTCAACCGTACCCAACAGGCACAATTCGGCCGAACTGTCGATTTCCTCCATCCCGATCACGGGCACCCTGACCCCGCTCGACGTCAGAACCGCGCGAACCATCCTGCGCCTGTGATCCGGAATGATGAGGACAGCCCGTGACGATTGCATGCCGCCAAGCGCCTGATGCATCGCTTTCACCAACCGACCTGAAAGGGATGGGGTGATGACGGTTCCGCCTGCCCTGCCCGTTTCGGTGTCCGAGCGTACGAATTCCGCCTCCCATGCCGGATGCAATTGCAGCGCCTCGATCCGACCGGAATCATCGGAAGATTGCTGTGTGATCTGCCCACGCAACCGCTTACGCACCAATTCATAAACGGTCTCGACCGACTCGATCGCCCGGAATTCGCAAATCGCATCGATAATGATAGGCAGGTTCCGGATCGAAATTCCTTCTTCAAGTAATGCACGAAGAACCGCCAGAAGCGTCTCAGGAGTTACCTTTTCGGGAACCATGCTTTCGAAATATCGCTTGTAACGCTCTGCCCGCGAGGGATCGGAAATGGATTTCAGTTCCTCGATCTGCCGCTGCAGCGCCGTCAGGGTCAGCAATGAGGGTAAATTGGTCTTAACGGCTTCCATCAGATGGGTGGACAGAACTTCCATCGGGGTAACCACTGTCAGCCCCTTCGTCGCGGCATCGTCCCGCATGTCTTTGGAAATCCAGCGGGCGGGGCTGGAATAGACCGGTTCCTTCACCGCAATCCCGCCCAACTCCTCAAGCATATCATCCGGCCCCAGAGCCAGAACCTCATCTATGCGTAAACTGCCGCGCCCTCTTACGACACCCTGAATGCGGATCTGATAATCCGTCGCATGAAGCTCATCCGCATCGGTGATCCGGACATCTGGCAGAATAACGCCAAAACTGCGCGCAGCGAAAATGCGCAGATTCGTGATCCTGCCTCCCAGGCCATGCGCCTGATCCAGCGCTGCGGGTACCAGATCACCGCCGATTTCAACTGTAATCTCATCGGTGTCCAGCACGTCGCCGATCCGTTCTGCAGGGCGCTCAACCGGCTGTTCGTCATCCAGTCCGGATATCGGTTCTTCGATCCGAAGCCCGCGACGGGCAAGCAGCCATGCGCCAATGGCCATTGCAAGCGCCATGGCAAGGAACAATCCACGCGGCATTCCCGGCACAAAGGACAGAAGTGCCATGGCACCCGCAACAATCGCGACAGGCATCCAGCCGGATAATATCTGCTGCGAAACCAGTTGCGCAGTCGTGTCAGTGGTTCCGCCACGCGAAAGCAGCAGGGCGGCGGCCATCGACGTGATCAGGGCCGGGATCTGGCTTACCAGCCCGTCGCCGATGGTCAGGTGCGAATAGGTGGACAACGCATCGCCAAGGGCCATGCCATGAACGGCGACACCGACACTTAGCCCGATCAGCAGATTGATCAGGGTGATCACGATCCCCGCAATCGCATCGCCTTTGACGAATTTCGATGCGCCGTCGAGAGAACCGAAAAAGCTGATCTCATGCTGTTCACGAATGCGGCGCTGTTTCGCCTCTTCGTGATCGATAGCTCCGGCATTCAGGTCGCCGTCAATCGCAAGCTGCTTGCCCGGCATGGAATCAAGCGCGAACCGGGCCGCAACTTCGGCCATACGGCCCGATCCCTTGGTGATGACCATGAAGTTGACCACCGAGATAACCGCGAAGATCGTCAGCCCGACCAGCAGCGAGCCACCGGCCACGAAATCAGCAAAACCGCTGATAACCTGACCTGCGGCGCTTTTGCCGGTATGGCCCTGGGTCAGGATCAACCGCGTCGACGACACGTTCAACGAAAGCCGGATCACCAGAGACACCAGAAGCAGCACCGGGAAAGCCTGAAAATCCGCTGGCTTGTCAACCAGAGATGCCATGACAAGCACCAGTGTCGCCGTCGCGATCGACAGGGCGATCCCGAAATCCAACAGTCCCGGAGGCAGTGGAATGACCAGTGAAATGACAATCAGCACCAGACCGCCGGTGATCAGGAGCTGCGCATCCGGCAGAAAAGAAGAACGTGAGGATACTCCACCGACCTGTTTCATTCGGCACTCTCATTCGGGTCGGATATTCCGGGCGGGCGGAGAACGTCTTCCAGAAGCCAGATGTCACCGGAAAGAAGGCCCGAGCGGCGCAGAAAAATGATTGCCTGTAAACGATCCGTCGGCGGCATCGTCAGAAGCTGGCGCCGGTAATCGGCCGGAAGACCCCGCCCCTCCAGCAATCTGGCAGAGGCATCCCGGGTAAATGCGTCCAATCCGGTTGTTACAGGAGGTTCTGCATCCGATGTCGCAAGTACAACGGTCAAAAGCGCCGATACGATCATCATGCAGCCTTTTTCAATTCGCGCAGCGCAGTTTCGAGTCCGTCGAAACTCGGCCTTACATGTTCGGGCACGGCTTGCCTTCCGACTTCCACGCAAAGATTTGTCGCATGTTGGTGCAATCCGGCGACAAGCACCGATTTGACAACATCGTAGAACATGAGATCCTGCTTGATGACCGCTCCGAGGCGCTGCGCCAGCGGTGCCACGAAGCCATAGGACAGAAACACCCCGAGAAATGTCCCGACCAGTGCGCCACCGATCAGCTTGCCCAACACCGCCGGCGGCTGATCAATCGAGCTCATGGTCTTGATGACGCCCAGCACCGCGGCGACGATCCCCAGGGCAGGCAAGGCATCCGCCATATTCTGGAGCGCGTGGGGAACATGCATCTCGTCTTCGCTCATACTCGCGATACGCCGCGTAAGCATCTCTTCGACCTGATAGGGATCATCGTAGTTCAGGCTTGCCGATCGCAGCGTATCCGCAATCAGCGAAACGATATTCCGATCCGCCAGCAGCCGCGGATAGGCGGTGAAAATCTCGGAACTGTCCGGGCTTTCGATATGCGCCTCGAGTCCGACCGGATTGTCACGCGCAACGCGCAGCAGTTGAAACATCAGGCACAGCACGTCCTGATGATCCTGTGCCGTCCATTTCGGCCCCTTGAAGGCCCGCACAAGCCCGCCAATCGTCGTTTTCAACGTGTGGCTGTCATTGGAAAGAAGATAAGCGCCGACAGCCGCACCCATGATCATCATCATCTCATAGGGTAGCGAATGCAGGATCACATGCATCTTGCCCCCTGCAAGCAAATATCCCCCGAATACCATCACCGTGGTCACCACCATGCCGACGATCCCGAACATACAAATTACTCCTTAGGGGTTGCGGACGCTGCGCGCGCCCATTTCGGCGGTCAAAAGGGCCGCCTGACGAGGCTCGACCGCAGCGATAATCCGTGCGCCGTTCTCGGGGTCGACGCGCATCAGAATCTCGGCGGCGAAATCCGATGGCAGATTGGTCAGGATGGCTGCGGCCTCGGCGGGCTTCATCTGATCATAAACAGCGATCAGGCGGTCAATATCGTCCTGAATGGCAACGGATTTGTTTTCGTTATGCGCGCCAAGCGCGTCCTTGCGCCTTTTAAGTTCCTCTGCCCTTTTCCGAAGCGCGCCTTCGGCCTGTGACAATTCGGTCTTTCGCTCTTCGATGCTTGCCAGATAGCGCTCGACCCGCAGGGCCCGTTCCTTAAGGGTCTGGGCAAGGGCGACCGCCTCGGGCACATCCGTGCAGCCACGCATCAAATCAGCAGGTTCCGCGAAGGCCGCGAATTGATAAGGAAAATTCTGCCCGCCTTTACCAATCAGGGTTACCGCAACCGGCAACGCGAATGCCAGCGTCAGAAAGGGAAGAAGCCGGTTACGCATTGACATCCTCCGGCAGGCGCTTGCGGAGACGACGGGATACCGGGCTTCGGCTTTGCGAGCCAATCGCAAAGCCCGCATCCATTTTCTGGCGCAAGTCCCACATTTCCCGTTCGCCGCGCGCCTGCGCAATTTCTTCGGCAAGCGCTTCGCTTGCCACCGACGCCTCGGCACGTGCCTTGCGGATCGCGCGATCAAGCCGGTCCACCTCGGCGCTCATGACGGCAATGGCGCCGCCAATTCCGGATTCGAGATTGTTCAGCCGATGCAGCCTGCGCGCCAGCAGGATACAGAACATGCCAAGCCCGCAAGACGCGGCAAGCAGCATAATTTGCAAGATGGAATCCATCGTCATTTGATCCGAAACTCCGTTATCAGCAAGTCTTTGACGGGTTCTTCCCCAAGGACGAAGCGGGTGCGCGTCACCAGTTCGGATCGCAGAATTTCAAGCACACCGCGCTTTTCATACGCGCTTTCATCGACATCGGATAAAAAGCTGGTGAATGCATCCTGAACACGCGGCATCATATGCTCGACCTCGGACTTGTGCAGGGCATCCGTCTCGATTGCCGCCGAGACAATGACCATACGATGACGCGTGCCGGGAATCGGAAGCTCTATCGTGGGGATGTCCACAAACTCGACCTTATGCACGGCCGGCTTGGCTTCGGCCTTACCCCCAGGAGATGGCAGGAGGCCAAGATAAGTCGAGAAGAAACCCACCCCGCCCAGCACGACGGCAGCCAGTGGCATCAGTAATTTCCTTCGTTTCTTCCCGCGTTTCTGCCCCTGCTGTTCCGCATCATTGCTCATGGTGATTCTCCGTCATTCACGAATCGATCTAACAGCCTGCCACTAACCAAATCTTAAGCCGGCCGATGTCATGAAGGAGGCAGAGAGCAACGATTGATTCGAAGGGGCCGGTTTTGCAAAAATTGCAGGACTACTGGAAAATGCGCAGCGCGAAGCAGAAAATCCTGATGACTGCTACGTTTCTTGCTGCGTTCATTGCAATCGCGACGATTGGCTGGATCGCCAACCGCGCCCAGCTGGCATTGCTGTATGGTGGACTGGAACCCGCACAGGCAAGTGAAATCGTCACAAGGATCGAAAGCGCGGGCATCGCCTATGAACTTCGTGGCGATTCGATCTGGGTCGATGCGGCGTCGCGCGACAGGCTGCGTGTCGATCTGGCTGCGCAGGGGCTGCCCGAAACAGGGAATGCCGGATATGAATTGCTGGACGGGATGTCGGGTTTCGGCACGACGTCGCAGATGTTCGACGCAGCTTACTGGCGCGCCAAGGAAGGCGAATTGGCGCGAACTATCCTGGCCCTGCCCAATGTGAAATCCGCGCGTGTGCATCTGGCGGTCGATCAGGCGCGCGGCTACCGCCGGAACGCCGACGCGGGCGCCTCGGTCACATTGACAACAAGCGGATCGGCGATCAGTCGGGATCAGGCTTCGGCGTTGAAATATCTGGTATCTTCGGCGGTCCCCGGATTGCATCCCGACAATGTCACCGTCATCGATTCACAGCATGGGATCATCGGCACCGGCGAAGATCGGGAGGGGCTGGACCGCGCCGCGGAAATGAAGCGGAATGTCGCGCGGATCCTTGAATCGCATGTGGGCACAGGCAACGCCATTGTCGAGTTGAATCTCGACATCATGAACGAAACCGAACAATTGCGCGAAGAGCGTATTGACCCCGAACAGCGTGCATTGATCAGCCAGATCACCGAGGAAAGCTCGGATCAAAGCAGTTCAAGCGGTCCCGGAGCCGTTACCGCCGCCTCCAACCTGCCGGATTCGGAGGATAATCCCCAGGACGGTTCGCAGTCCGCACGGTCGCAGGCGCGGCAGCAGGAAAATTACGAGATCAGCACAATCACCAGAGAAGTGTCCCGCCAACCGGGCACGATCCGTCGTCTTTCCGTCGCGGTTCTGGTCAATGGAACCGTAGGAACCAATGATCAGGGAGAGTCCGAGATCATACCGCGTTCTGAAGCGGAGCTTGCGGTCTTGCGCGAACTCGTGGCTTCTGCCACCGGTTTCGACGAATCCCGCGGCGACGTCATCACTGTTAAATCCCTGCCATTCGCAGCATTGACACAGAATGGGACATTTGCGCAACCGTCCTTGCTGGATCGCCTTCATCTGAATTCATTGCTGCGATTAGCCCTGTTCGGCCTGTTTGCAATGGCCATTCTGATGCTCGTTCTCCGCGCTTTGCGACGGCCGCAGGACGTGGCCCAACTTCCATTGGCGGATAATAGCAGCGCGCCGGCACAGCCCGCGCCGGAACCGTCGCCCGGCCTGTTGAATGACAGTAGCGATGACGGTTTTTCACTCGACAGTTTCGTTACCCCGATCCCACTGGGCACAGACCCGTTCGAACCTGCGGATGAGCCTCTTGCCCTGCCATCCGCCGATCCGGTTGCTCGGCTGCGCAGCATGATGCGTGAAAAACATGATGAGAGCCTTAAGATCTTATCGGGATGGATTGAAAACAGAGAGAAAATCTAATGGCATCCACTGCAATAAAGCTTGAAGCCTTCATGCCGGCGAGACTGCAGACTACGCCGGAACCGACATTCACTCGCGACGATCTGGATCACGCGCGGGCAGAGGGGTTCGCGGATGGGCAGCAGCAGGCCCGGAACGACGATATCCGGCAGCTTTGCGGCGCGCTGGAGCGGGTTTCACAGTCACTCGGCGAAGACCAGACGTTTCGCCAAGATGTCAGAAAGGAAATGACCGCGGCATTTATCCCTTTGATCTCGGGGATCGTTGACACGCTTGCGCCGCTTCATGCTTCGCAGCGGATCGAACGGGCGCTGACGGCCGAATTGACCCGCGTGGCCAATGACGCGCACCCGGTATCCCTGCGCATTGCCTGTAACGACAAGCTGCGCGACCTGGTCAAAAGCTGCATCGCCGAAGCGGGCATAACGGGAATCGCCACGGCTGCCGCGGAATCCGACCGTATCTCACTGAGTTTCACGGGCGGGCATATCGAATTCTCGAATGAGAAAATAATACATGAAATCAAAAATATGATCGAAGAAATTGCAGAGGATTCGACAGCATGAACGAGTTGAGAAACCTGATCGATACCGATCATATCCAACTGGAAGTCAGCATCCGGCTGGGACACACAAGACAAACGGTCGCGCAGCTCTCTGCGTTGAAGCCAGAGGATATTCTGGTACTGGACCAGACCATCGATGACGGGGTTGAGGTCTGTGTCGGTGAAAAGGTCGTCGCACGCGGCGAGCTGACCGGCGATGGCTCTCCGGGTGACCGGCTATGCGTCCGCATCATCGGCGCGACGGAGGGAATGTGACGCGGCTGTTATCCATCGCCGTGGCGCTTCTCCTGCCGTCCGGCGCATTTGCGCAAGAACTGCCGTTTCAACAGGCTGCCGACAGTCTGGGTCAGAATTCGGTTCTGATCCTGCTGATGATGACTGTACTGTCCCTCGCCCCCGGCATTCTGGTGACGGTGACCTGCTTTCCGTTCATCGTCACCGTCCTGTCGATCCTGCGTCAGTCCGTGGGATTGCAGCAATCTCCTCCCAATATGCTGATCATCGCGCTATCGCTGTTCCTGACATGGTTCATCATGGATCCGGTTCTGCGCGAAGCCTGGCAAAGCGCCGGTGCGCCCTTGCAGCGTGGCGAGATCGGGATCGCCGAAGCCTTTCAGCGAGCCGTGATACCGTTCCGGCAATTCATGGAAAACCGGACGGACCCGGATACCCTGTTACAGCTTGCCGAGATCGCTCCGGATCCGGATGCCGGACCGGAACGCCTGTCGGTTCTGGTTCCCTCATTCATGCTGTCCGAGATTCAGCGGGCATTCGCGATCGGCTTTCTGATCGCCCTGCCCTTTCTGATCATCGATCTGGTGGTATCGGCGGTACTGATGTCCATGGGCATGATGATGGTGCCGCCGGTCGTCGTATCACTGCCATTCAAGCTGGCATTCTTCGTGGCAGTCGATGGCTGGGCATTGATCGCAGGCGCGCTTGTCCGTAGTTACCAATAAGATCAGCGGTTATCGGCGCGCCGTCCCGTCAGATCGCCGATGCCCAGCACGTCCAGTACTTTCGCCTCGATATGCGCCGCATTCAGGGCGGAACTGTCATACATCGCATAAGGCGCATCGTGATCGACGAAACGATCAGGCAAAACCATCGAGCGGAACTTCAGCCCGTTGTCGAAAATGCCCTCTTCCGCCAGAAGCTGGGCGACATGGCTGCCAAAGCCCCCGACCGCGCCCTCTTCGATGGTGATCAATGCGCCATGATCCGCCGCGAGTTGCAGGATCAAATCCCGGTCCAGCGGCTTGGCGAAACGGGCATCGGCGACGGTTGGCACGATTCCACGGGCGCGCAGGGATTCGCATGCCTTCGAAACTTCGGATAGGCGCGTACCGAAAGACAGAATGGCAACCCCCTGCCCCTCGGATATGATCCGGCCCTTGCCGATTTCCAGAACCTCGCCATGTTCAGGCATATCGACGCCCGTGCCTTCGCCGCGCGGAAAACGGAACGAAATCGGCCCCTGATCATATGCGGCGGCAGTCGCAACCATATGAGTCAATTCGGCCTCATCCGCGGCGGCCATCACAACGAAACCTGGCAGATTCGAGAGATAGGCGATATCGAAAGCCCCGGCATGGGTCGGCCCATCCTGTCCGACCAGCCCGGCACGGTCGATAGCGAAACGAACCGGCAGGCCCTGCACCGCGACGTCATGCACAACCTGATCATAGCCGCGCTGCAAGAAGGTCGAATAAATCGCGCAGAAGGGTTTCATCCCACCTGCCGCCAGACCGGCGGCGAATGTCACCGCATGCTGTTCGGCAATGCCGACATCGAAACAGCGGCGGGGAAAGGTCTCGGCGAATTGTTTAAGACCAGTGCCATCCGGCATCGCGGCCGTAATCCCGACAATCCGGTCATCCCGGCTGGCTTGATCCGTCAAGGCGCGCGCGAATACCGAGGTATAGCTGGGCGCGTTGGATTTCGCCTTTGCCTGAACCCCGGTCACGACGTCGAATTTTCCCGTCGCATGCCCGCGGTCCGCAGCGGATTCTGCCGGCGCGTAACCCTTGCCCTTTCTGGTCACCGCATGGATCAGAACCGGCCCGGTCGCCCGTGACTTGACCGTGCGCAGAAGCGGCAGAAGCTGCTCCATATCGTGGCCATCCACCGGCCCGATATAGGAGAAACCCAGTTCCTCGAACAAAGTGCCTCCGACCGCCATGCCCTTAAGCATTTCTTTCGCCCGGCGCGCACCCTCTTGCAAAGCTTCGGGTAGGAAACCGACGGCGCCCTTGGCCGCCGCCTTCAGTTCCTGAAACGGGCCACCCGTATACAGCCGGGTCAGATAGGACGACATCGCGCCAACGGGCGGCGCGATCGACATCTCGTTATCGTTCAGGATCACGAAAAGACGCTTGCCCAGATCGCCGGCATTGTTCAAAGCCTCATAGGCCATGCCCGCGCTCATGGCGCCGTCGCCGATCACCGCAATGGCATCCCCGGGGTCTCCCCCCAGTTCCCGGGCAATGGCAAAGCCAAGCGCTGCCGAGATCGAGGTAGAGCTATGTCCCGCGCCAAAGGGATCATAGGGGCTTTCGGTGCGCTTGGTGAAACCGGACAGACCGCCGCCCATGCGCAAACTGCGGATCCGGTCGCGCCGGCCGGTCAGGATCTTGTGCGGATAACATTGATGCCCGACATCCCAGATGATCTTGTCGCGCGGCGTATCGAATACCGCATGCAGCGCCACGGTCAGTTCGACCACACCCAGCCCTGCGCCCAGATGTCCGCCGGTTTCGCTGACGGCACTTACGGTTTCGCTTCGCAACTCATCGGCGAGTTGCCGCAATTCGCTATCGGTCAACGCTTTCAGGTCCGACGGCAAGGCGACCCTGTCAAGAAGCGGAGTCTGCGGGCGATTTATCATGACTGGCGCTCCGGCAATGCGTTCAGGTGTCGCGTTCGATAACGAACCGCGCCAGTTCCCGCAAGTTCTCTGCGCTTTCGCCATAGCGTTTCAGTGCAGCTTCCGCAGCTACAGCATAGCTGCGCGCTTCTGCCTGCGCGCCGTCCAGCCCAAGCAATGACACGAATGTCGCCTTGCCCGCGTTACTGTCTTTGCCGACGCGCTTGCCGGTCACTTCTTCGTCACCCGTCACGTCAAGAATGTCATCCACGATCTGAAATGCCAGTCCCAGTGCCTTGGCATATTCATCCAGATATTGCGGTTCCTCCCCCGTGATCAAAGGTCCGGCAGTTGCGGAAAAGCGGATCAGTGCCCCCGTCTTCGCGGCCTGAAGTTTCGTTACCGCTTTCAGATCAAGCGGTTCGAGTGCGGTTTCCGCCGCGATATCCAATGCCTGACCCCAGACCATCCCCCGCGCACCGATCGCATCGGAAAATGCCCGAATCAGCCGCAACCGCGCCTCGGCGTCGCCGACCGCATCCTCGCTTAGCAACCGGAAGGCCAGAGACTGCAGGGCATCGCCGGCAAGAATAGCCGTGGCTTCCGACCATTGCACATGACAGGTCGGCATCCCGCGGCGCAGATCATCGTTATCCATGGCGGGAAGATCGTCATGGACAAGACTATAGGCATGCAGCAACTCGACCGCAGTCGCGACAGGCAGCGCAATGTCATCGCCCAACCCATGCAGCCGCGCCGATTCCATCACCAGAAAAGCGCGAACCCGTTTGCCGCCAACGGTGGCATAGGCCATCGCATCGCGAAGCTCGCCCTTTGGCAATTCCGCCATTGCGGCATCGAGCGCAGCCTGAACCTGCGCTTTCACCTCATCGAATCTGGCTTGCATCACGGCTGCTCGGCCGGTTCCGTGCCGGTGGGCTGACCATTCGCGGAAAGCGTGATTTTCTCTACACGTTCTTCAGCTTCGCGCAGCCGTTTTTCGCAATGCTGCCGCAATTCGGCGCCGCGTTCATAAAGCTTGATCGATTCTTCAAGCGTGGCTTCGCCGGTTTCCAGCTTGCCGACGGTCTGTTCCAGTTCGCGCATCG
The DNA here is from genome assembly GCF_030678915.1 of Paracoccus wurundjeri. Taxonomy (GTDB): domain Bacteria; phylum Pseudomonadota; class Alphaproteobacteria; order Rhodobacterales; family Rhodobacteraceae; genus Paracoccus; species Paracoccus onubensis_A. Next base: position 184,017 of record NZ_JAUUTZ010000001.1, on the reverse strand, counting down.
CGTCCTCGAACGACAGCTTTTCGATCTCGGTCATTTTCCGGCCTCCATCATCACTTCGACATGGGCGCGGACCGACCGCCCCAGAGCGGCCAGATCATAGCCGCCTTCCAGACAGGATACCACCGGCGCACTGCATTCGGCAGCCATCGCGCAGATCGAATGCGTAATCTCTGCGAAATCCGCCTCTCGCCATTCAAGCTGGGCAAGCGGATCGTCACGATGCGAGTCAAATCCGGCCGAGATCAGCACCAGTTGCGGCCTGAAATCCCGGCATCGATCCAGAATTGTTCGCCATGCCGCAACGGCCTGTTCGCCACCCGATCCCGGCGGAAGCGGTACATTCATGATCTGCCCATATGCACCGGTTTCACCGACCGTCCCGCTGCCCGGATACAAAGGCATCTGATGGCTGGAAGCGAAAAAGGCGCGCTTCTCGTCCCATAGCAAATCCTGCGTTCCATTGCCGTGATGAACGTCGAAATCCAGAACAGCAACCCGGTCAAGACCGTGATGATCCAATGCCCGCTTCGCCGCAATCGCCGCAGTTCCGAAAAGGCAGAATCCCATCGCGGTTTCACGCTCGGCATGATGGCCGGGCGGGCGCATCGCAAGGAATGCGTTGGACACATGCCCGGCCAACACCGCATCCACAGCCGCGCAGGCCCCGCCGACCGCACGCGAGGCGGCCTCGAGACTGCCTGGCGATAAATGCGTATCGGCATCCAGTGCCCGAAACCCCTCATCCGGAAGCGCGGCGCGGATACGGTCCAGATATCGTTGCGGATGACAGCGCAGGATCTCGGAATCATCGGCCAGTCCGGCCTCTTGCCAAAGCAGATCAAGACCATCCAGAGCCGAGATCACGGCGGCATAACGCGCCACCTGCTCGGGATGTCCCATGGGCATCAGGTGGGTTTCGGCAGAGGGATGCGTGAATACGGCAGTTGTCATCGAAGCGGCCCCTTGAAGGAAGTTGACTGAACATAGACGAGTATCGCGACATCGAGCAAAAGAAACATCAGGCGCTTGCGTAAATCTCGGGCATGAAAGGTAAATCCGTCGCGCCCGGCTGCGCGCCCGCCGCGGTCAGCATGGCATGTATCTGACCGCGATGATGGGTCTGGTGATTGAAAAGCTGCATGACCACGGTTTTTCGCGGCATGGAAAATTCACGATGAGCCATGCCAGAGGTCCAGCGGAGATTTCCTTCGAACCAATCCGACGACACATCATGAGCCCATTGCAGAATTTGCCCGTCCAGCCGGCCTCGCAACTGGCGGAATTCATCCCAGTCCCCGATCAGAGCGACCGAGTCCGAAAGGCTGCCCTTCGGACGGGGCGTTCCGCTAAAGCGATGCAGCCACATCATGTCGGCCCACAGGATATGTGAAAAAGTCCTTTCGATCGACCCGAAGAAGGCGCCTCTGTCCTTGCGTCGTTCATCAGGGGACAACCCATCCGTAGCAGCAAGAAGGTTTTCGTTCTGCCAGCGGTTATATCTGGCCATGGTCAGAACATAGTCCTGATTGGGCATATCGCCCTCCTCCGCTCAGGTTCCGGTTCCGCGCAATCCCAGCCCGGCCCGCATCATCATGCGCCTGACCGGGGCAATGCCGTAAAAGCCCCCCAGCGCGATGGCCCGCAGATCCCGCAACGGGCGGAAACTGGCCTGACTGGCGCGATTCAGCGCATCGATACCCAGAAGCCGGGTATAGGCATCGGGGCGACGGGTCCGATCATAGCGTTCAAGACTGTCCCGGCTTCCGGGATCGCCGCGCGAAAGTTCCGTCAGGACATCCAGATCGGCAAGGCTCATGTTCAGCCCTTGCGCGCCGATGGGGGGAAGGACATGCGCGGCTTCCGCAATCAGGGCTGTACGAGTTCCACTGAACCGGTCAGCGATCTGACTGATGATCGGCCATTGCGACAACGGCGTCGCCTGTGTCAGATGCCCCAGGATCCCGGCTGATCGCGCATTGAGTTCATAAGCGAAATCCTCTCGTGGAAGCGCAGCCAGCCGCTCAATCTCGCGTCCGCTCTCCATCCAGACGACCGCCGAGGATGGCAATCCCTCGCGATCCGGCAAGGGAACCAGCGTAAACGGCCCGCCCGAACGGTGGATCTCGGTCGAGATATTCTCATGCGGCAAATCATGCGTCACCGCAAAGGCCAGGGCTTTCTGGCCGTAGCGGAATGTCCGCACATTGATTCCCAAGGCCCGCCGGACGGGTGAATTGCGACCGTCAGCCGCGATCAGCAGCCGCGCGCGCAGGCGTCGCCCGTCAGACAGCGTGACAATCGCGCCCGCATCTCTGGGGATGACATCTGCTGTCGCTATACCGGGCTGGAAACGCACGGTCTGCAAAGCCTGAAGCCGCGCCGGAATTTCACGACGCAAAAGCCAGTTAGGCAGGTTCCAGCCAAAGGGCCTGTCGCCGATCTCGGCGGCGTCGAAATCGCGGGTCAGCCGGGCATCAGACCGTTCGCCACCGGCATCCACGATGCGCATGATCTGCAAGGGCGTGGCGAAAGGCGCCAGTTGTTCCCACAGACCGATCCGTTCGAGAAACGCCACCGAAGGCGCCAGAAAGGCAGTGCTGCGCAGATCCGCGCCTGCCGCAGCCTCATCGGCAACCGGGGGTGCAGGATCGACGCACAGGGTCGAAAAGCCCCCGGCTCCAAAGGCTGCTGCGGCAATCAGCCCGGCGATTCCGCCGCCCGAGACCAGAATGTCGATATCTTCGATCTTGCTGTTCATCCGCACCCTTTCCAAAGGGATCTATACCAAAGCGATGTCCCGCAGGAACACGGTCAGATCGCCGGTTCGGTGTTGGACATGATCGCCAATCCTGCCCCCCGCGGCAAGCGCGTTTGGTCCGTCGCGCCCCGGCCCGACTAAAATCGTGCGCATGCCAAGCGTATGCGGCACCGCAAGATTGCGCGGGTCGTCTTCAAAGAACGCCGCGCGGCGCGGATCGATCCCGGCCTGCGCGATCACGGCTTCATAAGCCTCGGACCGGGGCTTGGGATGAAACGCCGTTTCCTCGACACCATAAACCGCTTCGAAGACATCCAGTTGCCGGGCGGCCAGAACCTTGGCGGCATAGGCGGAATCACCATTGGTATGCACCAGCTTGCGCCCCGGCAAGGCGGCAATCGCTTCGGCCAGTTCCGGCGCGGGCGGCAAAACCGAAAAATCGATGTCATGCACCTCGGACAGATAGGCGGAAGGATCAACGGCATGTTCCGCCATCAGCCCGGCAAGCGTGGTCCCATAGCGGGACCAGTAATCATGCCGCATTCCGTTGGCGATTTCTGCACTGACCGAAAACTCACGCATGACGAAATCGACCATCCGCGTCTCGATCTGCGCAAACAGATCCAGCTCGGCCGGGTAAAGCGTATTGTCCAGATCGAAGATCCAGATATCGGTATTGGTGAAATCTTTGGTCAAATCCATGCCCAAACGCATATCCCGGCGACACCGCGCTTGCAATTGCCGTTCAGTCGGCCAATCGTGTCCCCCATGAGAGATGATGCCTATACCTTGATCCTTGCCGCCATTGAATCGGGGACCTATCGCCCCGGCGACCGGCTTGTTGAATCCGAACTGGCCGAACGCTTCGGCGTGTCACGAACCCCCGTGCGTGAAGCGCTGCAACGGCTAGAAACGCAGCAAATGCTGGTCCGGGACGGACGTAGCCTGATTGTCGCCTCGCTGGATCACAATCAATTGGCCGAGCTTTATGTCGTGCGCGCCGAATTGGAAGCTTTGGCCGGGCGGCTGGCGGCGCGCCATGCGACGCCTGAAGAAGTGCGCGTCCTTGCGCAGATGGTGGCCGATGATCAGAAATCCCTGGATGATCCGGAAACACTGGCACGCACGAACCGCCGCTTTCACCGGCAGATTCATCTTGCGTCGCATAACCGTTATCTGGTGCAGCAGCTTGATCTTGTGCATCGAAGCATGGCGCTTATGGCGCGAACCTCGCTTGCGGCAGAGGGCCGCAGCGTGACCGCATTGTCCGAGCACAAGCGAATCGTCGACGCCATCGCCGCCGGCGACGGCAATGCCGCCGATGCCGAACTGAGACAGCATATCTCGAAAGCATGGGAAACCCGGTTGAAACTGGAAGCCCAGGCGGATCATGGCTGAACTTCTCCAGCCGCCGGGCCGTATCATCGAGACCGAGGCGGATCTGGCGGAAGGGGCCGCATGGCTTGCCGGCATCTGCCCGGTCTGGGCACGCGTCATGCCGGATCTCTCTCCCCTGCCTCTGCGCCGCCGTCCCGATGGGTTCGAGGCAATTGCAGGCGCAATCGTGGCGCAACAGATATCGGTTGCCGCGGCGACCTCGATCTGGGCGCGGATGGAGCATGCCGGGCTAACCTTGCCCGACCGGATCGCGCAGGCAAGCGACGATGACATGCGCGCCGTCGGCTTATCCCGGCCCAAAATCCGATATTTGCGGGCAATCGCCGAAACACAGCCGGATTGGGGACGGCTGCGCGAACTTCCCGATAAGGATGCGATAGCGGCATTGGTCGCGTTGCCGGGAATCGGTCAATGGACGGCGGAAATTTATCTGAAATTCGCACTTGGCCGGGCAGATGTCTTTGCAGCGGGCGATCTGGCCCTGCAGGAAGCGGCAAAACTGCTCTATGGCCTCGATGCGCGTCCCAGCCCGGCAGAGCTGCGGCAAATGGCCGAAGCGTGGCGGCCCTGGCGTGCGGTTGCCGCAAGAGGGCTGTGGGCCTATTACCGCCAGATCAAAGGACGAGAGGGGATCAGGTGACCACCGAGTTGAAATCCGCCCGCAAGGGCCCCGAAAACGCAGATTCCGTTATCGTGTTCCTGCATGGTTATGGCGCGGACGGCGCCGATCTGCTGGGGCTTGCCGATCCGCTTGCGCCACATCTGCCCGGCGCCGCCTTTTATGCACCCGACGCGCCAGAGCCCTGCACGAATAATCCGGCGGGCTATCAATGGTTTCCTATTCCGTGGATGGACGGCTCGACCGAAGAGCAGGCGCGGGAATCAATGGGGCGATCCATTGAATCGCTGAACGATTTTCTGGACAAGGTGCTGACCGATGAGGGCCTGACTGCGGACAGGATGGTTGTGATCGGCTTTTCACAGGGAACAATGATGGCCCTTCATATCCTGCCACGCCGGAGCCACGAGGTCGCAGGCATTATCGGTTTCTCGGGGCGCTTGTTGGTCCCCGAATTGCTGGAAAGCGAAGCGAAGGTCAAACCGCCCGTGCTGCTCATTCACGGCGACGCCGATCCGGTGGTGCCTTTCGCGGATATGAAGCTCGCGGGTGATGCGCTGCAAGGCGCGGATTTCACGGTTTACGGTCACGTGATGAACGGAACCGGCCATGGCATTTCGCCGGACGGGCTTTCGGTGGCGCTTGGCTTTCTGAAAGAACGTCTGGGGAAGTGAATATTGTCCGGCCGGGACGCATCACATGCGACCGGCGAACATCACGCCCATAGATGCGGATCGGCCAATTCGATCGAATTACCCCCAGGATCACGGAAATAGATCGAACGGGCGCCGTCAGGCCACAGGAAATCTGCCTCTATTTCAATGCCATGAGCAACCAGATGACTGCGCCAACGATCCAGCGCGTCAGGCGCCACGGCAAGGCAGAAATGGCCGGGGCCACGCGCTCCATGCGGCGGGACCGGCAATCTGGCACCGGGATCGGTGGGTTTTTCCGACGCAACGGGCCGGAAGATCAGAAGCACCTGCGGAGCGGGGCTTTCCGCAATACGGAAAAAGACATGCCGTCCGGCTTCGGCGACAATCTTTTCGAATCCCATGACGCCGGACCAGAAATCTTCCGCAGCATGCAGGTCATCCGCGTAAAGAGCGGTTTCCAGCGTGCCGAAAACAGGAGGCGGTGATGCAGTCATAATGCCAGACTGCCATTCGTTCGGGTTCGAGGCAAGTTGTCATGGCCTTGTCATCCTTGCAGACTAATTCTTCGCCAAGCCGAATACATCCGGGGGCTTGTCACTCGTCAGCCACGAGATATAGTCGGTTTAATGCGGCGCAAGCGCCTTTTGCGGGCGGAGGCAAGACAGGCGGAACCAAAGGATGCTGGATAAGGCTCATCACGCGGAATTTCGAACCCAGTTCGTACGGGAACCGGCCAATCTGCGCCATCACCCCGCCTTGGTTCTGAACGCGGATTACCGGCCACTCAGTTATTATCCGCTGTCGCTGTGGCCCTGGCAGGAAGCCATCAAGGCGGTGTTTCTGGAAAGGGTCAGTATCATCGCCGAATATGAGGAGGTCGTGCGAAGTCAGCGGCAAGCCTTCAAAATCCCCTCTGTCGTCGTGTTGAAAGATTATGTCAGACCCCAGAAGCGCGTGGCATTCACGCGCTTCAATCTTTTTCTGCGCGACGAATTCTGCTGCCAGTATTGCGGAGCCAAGGGTGAGTTGACTTTCGACCATGTCGTGCCGCGTTCGCGCGGGGGGATTACCAGCTGGGAAAACGTCGTGGCGGCCTGCTCGCCCTGCAATCTGCGCAAGGCGAATCGCAGCCTGCGCCATAGCGGGATGAGCCTGCGCCGCAAGCCGCGCCAGCCCGTGCCCGAGGAAATGCATGCCATTGGCCGGCGCTTCCCGCCGAACCATCTGCATGAAAGCTGGATGGATTTTCTTTACTGGGATGCCGAACTGGAAAGCTGAACTTCCGTCAGCCGTCCTGATCGTGCCCGTTTCTTGTCGAGAAATGCAGAAGAACGGCCCCGGTCAACGCAATCAGCAGCAGAGTCAGTAACGGAACACCAGCGGTCAGGCTGAACCAAAGTGTGGCGGCAGCCGCCATGACCACTGTGCAGATAAGCAAAAGAAAGTGCGGCAAGGGCATGTCGTATCCTCTCCTTACTCTCAATATGGGGCGAATAAACGCGGATGAAAAGACCTCACGCCCCCAAAAGGCAAGAAATCGGGCACCCGATCCGACTTGGGAAAGACCCCGTTTCCACGAATAGCTCATCGGTCGAGTTCAGCGAAGACCGCCTTGCGCAGTTCGGGTAACAGTTCCGCCTCGAACCAGGGATTCCTGCGCAGCCAGGCCGTATTGCGCCAGGATGGATGCGGCAGGGGAAAGACGCCGGGGGCGTGATCCCGCCATGTCCGAACCGTCTCGGTCACATTCGCGGCCCCCAGATGCCATCTGATCGCATGCCCCCCGACCAGCAATGTCAGACGCGGACGAAGATGCTCCATGACCCGATGACGCCATGTACGGGCGCAGACAGGCGGCGGGGGCAGATCCGAGCCTTTCTTGTCATATCCGGGAAAACAGAAGGCCATCGGCACGATGGCGACCCGGCTTCGATCATAGAAAGTCTCCTCATCAATCTCCATCCACTGCCGTAAACGCTCGCCAGATTTGTCGGTGAAGGGACGGCCGCTTTCATGCACTCGCATTCCCGGCGCCTGCCCCGCGATCAGAAGTCGGGCAGTGCTGCGAAACCAGACGACCGGTCGCGGCTCATGTCTGGTCGCGGTGGCGGAAAAGCGCTGCGCGCACAGCCTGCAGGCTCGAATCTCTTGCGACAATGACGACATGTCGCGAATCTAGACCGAATTCCAAGGAAATAAAGCCACCTTCTCTTATTAGTTCAAATCTCCAGCAGTCCGCTGGACAGGCAGGTAGTCCGAACCTATTGTCCGCACCGTGCCGCCACGGTGGCGGCAATCAAATGGTGCCAGGATCTTCAATGCTGGAATTCGAGAATGTCTCCAAGTCCTTCTGGACCGGACTACAGCGCAAAGTCATTCTGGACCGTGCGTCCTTTCGGGTAGAGCTTGGCAATTCCCTGGGAATCCTTGCGCCGAACGGCACCGGCAAGACCACGCTGATCAATATGATGTGTGGTATCGAAAAACCGGATGAGGGAGCGATCCGGTCGAATTGCAGGGTTTCCTTTCCGCTCGGCTTCATGGGCGGCGTGAACAATAAACACTCTGCAGTTGAAAATTCTCGTTACATCGCACGTATTTACGGACTTGATCCAGATTACGTCGAAGCATTCACGCGCTGGCTTACAGGGATTGACGAATATTTCGAAATGCCGGTCGGAACCTATTCCGCAGGAATGAAGCAGCGTTTCAACTTTTCATTGCTTCTTGCACTGGAATTCGACATTTACCTGATTGACGAAGGCATGCCGCATACGACGGATGTCGAATTCAACCGAAAGGCTGGATCGGTACTTTACGACCGACTCCGGAAATCGACCGTAATCATCGTTTCTCATCAGCCACAGACAATTGAACGATTCTGCCGTTCCGCTGCCATCTTGCGTCACGGTAAATTATATAGATTTGAGACCCTTGAAGAGGCAAAACAGTATTATGACTATTCGGCCTAAAGCGAGACGATTTCACGCCTCGGCACCGGGATCCGTCCGTGACGGCGAAACCAAGCCATCCGAAACCGAAAGCAAAAGGCCATCGGTGCGCGTAGCGGTCCGCAAGAAGACCCCACAACCCCAGCAGACAACGCCCAGCAACCCCACCGAGGCAGAGATACGCGAACGGATGATGCAGCCCGAACCGCATGATGACGGTTTCGGGGATCTCCGTCTCACCGATCCCAAGCCGGACACTCCGTCTGGTTCAGCGGCACAACCGAACGAGCCTGCGGATGATCGCGACGCCAAACTTGCCGCGATCCGCGCGGAAAAGCTTTCGGATCGCCAATTGCGTATCGCCCGCCGGATCGCCACTTTGCATCAGATCAGGGTCAGTACTGACGAAGAAGCCGTATTGGAACTGCGTGAACGCGGAATCGACCCTTCCCACCGCGAAGCGTTAAAGAAAATTCTTTCGAATGAAGGGGCTAAGGCCGGATCCTCACCCTCTCCCAATGCGCCAGCCATTCGCCCTGCCGGGTCGCTCACCGGACCTCATGGCGGAGCAAATCTGCCTGCCCCAGACGATATGAACGAAGAACGCCGGGCGGCGGAAATCTATCGTATCCAGCAGGATATGGCCCGCCGCCGCCGCCGCAGGCTGATCTCTCTCGCGATGCGTTTGCTGGTCTTCGTGATGCTGCCAACATTCGCGGTGGGCGTTTATTACTTCAAATTCGCCTCGCCGCTTTACGCCACCTATTCGCAGTTCCAGATTCAGCGAGCCGATTCGACAGGAGGCGCAGATGTCGGCGGCATGTTCAGCAGCTCTCCGCTCGCGAATAACACCGATTCCGTCGCGGTTCAGGGCTATCTGACCTCGCGTGAAGCGATGATGCGGCTGAACGAGGATCAGGGCTTCAAGGAAAACTACCAGAGCCCCGACCTCGATCCGATTCGGCGATTACCCGCGGATGCCACCAATGAAGAAGCCTATGAACTCTACAAGGATTCGGTGATCATCGGTTACGATCCGACCGAGGGGCTGATCAATATGGAGGTGATCGCCCCCAATGCCGAGTTGAGCAAGGAATTTTCACTGGCACTGATCCGCTATGCCGAGGAAGAGGTCGATAAGCTGACGGCCCGCATACGGGGTGACCAGATGAAGGGGGCAACTGAAAATTACAACGAGGCCGAGCAAAACGTGTTGTCCGCGCAGCGGCGGGTGCAGGAATTGCAGACCCAGCTTGGCGTGCTGGATCCGGCAGCGGAAAGCTCGGTCGTCATGCAGCAAATTTCGCAACTTGAAGCGCAGCTGACGGAAAAACGGCTTGAACTGGGACAGCTTCAGGCCAATCCCAACCCTGTGCAAAGCAGGGTCGCGGCAACGCGCGGCGATATCGCCAGACTTCAGGAAATCATCAGCGAAACACGCTCGCAACTGACCGAGGACGGGGATGCGCGAAGTTCGCTGGCCGAAATCTCGGGCGAATTGCGGATCGCCGAAGGCGAATTGGCGACCCGGCAAGAACTGCTTGCAAGCGCCGCGACGCAGCTTGTTTCCGCCCAGATCGAGGCCAACAAACAGGTGCGCTATCTGTCGATGTCCATCTCTCCGGTTCCGCCGGATGAGGCAACCTACCCGAAAGCATTTCAGAATACGCTTGTCGCGTTTCTGATCTTCATGGGGCTTTATCTCATGGCGTCGCTGACGGTTTCCATCTTGCGTGAACAGGTATCCACATGACAACGCCGCGCCATATCACAATCGGCAACCTGACCTGCGGCAATGACCTTCCGCTGACGGTCATTGCCGGGCCCTGTCAGCTTGAAACGCTGGACCACGCTCTTAATATCGGCGAGACGATGGCCCGGATTTGCGCCGATGCCGGTGCAGGCTATGTATTCAAGGCAAGCTATGACAAGGCAAACCGCACCTCTCTTCAGGGTCGAAGGGGGGTGGGGATAGACGAAGGCCTGCAGATGTTAACGACGATCCGCGAAAGGCTGGGATGTCCGGTCCTGACCGATGTTCATGACATCGCGCAGGCGGAACTGGCGGCCGAGGCCGTGGATATCATTCAGATCCCCGCCTTTCTTTCCCGCCAAACCGATCTGCTGCTGGCGGCGGGAAAAACTGGCGCGGTCGTCAATATCAAGAAGGGCCAGTTCCTCGCACCCTGGGATATGCCGAATGTCGCCGCCAAGGTCGCCTCGACCGGCAATGACAACATCCTGCTGACCGAACGCGGCGCAAGTTTCGGCTATAACACCCTGGTTGCAGATATGCGCGCATTGCCGATCATGGCGCGCAGCGGCTACCCCGTCATCATGGATGCCACCCATTCGGTCCAGCAGCCCGGAGGGCAAGGCGGCTCGTCCGGCGGTCAACGGGAATTTGCACCAGTCATGGCACGTGCAGCGGTTTCCCTGGGCGTCGCCGGCGTCTTCATCGAAACGCATGAAGACCCCGACAACGCGCCATCCGATGGGCCGAACATGATCCCGCTGGACCAGATGCAGGCATTGATCGGTTCACTCATGAAATTCGACGTCCTGGCCAAGTCGGACCCGCTTCGGGTCTGAACCGGTCAGCGATGCGATATCGCGCGGCCAGCGGCATCCCCCGATGCCCAGGCCCATTGGAAATTATAGCCGCCCAACCAGCCTGTCACATCGACGCATTCCCCGATGAAATGCAATCCGGGCACCTTGCGCGCCTGTAAGGTTTTCGCGTCCAGATCACCCGTATCCACACCGCCCAGCGTCACTTCGGCCGTTCGATACCCTTCGGTTCCAACGGGACGGATCTGCCAGCGATTGATCCGCTGCCCCAACCGTTTCAGGCTATCGTTCGACTGATCCGCCAAGCGGCCAGCGGCCAACTCCATCTCGGCCAGAATCGCCTGCGCCAGCCGCTCGGGCAGCCATTGCGACAAGACTTGGGCGACACTCACCCGCCCCGCACCATTTCGCGCTTGTATCAGGCACCCGGCGATATCCACATCCGGCACCAGATCAAGCTCAAGCATCTCACCGGGCCGCCAATAGTTCGAGATCTGCAAGATCACCGGGCCACTCAGGCCGCGATGCGTGAAAAGCAGCGCATCCCGAAAACGCGCCGGACCATGCGCAATCTCGGCCTCGACCGAGATGCCGGCCAATGGGCGGCACAGCGCCAGATCCTGCTCGGCAAAGCCAAGGGGCACCAGCCCCGCGCGAGGCTCAACCAGCCGTAACCCGAATTTTTCAGCGATATCATAGCCGATGCCGGTCGCACCCATTTTCGGAATCGATTTACCGCCTGTGGCGACCACGACATGCTGCGCCCTGACTTGCCCGGCAGATGTCGCGACGACAAATCCGTCCGCATTGCGTGAGACATCCTTCACAGCCGTTTGAAGCCGAAGCTCGGCGCCACGCATACGATGCAGAAGCAGATCGATGATCTGGGTCGCCTTGCCGTCGCAGAAAAGCTGTCCCTGGGTTTTTTCATGCCATGCAATCCCTGCCCCATCGACCAGCCGCACGAAATCCTCAGGCTGGAACCTGGCCAGGGCTGATGCTGAAAACCGCAGGTTACCCGACAGAAACCTGTCCCACGTCGTGGCCATATTGGTGAAATTGCATCTTCCACCGCCAGAGATACGGATTTTCTCGCCCGGCTTCGAGGAATGCTCGATCACCAGCACGCTTTGTCCCTGCGTCAATGCCGAGCCGGCACAGAACAACCCGGCCGCCCCGGCCCCAAGAATTGCGATATCCACCTGATCCATGCGCTGCCCATAACGGTATCTCCGAAAGTGAACAAGTTGAGATAAATTTCGACTTGAACCCCCCGATGGTCTTGGCTATTCAGCGCGGACAGTTGGGGCGTGGCCAAGTGGTAAGGCAACGGTTTTTGGTACCGTGTACCGTAGGTTCGAATCCTACCGCCCCAGCCAAAAATCATCGATACATTTCATGATTGTAGTTAAATTGGGTGATTCGGAAGGAATGCCCGGTTTACAGCGCAGTTTACAAATTCGTTCCTGATGCGTCCCGATTCAACGCTCTTTAACATCCCCTCCGCCTGTCGCTTTGGGGTGGACAATATCAACGCTCGTTATCCCTCAACCACCGATCACCTGCGTCTGTGCGCCAAGCCCATCCGTTGACCCAGCCGCAAAGGCCGTCATCGATCAGTTGCAGATACTGCGAATAGTACGGCTTGTGATCGATCGGCTTGCCGGCGAGGATCAGGAGGCGGCGCTTTCGGGTTGGGGTCATCGAACGATCTCCATATAGGGTGTTCAGCAAGGCGTGGAATTGTGGATCATCAAAACCACTCGGTGAGCCGGTCAGTCTGTCCGTCCCGCGCGTGATGCACGAATGCTTCGACGGCTTGCCTGTTCAGGTATCCGTTTCGGTGATGCCATCCATCGGGCGCAGACGGGCTGCGGATCACTTCGATGGCCGTGTTATCGCCTTCCATCGCGCCGATGCCGATGTTGATGGCCGTCATCGCGATATGGTCCTTCTCGCGTGATTGCGGGTTTAGACCGGCATTCTTCTTGATCTTATGGTGGTAGTGGTGGATGTACCAGTAATGGTGCAGCGTCTCTGCGGCATGGTGGCCTGTCTCGCGCATCATCAGTTGCGGAAGGTCGCTTTCCTTGGCCCCGTCGCCATGCGTGATGCCAATATTATTGCCTCCGAACCGGATATATTTCCGATGGTTCTCGGACATGGTGTACTCATTGGCATGGACGTTCGGGTGATCGTGGAAGTATGCCCAGACGGCTTGAGCTATCGTATACCCCAGCACCCAGTCGTGATTGGACGGCACGAAATACAAATGAACCTCAAGACCCTCTGCCCGTGCATGATTGATGGCGTCCACGTAACCCTTGAACGCAGCCTTATGGATAGTGAATATCGTGCCGCATGTGTCCTGTGGCGTTCCGCTCGTCGTGCGTCTGTCCGGCCTGTCTATGTGTGAGATGTCATTCCCAATGACCAGAGCAACGCGGGAACAACTCATACCCTTGGAGCGCCGGATAATCGACCGGCAGCCCTCTGCCAGACGATGGGCGGCAATGTCGGAGTTGTAGGTCACGCCAGTTTCGGTCTGCACCGACAGCTTGCCGATATGCACATCAGCCGGTGACACGAAAAGCATACTGCCCTCCCTCGACTCGAAACGATCCGGCAGTGATGGGCGCTTGCCGTTCATCAGTTCTTCGATGCTCTCGCGGATTTCCTCCAAGACCTCCTGGTATCCGTCAGTATCTGGAATAGAGAACCGGGCGGATAAACCCCTTGGCGTTACCCATCCGCCCTTTATTACCGCCATGTTGAGGCCGATTTTCTCAGCAGCTTCTGTGACGGCTGGACCGGGGTCTACATGCTTTCTCGCCCCGTCCAGACGTGACCGAAGCCCCGCGCGGCTGATACCCAGCGCCTCGGCTGCCTTGCGCTGGCTGCCGTACTGCTCCATCGCGTCCAGCGCTGCTTGTTGTTCAGGAGTCATCCGACATTCCTTCAATGACCGCGTTCTGCCAGTCGATGATTTGCCGCAGGGCGTCGATGCCCTCTGCGACGAGGTGAAGCTGCCGGGAACTCGCGAACCGGTCTGGCGGCAGCCCCTTGCGCTTCCTGCGTGCGAATTCCTTGGCTGCGAACAATGCTTCTTCCTTGTCGCGGTGCCAGTTGTCGATTTGTTCAGCGTCGAGCATCAGTTGTCCCCGCAGCCCCCATCGATCCCGGCAATCAGGGTCGCGCCTGCGCGGCGGCTCTGCGGGCCTCCATCGACCAGAAGCGCCGAAGCCAGCTTAGTCCGCGCGGCTTCCGTGCTATCGCATAGCGCCGCATCATTTACGGGCACGTTCGCGCAGCCAGTCAGAAATAGCATCGTCAGACAGATCAGACGCATTGTCTTGTGCCTCCTTTGATTTGCGATAGGTTTCGAGGGCCGCATCCGATTGGTCAGCGTCTCGCTTTCGGTTTGCCGAGCGGCTGCCAGCGAAGAACGCGCCGGCTATGGTGACGACAAGGCCACCAAGAGCCGCGAGAATGGCGTAGAGGCTCATGGCTTCCGCCCCTCATGCTTGACGGTGAATACGCCAGTCAGGACAGCCAGAACCGCGCCAGCAACAAGCTCCACAACGGCGGGGTCGGTGAATACGATCGTCGCGTCACCGGGCAGCCAGCCGCCGCGCATAAGCACGCCTGCGATCACGTAGAGCAGCACGCGGACGATCACGGTGATATTGGTTCGGGTCATTTGCACCCTCCGAAGATTGCTCTGAGGAAATTGAGGATCAGCGTGATCAGGCTGGGGCTTTGATGTGAGCCATCGCCACTCAACCCGCTTTGCTGTGATTGAACCCACCAGCTACGCACATCAAAACCGGGGCATTGAGTGGCAGCCAGATCGCGATGGCCGACGACTTCCGCGCCGGGATGTTTCGCCAGCAGTTCTTTCACCAGCTTGATCGTCGCGGCTTTCTGCGCGGAGGTGCGGTTGTCCACGCCGACATTCGGGCCGGTGGATCGTTCGATACCGCCGATGCAGCAGATACCGAGGCTGCCGGTATTGAAGCCTTTGACGTGCGCCCCGATCACGTTGTCGGCGCGGCCTTTCTGCACGGTTCCGTCGCGCTTGATGACATAGTGATATCCCACGTCATTGAACCCACGAGCCAGATGCATGCGCCGGATATCAGCAACGCCGAAGTCCTGATCGGGATAGGTCGCGCTATAGTGCAGCACGATGCGTTTGATGGGGGAATTACTCATGGTTCCTCACAAGGAAAAGCCGCCCGGAATCGGAATTCACGGGCAGGAATTGAATTTCAGGGATTGGGATTTCTGGGAACTCGCGGCTCGTTCCCGCGTTGGTTCTTGGCAATTGCGATACTGTATCGAGTGTTTTTTAAGCCGCGCGGCACACTATAGAGATAGCCTCCGCAGATGTAGCAGCATGCGGAGGCTAGGACCCGGGGGTGTTCCCTGAGTTGCGCACCCGGGTCCACTTATATCTCTCGTGGATGTTTCGGCAGTGCTGATACTCGCCGAAAACGATATCCATCAGGAACAGGAACACGCTCCGGCATATCGATGGATGCGCTACATAAACCCGAGAGCATATCGGTTCATTGGCTCGACCGAATAGCAGCCGATTGCAGAAACACGATGTCCGCCAGTGCCAGCCTGCCATAGCCTTGCCCTCTCCGGTTAATTCTGGTTGTCCATCCGTGCTTCGATCTTGCGAAGCGCATCGAGGATCAGGACCAACCGCTCATCCTGCCGGGCCGACATCTGCTCAACGCTGCGTATCCGCGTTTCATGTGCGGCTGCCGTCGATTGCAGACGCAATACCTCGCGCTCCATGCTGTCGGCGCGTTCGCTCAATCTCCCGCCCCAATAGACCATGGCGCCAACCATGCTCATTGCCGTGAGAATGGTGCCAACGATCGAGATGATGTTGCCGAGCGATACTGTGTTTTCGATGCGTGGCATGCCGGTTCCTTTCGGGCATGAAAAAAGCCCGCGCATGGCAGGGCGATATAAGGGAGATTGCAGGGATGGCGGCCTTGGCCTGTACTCGTGCCGCACTATCTAATGCGCATGACCATTCTTCGACTGTATAAGCGCCTGCGCGATATGCGTGACGAGGCAATCCGTCGCCCCGCCTATCGCGTGGTTTACACGCATGCTTTGACGGTCGCTCACATGGAGGGCCGGTTAATTGCCGATGATCATCCCTCGTGGGAAAGAATTCACACAGCGATTAAATCGGCGCGCGCCGGTGACCCAGACGCATTAGACACGATCGAGCGAGAGCTGCTGAGGTTGCAGGATTAGCACGAGCCAACTGCGAGTGGCGGAATATCGCTTGCCTTTTCGGAAACGTTAGGCATAAATTCGCTCATATCAACGATTGGCAGCGTCATGTCCGGTACACCAGAAATTAACGAGAAAGTCCGCGACCTTGAGACCCGAGTGGAAGAACTCGAGGGACTGGCCTCTACCTTTTCTAACTGGATTAGAGATTTTCGCTACTCAGCCACCCCCGCGACAAGCCGCGACGACGCCGACAAGCTGCCAACAGATGTAACTGAACGGCAAAGGTTCATGCTTCGGGGTACCGACAAAATCTCCGCAAGCTACGACGAACTAAGAACGATAGACTCAGCCCCCCTTGATGGGGGCAACATTCTAGCGAAGGTCAACGATCTCTGGTACATCGTTCATTACGAGGAGTATTCCGAAAGCCAATTTCTCGAGTTCGGGGAGCATGGATATTGGACTTTCAGCGACCCTCAGTTATCTGTGGAGTATTATAACGCAGATTTCGAACATTGGATTCCCCTGCCGGAAGGTTAATCCCCCGCGGCACCGAAGCAGGCCATCAATCATTTCCGTCTACCCCGCCAGGTTTGAGCGTACTGCTGGCCATTGGCGTCTCCGCATTAAAAAAGCCCCGCAAAAGCGAGGCTCAGGGTCGTGATAGGTTCTGTCGATATCAGGTTCGACCGCAAAGGACGGAGTAAGTCCATCCATTGGGGTTGGCCGGTGCCGGGGCTGTACCGAAGCCTGGGATTTGGTTGATTGGGATCAGCGTTTTTGTGACGGACGTTGCCGATGTCCTGCTCAGGGCATAGGCGTTAAACACGATCCAGTAATCCGCCTGACCGCCCGAGAATGGGTCATAGGTTATGTGGCTGAATGAGGACATGTAGAAGAAGTTTGTCCCGGACGGGACTGTATATATCACCCCATCGCCCGGCGTAGATATATCGGCAAATTGCAGGTTAAGGATAGGCATTTCACTGTCCCAGACCTTATTCCCGCTTTGGTTGAATATCGCCATGCCAAAGCTTGGGGTCGCTGTTTTCGGAATATGCGAGAGCACTTTATATTGGATGTTCTGGGCGTTGTGGATGATCACATGGCCATCAGTAGGATTGTAGTAGCTGACCCCCATCTGGCCGCTAGTGAGAGAAAACATAACTATGTCATTGGCTGCTGTGGATATTGAGTGCTGGTAAACCCCGCCCATAGGATGCGGTGTGCCTGTGCTGTTCCCCTCTGACTTCACCCACAACGGCGCATTGTTCGTGTCGATCACCGCGTAGCCGTCGCCGTTGATCATCTCTATTCCATATCCAGAACTGACCGGTGCGGCAGCCTTCAAGCAAGTGTAGAAGCGTATTCCCGCCTCAGCGTTCACAAAGCTGAAATCCCGTCCGCTTCTGGTGACTCGGGTTCCGACACTTCCGCTTCCCGCGTAACCGCCTGTAAAGAAAACGCTGCCGTTATTCAGCGTGAATTCAGTTGGTGCCGTATACGTCCCGGAGCTTGCAGTGAACGCTTGCGTGTGGATGAGCCGTAAGGATGTCACAGCGGCTATATCTTCGATCCCGCGCTGCGTTAAAACCTGCGCACCGAACGCCATTATTCAGCCTCGGGCTTCACGCGCAGAACGGGTGCCGACAGAATGCCGGGATTGCAGGCGGGACAGAAACAGAGCGGCGTCTGGCGTTGCTCCGCAAGGGACACGTCAAGCCACAGGTGGCCGCTGCCCCATCCCTCAACCGCAACCCCGTTCGCCTCGTCGGTCGCCTCGACAAGACCGCAGCAATCGCATGTGCAAACGGTCATGCCGTTTTCTTTATCTGTGTAAATCATCCCAGGTTCCCTATTCTGACTCGCATCGTGTTGCTCGCGTCGTAGACACGAATTTGATTGGAGTGGATTTCCATGCGCTCGCCGGTCGTTGCCGTGCGCAGCAGGCCGACTGTCGCGGATACCGCTGACAGGTTGCTCACTGAAATCTTGCTGGCCGTAACAGCACCAGTCACAAGGAGCGGCGTCGTAATGCTGTCAGGCTGGATCAGGGTCGTCGCCTGTTCCTTGGCCCGAACCACAATGCCCCCGATCTGAACGGCAGCATTCGTGTTGTCCTGATTCACTCGGTAGCGGATGTACCCCTTGCGGGCATCAGCAGGAGCGGTAAAGCTGTTGGTATACAGGGTGTTTCCTGTATTAACGGCGATTCCTGCAATCGTGCTCGGCGACGATATATCAGCCCCGGAACTATCCACCCACATGACCTGAACTTGGATCGAATACTGATTACCGCCGCCGGTGAAGGCTCTTGCCTCGCCGTAATATTCCTTGTTCCGGTCTACGCTGAAATCCTTACCTCGCCGCCACGCCGTCCATCCGGTACCGGGAGTGCCGTCGTAGCGAATAGCGCCAATGCTGCCGATATTACCAGCCGACGACGCCACAAGTGCAAACGGGCCGCTCGGCAGGCCCCATGCGCCGTTACTCTGAAACTGGTTGTCTGGAACAAGGTTAGCCGGGTCGAAGATCGACAGCATATAAGCGCCCAGCGTGCCTTCAACGATCGTCGTCTCACCGACCAAACGCAGCACCGAACCGCCAGAGCCGTCGGGGTCATCCCATGTCGTGCCTTTGATCCCGACGATATTCCCACCCGACGTTTCCGCCGTCAGACCGAAGAAGCCCGCAGCAAATCCGTTCTGCTCGGCGATTGCTGTCGCCGTCTGGTTGACGAATGCGCCCCATGATCCATACTCGGCGGCGACGGTGTTGGTGATGTTCGCGATTGCCTGAGTGTTATTCGCTCCAACAGTTGCAGCCGATGTAGCCGTAGCGTTTGCCTGAACCGCGACATCATCGACAATCTCGATACGAGGCGACCAGACCACGCCGGCCCAGTTCCCGCCGGTGCCTCCCGTCAGCCTGATCTGTGGGCGCCACGAATACGTTTTGGCATCAGAAACGGTGACAGTGACCGAAAAATACCCCCAGCCCTGACCACTTGCGCGGACCTGCGTCCAGATGCCGCCAATTTCCGAGCCGCCCTCCATCGTGGTATAGCGGACGCCGATATGAATATTGGGCGACCCCGATGCGTTGGCCCTGGCATATCCGGAGATGGCCAGCGTTTTGCCGCCAACGTTCCCGACGCGCGGCTCACCCTCTACAGCGAGGATCGTTCCTGTCGCGCCGGAAGTCTGTTCGACAACAAGGGCCATATCCCCGGCAGGCGCTTGCGACGGCAGGGCTGTGGTCGTCCTGACGCTGGCCGATCCCGTCCCAGTCCATAGACCCACCTCGCCATCGCTGAAATCCGATTTCTTGATCAGGTTCCCGTCGCTGCCAAAGCTGGCCTCAAGCGATGTGATCTGCTCAGCTAGAGCGCTATCCCCGTTCGCTCGGGCGATGGCTTCCTGTTGGATCGCGGCTTCATTATCGCCGACTTGCGTTTGCAAAATAATGATATCGCCTGCCAGAG
Organism: Paracoccus wurundjeri; assembly: GCF_030678915.1. Lineage (GTDB taxonomy): Bacteria > Pseudomonadota > Alphaproteobacteria > Rhodobacterales > Rhodobacteraceae > Paracoccus > Paracoccus onubensis_A. The sequence continues at coordinate 164,315 of NZ_JAUUTZ010000001.1, read as the reverse complement.
CATCATCGGCGGTTGATCGTGCGATCTGCTCGGCCTCGATCGCCGCCGTGTTATCTTCTGATGTTGCCTCGACTGTGGTGATCCTGCCGGACAGTGCGCTGTCGGCATCGGCGCGGGTCAGTGCCTCGCTGGTGATGGCCGCTGCATTGTCATCAACCTCGCTTTCCAGCGTGATGATCTGCGTTGCCAGCGCGTTATCAGCAGATACTCGGGCGGCGGTTTCGGTCGTGATCGCGGCGGTGTTGTCGCCGACCGTCGCCTCCACGGTGTCGATCCGGCCTGCAAGGGCGATATCCTCCGCAGCACGGGCAAGCGCTTCTTGCTGGACGGCAGCCATAGCCGCGCCGTCGATAAGCTCCATGCGGGGCGCCCACAGGAAGCCACGGCTCAGGCCAGCCGTGCTGTCAGTGATCGTGACCGTTGGACGCCATGAAACAGTCTTGTCGTCTTCGACAGTGACCTCGGCAGAGAATTGGACCCATGACTGATCTACACCACCATCACGGACGGTCGCGGTATAGATCGCCGTGCTGTTATCGGCCAGCCTCACCTCGACGCCCAAAGCGATGCGGGCCAATCCCACGCCGCTGCGGGCCGTTCCGGTGACGATCAACGTCTTGCCACCGATATCTCCGGGCCGGAAATCGCCCTCAACTGCCCGCACGTCAGCCGGGCTTGAGGAATCCGCGAACATAATCGTTCGATCGCCGGACAATGCCTCCGGCGGCAGAGCCGTGCTTGTGGTAACGTTCGCGGCGGGTAGACCCTCCACAACAATCCATGAGCCAACGGAGGAATCACTATAGTCTGCCTTATTGATCAGGTTGCCCAGACCACTGCGGGCCTCCAAACGTTCGATATCCGCAATCCGCGCGGCTTCCTCATCGGCGATTGCTACCGTGTTCGACGTGATCCCGGCTTGCAGGTTGCTGTCTGCCGCTTCATAGGATGCGGTCAGGTCCAGACCCATCTGCACGCGGGCCTGCGTTTCCGTGATGATCGCCTGCGCATTGGCGTCAATCGCAGCTTCGAGATTGGCCGCAGCGGAATAATCCTCAAGCCGAACACGCCAGAACCGCATAACCCCAGTGTCAACGAGGAACGCCGGCGCCCATTCTTCCGTGTCGACCCCGACCGTGAACTGCATGTCAATCTGCTGCCAGCCGCCGGTGATCGGATCAGTCTGCGCGAGAACGGTTTCGCCGCCCGGGCCATTCCCCGGCGTGGACCCGACAATAGCAACGCGACCCGTCGAACCCACCGCAACGTTCACCCAGCCACGGATACGGAACACAGTCCCGTTCATGCTGATGCCGGAGTAATAGGGCTGCTCGTATGCGCCAGGGGCTGAAACGACGATGCTGTTTCCCGTTTGGCCCGGGGGGACGAAGCTCGCCGTTGTCGGCGTTGCCGCGCCGGTTAAGGCGGTCCACTGGCCGATGCCGTTATCGCCGTCAGTGGTGCGGATATATGACGTGTTGCTGACTTGCAGCGCCAGCAGATCAACTTGCGTCTGAATGCCCTCGTCTGCCGCCTGAAAATCAACATAGACCTGATCAATCTCGGTATTCAGGTCATTGCGGACGTCCGTGATCTCATTGTTGATCGTGGTGACGGCATTGTTAAGATCGCTCTGAACGCCATCGACCTCGGTATTCAGGCCGTCAACCGCAGCCTCAAGCGCGGCCTCAACGGCCATTGCTCGATCGCGTTCGTCCTGTATCTGCTGCGCGACTTCATCAGCATGATCCTGCGCGTCCTGCACGGCCTGCTCGATTTCCTCGGCCAGATCGGCCCATTGCAGGCGCACGTCAGGCGTCGTGACCGTCAGCCATGTGGACCACTGCGACTTAGGCGTCAGGTTCGACAGCAGCCGCGCCCGGACCTCATAGACCGTCAGCGGCACCACATCGAGCAAATACCAGCCGAACGGCTCCGCGAATTTGCGCGTCGTCGTGATGGTGACAGGCTCGCCCTGAACCCGTCCTTCGATCTGGATATCGGTGACGCCAGCCTCATCGCCAGTGCATTGCACAAGGATAGCCGGGCGGCGATCGGCGCTGGCGTTGTCCTTCACGATTGCAGGCGTGACAGTCAGGCCGTTGATCGGCTGCGTGAACGGGATCGGATTAACCGGCGCGATGATATCGATCGGCTGCTCGAAATCGCTCGACCAATCATAATCGGAAGGATCCACTTCGCGCAGGCCGACAAGCACATTCATGCCCGGCGTCTTGCTGACGCTCTCGACCACGAACAGTTTGTTGATATAGCCGTTGCGCTCGCTGGTCCACGACACCATGTCAACGCCCGGCTCCAAGGCATAAGCGTCGGGTGGCAGGTGGAATTGGTGACGGCGGAAGCGGCGGAAGTCCTGCATCTGCGCCCGCTGCAACCGCTGAACCTGCTTGCCGTAGGGCGCGGCCGGATAACTGACAGACGTCGGCAGGTAGCGTCCGCCATCGTCAGCCGTCGCGGTAGCGTCGATGAATTCCGGGCTGTCTTTGGTCGCCCACTTCTCGCCCGGCTCGGGATAGGTCGCGGACAGGCTGTTATACGTTTCACTTACAGGGTAAAACGGCTTGTATGACTGCCCTTCGGTGATGATTATATCGTCATCGGTAAACGCCAGGGACGCTGCGCCCGGCAGGCCCACGATCGGCTTGAGCATGCCACCGACTTCGGCGAAGTGCATATTCGCGGCCTTGCCGATTTCTTCCAGCACATCCGCCGCCGCCATATCGACGGTGATTTCCATGCCGCAGCGATAGGCCGGTTCCGTCCCGCCGCCGTCCAGGTTCACCTCGGCATCGCATTCATTCGCCGCTGCCATCCACTCGGCAGCAGGCAAGCGCCATGCAGCAAGGTTCTTTCCGCCGAACACCCATTCGTCGCCGAAATAGATGCCCCGGGCGATATTATAGGCAATGACCGCCGGGTTGCGCGTCGGCTCATAGGTCGCGGACGATCCCCAGCGATGCGTTCCAGACCCGCCAGCCGTGCTGTCCTTGCGGATGTCGTACATCGGCAAAGCTTCTGGCTGGAACAGATACTGCGGGTAGCTGGTCAGCGTGTCGCTGTCGTAGCGGGTGGTGATGATGGCATATGATTTACCGGTCCCGACCATATCGGCGGTCCACGGATAGTCCGGATCGCTGCTGAACAGCCAGACAAGGTACGGGTCGGCGGCGGTCTGCATGCCGTTCACAAACTTCACATAGATGCGGTTGCCATCGTCGCTGTAGTTCGACACCGCGCGACCGGCATTCATCCACCCAACCGGGAGGTTTCCGGGGCTGTACTCACCCTGCGTCGAAATATTGTTCGGATTATCGCTCGGGTTGATTCCCCATATGTTGCCAGTGAATTCAGCTGGCTCATCATCTACATACATCCCGACAAGGCTGGGCTGCGGCAGGGCGGACAACTCCACCACCTCAGTGATGAAGCGGGTATTCTTGCCCCATGAGCCGATATATTTGCGCTTGCCTGCCGTGACATAGTCACCCGCGATGAACGAAAGCGGGCGATCGTCGCCGAACTGCACGTCGAAGCTGACGCTGATCTCTGGCTTGTCCATCCGCGCCCGGCCAATAGCCTGAGCCAACATAGACACGCCCATGCCGATCGCCGTTTGTAGCGCAGCCGCTGCAAGCCCTCCTGCTGCAATCGTATTTCCCACCCAGGCGACCGCAGCCGCGACAGGACCAGCATTAGCGGGACCGGCCCCGAGCGCAACAAGCGCCGATGTGACAAGAAGAAGCTTTTTCATGAATTACCCGACCTTGAATGCCCGGATGACGTCAGCACGCGGCAAGCGACCGTGACCCTGTTCGGTCATGACGATCACGCTGCTGGCGTCGAAGATGCAGAATGCTTCGCCAATCGGCCCGTCAGCGGCAACAATGCCTATATCGCCAATACGGGCCTGCGAAGGATGGATTTCCGGAAGATGCTTTGCGGCGAAGTCACCAAGCGTCAGACTGCCGCTATCGCGCAGGATACGCACAGCCCCGAACGGGCCGTCATATTTCCCGCGATATTGCTCTGCCAGATCAACGCCGCTGACTGCCTCGATCGCGCCAGCGACAAGGCCGATAGCGCAATCCTGCGTTCCCCATCCGAATGCCTCGCGGCGCTGCTTGTCCATTTCCTCGGCAAAGCGACCGCGCCAATCATCGCGACGTGACAATCTCTGCATCGCTACCTCATTGAAATAAAAAGACTCGACTTCCCTCGCATCAACGTACCACTATGAGCGGGTATCCGCCGATGGAGAATCAGTCATGTTTCCCGACCCTTCCAAGAAGATCGTTGTGGATTGCCGCCCATTCTTTGACCTACGGCTATCGCCCGAAGATTGGGAGAACCCCACGGCGACAAGGATCCTAATGGCAGCGCTTGCTAGGTCCGCATCACTAGCAGCCATGAAGGCTGACGAGGCAACAGGAAAGGAATGGCGTATTGACGCCTACCAGAAACTCTGTGGAGAGCTCATGACGCACAATCATGAGGCGACCGGAAGCGACGAGGAGTTATGGGTTCATAAAGCACTTAAGGCGGCGGCCGACCTGCTTGGCGTGAAACAGGGTTGACCGTAACCAGCTCTGTTTGTGCCGGTTATCGATTATGACTAGGCCGCCCGTGCCGATTTCAATGCGATAATCTTCACTTCCGATGCGGATAAAAGGATGGTTCTGCATATTCAATCGTCCTTGCGATAATACCACTGCACGTCCCGGCTACTGATAACCGAAGCGTATTCGCTGAAGCGGTCGTTCGGGTTGCGCCGCTTCTGATGCTCGTTCGATGATTTCGCCGGGTTGATCGCGGTCAACTGCGACATGATCTCCGACCGGCAAGTGAAGCCGATATTCCCGTCACCTCCGACTGCCGGCGTGGCGATCTGCAATTCATCGACAATCCCGACCCAGACAAGCTGCGGTGCGCTGGTGAATGCGCCGCCAGTCAGCGTGGTGGCGTGGATCTCGACATTGGCGAGGCGGACATCGAAACCACGGAATAGCTCTTGTGAAACTTCCTCAACCTGACTGACAGAAACTGACACTGCATTGTCGGTAAGGTCCATGACATATTGCAGACCATCAACCTGCAAATTCACGCCGCCGAAGAAAAAATATGACGACAAGCCACCTTGCGGCGTCTGGACGTTGGCGAATATCTGTTCATCCCCCGACCAGAAGCCGATTGGATAGACCACCCCCGTATCGCGATCCTTGGCGTAGATCGTCACGAAATAGACGGGCTTGATGCCCTCATCCCGTGCGGCTTGCAGGGATGTGACCAGATTGGGTGCGAGTATTCTCATATCAGGGCCGCTGCAAAATACTGATGGACGCGCTATCGCCCCAATGCCAGCGCGTGCTGGCGAAGGGCTGATACTCGGTCACGATTGCCTTGAAGTATGGCCGGACAAGCTCAACGGCTTGCGTCTGAATGCCCATAGGCAGGAATGGCCGCACCTCTCGGCTACCCAAGTCGCCGCCAGCGCCAGCCGTGCCGCCTTCGACAAACGCCCCGAAGTAGACATATGTACCGAACGCGATAGACAGGAAGTCACCAGCCGTCACCGTGAAGCCCACAGGCAGGCCAGTGAGCGACAATGCCCCCCGATCCGCGCGGACGCTGGACACGCTGACGCCACCAAGACCTGTCGTCACGCCGGACGCCGGCCCGCGATAGTTAGGGTCAGCCCAGAGCATGGTCTTACTCATTCCGTCGAGGCCCCAGACCTTCGCGTTCATCTCGCGGGCATGTGCTTCTTGCTTAGCGTAGAGTGAATAGCTGGCCGTCCACAGAGGCCGCGCCAGTTCAGCGGACCAGTAACGCCCGTCACCGCTGCCGGACATTTCATCATTGCGCTGCAATCTCAGCGGGACACGCTCACCGATCATGCAGTTAGCGAGGAAATCCAGCGCATAGGGGAATGAAAGAGCCATTGGCACTCCTGCGAATTAGAAATCCGGGTCTCGACAAAGGCCCCGTCATGCAGTCACCATCGCGTCAACACGCATTGATGGAGAAAATTACATGCACCCAGACCCGAATGGGCCGCTAAAGGTGGTCGTTAAGCAAATGAAAAGCACGCCTATGACACCCGAAGAATCGAGCAACTCATCGATCATGATGCCACTCACGGAGTCCTTGATTACTGCATTGACCATTGCGGCAGATGATTTTGATAAGGTCTCCGGGTCGCAAAACTGGCGAATTGCCGTGTACAAGAAGGCGGCGAAAGCCATACAGGGGCATCAACGCGAGGGATCAATTGGCGAAAACGAACGTGCGGTACACCGCTCCCTGAGCGTCGTGGCTCTCGCGCTCGGTGTAACCTCCACATAAATATAAATCTCGCTCACGCTACATTTTGGGGCCATCATCTCTTCCGCGGGCTGGCGTTGATTTGCTGGACGCGGGCGGGCATAGCCTTGTCGTATGAGGCCAAGCCCTGCTGGACGCCTTGCTGCACAAGCGCGATGACGTGCTGGTCGCCGTTCGCGCCCTCGACGTTGACGTTGATGCTCATGGAACCACCGCCGACTGACTGCCCGCGCGTATGGTCCACGACTGTCTCATTCGGGTGAAGGATGGCCGGAAAGCCGCCCTTTCCGTCGATGCCGCCAGAGCGACCGCCCATGCCGGTAAAGCCGCCACCGTCGAAGCTGAACAGGTTTCCGAAGAGGTTACCTAATAGACCGCTACCGCCGCCTCCACCGAATGGACCACTGCCAAAGAGCGCCGCTTGGAGCGCCGCTTTAGCCAACATCTGAGCAACACTTGCCAAGACATCCGCGAAACCTTCGCCAGCAACTATCGCGTCGAGAAGACCGTTCTTCATTTGATCGTTGATATTCGACGCAAATGCCTGCCGCTCCGAGACTTCTTTCAGCGCTGCGGATCGTTCGTACTCCGCAAGTGCGGCATCTCTGGTGGCGACTCCGAGTGCTTCAATCGCCTGGCGATAAGTCATCGTGCTGTCGGCCATGAGATGATCGAGATCAACATTCCGACGCTTGGCATCTGCGACCAGAGACATAACCGTCCGCTGCTTCTCGAACTCCGCATTAACGGATGCGATTGCAGATGCCTCCTCTTCCTTGCTGAGGCCCTGCGTTCTAATCGCGAATATCTGTTCTGCCCGTTGCTTCTCAAGCGCAGCAGTCTGCTGCTGTGTCAGGAGGTTCGAAGATAGTTGCTCGCCATATTTTTTTGCCTGCTCGGCGAGGCGTTCGCGCTCCTTGATCTGCTCTTTCAGCGCCTTTGTGATCTCAGGGTCCGCAGTCGGAATAACCTGCTGTCCCAATGCCGCCGTAATCGCCTCGTCCGGAACATTGCGCAGACCTTCCCATTCATTCCGGAGCCCCGACGTTCCTTGTCCTTGGCGGCGGCGCACCAATTGCAACGCAAGACGGTCCTGCAATTCAGGTGTAAATTGCTCATCAAGCGACAGGTTCAATTCCCCGATCAGGCTCCGCAGCGTCTTGCTGACGATCTGATACCGGCCAACCGCAGAGGAATTGTAGGGGTTGTTCGGGTGATCGAGTATCTGCTTTTGAAGCGCTAGAACATCGCGGAGCGACATGCTGGTAAGATTCACCGCGCCGCCGGTATAAGCCCCATACCCGAGGGTTTCATTGTAGCTGCGCCCCTTGTCAGTACCTTCCGCCTGTCCGATGAGGTCGAGAATTCCCTTACCGGAAGATGGGAAAAGAGAATCTATCGCCTGCGAATAACTTTTAATGCCGCCCTCGATCACCCCGAACGACTTTGCAATGCGCTGGAACGCTTCGTCGTTCTTTTGCGCCTGCTCGTAGGCCTTGGCGATCTGCTCATCCTGTGCGGCGATCACTCGTTTCCACTGCGCCACCTGCGCATCGGTACCAGACTTGATCGCCTCATCTAGCGCTTTCTGTGCGGTGGCTCGATCGTCGAGAAGCCCTTTGAATTCCTGCGTATCCTTATCGAATTCTTCTATGATGCGATTGTAGGTTCGCGTTTGCTCGTCAACGCTATTCTCAACCTGCCGTTCTGCTTGGCGCAGGACCGCTTCAACTTTCTGCGCCCAGCCGAATAACATCTCCTGATCCGCCCCATCATTCGCGGACAACTCCGCAATGATCGCCAGCAGGTCGCGCCTTCCGGCAGAACGATGTCATCCATGCGATCGGTCGCAGGCGTGCTGGCGATGCCGGTAATCGTCCCGGCTTCCTCGTCCAGCGCCTTGATCTCAAGTGTTGAATAGGCGCGATCCATACCGGCCTCCTAGCCTACCGTGAAGAATTGATATTCCGGCTCTCTCGCCGCTTCCGGGTTGCGGCTCATCACCGTAACCGCATCGAATAAAGCCATCGCGGGGTCGATCTTCGCATCCCCAGCATTGGCCTTGGTTGCCCGTATGGTGGTCGCTGTGGCCTCAATCTTGAGGTTGCCAACGCACCAAGCCATCAGAGCCGATCCGTCATGCCAGAGCGTGCCGTTCACCAGCTTTCGTTCAGCCGTCTTGATCGCGTTCATCAGGAACCCGCCCTGCGGCGCCCCGATGACAAGGCCATTCTCCGGCGTGATCCCAACCTCCGCCAAGGCGTCGATCATCTCGCCCAGTCCAGCAGGGTCAGCCGCGACCGAAGCCAGCAACTTCCGATCCTTAACATCCTGCGCGATCTCAACAATGGCGGCGATATCCCCCAGCTCATCGTCAAGGATCGTCAACGAACCCTCTCTCTCGAAATCGCGGAGCCGGGAGGCAATGCTCTTGCGGCGCTCCAGCACGCCCTTGTGGCACCATGCCCGGCCCCATGCGAGCCAGTCTTTCGTTTTCTTGTCACGACCGAGCAGGCACAAGCCAAACAAGTCATCGAGGCCACCTCCGTCAACACCGATCACAACGACATCGCTGCGATCCATTAGCGTTTCATACGTCAGCGTCTTATCGGCCCGACTGGCCCAGAAATCCGCCCCCGGCCAGCGATTGGCCCGGAGGTTCATTCCGATCTCGACATTCAGGTGCTTGGCAAGAAACACATTCCGGGTTTCCGGGCCCTTGGCCATCTCCTTCTTGAGCTCGTCAGCTATCCACTCTGGACCCCAAGCCGTGCGCCCCAAATATGGGTTGGTGATGAAGCAGTTTGCGGGATCAAGATATGATTCCGCGTCCAGCATCGGCTGCGGGAACTCGTAAATCACCGGCATAAACTTCGGGTCTTCGATCTTCCCATCCCGAACGTCTCGGGCATAATCAAGCTTGTCTTTGAACACACCAGACGGAGGCTGGTCCGCCTGTGTCGTGATGTAGATGAGAAAGCCCTCTGGACGAGCAACCAGCCCTCCAGCCGCTTCGCGCATCATAGCATCCGCCTTGGATTGCTTACCAAACTCCCACAACTCATCGACAAGCACGAAAGCGGCCTTGTTGCCGGCAACCGTTCCTGCGTCAGCCGCCAAAATCGTCAGGGTCGCACCTGTAGTCAGGTGTTTGATTGTTCGCTGATGATCGATGACATGAAGAAACCCGCCGTCCGAAGAATTCAGAAGCGGGTCAGCCCGAACCATATCTGCGGCTGGCTTGAAACTGTTATTGGCTGCCTTGATCGTCGGAGCGACGATTATAAGCTCGTTGGATTTCCGCCAATTGCGTATCAATGCCGTAAGCATGATACCGGCAGCAATTGTCGACTTACCGTTTTTCTTCGAGACGCATAGAAAAAATTGGTTGATGCGGCGGGTTCCGGCCTCCGCGTCATATGCGCCGAAAATCGCCCTGACGAAATCGAATATCCAATCGTCACCAGTCTCGCCAAATGTTGGGCTTCCCGGCGCGTCCACAACCCGCAGCGCCTTGAACTCATCCAGCGCGGCTTCGGCCTCATCCGGGAAAAGAGGCTGACAAGGGATCAGTGATCGCCCCTCGACAATTCGCTTCTCCCAATGCGGGTTCGAGGTTGTCCATTCCATCATCGATTAGTGTTATCCACAGCCAGCTTAGGGGCCGCTCCCGGCGAACCCCGCCCGCCGGCACCAACACGCGCCTCCGCACTTGCCTGACGCTGTGCCTTCTTCCCTTCCGGGGCCGCGGACTCGCTCCAGGTCTTGAATGCTGTAGCAAGAGCCTTCACCACATTCGCCCGGCCCGGCAACTCGATCGCCTTCATCATCGCGGCCCGGCGCCGCGGGTCTTCCTCGTGCGTCTCGATCATCTCGGCCAGTTCGGTGTTGTGCGTCGTCACCGCGTCCAATTCATCCAGCAAGCGGAAGATCAGGTTTTGCCCCCGAGAAACGATGTTCTCCGGCTTGGTTGCATCGACACCGGCCATCATGACCGGCTCGCGTCGGGGTGCCGTATCGGTGCGCACCGAGTTCGCAGCGGGTTGGGTGCGCTCCGGCCAGCTTTCAGCCTTCGAGCGCTTGCGGATGGCGCTTTCAGAAACCTGATACCATTCCGCAATCTTGCGAATACTCCAGTCAGACTTGACCCAATCGCTTTTGATGCTCGGCCAATCAATGGCCTGTTTTTTATCGGTCATGCGTCGCAGTGCGCGGTTAGTGCGCACCCTCCAACTCTCCAGCAGGAAAAAAATCTCTGCATGCATGGGGGCCGCGGGTTGGGCAGGAGGCTCGATTCACTTCCGCACTACCCCCCCCTGACCTGATCAATCAGCCTGATATCCTCACATCACCGACGCGGCGTTGATAGTTTGCCCACCATTGCGTTGCGATCCGATCGACTTCCGATAAGTCACGGTCGCCGTCATTCGCCGCGTTCGCCATGCACTGGCGCTCATCAACCTCCAGCACGATCACCTGCTTGGGCTTCATCGTATCCACCCACCATTGCCGATGCCTTGCCTTTGGCTCTGACACGATCAGCCATGCTGCATTATGCTTACGGGCCTTCGACAGGCTGCCCAGCATATTGTTGCGTTGCCACAGCGCTGCGTTAAGCCACTTAGTCCTATCCCATCCATGTAATGGCTCGCCCGATAGCCGAGACGCTATCACATCCAGGTCGATCACCAGATCGTTAATACCTGCATTCATGTTTACGTAATGCGTCTTGCCTGATGCTGGTGGGCCACAGACTATAGTGAGCGGGATGAGCGATGGCTCGATCCATTTCGGATGGATGGCCGCTGCCTTATCTGCCCTCTCTAGCGCCTGCTTCTTGCCGTCATGACAGGACTTGCATAGGCACTGGATGTTATCCTCATCCCAGAATAGATCCCCGTTTCCCGTGTGAGGCCGTATGTGGTCCGCTACCAGCTTCGACGGGGGCTGGCCGGCATCGCCGCACCATTGGCATGTGAACAGGTCGCGGGTGAGTATCTTCCACCGTAGACCGTCCTGACCCTTTGCAGCCTTTGTTCCGCGCCATTGGGCCTTATCGTACAGGCCGCGCCAAGTTATCTCCTGCGCCCGTTGCTTTGACCTGAAAACCTCTGCTCGCGGCGTCGCTAGCCTCTTGGTGGGGACGGATAACCGCGGGGCCGGTGCCTTTAGCCTAGCCACTTGCCTACCCACTTACTGGTCATGCGATGTTGTTCTGAAAGCCATCCATGCAAGCGCGGTCATATTCGCTGAGAGGCGCAACCGTGTCGCTTTTCACCTTCTTGCCCACTACAGCCTGAACACGCAGCGTCTCGACGGGGAACCGGCGGATGTACCCCGGATCGCCACAATCTGGAACCTCTACGCAGTCCCGGCGCAGAGTCACCTCGTCCAGCTCGTATACGTCGCTACCTATGTGAAGCTCGCATTTGATTGGGTTGGTCATTCACTGCCCTCATGAGTTGATCGCGGCCTGTTTGCTCAATACCTGCGATGTCTGTGCCGCGATCGGGGAGCGTCACCCGGCCCCCTTACGGTGAACCTATTGCCTGCGGGCTTTGCCCAATCAGGGATGACGCCGCCGGATGGCGGATTATTAGTTTGCAGGAACCGGCTGGTCATGTTGTGGTGAACCAGCTGCGAAAGGGCAACGACATGGGACGATTCCAGACACGGGAAACCTTTACCTGCGTAGATGAGCACGGCGAAGAATACCTGCTTACACGATACGTCGAAGTCAAAGTGCGCTATTCAGTGGGCGGCGTGGCGGACATGAAGGACGGGCCGAACCATTACCGAACGGAAGATAGGGCGCACGTGGTGCGGGACGGCGATAACTTCAAAATCGTCAAAAACAACACGATCTTGACGCGTCTGTAAACGAAAGCCCCGCGCGAGTTAACGGGCGGGGCTATCCTTGGCTGCGAACGGCCAAGGTGGGATAACGCGAGCGCTACGGCTGAATGTGGTTCTCCGACACTCCGCGGGCCGATATCATGTCTGCGCCCCAAGTATGTGAGTACAACCCGAGGGGTGGGGCGCAGGCAAAATAGCGGAGTCAATTGCGCCGTTAGTCCGTAACCGTGGCGCTGCCATATGATTATCACGCTCTGACCACCTCGTCAAGCGAGCGCATCGCATTTACAAAGCGCTGTCCGTGCCGCGTCAGCTTACCCATCTGGAACAGGATGAACCGATGCCGCATGGCGAAATCAATGATCGTGCGCTCGCTCGGCGACAGCTTCGCCAGATACCCCTGCCACCGTGACCAGGTATTCCGTGCATCCGCTTCCTTTTCCTCCCGGGTGCGCGTGTCAGGCCTATCATCTGGCCGCGTTCCCCATTCCTCGGGCATGTATTCCATCTTGGCGACGTTCGGGAACAAGCTGACACCTATGCGGCGTCGGTAGTAGATTTCCGCGGCGACCGTGAGGCCCTTGAATGTCTGCCACAGTCGATCAGACTCATCCGCGCTATCTGACCCCATGCCGATAGCCTTCCCGCAGATGTCGCCATACTGCGCCTTTCTGACCTCATCCCGGCTCTTGCCTGTATGGCGTTGTCTCGCTTCGATCACCGTCCTGTCGGCGTCCTCTCGCGGCTTTTGGCGCACCGTCTGGCGCTCAAAGCTCTGATACAGCGATGCAACCGTCTGGCCGCTCCGCCCCTTCTTCGCCCTGCGCCGGGCTGCTTGCGTGTATGCACGTGCCATCCTGCTCTCCTGTTGTTATTCGGCGAACAAGTCGCCCTGCGCTGGTGTAACGTCGATCGATGCGGCCTCTCTGCGAGCCTTCGCCGCCCAGCCAATCAGTACGCACGAAGACGCCCGATCTTCCCTGCGGCGTCCGGCTTCCTTCAGGTTGACGCGGGCATAGTGGATCAGGAAATCGCGCCGTTGCTTTGGATCATCCATGTCGATCACTTCCCCGCCTCCCGCTCCAGCGCCATGACGGCCCCGGGCCTGTCATCCTCGCCTGTGCCACGCGCCTCATATGCGATGAGGAACGCCACGCAGCAGCCGGCGTGCCAGAGATGCGACTTGCCCGTCTCACGGTCCGTGTCCTCGCCATCCCACCAAGCCAGCATATGCCGCAGCAGCGCCGAGTAGACGCGGCTCCACGCCATGCCGCGCTCCCAATTGCGCGGGGCGTATTTCTGTGCACCGAAGTCCAATATGGATGCCACGCTGGTCAGCAGCTCTGGCGGCAGCAGGTGCATGGGAAGCTTTTCGCCATCGTCCTTGCGGCCCTCGCTCATACCCCTGCCTCCTGCCACAGCGCCCGCTCGATCTGCTCTGCCCGCGTTACCGGGCTGCTGTACATGTGGCTGTTGCCGCGTGGGGCTGTCTCGTGGCGTGGGTCGCGGGCAAACTCGCCCCAGGGTGGGCGGCGCAGCGATATGCGGTTGGCGCGCTGACATGTTCCGGTGGACACCTCGATAACCAGCTTGCTGGGATCGGGCTTCTTCACCGGCGCAGGCTCTGGCTTGGCCTCAGACGCCAGCTTGAATCCGTTCTCGTCCATGATGCGGCGAATGAAGGCATGCGACTTGCCGGTGGCCTTGCGCATCTCCCCCATCATCATGCCTGCCTCGCAGTGCTTGCGGATGATGTCGGTCCATGCTTCGCGTACCTTGCGGGCGTTTTCCATGTGCTTGGAAATTGCTTTGCTGCTGTCCATTATTTCACCTCCGGGGGGCGCTTCATCTTGGCGAGCAATGCATCCTCGCGTTCCTGTTCGGCGACTTGCTGCGCGGATAGCTTCTCCCGCATTGAGGAAATGATGCCGTTGACATGCGCCATGGTCGCCTTTCGGCGTTTCTCGGATTCCTCCGGTGTGAGCGTCACCGTTTTCTCGGTCGGCAAGGCTCTTGCGCGAAGCTCCCGGTCCCGAATTTTTTCTTCGGCACGGTCCAGCTCTACCCTGACTGCACGACGATGGGCGACAAGCTCGTCGCAGGCATCTGACAATTCGGCCCAGCTGGGGAAGAAGCGCCACACCCGCGAAAGCAGAGCCTCGCGGACAACGTCAGCCGGGTATTCGCGGAGTCTGGAAACATAAGCACGGAGACGCAGCATCTCGTTCCCGTCGCCGTCGAAGCGCTTAGGAGCAATCAGAGAGAGTTCCGCTACCCATTCTTCGACCTGATCTTCGGTTGGCTGTGCGAATGCCCCGGCCAGACGTTCGCGCATCGCGCAAATGCTGTCCTCGTCGCCTTTGATCGTCGCTAGAATTTTCCCGGTCTTTTCATATCCGATGAAAGCGCCGTACTTGTCGTACTTAGCCTTCATATCCTTGCTGACGTGCAACTCTACTCCGCATTGCTGCGCCAGCGAGGCCAGAGAATTGTTGACCTGCCTGGGGCTGCTGGCGGCGAGGCGCACTTCTGGCCGCGAACTCACGGGAGTTCCTGATCCACGTTCTCCAGCCGGCGTCCCAATCTTTGAACTTGGTGCCGCGTGACTTGTGATAATCTCTGAATTTTTCGGATTCATTTTCGATTTCCCAATCAGTGAGATTTTGCTTGTGGGCGTCGGCGATGTTTTTCTGAGAAGGCTTCCAGTCATCAGAGATCGACGTAGCCCGCTTCGATTTTTCCCTTGGGGGAATAAAAAGGGGTTCTTCTGATGGTTTAGTGATGGTTCCTGATGGTTCGGGTGCATCTGCTGCGGGGTTTGGGCGCATCTGCTGCGGGGTTTGGGGTGCATCTGCTGCGGGGGTGCATTTCGTGCAGGGTGCATCTGCTGCGGGGTTTGCGCTGACGAAATAGACGTTTGTGTTATTCTTTCCGCCGCCCGCGATGACGCGAATATAACCCTGATTGACCAGCTTTCTGATGTTGGTCTGAACAGCCCTTTCGCTAAGCCCTGTTCTCCGGCCTAGACGTGATATCGAGGGGTAACACCGGCCCGTGTCATCCGCATGATCCGCCAACGCAAGCATGATCAGACGTTCAGTGGGCGCCAGCGTTTCGCTCTCGAAAACAGCGGACATGATTTTGACGCTCATTCCGCCCCCTCTCCGACGATCTGGTCACGCAGACGCCGATAATCGTTCGGCTGCCATGCTGCGCTCTCGGCCATGATTTCACGTGCCAGGAGGCAAAAGCCGTCCAGCGTGATCTCGGCCCATTCATCAGACGGCCATGCGTCACAGAAGGCGCGGAGAGGCACCGAGACACGGATCGGGCCGCGAGTGACGCGATATATGACGCAGGGAAGCTGATCGGTCGCGCGGGCGGCTTCTACAGCCTGACGACGCCATGCCGGCAGGTTCGCCGTGTTGCAGTGCTTGCACTCGATCGAGAAGCCCCAGCCGGGTGCATCGGTGGTCAGATCGCCCTGCCCGCTTGTCTGGTACTGTTTCAGGTTGCGATTGAAGTCGATGCCGAGGCGCTCGAACAATTCCTTCGCTACGGTGCGTTCAAATTCCGCGCCCTTCCGGCGTTGCATCGCGCCCATCAGATCAAGCTCCCCTGATCAGGTTCATCTGCGTCTCGATGTATCGGCGCTTGACGACCCCGTTGTTGAACGTCAGCCGGTCTGCGCGGCGCGATATCAGCGCGGCGGTCGTCGGCCCATTGCTGGGCTGCGGAGCGGTGAGCGAGACAGGAGTAGATGGTCTGTCCGCCCACGGAGAAACCGAATGGCGCGTTGAGAGCGCCGCATCTGCCACAGCGAGGAACCTTGCGCATGGCATCACTCGCCCGCCCCTTGACGGGGGCGTGAACGGTTACTCAAAAACTTTTGAGTGGGGGCTAGCAGGCAAGCGGCGGTGTGGGGCAGGAATGCCAACCCCACACATGCGAATATCAAGCTGGTCACGAATGCCCAGCCAACGAGATAAAGCAGCCTCATTGCCGCGCCTCCATGAAGTCTGTGAATGATCGTCCGGCAAGCGCCACAACGTCGCCAGAAGGACGATTGGCGCCGTTCCACCAGTTCAGTGCAGTCTGGAATGTAACGCCGAAAGCATGCGCTACGGCTTCGGGGTTTCGGTAGTTGGCCCGAAGGAAGTCTGACCAGTAAAACGCGAACCGAGCACGAAACGCGCGCGGGTCAAAAACTTTGGGTAAAGACATTTGAGTTCCCTTTGTGGTTGAGTTGGCTTGTGATGGGCCAACAGCAACAGAATGAGGAAACGGGGGCGCGGCGTGTTTCATCGCTGCGCCTCTTGTTTAGGGGATCGTTCGCGGGCTAGCTGTTCAAGAGTGAGTTTTTTCCCTCGACGCCTAGCGGCTTCGATCAAATGGATGTCGTAAGCTGCCGGGATACGGCCTCGGGCGGACCACGAATAAACCGTTGTGTAGGGCTTACCTATATCGCGGGCCAGCGCAGCAAGGTCCGGCCAAATGTGAAAGATGTTCTCCATGCCACATAACTTCGCAATCTGCGTAGCAATTGTCAATACGCAAATAGCTTAGTTAATTTCGCGGACTGCGTAGTTATGATCCGCTCGGATTTCTTAGGATGGTGCAGAATGCTTGAAGAGAAGGGCGACGACATCGAAGCGGTGGCTGCAAGATTAAAGGCTGCGCGTCTCGCTCTTGGCATGGAGAAGAAGGAATTCGCAGAACGGGCTGAAATGGGGATGCAGACCTATGGCCCATTTGAAAACGCCAAGCGTCCGTTGAGTTTAGAAGCAGCCAAGAAGTTGCGCAAAGCTTATGGGCTGTCCTTGGAGTTCATGTACTTTGGAAAAATTGATGATCTGCCACATAAGATTGCCGCTAAGCTGTAAGGAAACCCATCTGTAAGATCGGCCCAAAAATCCATCGGCAAACCGGTTTCTTCCCGCGCTTTTTTCATGGCCTCTAAAAGATCGGCATCGCTGATCGTGTCTCTCTTTTCCATCTACCACCTCTATATGGCATGAGAACACAAGCAGAACATTGCCGATGAATCAATGCCACGACTAGTTGCGTCTTGCGCCTATATCGTGGTGCGAATCATGGGAATCGGGGTAGATTATGGGTCTTAGTTAACGCCAGATCGATTGTCATGATACAACATACCTGTGGATGGATGCCGACATGAACGACACACCGGCCCCAAGAAGAAGCAACGAAGCCGCGCTGCGTGACTTTCTGCTTGATCTGCTCGTGAACATGCAGGTCGAGTTGCTGGCCACAGAGGAAGGCCGCGAAAAAGTCTGCACCGCCTATGAATGGCAGGCGACACAATCACACCCCGCGGTTGCGTCTGTGCTGCGACAAGCCGCCGAGATGGTTAGAACCAAATGACCGAGACGTCAGACCAATACGAAGCCGCTATCCGTGTGATCCTCGACATGCTGAAATTGCAGACGGAAACGCCGGCTGCGATATCGAAAGATGACCTTCCCGAGATGGTGAGGGTGGCTGCCGATGAACGGGAACGGCAGGGCGATTACGGTGCGGCACGCATGCTGGACGAATACGCGGATAAGTTGGAGCTGTCGTTTTTGCATAGGAAGGATTGAATTGACTCCTACGTTCTCTTTATGTTCTCATGCGATCCGAACATATCAGGAGAAGTGATATGCAGGATGACATCACGCCTTCCCAGTTCATCGAGGTCATGCCCAGCGCATCAGATGAAGAGCAATGGCTAGTCTCGGGTCCGAAAATTGATGCGGAGGATATTATCGGTGACCTGATGTTCGCCGACCGCCAAGACGCGATAAACGAAGCGATAGTCCGCGGCCAGAATGTCTCCGTGCCAGTGCAGATAATCGTGAATGCAGGCTTCGGTCACGATGCCGAGGAATGGATCGAAACGGAATACTACAACCCATTTTCCGGCGATCTATGACACTGGAGAAGATGCTGACGGCCGAGTTATGGGCTTCACGTCATCCACGCTCAAAGAAACCGGGATGAGGTCTGTTTATCCCATAGGTAACGGTCCCTTCCCCAAATCGTTGATTGATGAAATCGACAGCTGCCGATGCCCTTTCTCCGGCGCTCCGTTCGGCGGGGGCGAGCGGCGCGAGAAGATCGCCGATCCTGTTCTCCAGCATATCTACATCACCAAGATGCACGCCAATCCCGAGCAATTTCTTCCAGCGCACATATGGCCACGCCCTGATCCACAGCGCCCGGTTTATGCGCAGGAACTCAGCTGTGTCCTGTGTCGAAGCAGTCTTGATCGATCGCGCCCATCGAGGCGCGTCCATCGGCGATAAGTGCAGGCTGAACGACGATGCAACGCGACCATCACGCCGCAGCCGGGACGTCGCCTTCTCGATCAGCCATCGCGACACCAAATACGCTTCTCGCGGCTGGCGCAACTCCGGCGCCAATACCTTGCTGTTTCCGTAGCCGCTCCTTTTCGTCGGCGTGATCTCGATGTTCATACCTTGCAGCATCCGCACAAATCTTTCGCCCTCGACTGATCGCCAGATGATCCGTGCGTGTCGTGGATCGAGTCGGCACAGCGTTCCGACATCATAGACACCAGCACGGAGAAGCCGCGCCTTCATCGATTTCGATATCCCCGGAAGATCATCCAATTCCAGATGGGAAATTCGGTCCGGCATATTGTCAGCCGATAGCCATTGGAAGCCGTTCGGCTTTTCCAACTTTCCCGCGATCTTCGCCAAGAGATGGTTCGGACCGATACCAGCAGAGAAGCGAAGGCATTCCCCGACCTCCGCAGCAACAGCCCCTTTGAGCGACGCAACCAGCGCACGCGCACCAGCGAGTGCTCGGGCCTCACCCGATAGCGCAACCTGAAACTCATCCACTGACCGGATACGCTCCAATTCGCAAAACCGGTCCAGCACCGCCGCGACTTGCAGATTGTAGCGTACGTAGAGCCTATGGCGGCTGGGCAGGAACACAATGCCAGGACACATCCGCCGCGCATCCACAACGCTTGTACCGGTCCCGACCCCGAATGCCTTGGCTTCATAGCTGGCCGCGACACAGCACCCCTTCTCGTTTTCCATGGCGGTGATGGCCACGGGACGACCGCGAATCGACGGGTCAACCTGCTGCTCGACGCTCGCGAAGAAGCTGTTCATGTCGATGTATAGTGTTCGAAACGGCCCCATACCCAATACCTGCCGGATGTTCTGTACGCCGATTATGTTCTATATTTGTTCTCACCATGCAAGAGGACAATATGGACAGGAAAGGACAGTTACGGAACGTCGCGTTTGGCGGCGCCTGGTCCGAACAGATCGCTGGCAATGAAGAACTCGCCGAGGCACTAGCGGTTATCGATGCAGCGATTGACCGGACGCGAGATGAGGATTTGCGGCAGGCACGGGATGTTCGCGAGGCGATTGAGCGGATATCAAGCGCACATCCAAAGGGTGGTATGCTCGCGATTGCATGGGATCGCGCCCTCAATCTTACACATGCAAGCAGCCGCTCATCCGAGATACAGCGTTTGGCCATTGCATATCGGCTTGGCCTCGGTGACAGAATAGGACGGGGAGGATGACTGGATGTGCGGGCGATTTGTCGATCCAAACTTTGCGGAGATCAGCGAGACAAAGATCGACCCGTTCAAGGGGTGGAAGCGCCGATACAACATCAAGCCGACGCAGGACGTCTGGACGTTCGATGATGACGGCGCCCCTGCCCTCGCCCGCTGGTGGCTGATCCCATCATGGCACAAGGGCGATCTAAAAGACTGGAAGGCCACGACATTCAACGCCCGGATCGAGGATGCGGCGAAGAAGCCGGCCTATCGAGGCCCATGGAAATATGGCCGCTGCCTGATCCCCGCCGGTGGCTATTACGAATGGACGGGCGAGAAAGGCAGCAAGCAGCCGCATTTCATTCGGAACGCAGGGAACGAGGAAACGCTGTGGTTCGCCGGGCTGTCGTCAGTCTGGCAGGATATGCTCACCTGCACGATTGTGACCCGCGCGGCGAACGATATGGTTGACGCGGTCCATCACCGCATGCCCGTTATCCTGAACACGGAAGAACGCGATGCATGGCTGGGTGGCAGTGATGATCCAGATATAGGGGCCGGCGTGCAGCTTAGACATCATCCCGTGTCGAAATTCGGGGCAAAGGATGACGGGCCGGAGTTGATCGAAGAAGAATAGGCCAATTCGCCGGTAGAATTAATGACTGACCACAGCGTCCGCATATACTTTTCCTGCGGCCCCACCACCGAGGGGCATTTGCCCACTTGCGCTGCACCGCGGCATTTGGACTGCCGAAACATCAGGCAACTAAAGAATTTCTCATAATATCCTGCCGCATTCATTTACGCCGCTCCGCAGAAATCGTATTTATACATATGCATAACACCAACTGGATAACCCGCTTCCTCTTCCCTGCGGGTGAACCAAGCCCCGCGCGTCATCCTCCTTGCGCGGGGCTTTTTTTACAAAGCGCCGTCACATGACCGCAATGGTTTGTGGCTATTGAACAAGTAATTTTTAGGCAGTCATATTGCAGTCCGCGCTTCCCCAAAGGTGCGGGCTTTTTTATGCGCGGGTCTTGAGACCGACTGACAAGTTGTCAGAACGCGGAATGCGGCAGGCCCACTTAAGTCGCCCTTGAAGACACATTCGGAGGCTGACAGGTTAGCGATGGTTGTATAATCAACCCCCGTTGGACTCGCCCGCGCTAACAAATTAGCGCGGGCCTTTTTATGCGTAATTCTACTCATTGCGCGGACGAACTGCGCGACCTACATGCTACACACAACGGGCCTCATACCCCCGTTGATTCATGGCTGCCCGTGCCTTGATTGGTGCGGGCAGTTTTTCATGCGCCGATCTCTTCCTCCAGCTTCTCCAGCGCCGCGATCGGCGCGTCATAAGCCCCCCTCGCCTTCGGGAACTTATCTCGCTGGCTGCGGTAAAAGGCCAATTGCTTCGGAAGTTCTTCGATCGGGAATGTCCCTGACCAGTACCGTCCGGTCAGCGTGAATGTCTTGTCGTCGTGCGTGATCTTCATGCGGGTGTATTCGCTTAGCTGAGATCGGCAGGCAAGTCCAAATCACACAGATACGAACGACACCGATGACCTTCGAGTGGCGTCAAGCTCTGCCTCTGGAACGATCCCGAAAATCTCGGGTGTCAGTGTTGTCTGTGTATCTGTCGCTAAGTTGCGGCCACATTGCGTATTCAGATAGGACTGTTCGCAATTTGCCGTGAAACCCACCGGGATAGGGCGATGAAGCTAGAGAGTTCAAAAATTCTAAAACGGCCTCATGCCCTGAGACCTTTGAAACTGTCAACTTATGGATGTCTGCCGATGACATGTTGCGTTCCACGAAATCAGTGACTTCACGCAGCCAATCATCAAGTTCTCCGTCGGCAACGTCTACGCCTCGAACCCAAAGAGCAGATAGAGCCGCACTCATTCTTTCGGACTGCGCTGACGCTTCTATCGCCTCCCGAAGGTGTCGAATTTCCTTTACCTGATCCCGATCTATTCGCGCCGGGGCCACAAGCAAATCCGATACGAACGTGACAACCAGGCTCCCGACAAGGGCGGCTAGAGTGATAATGCCAGCTTTCGCATGGCTGTCCCACGCCCCAAATCTCGGCACTATCCATAACAGCGCGAAAATTATTGCAGCTTGGAGAATGAACCTCATTGCTCCCTCGCGCCATTTTGGCCACCGCTCTGCTGATGAAGTCCAGGCCTGTCGCCACACTTTCCCCAGATACCGCATCGAATGATCCTCGCAACACCCTGACGGGCGAGCTTACGCGGGAGCGGGAACGATTCGCAATTCGGCGGAACATCATTGTTTTCCATGCCCTGATTCTACCGCGTCGCGGAGGCATGGGCAAATTATTACTTCGCAAATTGCGTATTTTTTATCTTGACGCTACGCATATTGCGAAGTACATTCCTTTCATACCGCCGAAGAACTCGACCGCCAAACGGCAACGGAGCGAACTCGGAAACGGAGAGGATACATGGACAACTCTTTCAACATCATCTGGCTGATCGGCTTCATGGCCATCGTTGCCCTCGCTGCATGGGGGATCGCGTGATGCATATCCCGGCACATATCACCGGAACCGCAGTTAAGCCGTCATGGCACAAGGCAAGCGACCTGACCGAAGACATCTCCGACATCTACGGAGACGCGACAGGCGATTATGAGAGCGCAGTAACCGCGCATTTCACTCTCAGCACTCAAGCTGTCGATGGCGGCACAAACGACCCCGACGACTGGCGGTATGCAGACTGGAAAGACCTGATCGGCGCAGAGATCGATGGCGCAGACGGCATCCGCTACATGAGCCGGTTCGACCTGAATAACGCCGGCGTCGATACCGCATCGCTGGATGGGGTGGTGTGATGGGAAGTCTCCGAGATTGGTTTTGTGACGGCATCGGCGCGATCTGCGTTTTTGCCGCCCCGTATCTCTGGCTCCTGCTGACTTGGGCAGCGCAGCCATGATCGTCACCGTACATTTCACGCCCTACTGGGCTTGGCAGGACGAATACGACCGCCTCCCCGCATGGGTGCAGCAGAAATACCGGGCGCAGGTCGCCCTCAAGCAAACCGCGTGACCCTCCCCACGCGGACGCCGGCGGGGCCTACCGTTTCACCCCGCCGGCAATAGTTCCCCGGCATGACGCCGGCCCCCTCGGAGCCGCGCATAAGCGCACAGTATGGAGCCTGTCCCTCTCTGGAATGAAGGCTCCGGGGGCATCAATTCGAAAGGCAACGCAGATGAACCCGATCACAAAGCATGAAGCAAATGCAACCCTACCTGCTGATCCCATCGTATCGATGATTGAGCGGGTTGTCATGAACCCCGACGCCGATCTGGATAAGCTGGAACGGATGCTGGTCATGAAAGAGCGCGTTGACGCACAGAGCGCCCGTATCGCCTTTTCCCATGCCTTGGCATCGGCCCGGAAAGATATGCCGACGATCGTCAAGGACGCCGTGGTGGATTTCACCAGCAGCAAGGGCCGGACCCATTACAAGCACGAAACCCTTGCAGGTATCGCGAAGCAGATTGACCCTATCCTTGCTGCGAATGGGCTGTCCTATCGGTTCCGGACAGGTCAGCAGAATGGCGTCAGCGTGACCTGCATAATTGAGCATGTCCATGGCCACTTGGAGGAAACGACGCTTTCCGCTTCGCCGGACCAGTCGGGAAACAAGAACGGCTTTCAGGCCATCGGAAGCGCGGTGACGTATCTGCAAAGGTATACTCTGAAAGCAGCGCTTGGGCTGTCCGCAGAGGTTGACGACGACGCGCAATCAGCAGCGCCGCGAGACATCGGACGTCAGGGGTCAGAGGTCCATGAACGCCCGCAGCCCGTCGATATGTCGAGACGCGCCGACAACATGATTGCGGCACTAAAGAGGAACGGTGTTACCGAAGCCGACAGCGAGAAGTTTAAAGCGTCATTCGCTGAAATGCGGTCATCGGATTCCGAGAACGCGGCCCGAGTTGAGGCTGAAATCGAAACCCTGAAAGCCGCCGCCAATGCCGATCTGGCCGGCGATGGCATTCCTTACTGACGGAGATAGACATGAACGCCCCTGCAAAAGTCGGCCACAACATGCCGCCCGACCCGCTAGATGAAGCCCTTGCCCCTTTCGGTGACGCTATCGAGGAAAGCAACAACTGGCTGGATGGATCGCCGGTAGAAAACGAAGAGCAGATGAAGGCGCTAGACGCCCTGCAAAAGACGCTCAAAGAAGCGAAGAAAGCCGTTACTGCTGCAGAAGATAGCGCGGCAAAGCCGATCTACGACGCATGGAAAGCCGAGAAGGCCCGGTTCAAGCCGACGCTTGACGATCTGGAAATGCGCATCAAGGGATGCGCGGCACTGCAAGACCCGTACAAGCGCAAGCTGGCGGCCGAGAAGGAAGAAGCAAAGCGCAAGGCTTACGAGGAACAGCGGGCCAAGGAACGCGCTGCCGAAGAAGCTGCGCGGCAAGTAAGGGCTGGCGATATCGAGGCCGAACGCGCGGCAGCCGAGGCTGCACAAGCCGCTATGGACGCCAAGAAAGCCGCAGCATCCGCGAACAAGGATACCGTCAAGGGTATGCGCACGGTGACGAAATACGAGATCACCGATCACCGCAAACTGCTGAACTGGATCGCCGTCAATCGGCGCGATGATCTGACCGCATTCATCGAAGAATGGGCAAGACGGAACCACAAAGAGAACGTCGGGGCCGATGGCCTGCGCGTATATCAAGAGAAGGTGGCTTACTGATGCTGAACCGTTGCGAATTTATTGGGAACCTCGGGGCTGACCCTGAAATCAGAACCATGCAATCTGGCGACAAGATCGCCAATCTACGGATCGCCGTCAGTGAAAAATGGCGCGATAAGCAGTCGGGCGAGCAGCGCGAGAAAACCGAATGGGTTCCCATCGTTATCTTCGGTCCGTTGGCTAAGACCGCAGAGCAGTATCTGCGCAAGGGAAGCAAAGTCTTCGTCGCCGGGAAGTTCACGACCAGAAAATGGCAGGACCAAAGCGGCAATGACCGCTACAGCACCGAGATTGTCCTGCAAGGCTTCGACGCCAAGTTGGTGATGCTGGACGGGGCGCAAGGCGGCGGATCGCGGGACAGTGGGAACGGCAGCTATCAGGAGCCGCTAGGACAATCCGGCGCACCGGCAGGCGGTGCGCCCAGCGGCGGCGCACCAGACCCGTATGACGGAGATAGCATCCCCTTTTCCGCAGAGTGGAGGGTCTAATGCCGATCTGCCGGGTTTGCCAGGAGGAGAAAGAGGCTTCGGGATTTTACCCGCAGCAAATTCGCCGAGACGGGGAGTCCGGTGAATGCAAGGAGTGCACGAAAGAAAGGGTCCGAAATAATCGAGATGAGAAGATCGATTACTACCGAAATTATGACCGCGTTCGATATCGGGAGAACGATCACCGAAAGGATGCCGCTAGAAGGAGTTCTGAAAGCGCTGCGGGTATTGCTTCGAGGAAGAAATATCGCGACCGCATAAAGGGAACCCCTAAACGGAAGGCCCACTGCGCCGTCAATAATGCCGTTAGAGATGGAAGGCTGGCGAAGGATAGTGAGTGCTTCTTTTGTGGAGCCGAAGGGAAGCTTCACGCTCATCACCACGATTACTCCCGCCCTTTAGATGTGTTCTGGCTGTGCACGTCCTGCCACGGGAAGCTGCATACAGTGAACGGCGACTTCCTGAGAGGAGAAAACCGCGCATGACCTACCCGAAGCCCACCATCATCGCCGCCATTGCAGCCGCACGCCAATCAGGCTGGACGGAGCGGTCACTGATCATCGACACGGCAGCCGCGCTACTTGCGGAAACCATCGGCGGCACGGTCGATAGCGCCGAGCAGCAGGTGATCGATATGCTGTATGAGGCCGCGGCATGAAATTCGCGCCGATCCGCATCATCAGCGACAGCCAGCGTCTGTATTTGCAGCAGATCGCGCCGACAATACCGGCTGGCTTCGTGGTGCGGATCACGCAGGACCGATCGACCAAGCAGAACCGCCTACAGCGCCAGTGGTGCAATGACGTGGCTGCGCAGCTTGGTGACGTGTCGGCAGAATGGGCGCGAGGATACAGCAAGCTGCACTTTGGCGTGCCGATCCTGCGCCGGACTGATGATGAGTTTCGCGTCAAATATGACCAGCACGTCAAGCCACTCGTATACGAAAGCAAGCTGGCCTGCATGATGGAGCCGATCGACATGCCGGTAACTCGCCGCATGAGCAAGGAAGCCAAGACGGAATACCTGGACGAGATGGCGCGGCATTGGTCGGCTCAAGGCGTCAGACTGACTGACCCGGAGGATATGAGATGACCTTCATCGCCCGCATGAAGGGTCCGCTTGGCCAGAAAGGCGAGAAGCGAAAGCCTCGTAGCGCCAGCAAAACCAAGGCCGAGAAAGACCACATGGAAGCCGTTGACGGATTGCCCTGCCTCGTCTGCGGAGCATGGCCGGTCGAGGTTCACCATGAAGGCGAGCCGCGCAGCAATATGCGCGTCCTGCCGCTATGCCCGCCGCACCATCGGCGCGAGTTCGGGCCCGGTGCATATCACTATTCCAAGCGGGCGTTCTACGCCGCGCATGGTTCCAGCGAGGAACTGCTTAAGCGCGTGGAACGCATGCTGACCGACCAAGAGGATGAAGCCCTTGGCAACTGGTTCTAACCCCGCGCCCTCGCCTGTGCGCGGCAACTCGGCGGCGCTGTCCGCCACCTTTATTCAATGGAGAGCGGAATGACTGATCGTCCGATCCTTTTCAGCGGCCAGATAGCCCGCGCCGCCCTCAACCACAAGGAGACGGAATGATGGCACGCGCACCGAGCAGAACAGTCATCAACGACCGACTGCAAATTGCGCTACAGGTGGCCGAGGATCGCGGCCTGACCGTCTACGGATACCGTATTGGCGAAACGGGAGACGTGCATATAATCACCAACGCACCGACGCAGGCGAACGCGAGCGAGGCAGATAAATGGCTGGCGGAAAACTGACTGGAATTCATCGCGTCAAAAAGCGGATGGCGTCGGGCCGTATCCGCCAGTACCACTACGCCTATCGCGGTGGGCCGATGTTCTGGAACTCGGATATGCCTCACGCCGAAGGATCGCCGAAATACGTTGCCGACCTGTCTAGGCATCAAGGCCCAGTTCGGTCTGCCGGCAAGTTCCGCATGCTCATCGTCCGGTATCTCGAAAGCGGTGCCTATGCGAAACTTGCCCCGCGCACCAAGAGCGATGAAAGCAAGTACATCACCCCTATCGACAAGAAATTCGGGGATGCGCCAATCTCGATCCTGAATAGCCGGAAGATTCGCGGTGTCGCTATGAAGTGGCGGGATGAAAATTGGTCTGGAAGGCAGGCCGACGCGCATATGTCGATGCTCGCGAAGCTTTCGGCCTTCGCCTATGACAACGGCATGAGCGAGTATCATCATCTCGCGGGGATTAAAGGCGTCTATTCCGTCGATCGATCTGGATTTATCTGGACGGATGACGAGATCGAGCGAACGATCCGCATTGCCAGTGCGCCAGTTCAGCGAGCAATTATCATCGCCAGCGAAACCGGCCTTGCCCCTGTCGATATGGTCACTCTCACCAAGGGGAATGTGTCAGTCACCCCCTCTGGCCGGTACCTGCGCGGGCGCAGAGCCAAGACGGGACAGCCATACAGCATACCGGTCACGCCCCGGCTTGCGGAGGTAATCGATTCATCCACGGATATGCTGATCCTGACGAAGATTCGAGGCGGGGGCCAATGGACACCGAGACAAGTATCCCGGCAGATCACCAAATACGCCAAAGAGGCGAAGGTGAACCCGAAACTGACCCCCTATGACCTGCGCGGGACCGCCGCGACACGGCTTCTCATTGCGGGCCTAAAGCTGGGGGACATTGCGGCATTCATGGGATGGTCCCTCAAGCACGCATCCGAAATGATCGAAAAATATGCCCGCGCGAATCCGGAGAATGGGGCAGAGATTTTGCTCAAGCTGGCACGGCAAAAATAGTTTACAGCATCTCTGTAAGTCATTGATATAAAACAACCTGAAACACGGTCAGTTTACAGGAAAACGCTTGTAGATCAGGCTAAATCTAGGGTTTTTGGTACCGTGTACCGTAGGTTCGAATCCTACCGCCCCAGCCAGTCTTTCGGCAGAAAGTTACACGACGGTCAGGCTGGCAATTTTGCCAGGAAGACCCAGTCTATAGGGTAGCCGATAATTTGTTCTGCTTCCGCCCCTTTGCCAACGAGCCGCGCCCATGATCACGCGAGCGAGATGCGGCTCTGGACGTCAGCCCTCCGTTCAGAGCCCAAGCGATCAGGGTAAGGGATAGCGCTATTCAGGCAAGGATGCGTGGATTTTCACCCATATCCAGCCCTGGAAAGACCGAACTTTCAAGCGCCCCCCGTTCGGTCCCGAACAGATCGTGCAATGCCCAGGCGGCATAAGCGCGAATATCCGTCACAGGCATCAGGTCGCGCCCGGCATAAAGATCGCTTTCGCCCAGCCCCGGCCATTTCCCCAAAGCCTGTCCGCCACGCACTGCCCCTCCGGCGATCAGCATGGCTCCGCCCGTACCATGATCGGTACCACCCGAACCGTTTTCACGCACAGTCCTGCCGAACTCGGTCATGGCCAGCACGGTCGTCTTTGACCAGTTCTCACCCAGATCCTCACGCAGTGTCAGAATCGCGTCCGCAAGGTTCATCAATGCACTGTCAATCGTAACGAATTGCCGCGCATGCGTATCCCATCCGGACAACGAAAAGGTCGCGATCCGCGTGTCACCGTTCAACCGGCTTGCAGAGAAACGCGCCAATTCACGTGCATCACGGGTCGGCCCTTTCTTCTCTTTGATCTTATCCATGCTTTGACTGGCGATTTCCATCCCTTCGAATCCGCCTTCGCGAAACAACGGATCGTCGTGATAGACATGTTGCAGCAGCATCTGTGCCTGCGGGCCAAGCTGCAGGTTGATTTTCGGCGTCCAGCTTTTTGCCGGCGCATCGCCAGCGAGAATCCGCATCTGTTCGGTACCGACCGAATAGGCGGTTTCGGATTTCGCGCCAGGCATGTTGTGCAACAGACGATTCAGCCAACCGTCGCGCTGCTGAAAGACCTCCACATCCGTTCCGGTGCCGGCTTCAAGCATGTCCTGCCCGTCGAAATGGCTTCGCTTGTCGCGATAGGGTGTCGAGACGGCGGGCGCAAAACCCAGCTCTCCGGCTTTCCATAGCGGCATGAGCGATGATAACGACGGATGCAGGGCGAAGAACCCGTCAAGATCATGCGCCCCCTGATCCGGACCAAGCGAGATTTTCCGGCGCAGCTTGCGCAATTCCGGATCGCCATAAGGCTGGAACACATCGATACCATCCATAGCACCGCGCAGAATGATCACGACCAGCCGGTTTTCGCCGGGAGCGGAGGCAAAGGCGATGCTGGACAAAAGCGGATGTGCCGCAGCCGAGCAGCCGATGATTGCACTGGATTTAAGGAATAGTCGTCGACTCAGCATCGCTTCATCTCCGGTTGAAATCCACCGATGCCAGCACGATCGCAATTCCGTCGCGCGTGGTCTCGGCCTTGGGGACCGCCCATTGCAGCGGTTCGGAGGCGGTTTCTCCAAGAGCTGTCTGCATGAACTGTCGCGGATCAGGCAGCTTCTTGCGGAACTTCTGAGGCACATTCATGGCCCATTCGATCCGGGCAGCCAGCCCTTGTGGCGTAATCCAGTCATCGGCGGCTTCGGGCCAGCCATCAGGTCCCGCAGGTCTGGCCCATTTCTGCCCCATTCCCGTCAGGGGAAATTCCAGCCATTGGCGCACCTGCTTGGGTTTGAGAGCCATGATCTCTTCACCAGTGACACCAAGACTGCGCAATGAGGCAACGATGAATTCGAATGGCTGCTTCACCTTCTCGCGGAAATGCTCCGCAAGTTCAGGGGAATCGGCCAAGGCAGCGTTAACCGCGCTTAGGTCTCCGTCCGTGTCGGTATAGGTTCCTGCCAATCGGTCTACCAGCGATTGCGGCGGATCGTCCGAGATGAAATGCGTGACCAGCTTTCGCGCCAGATGCTGCGCGGTTGCGGGATTCCGGGACAAATCCTCGATAACGGCACGAATATCGTCGAGCTTCGGAGGGCCATCCCCCCTGTAACTTTGCCCCAATACGGTGACTTCTCCCGGTTCGGCGCGCTCAGCGAGGAAAATATCTCCATGTTCCGAACTATATGTCAGCCCGGTCAATAATTTCGCAAGCTGCCGCACATCTTTCTGCGTGTAATCCGCCCCGACCCCAAGACTATGCAGTTCGATCATTTCGCGCGCGAGGTTTTCATTCAGGCCAAGCTTATTCTTTCCCTTTCTTTGCTTTGCCAAGGGCGAATTGGGTCCGACCGAGTTATTCTGATTAAGGTAGACCAGCATGCATGGATGCGTCTCTGCTGCGAACATCAGGTCGGCGAATCTTCCGCCGATATGCGGGCGGATCGCCTCATTCACATGGCTGCTGATCATCACGCGACGCACGACATCGGTACCGCTGACCGTGAAATGATCGGCCCAGAACTGGACCAGCCTTTCGCCAAACCCTCCCGGATCGTCAACGGCACGAGCATAGCGGCGCTGCGTATCCCTGAGAACCAGCAGACTTAAGCTCTGACGCTGCTTTTTGATCGCCTCGGCGGCGGTTTTGTCGCCATTCTTACGCTTTTTCGACAGTTTTCTGAGACGCGACTGTCCGTTGCGCGCAGCCGCCATGGTGACGCCATCAGCATCAGCCGCCGCACGCCTGACTGAAGCAAGCACCTCGTCCCGTCCGGCAGGAGGGGGTGTTTGCGCCGATAATCCATATCCCAGCCGAATCGCCGCAAGTTCCGGATATGTGGCCATCTCTGCCTCGTTTCACCTTGTTCATGCCGTCAAACCGGCCACATGGCGCAGACTACATCATTCATCGATCCGATGTCATTTCACGCTTTCGGTAGTCTTCCAGAACGCGACTGACTGCCCCACCGACCAGATTTCCGGATGATGCATTTAAGTACAAGCTGACGTCTTTACCAAAAGTTCCGTCAGATTTAACTGTGCATCGCGTCGCTCGTGACGAAAAGCGAATCCTGTGGCGTTACATCCGGCTTACGGCCGCAAGCCCAAGATTGCAGAAAACGATCAGGAGAAACAGTAATGATGGTGTTCTGGAAATTCGGCCTGGCATTCCTGGCCGTACCCAAGACAGGTACACATGCCTATCAGGCAGCATTG
The DNA here is from genome assembly GCF_030678915.1 of Paracoccus wurundjeri. Classification (GTDB taxonomy): domain Bacteria; phylum Pseudomonadota; class Alphaproteobacteria; order Rhodobacterales; family Rhodobacteraceae; genus Paracoccus; species Paracoccus onubensis_A. The sequence goes on along the minus strand of NZ_JAUUTZ010000001.1, from coordinate 133,286 downwards.
GCCGATCAGGCCGCAATCGTATTCCGCCACCCGCCGGGCCTGAAACATATGGGCATCCGCATGTTCAATAACCGGTTCCGCAAACTGATCCCGGACGGCCCGGCACCCATCGAGACCCTGGCCGTTATCCGGGAACCGCTTGACTGGTTGGGAAGCTGGTATCGCTATCGGTTACTTCCACAATTTTCCGGACAGCCGGAATCCACCCGGGATGTAAGCTTCACCAAATTCATTGAAGGATATCTTGCCGAAGAACAGCCTGGCTATGCAAAAATCGGGCGGCAAAGCCAGATGGTGACCGCCCCGGATCTTGGCTACAAGGTTGATTACCTGTTCAAATACGAAAGTCAGGAAGCCTTGCAGGACTTCCTGACTGACAGGCTGCGGATTGATCTTGATGTGCTTGAAAAGATCAACGTCTCTCCTCGGGCACATCTGGAGCTTCCAACGGAATTACGCAGCCATCTTCGGGAAATGCGCCAAAGCGATTTCGACCTGTATGAAGAAGCGATGTGAACCCAGCGCGAACAGGTATGTGTAACGATCAGAAGCCGAAGGAGAAGCGGCGCACCACGCCGAGTTTCAGCGAGGGTTGCCATTCTTCCTGCACGATCGGCGAATCGGCGGCATCACCAAGCAGCTTGCCATAGGACACTTCGCCCAGCAGGGCGGTCTTGTCATTGACGGCATAGGCCGCCTGGAACTTGATCGCAGCAGAGGTCAGCCCGCCGCCCGCATCATATGCGGAATATTGGCTGCGGCTTGCCTCATCCGGCGTCACACCGAAATAGGTGTTGGTGTATTTCGAGTTGGCGAAGCCCAGTTCGACACCGGACCACAAGGAAACCCGATCACTCAGAACCGTGCGGTAATCCATCCCGACTTCACCTGTCAGGCCTTCATGCCCTTTGAAGCCCCTGCGCATCGAGGCATAGGCCGTCACCGGCCCGTTTACATAGTTAAGGCGGGCACCCACTTCATAGGCCCGTTCGATTTCATCCAACCCTTCAAGCGCCGCATCGTCCGAAGTTTCGCGATCTCCGACCAGCGAAAACGAGGGTTGAAGAGAGAATCCGTCTTTACTGCCGTCATCGGCCCCAAAGCTGACATTGCGCCAGATGAACCACGGCGCGATAGAGGAATCATCTGCGCCGGGATAGGTCGGTTTGGCCTGCACGCCAAGCCCAAGATCAGCCGATACTTCCTGCGAATACGCCGCCGTCGTGACGGCGGAGGTCAAAATTACTGCAACTAGAAAACATTTCATGAGACTGTCCGGACCCAAGGTTCAAAGGCTGTGCTGTCATCACTTAGCGGAGAATCACTTCGCCGCGCAAGAAAACATCGTCCAGATCGCGGTCAGGAAATCGTGCCTGCACAATTCCGCAACAGTCCTCAGGACTTCTGCGCAAGTTCAAGATTTTCCAGTGCGTTCATCCAGATATCTTCCGCCCGCCGCATGGCATCTTTTGCTTCAGCATGTTTCCGGCCCCATTTCTCGGCCTCCACGGCATCCCGGTAAATCTCGGGATCGGCCAGTTTCAGATCCAGCTTCTTCAGCATGTCGGCCAGCTTCTGCACCCGTTCTTCGGCGCGTCGAACCTCGGCTTTGACGGATTGCAATTCATCGCGGGCCGGGCGTTTGGCGACGGGTTTCACTGGCTCGGGCGGCTTGGGCCTGGACGGCTGATCTCCGTTCAGCAGGAATCGGCGATAATCTTCCAGATCACCTTCATAACCCGTGACCTGTCCTTCATTCACCAGCCACAACCGATCCGCGACCAGCCCCAGAAGATGCATGTCGTGACTGACCAGCACAACCGCCCCGGTATAATCATTCAATGCCTCGGACAGTGCCTCGCGGCTTTCAATATCAAGGTGGTTAGTCGGTTCGTCCAGCACAAGCAGATGCGGCGCATCGATCGTGGCGATCAGCAAGGAAAGCCGCGCCTTCTGGCCACCGGACAATTGCCCGACCCGGGTTTCCGCCTGCGCCTCCATCAGCCCGAATCCGGCCAGCCGCGCACGCAGCCTTGACGGCGCTTCGTCCGGGCGGAGTCGTCGCACATGATCCAGCGGAGTTTCATTCAGCGACAATTCATCGACCTGATGCTGCGCAAAGTAACCCACCCGCAATTTCGTCGCGCGGGTGATCCGGCCCTCCATCACGGTCAGCCGTTCGGCCAACAGCTTGGACAGCGTGGATTTTCCCTGCCCGTTCCGGCCCAACAGCGCGATCCGGTCATCTTGATCGATCCGTAGATTCAGCCGTCGCAACACCGCCCGGTCGCCATAACCGACCGCGACATCCTCCATCGCGATAATGGGCGGCGACAATTCCTCGGGCTGGGGAAAGCTGAAACGGTGGAATTTCGCTTCTTCCGGCGCGGTGATCGGCACCATCCTGGCCAGCATCTTGATGCGGGCCTGCGCCTGACGGGCCTTGGTCGCCTTGGCGCGGAAACGGTCCACGAAACTTTGCAAATGTGCCCGGCGATCCGCCTGTTTCCTCGCCTCTGCAGCCTGAAGCGCCCGCTTCTCTGCCCGCAGCTTGGCAAAACCGTCATAGCCGCCGGTGTAAAGCGTCAGCTTGCGGTTTTCGACATGCAGGATATGTCCGACCGCCCGGTTCAGCAATTCCCGGTCATGGCTGATGATGATCACCGTGTGCGGGTAGCGGGCCAGATAGGTTTCGAGCCATAGCGCACCTTCAAGATCCAGATAGTTGGTCGGCTCGTCCAGAAGCAACAGATCGGGTTGCGAAAACAGCACCCCCGCAAGCGCCACCCGCATCCGCCAGCCGCCCGAGAAATCGCTGGTCGGGCGCGCCTGATCGGCATTGCCGAATCCCAACCCGTCAAGGATCGAAGCCGCGCGCGCCTCGGCCGACCATGCATCGATATCAGCCAGCCGCGTCTGGATCTCGGCGATCCGATGCGCATCTGTAGCGGTCTCGCTTTCCGCCATCAGGGCCGCGCGTTCCTTATCCTCGGCCAATACCGTCTCCAGTACCGAACGGTCGGTGCCCGGAGCTTCTTGCGCCACGCCGCCGATACGGGCGCGGCTTGGCAATGTGATCTCACCCCCATCAAGCGCCAGCTCGCCGCGGATCAGCCGGAACAGCGTCGTCTTTCCTGCCCCATTGGGACCGACAAGACCGATCTTGTGACCTTCGGGAATACTGACCGACGCGCTTTCGAAAAGCGGGCGGCCCTGAATGGAAAAGGATATGTCGTCGATACGTAGCATGGTTCGCGGCATGGCCCAAGCCGTGCCTCGCGTCAATGGGCGGACAGCGATGAGGTGCAGATGAATGCGGTCCGGAGCCTTCCTGCCGACGGCTTCCTGCCATCCTCTATTTCAGGCAGCCTTTCCCCTGATGCGGGAATAACGCGCAATCGGTCTCATGCTATCGTTGAAAGGCTGGAACCAGAATTTCCTGCTTATCCCGTATCTACGGAAATCGCGGAAATTTCATGGTGCCGGTGAAGGGACTCGAACCCCCGACCCCATCATTACGAATGACGTGCTCTACCAGCTGAGCTACACCGGCCTTTTATTATGCCGGGGCAAATAGCAGGTTCCTTTGGAAGGGGAAAGAGGGTAACGGCGATATTCGGCAGCGATCAGCAGATAATATTTTTCCGTCAGTGAGCGGGTGTCGAGAACCGCAACGGCATCTGGCGAAAGGTGCCCGGATAATGTCAACTGCGACAATGGTCCACGATACCGATCGCTGCCGCAATCGCCTCATCGATCGAGATATTGCTGGTATCGATGATCCGCGCATCATCCGCCGGACGCATCGGCGCCGTATCACGTTCCCGGTCGCGCCGGTCACGTTCCCGCAATTCAGACAGCATTTGCGCCGGATCCGCACCCAGTTCCGCCGCGCGGCGCTGTGCCCTCACCTCATTCGAGGCAACGACATACAGTTTTACCGGCGCATCTGGACAAATCACCGTGCCGATATCGCGCCCATCCAGTACCGCACCCGGCTCCTGCGCGGCAAAACGGCGTTGAAACTCGACCAGCGCCGAACGGACTTCGGGAATGATGGCAATGCGGCTTGCGATCTGCCCAGCTTCCGAACTGCGCAGACCGTCACGTTCAAGATCCGCAGGTGTCAGAGTTCGTGCGGCCTCTACCGGATCACCGCCTTTGGCTCCGGTGGCCCGATACAGCAATCCGGTATCAAGATGATAAAAACCGTAATGTTCGGCCAACGCACGGGCGATCGTGCCCTTTCCCGAAGCGGCGGGTCCGTCAATTGCAATGATGAAAGGCATACCAGCAGCGCACTCATAAAGTTTTGAAAAGCCAGACCTGCTTGCCATATTTTCAGGTCACAGATCCAGTTTGCAACGGGATTTGCGGAAAAAAGATTTTTCCCGACGACGATCCTTCCGGCAAACGGGGCTCAATATGCACCCAAACCGGCGCGTATCGCAGGCTTCCCGTCAGGGGCTGAATCCATGTCAGCGTGGCAATGTAACAACATGTCATCACTCGAAAATAAAAACGGCGCCATTTCAGGAAACGGCGCCGAATGCAGAGATGGCCGGGAATGGATCAGGCGCCGCCCAAAGTCTTGGCGACCTCGGCTGCGAAATCTTCTTCCTTCTTGTCGATGCCTTCACCGACAGCAACACGGGCAAAACCGGTGATCCGCGCGCCGGCCTCTTTCGCCGCCGCCTCGACGGTCAGGTCCGGATTGATGACGAATTTCTGACCAAGAAGCGTCACTTCTTCGAAGAATTTCTTCATCCGGCCCTCGATCATCTTTTCGATAACGGCATCGGGCTTACCGGATTCGCGGGCCTGATCGGTCAGCACCTGTTTTTCATGCTCGATCATCGCGGGATCCAGATCCTCCTGCCCCAGCGACGCGGGCGAGGTCGCGGCAACATGCATGGCGATCTGACGGCCGATCTCGTCATCGCCCCCTTCCAGACCGACCAGCACACCGATCGCGCCCATGCCCTGGGCAACCGAGTTATGGACATAGGTGACAACTTTCGGCGCCTCGACGACCGTCATCCGGCGCAGCGACATGTTTTCACCGATCTTGGCAATCGCATCGGTCAGAATATCCGAGACAGGCTTGCCGTCGATCTGGGCTTTTTTCAAAGCCTCCACATCGTCGGCATCAAGCGCCGCGTCCGCGATCTTGCGGACCATATTCTGAAATTCCTCGTTTTTCGCAACGAAATCGGTTTCCGAGTTCACCTCGACAGCAACACCCTTGCCATCACGTACAGCAACCGCGATCAAACCTTCGGCAGCGACACGGCCCGATTTTTTGGCCGCCGTGGCAAGACCTTTAGTACGCAGCCAGTCGGTGGCGGCCTGCATATCGCCGTCAACCTCGGTAAGTGCCTTTTTGGCATCCATCATACCTGCGCCAGTGATCTCACGCAGTTCTTTCACCATCGCGGCTGTGATAGCCATGATCTTCTCCTTTTTTCAACGCCTCAGGCGGGGCATATCCCCGCCTGACGACAGTTCTGTAAAATGCAGTTATCCCGAGCCCGGTCGGAATCAGGCGTCGGTCGTGGCTTGCTCGGCGGCGGCGGTCCCGGCTTCGTCTTCGCTCAGATCTTCTGCAGGAGCCTCGGCGAATGCGCCGACATCCACACCGGCAGCGCCCATCTGCGCCGACATCCCGTCCAGAGCGGCACGGCTGGCCAGATCGCAATAAAGCGCAATCGCCCGGGCCGCGTCGTCATTGCCCGGAATGATATAATCCACACCATCAGGCGAGCAATTGGTATCGACCACGGCGATGACCGGAATGCCCAGCTTGCGGGCCTCGGCGATGGCGAGGTCTTCCTTGTTCACGTCGATCACGAACAGCATGTCCGGCAGGCCGCCCATATCGCGGATACCGCCAAGCGAAGCTTGCAGTTTGGCCTGCTCGCGCTCAAGGCCCAGGCGTTCTTTCTTGGTCAGCCCTTCGGCACCGCCCGCCATCGTCTCATCAATCGCTTTCAGGCGGTTGATCGATTGCGACACGGTTTTCCAGTTGGTCAGCGTGCCGCCCAGCCAACGGTGGTTCATGTAGAATTGCGCAGATTTCTCGGCCGCTTCGGCAATCGATTTCTGCGCCTGACGCTTGGTGCCGACGAACAGCACGCGGCCGCCCTTGGCAACGACGTCGCGGATCGCCTGCAAAGCCGCGTCCAGCATCGGGACGGTCTGCGTCAGATCGACGATGTGGATACCGTTACGTTCACCATAGATGAACTCGCCCATGCGGGGGTTCCAACGCTGGGTCTGGTGACCGTAGTGAACGCCAGCTTCCAAAAGCTGACGCAGCGAAAATTCGGGAAGCGCCATATCCAATTCCTTTCCGGTTTGCGCCTTGGCAAAGGTTTCGAAGCATATGCTCCAACCGGTGGACCTTTTGCGGATGTCTCCCGCAAGGGCCCTCCTCTGCCTGTGAAGTGTGGCGGCAAATAAACGCTATGCGCGAGTTTGGCAAGGGGAAATGCCGCAGAAAACGCGCTGCCCCGGCCTCTCATGGTCGCGGTTGCTCCTCCAGCCGCGCGAGATCGGCGAGGCTGTCGATATCCGCAAGCATCCCGCGCGCCGGAATCAACGCGCTGGCAGGCAAATCCCGGATGAACCGCCCCGCCCCCCTGTCTCCCGATGCATCGGCAAGCCGTGCAAGCCAGTTTTTCGGAAAGCAGGCCGGCGGCATGGGCGGACCTTCGTCATGACACGCCGCCGGCTGGCTGTCGCTGACCCGGGCAATGACCTGCCTCAGCAATTCGGACGTGACCAGTGGCATATCAGCCAGGACGATCAGCAGCCGATCAGGCACATCCGCCGCTTTCAGCCCGGCGATCAGACTGTCGGATTGGGTGCCGGGCGCGATCTCGACCACATCGAAGCCGGACAGGAAGGGCCGCAGATCAGGATTTGTGATCACAGCAATCCGGCGTTCCAGTGGCGCCCGCCGCATGGCATCCGCAGCATAAGTAATCACCGGACGATCATGAAGCACGGCCAGAAGCTTGTCATCCGCGCCAAAGCGGCGCGACGCACCGGCAGCAAGCAACAGCCCGGTGCGGGTCAACCGAATGCCCGATCATATAGCGACAATATCTCGGTCAGAACCGATGCGGCCAGCAGGCGTGGCTCGCGCGCGGGGGCGACAACGCCGATTGGTCCACGAAGCTTTGCCAGTTCTTCTTCCCCTACCCCGACATCCCTCAGCCCAGCGAGACGCGCCACCTGCGCACGATGGGAGCCCATCGCACCGATATAGAACGCGTCAGAGGCAAGCGCGTCGCGCAGGATCGTCAATTCCCGGTCATGATCATGAAACAGGGCCACAACGGCGGTTTGTGCATCCGCCGTAACGGAATTTGCACCCAAATGGCAGTCCAACCCGATCGCACGTGCCATGGCGGCCAAAGCCGTCGCCTCATCGCCCTCGCCATGAATATGCAAGGCACAGCCGGGATACAGTTTGAGGACAAATTCATCGCCATGCAAGCCCGTCTCCGCGGCTTCGGTCATCTGAACCTCGCCTTCAGCAAGACCGATCCTCCAATAAGCGGCCTGCCGAATTTTTCGGGCATGGGCGATTTGTCGCAGCCATTCGGGATCCGGCCGCTGAATCAAGGCAATCTCGACACTGCCGCCACAGGGCAAGGGAAGATCGATCGGGCCGCCTTTCCCATAGATCAGCCGTGTCACCGGCTCGACCGCACCAAGATGTCCCGCGATATCCGCGTCGATGCATCCCGCGCCCAGACGCCCGATCCGGGTCCCGTCAGGCCATAATGCCATCGCCGCGCCAGGGCGGCGGGGAAAGCCCCCTTCCGAGCGCAGAAGCAGCGCCAAACTTCCATCCGGCCGCGAGATCAGGCCGGCAAACGGGTCCGGCGAAGTGTTGAAAATATCGTTGCCAGTGTCCATGCCGCTTTCCTGCATCCCGTGTGCCAGTCAGCAACCATATATGATCGTCAGCATCAATGAAAAGGCCGTCGCCCAAAGGGCGCGGCCTTTCAACGAAACAATCGAGGCGAAGATCTTACTTGATCTTGCCTTCTTTGTATTCGACATGCTGACGCACAACCGGATCATATTTCCGGACGGTCATCTTTTCCGTCATGGTGCGGGCATTCTTCTTGGTCACGTAGAAATGACCGGTCCCGGCACTGGAATTGAGCCGGATTTTGATGGTCGTCGGCTTCGCCATGGTCTTAGCTCCTGCTTCGGGGCAAGCCGCTTGACGCAAACCCCTAGAATCCGTTGAAGCCCGCTTTTTAGTCGCGGTAAGCATGAAGTCAACCGCGAATCTCGCGCAAATGCTGGGAAAACAACGATTGCAACACAGCCATGCAAAAATAACAGCCTCGAAACGCGATTCCCGGGCGCAAAGAGGCATGACGACATCGTATCGGAGTTACGCGACCAGCGCCTCGGCCCGTTTCAGATCCACGCTGACCAACTGACTAACCCCCTGCTCGACCATGGTCACCCCGAACAGACGATCCATCCGTGCCATGGTGACCGCATGGTGCGTGATGATCAGAAACCGCGTTTCGGTGCGCTGCGTCATCTCGTCCAGCATGTCGCAGAAACGGCTGACATTGGCGTCATCCAGCGGCGCATCCACTTCGTCCAGAACACAGATTGGAGCGGGATTGGCAAGAAACACGGCAAAGATCAGGGCAAGCGCCGTCAGCGTCTGCTCTCCGCCCGAAAGCAGGCTGAGCGTGGACAGTTTCTTCCCCGGCGGCTGGCACATGATCTCCAGCCCGGCTTCAAGCGGATCATCTGATTCCACCAGAACCAGCCGTGCCTCCCCTCCGCCGAACAAGGTTTGAAACAGTGTCGAGAAATTCCCGTTCACTGTATCGAACGCATTCAGCAGTCGTTCGCGCCCTTCCCGATTCAGGCTGTTGATCCCAAGACGCAATTTACGGATCGCCTCTTCGAGTTCCGCCTTTTCGGCGGCCAGCTGATCGCGCTCTGCCTCGATTTCGCGCTTATCTTCATCGGCTCGCAGGTTGACGGCACCAAGCGCATCGCGCTGGGTTCGAAGCTTCGCGATCCGATCTTCGAGCATGGCGGAAGGTGTATCCGTATCCTCGTCGGCCAGCTTGTCGCGCAAGGCGTCGGGCGTATCCTCGGTTTCCTCGACAATACGCGCCCGCGCGGTAGTCTCTGCATCCCGCGCTGCCTCGGCCCGTGCCGACAGTGCCGCGCGATTTTCACGAGCCTCGGACGCAAGACGCTCTGCATCCCGTTCGGCATGGCCGGCCGAGCGGACCGCGTCATCGGCGATCGATAAGGCTTCGCGCGCCCGATCAAGCCGTTCTTGAGCTTCGACCTCGCGTTCGGTCAGGTTTTCGCGCTTCTCCGCCAGAATAGCGGGCTGCGCCTCGGCCTGCTCCAGTTCCTCTGCCGTCGCGTCGCGCCGCGACGCAAGTTCGGAAGAACGGGTGCCGGCCTGCTGAAGCCGCAGTTTCCAGCCCGATTCTTCCTTTGCTATTTCTTGCAGCCGTTTGATGCGGGCATTTCCTTCCCGCCGCAATTCATCCAGGGCCGTCCGCCGCGTCATCGTCGCGATGCGCGCAGCCTCAACTCCGGTCCGGGCATTCTCGACCGCCCGCGAAGCATCGCCGCGATCCGGCAATTCGGCCAATGCCCGCTCTGCCTGGGTCAGCCGGCTACGGGCATCGGCAGCATCTTCCCGGTGTCGCTTGACCTCAACACGCGCCGAGTCCACCCGGCTGTTCGCCATGGCCAGATCCGACTCGGCCCGTGTCGCTGCGCGCGCCGAATCCGACAACTGCCGCTCGGCCTCGCGTCGTGCGTCGCGCGCCGATTTCTCTTGCGCCCCCGCATCGGCAAGGCGCGCTCTGGCCTCGTCATGCGCCTCGACGGCGATCGCGGCACGTTCCTGCGCTTCTTCAACTTGCCCGGACAATTCATTGAGCTGGTTCACCTTTTGAAGATGAAGCGCCGCCGATGACGAAGCTTCGCCCGCCATCACCCGCATCCCGTCCCAGCGGAAAAGATCTCCCTCTGCCGTCACCAAACGCTGACCGGGACGCAACCTCGCCTGCATCGCAGCACCTCTGCCCGCATCGGCGACCAGCCCCACCTGAGTCAGGCGCCGCGTCAGTGCCTCCGGGCCGGTGACATGCTGCGATATCGCTGTCGCACCCTCGGGCATGGGTTGCGGCGAATCCCAGCCCGGCAATTCATGCCAGCCGCTTTCGCCATCCTCGGCCAGTCCGGCCCGCAGATCGTCACCAAGCGCAGCGCCAAAGGCGATTTCATAGCCCTTGGCAACCTGAACGCGGTCCAGAATAGCGCGGCCGTCGGACTGCCCACGTTCGACCAGCCGCTTAAGTGCCGCCATCTCGGCCGCCAGCGCTCCGGATTCACCCTCGGCTTCCGACCGCGCTGCGCGGGCGGTCGCCTCTGCTGCCTCCGCCTCGGCCCGGGCGATTTCTGCGCCGGCCAAGGCATCTTCGGCAGCCTCAGCCCGGTTGCGGGCAGCCTCCTGCGCCTCTTCGGCCATGCGCAATGCCTCTTCGGCGGCGATACCCGTAGCGCTGGCGCGTTTGGCATTCTCATCCGCCTCAGCCGCCGCACGTTCGGCGCGATCCAGCATGTCCCGCAGATCGGATGCCAGACGCTCTGCGGATTGGTGGCGCGCAGCCAGCCTTGCAGCTTCATCGGTCAGCTCCGCCAGACGTCCCTCGACCTCACGCAGTGCCTCGGCGGCCTCATCGGCAGCATTTGCCGCGATGTCCAGTCTGGCTTCATGCCCTTCGCCCGATTTCTCAAGCTCGGCCTTTTCCCATGCCAGTCGTTCGACCACCTCGCCCGCGTCGCGATTCAGCGCCTCTTCGCGCTCGATATCCCGGTCAAGCTGCGCAATCCGCGCGACCAGGGCCCGTACCGTTTCCGCCGCCCGCGCCTCGGCCTCGTCCAAAGCCTCCCGCTCGACCACCAGCCGCGACAGGATCGCCGCCGCCACCTGTTCTTCTTCGCGCAGCGGAGGCAGCGCCTCATCCGCCGCCTCGCGCCGCGCCGCCGCCTCGCGCGATGCCACCTCTGCCGCAGCCGCAGCCTTCACGGCGGTGGCCAGGGCTTCCGCAGTCGCAATCCGCGACGCTTCCGCCTCGGACCAGCGGCGATAAAGTAACAACCCCTCGGCCAGTCGCAGCGCCGCCCCGATCTCGCGATACTTCGCCGCCGCACGCGCCTGCCGCGCCAAAGAGGCGGCCTGCGTGGACAGTTGTTCCAGCGTATCGTCCACCCGCGTTAGGTTGCTTTCCGCCCCGTTCAGCTTCAGTTCAGCCTCGTGCCGACGCTGATACAGGCCGGAAATCCCCGCCGCCTCTTCCAGAATCCGGCGGCGACTTTTGGGTTTGGCGTTGATCAGTTCGCTGATCTGCCCCTGCCGGACAAGCGCCGGAGAATGCGCGCCTGTCGAGGCGTCGGCAAACAGCATCTGCACATCCCGCGCCCGCACATCCTTGCCCGCGATCTTGTAGGCAGAGCCCGCATCGCGGGTGATGCGGCGCACAATGTCGAAATGATCCTCATCATTAAAGCCGGCAGGCGCAAGGCGGTCGCGATTGTCGATCTTCAATGAAACCTCGGCATGCCCACGGGCCGAACGCCGCGTCGTTCCAGCGAAGATCACGTCTTCCATGCCATCGCCCCGCATCGCGGTCGGGCGATTTTCACCCATGACCCAGCGAAGCGCCTCAAGCAGATTGGATTTTCCGCACCCATTCGGCCCGACCACACCCGTCAGCCCTTCGCGAATGACCAGATCGGTCGGATCCACGAAGCTTTTGAAGCCGTTGAGGCGAAGACGGTCGAATCGCAAAGGCGAACCTTTCCAGAATCAAAGCTGTTGGGGATTGTTGCCTCGAGACCGCTACAAGTCAACCAAAACCCCATATATAGACAGGATTAGCAAGTTATCCACAAGATCGGCAGATAAACCAGGATGTGAAGGACAACCAGTCCGCCATCAACTTCAACCGCATTGACGATCAGAGGATAAATTGCAGTAATCGGGCAATGGAAGGATTCGCGCATGGTTCATTACCGGACCAGACATACAGCCATTCAGATCGCGCTCTGCTGCAGGTCAGGCCTGCGCCGCGTATATGCGGGCGGAATTGGCGGTTTTATTCGCGTGAGACCCGCCGCCAGCCCGGTTGCCGGATTTCCGGCCCCTTTCCATGTCATCGCCCCTGTAATGAGTGAATTATGCTGAGATATCTGCTTCTTATGCTGGCAATTGCCCTGACGGCATCCTGTTCATCGAAACGCGTGGTGCCGAAACCTGCCGGCGGCCCTGCGATCGGTGAATTGCGCGCCTTGTGCAAGCAAGGCAACGCATTTGCCTGCCAAAGAGTCAGCATGAATGACAGCATGCTTTGAATGCAGGTTCCTGCGCGCAGGGCTTATACTTCACCGAACTTCCGCAAGAATGCCTAAGCAAGCCGCACGAATATCCGCCTGACATTCCCGCGAATACGTCAATCAGGAAGCCGCATGCCGGCAGTCATGAGGATGCAGACATATTCACGTCGGCATCTTTCGGTCAAAGCCGGATGCCCGGCTTTTGCGCCAGCCATGATACCGCCCACATCAGGCTGCAATGATTGTCAGTTCCTCATTTTCGTTCAAACGGTGTGAACACGATCAAGTCATGACTGCCGCCCGCGCTCTTCCCAAGGATCGTCAGAACCCTATCTTCTCGTGATATGCTGTGAATGAGGCGATCAGGGAACAACACCCCGCAAATGCGTCGTAAAGCGCAGATTGGGGTCGCTTTTTACTGCGCTCTTGTTAAAATCGACCATGATAATCAAGCTTTTCTAACCCGCCGGAAATAAATGATCACTCAGAAAACGAAATACGCTCTCAAGTCTCTTATGGTGATGGCCGATGAAATGGCACGGGATGGAACAGCCCTACGCATCGAAGAGATTGCCGAGCGATCCGGGGCTCCGAAGCGGTTTCTGGAACATATCCTTCTGGATCTGAAGCGTGCGGGTTTTATCGGCAGCCGACGCGGACGCAAGGGCGGTTACGAACTCATCAAGAATCCCAGACGGATCTCGATCGCCATGATCCTGCGGCTGATCGACGGGCCGATGGCGCCTTTGCCCTGCCTGTCGCGAAAAGCCTATCAGCGATGCGAGGATTGCAAGGACGAGGAAACCTGCCGGGTGCGGGCAGTCTTTGGTGGTTTCTACTCGGCTTATATTCTGATGATCGAGTCGCTGACACTGGCAGACCTGATGGAAGATTCGCAGCCTCTTGAACGATTTTCCCTGTCGGAAGCCGCCGCAGGAGAATAATTTTCCAAAATATCGATCAAAATAGACGTAATTTTTCCTTTGCAAAACACGACTATCTCTGTCGTAATTTAGAGGTCAGGCGGTGTCTGCGACTCACGGCGGTTCTGATCGCATGATCCGGCCGCGTGAGCGCTGCGCAGTCAGACAGCAAACGATGACCCGGTTCAGCAAAGGAAGTCACTATGATCCGCACAATCGCCATCAGTTCGCAGTTACTCGCGCAGGGCACCTTCGTCCGGGATCTTGTCGGTGGTCATATCGAGATCGATACGGGCGGTCGCAGACTGTCCGGAAAGCCGGTCGCATCACGAAAAGATACGCGCGTCTCGCCTGTCAGAGCAGCGTTCTCCGCTAGGCATTTGCGCGCAGGGTTGCTTTCGACCATCGCCGCCATCGGTCTTGCCGTCAGCGGCGTACCTGCTGCGCATGCACAGGAATCGGTGGAAATCCTGAACGTTTCCTATGATCCCACCCGGGAACTTTACCGGGCATATAACGAGCTTTTCAACGAATGGTGGACTGAACAAGGCAATGAGCCGGTGACATTGCGCCAGTCGCATGGCGGGTCCGGCGGACAGGCCCGGTCGGTGATTGACGGGCTGGAAGCACAGGTGGCCACATTGGCGCTTTCCGCGGATATCGATGTCATCGCGGAAAATACCGGTAAGATACCCGACGACTGGCAGTCGCGTCTTCCGCACAATTCCTCGCCTTATACATCGACGATCGTATTCCTTGTCCGGGACGGTAATCCGAAAGGCATCGAGGATTGGGATGATCTGGTCGCAGAAGATGTGCAGGTCATCACACCGAACCCCAAGACCTCGGGCGGTGCCCGTTGGAACTTCCTGGCCGGTTGGGGCTGGGCGCTTAAGGAGTTCGGCGGCGACGAGAAAAAGGCGCAGGACTATGTGGCCGCGCTTTACGGAAATGTTCCGGTCCTCGACACCGGGGCGCGCGGATCGACGAACACCTTCGTTCAGCGTGGTATGGGTGACGTGCTGCTGGCCTGGGAAAACGAAGCATTTCTTGCGCTCGAAGAACAGGGCGAGGATGCGTTCGATATCGTGGTCCCGTCGATCTCGATACTGGCCGAACCGCCCGTCGCCCTGATCGACGGAAACATCAAGTCAGACGCACAGCGCGAAGCCGCCGAAGCCTATCTGGAGCATCTTTACAGCCCCGAGGCGCAGGCCCTTGCCCTTAAGAATTTCTATCGCGCCTGGGATACCTCGGCCGCATCAGAAGAAGACATCGCCCGCTTCCCCGAAGTCGAGCTTCTCTCGATCGAGGATTTCGGCGGTTGGGCCGAGGTGCAACCGACCTTCTTTGCCGATGGCGGCATTTTCGACCAGATCTATGAAGGGCAATAAGGCATGAGAACGGGTATTCTCCGCTCGGCCTCGCCCCTTCCGGGCTTTGGGCTAAGTTTCGGGATCATGATGACGGTGCTTTCCATCGTCGTGCTTTTACCGATCGCCGCCCTTCTGGGTCGGGGATTGACCATTGGCCCTGCCGATCTGTGGGAAATGGTCAATTCACAGCGCATCCGCAGCGCCCTGCTCCTTTCTTTTCGGGCGGCACTGATCGCGTCGCTGTTCAATCTGGTATTCGGGCTGGTGCTGGCCTGGGTTCTGGTTCGCTACAGGTTCTGGGGGCGGCGTCTGATCGATGCGGCGATCGATCTGCCCTTCGCCTTGCCGACAGCAGTCGCCGGTATTGCATTGACGGCTTTATACGCACCCAATGGCGTATTCGGACAGTTGCTGGCACCATTCAACATCAAGATCGCCTATACCGAGATCGGCATCTGGCTGGCGCTCATCTTCATCGGTTTGCCCTTCGTGGTGCGCACGGTTCAGCCCGTGATCGAGGAACTCGACCGCGAGATCGAAGAAGCAAGCGCCACGCTCGGCGCACGACGCATCTATACCCTGTATCGGGTCATCCTGCCCACGCTGACGCCCGCGCTCCTGACCGGTTTCGCTCTCGCGCTTGCCCGATCGGTCGGTGAATACGGCTCGGTCATTTTCATCGCGGGCAACCTTCCGCTTCAAACCGAGATCGCGCCCCTGCTGATCGTGATCCGGCTCGAGGAATATAATTACGACGCCGCCACCGCGATCGGACTTGCCATGCTGCTGATCTCTTTCGCGATGCTGCTGGCGATCAATGCGATCCAGATCTGGAGCAGACGGAGGATGGGCGATGTCTAGCAGCAACCGAATGCGGCAGCCCCCACATAGAGCAGGCATGCGCCTGTCCTCTGAAAGCGGAAATACCGGTTTCCGAATGATTATCGAAACCGCGGGGGATTTGTGAATGTCTGATATTGCGTATCCTGTACGGGCAAACCCCGTTACCACAGAACCGCGCCTTGCCCGGTATATCCTGATCGGCACGGTTGTCGTCCTGATCGCCATCCTGTTATTCGCACCACTCATCGCGGTCTTTGCCGAGGCTCTGCGCGAGGGATGGTCTGCCGCGATTTCCTCACTTTCAGAGCCGGATGCCCGCTCTGCGATCCGGCTGACGCTGCTGGTTGCGGCGGTTGTCGTCCCTCTCAATGCCGTGTTCGGCATCGCAGCGGCCTGGGCAATCACGAAGTTCGATTTTCGCGGCAAGGCTTTCCTGATCACGCTGATCGATCTGCCCTTCTCGGTCTCACCGGTGGTTGCCGGTCTGGCGCTGGTCCTGCTGTTCGGTTCGAATTCGGCCCTTGGTGCCTGGTTCATCGCGCATGACATGAAAATCGTCTTCGCTCTCCCCGGTATCCTGCTCGCCACGATGTTCGTGACCTTCCCCTTCGTAGCGCGCGAATTGATCCCGGTAATGATGGAACAGGGCCGGGCCGAGGAAGAGGCCGCTCTGACCCTTGGCGCTTCGGGTTGGCGTACATTCTTTACCGTGACGCTGCCGAATATCCGCTGGGCGCTGCTTTATGGTGTGCTTCTTTGCAATGCGCGGGCCATGGGCGAATTCGGTGCGGTTGCGGTCATCTCCGGCAAAATCCGGGGTGAGACGACCACCATGCCAATCATGATCGAAATGCTTTATAACGAATATCTCTCGGTCGCGGCATTCTCTCTGGCCGCAGCGCTGGCCATGCTGGCGCTGGTCACCCTCCTCCTGAAATCCCTGCTCGAATGGCGTTACGCGGATCTGCTTTCTGCCACCCGCCGCCATTAGAAAGGTCCAGTCATGTTTGTTGAAATCGAAGAAATCGCAAAAGAATTCGGTGCCGAGCGCGCGCTTCATCCCGTGTCGCTTTCCATTCCCTCGGGCGCGTTGATCGCACTTCTGGGCCCGTCGGGTTCCGGCAAGACAACGCTTTTACGGATCCTCGCGGGGCTTGAGTTCCCAACCTCCGGCCGCGTGCTCTTTAACGGAGAGGATGCAACCGGGATGACTGTGCAGCAACGCCGCGCCGGTTTCGTGTTCCAGCATTACGCCCTGTTCCGGCATATGACCGTTTTCGAAAACGTGGCCTATGGTCTGCGCGCCAGAAAACGCAAGGAACGCCCGACCGAGGCCGAGATAGGGCGGCGCGTCAATCGTCTGCTGGATCTCATTCAGTTGCCCGATATCGGGCCGCGCTATCCCAGCCAGCTTTCGGGTGGACAGCGTCAGCGTGTCGCCCTTGCCCGCGCCCTGGCCATCGAGCCGCGCATGCTGCTGCTAGATGAACCTTTCGGCGCGCTTGACGCCAAGGTCAGAAAAGAGCTGCGTCAGGGCCTGCGCGAGATTCACGATACGACCGGTCTGACAACCGTCTTCGTGACGCATGATCAGGAAGAAGCCATGGAACTGGCGGATCTGGTGGTGGTCATGTCGATGGGACGGATCGAACAGGTCGGCAGACCCGGCGATATCAGAGCGCGTCCGGCCAGTGAATTCGTTCGCGCCTTCACCACGGCCTAGGAATGGGCGGGTGCGATGCAACCCCTGCCCCAATCCGGCCCGCATTTCCGGCTTCGTGCCGCGCTGTGGTTCACGACGGCGAAGTTGCGGGTGGCGGGGCCAGCTCCGAGCGAGATCGGGGATGGATGGGAAATTCGCACCGCAGCGCCGAAATGGGTTTGCGTCTGGCGCAGTTACCCCGAAGCGCAACGCCAGCTGCGCGTGATCGTGATGCCCAGGCCCCGGCGAGGCCGGTTCGATCCGATCTGGCAGGCCCTGCTGCACCAGAGCCTGTATGATTTCGGGCTGAGAAGAGAAGAGCCGAATGCATGGCTCCTCGCGCAAGCCGAAAGCGAATTCTTCGCCCGGCTTGCGCCACCGTGGACCAACTTGATGGCAGGACCATATAAATGAACGCTCCAGTAAACACGCCCGCACTCGACAGGATTGACCGAAAAATCCTTCATGAACTGATGCGAGACGCGACCCTGCCCGTGGCACAATTGGCAGAGCGTGTCGGATTGTCTCAGACGCCCTGCTGGAAAAGGGTGCAAAAGCTCGAAGCTGCCAGGATCATCACCGGCCGGGTTGCCCTGGTTGATCCCGATACGATTGGCCTTGGATTGATGGTATTCATCGAAATCGAGGCTGCGGATCACAGCCCGGAATGGCGAGCGCAGTTTCGAAAGATCATCCCGCAATTCGATGAAATCGTAGAGGTTTATCGAATGGCAGGTGATATCGATTACCTGCTGAAGGTCGTTGTGGCCGACACCTCTGCCTTTGACCAGTTCTATCTGGAACTGACACGCGCGTTGCCATGCCGGAACGTGACATCTAAATTCGCGATGGAAACCGTCCGGACGACCACCGCCTTGCCGATCGATGTGGAAACGGTCTGACGCGAGTCAGGCTTTCGGCTATTATTCGGCGCTGTGACCTGCCGTCATGGGATCGCCCGTCTCTCTTCTGCGCGATCCGGTCGAGAATCGTTCTGCCGGGATTGTGCCACAGCTCGATACATATTCTTGCCGCGTTCTGGTCATGACATTCGTCACAAACCCGCCGTTTCGAATAATTCACTTTATTTTCTTTAATGGTGACCCCGACAGGATTCGAACCTGTAACCTGCCCCTTAGGAGGGAATTAACCGCCCTTTTTAGGTAATTGTTTTTTCTTCTGTTTTCTCTTTCCGGCCGAAACCTGTGCCAATTTTGTGCCTTCTAAGGCAGAGACGACACGTCGCCCCGGATCATCGCTGTGGACATATGTTTCCATGAACAATGCGGCTGACTTCCATCCTCCGGCGTCCATCGCATCCTTGATTCCGACTCCAAGACGCATGGCATTGGTCGCGAAAGAATGGCGCCCAGCAGAATGCGGCGAACGATACTCGATGTTCGCTCGCTTGCATGTTCAGCGACCTATGTTGGCACGCTCACAACGGTTTCTAACAATCAGGGGGGTAATGTATCCCCCGTTCCGGAGGGCGAGTTGTGGATTTCAGCCGATATTCGTCGTCTCGGCGGAACCACCGGTCGCGCCCGAATTCAAATCCGCTGGTTAAGCTCAGAGAATCCCGACACCGTAATTTCCACGACCAGCGGCGATTACATCACGCTTTCGGACACGTCTGTTCAAATATTCACCAATGAAGGGACGTCTCCGGAAGGAGCGGAGTTCTATGACCTTATGCTCACGGTTGACGGTGCAAATACTGACGGGCAAGTTCAGTTTTCGAACATAACTGTGGGTCAGGATGTCATATCAGACGACAACATCCATCCGACCAATCTGGGGCACGAGGTGATCGCGACCGGAATTTTGCAGGAAACCACCGTTCTTAATCAGCGGTCGGCTCCAGTAATCACGGAATGGAGCGCCTCGGGCAGTGACCTGCTTCTGTCATGGACGCCCGTAGCAGGTGCCGTGTCGTATGAAGTCGCAATTGTCGAGTTTGACAGCCTGGTCATTCCGGCCGTCGAAGCGGTGTCAGCTACGCAGCACAGGGTTTCCGCGCCGCCGCCAGGGCGCCATATCGGAATGGTGCGAGCTGTATTCTCAGACGGGCCCGGACCATGGTCCGTTTCGAACTCGGCGGCGATTTAGCCTCGGACTCATCATCTGCATGATCATCCATGAGGCCCTTCGCCAGATCCTTCTGGATCTTCCGCCTTTCCCGCGCCTCGCGCAAAGCGCGCTTATTCGCCAGCTTTTCAAGCGCGTCTTTGAATTCATCCATGGGTCATGCCGATCCTAGCCATAGGCGATAACTCGCCCATCACTGCACGTTATGCAAGCGCATTTCGGCTAGTTCTTTGTGTCCGCGACACTTCGACGTTTCGTCAGCCCCGCCTCGCGCAGGGCTTTTTCTATGCCCGAAAGGAGGCCATATGGCTTGGGAGATCGACAAACGAATTAGCACCGGTAACCTGCTGGTGGGTGCCGGGACGATCGCAGGGATCTTGTTCGGATGGCAGCAACTGGTCTCTACGACCGAGAGCCTGTCAGAGAAGGCGGCAGAGCAAGCTAAGGCCATTTCCTCCAACGAGGCCCGCATTCGATCTGTCGAATACACGACAGCCCGACAGGATGAACGGCTGATCCTCATCCTCGACAGCCTGCGCAAGATCGAGGCGAAGATCGACAGGGGGCCGTAATCTAAGCGCCGACAAGCTCCCTGCGAGCTGATGACGCTATGAACGATGACCGTGTCATTCCACGAGCTTTCGCGGTTTCATCGATAGCCCGCAATAGCCCGCGTTCCATCGAAATATTCACCCGGGCCAGTGCTGTATCAGCCGGGATATAGGGAACCGGCATCAGAACTGCGCCAGCGGCAAGGGCTTCCGCCACGTCTTTCCGCTGGCGAATATCATCGAGGGATGCCGGAACAACATCCGGCATATCCTCAAACCACAGATCGAGGGCTTCCGCCGCAACTGCGGGAATTCCATCCCAGGTATCTGCCGCGGCAAAGCAGCCGGGAAGATCGGGGAAGGTCAACCCATAGGCGCTATCCTCGTCTTTGTGAACGATAGCTGTAAAGTAACGCATGTTTTTCCTCTTGCGACTTGCTGTTTCCGGGAGCGCGAAGGAAGCAGGGCCTAAAGCAGCCCTGCCTGTTCGTATATGCTTCTGACTGTCCCTAGCGGCAGGTCTTTCTTCGGATGTGGAAGGATTACGGTCCTTTCGCCTTTCCGAAGCTTCAGGTGAGAGCCTTTTTTTGACACTTCCTCGAAGCCTTCCGCTTTGAGCATCTTCAGGAGCTTTTTCGAATTTCGCTCCATCGCGCCTCCTTTCTGTGTAAATATATACACAAGGTCAGCCGACGCGTCAAGCGCTACGTGTAAATAAATACACAAATACCGCCCTAGCTGCGCCGCCTTTTGGGCGGCTTCTTCATGGAGAATGTTATGAACCAATTCCTGTCCGCGCTCTGGGCGTGGATTGCCTCACTGTTTTCGTCCAAGCGCAAAGCGGCGACCACAACTGGCGCTGCTGCCGTTCTCGCTGCCGCTGCCGCATTCGTTGGTCCGTGGGAAGGCGAACGCACCGAAGCCTATCTCGATCGCGTCGCCAGCCCGCCAGTCTGGACGGTCTGTTACGGCGAAACGCGAGGCGTCAAGCAGGGTGACCGCTACACCTCGGCCGAGTGCGGCAAGATGCTGATGGATGCTCTGGCCGAGTTCCGCGAACCGCTGAACCGGTGCATCCCTGCCCTGCCCGATCAGCCTCTCGATGTGCAGGTCGCCTTGATCTCTTGGTCCTACAACGTCGGCACCGGTGCCGCTTGCAGCTCGACGCTGGCGAAGCGCGCCAATGCGGGCCGATGGCGCGATGCCTGCAACGAGCTGCCACGCTGGAACAAGGCTGGCGGAAAAACCGTCCAAGGCCTCGTGAACCGCCGCGCTGCGGAACAGCGCATCTGTCTCGCAGCCATTGGAGGTTAAGTCATGAACATCATCGACAGCATGCAGAACATTCTGCAACCAATCATCGTGGATTATGCCGTCTGGCTGATTCTGGCTGCGCTGGCGTGGTTCTTCCGCCGCCTGCCAGAGCGGTGGCGGATCGACATCGAGGCCCGGCATCGCGCTGCGCTCCACTCGGCCCTGAATACCGGTGTGGGTCTGGCCATTGATACCTTGCAGCGCCATCCCTCCATCGCGGTGCCGGATCGCACGGCGGGTGAAATCGTCAGCTATGTGAGGCAATCCGTTCCCGGCGCGATACGCAAGCTCGGCCCGTCTCAGGAGCAACTGGAACAGATGGCACGGGCAAAGCTACAGGAACGGTTGGACACGATCACCGGGCGGGACCGGCTAGCTGAGGCGTTGAAAGGCGCCGGCGCGCTGTGAAGGCGATAGGTAGCGGAGGACGCAGCAAAGATCAAAGCCCTGATCAATATATACATGTAGTTTCATGGAGATAAGGTTCCATAATTTACATCTAGCAACTTGTCCGTTGCTCCTTCTCTAACGCTCCAGTGAAATATGAACCTATGAAGCCTAGGCAAGCCCCCCCTGGTTTCTTGGATGGAAAGCCCGACATAAAACGTACCATCGTCGGAGAAGGTCACATTTGGAGGGTAAAAGAGATGATCCTGACAAAAAAGGCCGGGGACGTCCTCAACGGGAACTTGCCTGATACTTTTTTCAACCAGGTTTTGAGCTTGTTCAGGCGACATGTCATAATTTATCATTATGCAGTTCATATCAGCATCTCCCATTGCAGAGGTTGAGAATAACATTAAGAATGCAATGATAATTCTCATAGTAAGCTAACACCCGCTCCTGGAGCCCAGCAATCTGGCGGCTCTGCACCGATGCCCTCTTCGTTTACAATTGTAGTGGCGTATGAGTTACTGTTAGGTCCTGTTGGAACGTATTTTATTTTTTTGTCGGCAATTTCTTGGGAGTGCTGTGTCAAACCAAGGTTATGATCCTTGTCGAGAATTACTGCCTCTCCGAATATCGCAACTCCTGTATCTTCGAGTGACCCCGGAAAATTATTGAATATCGTAGGCAAAATGTACCCTAAGCTTAGCTCATCATCGGAACTTTCATAATCCTCGTTGGGCGTCACCACTGAATCGGGTGTCATCGTCCCCATGATGACACCGCTGATAGCCGGCTGCCCATCGGCACTCGGCCCCGCTCTATATGTCGGGCTCGACAAGTTCATCAAATCAGTTACCCGTACAAAAAGATGATAATACTCCCTGCCCAAAGCCCCGCCGATATGGTTGGCACCGATTTCATACTTCCACTTAGGGCATGGGCATGACGCTTCGGCGTCACTTTCGTCATCCGCCCCAGCCGCGGCCGTTTGAACATCCTCTTCGATTCCTGCTTCGTCGCCATCGGTGTTCGACGTTCCAGAACTCCCCATAACATTAGCTCCAAATATTATCTATTTTCACGGGATTAATTCCAGTCCTTAGGCAAAAAATCATTGTGTTTCTCAATCTAACTATTTTATCAAATCGCCACTCATCATTAACCTTACACGACGCCCACATGTGTTTCACAACATCAAAGTTTTCATCAAAAAAATAGTGCGAAGCGTAAACAATATCACAAACAATCCCTATTCCAACATGCCCAGTCCCCTTTATCGCGGGATTTCCGAACATGGTCACGTAAGATCTCATCACAAATGACGCCTTCATACTTTTTTTGAATTCCTTTTCATGACTCTTAATTTTCTTATTTATCAAGATATACTTTGCAGATTAATTAAATATCTCTATTTCTCGCTCTTCACGATCACGACTACTGGCATGTCTACCTTCCGCTGGATCAATTACATAATTTCCGACAGAAGATAGAGTTATTGTTCGTCCCATAATTATTGAGACATCACATCTTTTTGCTTTTGCGAACATTGAGGCAATTGTAAAAAATTCAGGATCCCAAAACCGGAAGTATCTCCACTGGTCTTTTTTGTCTCGCAAGCGAGTGAATTTTCTAAAATGTCGAAATATTTCATCCAGAATTCCGCGTGACCGCACGTAGATCCCCGGCTCTTTGTCCCATAGCCCGTTGATGCCGTCAGGACCGGTGAACAAACGGCGAGTGAAGTCGTTTCCCTCTTCCAACCGGACAAGCCACGGCGCCACATCCTTCAG
Source organism: Paracoccus wurundjeri (assembly GCF_030678915.1). Lineage (GTDB taxonomy): Bacteria > Pseudomonadota > Alphaproteobacteria > Rhodobacterales > Rhodobacteraceae > Paracoccus > Paracoccus onubensis_A. Next base: position 109,892 of record NZ_JAUUTZ010000001.1, on the reverse strand, counting down.
ATCATCATAGGCATTACCTTTGAACAGGCAACGATGCTCTAACCCGCTTGCTCCTAATAGCTCGGGCAGGTTTGTGACCTTCGCTGCATCCAGGATAGCATAGGTCTGCATCGATGGCACATTAGCTGGATCTCCGCCTGCTATTTCAATTTCGGGTTGGGTCGGCTCGGGCTGACCGAAAATGACCTCCCGCAGCACGTCCGGAACGGTCTTCTTGGGACTGATCCCAAATTGTCGGTCCAGTGGCTCAACATTCTCTATGGTTTCAATACAGATAGGATCGCCGTCTTCGGCGTTCGGCGAGAAACCCCCAGCCGGTACTTGCCACGGGTCATCCATGTCCGCATCCTCGACCATTTCCGCCTCGAAGGATCAATGTTTTCACCAGAAGCAATCAGGCGGCGTCGCGGACGGAGAGTCAATAGGTTCGGAAAATTCCAAGCTATAATCCCTGCCTGTCTCAGGAGCAGCTGGAACAGATGGCCCGCGCAAAGCTACAAGAACGACTGGATGCGATCACTGGGCGAGATCGGCGGGCAGAGGCACTGAAAAGCGCCGGCTCGCTGTGAAATCGCGGTCGCACGCTGCAGAGTTTACCGCTGGCGCTGGTCAATCTTAGGAATGATCTCCATGCCTTGTGCGATTATTGACCTGGACCTGATGTATATCGGCTGCCAAGACCCCACGTCTACTGTATCCGCACAGTAATCCTGCGCGGTGTTATGGAGGGAATGCCGATGAGCGCCCCGTATAAACCGAAGCCCGAACAGAAAGACATTCAACCAAGTGACCAGTCGGAGCAGGTGAAGACCCCGAAGCAGGACGGGGAGAAGAACAAAGAGCCCGCCTCGACAGATCAAAACGCCAGCTGAATACAAAAAATGTCTCGATAGAACGCTGGGAGAATGAGGGTGGGCTTCTGCCTTCCAGCCTTATTGCAGCTCTGGCAATAGCATCCAATTAGCCGGCGGGGTAAAACCCGCCGATCTCTATATCAAGCACTCGTCAGGTCAGAATAACTTACGGAGAAAATATGTCGCGAAAGAAAAGCCCGAGTTCGCCATATGGACAAGCATACACAGCGAAAGAGACAATGCTTGATCGAACCACGACGGTTGCCAAGAAAATTGTAGAGGAACAGCAGCGGCGCCAACGTGATCTGAACGTTAAGCTTAAAGCTGCTCGCATTGAAAAAGAGGCTGCGGAAGCAACGTTGTCGACTCCCGTTCAACCTACCCCCAAAAGTCGAAAGAAACCCTAATTTACGCCGGGCTCATTCAGCTTTAGCATCAACCGCAATCACCCATCCCGTCTGTAATATTGGATTCCGCATCGATCGTGCATGATCAGATTATCATAGCGAACGAACTGCCACCCCTGTTCGATCGCTTTCGCGCATCCCATCTCCGCCGCGAACTTGGTTAGCGCACTCGGCGGATGATCCGTCCCGGAAATCTCATGGAACCGTTCTTTGCGATAGCGCCCATGACAGTTGCAAATCTCGCATTTCACCTCAATCCACTTCATACAGCCTTGCTCACCACCACCCGAAACACTGTCAATCCCCGATATTAACTCAGATGTTCTTGACGTCCAGTTACAGTATCACTTGGTGGCAACGTTCAGGATCAAGGATGATGAACCGGAGTAAATAGAGAAAGATTGATAGCCGGAGTGCCTATGAGGAAATTCATCCGAGGACGAAGCGCCCACGCCATCCTTTATCTTTTGGGTGCCGCAGTCCTTGTCATCATCTTGTTGGACTGGTGGTTTGACTGAGGCATCCCAATGGGGCACGGGCCAGACTTCGGCTATCGTTGATGGGCCATAGTTGATTGAGGAAGAATAATGACCGAGATCACCGAACACCACGAAGAAACGCCCGATCAGTACGAAAGCGCCATTGAGCAGCTTTACCGCTTGCTTGTGATGGCATGCGAGCATCGCGGATCGATCGCCAGCAAAAATGAGATGATGAACTGGCTGCTGAAGGCCGCTGACGAGAAGCACAGGCAAGGCGACTACGGAGCGGAGCGGATACTTGAGAGGCTGGCGGGCAGAACGCTGGACGAGTGACTGAACACCGCCCACATATATTGCTCCTGCGATCATCATTCGATCATCACGCTGTCGGGGTTCGTCCACCGGGATCAGTTGTTCGCGAGATGCCATTGTCCGGAATGCGGGAGGATTGGAGCGGTGAGCCGCACGAGGCAGCGGGACATGCCTTCGATATCCTTCCCGCCATCGAGCGGGGCTTTTCATGGACATTTCCACTCGTTGCCCATCGGTACAGCGTTGGATATATGCTGTCCGCAACGGGCTTCATAACCCCGTTGGTTCAGACTAACCCGCGCTGGACCCCCATCTAGCGCGGGATTTTTATGCGTAATTCTGCGTAGGTAATCTTACGGATAGCGTGCAACTGGACGTCCAAGGTACGTCACCGGTGCGTGGGCTTTGGCAGCCCGTGTGTCCAAGCTTAACCCGCGCTGGCTCTCTGGCGCGGGCTTTTTCATGCGCACAGCCCTACATACCTACAGGGACTGCAAACGAATAGGTGTCATAAGACAGTAGCTTCGGCGCAGGAGGAAGGGGAGATGCCTTCATTATCCTGCGCTTGAACTCTATCACAATCTGATCGTCTCTAGGCGCCGAACTCCTAATATCAACGACCGTCCCGTCACGTTTAACTGTGATGTACAGGTAGTATTCTGAGCCGTCGTGCCAGTATATATCAACAGGAGGCTGGCTGATTGCCTCGAGTATGGCCTTAGAGATTTCGCCTCCCCAATCGGTAACGAGCGAACGCTTGTCAGCCTGGGCCGTGCCACTCGCCATAGCAAGTGCCAAAGCAAAAACCAGTTTCCTCATGTACTCTCTCCGTAAACGCGACAGATTACTGCGCGATTGTAGCAGCCAGATCAGGCACGAAAACCGATGAAGGACGGTCCTATACAGGCAGATTTACCACGCGCTGTCATACCCCTGTCATTAGTATTCCTCATATAAGTGCTGTTTCCAAACATGCTTTTCTCATCACCTAATGGCCCGCGCTCCCATTAGCGCGGGCTTTTCCATGCATAAACGGCGGGTTTTACCCCGCCGAATTTAACTTGGCATTAACGCCGCGACTGCGATCAAGCTAGAAGGTATAAGGCCTCCCTCATCCTCCCAGCGCCGCACCGCATGATCTTTTCGATCAACCGGGAAGCCGACTCCCGGAAGGCTTCTTATCGTTATCGCCTTGCTGTTTGGGGTCTTTTACCGGCTCCGCCTGATTTTGTTGCGGCTCGGTTTTCTGATCGGGGTGGTTTTTTTCCGGGGTGCTCATGAGAGGCCCTCCATAACACCGCGCAGGATTACTGTGCGGATACCTTACACATGGGGACATTGAGGGCGGTTTACATCAGGCTCTGATCAGTGATCGCGCAACACGCGGGTATCGCTCAAAAGATTATTCCGGAGTAGATGGATCGCCTCCCAAGCGCGGACCTTTTATGCGCAGTTACCCATCAGGAACATTTCCGGCGGTCCGATGTTGTTATAGTGGGCGCAGAGCAGTCCTGAACCCTCCGCCCCCTGTGTCTCCCTGTCACAGGATGGCCTTTTGAGCAGAGGCCGAGATTGTCTGCGCCGGTCTTCCGGCGCGGGCTTTTCATAGGCCGATCTCATTCGCCGGCTTCTCCAGCGCCTCGATCGTTGCGTCATAGGTGCCCTTAGCCTTGGGGAACTTCGCTCGCTGACCGCGGTAAAAGGCCAGTTGCTTCGGCAGTTCTTCGACCGGAAATATTCCGGACCAGTACCGTCCGGTCAGGATAAATGTCTTGTCGTCATGTGTCGCTTTCATGGGGCGGTAATGGCGCGCCTCCTCGCCCGCGGCAACCGGATTCAAACTACCGGCACGATTCGGACAAGAACGGAACCAGAATCACTGTGCCAATTCTGTGCCACAACATGATACATGTTCTTGCCTCGTTCTGCCACATCAGAGCTGATGTCAGATTTGGTGTGGCAGATAAATTTCTTATAATTCAGAGTTACTTAGATGGTGACCCCGACAGGATTCGAACCTGTAACCTGCCCCTTAGGAGGGGGCTGCTCTATCCAGTTGAGCCACGGGGCCTTATGCTGGTGTTTAGGCCGGCCAGTATCCCAATGGCAAGGTTGTCCTGTCAGTTGATGTCCGCTAACATATAAATGATAGCAAATTTTCATTGGACAGAAATGAACAATCCCCGCTCTCGCCGCTCGTTGACCTTGCGTGATGTTTCCGAAGCGTCCGGGGTGTCCGAGATGACGGTCAGCCGTGTTCTGCGAAATCGGGGGGATGTTTCGGCGGCAACGCGGGAAAAGGTCCTGACCGCCGCGAAAACATTGGGCTATGTGCCGAACAAGATTGCCGGAGGGCTGGCAAGCCAAAGGGTCAATCTGATTGCGGTGGTCATTCCTTCATTGTCGAATCTCGTATTTCCCGATGTTCTGGGCGGGGTCTCGGCCGAGTTGGACGATACCGGGTTGCAGCCCGTGGTCGGGGTAACGAATTACTCTCCGGCACGGGAAGAGATGGTCCTTTACGACATGCTGTCATGGCGGCCCTCGGGCGTCATTCTTGCAGGGCTGGAACATAGCAAGGCCTCGCGAGCGATGCTTGCCAATTCCGGCATCCCGGTTATCGAAATCATGGATACGGACGGCGAAGCAGTCGATACGATCGTCGGAATTTCGCATATCCGGGCCGGACGCGAGATGGCCGAACGGTTGCTTGCGGCAGGCTATCGCCGGATCGGTTTTGTCGGCACCCATATGCCCGAAGATCACCGCGCCCGTAAACGCATGGAAGGATTCGAGCAGGGACTGGCCGCCGCCGGCGTGCAGCTTGCGGGGCGGGAATATTATCAGGGCGGCTCATCGCTTCTGAAAGGCCGGGAACTGACCGAACGAATCCTGACCCGCGCGCCTGATCTGGATTTTCTTTATTACTCCAACGACATGATAGGCGCAGGGGGTTTACTGCACTGTCTGGACAAAGGCTATAACATTCCCAACCAATTGGGGCTTGCAGGCTTCAATGGGGTGGATTTGCTGGACGGCCTGCCGATGCGCCTGGCGACGACCGACGCACGACGGGTGGAAATCGGACGGCGTGCCGCGCGACTTGTTGCAGGGAAGGAAGCGCCGCCGGAAGGGCGCGTCATTCAGCTGGCCCCAACATTCATGCCCGGGGACACCATCCGTTAAGGGCTGTTCCCATGATCCTGATCCCACGGTATCGGCCATTCCGGCCCGGTAGAATATCGCATGCAGTTAATCGCGATGCTCTTCTTGGTCATTGCAATCCGAACCGCATTGCGGAACGGGATCGAAGCCCTGCCCTCCCCAGGGATGACACCGCGCAATGCGCCGCAGGGTCAGCCAGCCGCCTCGAAACGCGCCGTGACGCTGAAGCGCCTCAAGCGCATAGGCAGAGCAAGTGGGCTGGAAGCGGCAGCCATGCCCCACCCAAGGTGACCCGATCAGTCGATAAGCCCGGACCGGCAGAGCAAAAAGATGAGCAAGCGGGCTCATTTATGCACCTTGCGCAATGCCCGGGTCAAATCGTCGCAAAGCGAGGCAAATTCGCGGCTGACCGTGGTTTCGGGGCGACCAATCAGGACATAATCCCAACCTCGCCGGGCAGTGCTGGCCAGGATGTGCCGCGCAACCTCGCGCAGCCGGCGCTTGGCCCGGTTTCGCGTAACGGCATTGCCGATCTTCTTCGAGCAGGTAAAACCGACCCGCGCCGGCCCGTCATCACCGCGATCCCGCGCCTGTAGAAGAAAACCCGGCATCGGCTGACGGCGTGCACGCGCTGCGGCCAGAAAATCAGCACGTTTCCGGATGATCACAGGCATCTTGCACTGATGCGGATTGTTATCCATGCGAAAAGCCGCCATGCCATCATCCGGGGACCGAGTATTGGTACAAGGATGGGGCAAGGGCGGCATGTTCGGGCCTTTTACCGGCAGGGCAAAAGCCCTCCGGAATGAATCAGGCCGAAAGACGCTTGCGGCCTTTGGCACGGCGGGCATTCAGCACGCGGCGGCCACCTTTGGTGGCCATACGGGCGCGAAAGCCGTGACGGCGCGCACGAACAAGGTTCGACGGTTGAAAAGTGCGCTTCATATTCCTGTCTCCGGGTCGTAGCTTGCGGTTGGCGGCAGACGACAAGGCAGCCTGAAAGCACCGCCCCGCACGATAACCGCCGGTTGTCTGAAGCCCGCTGGATAGTGCAAGCCGGTTACTGCGTCAACCGTTGAAATGCCTGCGGCAGCTTGACGCAACAAGATCCGGGAACTCTGAGCCTGCCTGTTTCGTTCGATATGTAAAAATCGCGTTCGCGTGATTACATAGCAGCCGAAGCGCACAGAACCGAGAGAAGATGAAACTGAATACCATCTCTGGCCGATTCGCTGCATTGACGATCATCTTCGTCATACTGGCAGAAATATTCATTCTTTTGCCAGCATTGTCGAATTATCGCCTGGACTATCTTGAATCGCGACTGGAACGCGCCCAGATCGCCAGCCTCGCGCTGCTGGCGACTGATGACGCTCTGGCCAGTGACCTGGAATCCGAGCTTTTGCAGAATGCCGGAGTATTCAACGTGGTCCTGCGGCGTGACGACATCCGGCAGCTTGTGCTTTCGTCACCGATACCGGGGCCTGTTATCGAAACCTATGATCTGCGTGAGACCCGTCCCTGGCAATCTATCACAGACGCAATGGGAACGCTGGCCGAAAGCAGGGATCAGGTGATTCGCGTGATCGGCGCACCGGTCAATCAGGCCGGGCAGTTGATCGAGATCACCATGCAGACCGCTCCGCTGCGAAGCGGAATGATAGATTTCGGCCTGCGCATTCTGGTGACATCCGCCGCCTTCTCCATTCTGACGGCCATCCTGCTGAACCTTGCCGCGCAGCGCCTGATTCTGGTTCCCATCCGCCGCGTCATCAGCAACCTTTCGGCCTATGCCGAAGCGCCGGACGATCCGCGCCATATCATTACCCCGGACGCGCGGCTTGTCGAATTGCGCAATGCCGAAATCGCGCTTGAGGCGATGCAGAAGACCGTCACTTCTTCGCTGAAGCAAAAGGAGCGTCTGGCGCAGCTTGGACAGGCGGTTGCCAAAATCAGCCATGACCTGCGCAATATTCTGACCACCGCACAGATTTTTGCCGACCGGCTGGAAGACAGTGCCGATCCCAAGGTCAGGCGGGCGGCGCCGAAGCTGCTCAACTCGATTTCCCGCGCCGTGACCCTGTGCGAAACCACCCTCGCCTTCGGCAAGGCGGAAGAGCCTGCGCCATCCCTGTCGCGGTTCAATCTGGCCCAGCTCGCCGCCGAGGTCATCGAAGCGGAAACCCTGGCCGCTCCGGAGCCGGGGCTGGTCGAGTATCTGACGGATATCCCGGCAAGCCTGATGATTCGGGCAGATCGCGATCAACTGTACCGGGTGCTCAGCAATCTGACGAGAAATGCCCGGCAGGCGCTTGAGGGAACCGGGCAACCCGGCCTGATCGAGATCGGCGCGGGTGAAAGTGACAGCGAATGGTGGATTCGCATTGGCGACGATGGCCCCGGTCTGCCCGACAAGGCGCGGGAATATCTGTTCCAGCCATTCACCAGCAGCGTACGCAAGGGCGGAACCGGCCTCGGCATGGCGATCGCGGCGGATCTGGTGCGCAGTCACGGTGGGCGGCTGGAACTCCTGCGCAGCGACGCGGAAGGCAGCGAATTCATGATACGCATCCCCCGCGAGGTGAATGCTCCGCTCCTATCGCGCCCTGAGTCGCGCCCGGACACTGCGCGCTGATCATTTACCGAATTTTTCTTACCATTCCCCCTTGCGCATCCAAGGCCACATCGTTAGATCACCCCCCTACAGCGGACCCGTAGCTCAGCTGGATAGAGCACCAGACTACGAATCTGGGGGTCGGGCGTTCGAATCGTCCCGGGTCCGCCATTTAGCCTCTTTTATCGTCTGTCAGATATTTCTGGCTTTCCGTCAGATTTCTGACCCAAAGGGCACCTGAACCGGGGTCAGGTCATCGGTGCGAAGAGTCCTTTGCCGCCGTTAGTCTTTACAGATAGGATGCCAGTTGACTGAGCTTGGGAGTTGGCATGAAGTTTTGGCCACTAATTGCGATCTTCCTGCTATCTGCCTGCTTGGATGAGAACATCGCTGATCATTTTGTAGCTGATGGAAGCGTAGAAAGCCTCACCGTTGTCGCGAGTGAATCACAGGTCTTTACGTGCGTGGTGGCGATCTATCGCGCTACCCCTGCCGCTGGACCTCCTGAATTAGCACAAAACTTCGAGCCTTGGAGCATCAATCCTCTGACTGAGCGTGTCCATGAGATGGCGATTGAGATACGCGTGCTTGGCAATGCGGACGAATGCTGGAACAATAAAATCCGCAAGGTGACCGGCTCTCATAGCCTTTGGGAATACCTTGAGGCGGCGAGCCCGATGAACTCATTTGATCACGGCGGAAATGTTGCGCTGTTCGATCCGCAGCGCAATCTCTTCATCGCGTTCACAGGCTGAATGTCAACTCTGTCCCGCATCACAGGCACAGTGAGTCAGCGTTGCTTGACGATTGGGGTGGAAGTGCCTGACGGTCCTGGCCGTCAGGCACAGAAAATCCTCGGCCCGTGAGTCAATAATCTCTGGAAGCTGACATCTCTTGCCGTGATCGACGCGAAAAACCCGTTACCGCCCGCTGTCTTCGTCGGCATCCGCACCCCCCTTTGCAAATCATCGATCAAGCTCTGCTGCCGCCAATTCCGCAACATCCAGATCGATCTTTGCCATAGGATCATCGTCATTCAGGTACCAGGCGGCCGACAATCCAGTCCATGCAAGGATCCATTGCAACAGGCGCAGCCGATCCAGCTTTGCCGCTTCGGCGACCACGTTCAGGCGGCGGGCGAAGCAGCCCGGTTCACGCGCGACGGGGCGGCTTGGATCACTCAGGTCAGGATTGGTGAAGATATTGGCGAAATCGAAACCACGCTCGCCAAACAGAGCGTGGGGATCAATGACAAGCCAGCCACGCGCCCCGAAATCAAGCACATTATCATGGTGCAGGTCTCCATGAAGAACCCCGCATTCGCGCGGCTCGGCAAGCAGCGATCGGGCAGTTTCCGCACAGCGCATAAGGATCCCGCCATATTTCACGGCGGCAGGTTCAAGGTCGCGGAACCAGTATTCCAAAGGTGCCAGATCCGGCAGAATCCCGGAACGTGTGGTATGTAGGTCTGCAGCGGTCGCGCATAGAATACGGCAGGCCTCATCGTCATATCCACCGCGAGCCATATCCGCCAAGGATCGCGAAGCTTCGGCCCGCTCCATAAGCAGGGCCGCCTGATCTCTTGCAAAAACCTTGGCCGCGCCTTCCCCGCGCCACCACTCCAACAGCGCGGCACCTCGCCGAACGTCCTCGTTGGAGGTCAGTTTAAGCATGGCTGGCTTGTCGCGCCACAGCACCGGAAGCAAAGCAGCGGACGGGGTAACGACTGGCTTTCCGTCGCGAACAAGGTCCCAATGACCCAGATAAGGTTCGAACATGGGTACTCTCCGGCTCCGGCGATCAAGGGCAATTGCCTTCCTGCAGCGGCAATCTCATAAAACGCCCGGCTGCGCAAACCGGCGCGCTGCCCCCTCCCGCATCACAGGAAATGATCCAAAGGCAGAGCAGATGACCTGTTTCCCGGGATTTGACGTGGCGTTCCAATGCGGTTACCCGAGTAAACCCTTGCCGATGATCATTGGTTTATCCCATTCTGGCAATCAATGAGCAAAGCCCCCCTATGGGCTTTGAAGGAGGGGGAAACGATGGGCCGATTCAGCAGCTATGAAGACCGCGACCGTGTCGAAGCCGAAATGCCGTTCGACAGACGGGATCTGCCTGTAACATTATACGGGTTTCTGAAAGACACCGCACATCGTTTCCCATCCCGTCCCGCCCTCAGCTTTCAGCTTCTTTCGGGCGCGAACGATCATGCCACGACGCTGAGCTGGCGCGAATTTCTCGCCCGCGTCACCCAGACCGCCAATCTGTTCCGCAGCCTGGGCGTCGGGCCGGGTGACACGGTCGCCTATCTTCTGCCAAACAGTATCGAGACACCGGTGATTCTGGTGGCCGGGGCGACGGCGGGGATCGTCAATCCGATCAATCCGCTTCTCGATCCCGAGCAGATTGCCGGTATCCTGCGGGAAACCAACGCCAAGGTGCTGGTTACGCTAAAAGCGTTCCCCAAGACCGACATCGCCCAGAAAACCGCCCAGGCGGTTGCGCAAGCGCCGAATATCACTCATGTCCTCGAGGTGGATCTGAACCGGCATCTGACCGGGCTGAAGCGCTTCATCGTTCCCTTGATCCGGCCAAAGGTCACAACCGTCCACAAGGCGCAGATTCTGGATTTCAATGACGCGGCCGACAAGCAGGACGGCACCGCCCTGCGCTTCGAGGATGTTCAGCAGGACCGGGTCGCCGCCTATTTTCATACCGGCGGCACCACCGGTATGCCCAAGCTGGCGCAGCATAAATATTCCGGCATGATCTATAACGGCTGGCTGGGCGGCACTCTGCTCTTTGATGAAACCGATGTGCTGATGTGCCCGCTGCCGATGTTTCATGTCTTCGCCGCTTATCCGATCCTGATGTCCTGTATCGCCTCGGGGGCGCATGTCATCATGCCGACTCCGGCCGGCTATCGCGGCGAGGGCGTATTCGACAATTTCTGGAAACTGATCGAACGCTGGCGCTGTACCTTCCTGATCACCGTGCCAACGGCCATTTCGGCTCTGATGCAGCGCAAAGTCGATGCCGATGTTTCTTCGCTGAAAACCGCGATTTCCGGCTCGGCACCGTTGCCGCTAGAGCTTTATAACCGCTTCCGGCAGGCCACCGGGGTCGAGATCGCCGAAGGTTACGGGCTGACCGAGGCGACCTGTCTGGTCAGTTGCAATCCCGTGGACGGGCTGAAGAAGGTCGGCTCTGTCGGGATTCCCCTGCCCTATACCCATGTCCGCATTCTGAACCATGACGATGCGGGCAATGTGCATGAATGCGCCACCGATGAGGTGGGCGAGATCTGCATCGCCAATCCCGGCGTCATCCCCGGCTCGACCTATACCGAGGCCGACAAGAACCACGGGCTGTTCACCGAGGATGTCTATCTGCGCACCGGCGATCTGGGGCGGATCGATCCGGATGGTTATCTGTGGATCACCGGACGGGCCAAGGATCTGATCATTCGCGGCGGCCATAACATCGACCCGGCCGAGTTGGAGGACGGATTGCTGAGCCATCCCGACGTTGCCTTTGCCGGCGCGATCGGCCAGCCCGACAGTTTCGCGGGCGAACTGCCTTGCGCCTATGTCGAACTGGTTTCCGGCAGCGCGGTAACGGTCGAGGAGTTGATGGAACATGCACGCGCACATATCCACGAACGTGCGGCGATTCCGAAATATATCGAAATCCTGCCCGAACTCCCCAAAACGGCGGTCGGGAAGATCTTCAAGCCCGATCTGCGAAAGCTTGCGATCATTCGGATTTACAACGAAGTTCTGGACGGCACCGGGGCCAGCGTTGCCGAAGTGATCGACGACAAGAAGCGTGGCCTCGTCGCGCGCCTGACGCGCGGCGATACCGTGGATGAGGCCGAGGTGGCACGCCGTCTTGGAGAACATACACGGCCCTGGGAATGGGTATGAATCCAATCGGGTAAAGCCGGCCGCTGCCCCCGGAGCCCGCGGATATGTGGGTGACGAAGAAAAGGCGCAATATGGCTGACCGCCGGAAGGAAGAGCCCGATAGCCACGGGATCAGGATCATTCGGCGATACTTTCGGTCAGAACAGAACCCGCTAGCCGTTCTTCCGGAATGGCCCCCAATCCGTCAGCAATTCTATCTCTTCCCCCATCGCTTCGCGCTCCTGATCGAGATAGCTGGCCACCGCGCGCAGAAAGCCTTCGTCGCGCAGCCAGTGCAATGAATGGATTTCGGCGGGAAGATAGCCCCGTGCCAGCTTATGCTCACCCTGCGCCCCTGCCTCGACGCGGGTGAGACCGTGCAGGATCGCGTAGTCGATGGCCTGATGATAGCATAGTTCGAAATGCAGGAAGGCGTGATCCTCGACACAGCCCCAGTAGCGGCCGTAAATCGCGTCAGGGCCGATGAAGTTCAGTGCCCCGGCAATGGGTTCTCCGTCCCGCTCGGCAAGAACAAGCAGCACATCGTCCCGCATGCTGTCCTGAATATGGTCGAAAAAGGCGCGGGTCAGATAGGGCTGCCCCCATTTGCGGCTACCCGTGTCCTGATAGAAGTTCCAGAAAGCATCCCAGTGCCGCGGTTCCAGCCGATCCCCGGTCAGTTGGACGATATCGCCGCCGAATGCCTGCGCCCGTGCGCGTTCCTTGCGGATCGCCTTTCGCTTCCGCGATGACAATTCCGTCAGAAACGCGTCGAAACTGGCATAGCCGCGATTGAACCAGTGAAACTGCTGGGTGACGCGCGGCAGATAGCCTGCGGTCTCCCCCAAGGTCACCTCATCCTCGTCGCAGAAGGTTACGTGCACGCCGGAACACCCGGCCCGCTCCGCGATCTGCATCATGCCCGCCAGAAGCGCCCGCTTCACCTCGGAATCAGAGGCCAGCAGGCGCGGCCCGCTGACCGGGGTAAAGGGGGTGGCGCATTGCAGCTTGGGATAGTATCGCCCGCCGGCGCGCATATAGGCCTGTGCCCATGCGTGGTCGAAGATATATTCGCCCTGACTATGCGACTTCGCGTAAAGAGGCGCAGCCCCGACAATCTCACCCGCGCATTCGACGGTCAGATGCAAAGGCTGCCAGCCGGTGCCGGGGCCGACAGAGCCCGAGCGCTCAAGAGCGTCAAGGAAACGATGCGTCGTGAAAGGGTTGCTTCCGCCCAGCCGGTCCCAGGTTTCAGCCGGGATTTCGGCGATGGCGGCATGGGTGGTCAGGGTGAAAGATGTGCTCATGCCGGAAATCTATGTCCTCGCGTGGCGAATGTCAGTGCCTGAGCGACAAAACAGAACGCACAGCACCAAATAAGGGCTTCGGCATATCCGCCACAACATGCGCCCCGACATCGCGACATAGCAGAAGAGCGCATAGATTTACCTTGCAATTCCTGTCGAAAACGCAGAGTTGCAGATCATGCAAATCGACCTTGAAACACGCCGGGATGCGATCGGCATTGGCTGGATGCTGTTGACCGGTTTTTGTTTCGTGGCCGTCAATGCCATCGTGCGTGGTCTGGAGGGCGCGCTGCCGGCGCCTCAGGCGGCATTCATCCGTTTCGTCTATGGTACGGCTTTCCTGCTTCCTGCGCTGTTACCCGCTCTGAGGCAGGGCTTTTCCGCCAGTCTCTGGCGGCTTTTTGCCTTGCGAGGTCTATTGCATGTCCTGGCGGTCATCGCATGGTTTTATGCCATGGCACGGATAACCGTCGCAGAAGTAACCGCAATCGGCTTTCTCAACCCGATCATGGTGACTGTCGGCGCGGCGCTTTTTCTGGGCGAAAAACTCGCGGCCCGTCGCATTGCCGCCATCGGCGTTGCCTTGCTGGGCGCGGTTATCGTGCTGCGTCCGGGAATTCGCGAGCTGGATCCCGGGCATCTGTCGCAACTGGGCGCCGCCGTGATGTTCGGCGGCTCTTATCTGCTGGCCAAACGCCTGACGGCCATGATCTCTCCGGCGGCGGTTGTGGCGATGTTGTCGCTGACTTGCATGATCGGGCTTATCCCGCTGACGATCATCGTCTGGGTGCCCCCGACCCTCGGCCAGCTTGGCTGGCTGGGACTGGTCGCCCTGTTCGGCACATGCGGGCATTACGCCATGACCCGCGCGTTCGCCGCCGCACCGATGACCGTGACGCAGCCGGTGACCTTCCTGCAACTGATCTGGGCAAGCATGGTCGGTGTGTTCATCTTCCATGAACCGCTGGACGAATGGGTCATTCTGGGCGGCGGGCTGATGATCGGCGCCATCTCCTATATCACCTGGCGCGAGGCCCGGATCCGCGCAAGAACGAAGACACCTCCGGTCAACGCGACCAAAGGATAACGCCGATCCTGCCGGATTTTCGGATCAGGATCGTAAAGATATTTACCATTCGTAAAATAATCTGGAATATTCCCGATAAAGATCACGAGCGCGAGGTTATCCCATGCCCCCGACATACGATCCGAATGGCCCCTCGGGTATCGGAGGATGGCTGATATTGCCGCTGTTGGGTCTTATTGCGGCAGCGGCGTCGACTGGCTTCAATCTGGTTCAGGCATTCATGCAATGGGACAGTATCGGCGCGATCATCCAGGGTAACGAGCCCTCGCTCTTGTATTTACGCCTGCCCGTGATCGCTTCGCTTGCGATCGGGCTCCTGGCATTCGCGCTGGCATTATTTTGCCTTTATCTCATGCTGACCCGCTCTTCACGGACACCCAACTGGATGATCGGCTATTACCTGTTCGGAGTGGTGGTTGCCGTGGTGGAATATCTTGCAACCCGCGCCATCACGCCGTCAGAGGCTTCGACCATGATTTACAGCCTGTCCGGCGCGGTAATCGGATTATTCATCTGGATTCCCTATTTCCGCGTTTCGAAACGGGTTGCCAACACGTTCAGGCAAACCGATGCCGAGGAAACCCGGCAGATTTTCACCTGAACGCGTCTTTCATCGGTTCTGCCAGAGGGCGGCGTGGCGGTTGACGTCCTTGTATAGAAGATAGCGGAACCGACCCGGGCCGCCGGCATAACAGGCCTGCGGGCAGAAGGCGCGCAGCCACATGAAATCACCCGGGCCGACCTCGGCCCAGTCGCGGTTCAGGCGATAGACGGCCTTGCCCTCCAGCACGAACAGGCCATGTTCCATCACATGGGTCTCGGCAAAGGGGATCGAGCCGCCGGGCTGCAGCGTGACGATGGTGATATGCATGTCATGGCGCAGATCGGTCGGATCCATGAACCGCGTCGTGGCCCATGCGCCAGCCGTATCGGGCATGGGCGAGGGCGGGATGTCCTGCTCTTGCGTGACGATGGGATCGGGCCGGTCGACGCCATTGCAGGGCTGCCAGCGTTTGCGCCACCAGTGAAAGCCGGCATTGCCGGACGCGCGGTTATGCACCTGCCATGGCATGCCCGGAGGGATATAGGCGAAGCCGCCGGGCGTCAGCAGGTGATCGGTGCCGTCGATCGTCACGCAGATTTCTCCGCCGGTGACGAACAGCGCGTGCTGCACCTCGGGATCGTCATCGGGCTGATCGCTGCCACCGCCTTCGGCCAGTTCCACGATATACTGGCTGAAGGTCTCGGCGAACCCCGAAAGCGGGCGGGCCAGAACCCACATGCGCATCCCTGTCCAGCCGGGCAGATAGCTGGTGACGATATCGCGCATCACGGAGCGCGGGACGATTGCATAGGCATCGGTGAAAACTGCCGTGTCGGTGGTCAGACCGCTCTGCGGCGGCAGGCCGGCAACCGGTCCGGCATAGGGGCCCGCCAGTTGCTCTTGTGGCGGTTTCGCCGGGTTGCCAGAGGGGGCTCCTTCGAGGGGCAGATCGGTCATTTCAGAACTTCCTTCAGCCGTAATTCAGCGATGCGCATGACCTGCCGTTCGGCCTCAACACGCTCATTCGGGGTATCGTTTTCAACCCGCGATTTCATGGCGGCAAGAATGCCCGCCTTGTCGTGATCGCGCACGGCGATGATGAACGGGAAGCCATGCTTTCCGGTATATAGCTCGTTCAAGCGGGTGAACTCGGAATGCTCGGCATCGGTCAGTGCGTCCAGCCCGGCGCTTGCCTGCTCGGCTGTGCTTTCGGCGGTCAGCCGTTTGGCAGCAGCCAGTTTGCCCGCCAGATCCGGGTGAGCGGTCAGAACACCCAACCGCTCTGAGTCCGAGGCAGAGCGGAAGATCTGCGCCATCCTTGCGGCAAGCCCTTCTGTGCAATCATGGACCGCGCCCATCTCACCATCCCAGACCCGTTCCGCGATGAAGGGCGAATGTTCGTAAATGCCACCGAATGTCTTGATGAAATCCTCACGTTCCATCCGCGAGGGCCGCAAAATCTTTGTGTAGGGATGCACCTCTTTCCAATGCCGCGCGATATCCAGACGGGTGGCGAACCACACACCCTCATGTGCGCGGGCATGTTCGATGAAACGGCGCACGGCCTCGGCCCGGGCCGGGCGGCCAGCCAGACGGCAATGCAGCCCGATGGACAGCATCTTCGGCGCACCTTCACATCCTTCGCGGTAAAGATTGTCGAAAGCGTCGCGCAGATAAAGAAAGAATTCCTCGCCATTGGTGAAACCGCCATTGGCAAAGCGCATGTCATTGGCATCCAGCGTATAGGGCACCATCAATTGCGGGCGGTCATTATGAATATGCCAGAAGGGCAGTTCATCGGCATAGGTATCCGCCAGATATTCAAAGCCGCCCTCTTCGCAGCCAAGCGGCACCGTGTTGACCGATGCGCGTCCCTGATAGAATCCCAACGGACGGCTGCCCGTCACTTCGGTATGAATACGGATCGCTTCGGCGATATGCTGTTCCTCAGTTTCGCGGGGCACATCCTTGTATTCGATCCATTTATAGCCATGGGTCGCCATTTCCCATCCGGCATCCATCATCGCACGGGCCTGTTCCGGACTACGCTGAAGCGCCGTCGCCACGCCGTAAACGGTGACAGGAATGTCGCGCAGAATACGGTGCAACCGCCAGAATCCCGCGCGTGCGCCGTAATCATAGATCGTTTCCATATTCCAGTGACGCTGGCCGGGCCAAGGCTGCGCGCCCACGATCTCGGACAGGAATCCTTCCGAGGCGGCATCGCCATGCTCGATGCTGTTCTCGCCGCCCTCCTCGTAATTCACTACGATCTGAACGGCGATCTTCGCGCCGCCGGGCCATTGCGGATCCGGAGTTTTTTCGCCATATCCTCGCATGTCGCGGCTGTAGCGCATCTTGCCTGTCCTTCGGTTGCTGCTCCGGCCCCAGCAAACAGCTTCGGCCGCTGCCGGACAAGCGGGCAAAGCCAGAATTCTGTATCAATGAATCGACAAAGATCGCAGGTGGTTTCAATTCATCGTTGAAAGACTTCCGCTTTCCGGCAGATTGTAACGGCAAGCGCCATGCCCTTAAGCAAAGGCATGGCGGCAGAAACGCCGCGCGGAGGGAGAATTCATGGAACGCTACTTCAAGCTGTCAGAACATGGCAGCAATGTCAGGACCGAGGTGATCGCCGGTCTGACCACATTCCTGACGATGGCCTATATCATCTTCGTCAACCCCGACATCCTGTCCTCGACCGGCATGGACAGGAATGCGGTCTTCGTCGCCACCTGCCTTGCCGCCGCGCTTGGCTCGGCGATCATGGGATTGCTGGCGAACTGGCCGATCGGCATGGCGCCCGGGATGGGGTTGAACGCATTCTTCGCCTTTACCGTCGTGGGCGCGATGGGGTTCACATGGCAAGAGGCGCTTGGCGCGGTCTTCATCAGCGGCGTGATCTTTCTGATCCTGACCGTTACGGGAATCCGAAGCTGGCTGATTTCGGGAATTCCGATCTCGATGCGCAGCGGTATCGCGGCGGGCATCGGGCTGTTTCTGGCCATCATCGCCATGAAATCCTCGGGGATCATTGTCGCGAATGACGCGACCTTCGTCGCGCTGGGCAATATGACCGAGACCGGGACGCTTCTTGCCATCATCGGTTTCTTCATCATCGCCGCGCTTGATGCACTGAAAGTGCCCGGCTCGATCCTGATCGGGATCCTGGTCGTGACGCTTGCCGCAATCCTGCTGGGCGTCAGCGAATTCGGGGGCATCATGTCCATGCCGCCGTCCATTGCCCCGACCTTCTTTCAGCTGGATCTGATGGGGGCGCTCAGCTTCGGCATCTTCCATGTCATCCTTGTCATGATCCTTGTCGAGGTTTTCGACGCAACCGGCACGTTGATCGGCGTGGCAAAACGCGCCGGGTTGATGAAAGACGAGCCCGCGCATGAGAACAAGAACCTTGGCCGCGCCCTGATGGCGGATTCATCGGCAATCCTGGCCGGTTCCGTGCTGGGGACATCCTCGACCACGGCCTATGTCGAAAGCGCCTCGGGCGTACAGGCAGGGGGGCGGACCGGATTGACGGCCCTCGTCGTCGCGGTCCTGTTCCTGCTGGCGATGTTCTTCGCGCCGCTGGCCGGATCGGTGCCCGCCTATGCGACGGCGCCTGCCCTGCTTTATGTGGCAACGCTGATGGTGAGGGAACTGCGCGAGGTCGATTTCGACGATGTGACCGAAGCCGCGCCCGCCGTTTTGACCGCCATCGCAATGCCCTTCACCTATTCGATCGCCAATGGTCTGGCCTTCGGCTTTATCAGCTATGCGGTGCTGAAGCTGCTGACGGGCAAGGCGCATCAGGTGCATCCGGCGACATGGCTGGTGGCGGCATTGTTCGTGATCCGCTTTGCCTTCTTCCCCGAAGGCTGAGCACGCGTACGAAAAAGCCGGGGGCGCCCTGCCCCCGGGTCATTTGCCGCGCGGCAATCCGATCGCGTCAAGCTCGGCTTCGATGCCCGACAGGGCTGCGCCCCGTATTTCCGCAACCAAAGCGTCAAATCGTTCGCGCAGCGCGATCTTCTCATCGCCCCGGCAATCGTTCCACGGTCGCCCCTGCAACCCCATATGCAGCACGTAATAGCCGATGAAATGCGGCCGTTCTCCGTTCAGCAGCAAGGCGCGATAGGCCGCATCCGCGCCTATTTCACGCAGATACGCCTCATCCGGCACCCCGGCGGCGATCAGGGCCCGCGCGGTGGCAGGGCCGATATTGGGAATATTGGTCAGATCGCCCGTCATCCGTCTTTCCAAAACTTATGATTTCCTGTATCAGCCCCGGAACCTCAAGGACAGCACGGCATGAGTGATAACGCCAGCAAAACCGCCCCGGAAACCGTAACTGCGGCCAAAAAGCTCTTCATCAAGACCTATGGCTGCCAGATGAACGTTTACGACAGCCAACGCATGGCCGAGGCCATGGGCAGCGAAGGCTATGTCCTGACCGAGGATCAGGCCGAAGCCGACATGGTTCTGCTGAATACCTGCCATATCCGGGAAAAGGCGGCAGAGAAGCTTTATTCCGATCTGGGACGGCTGAAACCCTTCAAGGCCGAAAAGCCGGACCTGAAGATCGGCGTGGCGGGCTGCGTCGCGCAGGCCGAGGGCGAAGAAATCGTGCGCCGCATGCCCATTGTCGATCTGGTCGTCGGGCCGCAGACCTATCACCGCCTGCCGCAGATGCTGCGCGGTGAAGCGCCCCGGATCCTTACCGATTTCCCGGAAGAGGATAAATTCGATCATCTGCCGAAAAACCGTGCCACCCGCCGCGCCCCTGCCGCTTTTCTGACCGTGCAGGAAGGCTGCGACAAGTTCTGCGCCTTCTGCGTGGTCCCCTATACGCGCGGCGCCGAGGTCAGTCGCCCCGTTCAGCGTATCCTGAGCGAGGCGCGGGATCTGGTGTCACGGGGCGTGCGTGAAATCACGCTTTTGGGGCAGAATGTGAATGGCTGGCACGGCAAGGGCGAGGATGGCCGCGAATGGGGCTTTGGCCGTCTGATCCGGGCATTGGGTGAGATCGACGGGCTGGACCGTATCCGCTATACCACCAGCCATCCCAATGACATGGCCGATGACCTGATCGAGGCGCATCGCGACGTGCCGCAATTGATGCCCTATCTGCATCTGCCGGTCCAATCGGGCAGCGACCGCATCCTCAAGGCGATGAACCGCAAACACACCGCTGCGGAATATCTGCGCCTGATCGAGCGGATCCGCGAAGCCCGCCCCGACATCATGCTGACCAGCGATTTCATCGTCGGCTTCCCCGGCGAAACCGACCAGGATCATGCCGATACAATGCGCCTGATCGAAGACGTCGGTTTCGGCACCGCTTTCAGCTTCAAATACTCGCCTCGCCCCGGCACCCCTGCCTATGAGCGCGAAGAGATCGACAGCAAAGTCGCGGACGCCCGTTTGCAGGAATTGCAGGCGCTTCTGACCCGGCAACAAAAGGCCGCGCAACAGGATATGGTCGGCCGGACGCTTGGTGTCCTGTTCGAGAAACCGGGGCGCATCCCCGGTCAGATGATCGGAAAATCCGATTATCTGCATTCGGTCTTCGTGGATACGGGCGATGTGCAGATCGGCGATCTTGCGCAGGTCCGGATCGTCGAGAGTGCAACCAACTCCTTGCGCGGCGAACTGGCGGCCTGAAGCAGCGGACAATCAAACATCGCATTAAAAAAGGCCGCACCCGAAGATGCGGCCCTGTAACCCGGATGCGTCCGGATTCAGAGATCGGCAGGCACTTTGCCGCCATTCTCTTTCAGCTTCTGGATCACCTGCTTGTGCAGCCAGGTATTCATCTCTGCCGAACCGTTCAGTTCGCCGGTATACCCCAGTTCCTGCGCCAACTCCTTGCGGTGATCAAGGCTGCTGTCCAGACCGAGTGCTTTCATCAGATCGACGATCGAACTCCGCCAGTTCAGCGTCTGCCCGGATTTTTGCACCGCTCCGTCAAGCACTGCCGCAACATCGACCGCAGCACCGGATGATTGTGGCGCTTTCGCGGCTTCGGGTGCCTTGTCTGCCGGAGCGCCTGCCGGAGCCTTGGCAGCGGGTTCGGTGGCGGGCCGGGTCGCAGGATCGGCTTCTGCCGCTTCGGCTTCGCCCCAGATTGCGCCTTTGATTTTATCGAAAATGCCCATAGTCCCCTCGATTCATCCAAGATTGATGCCTGCCGCTCACGGCGGCGTGAGTAAGATAACGCAGGTTAACGCCGGATCGTGATTAATGGTTCCCGATGCCAGCGGTTTATCGCAAAGAACTCTTCGCGGGTGCCGCAACCTCATCCGCGCAGGCGCCGGGCGGCTCGACCTCGATCGTTGCATGGGCTATGCCGAAATCCCGGTGCAGCATGTCTTTCGCAGCGTGAATCGCCCTGGAATAGTCGTCGGATTCAACCACCAGATGCACCGAGACCGCATTCCTCCGCTCATCGATCTGCCACAAATGCAGGTGATGAGCGTCGCGCACCCCGGGCAGATTCCGCAATGCCTCGATCGCGGCTTCCGGATCGCTTCCCGGCGGAGCGCCCAGCATCAGCATACGGAGCACGGGTCCAAGATCCGGCAGGATATGCCACAGGATCGCACCCGAGATCGCCAGCGTCAGGATCGGATCGGCCAGATTCCAGCCAAAGGCCCAGATCAGCAGCCCGCCGATAATCACCGCCACCGATACCGCGGCATCGGCCAGATTATGCATGAATGCCGCCCGGATATTCACACTGTCCTTGGACAGCCGGTACACCAGCGCCGCTGTCCCCAGATCGATGATCAAGGCAAATGCCGCCAATCCCATGACCACCCCACCTGCGACCTCGGGTGGATTGAAAAGACGCCCGATTGCCTCGATGGCCAGCCATACCGAGATGGCGATCAGTGCAAGGTAATTGACAAAAGCCGCCACCACCTCTGCCCGGCCCCAGCCAAAGCTCATGTCGGGCGAAGCATCGCGCCGCGCCAATCGCCGCGCGCCAAAGGCAAGCACCAGCGCCAATGCGTCGGAAAGGTTATGCACCCCGTCCGCGATCAGCGCCGTGGATCCGGCCAGCAATCCGCCGATGATCTGCGCCGCCGTCAGAAGCAGATTGACGACCACAGCCCAGCCGATCGCATGGTCACCGTGATGATGGTGATGCCCATGCGCATGATCGTGCGAATATCCGTGCCCGTGGGAATGTCCCATCACCCAATCCCGTCAATGCGCTTCGGCCCAGTTTTCCCCGATACCCGCATCCACAACCAGCGGCACCGAAAGTTTGACGGCAGGTTCAGCAGC
This sequence comes from Paracoccus wurundjeri, assembly GCF_030678915.1. Classification (GTDB taxonomy): domain Bacteria; phylum Pseudomonadota; class Alphaproteobacteria; order Rhodobacterales; family Rhodobacteraceae; genus Paracoccus; species Paracoccus onubensis_A. Next base: position 87,922 of record NZ_JAUUTZ010000001.1, on the reverse strand, counting down.
AGCTTCCATGACCTGACGCGCGGCAGCTATGAGATCTTCCGCTGCGCTTTCCTCGACCTCGAAAACCAGTTCGTCATGAACCTGCAACAGCATCTTCGCGGGCAGATGACGGATCGCCGCATGCATCCGGATCATTGCCCTGCGAATGATATCCGCCGCCGCACCCTGAATCGGCGCATTGATCGCCGCGCGCCGCGCGCCTCCCGCAGCCGGACCAGAGGCATTGATTCCGGGTGTGTTGATCCGCCGCCCGAACAGAGTGCGAACGAAACCATGTTCTTTCGCGTCCGCCACGGTCTTGTCCATATAGACGCGAATCTCGGGGAAGCGTTCGAAATAGGTATTGATGAAGGCCTGCGCTTCGGCCCGGGGGATCCGCAGATTGCGCGACAGGCCATAGCCGGAAATGCCGTAAATCACGCCGAAATTGATCGCCTTGGCCTGACGGCGCACCATCGGATCCATTCCCTCGACCGGCACATGGAACATCTGGCTGGCGGTCATGGCGTGAATGTCTATCCCGTCCCTGAATGCCTGTTTCAGCGCCGGAATATCCGCGACATTGGCGAGTATCCTCAATTCGATCTGGCTGTAATCCAGACTGACCAGACGATGCCCCGGCGTCGCTACGAAAGCCTCGCGGATACGGCGGCCTTCATCGCTGCGCACCGGAATATTCTGCAGGTTGGGGTCGGTCGAGGCCAGCCGCCCGGTCTGCGCCCCGGCGATGGAATAGCTGGTATGGACCCGGCCTGTATCCGGGTTCACATGGGATTGAAGCGCATCGGTATAGGTCGATTTCAGCTTGGCGACCTGCCGCCAGTCCAGGATCCGCGCAGGCAAGTCATGACCTTCCGCCGCCAAATCTTCCAGCACATCGGCACTGGTGGAATAAGCCCCGGTCTTGCCCTGCTTGCCACCCGACAGACTCATCTTGTCGAACAGAATCTCTCCCAGTTGCTTGGGGCTGCCGACATTGAACTTTTCGCCCGCAAGCTGATGAATCTCTTCCTCGAGCTGCGCCATCTTCTGTGCAAAGGCATTCGACATGCGCTTCAGCGTATCGCCATTGACCTTCACTCCGGCCATTTCCATACCGGCCAGAACCGGGATCATCGGACGCTCCAGCGTTTCGTAAGCGGTCGTCACCCGCTCGCTGGACAATAGCGGCGCGAAATGCTGCCACAGACGCAGCGTTACCTCGGCATCCTCGGCAGCATAGGGGGCGGCCTTGTCGATGGCGACCTGAGCAAAGCCGATCTGGGCCTTTCCCGAACCGATCAATTCCTTGATGGGGATGCATTTATGGCCAAGATAACGTTCGGCCAACTCATCCATACCGTGGTTATGGGTCCCCGCATTCAATGCATAGGACATCAGCATCGTATCCGTGACCGGCGCCATGCTGATTCCGTGACGAGCGAGGATCTTCCAGTCATATTTGACGTTCTGGCCAATCTTCAGGATCGCCGGATCCTCCAGAACGGGCTTTAACGCCTCCAGCACCTCGGCGGTCTCAAGTTGTCCCGGCAACCGGTCGCCGCTGCCGAACAGGTCCCCCTCGCCCTCGACATGGGCCAGCGGGATATAACAGGCATCGCCCGGGCGAACGGCAAGCGAGATGCCGACAAGCCCGGCCTGCATTTCGTCAAGCCCGGTAGTTTCGGTGTCGATGGCGACATGCCCGGTCTCGCGGATGTCATCGATCCATGCCTCAAGGGCGGCAAGGTCGGACAGGGTCTGGTAGCCATTCGCGCCCATCGCCGGCATATCCGGCGCGGCAGGGGCGATGCTTGCCGGGGCAGAGACCACCGCAGGGGCCTCGACCCCAAGTGTCTCGGCCACGCGGGCGGTCAGTGTCCGGAATTCCATCCGGCTCAGAAAGTCCAGCAGCGCTTCGGATTCAGGATCGCGCACCTCCAGGCTTCCCAATGAGAAATCCAGCGGCGTCTGGCAATCCAGTTGCACCAGCTTTTTCGAGATGCGAATCTGTTCGGCAAAATCGATCAGGGTCTGGCGGCGCTTGGGTTGCCTGATCTCTCCGGCCCGTTCCAGCAGGGCTTCAAGATCTCCGTATTCATTGATCAGCAAAGCGGCGGTTTTCACCCCGATTCCCGGTGCGCCGGGCACGTTATCGACCGAATCCCCGGCCAACGCCTGCACATCCACCACGCGGTCGGGGCCAACGCCAAATTTCTCGACCACCTCATCCGGACCGATGGCCTTGTTCTTGATCGGGTCAAGCATGTTCACGCCCTGCCCGACAAGCTGCATCAGATCCTTGTCACTGCTGACAATCGTGACCGCCCCACCCGCATCGCGGGCCTGACAGGCCAGCGTCGCGATAATATCATCGGCCTCGAACCCTTCCGTCTCGATGCAGGCGACATTGAAGGCGCGCGTCGCCTCGCGGGTCAGGGGGAATTGCGGGCGCAGATCCTCGGGCAGTTCGGGGCGATTGGCCTTGTATTCCGGATAAATATCATTGCGAAAGGTTTTCGAGGAATGATCGAAGATCACCGCGACATGAGTTGGCGCGTTACTGCCGTTCTGACCGCTGATATATTTCCACAGCATATTGCAGAAACCCGCCACCGCCCCGATCGGCAGCCCGTCGGATTTCCGGGTCAGCGGTGGAAGCGCGTGATAGGCGCGAAAAATGAATGCCGATCCGTCGATCAGGTGAAGATGGCAGCCTTTGCCGAAGCCGGTCGAAGTCATGGGTCATCCTTTCGCGCTGTTATCCGGTTTTGGCACGAAGTGACGGCGGGGCAAAGGGGGCGTTGCTCCCCTTGCGGTTCAGGGATCGGCAAGCTGCGTCTCATCGCCAGTTCCGGGGCGCAGGACAAGCGCGCTGCCAAGGCCGGGCGGCGGCACATGCGCAAACCACCATGCAAATGCGAAAAACAGCATCGTACGCCAGGACGGACGGCTCCAGACCGGCATGCCCAGAGCGGTCAGCAGTTCGCCCGCCTCGCCAGCCTGCCCGACGCGAACAAAGACTCTCACGCCGCCGATCGCCTGCGACAGATTCGATAGCGTCAGCCCGGAATGCCTGTCGGTCGCGACCGGGTCGAAGCCATGCGCTTCCAGCACGCCCATCAACATCGCAACGTCCGCAGCCCCATCTCCGACCGCAATCTGTTCCATAGCGTCTGTCATGCCGTTTTCTACCGCCAATCCGACCGATATCTGACATGCAGTGGAACGGGATGGCAAGCCGCGCCTATTACTGCGGTATTTTCGGCTTTTCACCCGGCGCAGTCGTGAACAGATCGGCCCATTCGGGATGCTTGGCATATTGCGCCTGCACATAGGAGCATAGCGGAATGATGGTCAAGCCATTCGCCCGCGCATCCTCGACCATGTGACGGACCAACGCCCCCGCGGCGCCCGTGCCCCGCAGTTCTTCGGGTGCACCGGTGTGATCGGCACTGATCCGCCCCTCACCCCGGCGCGTAAAGGTCAGTTCCGCCTCTGCATCGATTCCCGCCACATGCGCTACATAGCGACCATGCCGGTTGTCGATTTCCTCTTTGGTGATGGTAATATCCGCCATCTCATTCTCCTTTCAGCCAATCCTGCACAATCGCCACATCATCCTGCGTGATTTCATGGCCCGCGGAAACCGAGCGCGCGTCAAGATCGGCGCCGCTCGCTTTCAGCCAATCATTCAGACGCGCAGCATAGGGCCCATAAGGATCCCGTGCACCGGTCACCGTCAAGACCTGAGTTCCGCTTAGGCTGCTTACCGGCAAATCCTCAAGCGCGGCCATCGCGCGCAACAGAACGGCCCGGCGCAGCAGCCCCGGATACAGCGCCATCACCGCCGCCGCGAAATTCGCGCCATTGGAATATCCCAATACGGTCGTGCGCGCCGGATCCAGATCATAGGCTGCAATCGCGCCATGCCAGAACGCCTCAAAAGCGGCCGCCTCGGCACGGATATCGTCCTGATCGAAACTGGTCATGGTAATGCGGCGGAAGAAACGTGGCATCCCCTCTTCATTCGAGCGTCCGCGCACCCCCAGCAAACGCGCCGTGGGCGCGATTCGATGCGCAAGCGGCATCAGATCGGCCTCATCCCTGCCCGAGCCAGGCAGCAGGATCAGGGCAGAACCATCCGTTGTGTCGGGCTGATAGATGCGGTGGATAAAGGGAAGCTCTCTCATCGGAATCCTTTCCTCGCCCGGGCGGGCGAATTGAGGAAGTGACACGCGCAGATCATCCGCGCGGCCCGCAAAATGCGGAGGGATCATCAGGGTCTCACCCAGCCGGGCCTCATCCACGCCCATGCCGGGACCGTCGGTTGCCAGTTCGATCAGGATACCGGCGGGTTCGCGGACATAAAGCGAGGTGAAATATTTTCGATCATGCAGCGTGACCTCGCCACCGTTCAGGCGTGACAATTCGGCATGATGCGCCTCGATCGCGTCGATGTCGGCCATCCGAAAAGCGACATGATCAATCACGCCGCTGCCAGGAATGCTTGGGACAAAGCTCGAAGCATCGCGGATATCCACGGCATCGCTGTCTGAAATCAGCCTTACGACACCCGCTTCCACCGGCCCCGGCCGATAGCCGAAACGGCCAAGGAAAGCTGCCGTCTGCTCGGGCAGTTCCGACCATAACGTGACCGAGCGCAACCGCTGCGGTGCGGCAGGCCATCCCTGATCCGGCACATCCGTCCCGACCAGCTTGACGATGATCCCGTCCGGATCTTTCAGCCGCAGAACCGGCTCGCCGAATTCACGGGCAGGTCCCTCGACAGGCAGCCGGTGCTGCATGGCGCGGGTCAGCCAGTCTCCGATACGCGCACGCGGAATGGAAAGGGCGATCTCGGCCACCTGTCCATGCCCTACACGTCCGGCGGCTCCATCCTGCCAGATCAGAAAACTGACCAGGCTTCCCGGATCACCTGCCGCATTGCCGTAAAACAGATGCAACTGCTCGGCATCCTCGAAACCCGCGCTTTGCTTGACCAGCGAAAGCCCCAGGAATCCCATCCAGAAATCGACATTCGCCTGAACATCGCGGGTGATCGCCGTCACATGATGAATACCGCTGGTCATGCCCCGGACTCCTTTCTGCTTGCGTGTAAGATGCTCTATCTGCCGGCCCGCTGCCAGCGGCGTAACAGCCTACCCGGCGTTCGCGAATCCAGAACGTGTTTCCTCTTGGCCGTTCGCGAAAATCGGCCCATTCTGATCAATATCACAAGGAGGCACCTATGAGTTGGAACCCCGCATTGACCCCCGGCTGTCCGGACGAGATCGGACCGGACGCCATCGAGACCCTGATCGTTCCCCGCGCCCGCGACCTTGGCGATTTCGAGGTCCGCCGCGCCCTGCCCGCCCCGAAACGGCAGATGGTCGGGCCGTTCATCTTCTTCGATCAGGCCGGACCCGCCGAATTCCTGACCGGGCAAGGCGTGGATATACGCCCGCACCCGCATATCGGGCTGGGCACCGTGACCTATCTTTTTCGCGGCGATTTCCATCATCGCGACAGTACCGGCGCCGATCAGGTCATCCGTCCCGGCGAATTGAACTGGATGGTCGCAGGCAAGGGCGTCACCCATTCCGAGCGCACTTCCGCCGCCGGACGTCAGGGGCCGAACAGCCTGTACGGAATACAGACATGGATCGCGCTGCCGGAAAGTCACGAAGACATTGCCCCCACATTCGAGCATCACGGCAAGGGCACCCTGCCCGAAATTCACGATGAAGGCATCGAGGCCCGGCTGATCCTGGGTCGTGCTTATGGCGAAACGGCCCCGGCCAAAATGTATTCCGACAGTTTTTATCTCGACGTCACCCTTGCGGCTCGGGCGCGTTTTCCCTTGCCCAAGGATCACGAAGATCGCGGGCTTTACATTACCGAGGGATCGATTCGCATCGCCGGACAGGAATTCGAGGCCGGGCAAATGATGGTCTTTCGTCCCGGCGACGAGATCACGGTGGCGGCAGGCGATCGCGGCGCAAGGCTGATGGCTCTTGGCGGCGAGACGCTGAACGGTCCCCGCTACATATGGTGGAATTTCGTCGCCTCCTCGCGCGAAAGGATCGAAGAGGCAAAGCGCGAATGGCGCGACGCCCGCTGGGGTCAGGGTCAGTTCGACCTGCCGCCGGCGGATCGCGACGAATTCATCCCCCTGCCGGATTGACCCATTCGGGGTATCAGTCCCGTCATCTTGCCGGTGTCACACATGGTCTTCTCGTCGCGCTCTGACTGGCGTAAAGGAAGACCATGACCGATTATGACGCATTACATGCGCGGATCCGCGCCCTGACGGAAGGCGAAACCGATGAAGTTGCGCTTATGGCTACGTTGGCCTGCGAGATCCACCACTCGGACGAGCGATTCGACTGGACCGGGTTTTATCGCGTCGTCGCGCCCGAACTGCTGAAGATCGGCCCCTATCAGGGCGGGCATGGCTGTCTGGTCATCCCGTTCTCCCGTGGCGTTTGCGGCGCGGCAGCACGCAGCGGCGAGGTTCAGATCGTCGCTGATGTCGACGCCTTCCCGGGTCATATCGCCTGCTCCAGCACGACCCGCTCGGAAATCGTATTGCCGGTATTCGGCAAGAGCGGAAGGTTGATTGGCGTGCTGGATATCGACAGCAACCGCGCAGATGCCTTCGGACAACAGGACGCCACGCGGCTGGTAGAGATATTGGAGGAAGTCTTCGATGGGTTCTGAATTTACCGGGCATTGCCTGTGCGGCGAAGTGCGCTTTCGTGGGCAATGGGATGAGGCCGGATACAGCGCGTGCCATTGCGGGCAGTGCCGTCGTTGGTCCGGGCATCTCTGGGCCAGCGCGGCTGCCCGCGCATTGACCATCGAGGGGCCGATGAGATGGTATCGCTCTTCCGACGAGGCAGAGCGCGGCTTTTGTCCGGAATGTGGCAGCAGTCTGTTCTGGCGAAAGATCGGCTCGGACAGGGTGGCCGTGGCATCGGGTGCGGTGGATGAACCCACGGGTTTGCAGCTGACCGGGCATATTTTCGTGACCGACAAGGGGAACTATTACGAGATCGCAGATGGTCTGCCGCAAGAGGCGCAGTCATGATCTGGGAAACATTGGCCAATATTCCGCTGGCACAGCTCATGACCTTCATTGCGGGTGGGCTGGTGCTGAATTTCGCGCCGGGTCAGGACGTGTTCTTTGCCAGCGCCTGCGGTATTCAGGGCGGACCAAAGGCCGGAATACTGGCCGGTCTGGGGGTTGGTCTGGGCGTATTGATGCACCTGACCATGGCGACGGTCGGGCTGGGGGCAATCGTCGCCACACATCCCGGCATCCTGACCGCAATCAAATATGTGGGTGCCGCCTATCTTCTGTGGCTTGCGTGGAAAAGCTGGACCGCAGGGCCTGTAGATCCTTCGGCAAAAGGCAGTGTGCGACCCTGGAACATCATTCGCCGCGGGTTTCTGTCCAATGCGATGAATCCCAAGCCTGTGCTGTTCCTGCTGGCATTCCTGCCTCAGTTTACGAATCCCGCCTGGGGGCCGGTCTGGCAGCAGATACTGGGGCTTGGGCTAATCTTCATCGTGACGGGGACCATCGTCACGATGGGTTACGGTATCGTCGGCGGGTTTGCAGGTCAGGTGATCGGAAAGCGGCTTGGGCTGGTTAACCGGATCGCGGCATTCATGTATGCCGGACTGGCGCTGCGCCTTGTGGCGAAATGATCTCGGTTTACGCGCCACCCCCGGATCCGCCTGAGGTGATCCATGCCGATCATGAAATTCTGGTCGTGGCAAAGCCCTCGGGCCTGCTTTCGGTTCCGGGACGGGGGCCCGACAAAGCGGACTGCATGATCGAGCGGCTGCGCGGCGCCTTTCCGACCGTGCTGCTGGTGCACCGGCTGGATCTGGATACATCCGGCGTGATGATCTTTGGCCTGACTCCGCATGCACAGCGCTTCCTGTCGAAGCAATTCGAGGAAAGGCAGGTCAAGAAAACCTATATCGCCCGCGTATATGGGCGGCTGGAGCCGAAAACCGGCCGGGTCGATCTGCCGCTGATCGTGGACTGGCCCAACCGGCCCCGGCAAAAGGTCGATCACGCCGAAGGACGACCCGCGCAGACGGATTGGCGCGTCATCCGTGCTTCGGATGATGAAAGCCGGGTGCGGTTATTTCCATTGACCGGGCGCAGCCATCAGCTTCGGGTGCATATGGCCGAGACAGGACATGCCATCCTTGGCGATCCGCTTTACGCGACGGGGGAAGCTGCGGATTTTTCAAGACTGATGCTCCATGCCGAGGGCCTGCGCATCAGGCATCCCGATAGCGGCGTGCAGCAAAGTTTCAGCCTGCCCGCCCCGTTCTGACGCCCCGCGTTTCCCGGCCCACGATTCGCTGGGCGGGTTCCCTACCAGCGAAGGATCGCGGATCCCCAGCTTAATCCGCCGCCGATGGCTTCGGTCACAAGAAGATCTCCGGGTTTGAACCGGCCCTCGTCATTCGCAACGGACAGGGCAAGCGGGATCGAAGCGGCCGAGGTGTTGCCGTGATCCGCAACAGTCAGGACAACCTTTTCCATCGGCAAGCCCATTTTCTGCGCTGTGGCCGAAATGATTCGCAGATTGGCCTGATGCGGGACCAGCCAATCGACATCCGCCGGGGCCAGACTGGCCTTGTCCAGAGCGGCATGCGCCGTCCTGGTCAGCTTTTCGACCGCATGACGGAAAACCAGATTTCCCTGCATCCGCAACTGTCCGGCAGTTCCGGTCGTCGAGACGCCGCCATCGACATACAGCAATTCGCGATACTGGCCGTCACTGTTCATGTCGCAGGCAAGGATGCCACGATCGCTGTTATCGCCTTTACCCTCTTGCGCTTCCAGAACGACCGCGCCCGCACCGTCGCCGAACAACACGCAGGTGCTGCGATCGCTCCAGTCCATGATCCGCGAAAATGTTTCCGAGCCGATGACCAGAAGCCGATCAGCCTGCCCCGAGCGGATCAGGGCGTCGGCATTGGCAAGCGCAAAGACGAAGCCGGCACAGACGGCCTGAACATCAAAGGCAAAGCCTCGGGTCATTCCCAGTCCGGATTGCACGATGGTCGCCACTGCCGGAAAGGTGAGATCCGGTGTCGAGGTCGCAAGCACGATCCCGTCCAGATCGTCCGGCCGCAATCCCGCCTTGTCCAGTGCCGCGCGGCCGGCACGAATTCCCAGATCACCGGTGGTCTCGCCTTCTGCCGCGAAATGCCGCCGCTCGATGCCGGTTCGGGTGCGGATCCATTCGTCGGACGTGTCCAGCTTGTCTTCGAACCAGCTGTTCTCGACCACTCTTTCGGGCAGATAATGGCCTGTTCCGGTAACGACCGCGCGCCTTGTTGTCACGATGTGGCTCCTCCTGATTCCGTGCCCAAGGGCAGAGTGGCGGCGCTTTGGGCGACACGGGCGGCCAAGCGGTCCTGAAAGCCGGATTTGGTCAACTGAAAGGCCAGCTTGATCGCCGCGGAAACGCCGGTGGCATCGGCCGAGCCATGCGACTTCACGACAGTGCCGTTCAGTCCAAGAAATATCCCGCCATTGACGCGGCGCGGGTCGATACGTTTCTGCAGACGCTTGAGCGAAGTCATCGCCAATAACGCTGCGAATTTGGACAGGATCGAATTGGCGAACGCCTGGCGCAGAAACTCACCGACCAGTTTCGCCGTGCCTTCACCGGTCTTGAGCGCGATATTGCCCGTAAATCCATCGGTCACGATAACATCGACGCGCGAGGACGGAAGATCACCCCCTTCGACGAAACCGACATAGCGGAAATGCCCCGCCTCGGCAGCGGCGGCAATCAGGTCGTTGGCATGTTTCAGTTCAGCCCGACCCTTATGTTCTTCGGTGCCGACATTCAGAAGCCCGATTCGCGGATCGGGGATGTCCAGCCCGTTGCGGGCATAGGATGCGCCCATCAACGCATATTTCAGAAGATCAGATGCATCGGCACGGATATCGGCGCCCACATCCAGCATGACATTGAAGCCGCCCGGATTCTTCGACGGCCACAGGCAGGCGATCGCCGGGCGGTTCACACCCGGCAATTTCCGCAGCCGCAACATCGACAGCGCCATCAATGCCCCGGTATTGCCACAGGACACAGCGGCCCCCGCCTCTCCGGCGCGAACCGATTCGAGGGCGGACCACATCGAGGTGTCACTCCCCTTGCGCACGATCTGACTGGGCTTGTCATCCATCGTCACCACGCCTGCGGCATGACGGATGTCACAGCGGCCGGCCAATTCCTTGCGCCGGGAGATCAGGTGCCCAAGCTGGCTTTCGTCGCCATGCACGACAAACCGTATCTCGGGATTCTTCATGGCGCTTTCAGCCATGCCGGCGACAACCACCGAGGGGCCACGATCACCCCCCATGGCGTCAACCGAAATCACCACGCTTCCCCCTTCTCCAGAGGCGCATGGTGCCGATGTGTTCGGTTCGGTAGTCATCAAATGGCGAAGCCGACCCCGATCAGGCCGCGTCGTCGTCGAGATCGATTTCGTCAGCCTGCGCGATCACTTCGCGATCACCATAGTGACCGCAAGACGAGCAAACATGATGCGGGCGTTTCAACTCGCCGCAATTCGAGCATTCATTCGGGTTTCCCGCGACCAGAGCATCATGCGCACGGCGCATGTTACGCTTGGAACGGGTTACGCGGTTCTGAGGGACAGCCATGTCACAACCTCGGTTAGCTGGGTGCCCTGCCCTTGCGGCAAGCGCACCATGTGTATTGAATTCGCAAATGAACCGCGCAGATACGCCATGACGGGCGCGCCTGCAAGCCCTTGCAGCGGTGCTTGAGCGGGAAATGTGTTCTATCCGCCGCCGTGCGCCCGGATCGTGGCGCGAAACCCACGCTTTCGCAAGAGGATTTCATCGCCGGAGGGCGCGGATAGGACGATCCCGTCACTCCTGATTCCCGCCACCTTTCAGCAGTTTGTCCAGACCGGCGAATGGCCTGCGGGTTTCGGGTTCTTCGGCGTCGTTCGACTCTGCCGGCAATTCCGCATCGGGCGCCCGCGGATAATCCGGCAAGGACAGCGTCAGTTCCTCGATCATCACTTCCGCCAGATCGATGAACTGACCCAATGGTTCCTGCGTCTCATCCGGCATTTCGATCTCTTCACCTTCAGGTGATTGGAAATGCAGCGAATAATGGCGCTGCACCGGCTGCGAAAGATCGGTTTTCACCGGCTTGAGGGTGATCACGCATGGCTGAACCACCCGCGCCGACAATTGCCCTTCCAGCCTCCATGCCTCGCCACCCTCGGCCCGCACATGCCCGGAAAATTCAAGCCTGGTCAGCCGCAGAAGCCCCAGATCCTCTGCGATGGCGGCCCGGGTTTCCTCGTCTGGACGCAGAATGAAAGGCGTGGCGGCACGAGGATTCAAATGCGCGACGCGCAGACGTTGCGGATGAGATTCGGGGGCGGTCATAATGGTCCTCTGGGGGCCGGCAGGCAGATCGGCATCCACAAGGATACGAAACAGCGATGTCGGACGATGATGGATATTCTTGAGCGTCGGTGACGAGTTTGCTAAGGCGGACGGGCCGCGTCAACAGTCCGAGCGAAGGGAAACCGAATTCATGGCCGCCATCCGGCAGATTTTGATTCTGGGCCTAGTGGCCATTCTCGGGCTTGCAGCCTGCTCCCCGGTCTATCGCAATCACGGATTTGTTCCGCCTGACATTGACCTGGCGCAGGTCGTTGTGGGCCAAACCACGATGGATCAGGTGCCACAGCTTATCGGACGCCCTTCCGCACAGGGGCTGCTGACCGGGTCGGGCTGGTACTATGTCGGCTCGCGCTGGCGCCATTTCGGCCCCCAGAAACCGCAGGAAGTCAGCCGCGAGGTCGTGGCGATATCCTTCGATCAGCAAGGTGTCGTCCGCAATGTCGAACGATTCGGACTCGAGCAGGGTCGTGTCGTCACATTGTCACGTCGCGTGACCGATACAAGCGTGACCGAAATCTCGCTGATCGGGCAAATCCTTGGCAACCTGGGCAATTTCCAGGCCGGCGATTTCATCGACTAGGGACGGCATGACCGCGCTTGACGAACTCGCGGTGGTGCCATTCCATGACGCCGCCTCTCCGCAGCGGGCAAGAATACTGTCGCGGTTGGCGGATACCGAATTGTCGGTTGCGTTGGCTCGCGAACCCGCTGGGGATCGGCTCGAATTGCAGATATTCCCTCTGGAGTCGGGACCGGTCGCGCTGGCCTGCGACGGTGAAGACCGGTTGGCCGGCTTTTTCGGAAAGCCGGTCTCTTTTGCCGCGATGCCGGGGCGTGTGCTGGCAGGGTTGCTGCAGCAGGAAAAGGCGGGACTGCTTGTCAATCCGGGCTTTCCTTCGGAAATGTTGCTTGATGCCGCGATGCTGCACTGGCTGACGGATGCCCTGGCGGCAACGCCCGAAACAGACGAGGCGCGGCTGCGTCTGACCGCCGCCGCCCCGACCACCGTCGAGGCATTGGCCGAGCCTTTGGCAATGCGGTTCGCGGATATGAGCGGGCTCATTTCAGGAGCGGCACTCGCCGGGATAGAGGGTGAAAATGGCCCCTCCGGCCATATTCTGCTGATCGCCGGAGCCGCAACCGAACATCAGCCCGCAATCGCCAAGGCGCTTGCAGAGGCGCTTTCCTTCCTGCCTTCGCAGCCCGGCGGGGTTGATATCAGCTTCTCGGATACCAGACCGCCACAAGCAGCCCTGCGCTTCAATCTTGAACCTGCTGAAACGCCATCTGCGGAAAAGCCGAAAGCTCCTCCGCGGTTACGCTGATCACCGCGGAACAAGCCTGTTGCGCGGCAACCGCGAACCTGCCAGAAACGACGAATGCAGCTACGTCACAAGGCTTTGTTGGTACATCTTCTGACCGCAACCGGTGCGGTGCTGTCCATGCTGGCGATGCTGGCGGCAGCCCAATCCGAATGGTCGCTGATGTTTCTGTGGCTGGTCGTCGCCTTCGCCGTGGACGGAATCGATGGCCCCCTGGCGCGCAGATACGACGTCAAGACAAACTGGGCCAATTATGACGGCGTGTTGATGGATCTGATCATCGATTACCTGACCTATGTCTTCATTCCGGCTTTCGCATTGTTTCGGTCCGGCTTGCTTTCGGGCTGGACAGGATGGGTCGCGATCATCGTGATCGTTTATGGCAGCGTCGTATATTTTGCTGATACCCGCATGAAAACGAATGATAATTCTTTCGCGGGATTTCCCGGGTGCTGGAACATGGTGGTGCTGGTCCTTTTCGCGGTGAAACCGCATTGGGCCGTGATCATGCTGATCGTGATCGCACTGACGATCGCCACATTCACCAATATCAAGTTCATCCACCCGGTCAGGACGGAACGCTGGCGGATGGTCTCATTGCCCGTCGCGATTCTCTGGGTGATCTTCGCTGCCCGCGCCGCCTGGGTCGATTTCCATCCGTCAAGCTGGGCGAACTGGGGACTTGTGCTAACCTCTATCTGGCTACTGCTTGCCGGCCCGTTGCAGCAATTGCTGCCAGAGCGCAGATGACCCCTGCAGTCTGATCCTTCTACAGCGATAGACAGGCCCCTGTATAAAGAAGAATACCATGCGGATGCTGAGCAATCGAAAGAGATTTTCCGACCTGACCGAACGCGAAGTGCTGGCGCTTGCCATCTCATCCGAAGAGGATGACGCGCGAATATACCGTAACTGGGCCGAATTCCTGCGCGAAGATTACCCTGCGACAGCGGCGATTTTCGACGGTATGGGCGAGGAAGAAGATGAGCATCGCAGGATCCTGATCGATGCCTATCGGCAGCGTTTCGGTGAAGCTCTTCCCGTGATCCGGCGCGAGCATGTGGCGGGCTATTACAGCCGTCGTCCGGCATGGATGATGCAGAATCTGTCCTTGGAAACCATCCGGGGCGAGGCCGCATTGATGGAACATGATGCGGCGGAATTCTATGTTCAGGCAGCACGGGTCACAACCGATGCGGCCACGCGCAAGCTGCTGGGCGATCTGGCCGCCGCGGAACGCGGGCATGAACAGCGTGCCGAGGAACTTGCCGATGAGCATCTGACGCCCAAGGCACGCGAAGACGAAGGCGCGGTCGCATATCGGAATTTCGTGCTGACATGGGTTCAGCCGGGGCTGGCGGGATTGATGGATGGCAGCGTTTCGACGCTTGCGCCGATTTTCGCGACGGCATTCGCCACGCAGGACACGTCGACGACATTTCTGGTCGGTCTGGCCGCCAGCCTGGGTGCAGGGATAAGCATGGGCTTCACCGAAGCCGCCTCGGACGACGGAATCGTGTCGGGGCGCGGATCACCGATCCGCCGGGGCATTGCCTCGGGGGTGATGACGGCACTTGGCGGGCTGGGTCATGCCCTGCCCTATCTGATCCCGCATTTCTGGACCGCCACGATCATCGCCTGCATCGTGGTTTTTATCGAGCTTTGGGCGATCGCGTGGATACAGAATCGCTGGATGCAGACCCCGTTCTGGCGGGCCGCGCTTCAGGTGGTTGTCGGCGGCGGTCTGGTCTTCGCAACCGGAGTATTGATTGGCGCAGGTTGACGCCGCAAGGAGGAAAAAATGACCTACAAACCCGTTCCCTTGCCCGATCGGGTACAGCTTTCTCCGGATATGTCGCTGGCGAAGCTGCGGGAATTCCGGGATTACATGCGGCGACGGCACAGCGTCCGGGATTTCGCAGATACGCCCGTCTCGCGCGAGGTGATCGAGACCTGCATCGAGGTTGCGGGAACGGCGCCTTCCGGGGCAAACCAGCAACCGTGGCATTTCGTAGCCATCGGCGATTCCGCGATGAAAGCCCGTATCCGCAAGGCCGCGGAAGAGGAAGAACAGGCTTTTTACGCGGGAGGCGGCGGGGATGAGTGGCTCGCCGCTCTGGAACCGGTCGGCACCGGCCCGGACAAGCCGCATCTGACGATCGCGCCCTGGTTGATCGTGGTTTTCGCACAGCGTTACGGATTCAGCGACGGAGAGAAGCGCAAACATTACTATGTTCCTGAAAGCGTGGGTATCGCCTGTGGAATGCTGATCGCCGCGGTTCATCACGCCGGGCTGGTTACGCTGACCCACACACCCAATCCGATGCGCTTTCTGAACGAATTATGCGGCCGGCCAGTGAATGAAAAGCCGGTGATGATCCTGCCTGTCGGCCTGCCTGCGGATGACGCGGTTGTTCCGGAAATCGCCAAGCGCAAGAAGCCACTTGGCGAGATCCTTTCGGTTTTCTGATATCCTGTCCGACATCCCGATCCCGTTTGTCGGATTGAATACCGGTTCCGTCCCGGAAAGGCTTAACCCTTCAGCCCCAGATCCATCAGGGACTGGATTTTTTCCTTGGATGTTTCCGCCACGACGCGCCCCAGTTCCTCTTCTCCGCGCAGCACGACAAGGGTCGAGCGACGCGGAATATTCATCTCGCTGACGATAGGCTTGTCTTTCCACATATCCCAATCGGCCAGCATGAAAGTCATGGCCTTGTCATAAGCTGGATCCTCTTCGCGCAGAGCCGAGATCACTCTTGCCTGCGCCGCACAGGTCGTACACCAGCTTGCCTTGAAATCAAGGAAGACAGTCTCGCCATTTGCCAAAGCCTGCTCAAGCACCTTGGGATTGTAGGTCACAAAATCATTTTCAAGCATCTCATTCGCGAGCGTGACATGGGGTAGCGCAAATGTCAGTGCCGTACAGACGGCCAGAAAATTTCGGCGTTTCATGATTGGTAATCCTTCCTTGGTTGAAAATCAGATCGAGACAGAAAGATCCTGCAGCCAGACCGGCAGATACTGGACGGCAAGAAATTCGAGATATTGAACGAGCCCGGATATCAGGGCGATCCCGACAAGGATGAAGATGATCCCGATGACCGGCCGCGACCTTATCGCCAAAGCCTGCGCCCTTGCGCGGTTGCGCATCAGAAGATCGCGGGCGCCATATCCAAGCGCGAGGATCAGCGTGGCAACGCCGAAGGAAAATGCCAGCATGATCGCCCCGGCCTGGAACAGGCCCCCGCCACTGCTGGCCAGGGCAATCGCCCCGCCAAGTGTCGGCCCGATACAGGGGCTCCATGCGGCGCCAAGCAATGCGCCGCCCAAAACCTGTCCCATCAGGCCATGATTCCGGGTCTGGTCGATCCGGGCATCCGCGCGGGCGGCAAGCCCTGCGGTCGCGGTTTGGAACACGACACCTGCCTGTGGCAACAACAACGCCGCGCCGAACAGCATCATGCCGATGGCCGCGATCATATTCAGCCTTTCCTCGGTCAGGCCAAGCACCTGGCCGAAAGCCGCGACGAACAGGCCCAGAATGACGAAGGAAACGCTCATCCCGGCGGCCATTGCCACGGGGCCAAGCCGGTGTTGTCCCAGTGCCGAACCGATGACGATGGGCAGAACCGGCAATACGCAGGGATTGATAAGCGTCAGCAAGCCCGCGAGATAGGCAAAAATCAATGTCATCCTGTTCTCCTTTGCATGGAGATACGGATGCCCATCAGATGCCGTTACAATGGCGGCCTCACGTTTGCGAGATGCAGCCTGCCCCCTGTAATCCGCCTTCCACCGTGCGCTGCGGGCACTTTGCCCGACCCGGTATCACGCGCCTTTCGGCCGAAACGCCTTGATCTTCGCCGGGTCGGTTTCGATCCGGCCGGCACCGATCAGATCAAGGCAATAGGGCACCGCCGCGAAGACCGCATTCATGCAGGTCGCGATCGCAGAGGGTTTGCCGGGGATGGTGATGATCAGGGTTTCCCCGCGGATCACTGCCGTCTGACGCGAAAGAATCGCGGTCGGCACCTCGGTCAGCGAGGCACGGCGCATTTCCTCGCCGAACCCCGGCAGTTCCTTGTCCGCCACATCCATGACCGCCTCGGGGGTCTGATCGCGGGGCGCTGGGCCGGTGCCGCCGGTCACAAGGATCAGATCGGCGCCGTTATCGGCCAGTTCACGCAGCTTCACGGTAACGCATTCACGTCCATCCGGGATGATATGGCGATCGATCTCGATGGGCGAAACCACCACGTCGCGCAACCAGCTTTCGGCCCCGGGACCGCCTTTATCCTCATATTCGCCGCGCGACGCCCGGTCGCTGACAGTGACAATCGCGATCCGGGCGGTCAGGCGCTGCTCGCTCATGGTTTGAAACGGGCGTTGCGATTTCCGATCAGTTTCAGCCGCAGGGCATTCAGGCGAATGAAGCCCGCCGCGTCCTTCTGATCATAAGCGCCGGCATCATCCTCGAAGGTCACATGCGCCTCGGAATAAAGCGAATGATCCGACCAGCGGGCCACGGTCCGCGCCAGCCCTTTATAAAGTTTCAGCCGCACCGTACCGGTCACATGCTCTTGCGATTTGTCGATCAGAGCCTGCAACATTTCGCGTTCCGGGCTGAACCAGAAACCGTTGTAGATCAGTTCCGCATATTGCGGCATGATCTGGTCTTTCAGATGCCCGGCACCGCGATCCAGCGTGATCTGTTCGATGCCGCGATGCGCCTCCAGCAGAATGGTGCCGCCCGGGGTTTCATAGACGCCGCGCGATTTCATTCCGACGAACCGGTTCTCGACCAGATCGAGGCGACCGATACCGTGCCTGCGGCCATATTCGTTCAACGCGGTCAGAAGCGTGGCCGGAGACATCGCCTCGCCGTTGATCGCCACCGGATCGCCCTTCTCGAAGCCGATTTCGATGAATTCCGGCTGATCGGGGGCATTTTCCGGATGATCGGTCCGCTGATAGACATAGTCTGGCGCTTCCGCACCCGGATCCTCCAGCACTTTTCCTTCGGACGAGGTATGCAGCAGATTCGCATCCACGCTGAACGGTGCTTCGCCCCGTTTATCCTTGGCGATGGGAATCTGGTTCTGTTCGGCGAATTCCAGCAGCTTGGTGCGCGACGTCAGATCCCATTCGCGCCATGGCGCAATGACCTTGATCGCCGGATCAAGCGCATAGGCGGCGATCTCGAAACGCACCTGATCATTGCCCTTGCCGGTCGCTCCATGCGCAACCGCATCGGCACCATGTTCCTGCGCGATCTCGACCAAGCGCTTGGAAATCAGCGGACGCGCGATCGCGGTGCCAAGAAGATACTGCCCTTCATAGACCGCATTGGCACGGAACATCGGGAAAACGAAATCGCGGGTGAATTCCTCGCGCAGATCCTCGATATGAATATTCTCGGGCTTGATGCCCAGCATCTCGGCTTTCTGGCGGGCGGGTTCCAGTTCCTCGCCCTGCCCCAGATCGGCCGTAAATGTGATGACCTCGCAACCATATTCGGTCTGAAGCCATTTCAGGATGATCGAGGTGTCGAGCCCGCCCGAATAGGCAAGGACGACTTTTTTCGGCGCGTCGGACATGCGTTCAACCTTTTGTCAATTTTCCCGGGGAATATGCCTCTTTCGCGGCTGTCACAAGAGCAGGCGCCGGTTTAACTGCCGGTTTCGCGCCGCCATGGCCATTTCACGGGAATATTTGCCGCCCGGCTCCGGCGGTTTACATCGGATCTGCCCCTATCATCCCACGCCCCCTTGCCAATTCCGTTCATTCGCGGCATGGGCAAGGCCATGGAAAACTTCGCTCAATCCGTCCGTCAGGCCGAGGCCGCGCTGCGCGACCTGTTCGAGCCGACCCCGCTTCAACGCAATGACCATCTTTCGGCGAAATTCGGCGCCGATATCTGGCTCAAGCGCGAGGATTTGACCCCGGTCCGCAGTTACAAGCTGCGCGGCGCCTATAACGCCATGCGCAAGCTGATCGAAAGCGGCGCGGGCAGCAATGCGCATGTCGTCTGTGCAAGCGCGGGCAATCATGCCCAGGGCGTGGCCTATGCCTGCCGTCATTTCGGCGCGCGCGGCACGATCTTCATGCCTGTCACGACGCCCAAGCAGAAGATCGACAAGACCCAGACCTTTGGCGGCGACTCCATCGAGATCGTGCTGACCGGAGACTATTTCGACCAGACCCTGGCGACCTCGCAGTCATTCGCAGCCAAGCATGACGCGCAATTCCTAAGCCCCTTCGACGCCGCCGACGTGATCGAGGGGCAGGCCACGTTAGGGCTGGAATTTCTGGAACAACTGGGCCGTGCGCCCGATCTTGTCGTTTTGCCCGTGGGCGGCGGCGGCATGTCCTCGGGCGTGGTCCGCTATCTGGGCGAAACCGCGCCCGAAACCGGCTTCGCCTTTGCTGAGCCCCTTGGCGGGGCCTGCCTGCACGCGGCATTGAAAACCGGCGCGCCCGTCGCCCTGCCCGCCATTGATACATTCGTCGATGGCGCGGCCGTCGCCCGCATCGGCGGCCTGCCATTCGAAACCCTGTCCCGCTTCTTGCCCGAGGATGTGCATATCGCGCCCGAGGACCGCATCTGCCGCACCATGCTGGAAATGCTGAATGTCGAAGGGATTGTGCTTGAACCATCCGGCGCGCTTGCCATCGACGTCTTGTCCGATATCGGCGACCTGACCGGCAGGACGGTAGTCTGCGTCTGTTCCGGCGGAAATTTCGATTTCGAGCGGCTTCCCGAAGTCAAGGAGCGCGCGCAGCGCTTCTCGGGCATCAAGAAATATTTCGTATTGCGGATGCCGCAGCGACCCGGCGCCTTACGCGATTTCCTTCAGCTTCTGGGCCCGGATGACGATATATCGCGCTTCGAATATCTCAAGAAATCCGCCCGGAATTTCGGTTCGGTGCTGATCGGGATCGAAACCAGCGATCCCGCCAATCTGATCGCCTTGATGGAGCGTCTTGACCATTCCGAATTCACTTATCGTGACATTACCAGCGACGATTTGCTTTCGGAATTGCTCGTATAACGACGAATTTCGCCCTGCCGGAGGTCACGGAACCCCGGCGGGCATCACGACCGCCGGCTTCTCCCGCCATATCGCAGCGCGATCGTCAGCATCTCTCTCGCGCCCGGATCGGCAAGCATGGCTGTGGCCTGTCCGGCAGGGAACCAATGCGCTTCATGGCCGGGCTCGGTCGGTGCCGACATTTGCATGATCGGGCGCGCAATCCAGACCGAACACAGCTTTTCCGCATAAAACCCATATTCCGGCATGAAACAAAACCTGCGATAGGTCCCGACCCGCCGTGGCGAGGATATCGTCCAGCCGGTTTCTTCCATAACCTCGCGATGCAGCGCAAAAATCGGAGCCTCGCCAGGATCTATTCCACCACCCGGAAGCTGGAATTCAGGCTCGGACCCGTCCTGATATGTCAGCAAGATCCGCCCCTCACGCAACAGGACGGCATAGGCTCCGGGTCTGCGCCGATATTGCCGCCCGAATTCCGGGCTTGCGCCGAAACGTCGGATCATCGGCGTCTTCTTTGCAAGAACTGAAATGCGCAACGCAGGTACAACGCCTGAAACTGACGGCGGCATGAAGGCCCATCCAGCCGCCTTGCGATTTTCTTCGCAAATCGCCTCATCCGCCCAACGCGATCCCTTCGCGGCGCGGATCGGCCCCGCCCGAAAGCCCCTCGGGAGTAATGGCAATGCCATGAAGACCGGAGTTCAGATCCGTCTCTTCGACTTCGAAACCGATATCCTGCAGCGGTTGCATCAGCTCAGCGGCACTTGTCCCGGCCTCGATATCCATCGGCCCGAAGCGGTTGACGATATTCGGCAGGCCGATTGCCTGCTGAACATCCAGCCCCCAGTCCAGATAGCCGATGATCGCCTTGGCGGTATAGCCGATGATCTGGCTGCCACCCGGAGAGCCGATTACCAGCACCGGTTTGCCATCCTTCAGCACGATGCTGGGCGTCATCGAGGATCGCGGCCGTTTGCCCGGTTCCAGCCGGTTGGCAATTGGATAACCTGCCTCGTCATGCGTCTCGAATGAGAAATCGGTCAATTCGTTGTTCAACAGAAATCCCTGAGTGAACAGGCGCGACCCAAAGCCGTTCTCGATGGTCGTGGTCATCGAGAGGGCGTTCCCCTCGGCATCGACGATCGAGATATGCGAGGTCGAGGGAAGTTCCAGCGCGCTGTCCTGCCCCCAGTTCATCGCATGCGACCAGCCGGGAGAGCCGGCAGTGACCTCGGGCAGGGCATCATCGCCAGCCAGCAGCTTTCCCCGCTCGGCCAGATATTCTGGCGCGACCAGCCCTTCGACGGGAACCGGAACGAAATCGCTATCGGCCATGTAACGCTCGCGATCGGCGAATGCCAGGCGCGAGGCATCCGCGATCAACCGCCAGCTTTCCGGATTTTCTGCCCCCAGCGAGGCCAGATCATAACCGTCCAGCATGCCAAGAATCTGCCCCATGGTCAGCGCCCCCGAGGAAGGCGGCCCCATCCCGCAGACATCGTGATCCCGGTATTCCGCACAGACGACCGGCCGTTCCTTGACCCGATAGGCAGCAAAGTCACCCAGCGCCAGCAAACCGGGATTGCCCTCGGCATTGCGCACGGTATCGACGATTCCCTCGGCAATCTCGCCGCTGTAAAAGGCGCTGCTACCCTCTTGCGCCAGCCGCTTAAGCACATGCGCATATTCCGGGTTCTTCAGGCGATCCCCCGCTGCGATTGCCGTACCCTCGGGAAAGAAATATTCCTCGGTCGCGGGGAAGCGGCGCAGCCTTTCACCCTCTTCGGCAACCAGCCCTGCAAGGCGGGGCGAAACGGCAAAGCCGTCCTCGGCCAGCGTGATGGCATCATCGAACAGCCCGCCCCAATTCACCTTGCCCCAGCGGCGATGCGCCTCTTCGAGAAGCGCGGGCGTGCCGGGTGTGCCGACCGAACGTCCGCCGACCACCGCATCATAGAATTCCAGCGGCTCGCCTTCTTCATCCTGGAAATAGCGCGGTGTCGCAGCCATCGGCGCAGTCTCGCGCCCGTCAAGCGTCGTCAGATCGCCGCTTTCAGCGTCATACCAGACAAGAAACGCCCCACCGCCAAGTCCCGAACTTTGCGGCTCAACCAATCCCAAAACGGTTTGCACCGCCACCATGGCATCCGCTGCGGATCCGCCGTGTTCCAGGACCTTAGCGCCCGCTTCGACCGCCAGGGGATTCGCCGCACTCACCATCCAGTTCTGCGCAGTGACAGGTTCGCCGGATTCCTTGCTGGTCAATGCGGCCCGCGCCGCTTCGGAAAGATCGGCAAAGGCGTCGCCTTCCGTGCCGGTTTCAGAACTCGCAGCTTCAGGGGCAACGGCATCCGTCGCCTGCTGCGCCATCCCCGGAAATGCCCATGCGCTGCCCAATAGCAACGCCGTCACAAGACTGAACCTTGTCATGACTGCCCTCTCCATACCTATCCCGATAAGGGGCAGTTTGTCCTGCCGTCCTGCCGGACGCAAGACGCCCGATTACTCTTCGGCGGCAAGCGCCTTTTCAAGTTCCGGCAGGAAACGGTTGGTGTAATCCTCGCGGACCATCGGCCCCGCGAAGCGATAAAGGATCTCACCCTCGCCATTGATGATAAACGTCTCGGGAGGCGCGCTCACGCCCCAGTCGATCGCCCCGCGTCCCTTGGGATCGGTCGCCAGAGCATGATAGGGATCGCCGTCCTTTTCCAGAAATTCGATCGCATTGGCCTCGGGGTCCTTCAGATCGATTCCGTAAACCGGCATGTCTTTCGACAATTCCATCAGCGTCGGATGCTCGGCCCGGCAAGGCGGACACCAGCTTGCCCAGAAATTCACCAGCTTCACGCCCGGCTGGCGCAGCAATTCATCGGTCAACTGCTCCTTGCCGGGTAATGTGGTCTGCGGCACGGCAGGCGCTTCGCGCCCGATCATGGTCGAGGGCAGTGATTGCGGATCGTCGCGCCCCATACCCCAAAGGAACAATCCTGCAAGCGCGGCAAAGACCAGCGGAGGCAGAATGACAAGCGGGGAAATCCTAGCCATGTTTCTCGTGCTTCTCCAACTCGCGGCGGGCGCGGGCATTCGCCGCCAAAGTCTGCCAGACGATCCCGATCAGCAGCAGGATGGAAACCCCATAGGCCGCCAGCACCGTTCCGGCATATTTTCCAAGCTCGATCATCCACGCATCTCCCTTGCCTGCAATGCGGCGAGACGCCGCCTTCGGATCTCGGTGCGGGTGCGGATCAGGACAAGCGCCAGAAACAACAGAAGGAAACCCAACATCGAAAGGTAAAGCGGATAGCGGTAAACCGCGCTCATCCTTTCACCCTCGGCGACCGAAAGCGATGCGCCCTGATGCAGGCCCTGATTCCAGAACATCACCGCATAGCGGCTGAGCAAGGCGAAAACCGAACCGACCAGACACAGCACGCCCGTCAGATCGGCGGCGCTATCCGCATCCTCGATTGACGACCACAGGGCGATATATCCGATATAGAACAGCAGCAGGATCAGGAACGAGGTCAGCCTTGGATCCCATTCCCACCACGTTCCCCACATCGGCTGCCCCCAGATCGCACCGGTTGCCAGAGCGATCAGGGTCATCACCGCACCGACAGGGGCGGCGGCCTTGGCGGCAAGGGCACTGACATGATGCCGGCGGATCAGCCAGATCAACGAAGCGACCAGCATCATCACCCAGATGTTGATCGCCATCATCGCCGCCGGCACATGCAGGAAAACGATCTTTACCGTCGAGCCCTGCCGGTAATCTTCCGGCGTCAGGAAACCCCACGCGACACCGCCTGTCGTGCAGATCACGGCGGTCGCTACCAGCCACGGCAGAACCGCGCCGGAGACGCGCATGAATTTGACAGGATTGGCGTATTCCCAGATCGACATGTGCTTCCCCTACCCCCGAAGCCTGCGCCCCTCAAGCCCGATCACCGCAGATTGACCCGCAAGGCGGCGGCAGCGGCAAACGGCACTAATGCCAGCACCCCCGCAGTGATACCCCCGAGGAACAGCATCGGCGTGAACGGATCCGCTGCTTCGGCGCCCCGGCGGGTGACCTCGGTGCCGAAAATCAGCGTGGGGATATACAGCGGCAGAACCAAGAGCGACAAAAGTAGCCCTCCGCGCCGCAGCCCGACGGTGACCCCTGCTCCGAACGCGCCCAGCATGGACAGCGCCGGTGTCCCGATCAGCAGTGACAGGATCAGCCAGAAAACCGCCTCGCCGGGCAGATGCAGCAGCAGGCCGAAGACCGGTGCAGCCACCACCAGCGGCAATCCCGTGGTGATCCAATGCGCGAACGCCTTGACCGCGACGACGCCCTCAAGAGGAATCGGCGCGGTCGCCAGAAGATCAAGACTGCCATCCTCGTGATCCAGCGCGAAAATCCGGTCCAGCGACAACAGGCTGGACAATAGTGCGCCTACCCACAGGATTCCCGGCGCAATCGGGCGCAAAGCCTCGCTGTCGGGGCCCACGCCAAAAGGCACGAGCGCGCAAAGGATCAGGAAAAACGCAACCGCCAGACCGAATCCGCCTCCGGCGCGGGTGGCAAGGGTGAGGTCGCGTTTCAGAAGGGCCAGCATCTGGGCCTCTTCATTGCGAAGCCGCGTTGCCCCGCATTACCGCTGACGGCCAGCCCGCTCATGCGAATGCCTCATTGAAGCCTGCGGGTCGTTCGACCCGGCCGGGTCTGGCGCGATACGGGGTCAGATCCAGCACCTGCGCTTCGTCCAGCCCCAGATCGATATGCGTCGCCATCAGTGCCGCCCCGCCACCCGACAAATGCATCCGGATCATGTCGGCAAAGCGCCCGACCGAGGCGGCATCCAGCGACACGGTCGGCTCATCCAGCACCCAGAGGGGACGGCCGGATACAAGCAGGCGAGCAAGGCCCAGCCGCCGTTTCTGCCCTGCAGATAATGCAAGCGCCGGGCGATCGGCAAGCGCGGTCAGTTCCATCCATTCAAGCGCCCGGGCTTCATCGCCGCCGCCGAAAACCTGTGCCCAGAAGCGCAGATTCTCTGCCACGGTCAGGGCGGATTTCAGACCGTCGGCATGGGCGGCATAAGCCACTGCATCAGCGGCCAACTCGATCCGCCCCGCTACCGGAGGCTGCAGGCCCGCAACACAGCGCAGCAGGGTCGTCTTGCCGATCCCGTTCGGGCCGCGCAGGATCAGTGCCTTGCCCTCCTGCAAGGTGAAGGACACACCTTCGACCGCCCGCAGCCCGCCACGCGCCACGGCAAGATCATGGACGGCAAGCAGGCTCACAGCGGCAGGAGCGCGCAGGCGACGCGACGCCCTTCGGACAGAGTCACGTTATAGATGCGCGCGGCAGTCGGGGACGCCATCGCCTCGACCATGACGCCGGCATCTTCCAGGGCCTGCGCGAGATCGGCGGGCGGGCGTGCAATCTCTTCGCCCGTGCCAAGGAACAGCACATCGATCTTGCCCGCCAACGCCAGTAATGGCGCATGATCGTCCAAGCCGTCCCAGGGCTGCGCACCACCCGCCTGTACGATTACCGGCCCATACAGCACCTCTCCGCCCACCCGAAAGAAGCCGGGGCCGTAGCCGTCGACCGGCTGCGCTCCGTCGAAATCTGTGGGCTTCATTGCCATCAGGGAGCCTCGGCCCCCGGGAAGTCGGGCGAATCCGCAGGGGATTTTTTGGACCAGTCACGCTTGACGCCCAACCAGAGCACGATGTTCTTGGCCGTGTAGATCGAGGAATAGGTACCGATCACGATCCCGAAAGTGATCGCGAAGACAAAGCTGCGGATCACATCCCCGCCAAGAACCAGCAAGGCAATCAATGCCAGCAACGTGGTCCCGGACGTCATCACCGTCCGGCTGAGGGTCTCGTTCACCGACAGGTTCATCACCTCGCGCAGTGGCCGTTTCTTGTATTTCAAAAGGTTTTCGCGCAGCCGGTCGAAGACCACCACGGTATCGTTGATCGAATATCCCACGATCGTCAGCAGCGCCGCCACCGTGGCCAGATCGAATTTGAGCTGAAGCAGGGAAAAGATACCCAAAGTGATCAGCACGTCATGAGCAAGGGACACGATCGCACCTATCGCGAACTGCCACTCGAAACGTAGCCAGATATAAAACGAAATCCCGACCAGCGCGGCCAGAACCGCGTAGATGGCGGTGTTGATCAACTCGCCCGAGACTTTGGGACCGACCGACTCTACCGAGGGGAAGGTAATTGCCGAATCGACCTCCTGCAACGCCACCTTGACGGCATCGACGGTTTCGGCGCTCGCGGCTTCCGCACCTTCCTGCGCGCTTATACGAATCTGCGCGACATGCTGATCGGGACCGAATGTCGGATCGAAAACCTCGGAAATCGCCACGTCGCCAAGCCCAAGGGGCTGCAAAGCCTCGCGATAAGTGGCGACATCCACGGCTTGCGTCGATTCGGTACGGATCGTGGTGCCGCCCCTGAAATCGATGCCGAAATTCAGCCCGTATATCACCAGAACGACAACCGACAGAACAGCCAGCAGAGACGATATACCGAAGGTCAGGGCCTGCCACCGGAAAAAATCGATCTGCGTATTGTCCGGGACCAGTTTCAGACGAAAAGCCATGTTACACCTCGATCTGGCGTGGACGGGCGCGGTGGAACCACGTGACTGTCAATAGTCGTGTGACCCAAAGAGCGGTGAAAACCGAGGTGACGATACCGATGGTCAACGTCACCGCAAAACCCTTGACGGGCCCCGAGCCAAGAAAGAACAGGATCGCAGCGACGATCAGCGTGGTGATATTGGCGTCCACGATCGCGGACTTCGCCCGTTCGTAGCCCAGTTCAATCGCCCGCGCCGGGCCTTTGGCATGTCTCAGTTCCTCTCGTATTCGCTCGAAGACCAGCACATTGGCGTCGACTGCCATACCGATGGTCAGCACGATCCCGGCGATACCGGGTAAGGTCAATGTCGCGCCGATCATCGACAGCACGCCGAAGAGCAGCCCCATATTGATGGCAAGCGCAATCGAGGCAAAGACGCCGAACTGCCCATATGACAGGATCATCAGGGCAACCACTGCCACGAACCCCACGCCAGCTGCGATCTTGCCCGCGTCGACGCTGTCCTGCCCCAATTCCGGGCCGATCGTGCGCTCTTCCAGAAAGTTCAGTTCGGCTGGAAGCGCGCCCGCGCGCAACAGCACTGCAAGCCGATTTGCCTCGTCGAAGGTCATCGAACCTGAAATCTGGCCCGAGCCGGTCTCGATCGCCTGCCGGATCACCGGGGCCGAGATGACCTCGTCATCCAATACGATCGCGAAGGGCTGGCCAATATTGGCCGATGTATAATGCCCGAATTTCCGCGCTCCGGACGGGTTGAAACGGAATGTGACCGAAGGAAATCCGTTCTCGTCCGTGGCCGGAAGCGCATCGTTCAATTCTTCACCCGTGACGACCGGGTTTTCTTCGATCGTGTAATAAACGCCTTCATTCTCGGCGTCGGACAGCACGATCTGCCCGATATCGACCGACGCATCCGGATTCGAGCCGGTACCTGCGACCGGGTTGAATGTCAGTTTCGCCGTCGTACCGATCAGTTCCTTGAGTTCGGCAGCCGAGCCGATGCCCGGCACCTGAATCAGAATGCGGTCATCGCCCTGTCGAATAATCGTCGGCTCACGGGTTCCCACCTCGTCGATACGGCGGCGGACGATCTCAAGGCTCTGCTGCATTGTCCGGTCATTCACGGCGATCTTTTCGGCATCCGACAACTGAATCGTCATCGTTTTGCCGCTGCCCGAGATATCCAGACTGGACTGCCCCGCCCCTGTCAGACTGGTGATGGGATCCGAAAAGCCGCGGGCGATCTCGATTGCGCGGGACATCTGATCGGGATTGGCGATCTCGATTTTCAGCGTCCCTTCCGGCGATTGCACCCGCCGAATCGCGCCGATGGTGGATCGCTCATCCGCAAGCGCGCGACGAAGTTCGGGCCAAAGCCCATCCATCCGCGACTTGTAGACCTGCTCGACCTGCACCTCGGCCAGCAAATGCGCGCCGCCACGAAGATCAAGCCCCAGATTGACCAGACCGCTCGGCAGCCAGCCCGGCCAGCCAGCCTTTGCCGCATCGAGTTCCGGAGTGCTGGCCCCGGTCCTTTCGATCTGCGCGACAGCGTCGTTATGCGCCTCTACGCGTTTGTAGAACAGGTTGGGCGCGGCATAGGCCAGACCCAGCACGCAGAGCCCGATGATCAGGATACGTTTCCATCGGTCGATCTGAAGCATCTGTTATCCGGCCTTCAGCTATTGGCGGCAACGGGCTGGGTTGCGCTAATCACCTGCGCCACGGTCGAACGCACCACACGGACACGCACGCCCTGCGCGATTTCGACCTCCAGTTCGTCATCGCGGGCACTGACAACCTTGCCGATCAAACCGCCCTGCGTCACGATCTGGTCGCCCTTCTTCAGCGCGGCCACCATCTCGCGATGCTGCTTCACCCGCTTTTGCTGAGGTCTGATCATCAGGAAATACATGATCGCAAAGATCAGTACCAGCGGAATGAACTGAGCAAAGGCAGCTCCGCCGGAACCACCGGCGGCCTGTGCGTAGGCAGGAGTAGCGAACATTCAATTTCCTTTCGGCTGTCGGACCGGGTCAATATGACGGACCATCTCACGAGTTGGCGCGCAACCTATCTGTGTGGCCGGTTATTGGCAAGAAACCGCATGCCCAAAGCTGACTTTCGGGTTCAGAACCGCGTGAACAGCCCCCACGTCGCCATGCGGCGGGTATTTCCGGCTTTAATCCACCGGCTGGGCGCGTTCGACCAGACGCGCGAAGAAACTGGCGCCGATAGGAGCGATATCGTCGTTGAAATCATAACCCGGATTGTGAACTCCCGGCCCACCGCCCTGCCCCAGAAACAGGTAACAGCCCGGACGCGCATTCAGCATATAACTGAAATCCTCGGCCCCCATCTCGCGGCCATAATTATCGGCGACATTCGCCTCTCCCACCACCTCACGGGCGGTCTGCGCTGCAAAAGCTGTCTGATCTGGATCGTTGACGGTAGCGGGATATCCCTCGTGATAGTTTAATGTTGCGGTAACATTGTAGGCCGCACCCTGCCCTGTGCAGATCTCGGACAGGCGGCGACGGACCATCTCGCGCACATCCGGATCAAAGGTCCGTACGGTGCCGCAGATCCACGCATCATCCGGAACGATATTATCGGCGCTGCCGGTATGGATCTGCGTCACTGACACGACCAGATCGTCCAAAGCGTAATGGTTGCGACTGGAAATCGTCTGGATCGCAGTCACGATGGCCACGGCCGCCACCACCGGATCCGCGGTCAGATGCGGCATCGCGCCGTGGCCGCCACGGCCGCTGATATCGATCTCGAAGCTGTCCACGGCCGCCATAATCGGCCCCGGCGTGGTATAGAAGCTCCCCTGAGGCTGACCGGGACTGTTATGCATCGCGAAGACCCGGCCGATCCCGAATCGCTCCATGATGCCTTCCTGAACCATGACGTCTCCGCCGCCTCCAGCCTCTTCTGCGGGCTGAAAGATCAACGCCACGCGTCCGGTGAAATTCCGTGTCTCGGACAAATATTTCGCCGCCCCCAGAAGCATGGTCGTATGCCCGTCATGTCCGCATGCATGCATCCGTCCCGGCACGGTCGAGGCCCATTCCACCCCGCTTGTCTCGGACATCGGCAGCCCGTCCATATCGGCCCGCAATCCGATCGTGTTTCCTCCGCCCTTGCCATTGATAATCGCGACAATGCCGGTCTTTCCGATTCCTTCGTGGATTTCGTCCACTCCGAACTCGCGCAACTTCCCTGCGACGAATTTCGCCGTTTCATGGCACTCGAATCCCAGTTCCGGATGCTGGTGCAGATACCGTCGCCATGCGGTCATATCGTCAGCGAAGGAAGCGATTCGGTTCAGGACTGGCATGTGGACTCACCCTTCATGCTGTGGCAATCGGTTCATCGGAGCCGAGGACGGGATGAATTGCAATGGCTGACAGCAAGAACGCGGGCGCCGAGATCACCCGCCTGATCGACATCATGGCCGAGTTGCGGGATCCGAAAACCGGCTGTCCCTGGGATATCGAACAGGATTTCGCCTCGATCTCACCCTACACGATCGAAGAGGCGCATGAGGTCGCCGATGCCATCGACCGCAAGGCATGGGATGAATTGCCGGGCGAACTGGGCGATTTGCTGTTGCAGGTCGTGTTCCATGCGCAAATGGCGCAGGAACAGGGCATGTTCGATTTTGCGGATTGCGCCGCAGCAATTTCCGACAAGCTGATTTTCCGGCATCCGCATGTCTTTGGCGATGAAAGCCGCGACAAATCCGCCGAACAACAGGTGAAAGACTGGGAGGCGATCAAGGCCGTCGAACGCGCGGGCAAGGCCGAACGCGGGACATTGGACGGGGTCGCGCTTGGCCTGCCGGCACTGACACGGGCGGTCAAACTGCAGAACCGGGCGGCACGGGTAGGCTTCGATTGGCCCGATGCCGCGAATGTTCTGGACAAGATCGCCGAGGAAACCGCCGAACTGGTTGAGGCCCGCGATCATCTGGGACCGGACGAGCTTGAAGAGGAATTCGGCGATCTGCTGTTCGTCATGGCCAATCTGGCAAGGCATCTGAAGATCGATCCGGAACAGGCGCTGCGCCGCGCGAATACCAAGTTCACCCGCAGGTTCCAGGCGATAGAGGCCGCCCTGGCCTCGGATAACCGCCGCCCGGAGGATAGCGATCTTGCCGAGATGGATCGCCTGTGGGATCAGGCGAAGCTGGCCGAAAAAGCCACCGGCTGAACGATCCCGCTTCCGATCCGGCGAATTTGACGGCTATTTCCCGCATGTGACGATCTGCTGAAATCTCGCGCGGTGATAGCTGCAAATTCCAAGCATGGGTTGAATTGTTATCGCTAACAGATTATTGTGCCTTCAAAGCCAGAGGAGGCAGCAAGATGACCCTTCACGCCACCATCGACCGTGTGACCGACCGTATCCGCGAACGTTCGCAAACCACCCGCAGCGCTTATCTGAAAAAGATCGCCAAAGCCGCCGAGGATGGCCCCCGCCGGGCGCATCTGTCCTGCGGCAATCAGGCCCATGCCTATGCGGCAATGGATGACAAGGACGATCTGGCGGGCTCGCGCAAGCCGAATATCGGGATCGTCACGGCCTATAATGACATGCTGTCGGCGCATCAGCCCTATGAACGCTATCCCGATATCATTCGCCGCGCCGGGCGTGAAATCGGGGTAACTGTACAGGTTGCGGGCGGCGTTCCCGCCATGTGCGACGGCGTCACGCAGGGCCGCGCGGGGATGGAGTTGTCGCTGTTTTCGCGCGATGTCATCGCTTTGGCCGCCGGGGTGGCGTTGTCCCATGATTGTTTCGATGCGGCGCTTTACATGGGGGTCTGCGACAAGATCGTACCAGGACTGGTGATCGGGGCGGCAACGTTCGGCCATATCCCCGCCGTATTCATTCCCGCCGGGCCGATGCCGTCCGGCCTGCCGAATGACGAGAAATCGAAGATTCGCCAGCAATTCGCCGCCGGAGAGGTCGGGCGTGACGTGTTGATGGCGGCGGAAATGGCCTCTTATCACTCCCCCGGCACCTGCACTTTCTACGGCACCGCCAACAGCAATCAGATGCTGATGGAATTCATGGGGCTGCATCTGCCCGGCTCCAGCTTCGTGAATCCGAACACCCCCCTGCGCGAAGCCCTGACCGTGGCCGGTCTTGAACGCGCGGCAGCGATCACCCGACTGGGCAACGATTACCTGCCCGCGGGCGAGGTTCTGGACGAACGTGCCTTTGTCAACGGCATCGTGGGTCTGATGGCGACGGGCGGCTCGACCAATCTGGTCATGCATCTGCCGGCCATGGCGCGGGCGGCCGGGGTGCTGCTGGATATCGCCGATTTCCATGATATTTCCGAAAATGTCCCGCTAATGGCGCGGGTCTATCCGAATGGTCTGGCGGATGTGAATCATTTCCATGCTGCTGGCGGCATCGGTTATATGATCGGGCAATTGCTGGAAGCGGGTCTGCTGCATGCCGATGTCAGAACGATCAACGGAACCGGCTTGAACGGCTACACGGCCGAACCGAAACTGGACGGAAAGCGTGTACGCTGGGAGGCCGGGGCGAAAGAATCCCTGAACGACAAGATCCTGCGCCCGGCCAGCGCTCCCTTTGCCCGAACCGGCGGAGTGAAACAGCTGGAGGGCAATCTTGGCCGAGGCGTCATCAAGGTCAGCGCCGTGGCGCAGGAACGTCATGTGATCGAAGCGAAAGCCCGTGTTTTCACAGATCAGGAACAGGTGAAGGCTGCTTTCAAGGCGGGCGAATTCACCGAAGACACGGTTGTCGTCGTCCGCTTTCAGGGACCGCGCGCGAATGGCATGCCCGAATTGCATTCGCTGACGCCATGCCTGGCTGTCTTGCAGGACCGGGGGCTTAAGGTGGCGCTCGTGACCGACGGGCGCATGTCGGGGGCTTCGGGCAAAGTGCCCGCCGCGATCCATATCTCGCCCGAAGCATCCGTAGGCGGGCCGCTTGCCCGCGTGCGGGATGGCGATCTCATCCGCATGGACGCCACCATGGGCACGATCGATTGCCTGGCCGAGGATTTCGACAACCGCCGCCCCGCAGGTTTCGATCCCTCAGGCAGCAACGAGGGCATGGGCCGCGAGTTATTCGCAGCCTTCCGGGCCGTTGCCGGCCCCGCGACCGAAGGCGCCGGCGTGGTCGTGTGATCCTTCGTCGCAGCAAGAATAGCTTGCGGGCGGAGATGACGAAAATCTTGCCGCGTTTTGCGGATCTGAAAGCACCGCCACGCGCAATATGAAACGCCATCCGTCAAATTCCGGTTGAAACACATCGCCGGACACTCATATCTCTATCCGGAACCCGCCCAAGGAACCGCCGGAATGACCCGTTACGACCGTCAGACCATCCTGCCCGAGATCGGCTCTGTCGGACAGGCCCGGCTTGCCGCATCGCATGTGCTTGTGGTTGGTGCAGGCGGGCTTGGGTCAAGCGTGATCCCGGCGCTCACCGGGGCCGGGGTCGGACGATTACGGCTGTTGGACGATGATCTGGTCAGTGAAAGCAATCTGCATCGGCAGACGATCTTCCGCATGTCGGATATCGGACAGCCCAAGGCGGATTGCGCGGCGCGGGAAGCCCGGCGGCTGAATCCGGAGATCGAACTTCAGGCAATTCGCGGCTGGCTTGATCCTGATACGGCGGGACCGCTGCTGGAGGATGTTGATCTGGTCGTCGATGCGGCAGACAGCTTTGCCGTGAGTTACATTCTTTCGGACGAATGCGCCCGCCGCCGCTTGCCGCTGATCGCCGGATCGGTACTGGGCCGGCAGGGATATGCCGGTGGTTTCTGCGGCGGGGGCCCATCCCTGCGCGCGCTTTTTCCGGAACTTCCGCGCAATGCCCAAAGCTGCGCGACAGCGGGTGTCATGGGCCCCGTGGTCGCGACCGTCGGTGCATTGCAGGCGCAGATGGCCATGTCCGCTTTGCTGGGCCTTGAACCTTCCCCCATCGGGCAGATGGTGACCGTTGATCTTGCCGGATGGCGCTTCAGCAGTTTCCGCTTTACCGACGCGCCCGAGCCTGACGGCCCTGCCCTGCCTTTCATTTCACGCAACGGGCTGCGCCCTTCTGATTGCGTGATCGAATTGCGCCCGGAAAGCGAATCCCCTTCGCCCGTAGCACCCCATGCCCTGCGGCTTGGTCCCGAAGCAATCGCCGAATGGGAACCTCCTTCCGGGCAGCGCGTGGTGTTATGCTGCCGCAGCGGTCTCAGGGCATGGCGGGCGGCGCGGCAACTGGCGGATCGGGGGCATGCGGATCTGGCATTGCTGGCCGATGGACAGGCGTAAGCCACGGTTCGCTCGAATTTTAGCCGAAACGCATCAACGCTCCATTGTGATCGATTTTTGTTGCGGGAAGATATTCCCTGACCCGAAAAATCCGGCTATCGCAGAGCAATGGACATCGTTCTTCTGACCACCATTGCAGCGTCGCTTTTCGTCCTCATCGGGCTTGCTGAACCTTTGGCGGCGCGGCTGGCATTGCCTTACAGTGTGATTCTCGCGGTTCTGGGCATTCTGATCGGGGCCGCCGCAATCTTTTTCCTGCGTACCAGTCTGACCAATGCCCTGGACCCGGTGGCCGAGGCAATTCTGGCCCTGCCGATCCGCTCGAACGTGTTCCTCTATGTCTTTCTGCCGACACTGATTTTTCAGGCAACGCTGGAAATGAATGTGCGGCGGATGCTGGATGACTGGGTACCGATCCTGACACTGGCGGTCGTGGCCGTCGTCGTTGCCACCCTGACGATCGGCTATTCGCTGGCATGGTTCAGCGGCTTGCCGCTGGTCATCTGCCTGCTGATCGGATCGATCGTCTCCACCACGGATCCCTCGGCCGTAGTGGGGATTTTCCGCTCGATCTCGGCACCGCGGCGCCTGGCACGGATCATCGAGGGCGAAAGCCTGTTGAACGATGCCGCCGCAATCGCACTGTTCGGCCTGTTCATGGGTTTCGTCACGCTGGGTGGCGCGGACCCCGCTCTGGGCGAGGCGATCAGCGGATTTCCGATGCTGTTCGTCGGCGGTACGCTTGCCGGATTTCTGACCGCGCGTATCGCCGTCGTCCTGATGATGTGGTTCGCCCGCTTCGAACTGGCGCAGATTTCGGTTTCGGTCGCGGTCCCCTATCTGTCCTTCGTTATGGCGGAAAGATTATTCGACGCATCCGGTGTGATCGGGGTCGTGGTCGCCGGGCTGACCATGAGCATCATCGGCCCTGTCCGGCTGTCGCCCGCCTTCTGGACCAATCTGCGCGAGGTCTGGGCCCTGCTTGCGCATTGGGCCGGGGCACTGATCTTCATTCTCGCCGCATTGCTGATCCCGCGCCTTCTGGAGGATACGCATGCCGGCGATTTCGCACTTATTCTGGTGGTGATCGCCGCCGCCACCGTGGCACGGGCAATCGTCTTGTTCGGCCTGATGCCGTTATTATCGGCGGTCCGCGTCTCGCCGCAGGTCAGCGGGCGATATCGGAGCGCGATCCTCTGGGGGGGCTTGCGCGGTGCGGTCACGCTGGCGCTGGCGCTGGCGGTGACCGAAAACCTGCGCGTACCGGTCGAAACGAAACGACTGGTGGGGATCGTCGCAACCGGGTTTACCCTGTTCACGCTTCTGGTTCAGGGAACGACGCTGCGTTGGGTGATCGGAAAGCTTGGACTGGACAAACTGTCCCCTCTGGATGTCGCGCTATCCAATCAGGTGATCGCCGTATCGCTGCAAACCGTGCGTGAAGAAGTCGCGGAAACCGCCGAAGATTACGAACTGACGCGCGAAACCGTCCGTTCGGAGGCCAAGCGCTTCGCCCAAAGGCTGGATGAGGCGGTCGCGCAGGCGGAGGCAGAGGATAATACCGAAATCCTTGATCGCGACCGTATCACGCTGGGCCTGATCGCGCTTGCCGGATATGAGCGCGAAGTGATCCTTGAACGGTTCCGCGAACGGGCAATAAGCGCACGACTGTCGGAAACGATGCTTTTCGACGCGGACCGGATGATCGAAGCTGCGCGGACCGGCGGGCGCACCGGATATCAGCGGGCCGCGCGGCGCAGTCTGCGCTATGGCAAGGATTTCAGATTGGCGGCATTCCTGCGCAACCGGCTGCATATCGCCACGCCACTTGCCCGCATGACCGCAGATCGCTTCGAGATGTTGCTTGCAAAGCGGCTGATATTGCGTGATTTATACAAATTCATTGATCGTCGGATCCGTCGCATTCACGGCCGCAGGGTTGCGGAACTCCTGCATGAATTGCTGAACCGTCGGGTCGAAGCCGTTGAAACTGCGATCGAGGGATTGCGTCTGCAATATCCCGGCTATGCCGAAAAGCTGGAACGACGCTTTATCCGCCGCACCGCCCTGCGTCTGGAAGAACGCGAGTACAACGCCATGCATGACGACGGGCTGATCGGATCAGAGCTGCACACCGCATTGATGCAGGATATCAGCCGCCGCCGCGCCGAGTCCGAAGGCCGCCCCCATCTCGACCTCGCGCTGCCGAAAAAAGAATTGGTACGGCAATTCCCGCTATTCGCCGATCTGAGCGAAAACGAGATGCGCAGACTGGGCCGCGCATTGACTACGCGTTATGTCAATGCGGGAAAGGTCATTCTTCGCAAGGACAGCGCGGCGCATAGCGTCTTCTTCGTATCCTCTGGCGCGGTTCAGCAAGAAACGGCCGGACAGACCGTCCGTCTTGGGCGGGGCGACATGTTCGGGCAGTTGGCTGTCCTGACCGGCAAGCCGCGCCGGGCGGAAGTTACGGCAATCACGCCCACCAGCCTGCTGGAACTGAACGAAACCAGTTTCCGCCGGATTCTGAAACGCTCGCACGCGCTTCGCGAGGCCGTGCGCCAAAGCCTGGCGGGCAATCCCCGACGGGCCGAACTCCTCGAGCTTCCTGAGTTGAAACTCGAAGAGAAAAAACCCACAGCCGCCGAGTAGCACGGGTTTTCGCGCTTGGCGCATGGACGCCGCAAGGCTAGGACATTGTTTCCGGAACGAATGAGGATCAGATGGAGTCAGCCGAACGTATCACCCGCGTCATCGCGACCGAGATCAATGCCAGCGCCGCGCAGGTCAATGCCGCTGTGGAACTGCTTGATGGCGGCGCGACGGTCCCCTTTGTCGCACGGTACCGCAAGGAGGTGACGGGTGGGCTGGATGACAGCCAGTTGCGGGTCCTGTCCGAACGGCTTGCCTATCTGCGTGAGCTGGAGGCCCGGCGCGAGGCGATCCTTAAATCTATCCGCGAACAGAACAAGCTGACCGATGAACTGGCGCGCAGCATCGCCACGGCGGAAACCAAGGCAACTCTTGAGGATATCTACCTGCCGTTCAAGCCCAAGCGCCGCACCAAGGCGATGATCGCCCGTGAGAACGGGCTGGAACCATTGCTGCGCGCCATTCAGGAAAATCGCGACTCCGAACCGCAGGAACTGGCGCAGGGCTACATTTCCGAAACCGTCCCCGATGTGAAGGCGGCTCTGGACGGAGCGCGTGACATTCTGGTCGAGGAATTGTCCGAGAATGCCGCTTTGCTGGGTGCGTTGCGCGATTTCATGCGGACCGAGGCATTTATCGCGGCAAAGGTCGTGGACGGTAAGGAAGAGGCCGGTGCGAAATTTTCCGATTACTTCGATCACCGCGAGAGATGGGCCGATATCCCCGCGCATCGTGCGCTTGCGATCCTGCGGGCTGCAAAGGAAGAGGTGGTGACCATCGACATCTCCCCCGATCCGGACAGTGGCGCAGCGCGCGCCGAAGGAATCGTGGCGCAGGCCATCGGCAAATTGGGCGAACAGCCGGGGGACAAATGGCTTCGGCAGGTCGCCGGCTGGACCTGGCGGGTGCGGCTGTCGAACACCATGTATATCGACCTGCTGACCGAATTGCGCAAACGCGCCCATGACGAGGCCATCCGGGTCTTCGGCCGCAATCTCAAGGATCTTCTGCTGGCCGCTCCGGCGGGGGCAAAAGTTACGATCGGCCTTGATCCGGGCATTCGGACCGGGGTCAAGCTGGCTGTCGTGGATGCAACGGGCAAGCTGCTGGAAACCGCAACGCTGTATCCCTTTCCCCCGAAGAAAGATTTGGCGGGGGCCGAGGCTGCCCTGCTGACCCTGATCGCACGGCACGGTGCCGAATTGATCGCCATCGGCAATGGCACAGCCAGCCGCGAGACCGAGCGGATGGTCGCGGATGTGCTGAAACGCCTGCCCAAAACGGAAAAGGCGCCGACCAGGGTCGTGGTGTCCGAGGCGGGGGCATCGGTCTATTCGGCCTCGGAACTGGCGGCAAGGGAATTTCCCGATCTGGACGTTTCGCTGCGCGGCGCGGTCTCGATTGCCCGTCGCTTGCAGGATCCGCTGGCGGAACTGGTCAAGGTGCCGCCCGAATCCATCGGTGTGGGGCAATATCAGCATGACGTCGATCAGCGGCAGTTGACCAAAGCGCTTGAAGCCGTGATCGAGGATGCGGTGAACGCGGTCGGCGTCGATCTGAACACGGCCTCATCCGCGCTGCTCTCCCATGTGGCGGGGCTGGGGCCGTCTCTGGCCGGGGCCATCGTCACGCATCGGGACGGCAACGGTGCATTCCGTTCGCGCAAATCCCTGAAAGATGTGGCGGGGCTTGGTCCCCGCGCCTTCGAGCAATGCGCGGGTTTCCTGCGCATTCGCGAGGGCGACGAGCCTCTGGATGCGTCAAGCGTCCATCCCGAGGCTTATGGCGTCGCGCGAAAGATCGTGAAAGCCTGCGGGCGCGACATCCGCGCGATCATGGGTGATGCCATGGCGTTGAAGGGGCTTCGCGCCGAGGATTTCGTGGATGATAAATTCGGCCTGCCCACGGTACGCGACATCCTGTCCGAACTTGAAAAGCCCGGCCGCGATCCGCGTCCCGGCTTTGTGACCGCCAGCTTCGCGGAGGGCGTCGAAGATATCAAGGATCTGCGCTCTGGCATGTCGCTGGAAGGCACGGTCACCAATGTCGCGGCCTTCGGGGCTTTTGTCGATATCGGTGTGCATCAGGACGGGCTGGTGCATATCAGCCAGCTTGCCGACCGTTTCGTGAAGGACCCGAACGAGGTCGTAAAGGTCGGGGATATCGTCAGGGTTCGCGTGACCGAGGTGGATATCCCCCGCAAGCGCATCGGCCTGACCATGCGCAAGGATGGCGGGGCGCAAGAAGGACGAAAGGCGGGGGCGCAGTCACGCGGCCCCTCCGGGAATGCGCAAAAGCCGAGACAAGTCAAACCCGCGCCGCGCGGGAATGATGGGAACGGATCGTTCGGCGCCGCGCTTATGGATGCCATGCGGAAACGGTGAACCGGGAAGGAGCGGATGATGGGCGAACCCGGCAAGACGGATGCTGCGGGCCTTTGGCTAAAGGATGACACGCATCGGGCCTTTCTTGTGCAGGATGCACGGAAGGCGCTTGATTTCTTCGATGCCAGCCCGCGCGCGGGGGGTGGTTTCCATACGCTTGACGACAGCGGCAGGCCCTTGCCCGGTGAATTGCAGGAACTTCATACGACGACACGGCTTGTGCATTGCTATGCCCTTGCGCAAATGGCCGGGCGGGCGGACAAGGCCGAGATCATCGATCAGGGGATGGCATGGCTGTGGCAGGGGCATCGCGACCGGCAGCATGGCGGTTATCTCTGGTCCGTGGATGCGGCGGGGGATGCGGCGGGCGTCACCGACGGGACCAAGCTGGCCTATGGGCATGTCTTTGTTCTGCTGGCGGCTTCCAGCGCGAAACTGGCGGGCCACCCGGATGCGGACCGCCTTCTGGGCGATATCGTCGAGATTCTGGACCGGCATTACTGGGACGAAGACCACGGGCTGTTCCGCGACGAGTTCACCCGTGACTGGCAGGTGTTTTCGACCTATCGCGGCATGAATGCGAATATGCACGGGGTTGAAGCCCTGCTGACCGCCTATGAAGCCACGGGAGAAACCGCATTTCTGACCCGCGCCGGACGCATTCTCGCGTTTTTCATCGCCGGTGAGGCGGCCCGCAATGGCTGGCAAATCCCCGAGCATTACGACAAAAACTGGACTGCCGACCCGGACTATTCCGGTAATCCGATGTTCCGGCCGGCAGGCACGACACCCGGGCATTCCTTCGAGATGGCGCGATTATTGCTGCATTGGTGGGATCTGGCCGGAAGACCCGAGGGCTCTGCACCCGCTCATGCCCGTGAACTGGTGCAACACGCCCTGCGCGCCGCCTGGGATCAGCAGCGGGAGGGCCTGGTTTATACCCTGCGTTTCGACGGCGCTCAGCTTGACATGTCGCGCTACTGGTGGCCGGTGACCGAAGCCATCGGCGTTCTGGCAAGCCTGATCAAACTGGAAGCCCGCGACGAAGACGAGATGTGGTACCGGCGCCTGTGGCAATTCGCGGCTTCAGTCCTGATCGATCATGAATATGGCGGATGGTTTCCCGAGCCGCGCGACAATAAAACTCGGGCGCGGCCGCAGTTTACCGGCAAGCCGGATATTTACCACGCGCTGCAAGCCGACCTGTTCCCGCTTTTGCCCGGCCTGTCGCGAATGGCCGATGCGCTTGCCCGAATGCAGCCCTTGGCATGAATCGGCACAGCTTCACCGCGGCACCACCGGCGACACAACTTTCTGGCCGTATTCATCCGACAAGCTGCGCCTCCCATCGTCCGTCGGTGACGGCTTTTCGCACCAACCCAAGCAACAATGCGCGAATTGCCTCGGAGGCAAAGGTTCGTGGACGCGTGGCGACCTGACACAGATGCAAAGTGCGTGACAGTTCTGGATTGGTGATCGCGCGGGCATGGACGGATCCGCGTTGCAACTGATCCTGCATGAACAGCCGCGTTCCGATCACACAGCCCAGCCCCGCATCAATACTTCCGGCAATGGCCTGAACCGAATTCATCTGTAGGCGCGCCCGCGCCTCGATCTTCTTGAGCAACGTATTGTCATCGATGAGCGCGCGGGCCGACACACCCTGACGCAGCAGGATAATCGGCAGTTCGAGCAATTCGGCAAAACTGATCGGGTCCTTGGTTTCTCCGATGATTTCCGAACGGCCAACGCAGACCATCGTTTCCTCAAGCACAGGCTCGGAATGGATGGCGGGGTCATTGGGCGGATTGTAAACCAACGCCAGATCCACCTCCGAGGCCAGCAGATAAGGCAAGGCGGTTCCCGAAAGGCTTTCGGTTAGGACCAGTTGCACATCCGGGTAATCATGCACCACCCTCGAAATGAACTCGACCCCAATCGCTTTGACGGCGGAAAAGGACATTCCGACCGAGACCGGGCCCGACACCTGCCCCACGCTATCCCTGAGATCCGTCTCGGCAGCGGCAATGGACCGCAGTATCGACCTTGTATGTTCATGCAGCCGATGCCCCGCGGCGGTCGGCTCCATTCCGCGTGGTTTGCGCAGGAATAGCGGGCTTCCAAGCCGGTGTTCAAGCTGTGCCAGATGATGGCTGAGCGCCGAAGCCGCCACCCGGAGGGTCTGCGATGCCTGTGCAAGCGAACCGCTTTCATAAATGGCTGCGAAATACTGTAGCTGACGGGTATCAAGCATTCTCGTTTCCAGAAGGGTTACATCCAAACATTATATTATTCCGCTGATTGGCTTTTGGCTAATCTGCGAGTCGGGAGGATACCGAATGAATGATGATTTCAAGCCGCTTGCCGGTCTGCGCGTGATCGAGATGACCCATATGATCATGGGGCCGTCCTGCGGGATGTTCCTGGGCATGCTGGGTGCAGAAGTCATCAAGGTTGAACCGCCTGAGGGTGACAAGACCCGTGCGCTTACCGGGATGGGACGCGGGTTCCACCCAACTTTCAACCGTGGGAAGAAAAGCATCACATTGGATCTGAAATCGGATGCAGGCAGGGCCGCGATGCACCGCATTCTGGAAAGCGCCGATATCTTTGTCGAAAATTTCCGCGACGAGTCGCTGGCCGGAATGGGATTTGACCCCGGGATGCTGCGGAAGAAATATCCCCAGCTTATCGTCTCGTCTCTCAAGGGTTTTCTCAAGGGTCCTTATGAAAATCGCACCGCCATGGACGAGGTGGTGCAGATGATGACCGGCATGGCCTATATGACCGGCCCGACCGGGCGACCGCTGCGGATCGGTTCTTCCGCCAATGACATCATGGGCGGGCTGTTCGGCGCTTTCGCGGTGCTAGCCGCACTTCTCGAGCGCGGCAAAGATGGTAAAGGCCATGTGCTGCGCACCGGGTTGTTCGAAAATTGCCTGCTTCTGGTCGCCCAGCATATGGTGCAGTTCGATATCGAAGGCCGCGAGGCGCCGCCAATGCCCGAACGCGAATTTTCCTGGCCCGTCTATGACATTTTCGAGTCCGGAGACGGCCGGCAGGTCTTTATCGGCGCTGTGACCGAAGGCCAGTGGGTCACACTGTGCAATCTTCTGGGTCTCGACAGCCTGCGCGACGATCCCCGCCTGCAAAAACGCATGGACCAGATAGAGGCGCGCGATTGGACTATCCCTATCGTCGCCAGCGCTGTGCGGGAATTCCGTTTCGCGCAGCTTGCCTCGATGTTCGAAGATGCAGGCATCCCTTTTTCCCCGATCCACCGACCCGCCGAAATGTATGACGATCCCCATGTCCTGCGCCCCGATGGCTTATTCGCTTCGCGCTTGCCCGAGGGACAGGTTTTTCGTGCCCCGGTGATGCCGTTCGAGGTCGATGATGCCGCGGTCACCGGTGGCGCGCTCGACATCGCGGACATCGGCGAAGACACCCGCGAAGTTTTATCCCGCGCTGGCTTGAGCGAAACCGAAATCCTTCTTGCCAGCGGCGCAAAGGACGTGACCGCATGAGCCGGGTCGATGCGATCTATCCAACAGACAGGATAACCCTGAGAGAGGTCGGGCTGCGCGACGGCTTACAGCTCGCCCGGGCTATCCCCTCTACCAGCGCAAAGATCGCCTGGATGGAACGCGAAACGCAGGCCGGTGTACGGCATTACGAGATCGGTTCTTTCCTGCCCGCCGCCCGCTTTCCCCAATTCGCCGATATCGAGGCAATGCTGGATGCCAGTGAACGGCTGGACATTCATTCCGCCGGACTGACGCTGAATGAGCGCGGAGCGGAAACCGCGCTTCGGACCGGGTTGCATGAAATGGTCTGTGTCATCTCGGCCACCGATGAGCACAGTCAGGCCAATATGCGCCGCTCGCGCAAATCCGCGGTGGAACTGGTCGGCAAGATCGTAACCATGCGCGATAACGATGCCCCGGACAAGATCATCAATGCCGGGATCGCGATGGCTTTCGGTTGCTCGATCGCTGGCGAGGTAAGGCATGATGAGGTGATACGACTGGCCGAAACCTGTCTTGCCACCGGCGCCGATATCGTCGGGATTGCCGATACAGTGGGCTATGCCGGGCCGAAGCAGGTAGGGGCGCTATGCGCCCGGATAGAGAAATTATGCGCTGGCCGCCCCTTCATCATCCACTTGCACGACACGCGTGGCATGGGCATCGCCAATGCCGCAGCCGCACTGGACAATGGCGCGCGCGTCATCGATGCTTCGCTTGGGGGCCTTGGCGGCTGTCCTTTTGCACCGGGTGCAACCGGTAATGTCGTCTTCGAGGATATCGTCTATCTGGCGGAAACCATGGGTTATCGGACCGGAATCGATCTCGCCGGCCTAAAGGCCGCACGGGCCATCGCGGAGGAGGCGATGCCGGGCGAACGATTTCACGGGACTCTGAATCGAGCCGGTCCGCCACCGAATGTCAGTTGGAAAACCAGCCGCACGATCTGAAAAACAGTAGGGAGGAAACCAATCATGAAATATGTGACGTCCGCCGCAATCGGCGCAGCCCTGTTTGCCTCGACGGCAACCGGTGTTTTTGCCGCAACCGAAATGCGTTGCAGCCACCAGCTTCCGCCGGGACATCATATCGCCAAAGTCGTCGAGCGCTGGGCGGAAGAGGTCGAGACACTTTCCGAGGGTGAACTGGATGTGCATGTCTTCGGTGCCGACAGTCTGGTTGGTGCCCGTGAAAACATCGTGGCCACAGCCAAGGGCGATATCGAATGCGCCTTTTCGCTGAATTTCCAATGGGGCAAGACATTGCCGATCATGAACGTGACCGTGGCTCCCTTTGCCTTCGGCGATATCGAGATATGGAAGAAATGGCCGGAATCCGAAGCCGCCGCATTTCTTGAGGAAAAATTGCTGGAAAAA
This sequence comes from Paracoccus wurundjeri, assembly GCF_030678915.1. GTDB lineage: Bacteria > Pseudomonadota > Alphaproteobacteria > Rhodobacterales > Rhodobacteraceae > Paracoccus > Paracoccus onubensis_A. The sequence continues at coordinate 44,187 of NZ_JAUUTZ010000001.1, read as the reverse complement.
GGCGTGAAGAATGTTGTCTGGATGTTCCAGACCAATACATCCGTCTTCACCACCAAAGGCGAACCGCTGGTCAAACCGGAAGATTTCAAAGGGTTGAAAATCCGCGGCCTCACACCGCCTTTCGATGCCGCTTTCGAGGCGCTTGGCGCTACTCCCACCGCATTACCGGGCTCAGAGGTCTATCAGGCACTTGCCACCGGCGTGGTTGACGGTGCGATTACCGATGTGGCTGCCGCCGTTTCGCGCAAATATTACGAAGTTCAGGACGCGTTCACAGTCGTTCCGGTCCTTTCTGCCTATCTGCACGGCTATCTGAATCCCGAATTCTACGATAGCCTGTCCGACACCTCGAAGGCCGCCTTGACGGAAGCCGGGCTGAAAGCCTCGGAATGGGCGATCGAGGCATCGGTGGAAGCCGGCGATGCCGGCCCCGAGCAATTGCTTGAGAAAGGGGTAAAGGTCCATATCGCAACGCCCGAAGAAAATGCCGCGCTGGAGGCGGTCATGCGGCCAGCTTTCGACAAGGCTTTCGGTGAAGGCGATCCCGATAGCCAGAAGCTGCTGGAATTGCTGAGCAAGATATGACCGGCGGTTTCCATGCATGACATCCGTTCCGAGAAAGGGGTAGAAAACGCCCCCTTCTTCCCCGATCGCATCATTACCGGACTGGTCCGCTTCTGCGGCGCGATCAGCACGGCATTGATCCTTGTGGTACTGATCCAGATTACCTTTGCAGTCACGCGCCGTTACCTGATGGGTCGTCCTTTGCAGTGGAATGACGAGATGGTTGGCTATCTGCTGGTAACCATGGTGATGCTTGGCGCCGCCGAAGCGCTGCGCCGGGGCGATCATATCGCGATTGATCTGGCGACTGCGCGGCTTGGCCCCCGCATGGGCCGTATCCAGTCCGTATTCGCCAGTTTCACGATCATGGTTTTCGCCGTAATCGTGGGGATGTCGACTTGGGATTCGATCTCCTTCGCCCGCGCTTTCGGCTCTTATTCGGTCGGTTATATCGAAATCCAGACCTGGATTCCGCAGGTGCCGGTCGTGATCGGGTCGATGCTTCTGTTCCTTGCCGCCGGCCTTCGACTGCTGCGCAGCATCCGGGAGGTGCCGAAGTGACGCTTTTTCTGGTCTTTGGTGTCCTGCTTCTGCTGCTTCTGAGCGGTATTCCGATCTTCGCTGCGCTGGGTCTGACTGCCGGCGGAATCCTTTTGCTGGTCGAAGGCGATATCGACGGGCTTGGAGACGCGGTCTACATGCATATGAACAAGCCGGTCCTCAGCACCATCCCGTTATTTGTCTTCATGGCGCAGGTTATGATCAAGGCACGGGTAATCGACGATCTTTATGATTTCGCCCATACGGTGATCGGCCATGTCAAAGGCGGCCTTGGTGTCGCAACCGTGCTGGCTTGCACCATCTTCGCTGCCATTTCCGGCTCATCCGTCGCAACCGCGCTTTCCATAGGGTCAAGCGCGATCCCCCAGATGAAACGCTTCGGCTATCCAGAACGCGATGCATTGGGCGTGGTCGCAGCCGGGGGCACACTTGGCATCCTGATCCCGCCTTCGGGCCCGATGATCCTGTATGCCGTCGTTTCGGACGCATCGATCGGTGCGCTCTTTCTTGCCGGAGTGGTGCCCGGCCTGTTGCTGGCGCTGGTCTTTTCGATCTTCTGCGTGCTGCAGGCCCGTGCCCGCCGCGGAATCGCTTCACCGGAATGGGCTGGCTGGCCCAAGGCGGCCGCAGCATTCCGCCGGTCGGTCTGGGCACTGCTTGCACCGCCGGTTGTGATGGGTGGTATCTATTTCGGCGTCTTCACCGCCACCGAGGCTGCGGCGGCAGGATCTCTTTATGCGCTTCTGGTCGCTGTTCTGGTCTATCGGAACTTTGGCCTGCGCGAGCTGTGGGACTGCGCCTATTCCACTATGCGCACATCGATGATGGTATTCATGATCATTGCGGGCGCGGCGATGTTCGGACATGCGATCACCCTGATCCGCCTGCCCGTCGGCGTAACGGAGACGGTGGCAGGCTTCGGCCTTGGTCCGATCGGTTTCATCCTTGTGGTCATGGGGCTGATCTTCGTGCTTGGCATGTTTCTTGAATCCATCGCCATCATCCTGATCACGACGCCTATCCTGCTTCCGACGATCACCAGTCTCGGGATCGACCCGATCTGGTACGGTATCCTGCTGATGGTCAATCTGGAACTCGCCATGATCACACCCCCGGTGGGTATGAACCTGTTCGTCATCAAGGGCATTACCGATGCCACGCTTGGCACTATCGTCCGAGGTGCGGCACCTTTCGTTCTGCTGATGCTGGGCGGTATGGCCGTTCTGATTGCCGTTCCGGAACTGACGACCTGGCTGCCGAATGCGGCGGGTTTCGGTCGATGATCCGAAGTTGATCCCGGCGGCGAGATATCAGTTCCGGGCGACGCTATCAGCTCTGGCACGCTCGGGGCTGCATTTCGCACCGGATCAGTGAAAATCCCGGCTTGGGAAAAGCCGCTTCGCCTGCTCTCGCGGATGCCGGGCCGAGGGCTGCGGCGGCCCGTTTCCGGCAATGCGTCCGGGACCGCTGATATTTGCCAGCATAAGAGACAGATCTTCAATCTTTTCAGCGATGACATGCACCACCTGCCCTTCACGCTCGATACGGCCGGTAACGCGCAGCAGGCGGCCACCGATGATCGCATTGCGGTAACGTTCGTAGATTCGCCTCCAGACAACGATGTTCGAGGTGCCGGTTTCATCCTCCAGCGTCAGGAAGATGACGCCAGAGGCTGTCGCCGGCCGTTGTCGGGTAATGACAAGGCCGGTCACGGAAACCCGACCATTCATGACGGATAATCGCTCATGCACCATGCTTTCGGGCAAGCGCCGGCGCAGTATTTCCAGCGGATGCGCCCGCAGGGAAAGACGCATCGAAAGATAATCCTCGATCACCTCCTGCCCCAATGTCATCGTGGGCAATATCACTTTCGGTTCATCTACGCCCTCACCATCCGCGCCGAACAGTGGCAGCATTCCCGGAGAGCGCAGGGCGCGGGCGGCCCATAATGCGTCCCGGCGGCCAACTCCGATTGTGACGAAGGCATCCGCTTCGGCCAGCCGTTCCAATATCTCGGGTTTGATCCCGGCCCGGAGCCACAGGCTTTCGACATCGGGATACCCATTGCCCCGGAACTTAGCGATCTGTTCTGCATCCTCCTCCTTCATCCCTTTGATCTGACGCAAGCCAAGACGCAATGCGAGTTCGCCATCGCCGCACGCCTCCAATGTGCAATCCCATTCGGAGTGATTGACCGAGACCGGCAAAACCTCGACCCCATGATCGCGGGCATCCCGTACAAGCTGCGCCGGGCCGTAAAAGCCCATCGGCTGGCTGTTCAGCAGAGCACAGGTAAATACCGCCGGATGATGGCATTTGATCCATGCCGAAATATAGACCAACCGCGCGAAGCTGGCCGCATGGCTTTCGGGAAAGCCATAATCGGCGAAACCTTCGATCTGGGCGAAACAGCGGGCGGCGAAATCCGGATCATAGCCATTTTGCAGCATTCCCGTGATGAAACGATCACGAAATCTGTGGATCGTGCCCATGCGCCGGAAGGTGGCCAGCGAGCGCCGCAGATGATCCGCCTCGGCTGGCGTGAAGCCGGCGGCGATCACGGCGATCTGCATCGCCTGTTCCTGAAACAGCGGTATGCCATAAGTGCCTTTCAGAACCTCCATCAACTCGGGGCCCAGATCCTCGACACTCTCCCGTTTCTGACGGCGATTGAGGAAGGGCTGGACCATACCGCCCTGAATCGGGCCGGGGCGGACGATGGCGACCTCGCAGATCAGATCATAAAGGTCACGCGGCTGCATCCGGGGCAGGAAATTCATCTGCGCCCTGCTTTCGACCTGGAACACGCCCACGGCATCGGCCCTGCAAAGCATATCATAAACGGGTGGTGCATCCGGATCATCGTCGGGCCGAAAACTGTCCAGCGTCAGTTCCAGCCCGCGATGATCCTTCAGCAACTTGAAAGCCTTGCGGATGCAGGTCAGCATGCCAAGCCCCAGCACATCGACTTTCATCAGATCAAGACTGTCGATATCATCCTTGTTCCATTCGATCACGGTGCGATCCTTCATCGCCGCGTTCTCGATGGGACAAAGCTCATCCAGACGGCCCTGGGTGATGACGAAACCGCCGACATGCTGCGACAAATGCCGGGGGAAGCCGATGATTTCACCGATCAGCCGGGCCGTCAGTCCGACGCGCCTGTCATTGGGATCAAGGCCGGCCGCCCGCAATTCCCCGATACCCGGCCCTTTCGAGGAGGAGCCCCACATCAACCCGGTCATCCGGGCCAGCACATCCTGAGACAGGCCCATGACCTTGCCGACCTCGCGAATGGCGGCGCGCGATTGGAAACGGATGACGGTCGCAGTCAGCCCCGCATGTTCGCGGCCATATTTCTTATATATCCACTGAATGACTTCTTCCCGGCGCTCATGCTCGAAATCCACGTCGATATCCGGCGGTTCGCCACGTTCTTTGCTGATGAAACGCTCGAAGATCAGGGTAATGGAACCGGGCTGCACCTCGGTAATGCCCAACAGGTAGCAGATGACCGAATTCGCCGCCGAACCGCGCCCCTGACACAGAATTCCCTTTGATCGCGCAAAACTCACAATGTCACGCACGGTCAGAAAATAGGGCGCGTATTCCAGCTCCGCGATCAGCCGCAATTCCGTTTCGACACGCGCGGCGATTTTCGGCGGCAGCCCATCGGGATAGCGCCAGATACCCCCCTCTCGCACCAATCGTTCCAGCCGATCCTGTGCGGGTTCGCCATCCTGTTCCTCATCCGGATATTGCCCACGCAGATGACCAAGATCGAATCCGCAGCGATCCGCGATGTCCATTGTGCGCCGGATCGCAGCGGGGTGGTGCTGAAACAGCCGCGCCATCTCGGCCCCGGCTTTCAGGCGGCGTTCACCATTGGTCAGACGGTTCAGGCCGATATCGTCGATGGTGCAGCCGATCCGCAGACAGGTCAGCACATCGACCAGAGGGCGGCGCGCGGCACGATGCATCAGCACATCGCCTACCGCTGTCATCGGCAGACAGGTCTTGTGCGCAATCCGCTCCAGATGATCGAAACGCAGCGGATCGCGCCCGTCATAACGCGGTGCGACCCCCAGATAGCAAAACCCGGGAAAACGGTGCCCCATGGCACGCAGATCAGCATGGCTGCAACCGCTTTCCAAAGGATCCGGCGGCAGGGCGATCAGGATCATCCCCCTGCCCCATTCCTGCAAATCCCGGCTGCCCAGATGACATTCGCCCTTTGGCGCCCGCCCCTTGCCCAGCGACAGCAGCCGCGTCAGTCGCGACCAGGCCGCAACATCGGTTGGCAATGCCAGCCATTCCACCGGGCTGTCAGTCAGCACAAGCCGGCAGCCCGCGATAAATTTCGGCAAAGGCATATCGCGCGGAACGATAGGAGTGTCTTCCTCTGCCTGCGAGCGCTTCATCTCTTTCAACGCCGTCCAGGCCCGGACCACACCAGCAACTGAATTACGGTCGGTGATCGCAATGGCGGCAAGGCCAAGTTGCGCAGCACGCGTGATCAGTTCCTCGGGATGCGATGCGCCGGTCAGGAAGGTGAAATTGCTGGTCACGCAAAGTTCGGCATAATCTTTCATGCGAATTCTCCCTGCATGGCCCATGCCGGTGCCTGTGGCGTATGAAACAACCACAGGCGCGGCCCCTGCCGCGTCTCGATCCGCCAATAGTCGCGGATCCCGCTGCGCCATGCCGGATCATCGAACCACCATTCCGGGGCAATCCGCTCGGGGCCCGTGGCCCGCAAGGTCGTGTATCCCCTCCGACGCCAGCGGAAGCGTACGGGCGGGTGGCCAGAAACGGCTGTGACCGGTTCGGGCGGGAAAATGATGACCGGGCGCGGCGGTCCGTATCGCAGAGGTCTGGTCTCGGCCTGGCTATAGGCTGCGGCAGAAAGCGTAAAGCTACGTTCGGGGATGTCGCTATCGGCAGGAAGCAGGCGCTGCACATGCTGAAATCCCAGACGATTGCCAAGACGCGAGAACAGATCGGCAAGTACATCCTCCTGATCTGGCGTATCGTCAATTTGCTCGGGCGGCAGGTTTTCCGTGACATGGGCATGAAGCCGCATGGCCTCAATGCCGAAACCCGCATCGACCTCTTCAAGTTTTCTGGTGAACAGCGCCGCGATCCGAAAAGGATCACGCATCGGACGGGCAAGACCGATCTCGATCCTTATCGTCTCCCGGTCCACCCGCATAAGCTCCAGCCGCAACCGGCGGGCGCCCATCTCATGACGGGCCAGTTTTCTGCCGAGTTGTTTCAGCAGGCGCAGCAAAGAGGCCATGACATCCGCCTGCAGGCCAATGGGTTCGGGCAGGGTCATCCGCACCCCGAAATGCGGCGCTTCGGGTTCAGCCGCAACCGGTTCGGACCGCTCCCCCAACGCCTGATCCAGCCGCATCATCAGCCCGGGTCCAAAGCGCCGTACCAGAGGCGCCCGCGGCTGGCAGGCCAGATCCCCGATCCGGGTCAGACCCAGCCGGATCAGCCCCCCGGCTATCTCGTGTCCGATCCGCAAGCCCGCGACCGGAAGCGCCGCGATTCCCCGTTTCAGAGCCCCGTCGGGAATGATCCCGCCACCATGGCGCGCCAATGCGAATGCCGCCCCGCGCGATCCGGCAATCGCCGTTTCGACCGTGATGCCCGCCCCCGCAAACCGCGCATGCAGATCGTCACGCAGGGCTTCCTCGCCCCCGAATAGATGCGGCACCCCGGAAATATCCGCGATCAGCCCGTCGCTGCCATCCTTTGCAACCAAGGGCGCATAACGCAGCGTAAAACGCCGCAGCGCCATCAGCCCCGCCGCTTCCCGCGGCAGATCGGCGGGATGGGTCACAAGCCGGGGACAGATCGCGCGCGCATCGGCCAGAGGCATTCCCCGGCGCAGTCCCTGTGCTTCGGCAATCATGTTCAGGCAATGCAGATGAATGGTATTGCCTGACCGGTGACTTAAGGCAAATGGCCCCTTACCGGGTCGATGTCGCAGATGAAGATCGCTTGCCAGTCTTGGAAACCAGATCGAAAGCAGCCGTTTCACCATTCCAATGCAATATCCACTTGCCAAATGTTCCCTTTTTGTTCTTTTTAAGGGACCAGCGATGCAGAGTCGAGTCCGCGCTTCCCGCCACAGGATCGCAATGCCATCTTGTTTCAGTGGCATTGCTGCCTGCTCCTTCACGGATCAGCATCAGCCCCGGAGTCTGCCCGGCCTCGGCAGCCAGTTGCAGCCGGCGGGCAACGGTCAGGGACATGGGAATTTCGGGTTCGGCGATGACCAGCCCAACCGGCTGGCTGCGCAATGCTTCCTCGGTGGACCATAGCAAATCCGTCTCGTTTTCGGGACGGATCAGATGCAACCGCTCACCCACGCCCTCGGGCAATCCGGGCAGCATCGGGCTATGCGAAGCGCGGGCAGGCGTAATCCAGATCAGCGGGCCATCGTGGCGCACCGCCTGAAACAGCGCGAAAGCATGACGGCCCTGCCCCTCGGCTTCATGCATCCGCGCCGGAGCAAGATGGAACGGATCATGCGGCATGCCCGGTCATTCCTTCCAAATCTTCATCTTGCGATCCATTGGTTATATCGCCCCGGTTTATTTTGCCCGGCTCAACTGCGCCTCTCGCCGAAGCACCCACAGAATCGCCAACAGCGCCCCTGCCGCCGAAACCGTCATGATGATCATCAACGGCATGGCTCCTGTTCCGGGCTGCAAAAGTGCCCCGGCAAGCGCAGACAACACTGCGCCCCCGGCAATGGCAAGCGCCCCGCCCAGCCCGCTGGCGGTTCCCGCAAGCTCGGGCCGCACGCTCATCATTCCGGCATTGGCGTTAGGCATCACCAGCCCGTTACCCAAACCCATGCCAGCGATCGCACCGAAAAAGATAAACGGATCGACAATCCCGAAAAGAAGTACCGTCAGCGAAGAGGCAACGAAGAACAGGCAGACACAGGTGCCGATCAGGATCATCCGATTCAACCCGAACCGCGCGGTGAACCGGGCCGACAGGAAATTGCCCGTCAGATAACCGATCGAAGGTGCGGCAAAGAAATACCCCACTTCAGCGGGAGAAAGCCCAAAGACATGCTCGCCCACGAAAGGAGCCCCGCCGAGATAGGCGAAGAAACAGCCCGATGACAGGGTCGCTGCAAGACAATAGCCCCAGAACCGCACCGAACGCGCCAGAATCGGGTAGTTTTGTGCCTGCTGCCGCATGGACAGCCCGCCATCCCGAACCGTCTCACCCAGATCGCGCCATGCCACGATGCCGACCAGCAAGGCCAGAAGCCCCATCACCGCGAAATTCGCACGCCATCCATAGGCTTCATCAAGGATCCCGCCGACCACCGGCGCCATCATGGGAACGACGGCCATGCCCATGGTCACGTAACCGATCATCGACGCCGCCTGCGCACCATCATACATATCGCGCACCACGGCGCGGGGCACCAGCATGCATGTTGCTATAACCGCCTGAATCAACCGGAAAATCAGGAAAATTCCGACATTCGGGGCAAGCAATGTACCGATCGTCGCAAGGATGAAAATGGCCAACGAAGTCAGCACGACCGGCCGCCGGCCCCAGCGATCGCTGATCGGGCCACCCAGAAGCTGCAGCACCGCACTGGCCCCGATATAGGCCGAGACGGAAAGCTGCATCACACCGTATTCCACCCCGAAATCCCGCGCCATGCCAGGCAATGAGGGCAAAAACACGTTCATCGACAGCGCCGATACACCGGACAGCGCCACCAATGTCAGGATATGCGGAGGCGTTCTCTTACCTGCCATGCCTTCGGTCACCTTATCCCCAGTCATGGAACACGAACCATGCGCCGGCGCAGATCAGCATGAAGCCGACACCGTGCTGCCAGCTCAGCTTCTCGCCCAGGTAAACCCACGAGAAAAGGGCGAAGACCGACAGGCTGATGACTTCCTGTATGGTTTTCAGCTGCGCAGCATTGAAATAGTCATACCCGACACGATTGGCCGGCACCTGCAGGATATATTCAAATAGGGCGATCCCCCAACTGACCATGATCACGGTCAGAAGCGGCGCCGCCTTGAATTTCAGATGCCCATACCACGCCACCGTCATGAACAGATTTGACAAGATGAGCAAACCGATCGTGACGACCGGAACCGGCAGGCTCAATCCCATGAGCTTTGCCGGTCCTTTGCCAGATTGCCGAAACGGGTGAATTGCCCCTCGAAAGCCAGTTCGACCGTACCAATGGGGCCGTGCCGCTGCTTGCCAAGGATCACTTCGGCCTTGCCATGCACCTGTTCCATGATCTGCTGCCACTTGGCCATCGCGTCCAGATCGCTGTCGGACGGTTTTTCGCGTTCGCGGTAATATTCCTCGCGGAACACGAACATGACGATATCGGCATCCTGCTCGATACTGCCCGATTCGCGCAGGTCGGACAATTGCGGGCGCTTGTCCTCGCGGTTTTCGACCTGACGCGAAAGCTGCGACAGCGCGATCACCGGGATATTCAGTTCCTTGGCGATGGCCTTCAGGCCCTGCGTAATCTCGGAAACCTCGTTCACGCGGCTGTCCTTGGCCGTCGCCGGGCGCAGCAATTGCAGATAATCGATGATCAGCACGTCCAGCCCATGCGTCCGCTTGAGCTTGCGGGCGCGGGCGGCAAGCTGATTGATCGGCAGCGCGGGCGTGTCGTCGATATAAAGTGGGCAATTCTGCAACGCATGCGCCGCCTCGACGAAACGGCGGAATTCGGCCTCGTCCATATTGCCGCTGCGGATGCGTTCGCTGGGAACCTCGGCGGCTTCGGACAGGATACGGGCGGCAAGCTGCTCCGCCGACATTTCAAGGCTGAAAAAACCGACCACGCCGCCTTCCACGGTCCCATGCGTGCCATCCGGCCGCTCGCCCAGTTTATGCACCTTGGAAACGTTGAAGGCGATATTCGTCACCAGCGAGGTTTTCCCCATCGAGGGCCGCCCGGCCAGGATGATCAGGTCCGAATTGTTCAGCCCGCCCATCTTGTTGTCCAGATCGATCAGTCCGGTCGGGATCCCCGATAGCTTGCCATCCCGTTGATAGGCCGCGTTCGCCGCCTGAACAGCGCCCGTCACCGCCTTGAGAAAGCTTTGGAATCCGCGCTCGGCCACGCCCTGTTCGCCCAGCTTGTACAGCGTCTGTTCGGCCGCCTTGATCTGCTCTTCCGCGTCGTCATCCACCTCGACGGTCGAGGCGCGCGCGGAAATATCCTGCCCCAGTGCGATCAATTCGCGCCGCAGGGCGAATTCCCGGATCATCTGCGCGTAATCACGCGCCGCATAAGCCGAGATCGCCACACCCGCGATCCGCGCCAGATAGGGTGCGCCGCCAAGCTCTTGCAAACCTTCGTCATTTTCCATGAAGGCTTTTATCGTCACCGGGCTTGCAAGTGCATTCTTACGGATACGCTCGGCGCAGATCTCGAAGATGCGGGCGTGAACAGGGTGATAGAAATGTTCGGGCTTGATGATCTGGCTGACCCGGTCGAAGACATCGTTATTGGTCAGAAGCGCACCCAGAAGCTGCTGCTCTGCCTCAAGCGAATAAGGTACCGCCTGAACTTCACCCGCCTCGCCTTCCTGTCCCGGAACGATCACCCGAAGATTGCTCATAGACCCGCTGCCCCCGCATGCTGATTATTCGCAGTATGATACGCTAAGTTATGGGTTTCGCAAATGGCGGCGCAACGAAATCTGGTGGGCAGAATGGGGGATAAGCTGTGGATAACTGCAGGTCACCCGTTGGCTGCCTGCCACCCTTTCGGATCGGACAGGAAGGTCTGGACCTCATCCAGCGTGGCCGCATCGAAAGCTTCGCTTTCCCGCGCCTCGTTCAACACATCCCACCAAGTGCACAGGTGATGCAGGCTGACACCATGATCGGCAAGGCGCTGCGTCGTCTCGGGGAAAATACCGTAATAGAAGATCACTGCCGTATGGGCGCAGCTTGCCCCGGTCTCGCGGATCGCGTCGACGAAGGACAGCTTGCTGCCGCCATCCGTGGTCAGATCCTCGACCAGAAGCACCCGCTGCCCCTCGGTCATCACGCCCTCGATCCTTGCATTGCGGCCGTAGCCCTTGGGCTTCTTGCGCACATAGGTCATCGGCAGGCCAAGACGTTCCGCGACCATCGCGGCAAAGGGAATGCCCGCCGTTTCTCCACCCGCGATATTGTCGAAGGCTTCGAAGCCGGCATCGCGCATGATGGTCGCGGCAAGGAAGTCCAGCAAGGTCTGGCGCACACGCGGAAAGCTGACGATCCGGCGGCAATCGACATAGGTCGGCCCCTTCTTGCCCGACGCATAGGTAAAGGGTTGCCTGGCATTGAAATCGACCGCCTTGATTTCCAGCAGCATGCGGGCGGACAGGCGGGCGATCTCTTCACGTGTGGGATAGGGCAGACTCATAGGTCCTCCAGATGCCAGTAAAGGGGAAAACCGGGATCGAAAACGGTAACGGTTTCGTCTCCGGCAACAATGGTTGCGGGATATTCGGTGGGAATATCGCGGCGGGTCAGGCGAATGCGGTCCTCATTCGGCAGCAGCTCATAGAACGCGGCTCCGTTAAGGCTGGTAAAGGCTTCCAACCGGTCCAATGCGCCCTCTTCCTCGAAGACATGGGCCAGTATCGACATCGTGTTCGGCGCGGTGAAGCACCCCGCGCAGCCACAGGGCTGCAGCTTGGCCCGGTCGGGATGAGGCGCCGAGTCGGTCCCAAGGAAAAACCGCGCATCGCCACTGGTCGCCGCCTCGCGCAGCGCCAGCCGATGGGTTTCGCGCTTGGCAATCGGCAGACAATAATAATGAGGGCGAATGCCTCCGGCAAAGATCGCATTGCGGTTGATCACCAGATGATGCGTGGTGATGGTCGCGCCGATATTCTCGCCGCTGCGTGCATAGGCCACCCCGTCAGAGGTGGTGATATGCTCCATCACTACCTTCAGTTCGGGATTCGCGCGGCGGACCGGATCCAGAACGCGGTCGATGAACACGGCCTCGCGGTCGAAGATATCCACATCGGGATCGGTGACCTCGCCATGCACGCACAGGGGGATGCCGGCCTCGGCCATCGCCTCGAATACCGGGCGGATACGATCGAAATCGGTCACCCCGCTATCCGAATTGGTCGTTGCGCCTGCCGGATACAGTTTCACCGCCCGGATGACGCCGCCCTGATGCGCCTTGATCACATCTGCCGGATCGGTCGTATCGGTCAGATAGAGCGTCATCTGCGGCTGGAAGGTCGCGCCTTCAGGCACCGCCGACAGAATGCGCTCACGATAAGCGGCAGCCTGCTGGCCGGTCACGACCGGCGGCACCAGATTGGGCATGATGATCGCTCGGCCGAAACCGGCGGAATGAGGGGCCACGGCGCGCAGCATCTCGCCATCGCGCAGATGCAGGTGCCAATCATCGGGACGACGAAGGGTGATATGATCGGTCATGAAACGCCTCATTGCATGCCGAAACAGGCTTTCCAAGCCGGATTAACCGGAAACCGAACAGTTTTCCGGGCGTTGCACTTGCGGCATCGCGTAAAACTGACGAAGAATACCCTTTTTGGCGATAATGCCATCCAATTGGTAAAAACAAACAAATGACAAGAAAAACAGTTTCTTCATCGCCTTTTCAACTTTGGGCACAACTGACGCGAATCTCGATGGAATCGCAAATGGTAATCGGCCTGCGTGTGGCGGGAATGCTTGGTCTCATCGCTCAGGCTCCGGGTGAACCTTTCCGTATGGTTGCGGAAAAACAGGCGGCGGCCTCGGAATCCCTCTACGCCATGGCGCAGGCCGCTAGCCGGGGCGCCAGCCCCGAACAGGTCTTGTCCGAAGCGCTTAGGCCGTATGACAAGCGCATATCCGCCAATTCCCGCCGGCTGACACGTCAGCTCTGAAAATCCGCCGCAAGGCAATTTCCACCGCGGTCGCGAATTGCGCCGCGGCGATGGATAACGCAAGAATGCGACGACCAGTAACGGGGAGGGACATGATGTTTCTTGGGATCGATCTCGGCACCTCGGGGGTGAAGGTGGTGCTGATTGACGATGCGCAGCGCGTAGCGGCTACGGGACATGCCGCCCTGACTGTAAAGAATCGGCATCCCGGCTGGTCCGAGCAGATACCGCAAGACTGGATTGCCGCCACCCGCCGGGCGATTGCCGATCTCGGCATACCATTGAACAAAGTGGCAGGGATCGGACTGTCCGGCCAGATGCATGGCGCAATCTGCCTTGACAGCGACAATCGGGTTCTTCGCCCTGCGATCCTGTGGAATGATGGTCGCGCCTCGGAGGAAGCGGCCAGGCTGGACGGCGACCCGCAATTCCGCAAACTCACCGGCAATATCGTCTTCGCAGGTTTCACCGCCCCGAAACTGGTCTGGATGCAGAACCACGAGCCGGATCTGTTCGCACGGACCCGTCTTGTGCTTTTGCCCAAGGACTATTTACGCCTCTGGCTGACCGGCGAGGCGATCAGCGACATGTCCGATGCCTCGGGCACCGCATGGTTCGATCCGGCAAAGCGCGACTGGTCCGACGATCTGCTATCCGCTACGGGCATGGAACGCAGCCAAATGCCTACGCTGACAGAAGGCAGCGAAATTGCCGGATATCTGCGGGCGGACATTGCCGGCGAATTGGGCCTTCCCCCCGGTATCCCGGTTGCCGGGGGCGGCGGCGACAACGCGGCCACCGCAATCGGCGCAGGGATTACCGGTCCGGGGGTCGGTCTGGTTTCACTTGGCACATCGGGCGTCATTTTCGCAGCCACCGACCGTTTCCTGCCCGCACCCGAAACCGCGGTTCACGCATTTTGCCATGCCCTGCCCGGTCAATGGCACCAGATGGGGGTGATGCTTTCTGCCGCCGCCTGTCTGGACTGGTGGGCGGGGATCGCCGATCAGCCGGTTGGCAATCTGCTGGCAGAGCTGGACGATCACCCCACCCCGCCGGGCCCCATCGCGTTCTGGCCCTATCTGAGCGGCGAACGGACGCCGCTGAACGATCCTGCGCAGCGGGCCGGGTTCAGCGGGTTGTCTTCGGGCGCGACCCGGCCTCAGATGACCCGCGCCGTACTTGAGGGCGTGACACTGGCTCTGGCCGAGAACATGGTCGCGTTGCGCGATGCCGGAGGCGGGGCAGATTCGCTGATCGCGATGGGCGGAGGCGCACGTTCGGATCTGTGGCTGGCAATGCTGGCGCAGGCGACCCGCGTGCCGATTCTGCGCCCGGCGGGCTCCGAGACAGGGGCGGGTTTCGGCGCGGCACGTCTGGGGCTGATGGCTGCCCTGGGGGCCGGTGCCGATGCGATCTCGCAGCCGGATATCGCGGCGCGATTCGAACCCGATCCGGCACTGACTTCCGGCTGGTCCGAAGGATTGGCGCGATTGCAGGCGCAGCGCGCTTGACTCTGGCGGCGGTGAGGCTATAAGCGCGCACTTCATTGGTGTTGGTGGCCCCCGCAAGGGGATGCCTGTCGGGCTTCGGCCAAAGGACAACGCCCTTCGTAACGCAAAAGAAGGAGATCAGCGATGACCAAACGCACCGCTGCCAAGTACAAGATCGATCGCCGCATGGGCGAAAACATCTGGGGCCGCGCCAAATCCCCGGTCAACCGCCGCGAATACGGCCCCGGCCAGCACGGCCAGCGCCGCAAGGGCAAACTGTCCGATTTCGGCACCCAGCTTCGCGCCAAGCAGAAGCTCAAGGGCTATTACGGCGACCTGACCGAAAAGCAGTTCCGCCGCATCTATGCCGAAGCAGAGCGGATCAAGGGCGATACCGGCGAAAACCTGATCGGCCTGCTGGAGCGTCGTCTGGATGCAGTCGTTTACCGCGCAAAATTCGTTCCGACCATCTTCGCCGCGCGCCAATTCGTGAACCACGGCCATATCGAAGTTAACGGCAAGCGTGTAAACGTGCCTTCCTATCGCGTCCGCGAAGGCGACGTGATTTCCATCCGTGAGCGTTCGCGCCAATTGGCCATCGTGCTGGAAGCCGTCGCCCTGCCCGAGCGTGACGTGCCGGATTATGTGGAAACCGATCACAACAAGATGACCGCGACCTTCCTGCGCACGCCGTCGCTGGGCGATGTGCCCTATGCGGTGCAGATGGAACCGAACCTCGTGGTCGAATTCTACGCCATGAACTGATCTTCAGGGCAGATCGCAAGTTCCGGGCCGTCCTCTTGGGGCGGCCTTTTCATTTCGGCCCCTGATACATACCACCACTTGCCGAACTGGCTTTGCAAAGGGTAGAACCAAGTTTGCAAAGTAGGGGGCGATCATGGCCACGCAGAAGATCTATGCCGGAACAGCCCTGCGTGAAACGCGGGCGCGAGAGGGGCTGACGCAGCGGCGCTTTGCCGAAACCCTGGGCGTGTCGCTTCCCTATCTGTCGCAGATGGAAAACAATCATCGCCCGATCTCCGCCGGTGTTCTGCTGCGGCTTGCCCGGGAATACGGGATCGACCTGACCACACTGGCGGCTGGCGATGCGGAACGCATGGTGATCGACATGCAAGAGGCGCTGGCCGATCCCCTGTTCGATTCCACGCCGCCATTGGCTGATCTGCGTCTGGCCGCAACCAATGCGCCGATGCTGGCAAGGGCGTTTCTGGATCTGTATCGCGCGCATCGCCAGGGACAGGAACGGCTGGCCGCACTGGACGAAGCCATCGGAGCGGCAGGCCAGAACGCGGTCATCACCGCATGGGAGGAAGTGCGGGACTTCTTTCATTACTGCGATAATTACATCGACGCCGTGGACCATGCGGCGGAACGTTTCGCCTGCACGGATGGCAGACGCGGCGATCCCTGGCAGATTGCCGTCGATGCACTGGCCCAACGGGATATCCGCGTATCGGTCGTGGAACTTCCGACCAATTCGGTGTTCCACCGCAATGGGGGGGAACTGCAAATGAACGCGGCTGCCGAAAGACCCACGCGGGTGTTTCAGCTTCTGCATCTGGTCGCGCTTGAATTGCAACGCGACCTTCTGGAAGCCACGCTTGATCTTGCCCGTTTCCGCACCCCGGTCGCCCGTGAAATCGCCCGGGTCGGACTGGCGAATTATTTCGCCGGAGCGGCCCTGATGCCCTATCGCGAATTTCTTCAGGCCGCGCAGAGCGAACGCCACGATCTGGAGCGTCTTTCACATCTGTTCGGCGCATCGCTTGAGCAGGTGGCGCATCGCCTTTCGACCATGCAGCGTCCCGGGGCAAAGGGGGTACCGTTCTTTTTCGTTCGCGTGGATCAGGCGGGCACGATCACCAAGCGGCACTCGGCGACGCGATTGCAATTCGCCCGTTTCGGCGGCGCCTGTCCGCTTTGGAACGTGCATCAGGCCTTCGAACAGCCGGGCCGGTTCCTGCGGCAGCTGGCGGAAACGCCGGACGGGGTCCGTTATCTGCTGTTGTCGCGCGACGTCTCGAAACATGCCGGGGCGTTCAATGCACCGGTCAGGCGCTTTGCCATCGGTCTGGGCTGCGAGATCAGGCATGCAGATGGCCTGATCTATGCCGACGGGCTTGATCCGGGCAATCCGCTTGTATTTGAACCGATCGGTATTTCCTGCCGGATCTGCCCGCGGCCGGATTGTCACCAGCGGTCGGTTCCTCCGATAGACAGACCCTTGCGTATCCCCGACAACCGTAGCGGTCCTCTGCCTTACGAGATCGCCTGAGCAAAACACAATATCGGCGGATTTTCGCCAGTCAAAGCGTGTTTCGGCCAAAATGTGGGGGTGCGACATAAGGAGAGTTGCCTTGTGGGCGGAGCCTATTATTACCGCTAGGCAACTGGAACTGCAGCACCTCGAATAAAGAAACAGGTGCGACACGAGGGACACACATTGCCAAAGCGCCTTATCAGCAGCCTGAACTCTTCCCTTGAACGATGGCTGCCCGAGAAACGTTTGTTTCTGCGTTCAGACGATGCGACCCGCTTTTTACGCCTCCGCCCCCTGACACAACTTGGCTGCCTGATGGGCGGTACGGTGATGTTCGGATGGACATTGTTCGCAAGCTCGGTGCTGGTCATCGACGCGATCAGTTCCGGATCGAATGAAGAGCAGATGGTTCAGGCGCATGCTGCATTCGAAGAACGGCTTGCTCAGCTTTCGTCCGAGCGCGATGCCCGCGCAGCCGAGGCCCTGGCGACGCAGAACCGGTTTACCGCCGCCCTTCAGCAAGTATCCGAAATGCAATCGCAGCTCCTTGCATCCGAAAAGAAGCGGAGTGAACTCGAAACAGGTTTGCAGACCATCCAGTCAAGCCTGCGCCAGGCAATTTCAGAACGGAACGATGCGGAAGAGCAAATCCGCACGACAGATGGCAATGGCGCGACGGACCATGCGCGGGAAGAGGAAATCGCCGCCGCGCTGGATATTCTGTCCGGCGAGTTGCGCGATACCGCCAAGGCCCGGGGCGAAGCGGAACGCACTGCGGAAGTGGCTCAGAAAACGGCCGAGGAATTGCGGATCGAACGCGATCAGATTGTCACCCGCAATGATGAAATCCTGAACCAGCTTGAAAACGCCGTCACGGTCTCGGTCAAGCCGCTGGATGATGTCTTCCGTTCCGTCGGAATGGACCCGGATGAGGTGTTGGAAGCCATTCGGAAAGGATATTCCGGCCAGGGCGGTCCGCTGAATCCGATTTCATATTCGACCAGCGGCAATGCCGCCCTGAAGCAAAGCGAAACCAAAGCCAAGCAGATCGTCGTCACGCTGGACGAGATGAATACTTATCGCATCGCCATCGAAAAGCTTCCTCTGGCAATGCCGCTGAAAAGCTCTTATCGCCTGACTTCGGGTTTCGGCCGCCGCTGGGGCCGGATGCATTCCGGGATCGACATGGCTGGCCCGACCGGTACCGCTGTCTATGCAACCGCCGACGGGGTCGTGAATTTTGCGGGCCAGCAAAGCGGTTATGGCAATCTGATCAAGATTTCGCATGAGTTGGGAACGGAAACTCGCTTCGGGCATCTGTCACGAATTCGTGTAAAACAGGGGCAAAGGGTGTCGCAAGGCGATCTGATCGGTGATATGGGGAGTACTGGACGCTCGACCGGACCGCATCTTCATTACGAAGTGCGTATGAATGGCCGGGCCGTAGATCCGATGAGTTTCATCAAGGCAGCAAACAATGTTTTCTAAGACTCGTGTGACCGAAAATCAGTCTCAGCAGCCAGCTTCCGCACCCAAGGAAGCCGAAGCCTACAACGCCCCCGCGCCCGAGCGCGCAGGCGAGAATGTGGTACCAACCGCGCCGCGCGGCCGGACCACGCCATCTGTTCTGTCCTCTGATCTGACCGTGGTCGGGAATATCAAGACCGAAGGCGATATCCAGATCGAAGGCACGATCGAGGGCGATGTTCGTGCGCATCAACTTACCGTCGGCGAAACTGCTACGATCAAGGGCGAAATCGTCGGTGACGATGTTGTCGTCAATGGCCGGGTCGTTGGTCGGGTCCGGGGTCTGCGTGTGCGGCTTTCGGCCAGCGCGCGGGTGGAAGGCGATATTATTCACAAGACCATCGCCATTGAATCCGGCGCCCATTTCGAGGGATCGGTTCAGCGTCAGGACGATCCGCTGGCGAATGGCGGCGGAACCAAGAAGCTCGCGCCGCCTGCCACTGGCACGTAAGATTGTGATAACTTCGCGCTTCATTGCGTGATCAAGGCCCGCTTCAGCGGGCCTTTTCATTTTGTTGCCGATGTCTGACGCCGATCAGGCAGCCGCAATGGCACTTTGCCCGAAAATCTGTCCGGATCAGGTCATTTTTTTTGTCAGGGCCGCCCGTACATCCGGCGTCACGAATTTCGACACATCGCCGCCCAGTCTGGCGATCTCCTTGACCAGTTTCGACGCGATGGCCTGTCTGCGTGCATCAGCCATCAAAAACACTGTCTCGACGCCGGAATCCAATGCGCGGTTCATGCCAACCATCTGAAATTCATATTCGAAATCCGCCACCGCGCGCAATCCGCGCACAATCACGGTTGCTCCGACATTGCGGGCGCAATCTATCAGCAGGTTCTCGAATGGATGAACGAGGATCTCTCCTCCGGTTTCCGCCATGATCGTATCGCATTCGGCACGGACCATGGCGACTCGTTCCTCAAGACTGAACAGCGGGGCCTTGTCGCGATTGATCGCGACACCGATCACCAGCCGATCGACCAAAGCCATTGCCCGCTGAATGATATCGGTATGGCCCAAGGTGATCGGATCGAATGTACCGGGATAAAGGCCAGTGCGCATTGTTAGAATTCCTTATGCGTGAACTTGCCCTTAGGGAAAACTGATTTCCACCGGATCTGCAAGGCTTTGACTGAATTTCAGCCTTAGCTGCCCATGATCATGCCGGTCAGTGCCTCCTTCTCGGCGGCCAGCTCCTTCAGCCGTCCGCTGACCGCATCTCCGATGGAAAGCACGCCCAGCATGTTCCCGTCATCATCGACCACCGGCAAATGGCGAAAGCGCCCTTTGGTCATACGGTCAAGAATGCTCAGTGCATCTTCACCCACTGTGCAAGTCTGGACAGAGGTCGTCATGACCTCGCGGATTGGCGTGTTCAGGATGCCGCTGCCCTTTTGCCCAAGTTGCCGGACGATATCGCGTTCGGACAGGATACCTTCCGGCTTGTAGCCGTCAGAAGAAACAACAACGGCGCCGATCCGCTTTTCGGCCAGAAGTTTTGCCGCGTCCTCAAGCGTGGCATCCGGAGCGATGGTGAAAATGGTTGCCGACACGACGCCGGGCTTGCCCGACAGGCCCTTCATCGACAAAAGCTGATTGACAAGCATTGCTATTCCTCCGCCCAGATTCTTCATTTTATCATTTTCTTACATTCGCTTCACGTCAAGCCCGACCTCTCGCTGATGCCGCGTCAATCCGGCTTTGCCTCAAGCAACGCGATTTCTTGCCTGATTCCACGCCCCAATTCATCGGCAAGCAGGGTCATTCGACGAGAAGCACGGTCATCCGCATGACGCAGCAGCCAGAAATTCCGGGTCAGGGCGATCTCATCGGGTAGAACCTTGCGCACCCCGGGCGCGAAGGGGATCGCGAAGTCATGCACGATCCCCAGCCCCGCCCCTGCCCTGATCGCCTGCATCTGCACGGAAACCGAGTTGGAGGTGATCGCGGCGGCCTCGACCCCGGTTTCGGACAGGTAATCCAGTTCCCGGTCGAAAATCATGTCGGGAATATACCCGATCATCCGGTGGTGACGAAGATCCGCCAGACCCGCAATCGGAGGATGACTGCGCAGGTAATCATCATGAGCGGCCAGATGCAGATGATATTCAGACAGGCGCTGTACCGTCAGCCGCCCGGTCTCCGGCGGGGAAACCGCAATCGCCATATCCGCTTCGCGTTTCGACAGATTCACCACGCGCGGCAATGCGACGATCTGGATCTCCAGTCCCGGATGCCTTTCGCTCATCCGGTGGGCGATCTGCGGAAGCAGGTAATTCGCACAGCCATCCGGTGCGCCGATTCGCAACTGCCCGGAAATCCCCTCATCCCGCCATGTCGCCTCAAACGCAGCGGCGGCCGCCTTTTCGGCCGCCTCGGCTGGGGCGACCAGCCTGCCACCCTCGGTCGTCAATATGTATCCTTGCGGGGTCTTGGCGAACAGAACCGCGCCGACCGCCTGTTCAAGCCGCGCAATCCGCCGCCCCACGGTCGAGGCATCCAGACCCAGCCGGCGCCCCGCCCCTGACAGGCTTTCATTTCGTGCCACGGCAAGAAATATGCGCAGATCGTCCCAATCCATGTCTGACCCTTGCAATTTTGCAAAATGCTTTTGTCACCCTGCCCCTTTCCGCAGCATTTGCGCAAGACTATGCTGCATCTGACAAATGCAGGAGGACAGCATGAAAGAGATTCACCACTGGATTGACGGGAAAGAGGCCAAGGGTACATCCGGGCGCTTCTCTGATGTGTATAATCCGGCCACCGGCGAAGTGCAGGCGAAACTGTCGCTGGCCACCAAGGCCGAACTTGACGCCGCAGTCGACAGCGCCGCGAAAGCGCAGGTCAAATGGGGCGCGACCAACCCGCAGCGACGCGCCCGCGTGATGATGGAATTCGTACGCCTGCTGAACCGCGATATGGACAAGTTGGCCGAAGCGCTGTCATCCGAACATGGCAAAACATTCCCCGACGCCAAGGGCGACGTGCAGCGCGGGCTGGAAGTGATCGAGTTCTGTATCGGCGCACCACATCTGCTGAAGGGCGATTTCACCGACAGCGCCGGTACCGGCATCGACATGTATTCGATGCGTCAGCCGCTTGGCGTTGTCGCAGGGATCACGCCCTTCAACTTCCCCGCCATGATTCCGCTGTGGAAAATGGGACCGGCGCTGGCCTCGGGCAATGCGATGATCCTGAAACCGTCCGAGCGCGATCCTTCGGTTCCGCTGATGCTGGCTCAGCTTCTGAAAGAAGCGGGACTGCCCGATGGCGTATTGCAGGTCGTCAATGGCGACAAGGAAAGCGTCGATGCGATCCTCGACAATCCGGTCATTCAGGCGGTGGGTTTTGTCGGCTCGACCCCGATCGCGCAATATATCTATGAACGCGCAGCGCAATCCGGCAAGCGCGCGCAATGCTTCGGCGGCGCGAAGAACCATATGATCATCATGCCCGATGCCGATCTGGATCAGGCTGCCGACGCGCTGGTCGGTGCAGGCTATGGCGCTGCGGGTGAACGCTGTATGGCGATTTCAGTTGCGGTGCCGGTGGGCGAGAAAACCGCCGATGCATTGATCGAAAAGCTGGTGCCACGTATCGAGAAACTGAAAGTCGGCCCCTGGACGGCGGGCGATGATGTGGATTATGGCCCGGTGGTGACGGCGGCGGCGAAAGAGAATATCCATCGCCTTGTCCAGTCCGGCATCGATCAAGGCGCGGAACTGGTCGTCGATGGCCGTGATTTCAAATTGCAAGGCTATGAGGACGGCTTTTTCGTCGGCCCGCATCTGTTCGACCGCGTGACCCCGGATATGGATATCTACAAGACCGAGATTTTCGGCCCGGTCCTGTCCACTATCCGCGCCGGCAGCTATGAAGAAGCGATCGGACTCGCCATGAGTCATGAATATGGCAATGGTACCGCGATCTTCACCCGCGACGGCGATGCCGCCCGCGATTTCGCCAATCGGATCAATATCGGCATGGTCGGCATCAACGTTCCGATTCCGGTCCCGCTGGCCTATCACACCTTTGGCGGCTGGAAGAAATCGGGTTTCGGCGATCTGAACCAGCATGGCCCCGACGCTTTCCGTTTCTATACCCGGACCAAGACGGTCACGGCCCGCTGGCCCTCGGGCATCAAGGAAGGCGGAGAGTTCAACTTCAAGGCCATGGACTAATATTCTGCCGGGGGACTTTATGTCCCCCGGTATTTCTGTGCCTGCAGCACGCCAGCCGATGGCCGTTTTCGCGCCTGGAAAACTTCCTGCGATCCCGTGCGATACGCTCTTGACCACAGGGCGATACCGGACGCAAAACGGCGTCATGCTGATTTACAAAATCCTCCGAGAAGCCGAATGGGCCGAACTGAGCACCAGGGGCATATTCTCCGGTGCGCCGGTCGATATTAAAGATGGCTTCGTGCATTTTTCGACCGCAGCCCAGCTGCCCGGAACGCTTGCAAAACATTTCATAAATGAAACCGGCCTGACGCTGGTGGCCTGCGATTCAACTGCGATGGCGACGGATCTGAAATGGGAACCGTCGCGCGGAGGAGATCTTTTTCCGCATCTGTACCGGTCACTTGGATCATCCGATATCCTCTGGACACGACCAATCGAAGCCGGGCCGGATGGCCACGAGACCGGGCCACTGGAATGAGCATCGTCGAAAAACTTGGCCTCTATGCGTTGCATCGTCTGGATCCGGAACAGGCTCATGATCTTTCAATCCGGGCGCTTGCGCTTGGATTGGTGCCGTTACCCGGCGCGCCGGTCACCTCTGACCGTCTTCGTGTTACATTTGCCGGATTGTCACTGCCCAATCCGGTCGGACTGGCAGCGGGTTACGACAAAAATGCCCGCGCGGTCACGGCATTGATGCGGGCCGGATTCGGTTTTATCGAACTGGGTGCCGCGACCCCGCGCCCACAGCCCGGCAACCCGAAACCCCGCCTGTTCCGGCTGCGCGAGGATCGGGCCATTGTGAACCGCTTCGGTTTCAACAATGACGGTGCAAGCGCCATTGCCGCACGGCTATCCGAACGCCCTTCGGGTATTCCGGTCGGATTGAATATCGGTGCGAACAAGGACAGCGCCGACCGGGCCGCAGATTTCGCCGAGGTGACACGTATCGCTGGTTCGGCCGCAGATTTCCTGACCGTCAACGTCTCCTCCCCGAATACAGAGAAACTCCGCGACCTTCAGGGGGCCGAGGCGCTTGCCGCGCTTCTGGAGGGCGTGATGGAGGCGCGTGATGCCTTGCCGCGCCGGGTTCCGGTTTTCATCAAGATTGCACCGGATCTGGACAATGCCGCCCTGTCCGACATCGCCGCGGTCGCCCGTAACGCGCGGATAGACGCGATCATCGCCACCAACACGACCTTGTCGCGTGACAATCTGACAAGTCAGCAGCAATCCGAGACCGGCGGGCTGTCCGGCGCGCCGCTATTCGAACGCTCGACCGAGATACTTGGCAGGCTATATCGGGAAACGGGCGGAAAAATTCCACTGATCGGAGTCGGCGGTATCGGTTCGGCCCAGCAGGCATGGGACAAGCTTCGCGCAGGCGCGACAGCGATTCAGTTATATTCGGCGCTTATCTATCAGGGCTTCTCGCTGGCATCCCACATAGCCGAGGAATTGGATGACCGGTTGTCGCGTGAAAAAATCACGCTGCCGGAACTGACAGGAAGCGCATCGGGTCTTTGATCCGACGGCACCGCCTCATGGCTCGCCGCTCCGGTCCCGATCCCCTCCCGTCGTTTTCACTCAATATACCCAAGAGTCCGGGGGCAGCGCCCGGTCATCGCGGGACGCATAGCAGCGACCTTCCGGTCAAGCGCGCCGCCTGTGTTAAATGTAGTCTTCGATCCCCAGCAACTGGTTCATGCTTTGCGACGGCTCGGCGCAGCCGGCATCGCCGATCACCCGTGCAGGAACACCGGCAACCGTCTTGCAATCGGGAACTTCATGCAACACGACCGATCCCGCCGCGATCCGCGAACAATTCCCGATCCGGATATTCCCCAAAACCTTCGCCCCCGCGCCGATCATCACGCCGTCGCCGATCTTGGGATGGCGGTCGCCGTCCTCTTTCCCGGTTCCGCCAAGCGTGACGGAATGCAGCATCGAGACATCATCGCCAACCGTAGCCGTCTCACCGATGACAATGGAATGGGCGTGGTCGATCATGACACCGGTGCCGATCCGGGCCGCCGGGTGAATATCGACACCGAAACATTCCGAGCAGCGCATCTGCACGAAATAAGCCAGATCGCGCCGCTCTTCCCGCCAGAGCCAGTTGGCCATACGATAGGCCTGCAATGCCTGATACCCCTTGAAGAACAGAATCGGCTGGATCAGCCGATGCGTCGCGGGATCACGTTCGTAGACGGCAAGCAAATCCCTGCGCGCCGCATCGCCAAGCTCGGGCGAGGCGCGATAAGCTTCATCCGCGATTTCCCGCAGAATCTGCTCGCTCATCTCGCCGGAAGCCAGTTTTTGCGAGAACCGATAGGCTAATGCGGCTTCAAGGCTGCGATGATGCAAAAGCCCCCCGTGGATCACCGAGCCCAGCAGCGGTTCGTTCCGAATCGCCTGCGCCGCCTCATCGCGTATCTGTGCCCAGACCGCATCACGGTCCAGTTCCAGCAGCTTCTTGTCGCCGTATTGCATATTCATCGGGAAACCCGCGCTTGGTGTTTAAGAGACAAGCATAGACCAAAACCCATATAGGGAAAAGCAGAGGGTGATACCATCCCCTGCCATGGTCTTACGGCCATTCCAACCGGGCAGGCACGGATCAAATTCCCCGCAAGCCCGAAAGGCCGTCTTGGTTTATTCCACGCTTTGCAGATAAGCGATCAGATCCGCCCGATCTTCGGGCTTTTTCAAACCGGCAAAGGACATCTTGGTGCCGCTGACTACGCCTTTGGGATTGGTCAGGAATTCCTGCAGCGCCTCTGGCGTCCATTGCGGCGCTTCGGCTGCATGATCGGTCATACCGCTCGAATAAGCGAAGCCGCTGACAGAAGCCACATCGCGGCCCACGACACCGTTCAGATGCGGACCTACGCCATCGCTGCCATCCACAGCGTGACAGGCTTTGCACTTGCCAAAGCCCTTTTCGCCCGCGGCGGGGTCGGCGGCTTCCATAAGAGCCGCAAAATCGATCTCTTCCTCACCGCCTTCACCACCTTCCTCGGATTCCGGAACCGGGATGGTGTAAGCCTGAGCATGTTCCTCACCCTCGCCATGCCCGGCCGAGCCAACGTGATAAAGAGCACTGGCCCCCCAGTTTACAAGCAGCAAGAACAAAAGTGCCCCGATAAGTGCCCCGGCTGCCTTGGTCACGGTCATGGTGTCGAACATCGCGTGCGGTCCCCGATTGGTAAGCTCGTCAATTCCGGCATTGTCTATCCGCTTTCGCTTTCCGGGATCAAGGTATAGTTATCCTGCCAAACCTAAAATTCCGACACTGGAACACAGACATGACCACGAATCGCATCGCATTTCAGGGCGAGCCCGGCGCCTATAGCCACGCCGCCTGTCGCAGGGCGCGCCCGGATATGGAGGCCATGCCATGCCGGACCTTCGAGGATGTGATTGAAACTGTCCGATCGGAAAAAGCCGATCTGGCGATGCTTCCGGTCGAAAACTCTACTTATGGTCGGGTGGCAGATATCCACCATTTGCTGCCCGAATCCGGGTTGCATATCGTCGACGAAGCCTTTGTGCGGGTTCATATCAGCCTGCTGGCCCTGCCGGGAACCGAGTTGCACGAGATCCGCGAAGCCATGAGCCATACCGTGCTTCTTGGCCAATGCCGGGGCTTCATGCGCCAGCACGGCATCCGCGGTATCACCGGTGCCGACACGGCGGGATCTGCGCAAGAGGTGGCGGCCCGCGGCATAAAGTCGCTGGCAGCGCTTGCCTCGCCGCTGGCGGGTGAGATTTACGGATTGAGCAGTCTCGCCGATCAGATCGAGGATCGTCAGAACAACACCACGCGCTTTCTGCTGATGTCGCGCGAACCGGATCGCCGCCGCCGGAGCAAGGATATGCTGACCAGTTTCGTATTCCGGGTCAGAAACATCCCTGCAGCGCTTTACAAGGCGATGGGTGGATTCGCGACGAATGGCGTGAACATGACCAAGTTGGAAAGCTATATGGTCGATGGTGTTTTCACCGCGACGCAGTTTTATGCGGATATTCAGGGCCATCCCGATGACGCGAATGTCCAGCGGGCACTGGATGAACTCAGCTATTTCACATCGATGCTGAATATTCTCGGGGTTTATCCCGCCGATCCGCTGCGGAAGACCCAGGCCTGAGCGGGGCGCGACCGCGCTGTCTCAGCCCAGCGCCCCCAGTTCGGAAATGAGCTCCCGGATCCGATGCTCGTAGCGCCGGTCCAGTCTGGCCTTGCCCAGCTTGGCGGTTTGCAGCATCAATCGCGCCCGCATGTTCCGCGGATGGATGTCCAACTCGTAAACAAGTCGTGAGCGATTTTGACTCAGGGCGATGATGGTCGAATCGATCGTCATCTCAAGCGAATCGGAATGGCCGGTCATGGTCACATGTTCGGGCCGGTCGAAACGTGTCACTTCCATGCGAATCCGGCGCTCTTTTCCCCGCCAGTCGAATACGATGTCCCAGGCCATTCCGGTGCCGGGCTCCTTGGCCGGATCGATTCGCGTGACACTGGCGCCGCGTGCGATCAGCAATTCTTCAAGCCGGTTGAAATCGTTCACTTTGTCAAAAAACTGCGGTGCAGGTTGATCTGCATCAATCCGAGTAGAAAATTTCATTATGGATCGCCCTGAAAACATGCCGGAATACGACGCGCCAATTGCCGCGCTCCGTTGCTGATAGTCCATTCCGGGCGAGCTATTCAACCATGTCGTCAACATCGGGCAGATCCAGTCATCAGTTGCTTACCACATCTTAACCCATTTGATTCGATTGACCCCGCCCACTCCCGAATCTCGGCCAGGATTCGCCCAAAGGTTGCAATGTTCCGCCGGTCGGCACGTCACTTGCATCCGGGACACGATAATCGTTCCAGGCGGTAACAAAAAACCCGACGGGGTTGCATCGCCCCGTTCGGCGTTCTACATGAATCGTGAGAGGTTGGTGCGGGCAGGCACCTCGCCAACCCGGTCAGGTCCGGAAGGAAGCAGCCGTAACGAGTCCCGCTTGGGTCGTTATCCAGCCTCTCACCTTCTTCCATATCGATATGTCGAAGATGACGGTTTCCTCTGCGATCCCGCGCTGGTTCACTTAACGATTGCGGCCATCGACAAGATCAGAACCGATACGAAATCCTGTGCCGCCGATCATCCTGTCATACCCCGGCAAGTTGCGTATTGAAACGGCCCGTCGCAACTGGACCGTTCAAGGCGGTTGTCCCCCCCGCCCGTCGGCCGGGAAGACCGCAACCTTTCGTCAGACCTTCTCGAGCAGCGCTTCTCCGGCACTGACGCTGCATTGGCCGGGCGAATCCTCGATCTGGATCACCTCAACCTTGCCATCATTCAGCAATGCCGCAAACCGCTTGCAACGACCGAAAAGACCAGCCGGCGGAGCATCGAAGCTTAGCCCAAGAGCCTTGGTGACACTGCCATCCGCATCTGCAAGAACCTCGATCCCGGCGTCAGGCGCACCGGTCGCCTTGGCCCAGGCGTCACACACGAACGGATCATTGACCGTCAGACAGATAATCCGGTCGATGCCCTTGGCGCGGAAATCATCAGCGGTACGGATAAAGCTGGGCATATGTGCGTTGGTGCAGGTGCCGGTAAAGGCACCGGGAAGACCAAAAATCGCGACGCGCCCCTGGGCAAGATCATTCGTGTTGACCTCTTCGGGACCGTTTCCGCCGACCCGAAGCAGCTTTCCCGCTGGAAATGCGTCGCCTGTGGTAATGCTCATTGCCTGTCCTCCGTGAATTGCAATGGATTCGCGCCGACTATAGGTTGCGCTGCGGCGACGGACCAGACGGCGGAAGGACAGGGTAATGCGGATCGTGATCCTGGGGGCGGGACAGGCGGCAGCGTCGATGGCCGCACGACTACGTGCCAATGGGCATCACGGCCCGCTTACCGTGATCGGAGCGGAAGCCGCTGCCCCATATCAACGCCCCCCGCTTTCCAAAGCCTATCTGCTGGGGGATATGAGTCTTGACCGGCTGACCCTGCGCGCCCCCGAATGGTGGCAAGAGCAGGAAATCACCCTGCGCCTGAACGAACGCGCCCGGTCGATCGACCGCGAAACGCAAGAGATCGTCACCGAAAAGGAGCGAATCGGATATGACATCCTTGCGTTGACGTTAGGGGCATCGCCGCGACACCTGCCAGAAAGCATCGGCGGAAATTTGGCCGGGGTTCACGTGATCCGCAATCTGGCAGATGTCGATTATCTTGCGCCGGAATTGCAATCAGGCCGCCGCCTTGTGGTGATCGGAGGCGGCTATATCGGTCTGGAAGCAGCCGCGGTCGCACGCAAACTTGGCCTTGATGTGGCATTGGTCGAGGCCGCGCCGCGCATCCTGAGCCGCGTCGCCGCCGCAGAAACCGCAGACATGATCCGCGAATTGCACCGGAAACATGGCGTCGAGATCATCGAAAATGTCGGGGTTTCCCGCCTTAACGGTGACAAGTGGGTCAGCGGAGTCACACTTCAGAACGGCCGGACCCTGCCCGCCGATTTGGTCGTGACGGGGATCGGTGTCGCCCCGGAAACAGCTCTTGCGCAAGAGGCCGGACTTGCCGTCGAGAATGGCATCGCGGTCGATGAATACGGACAAAGCTCGGATCCGGCGATCTGGGCCGCCGGTGACTGCGCCAGCTTTCCGCATCTGGGCAAGCGCATCCGTCTGGAAAGCGTCGGAAACGCCATCGACATGGCTGAACTGGTCGCGGACAACATTTGTGGTGTGCGACGCCCCTATGTCGCGAAGCCGTGGTTCTGGTCGGATCAGTTCGACGCCAAGCTGCAAATTGCCGGGCTGGGCAACGATCACGACCATATCGTGACACGGGCCGGCGACCGGCCGCATTCCGGCTCGGTCTGGTATTATTCCGCGTCACGCCTGCTGGCCGTGGACGCGTTGAACGATCCGCGCGCCTATATGATCGGCAAACGCCTGATCGAAGCCGGACGCTCGCCCACACCCGAAGCCGTCGGAGCTGCGGTCGATCTCAAGGCATTGCTTGCATGAGAATCGTCGGCGGCGCATTCCGGGGCCTGAAACTTGCCGAACTGGGTCAGGGCAGTGAGGCAACGCATCTGCGCCCGACCACGGACCGGATCCGCGAGGCGATCTTCAACCTGCTTGTGAACGGCAAATACGGCAATCCTGTCGCGGGGGCACGCGTGCTGGATCTGTTCGCGGGGACCGGAGCACTGGGATTAGAGGCCCTGTCCCGTGGTGCGGATTTCGTGACATTTGTCGAAAACGGACCGAAATCCCTGGGGCTTATCCGCGACAATGCGGAACGCGCGCGGGCGATGAACAGTATCTCCATCCTGCGGCGCGATGCGACAAGACCGGGCCTGAACGAAGGGCCACCCCATGATCTGATCTTCCTCGACCCGCCCTATTCCAAGGGGCTGGGGGAAAAGGCAATTGCGTCATGCCTGCAAAACGGCTGGATCACGCCCGGAGCGTTCATCGTTTGGGAAGAAGCCAAACCGCCAAAGATCGCCGCGCCGATACAGATGGTCGATCAGCGAAAATACGGCCAGAGCATCATCACGATTGCCAGAATGGAAGGCGGCCAGACCGATTGATCCGCCCGAACCGGACAAGACCGCGCAAATGCCTCGGCACCCGCCCGGGCTTCACGCACGCGCGGCGACGATCCCGGCGGCGGCTTCAAGCGCGCCGCGGCCACGTGGAATGGACAGGGCAGCCATCCCCGCCTCCATGGCTCCTAGGGACGCCATCAGCATGGCCGCGTTGCAGTAACCCATATGGGCAACCCGCAACGCATTGTCCGGATCACTCGCCCCCAGCCCGACACCAAGCGTCACGCCGGTATTGGCGCTAAGCCATTGACGCAGGGCGGATGCGCCGGGCAATGACAGGGCCGTCACCGAATTCGCCCGGTTTACCGGATCCGCAATGGTCAGCCGGATATCGGGATTCCCCGCGCCCCAGGCATCCACCGCCGCCCAGACGGTTTCCGCCAAAGCCGCGTGACGTGCCCAGACCGCATCCAGCCCTTCTTCGTCAAGCAGCATTCGCAGGGCTTCATCAAGCGCGAAAATATGCTGAACGGGGGGAGTGCCACCCCAGAACCGCCACAGGGCCTCGGCACCGGCGCGTAAATGCCAGTCCCAGACCGGTGTAGTCAAAGCGGTACGGCCCCGTGCCGCAGCCCGGTCAGAGAACCAGACAAAGGCGATCCCCGGCGGGCACATCAGCCCTTTCTGACTGGCTGAGATCAGAACATCCACACCCCAATCATCCATATGCATCGGCGAGCATCCCAGAGAGGCGATCGAATCGACGACCAGAAGCGCCGGATGCTGATCCATGGCAGCCCGGATGGCCGGAATATCTGCCGCGGCGGAAGTTGCTGTATCCGTCTGGCACAGCATGACCGCACGGATACGGCTTTCGCGATCCTGCGCCAATCGCTCGGCCAATCGCCCGGGATCGGCGGGCGCGCTGCCGAAATCCATCACCTCGACCGCAATGCCCATCTCGGTCATCTGGCTGGCCCAGGAACTGCCAAAATGCCCGGAAACAAGTAAAAGCGCCTCATCGCCCGGCGAGAAGATATTGGCGGCGACGGCCTCCCATCCCGCATGCCCGTTGCCGATATAGGGCGCGAGATTGGCATCTGTTCCGGCAAGCCGTTTCAGCTTTGCCATGACCTGCAGATTGAACTCTGCCAATTCCTCTCCGTAGATATCCGGAGACGCGCGATGCATGGCGCGCAGCACCCGGTCGGGAACGGGTGAAGGGCCGGGAATGGCGATAACGGGGGGGCCGAAAGCAAGGCTCATTCTGTTCTTCCTTCACAGACTGCAAAATCGGTATGCCTGTTCCGATCTTTCGTCAACGGTCCCGACCGGAAGATCTTCACGACTTGCCCGTCCAGACCCAGACAGGCTATGCCCTATAGAGCGTTGCCCCACCGCAGACGGTCGGAGGTCCACCGCCCCGGCCAAGGAGACGAGCGTTCACGTGACCAAACCCGCCCCTCAGGAACTTCCCTCCCGCGAGCTGTTTTTACGCTTCTGGCGGGATTACCTGTACAAGAACCGCGGCGCCATGGGCCTGGCCTTTGTCCTGATGTCGATCGAGGGCGCGACCTTGGGGCTGATCTCATGGATGCTGAAGCCGCTTTTCGACCGGGTTTTCGTCGGCAAGGACGCCGATGCGATTTGGTGGGTGGGGATGGCGATCTTCAGCATCTTCCTGCTGCGCGCCTTGACCCTGATCGCCAGCAGATCGCTGTTGAAACAGATCTCGCTGAATATCTCGACCGAGATGCAGCGCGATTTGCTGGCCCATATCCTGACACTCGATGGCCGCTTCTTCAATGACAACTCCCCCGGCGCATTGATCGAGAGGATCCAGGGCGATACGATCGCGGTTCAGGGTGTCTGGTCAACGCTGATCACCGGGGCAACCCGGGACGTGATATCGCTGATCGGCCTGTTCGCGGTCGCCGTCGCCATCGACGCATCATGGACGGTTGCCGCATTGATCGGGATTCCCCTGCTGATCGCCCCTTCCGCACTGATCCAGCGATATATCCGCCGCAAGATGCGGCAAAGCCGTGCGAATGCCAGCCTGCGCGCTACAAGACTGGACGAAATCCTGCATGGCATCGCTTCGATCCGGTTGAATCGCGCGGAAACGGTGCAGACGGGCCGCTTTGACGAGATCATCAACCGCATCCGCCGCGCCGAGGTCAAGGTCGCCACGACCAGCGTCCTGATGCCCGCCTTGACGGATATCGTCACCGGAATAGGCTTTGTCGCCGTCCTGGCGCTTGGCGGCTCGCAGGTGATGGAAGGCACGCGCAGCATCGGTGACTTCATGTCATTTTTCACGGCGCTCGCGCTGGCATTCCAGCCGATGCGCCGCCTTGGCGGAACGGCGGGCAACTGGCAGACCGCCGCCGCCAGCCTTGAACGGATTTACCAGACATTGGACACAAGGCCCACGATCCTGTCCGGCCCCCGGCGCGATCCGCCCACCGAACTGTCGATCGAACTGGAGGATGTCTGGCTGTCTTACGAAGGCCAGACAGTTCTGCATGGGCTGAACTTTCGCGCCGAAGCCGGTCAGACGACCGCCCTTGTCGGGCCGTCCGGCGCGGGGAAATCCACCGTGTTCAATCTGCTGACACGAATGATCGATCCTGATCGGGGCAAGGTGCTGCTGGGGAACATACCGGTTTCCGATTACGATCTGGAGACGCTTCGCGACCAGTTCTCGACCGTCTCACAGGAATCTGCTCTGTTCGATGACAGCCTGCGTGACAATATCCTGATGGGCCGCCCTGATGCCGAAGAGCCGGCATTGCGGCAGGCACTCGAGGCGGCGCATGTGCTGGAATTCACCGAAGCGCTCAGCCGAGGGCTGGATTCTCAGGCCGGCCCGCGCGGCTCGGCCTTGTCCGGCGGGCAGCGTCAGCGGGTAGCGATTGCGCGGGCAGTGCTGCGTGACGCGCCGATCCTGTTGCTGGATGAGGCGACGAGTGCGCTTGATACAGGCAGCGAACGACTGGTGCAGGAATCGTTGGACCGGCTGTCCAAGGGCAGGACCACGCTGGTGATCGCGCACCGGCTTTCAACGATCCGCAATGCCGACAAGATCGTGGTGATCGACGCGGGAAGGGTTGTCGAACAGGGCAGCCATGACCAGTTGATGGCAAAGGGTGGTGCCTATGCCAGCCTTGTCGCAATGCAATTCGGGGAAAGCACATGAAGAACCGCGCTACCGTGAGCCTGTTCAGACGTTGCCGGACCGTCGCGATATATTGGCCTGCTGCGGCTCTGATCCCCGTCGCCATCATCCTGCGGAGATTCGCTTTGCGCGAAGTGGCAGTAGCGATCCCGGTATTTTTTTCCTACCCGAGCCATCTCAGGACCGATATTCCATAACCATGTCGCCACGATATCGTGGCTTGCCGGAGAATTATGAATGAGCAATCGCCAACTCATCCGCATCACTGGTGAGGATCGGGTAGAATTCCTTCAGAATCTGGTCACCAATGATGTCGGCACGGGTCCATGCTGGGCAGCGCTGCTGACGCCTCAGGGGAAATATCTGGCGGATTTTCTGATCATACCGGTTGAAAACACCCTGCTGCTGGATGTCGATGCCGGTCTGACCGAAGATCTGCTGCGCCGCCTGACACTATACAAACTGCGCTCAAAACTTGTGCTGGAGCCTGTTTCGATGCCCCTTGCCCGCGGGACGGGTCCGGCCCCCGAGGGCGCGATCACCGATCCACGGCACGAGGCGCTTGGCTGGCGGCTTTACGGCGGCACGGGCGATGATGGCACCGACTGGGACGCCATCCGGGTAACCCATTGCATTCCCGAATCGCTGATCGAACTGATCCCCAATGAAACATTCATCCTTGAAGCCGGGTTCGAGCGTCTGCATGGCGTCGATTTCCGCAAGGGCTGTTATGTCGGACAGGAGGTCACCGCCCGGATGAAACACAAGACCGAGTTGCGCAAGGGCCTGACCACCCTGCGCGTCGAGGGCAGCGCGCCTGTCGGCACCCCGATCACGCGTGAGGGCCGCGCGGTCGGCACGCTGTTCACGCAGTCGGGCGGTCGCGGAATCGCCCATGTCCGCTTTGACCGGCTGGGCGACGGAATGGAGGCGGGCGCGGCCCGTGTCTTCCCCGAATGACGGAAGGGGCCACAGCGCCCCGTGACGGCGGGCCAGAGCGGGTCCGCAAGATCATCCATATCGATATGGATGCCTTCTATGCCTCGGTCGAGCAGCGGGATGATCCGGAATTGCGGGGCAAGCCGGTCGCCGTTGGCGGCGCTGCCCTGCGCGGAGTAGTGGCGGCAGCAAGCTATGAGGCGCGGGCTTATGGGGTGCGTTCGGCCATGCCCTCGGTCACGGCCAAGCGGCTGTGCCCCGATCTGATCTTCGTGCGGCATCGTTTCGACGTCTACCGCGCGGTCAGCGGACAAATCCGTGACATTTTTCTGGATTACACGCCTTTGGTCGAGCCCCTGTCACTGGACGAGGCTTATCTGGATGTCACCGACCATCTCTGGCCCGGACAAACCGCGACACAGGTCGCAAAAGAGATCCGCGCACGGATCCGCGAGACGACCCGCCTGACGGCAAGCGCGGGGGTCAGTTACAACAAGTTTCTGGCCAAGCTGGCATCAGACCAGAACAAGCCCGACGGTCTATGCGTCATCCCGCCCGCGCGCGGGCCGGATTTTGTGCTTTCTCTGCCGGTCGGCAAGTTCCATGGCATCGGTCCTGCCACCGCCGCCAAGATGCAGGCCATGGGCATCCATACGGGTGCCGATATGCGTGCACAGGATCTGGATTTCCTGACCCGCCGTTTCGGAAAATCCGGGCGATATTACTGGAATATTTCGCGCGGAATCGACCATCGGCGCGTCAGCCCCGAGCGTGTCCGCAAATCGGTAGGGGCAGAGAATACCTATTTCACCGACCTGATGACCATAGCCGAGGTGAATGAGGCGCTTGCCCCCCTGTCGGACAAGGTCTGGCGGCATGTCTCAAAAAACCAGTTGCTTGGCCGGACGGTGACGGTCAAGGTGAGATTCGCCGATTTCAAACAGGTCACGCGGGCAAGAACCCTGCCCCACGCGATTGCGTCACAAGAGGAATTTCTGATGCTGGCCCGCGAATTGGCCGCCACCGTCCTGCCCGACCCGCGAGGCGCGCGATTGCTTGGCATCACCCTGTCGGGCTTCGAACAGGACGAAGCGCAGGATCAGGTGCAGCTTGATCTTTTCGAAGATCAGGAATGATATCCCGCCGTGAATACGTCGCCCGGACGAGATGGCCCTACAATGCGATTGCCGAGATCAGCCGGCCGTAATCGGCATGCCCCTCATGCGTCGCGCGGCGATAGCTGAAAAAGCGCTCGGGATCGGAATAGGTACAATGCCCGCACCATTCGGCCTCGACCCCTGCCGCGCGAAGGCGGGACAAACCGAAAGACGGCAGATCAAACATCGGACGACCATTCGAGCCACCGCTGAAAAACCGCGAGTATTCCGGATCTTCCATCAGGAAATCTTCCATGAATTCCTCGCCGACCTCATAGGCGCGCTGGCTGATGGTCGGTCCGATCACCGCATGGATTTCACCGGCGCCCAATTCCTGCATCGCCGCGACCGTGGCCTCGATGATTCCGGCCAGGGCGCCACGCCATCCTGCATGGCATGCCCCGATGATCCCGGCCTTCGAATCGGCCAGAAGAATAGGCTGACAATCCGCAGTCAGAATCCCCAGCGCCACATCGCGGCGGCGGGTCACCATCCCATCGGCCCTGATATCGCCGATCTTGTCCGGATCGTCATCCTCGCCCAGTGTCACCACATCGGCGGAGTGAACCTGCTTCACCGCCGTCAGCCTGTCAGGGGAAACGCCCATGGCTGTCGCGACCCTTGCTCGGTTCAGTGCAACCATTTCCCGTTGGTCGCTGCTTCCGCGTCCACAATTCAGCCCGGCGAAAAGCCCCGAGGAAGCCCCGCCCTTTCGCGTGAAAAATCCGTGCCTTACATCAGCAAGCAGCGGGTGGGTCAGGATTTCAAGCGTCATCTGCATCGGCATTCAGCTCATCAAATCCGGGCACCGGGGGCGCCCCTTTCGGCCAGACGGCCATCGCTTTGAACAGGTGACCCATTTCCTGCCCGTCGGTCAAGCGTCTGAGCGCATCCAATGCGCCTTTATCTCCGGCCTCGTATAATCGCCGCGCACGTGCTTCGGCACCAAGCGACAGCAGCCAGTCGCCCTGATAGACCGGTCGCGACACCGCGGCGCCCGCCCGGATCGCCGCTGCCGCCAGTGGCGCGAAATCCACATGGGCCGTCAGATCCGCCTCACCCGGATTGGCCAGCGGATCTTCCGATGAATGTCCCCGAACCGCCTGAAACGTATCGCCAAAGCCGTTCCAGCCGCCATAATCGACGACGATCGCGGCACCGCCGCAGGCAACGATCCTCCCCGCAATCGTGGCCATGATCGCAACTGCTGCCGGGCAATCTTCAACGATATCGCCAATGCGCCCCTCTCGCGGAAGATCGACCGGAGGGGAAAGACCCATGCGCAAACCGTCCTCTTTCAATCCGACAACCCTTTCTGCCCAGCCTGTTTCGACACGCTGAAACTGTCGGACCGGCAGGGCATCAAAAAATTCATTTGCCATCATGAACAAAGGTTTGTTCGGCAGTTCCTCGATATTTTTCAGATGCCGGACCTGATCCAACCGCTGCCGCTGCATCTGTCGCAGATGCGCCGAAGCCTCGATCAGCGTCACCTCAGCGGCTTGTGTCATACCCGGAACAGCCTGCATGGCGCGCAACATATCCGCCATCAGCGTTCCGCGCCCCGGCCCCGGCTCGGCTAGGGTGAAAGACGCCGGACTGCCCTGATCCGTCCAGGACTGTGCCAGAGAAAGCCCGCATAGCTCTCCGAAAATCTGCGATATTTCTGGCGCGGTGATGAAATCACCACCTTTCCCGAACGGATCGCGGGTCGCATAGTAGCCAAAGCTGGGATGCAGCAGGCAAAGCTCCATGTAATCGGCCAGCGTTATCGGCCCGGTCGCCCGGATACGCTGCACGATGATCTCGGCCAGCGGGGTCATGCGGTCGGGTCACGACGCCATGCGCGAATGATGAAGAACAGCCCGACCAACAGCATCGGCAGGGACAGAACCTGCCCCATGGTCAGCCCGATCACCGGCCCACCGATAACATGGCCAAGCGGGTTGTCCGGGGTGATGAATTGCTGATCAGCGACCCGGAACAATTCCACGAATATCC
This sequence comes from Paracoccus wurundjeri, assembly GCF_030678915.1. Taxonomy (GTDB): domain Bacteria; phylum Pseudomonadota; class Alphaproteobacteria; order Rhodobacterales; family Rhodobacteraceae; genus Paracoccus; species Paracoccus onubensis_A. The sequence goes on along the minus strand of NZ_JAUUTZ010000001.1, from coordinate 6,784 downwards.
GCGCAAGTGCATATCCTGACAAGAAAATCCCAAATGCAAGTCCCGGCCTGCGCAGACCGCCCGACCGCACGCAGACCCAAAGGATCAACCCAAGCGCCAATCCCTCCAGCCCCGCTTCGTAAAGCTGGCTGGGATGACGCGCACACAATCCCTCGATCCCGGGACAGTTCTGCGCGGCCTCTCCGGGGAAGATCACGCCCCATGGCAGATCGGTCGGACGGCCCCAAAGTTCGGCATTGATGAAATTCGCGACACGCCCGAAAAACAGACCGATAGGCGCAACCACGGCCATCGCATCGGCCAGCCGCAGCATGGGAAACCCTCGGGCGCGGCAGAACAGCCCCGCAGCGACGATCACACCCGCGAAACCGCCGTGAAAACTCATCCCGCCCTCCCAGACCTTCACGATCTCGGCCGGATTGGAAAGATAATATTGGGGCTCGTAGAAGAAAACAAAGCCAAGCCTGCCGCCCAGGATCACGCCCAGAATCACCCATGTCAGCAGGTCATCCACCGCCTCGCCGTCCATCGGAGCCCGATCGCCCCAGATGGCGGGTCCGCGCATCATGCGCACCATGATCCGCCAGCCAAGCAGCAGCCCGGCCAGATAAGCCAGCGCATACCAGCGAAGGCTGAGCGACAGTCCCCCAAGCTGAATTGTGAAAATTTCGGGTGATATCTCGGGAAACGGGATCATGCTGCCTCTGGACCGGTTTTGCGGGCGCACGCTAGCGCCGCCCGGCGCAGTGTCAACATTGAACCCCGGAGGATTGCAGCCCATATAGGGGGCAATCAACGCAGAGGAACAAGCTAAATGGCTGCACAGAACAAGTTTTTCGACGATGTCTCGCAATTGATGACAAATGCGATGGGTGTCGCTCAAGGGGCCAAGACCGAGGCCGAAACCGCCATGAAAGGCTGGATCGACCGCTGGCTGGCCGATCGCGATTTCGTCACCCGCGAAGAATTCGAGGCCGTGCGCGAAATGGCGATCAAGGCGCGCACCGAGAATGCCGAACTGAGGGCGCGACTCGATGCGCTGGAAACAGGGCGTCAGCGCGACTGAACCTGATCTCGCAGCACCCCGTTGCGATCGTAAAGCAGCACCTCACCCGTATCGGTGATGACCACGATCCAGTCACGGGCAAAGGTGACGGCATCGGCGCCTGCGCCTTCGGGCAAGGTAATGTTCTCGGGCAGTTCGGGCAGCACCGGTTGCCCTAGCCGCATCCATAGCAGCGCCACGATCGCCACCATCCCAAGCCCCATCACCAACGACAATGCGGTGACAAGCGTTTTCAGGAAACGCAGCTCTGGTACCGCTTTCGCTGTCTCTTTCCAGTCGTTATCATCCTTGGTCATGTCGAACCTTGTCGTCACCATCCCGGCCAATCCGCCTGAGCGGCTTGATAAGGCCCTTGCGCTCGCAGTGCCAGAGGAAGCGGCGCTTTCGCGCACGCGCCTTGCACGGCTGATCGCGGATGGTGCGGTCAGCGGCCCCGAAGGGGTGGCGCGGGACGGAAAGGCGCGGGTGATCGAGGGGCAGGAATACCGCATCGCCCTGCCCAAACCGGAACCCGTCGAGACGCGGCCCGAAAACATCCCGCTGAATATCGTCCATGAGGACGCGGATCTGCTTGTGATCGACAAACCCGCAGGAATGGTTGTGCACCCTGCCCCGGGCTCGCCCTCGGGCACGCTGGTGAACGCGCTGCTGGCCCATTGCGCCGACAGCCTGTCCGGGATCGGCGGAGAGCGCAGGCCGGGGATCGTTCACCGGATCGACAAGGACACATCGGGTCTGCTGGTCGTCGCCAAATCCGACCGTGCGCATCACGGTCTTGCCGCCCAGTTCGAGGCACATACGGCACAGCGTCGATATCTGGCGCTTGCGCATGGCGTAATCGACGCCGCCGATCCAAGACTGCGCGGGATCCCCGGCATCAGTTTCGAGCCCGGTGGCATTCTCAAGATCACCTCCCGTCTGGCGCGCCACGCCACGGACCGACAGCGACAGGCGGTTTATTTTGACCGCGGCCGCCACGCGGTGACGCGGGCGCGAATGCTGGAAAGTTTTGGAAAACCCCCGGCGGCGATGCTGATTGAATGCCGGTTGGAGACAGGCCGCACCCATCAAATCCGCATCCATATGGCCCATGCCGGGCTGGGCCTGATCGGTGACCCGGTCTATGGTGGTGCGCGGAAAGCCTCGGTCAAGGCACTGGGAGAGATCGGAGAGGCGGTCAAAGCCTTCCCGCGACAGGCGCTGCACGCGGCGTTTCTTGGCTTTGATCACCCCGTCAGCGGCGCATCGCTAAGCTTTGAAAGCCCCTTGCCCGACGACATGCAGCGCCTGCTGACGGGTCTGCGCCTCGCGAAGTCTTGACATGAACGTGAGCCATTCCCACGTTATCATTCCAGAGAGTCCGGACAGTTATCCTCCAGCCCAATTCGCCCCTTGGCGGGCAAGCGCAGCCTCCGCTCACGGAACCGTAACCGTGATTTCTGCGTTATGTTTACCTCCGCGAAAGGCCTTTGATTATGGCTAATTATGCAAATCTACCCGCCCCCAGTCCCGAGCAGGGCCTGAACCGTTATCTTCAGGAGATCCGCAAATTCCCGCTGCTGGAACCCGAAGAGGAATATATGCTGGCCAAAGCATGGGCCGATCACGAAGATTCAGAGGCCGCGCATAAGCTGGTGACCAGCCATCTGCGTCTGGCCGCCAAGATCGCGATGGGATACCGCGGCTATGGTCTGCCACAGGCCGAGGTGATTTCGGAAGCGAATGTGGGTTTGATGCAGGCCGTCAAACGCTTTGATCCGGAAAAAGGTTTCCGGCTGGCGACCTATGCGATGTGGTGGATCCGCGCGTCGATCCAAGAATACATCCTGCGGTCATGGTCGCTGGTCAAGATGGGCACGACCAGTGCGCAAAAGAAGCTGTTCTTCAATCTGCGCAAGGCCAAATCCCGTATCGGCGCCCTGGAAGAGGGTGATCTGCGTCCCGAACATGTCGCCCGGATCGCCAACGACCTGAACGTCACCGAGGACGAAGTGACCCAGATGAATCGCCGCCTGTCGGGCGGCGATGCCTCGCTCAATGCGACGGTGGGATCGGCGGATGGCGATTCCACGGCGCAATGGCAGGACTGGCTGGAAGACGAGGACGCCAATCAGGCCGAAGCCTATGCCGAAACCGAAGAACTCGGCACGCGCCGTCAGATGCTGATCGAAGCCATGAGCGTACTGAACGACCGGGAAAAGGATATCCTGATGGAGCGGCGCCTGCGCGACGACCCGATGACGCTGGAGGATCTTTCTTCCCGCTACAACGTTTCGCGCGAACGCATACGCCAGATCGAAGTCCGCGCATTCGAGAAACTTCAGGATCGGATGCGGATTCTGGCGCGAGAAAAGGGAATGCGGGTGCCGGAAGCGGCGGACTGATATCCGTGGGCGCCGCTGCCCATCCCGTTTTCCTGTACGCTTCGTATTATCAGTTCAAATCGTCGCGGCGGTCGGCAATATCGTTCCCGATTGCCGTGGCCGGTGATGGCAGGCGCGGATAATCATGCTGGATCATCTTTGCATAACAGTCTCTGACCTGGCCCAAAGCAAGCGTTTTTATGCAAGGGCATTGGCACCGTTGGGTTACAGGATGACGATCGACCGTGCGGAGGGCGTCGGTTTCGGAGTGGTGGCAGGCGCGCTCCGATCCCGCGATCCGGATGGCGAGTTCTGGATCGCCCCCGGCACGCCGCGGCCCGAACTGGTGCATTTCGCCTTTGCTGCCGAAACACATGCCGATGTCGATGCCTTCCACGCCGAAGCCGTTGCTGCCGGAGGGGAAGATAACGGCGCGCCGGGACTGCGGGTGCGATATCATCCGCATTATTACGCCGCTTTCATCCTGGACCCGGACAGATACAATATCGAAGCTGTTTGCCACGATGCCGCACGGCATTCTGACGGCAAGCATTGACCAGCCCTGTAGCCGCGCTATGGTCGTTGAAAACGATGGGTAAATTCCAAAACCATGACGGCGCTGACGCAATTCGAACGCCTTGAGGCGCAAGGCTCGTGGCGCGAGACGCCCGAGGCGCGGCTTCGTGAGGTAATCGTCTCTGTCGGAGAAGCCACGCTGACGCTTTCGGACCCGAAATCGGAGCGCCCCCTGTCGCATTGGTCCCTGCCCGCAGTGACCCGAGTCAATCCGGGCAAACTGCCCGCGATCTACAGCCCCCGCGCCGATGGACCGGATGAAACGCTGGAAGTGGACGATCCGCTGATGATCGAAGCCATAGATCGCGTTCAGCGCGCGGTTCTGGCACGGCAGGCCCATCCCGGGCGGCTCAGGGGCGGACTTACATTGCTGACGGCATTGGCCATGGCCGCCGCAGCGGTCGTCTGGCTGCCCGATGCACTGACGCGCCATGCGGCGAATATCGCCCCTCCGGCACAGGCATTTGCCGTTGGGAATGCCATTCTGACCGATATCTCCCGCAGCACCGGAGCCGTCTGCGAACGTCATTCGGGTCAGGCCGTTCTGGATTGGATCGCGCCAAAGCTGATCGCCGAGGATGCGAAGATCCGGGTTGTTCCCTCTCCGGTCAATGGCGCGCGTCGCCTTCCGGGCAATCTGTATGTGCTTGGCAATGACGTCCTGCTGACCGCCCCCGGACCGGCGGCGGCGGCAGGGCATCTGATGGCCGCGGAAATGGCGGTTTCGGATAAGGAGCTTTTGCTGAATGCATTGGAATATGCCGGTACCAGAGCGGTTCTGCAATTGCTGACGCTTGGTACGCTGCCCGAAAAGGCCATGCATGGATACGGAGAAACGCTTCTTCAACAACCGGCTCCGCCCGCGGATCGAGACGGCCTGCTGAAGGCATTCAGGGAAAAGGGAATTCCAAGCGCGCCCTATGCGCACAGCCTTGATCCCACCGGCGCATCGGTTCTGGACCTGATCAAAGAGGATCCTTATCGCGATTCACCGCCACGGAAGGCACTGCTGACCGATCCGCAATGGCTGGCGCTACAGCAGATCTGTGCAGGATGAAGGCCGATATGCGGAAACCCGAGGCGAGCATGTCCGCTGAGGCCAAGGCATTCCGCCTCTTCGCCTGCACCCGCTTAACCCCCGTAACCGCCAAGACGAAAGCCCGGAACCGATGAGCAATCCAATCCATATGGACGCCGACACTCTGACCCGCGCCATGATCGCGGGCCAATTGACTGCGGAAGAGATCATGCAGGCCCATCTGGACCGGATCGCGGACACCAATTCCCGGATCAATGCCATTATCAGCCTTCGGGATCACGACGAATTGCTGGCCGAGGCAAGAGAGGCCGACCGTTCGCCCCGCAAGGGTTGGCTGCATGGATTGCCCATAGCAGTCAAGGACCTCGCGGCGGTTCAGGGTATCCGCACCACATGGGGCTCGCCCATCTATCGCGACCACATGCCGACGGAAGACCATGTAATCGTGGCCCGAATGCGCGAGGCGGGGGCGATTTTCATCGGCAAGACCAATACGCCCGAATGGGGTCTTGGCTCACATAGTTTCAACGAGGTCTTCGGCGTCACGCGCAACCCCTATGCCCCCGATCGCAGTGCCGGGGGCTCGTCGGGTGGCGCGGCGGCGGCTTTGGCGGCACGGATGGTGCCGGTCGCCGATGGATCGGATATGATGGGCAGCCTGCGCAATCCGGCAGGTTTCTGTAACGTCTACGGTTTCCGGCCAAGCTGGGGGCTTGTGCCCGGCGAGCCCATAGGCGACAGCTTCATGGCAACCATGGCGACATTGGGGCCAATGGCCCGCAGCCCGCGTGATCTCGCGCATCTTCTATCGATCATGGCCGGCCCTCATCCCGCCCTGCCATTCGGCCGCCCGGGCGAGGATTTCGCAGCCGCGCTTGATGCCCCGGCCAAAGGCACCAGAATCGGCTGGTTGGGCGATTGGGGTGGCGCTTATCCCTGCGAAGAGGGAATCCTGCCGCTTTGTGAAGCCGCGTTGACGCAGATGGAAGGATTGGGATGCGAAATCATCCCCCTTTCACCGCCCTTCCCCGGGGAAAAACTGTGGGAAAGCTGGATGACACTGCGCGCCTTTCAGATAGCCGGAGGAAAACGCGCCCTGTATGACGATCCTGATAAACGCGCCCTGATGAAGCCGGAAGCGATATGGGAAATCGCGCAGGGCCTGAGCCTCTCCGCCTCGCAGGTTTACGAGGCAAGCGCGATCCGCAGCGAATGGTATCGCCGTGCGGCACGGTTATTCGAGGAGGTAGACATCATCGCACTGCCGACCGCGCAGGTCTGGCCCTTCCCCGCCGAATGGCGCTGGCCGCAGGAGGTGGGCGGCAAACCTGCCGACACCTATCACCGCTGGATGGAAATCGTTGTGCCGGTCAGCCTTGCCGGATTGCCTTGCCTGTCAGTGCCGGTAGGCTTTGGCGCGAACGGCCTGCCGATGGGAATGCAACTGGCCGGAGCGACGGGAAGCGATGCTGCAATTCTCCGACTGGGACAAGCGTGGCACGAGGAAACCAATTGGCCGGGCCATCTGCCGGATTTGTAATGAAACGATCGACCCATGATGACGGGGGCGCTGCCCGTCGCCGGCTGGTCCCTTGAACCAGTGGCGTACCAACAGGGGGGGGGGGGGGGGGGGGGGGGGGGGGGGGGGGGGGGGGGGGGGGGGGGGGGGGGGCGGGGGGGGGGGGGCTTGCGAGTCGGGAGTAGGGCGGAAATGGAGAGCGGGAGAAGGGGCGGAGGTGA